>BBDR01000013.1 GCA_001312405.1 Clostridium sp. NkU-1 | reverse complement strand
TTGAACCTTTTTTTGAGGATATCCCCAGCACGATTTCCAGATACAGTTGGTAATCAGTTTCATTAAA
Source organism: Clostridium sp. NkU-1 (assembly GCA_001312405.1). Next base: position 132,155 of record BBDR01000013.1, on the reverse strand, counting down.
CATGGAGCACTTCTCCAGCATAAAGCCTTTCTCCCATTTTCCTGTCACTGACATTGAAAACACAGACATTTCCTGTAGCAAAACATTCATCTGCTATCACTGCATCTGAAGTATGAAGGACCTCATCATTGCAGAGAATTACAACATAGCTTCGTTTTCCGACAGTGATTTTTACAGCCTGGGCTTCGCTTTCTGTCAGTGTTTTATGAAGAGTATGGCTGACTGTCTCCACAAACTTTACTCCAGCCGGTTCTGCTGCAGAAGAACTTCCGCCATTTATGACTGTAATCATACTGGCAAACCCTTCTTTTTTTAAGGACTGCAGTAACTACATCATTTTCTTCCCACTGATTGTAATGTCTTGAGGTCATTCCCCTGTTACTTTCAAGTATGGCATCCTTTGTCAAAAAATTCAGAAATGCACTGGTCTCTTTTCCCCGGAAAGTCACCAGATTTGCTTCTGTGAAAGCCTCTCCCTCCGGCGCAAAATGGAAATACTGCCTGTATTCATGCTCTCCTTCTCCATAAAACTGATCATTGATCAGATAAATATCCGGTTTAATCCAGATAATACGCCGATTCACAAAGATACCCTTTTTCATATATCCCAGATGGCCGCCCTGCACAAATTCTGCAATTTCTCCGGCCCTGTATGTTCTGTTTACAGGCAGAGAAAGCCTATTCGTATACCAGGAATCTCCAAATGCAGTAAAGGATTCCCCGTCTACGGTTGTGGTATTATGGCCTGAATTACCCTTTAAAGTAAAACGAAGGGGAACGTTCATATAGGTCGCTCTGCCGCCATCCACCAGTACATCTTCTCCATTCATAACCAGATCCACATGCATTTTATCCCCATGACAATGACCTGTACTCATTGCGCCGCATGTAAAATGAAGAAGATTGGAATTCCTTTTCCAGCTTTCCCTTAAATAATAATTTCCGCTATCCTCCAGATATGCTGACATAAAATCCGGCGCTTTTGCAGGAAGAAGGGCATACTCCGCACAGGCACTGGTTCCGAAATCCCAGGCGCCTTCATAATCCATAAGCTCAAAGCCGCTCCATTTCAGGACAGGATCCTGGAATAACCAGGCTCCCATGGTGATTTTATCCCGTAAATCTGTGTCATCAGAATCCCCATGAGTGAATTGATGACTGTCCGGCTTTTTCCAGATAACATTTGCCAGTGCCATGAGATGAACCGTTTCCTCCAAATCCGGCTTAAGTGGTATCCCATTGGCTCTTGCAAGGAAAATTACACAGCACAGGCAGTGATATACTTCATTGTGATACATAGGGGATTGCTCCCACTGGCTGCCGTCTTTGTAAATCTGCACCTTAATTGACTTATAAATCCGCTCCAGGGCAATGGAAGCCCACTCCTTTGTTTCATCGTTCTGGGGAAGCCCCATTGCAATCTCAAAAAGTCCGCTGTTCTCCAGAATACACCAGTTGCTCTGCAGCCTTTCATCTCCGCCCTTTTCCACCAGTCTTCTGGCATGAAGCCGCAGTGATCCTGCAAATTGATCTAAAAAGTCCTCTGTTATTAAGCTGCTGTCCTTAAAACAGCGGATCGCTTTTGTCCATGTCTCTCCCCGAAGCCCTGTCTCCAACAGGCGCCACGGTCCCATCTCCGTCTTCTCCTCCAGCAGAACTCGGTCCATCCAGTCATTAATCAGCCGCAGAAAGCAGGTTACATACTTTTCATCTCCAGTCATCTGCCAGGCCTGCCCCAGGCAAATGAAAAATCTGTGCCTGTTGAACTGCCAGACAAATTCCGGATCGCTGGAAGGCATATAGCTCCAGTCAATTTCTCCGGAAAATACCACAGGCTCATAGGTCCGCTCCATATCCCAGTTTAAGTCAAACAAAAATGTATTTTCACATACTTCATTTGCAATCCGTAAAATATGCCCTGCATCTTCATTCCAATGCTCTTTGCAATAACAGGCTGAATTCTCCGGATCAGGTACAAAATAACAGGCATCCGGTCTGTCAAAATATTGTTCTATTGTCATTTCCAATTCCCCATCAATACCAGTATGGCTCCCAATCAGTTGAAAGCCGCGTCAATGCCTCCATATAAAAGTAGTCGCCCCAAAGAACGCACTCATCAACTCCGTGGTTTGGACATGTGTTATAGGGAGAACTCTTTGCATAGGTTCCATGTAACAAAAGGCCGTTGGATACAGCCGGATCAGTCACCGCGCACTCCGTTACCAGTGCATACAGAAGCCTTTTTGCCATACCTTTATAATATTCTGCTTTTTCCTTTGAAAGATATTTGCTCATCTCAAGCATACCGCAGGCTGCAATTGCAGCTGCAGAAGAATCCCTTGGTTCATTGCTTCCGTCACTAAAATCAAAATCCCAGTAAGGAACCATATCCTTAGGCAAATGCTCCAGAAAATAATCCGTTACTTTGCAGAAAATATCGGCATATTCCTCATTTCTAAGAAATTTATAAGCAAGTGCAGATCCGTAAATTCCCCATGCCTGACCTCTTGCCCAGGCAGAACCATCCCGGTAACCCTGATGAGTAACGCCCTTTTTAGGTTCTCCGGTTTCTATATCAAAGAAAAATGTGTGATAGGTGGAATGATCTTCTCTAACAATATTTTTCATTGCAGTCTTAATATGCGCTTCTGCCTTTTTTTATGAAGTTTTCCTCTCCTGTGACCTCACCTGCCCAGAAAAGCAGAGGCATATTGAGCAGACAGTCTATAATCATACGGTAATTCTTCTCATCCTCCAGCTTTCCCCATGCCTGAAAAAAACTGGCCCTTTTCATGAAATCTCGTCATCAGATTATTCGCTGCCATAATAGCGGCTTCCTTACCGGTGATATTTCCCGTAAGTTTGTATGCAGCTACACAGGAGGGACAGTATAAAAATCCCATGTCATGGTGATCCACACCTTCTTTTTCTTTGATCCTTCTATAAAAATCCTTTACTTCAATTTCAGCTGTATTTCTTAATGCCCTATCCCCTGTTTTCTCATAAGCCAGCCATACTTCACCAGTCCAGAACCCAGGTGTCCATTCGTAGTTGGTTCCCTTCTGATAGAAATTATTTACACTGGCCTCCTGAGGAAATTGTTCCGTAAACTGATCTGTCGCTTTTTTTAATCAGCTCTGCTGCCTTATCATAGGCAGTCCCTAACATTCCATCATCAATTTCCTTGTGCTGTAATAGTTCTTCCCTTGTTTGCATATGCCTTACTCCCTTTATACTTGCTGATATAGATTGATCCGCCGCAAAAGCTATTCCTTCACAGCTCCGATCATAACTCCCTTTGTAAAGTATTTCTGTAAAAATGGATATACGAACAGAATCGGAACAGTCGCCACCATGATTGTGGCATACTTAATGCTCTGCGCAATGGCCTCCGCATCAGCTCCCGCGCCTCCGTTCATCGCCTGTAAATCATTGGATATAAGGATTTCTCTTAAGATAACCTGAAGGGGATATAATTCCCGGTCTCTTAAAATCGCAGAAGCCCAGAACCATGCATTCCATATGGAAACGCCATAATACAGAACCATAACTGCCATAATTGATTTGGACAGGGGCAAAATAATTTTAAACAGAATGGTAATATGTCCAGCCCCGTCAATTCTGGCCGCTTCTGTTAAGCTTTCAGGAATGGATTCAAAGGATGTTCTTAAAATAATCATATTATAAGTACTGATCATAAAAGGAATGATGAGTCCCCATCTGCTGTTAATCAAATGCAGATCTTTCAGATTCAGATAAAACGGAATCATACCGCCTGAGAAAAACATGGTAAAGAGCACCAGCAGCATCAAAGGCTTTTTAAACATAACTCCCTTTCTGGAAAAGAAATAAGCTGCAAGTGAAGTCATTACCAAATCCAGGGCAACACCGACCACCAGAATAAACAGCGTATTTACATAGCCTTTCAAAATCATAGGGTTTTCAAATACCTTCAGATATGCCTGAAGATTAAATCCCAAAGGCTTTAATAAGAATCCTGAATGTGCCATAAGCTGGCTGCTGTCGCTGAATGAAGCCATAGCCACAAACCACATAGGATATAAACAGATCAATGCAATGATGGCCAAAACAATATAATTAACTACATGAAATATTCTTTCTCCCCGGGAAACTTTAACTTTCATCTCTCTCCTCCTTTACCACAAGCTGTTTTCTGTTGTTTTTTTTAGATATTTTATTAGTAACATACAACAGAACACAGTTGATCACAGAATTAAACAGACCAATAGCAGTTGAATAACTCCAATCCTGCTCAATCAGACCAGCACGGTATACATAAGAAGAAATAATATCTGCAGTTTCATAGGTAGACGGATTATATAGGAGAATCGTCTTTTCATATCCCATACTCATCAGGGAACCCATTCTTAAAATCAGCATGATGATGATAGTCGGTGCAATTCCAGGTAACGTTACATGAAGCAGCTGTTTCCACTTACCTGCACCATCAATAGAGGCTGCTTCATATAGCTGGCTGTCAACACCAGATAATGCAGAAAGATAGATAATGGATCCCCAGCCTATCTCCTGCCATATACTGGAGGCTGTATAGATTGTACGGAAGTTCGCAGGATTCTGAAGAAGAGGATTCCGCGTTCCCCCAAATAATGCGATAATATCATTAAAAAGACCGGTTGTCAGACAAAAGTCCTTAATCATACCACAGGCAACTACCAGGGAAATAAAATGAGGCAGATAGGTAATTGTCTGAGAAACCTTCTTAAATTTTCCATTTTTCACTTCATTCAGCAAAAGGGCCAGAATAATAGGAGCGGGAAACCCAAATATAATACTATAAATACTTAATAACAGAGTGTTTTTCAAAAGCCTTCCAAAATAAGGACTTGTAAAAAAATCTGGTGAAATTTTCAAACCCCACCCATTCACTGCCAAGCACTCCTTTGGCAGGCGTAAAATCTTTAAATGCAATCATTGCACCATACATAGGTTTATACATAAAAACAGCATAAAAAAATAATGACAGGAAGCACCAGCAGATATAAAGTCCAGTTTCTCTGTAAATCTTTCCTGATTCTATAGCTTAACGAATTTCCCTTCATTCCTTCCATCCCTTCCTTTCATCTGAATACTTGATCTGAAAACCTTGATCTTAAAACAGCCGGGGACTGACTATGCAATCGCCCCGGCCGTAGCTGCTATTCGGTTATGCCCGGTGAAGCGGGGCACGCTGTGAGCAAGTAGCGAAGCGGATTGCGAATATCCGCTTGAATTGGAAATCAACCAGAATTATCTAGCTTCATAACGCTCTAAAGCTGCGTTCTCAATTTCAAGTGCACGATCCAGTTTCATATCCTTTAATGTCTGGATATATTTATCCCATTTATCAAAGCTTTCTGTTCCAAAGATAAATTTAAGGGCCATTTCATCTACATAAGTATTAAGTTCATTGGTAATAGTTGCCAGCTCCTTAGACTCCTCCTGTGTTGGAGTGATATTTGGAACCGTATGTTTGCCTGCATTTGGAACTTCCCAGACACTTGGACAATCCTTAACAGTAGGAAGCTGTAAATACTGCTCAAGATAGTTAAGATCCTGTACAAATGGTCCATTATAATTAGCACGAATGTATTTTGACAAAGACTGTGCCAGAGGCCAGCCGTCCGGATTATTCATGATCAAATCAGTATAAGCAGCTTTTCCATCCTTCATCTCATAAGAAACACCTTCCGTGCCATAATTAAACAAGTTATGCCCTGCCTCAGAATAACCGTAATCCAATAATCTGGCTGCCAGTTCTACATTTTTACAGCTGGAGGTGATGGCTGCTCCCACATCAGGGAACTTATTTTCCATATAGCCATATTCAGGGGCAGCACCCTTTTCTAAAGTTGGAGTTGGAGTCGGAACCAGCAAGTAGTCAGGATTGTTCTTCTGTGCACTTGTCATAAACACCTGCATACGGCTTGCTGCCCAGCCTACAGAAGCACCTGATTTATCACTGGTCATCTTTGCAGTTACCTGATCACTGTTAAGAGTTGCAACATCCTTATCAATCAGTCCTTCCTGATACCACTGGTTCATGGTCATCAGATAATCCTTATATCCAGCCTGTGCAGGTGCAAAAGCAACCTTGCCCTCACTATCTAATATAAACCATGTACCGTTTGCAGCTCCTACTTCATAGGCAAATGCAATTGGATTGGACTGCTTGAAATTGGTCCAGTCAAAGCAAATAGGAGCCTCAGCACCCTTCTTTTCCTTAAATGCAGTCAGTACAGTATGCCACTCATCAACCGTTGCAGGAACTTCAAGCCCCAGCTCATCCAGCCAATCCTTACGGATAAAACCACCGACTGTATAGCGCAGCCTGTCTTCACCGCGGATGAATGGGAATGCAAAGTAATGGCCTTCATCTGTCTTGATCATCTTATCTACATCAGGATTTTCAGCCAGATATTTTTTGAGATTTGGACAATACTGATCAAAAACGTCATTTAATGGAATGATGACTCCATCCTTAATTGCTTTTTCCGGACCGCCTGGATACATTTTTACCCATTGCCACTCCATAATATCAGGGAGATTTCCATCGGCAACGATTAAATTAAACTGTTCCTTTGCCTGGTCCGTACCTGCGGAGGGATGCTGGAATTTAATTGTAACACCGGTCTGCTCCTGTAAAGCTTTTCCTAATTCAGTTTCGCCTAAATTAGTATAGTTAGCTGATACGTTAGGATTTAGCTGAAGCCAATAGGTAAGCTCTCCTCCCTTAGCCAAAGGATAAGATACTTCTCCCCCTGCTTCTGTATCAGAACCGGCTTCTGCTGTTTTAGTTGTTTCTTTTGTGTCTCCGCCTGCAGTTGGATTTCCCCCTGTTTTACTTCCACAGCCTGCCAGCAGAGAGGTGACAGTAACCATTGCTGTTAAAATAGCAATCGGCTTTTTAAAACTTTTCTTCATGAACCTTCCTCCTTATTTTTGTGCATCTTGCACTCATTTCTCTATATTGTATACAGTTTTATATGCATTTTATATATTCAAATATTAAAAAAAGATTGACAAAATCGAATGATTCCGTCAACCTTTCTTGACTAAAACTAAAATTCATTTACAATTTATCGAATCCCTACCGCCCGCTTTTTAATTGCCCAGGCGTTGCTCCTGTAAATTTCTTAAAGGTTCTGATAAATGTGGAGCTGTCCCGAAAGCCTACTCTCTCAGCTACCTCGACCACATTAATTCCCTCTGCCAAAAGTTTCTCCGCTTCATCGATCCGCTTCTGATTGATGACCTTTAGGAGGCTTTCCCCTGTGTGTTTTTTTATAAATGGAGGAAAGATAAGCAGGGGTCATATGAAAATGCAGTCCTGTCTGAGAAATATTTAAGTCAGGGTCACTGAAATTCTCCTGAATATACTTCTGTATCTTTTCACACAATTGTTGGTTTTGTCCGTATTCTCTGGAATTATCAGAGGATTTACACAATTTCTCAACTGCTTCTTTAAAGGTTTCCTTGATTTTCTCAAGAGGCATTTTCACGGAAATACCCTTTAATCCTAACTCTTCATCAGAAACTTCCTCTACCTCCTGTGCTCCTTTCATAATTGTTCCCATTAAGTCATACAGAAGCATTTTAACATAGCCAGAGACGCCTTGTTTTCCAGATAATTGACATCCAGAATTTTGTTAATATAGGAAGAAGCCAATGTGCTATTACGGTCCTTGATTGCTGCAATGATCCGCAGTTCCTGATCTGTTGGATAATCGTATTTTTTATGGGAACTGTTTTTAATATCCCGATAGCTGATATATTCAGGATCCAGAACAGCCACAAATTCCTCTGCTTCCCTTGCTTCCATATAAGATAAATGGATTCCCTCCAGTCCCTTATGAGCTTCTCCTGCCAATACAACGGTCATAAATCCAAAATTCTCATAAATATATTTCTGCATTGCATCTATGATTTCTTCTAACCTTTCATCATATTCTGCAGCAGTATCAGGAATGTTGACAATCATTGCAGCGGTATCGCCCAGCTCCACCTTTTCCTGACGAAAGCTGCCTGCAATTCCTTCGCCAAACACATTTCCAACAATAAACTTTCTCAAACTGTTTATTTGTATGTATTCTTCCTGGTTTTCCTCCCGGGGGAAGGGGCCTTTACGGTAAAAAGCAGTACAAGGTTGCTTTCCTCCCGGAACTTCTTGACAATTGCTTCCCGATCCGGTGTATCTTTACTCTGTTCATAGGCGTTTACCATCAAATCCATTAAATAATACTGTTTTACCACTTCCTGGCTTCTGCTCACCATCTGTTTAAAATCCGACCGTTCTGCCAGCAGTGAAATGGTCTTTTCCTCCAGATACAAATATTCATTGTCAACAAATACCTCCTGACCATCATCGTGCTTTCGGAACACCTCCATTAAAACCTTCAGGGGATTGTAGTTGATTTTCATCATCTTGGAGGAAGCCCAGAAGCCGGTAAACAGACAGATAAATATGCCAATAACGAAAATATTCTGCATTTTTCCTGCTGAGCCTGTTATCATTCTCTCAGGCATCAACAGAACATATTTCCAGTTAAACACATCGGAAAATACCGTGCGTATAATATATTTTTGCCCATTCCACGTTATTTTCTGATCCCCATCCGGATTCAGCTGGTCATATCGGATTCCAATGCTTGAATAATCTTCAGACCGGTTCATAATCTGATTTTCCTCGTTTATGATCAGCCAATCTAAACCTGACTCCCAGGAAGCCATTTCAATACTGCTGTTTAAGGCATCCATATCCAGCCAGATTCCGACCATAGCGGTGGATTCTCCAAAATCCCCTTTTAAGTTATTCATTGTCAAAAGAAGGGTGGGTCTTCCCTGAGTCCATTTGGTATTCATTTGGATGGTATCACGAAAATGATATTCAGACAGATGTTTTTTCAGGATTTCAGATGATTTTGTATCTTCCTCTCCAAAACAATAAAGATCACTGTACATGGAAAAGTCCATGTTTCCTAAAGAAGAAACCACTTTGTCACAGTTCTTAAAATAAACCATGATATCTTTGCAGTAATCACCGCTTTTATTGATCGTTACCTTAAGATCCATAATTTCATTCTGAGTCGTATAAAGCTGGTAAAAAGCTTCAGGCCGAAATTCCTCCTTCACCACAGACAACTGCTGCACATTCTTGTTAAGAGCCAATTGTGTCAAAATATTCTCATAGTATCCCAGCTCTCTGTCACAGGTGTTTTTCACTGTCTGAATCAAACTTTGGTTAGAGGCATCCGCCTGTTCCTTTGCAATATAATAAGCATAAAAATAAAACAAAATTCCCATGATAATTGGGATTAAAAAAATGAAACCGTAAGATAAATACAGTTTTCGATAAGCCTTACCCTTATTTTTCATACCTTTTTCTTCCTTTAATTGTATCTTCTTATGGTATATTTTAACATAAATCTATACGAAATACAGATGTTTTGGTCATTTTTTTCCTGTGTCATCAGGTCAAGTTCCGCAAGAAACCAAGTCACCATATCTTAACTATATGACAAATCATCTTTTCATAATTGAAAGCAAATGATGAAAGTGGCTCACGCTCGTCCCCGGAGCCGCATATGATATAACAATAGAAATGGCAAAGGAGTTTCTTATATGTGCTGCCCAGGCAATTTTACCCCCTACCGCGATGTAAACTGTAAGGACCTGGCCATCTTCTTTGAAGCCACCAGGGAATTAAGGGGTGCAACCTACAAGCCCTACCTGGTAGCCACTCAGGAAGCCAGGGGAATCAACTTCCACTTTATCTGCAATTCCTTCCTTATGACCCGCCCCCCGCAAAATGCCATAACCATGGTCTCCATTTTCAAACCCTTTTGCAAAGAAGGGGAAAAAGAGGAAGCAAGGGCGATTGTAACGAATATATGCAAAATGGGCTGCTATAAATGTTAGTGAAGGCCCGTAGAAAATATCAGGATATTATATCCCCTTTACCTCGCTGCCAAACAGAAAGGTAAGGTGATTTTATGAGATATATAAGACCATATTTGAAAAATTGCAAAGACACAAGCTGTAAAGCCAAAACCAAGATCGGAGATTGGATGTTATCCTGCCCCGATTTTCTTTCATTGAAGACCATGCTGGCACAAATGAGCGGCCTGCCTGATCATTATCTAAACGGTATTCTTTATTAATATCGTTTTGATCTGATCAAAGCAGGCCGCTTCTATGCTGCTTAAAATCCTAAAACGCCAGCCGGTACACATCAATCATCTCTGGTTTCCCCAAGGACCGGATTCCGGGCAAGGTTCTGGTTCCGTAAAAGGAGCATTTATCCGCCAGAACTTCTAAATCCGTTTCCTTTATCCCCGCATTCAATTCTCTTAAGCTGACAGGCATTCCAAGGCCCTTAAAAAAATTCTTCCAGTCTGCTGATCCCATTAAGAGCTGTTTTTAAAGGTTCTTCAAAGTTCATTTCCACATTCATTACCCGGACAGCCAGCTGGGCAAACCTCATGGGATCGGTTTCGCATACGTACCTGGCCCAGGAACAGAACAGGGCAGACAATCCGGCGCCATGAGCAATAGCCGGATACATCCCGGACAGCTCGTGCTCCAGTTGGTGAACCTGCATCATAAACTCCCTTCCCAGACCGGTAAGCTCATTATGGGAAAGGCTGCCTGCCCACATAAGAGTGGCCCGGGCCTCATAATCCTCTGGATTTTTGTCCGCCACAGCTCCCGCTTCCATAACAGAGGTCAAAAGACCTTCTGCGATCCGGTCGGTCAAAGGCGTGTCCTTTGTGGTCCCTCCCAGATACCGTTCCAGGGTGTGCATCATAATGTCCACGGTTCCGCATCCGGTCTGAAATTTGTTAACAGAAAAAGTCAGCTCCGGATTGCAGATAGCAAACAAAGGACGATGAGTCTGGCTGTTGAACCCTCGCTTCAAGTCCCCCTCTTCCTTTGTGATAACGCAGGATAAGCTTGTCTCACTTCCCGAAGCGGACAGGGTAAGAATGTTGCCGTGGGGAAGGGCTTTTACAGGAACCTCTTCCTTTAAAAAGAATTTCCACGGATCGACTTCCGGATTTGGTGTTCCGTCAGCAATGCACTTGGCCGAATCAATGACACTTCCGCCTCCAACTGCCAGGATAAACTCCACATTTTCCCTTCTGCATAGTTCCATGCCTTCTTTTGCCAGGGATAAAACCGGATTTGGCTGTACTCCGCCAAAAAGAACATACTCTATTCCATGCTCTCTTAAGGATTCTTCCACCAGTCCAAGCAGGCCGCTTTTCTTTACGCTGCCGCCTCCATAATGGATCATGATCTTACGGAATCCATATTCAGAAATGATGGCTCCTGCCTTTTTATGGGCATCACGGCCGAATATCACCCTTGTAGGTACACAATACTCGAAATTATTCATTCTCAGCCTCACTTTCCGCTGCGGTCTAAGTCCTCATTTTCCGCATCATTTATATTCTCAATAGGGATTATACCACGAACAATTATTTTTTCCAATATCGATTCTCTCCCCTGTTTCCCTTCATATTTTTTTAATGTCTTTGCATATCTTATATAGGAAAGCCCTAGTAATCTGCTTTCCTTTTTCATATGTAAGAAGTTCGACCCACCTGGCGGCTCATCGAACGGCTGATCTGCTGCATTCAGACCGGGCCTGGCTTGCCTTTATTTAGTAAATCATGCCATGGAATGACAAGGAGAACGCTTATGAACCTATTAAAAAAAGATATCAAACTTTCCAATGTATCCCGACACCATATCATTATTTACATAGAAGTCATCATTCTGACATTTCTTCTGATCTCCTTGTTTTTTATATCCCCAGGCGGAAAGCTCTCATTTCCTGTTGTAAATCAGGGCAAAGACGCCAGTCCCTCAGAAGCAAAAAAAATTCATTAAATGGGTGGATTTTGATGTGACCTCAAAGGCCATGCAGGAGGCCTTCCGTTATGATGTCAACACCTGTCAGTCTGAGCCTCATTTAAACTGGGTGGATTTACTTGCTTATCTAGGCGCCAAGTATGGAGGGGATTTTTCCAGATATTCCACCAAAGACTTAGATGGACTTGCGGAACAGCTTCTTGCCGGCAAAACTATGGAAGAACTGACTGCAAAAATGAACTATTATTCCTATTACAGAGAAGCCTATGGAGCTGTTTTAGATGGCCTTGTAGGCCAGTATGAGATTCAGATTCCCTCTCAGAATGCTCCCCTTTACGCCACTCCTGCCCTCCTTCCTGACGGCAGCCAGGATCCGGATAAGGTTTGGGTAAAGAAGTATGGGCTGAAAGGCTTTTCCCCCATTGCCAAGAACTTTCCCTATAATGATTTTGATGATTTTGGAGTCGCGCGCTCTTATGGCTACAGACGGCAGCATTTAGGGCATGATATGATGGGGCAGGTAGGAACTCCCGTAATTGCAGTGGAAAGCGGCTATGTGGAGGCCATCGGCTGGAACCAGTACGGGGGATGGCGTTTGGGAATCCGCAGCTTTGATGGAAAACGGTATTATTATTACGCCCATTTAAGAAAGAATTACCCTTATCACAAATCCTTAAGCAAGGGAAGCATTGTTACAGCAGGAGATGTGATCGGTTATCTGGCCGTACCGGATACAGCCGGAATGAAAATACCAATAATATTAATGAACCCCATCTCCACTTTGGACTTCAGCTCATTTTTGATGAGTCTCAGAAGGAAGGGAACAACGAGATCTGGGTCAGCTGCTACGAGCTGACTAAATTCCTTACCATGAACCGTTCCGAGACTCTTAAAAACCAGGAGACAAAGGAGTATAACCGGATTTATGATATGAGAGATCCTGGAATCCCTGAAAATTTCATTCCGCCAGAACCTCCCAAGGAAGAAAATTAACCCATAAAAATTACAAGGGCTGTTGCGGCAAGTGCAACAGCCCCTTTGCATACATTCGAGGAGATGTGTGTGAATCCTTTTATTTTGCTTTTGGCTGCTGCTGGGTAATGCAGTGGATATTTCCGCCCCCAAATGCAACCTCTTCGGTACGTACTCCAACTACTTTGCGGTCCGGGTACATTTCCTGGATCTGCTGTAAGGCCAGCGCATCGTTTTCATCGCCATACTGGGGAACGATCACGCCTCCGTTTACGACCAGGAAATTCATATAGGAAGCGATGGAAACCTCGCCGTCCTCTCTTGGAAGAGTTCCTTCTACCATATCAATGGCTTCTGCGCCATGAAGCAGAACCGGCTTCTTAGTCAGGCAAAGCTTATGTACCTTTAATTTACGGCCCTTTGCGTCTACTGCTTCGGATAATGTTTTATAAGCTGCCTGAGCTTCTTTATAGAAAGGATTCTCTTCATCCTCAGTCCAGATACAGGCAACCTCTCCTGGTTTTACATACTGGGCAACATCGTCAACATGTCCATTGGTTTCGTTGGGATCAATGCCATCCTTAATCCAGATAACCTTCTGGCAGTTTAAGTATTCATCAAACATTCCTTCAATATCCTCTTTTGTCATATGAGGATTTCTTCCCTCACTTAACAGGCACATTTCTGTTGTAATAATGGTTCCTTCTCCATCTACATGGAAAGAACCGCCTTCCAGAACAAAGCCTTCGGTACGATAGGAATCAATTCCTTCTATTTCACATACCTTATGGGCCACAAGATCATCCTGATCCCATGGGAAGTAAAGTCCGTCTACCAGGCCGCCCCATGCATTAAAGGTCCAGTCGCAGCCTCTGATGCCGCCTTTATCATTGATAACAAAGGTAGGTCCGCAGTCACGGATCCAGGAGTCATTGCTTGTCATTTCAACCACCCGGATTTCAGCTGGAAGATGAGCGCGGCAGTTCTGAAATTGTGCCGGGGATACGCAAACGGTAACCGGCTCAAACGAAAGGATGGCTTTCGCAACCTCAGTGAATACAGCCTGTGCAGGCTTTGCGCCGTTTCTCCAGTTGTCCGGTCTTTCTGGCCATAGCATCCAAATCTGTTCCTGCTCTTCAAACTCTGCAGGCATGCGGTATCCATCCTGCTTTGGAGTTGTGTTCTCAATTCTCTTTGCCATAATTTATCCCTTCTCTTTCTTATTTATCTCTTTTTCTGTTTACAATCAGCTCGCCAAGTATAAGGAATATCACTGCCCCAATGGTGATCGGAAGAACTGCTTCCAGAGTCTCCGGATCAAAGCTTAAAGGAACAGCGGTGAAGATCAGCGCAACGATGATCAGTATCATTGGAACGGTTGCTAAAACCTTTAAAAAGCCATCGCTTCCCGGAACTCTAAAGGGCCGTTCTGTATCCGGGTCTATCTTTCTAAGCTTTAAGAATGCCGGAAATACAGGTATATAGGAAAGCAAAAACATAACCAGATTCAATGCGAAGAAGCACCAGAACAGATCCTGATTGGGTATTAAGGGAGCAATGATTAAAACCGTGCTGGCTACCAGGCCATTCATGATGGAGGCGCCAATGGGCATATCATTCTTTTTGCTTCTTATCTTAAATACCGCCGGCATATCTCCATTCTCTGCTGAATAAGCCGCAACATTGTTTACTCCCAGTGACCAGGAAACCATATTTCCAAAAAGCGTAAGCAGGAAACCAATGGCAACGACTGTTACAATGATTCCTCTGGTGCTGCCGGTCAAAAGCTGGACACTTGCAACCAATCCGGTACTGGTACTGATCTGATCAGCCGGAATCGCAACACCGATTCCGAATGCCATAAAGATATAGATAGCTGCAATGACAATACCGCCTGCAATAATGGCCTGGGGAATCTGCTTCTTAGGATTTTCCATATCATCCGCAAAGGTACAAACAACCTCAAAGCCAAGGCAGTTAAATAAAATAACTGATATGTAGGACAGGCTGTTTAAATTAAAGTTTGGAATCATTGAAGCTAAGGTGTATTCGTTGGCAACTCCATGAGTAACCGCACCATAGATACCAAGGCATCCCAGGATTAAAGCTATGAGGATCTTTATCACAGCCGCCCCGTTTAAGATCCACGTACTGTCACAAACCGAATAAAAGCTGATAAAAACAATGATCCATACAAAAGCAAGCTCTATGACCAGGGACGGGAAAAATCCCAGTTGTCCTCCGGTCAAAAGATTAATGACCTCGGGGAACATAAGCGCCAAAGAAGCCATCCAAAGCGGAAAGTTGATCCAGTAGTACCAGGACACCCTTCCTCCCCATTTTTTTACCAAAGGCTTTTGACACCCAGTCATACAATCCACCGTCACCCTCATAGGTTGTCCCCAGTTCTGAGGAGATCAAGCCATATGGCAGCAAAAATGCTATTAAGAGGAAGATCCACCAGAAATACTGGGAATTACCAATGGCTGCCACCGGACTTGCTGCTTCTGCCACAAATACAACGCATATTACCGTCATTATGGCATCAATTAACCGAAACTTTTTCTTTGGCGCTTCAGACATAATTTTCCCCCTATCTGATATTTCTATCATCCATGAATTTCTCTAATTGTTCCTTTGCTGCTGCGATCTGAAGCTCACTTGGAGCCTGATCTCTCTGATACTGTGTAAGGTAAACAAGCAGACCTCTCATTGCTGTCAGGCGGTTTCCTGCCTCTAAGAATGCAATGGAGCTATCGCTGTCAAGCACTTCATCGGTTACGTCTTCCCCCCTGGTAGCAGGCAGGCAGTGCATGAATTTGCAGCCGATATTTCCAAGAGACATTAAATCTCTGTTTACCTGGTAATCCTTAAAAGTAGCAACGCGTTCTTCCTTTGGAGTCTCGTTTTCATATAGTCCATACCACACGTCCGTGTAAATGAAATCTGCTCCCTTTACGCTGTCACGGTTATCAGTCACTTCCCATGTACCGCCGGAAATCCTGCAGTTTTCCTCCATGATCTTTTTGTGCTCTTCTAAAAGCTGGTTGTTCTTTGGCCCGTAATGAACGAAATGCATACCAAGCTTTGTGGTGATAAATCCAAGAGAAGCACATACCTGTGTTCCGTCGCCTACGAAAACAACCTTGCAGTCTTCCAGCTTTCTTCCTCTTGGAAGGTGTTCTACAATGGTACAAAGATCGCCGATTTCCTGGGTCGGATGATTGTAATCACTCATACCGTTTAATACAGGAATGGTGCAGGCTTTCGCTAACTCTACCACTGTGTTGTGCTCGATAACTCTGGCCATTACCACATCGATCAGCTGGGAAAGCACTCTTCCTGTATCGCCGATGGTCTCATGTCCGCCGAGCTGGATCATGCCAGGTCCTAAGTACTGGGCATGTCCGCCAAGCTGTTCCATAGCCGTTTCAAAGGAAACCCGGGTTCTTGTTGAGGACTGCTGGAAAATCATTCCCAGTGTTTTTCCTTTTAACAGAGGAGGATTATAGCCTGCCTTGATGCTTCTTTTAATTGCCAGGGACAATTCGATGATGTCTAAGAGCTGCTCCTTGGTGAAATCGTTGGTGTCAATAAAATGTGTAATTCCGTTTGCTTTCATGGCAAAGTCTCCTTATATAAATTTTTATTGTTAATCAGTTAAATGTGAATATAGTGCCTGTTTTCCCCTCCAGCGCTTCAACCGCTTTATCAAGGGAGGTGATGATCGCCCGTTTTGACGGATTGGATCTTACAAACTTCATGGCTGCCTGAACCTTTGGAAGCATGCTTCCCGGAGCAAACTGCCCTTCCTTACAATACCGGTCAGCTTCCATAAGGCTGAGATGGTCCAGATTCTTCTGATCCGGCTTATTATAATTAACTGCCACCTTTTCCACCTCTGTTAAAATCATCAGAATGTCTGCATTCACCTGTTCTGCCAGAAGCTCTGCTGCAAAATCCTTATCAATCACTGCTGCTGTTCCATGGAGAGCGCCGGTTGGATCCTCAATAACCGGAATTCCGCCTCCTCCGCAGGTAATAACAATTGCCTTTGGCCATAATTCTTTTACCGCCTCAATCTCCACGATCTTTTTAGGAATAGGAGATGCAACCACCCTGCGGTATCCTCGGCCGGCATCCTCTTTCATAACGTATCCCTTTTCTTCTTTAAGAGCGTGAGCCTCTTCTTTTGTATAAAAGGGTCCGATGGGTTTGGTTGGATCGTGAAAAGCAGGATCATGTTCATCTACAATCATCTGGGTAGCGATGGTGACAACAGGGAAGTTCTGATTCCTCTTATTGAGTGCATATTTCAGACTCTGCTGCAGATGATACCCGATATAACCCTGGGACATTGCCCCGCACACGTCAAACGGCATAGGCGGTGTTACATCTTTTGCAGTTTCAGATGCCAGCAAAATTCTTCCTACCTGAGGTCCGTTCCCATGTACAATGGCCATCTCATAGCCACGCTCATTTAGTTCTGCTATGTACTCGCAAGTCTTATGAACGACTTCAAGCTGCGCTCCAGCAGTTGCTTCTCCTTTTCCTGACTGCAGCGCATTTCCGCCTAAGGCAAGGACTATTTTCTCTGCCATCAGTAAAACCTCCTTTTGTGATTTTTGTTTTGCCGTGATTTGCGTTTTACCGCGTCGTCACAAGATGAAAATAGCAGTTCTCACACCGGTTGAGAATGCAACCAAAGGTGGATTTTTATAACACTTTTAACTCTAATCCACATAAACCTTCCTAAACTTTTGTGCATTATGCACTAAAAAGTAGGCTCTTCATAAAATTTTGCAGTTGAAAAAACTTTTTTTATTTGCTATACTGATGATGAACAACATACAGACGAACAAAAGGCAGGAGGAACTATGGAAAAAGGAATTATCTTCATTTACAATCTTGTTTTAATTACGATCTACTCCGGTATCCTTTTTATGTCTTTCTCACTTTTCTTTAATGGGAAGGAAAAGATTCTGTTATGGATCGGCATTATATTCGGGGTAGTTTTAACAGATGATATTGTGATTTTTGCATCAGAAATGTTTGGGAATTTTGCAGGAAATTATAATAGGATTTTTATGATCGTTCCAACCCATAAGACATTGATCTATCTGATCTTTTCCTTGGGCTGCCTGACCATTTTCAAACCCCTGTTAAACACAACAATCACCCCGCGTGATTATGTAATTTTAACGGTATACGTGACTTTCATGCTGTTTGTACCGGCCATGGACAACAGTGCCTGGAAGATATGGCTCTATTTCCTCCCCAGCCAGCTTTACAACACTTATTTAGGTGCAGAATGTTTCGGGATAATAAAAAAGAACCCTGAGGAATATCAGGATCCTTTCTATAAATGGTGCAAAATACTTTTTTTTCATTACGGTCATCATGAATATCTCCATCATTGCCGAAGATACCATTGTGATTTTTAACTTTGATACCTATTCAAAATATTATATTAATATGAATAACAGGAGTTTTACCTCCGACATCCTATATCTTATCTATGCCATATTTTCTGCCGCATACCTTATGTACTACTTAAAGATATTATTAAAAAAAATAATACCATTGTATCAGAGGTGACCAGCCATACCCGGGGAAACCTGCCCTCTGATATAGAAGAAAGCATTCTGTACCGCTTTAGCGAGGCTTACCATCTTACCGCAAGAGAGAGGGAAATACTGAGAGTGCTTCTTATGGATAAAACCAACCAGGAAATAAGCGAGGATTTATACATCTCCCTTGGAACAGCAAAAACCCATGTTCACAATATTTTTCAAAAAAAATCGAGGTTGTAAAGCGTCCCCAGCTCTTAGAGGTCTACGCTGCCTACCGGGATGAACAGTTAAAAAAAAGAACCTGAAAAAGAAACGCCGTCCCCATAGGCTTCTGCCTGCCGGGGACGGCGTGTTTTATTTTAAAAGATGGATAAATAATCCGCTGCGAAGCTTTGGCTCGAACCATGTGGATTTAGGGGGCATCAAAAGCCCTGCATCTGCCACGGCAAACAGTTCCTGGATTGAAGTGGGGTACATGGAAAATGCCACCGCCATATCCAGGCTGCAACGTTTTTCCAGCTCTTTAAGACCTCTGATTCCTCCGATAAAATCAATTCTCTTATCCGTTCTGGGATCTCCGATCCCTAAAACAGGACCCAGCAGATGATCCTGGAGAAGGGATACATCAAGCCCCTTTACCGGATCTGAGGATTTCAGGGAGTCTAAAGCCTTTAAGCAGTACCATTTCCTGTTTAAGTACATTCCAAAGGACCCTTTGCCAGGAGGTGTGAAGGCTTCGGTCCCCATACAGGTCACTTCAAAGGACTGCCCTGCTTTTTGAAGAAAATCTTCTTCTGAAAGGCCGTTTAAATCTTTTACCACCCGGTTATAAGGCATGATCATCAGCTGGTCATGGGGAAACAGCACAGAAAGGAAATAGTTAAAGGGTTCTTCCCCAGTATATCCCGGATTTTCCATGCGCCTCTTAAGCCCTACCTTTACGGCGGAAGCTGCCCTGTGATGGCCATCTGCAATATAGGTAGAGGGAATCGTGCAAAAGGCCTTTTCAATCAGGGAAATCTTTTCTTTGTCATGGATCCGCCATACCCTGTGGCTGATTCCGTCTTCTGCCACAAAATCGTACAGCGGCTCTGTGCCTGTTACTAAATTAACGATTTCATTGACCGCTTCATTGGAACGGTAGGCCAGGAAAATAGGGCCGGTCTGGGCATCTGTGGTATCCACATGGCGGATCCGGTCCACTTCCTTTTCTTCTCTGGTGTTTTCGTGTTTTTTAATGACTCCATTTACGTAATCATCAATGGAAGAACAGGCCACGATCCCGGTCTGACGCCTTCCGTCCATGGTCAGCTCATAGATATAATAAGCTTCCAGACCATCTTTCTTAAATGTCCCGTCCTCTATCCAGCCTTTCAGCATCTCCCCGGCTTTTTCATACACACGGTCATCATAAGTGTCCACATCATCGGAAAACTGGGTTTCCGGCCTGTCAATGTTTAAAAATGACCTTGGGTTTGCTGCCGTTACCTGGCAGGCCTCCTTACGGCTGTATACGTCATAGGGGAGGGCTGCTACCTGACCCGCATACCGTTCATCAGGCCTAACGCATTGAAATGGTTTTACAATTGCCATAATATCTCCTTTACCTGATCACCCTTACCCGGAGTACGCCTTTGATATCACTTAGCTTCTTTATGCTCTCTTCATCCGGAACGCTTTCCAGATCAAGCAGGGTATAAGCGTATCTTTCACGGCTTTTGTTGGTCATATCGGAGATATTCACATCTCCTGCTGCCAGCGTTCCCGTAATCTGTCCGATCATGTTGGGGATATTTAAGTGAAGCACTGCGATACGGCTGGCCGCCTTGCACACTCCCATATCACAGGAAGGAAAGTTTACGGAATTGCGGATGTTGCCGTTATCAATGTAATCCACGATCTCCTCTGCCGCCATTTTGGCACAGTTATCCTCGGATTCCTCAGTAGAAGCGCCTAAATGTGGGATAACGATGGCTCCCTCCATATGTGCTGACTTTGGATTAGGGAAATCGGTCACATATTTCTTTATCTTTCCGGACTTAAGGGCCTCTGCCATATCATCCTCATTCACCAGGACATCTCTTGAAAAGTTCAGGACCACAGCACCGTCCTTCATAAGGTCAAGGACAGCCTTATTCACCATTCCTTTTGTGGAATCAATTAAGGGCAGGTGAAGGGTTATGTAATCGCACTCCTGGAAAATAGTATCCACGGAGGTGATGTGCTTGATGTTTCTGGAAAGCTTCCATGCTGCATTGATGGAAATAAAGGGATCATATCCGTAGACCTCCATCCCTAAGGAAGAGCAGGCATTGGCAACTTCCGAGCCAATGGCTCCAAGACCGATAACGCCCAGCTTCTTTCCCTTGATCTCACATCCTGCAAAGGCTTTTTTTGGCTTTTTCCGCAGATTTTGCAATGTCTGCATCGTCTTTATTGTCTTTACACCAGCGGATGCCTCCTTCAATATCCCTGGAAGCTATCATAAGGCCTGCAATAACCAGCTCCTTGACTCCGTTGGCATTGGCTCCAGGGGTGTTGAACACCACGATTCCCTTTGCAGCACACTCATCCAGGGGAATGTTATTGACTCCTGCTCCAGCTCTTGCAACGGCCAAAAGGCTCTCAGGAAGTTCCAGCTCATGCATGGAAGCGCTTCGTACCAGGACACCATCCGCTTCTTTTATGTCATCTGTTAATGTATAATCTTCTGTCAGCAATGCGGTTCCGCAGGCGGAAACCCCATTGAGGCAATGAATTTTCTTTATCATGATTCCTCTCCTCCCGGTATGGTTATTTCCCATGCTTTGCTTCAAAATCCTTCATAAAGGAAACCAGCTTCTCCACACCTTCTATTGGCATGGCGTTGTAGATGCTGGCCCGCATACCGCCCACGCTCCTGTGGCCCTTTAAATTTTCAAATCCTGCTGCCTTTGATTCCTTTACAAACAGTGCATCCAGTTCCTCATCACCGGTCACAAACGGTACATTCATAAGGGAACGGTCCTTCTTTACTACGGTACCGGTAAACATCTGGCTCTGGTCCAGGTAATCATAAAGAATGGCTGCCTTCTTTTCATTGAATTCTTTCATGGCATCTAAGCGCCCCGCTTCTTTAACCATTGAAACACCTTTCCGCAGATGTAAATTCCATAAGCCGGCGGTGTGTTATAAAGAGATTTCTCATCGGCATGGGTCTTATAACGGAGCATGGTAGGAGTTCCCGGAAGCACATCCTCTGTGATTAAGTCTTCCCGGATGATGGCGATTACCACGCCTGCAGGCCCTACGTTCTTCTGGGCGCCTGCAAAAATCAGCCGTATTTTGAAACGTCAACAGGTTCCGATAAGAAACAGGAGGAGAGATCAGCAACAAGTGTTTTTCCTTTTGTATTTGGTAATTCTTTGAACTTTGTACCGTAGATCGTGTTGTTTTCACAGATATAAACGTAATCCGCATCATCGGAAATCGGCAGATCCGAAACATCGGGGATATAACTGAAGGTCTTGTCGGCGCTTGAGGCAACCGCATTGGCCGTGCCGTAAAGCTTTGCTTCCTGGTACGCCTTTTTTTGCCCACTGTCCCGTAATGATGTAATCTCCCACACGGTTCTTAAATAAGTTCATGGGAACCATAGCAAACTGCTGGGAGGCACCGCCCTGCAAAAACAATACCTTGTAATTGTCCGGAATCTTCAATAAATCCCGCAAATCCGCTTCTGCATCACCGATGATCGTCTCAAACAGCTTAGACCTGTGGCTCATCTCCATGACAGACATACCGCTGCCTCTGTAATCCATCATCTCCTCCGCTGCTTCTCTTAAGACTTCTTCCGGCAACACAGCTGGTCCTGCGGAAAAATTGTACACTCTGTTCATAATCTTCCTCCTCATACTTTTGTCTTAAATCTTTAGGTCTTCTGCGTCAAACGCATCCTGGATGGGCGCTCCCGGAGATACCATTGGGAATACCTTGTCATCGCAATGAATCTGACAATCTATAACAACAGGAACGTTTAACTCTATAGCTTCTCTGAGGACAGGCTCAAATTCCTCCTTACTGGTCACCCGGTATGCCTTGGCTCCCAGCCCTTCCGCTACCTTTACAAAATCCACCTGGTCATTAAGCACTGTATGTGAATACCGCTTTCCATAGAACAGGGTCTGCCACTGGCGGACCATGCCCAGTACGTGATTGTTTAGAACCACCTGGATGATGGGGATATTGTAACGGGTAGCTGTGGCGATCTCATTCATGTTCATCCGGAAACAGCCGTCTCCTGCCACATTAATGACCACCTTATCCTTACAGCCCAGCTTTGCTCCCAGGGAAGCCCCCAGGCCGTAGCCCATGGTTCCAAGACCGCCGGAGGATATGAAGCTTCTGGGGTATTTATACTGGTAGAACTGGGCAGCCCACATCTGATGCTGGCCTACCTCTGTTGTGATGACGGCGTCTCCCTGTGTGATCTCATAAATCTTTTCAATAACATAAGGACCGGTCAGAGTGCTTTTATCAAAGCGCATGGGATACATATCCTTTAACCGGTCAATGTGTGCCAGCCATTCTTCATGGTTGATGGGATCTAAACGGGCATTGAGCTTTTTTAAGATCACTTTTACATCACCTACACACTGGCATAGGTCTTGACATTCTTATTGATCTCCGCCGGGTCCACATCAAATTGAAGGATCTTCGCCCTTCTGGCGAACTTGGCGGCATTACCAGTCACCCGGTCACTGAACCGGGCGCCCACTACGATCAATAAGTCGCATTCAGTAATTCCGAAATTAGAGGTCTTGGTCCCGTGCATTCCTACCATTCCGGTATACAATTCATCGGTACCGTTAAATGCTCCTTTTCCCATAAGACTGTCTGCCACCGGGGCCTGGATCTTGTGGGCAAAGGAAGAAAGTTCTTCCGAAGCATTGGCTGCAACCGCACCTCCACCTACGAAAATATACGGCTTCTGGGATTTCCGGATCAACTGTAGCGCTGTGTCTAAATCCTCCTCGGTTATGGTATCCTCCTGCCTTTTAATCGGCTCTGGAGTCTGATATTCATATTCAAAGGTACCGGCTGTTACATCCTTTGTGATATCCACCAGCACAGGGCCCGGTCTTCCGGTCTGAGCGATGCAAAATGCCCGGCGGATGGTGTCTGCCAGCTTTGTTATATCTTTAACGATAAAGTTGTATTTTGTGATGGGCATGGTCACACCGGCAATATCTATCTCCTGGAAGCTGTCCCGTCCAAGGAGGTTCACCGCCACGTTGCAGGTAATGGCAACCATTGGGATGGAATCCATAAAGGCGGTTGCAATTCCAGTTACCAGGTTGGTTGCTCCAGGTCCTGAAGTGGCAAGACATACACCGGTCTTGCCTGTGGCTCTTGCATATCCGTCCGCCGCATGGGCTGCGCCCTGTTCATGGGAGGTCAGGATATGGGTTATCTCATCCTGGTGCTTATAAAGGGCATCGTATATATTCAGGATCGTACCGCCCGGATAACCAAAAACAGTATCCACTCCCTGCTCTTTCAGGCATTCGATCACAATTTCTGCTCCTGTCAATGTTTTCATAGGCCGCTCCTTTTGTCTTATATTTCGAGTATTGCTCCCCGGCTCGCCGGGGCTGCCATGGCCGCATAACGGGCCAGGTATCCAGTGGTCACCTGAGGCTTCCTTGGCTTCCAGTCAGCCTTTCTTCTTGCCATTTCTTCATCAGATACCTTCACATCTAACCGGTGGTTATCAATATCAATGGAAATGATGTCTCCCTCTTCCACCAGGGCAATGGGACCTCCCACCGCTGCCTCCGGACATGCATGCCCAATGGAGGCTCCTCTGGAAGCGCCGCTGAACCGGCCGTCGGTAATGAGGGCTACCGTGGAACCGAGCCCCATGCCTGCAATGGCTGAGGTGGGATTTAACATCTCCCTCATCCCTGGGCCTCCCTTTGGACCTTCATAGCGGATAACAACTACGTCCCCTGCTACGATCTTTCCGCCCTTAATCGCTGTTATGGCATCCTCCTCACAGTCAAACACTCTTGCAGGACCTTCATGCTTTAACATCTCAGGCGCTACGGCAGAGCGCTTTACCACTGCAGAGTCAGGAGCCAGATTTCCCTTTAATATGGCAATGCCGCCGGTCTGGCTGTAGGGATCTTCCACTGGCCGGATCACTTCAGGGTTCCTATTTACACAGCTCTTTATATTCTCTCCAACCGTTTTTCCGGTTACAGTCATACAGTCTAATTCCAGAAGTCCCAGCTTGCTGACCTCGTTCATAACAGCGTAAATGCCGCCTGCTTCATTTAAATCTTCCATATAAGTAGGTCCTGCCGGAGCCAGATGGCAAAGGTTAGGGGTCTTTGCACTGATCGCATTTGCGATTTCCAGATTCAAATCCACACCTGCTTCATGGGCAATGGCCGGAAGGTGAAGCATGCTGTTGGTACTGCAGCCCAGAGCCATATCCATGGTCAGGGCATTGCGGAAGGCTTTTTCCGTCATGATGTCACGGGGGCAGATGTTCTTCTTAAGCATCTCCATGACAGCCATTCCCCCGTGCTTTGCCAGCTTAAGGCGTTCCGAATAGACCGCCGGGATGGTTCCGTTGCCTTTCAGTCCCATTCCCAGGACCTCGGTCAGACAGTTCATGCTGTTGGCCGTATACATGCCGGAGCAGGAGCCGCAGGTAGGGCACGCCTTCTGCTCATATTCCCTCACATCCTCTTCGTTCATGTTTCCTGCGGTATAAGCTCCCACCGCCTCAAACATGCTGGAAAGGCTGGTCTTATGTCCATGCACACGCCCTGCCAACATTGGTCCGCCACTGACGAACACTGTGGGTATGTTAATGCGAGCCGCTGCCATTAAGAGTCCAGGAACATTCTTGTCACAGTTGGGTACCATGACCAGGGCGTCAAAGGCATGGGCTCTGGCAAGGCATTCTGTGGAATCTGCAACCAGGTCCCTGGTGACCAGGGAGTACTTCATGCCAATGTGTCCCATGGCAATTCCATCACATACCGCAATGGCCGGAACCATTACCGGTGTACCGCCTGCCATGGCTACTCCCATTTTAACAGCATCCACTATTTTGTCCAGGTTCATATGGCCTGGTACGATTTCATTATAAGAACTGACAATACCGATCAGAGGTCTTTCCATCTCTTCCTCTGTCATTCCCAGCGCGTTAAACAGGGAACGGTGAGGCGCCTGCTGCATCCCTTTTTTTACTGAATCACTTTTCATGTGCTGCACACTCCTTTTCTTTTCCAATCCGTTCCGCAATCAGGTCTCCCATCTCTGCGGTTGAGACTTTTTTTACACATTTCCGAATAAATGTCTGCCGTCCGGTATCCTTCCTTAAGCACCTGTTCCACGGCTGCCTCCATTGCTGCCGCTTCCCTGTCCAGATCAAAGGAATAACGAAGCATCATAGCTGCGGAAAGAACGGTTGCAATGGGATTTGCAATATTTTTACCAGCAATGTCCGGGGCAGAGCCATGACTTGGTTCATACATTCCAAACTTGCTTTCATTCATGCTGGCCGAGGAAAGCATTCCAATGGAGCCTGTGATCATGCTGGCTTCATCGGATAGGATATCGCCGAACATATTTTCTGTCAGGATCACATCAAACTGTCCCGGGTTCATGACAAGCTGCATGGCGCAGTTATCCACCAGCATATGGGTTAACGTTACCTCAGGATAATCCTTTGCCACCTCTTCCACCACATTTCTCCAAAGCCTGGAGGAATCCAGCACATTTGCCTTATCCACGCTGGTCACTTTTTTTCCGGCGTTTCATGGCAATATCAAAAGCCTTAACGGCGATTCTTCTTATCTCATTTTCATTATAAGTAAGGGTATCCACGGCAGTCATAACGCCATCTACTTCTTTGGTATACCGCTCCCCAAAATACAGGCCTCCGGTCAGCTCTCTCATGATGACCATGTCAAACCCGTCTCCGATAATCTCTTTTTTTAAAGGACAGGCATCAGACAGCTCTTTATACAGATAGGCAGGGCGGATATTGGCAAATAAATTAAGACCCTTACGGATAGCTAACAGCCCCGCTTCAGGTCTCAGATTCGGTGCCACATCGTACCATCTTGAATTTCCTACATCTCCGCCAACTGCCCCAAGGAGAACGGAATCACTGTTTTTCGCTGTTTCAAGGGCTTCATCTGTTAAGGGAACGCCATATGTATCAATGGAAATGCCGCCCATCAATACTTCTGTATACTGGAAATCATGACCAAATACACTTCCCACTTTATCAAGGACCTTTCTAGCCTCTCCAATGATTTCAGGCCCGATCCCGTCGCCGGGAATCACTGCAATGTTGTAATTCATCTCTTCCTCTCCCTCTATGCCACTGTACTTTGCTAATATAACTTATCAGAAACCGCTTTTCAGACTTCTGATAAAAGGCAGTGTTTTTTTACTGCCGTCCATCCGATTATCGAAGGCGTTTTTTTGCTTTCGATAATATATTTCTTCTCATAATAGAACATTTATCGGGATTTTTCAACTAAAATAAAATAATTTTCAGGAAAAGAATATATAAGATTGGAATTGATACTATGAATTTAAGTTATAAGTAAAAAAATGGAAACCGATAATCTGGTTCCCACTGGCTGTTTTTTTCTTTAATTCACTTCAGGGCTCATTGCCTCAATTTTTCGGGCAATATCCATTTCTTCCTGTATCAGTTCCTGGAAATTCCCGCATACTTCCCTGATGATTTCCCGGTTGTTCTGCCTGATAGAGGCCTTATATAATCCATGCTTCACTGCCGTCCACTTTAAGAAATATTCCTTATGAAAATACCTGTCATATTTATCGCTGGACAACGGCATGTTTTGAAGGTAATGAAGATAAAGATACCGATTATTAATCAAAGCATCTATGTACCTTGCAAGCAGTTCCCCATTTTTCGGTTTTCCATAAGCGCATTCCCAAATTTGTTCCAGAAGACTTTCCTGTGTTTTCTGATGAGTGTACAAAATTTCCTGTGCCTCCCGCCGGATTTCCATACGAAACTGTTTTTCTTTAATCTTATGAATCTGGCAGATATCAGAGGCATGGGAAATCATATCTTCATCTGTTAACTCTATATCTTTTTTTATCATAAGTAGGGTCAAAACAGGAAAACCCCCCGTTTTCCTCCTTCCGGGCAATAAAATAATGGAAACTGTGTAATGTATGATAATAAGGAACCCAGGGAATGAAAAATGCATCCATTTCAACTACATTCCACTCTCCAGCGGTAAGCCGGGATATATTTTTCTCCATTTCCTGTTTGGAACAACAATTTAAAAATTTCTGGCTTACGCCCAAGGCCTCCAGATTAGCAGGCATTCTTCTGGATAAATATAAATGATGGATCTGGTCATACGTAAAGTCTGTTTCCGACCATAAGTCAGCAAAAGCATTCCAGTAATCCACACCTATGAAAACAGCAGCATTTATCATGCTGCTGGAATAGCAGTTCAATCCCTGAAAATAAATCAAATTCATGCTGCTCCCCTCTTCTCCTTTCATTTTTTCCAGACGCAGTTTTTCTGATTGCGTCAACCATTTGTATTTTCCGGGGCTGTTTAAATCCTGACAAATGTGCTTTACAGTAAGCCCTGATTTCTTCCTCGATTTTTTTCCCGGCAGGCGAAAGGATCAGCTGGAACGATATCTGCGCATACGGTTTCAATTCCCCAGCCATCCGTCTCGGCATAGACAACACAATCATTTACAAGCAGACTGTTTAAGATACAGGCTTCCACTTCTTCCGGATATACGTTGAAGCCTCTGACAATAATCACGTTTTTCTTCCGCCCGCAGATATACAAATAGCCGTCCTCATCCAAATACCCAAGATCACCCGTATACAAATAGCCATTTTTCAGTACCTTCTTTGTTTCCTCTTCATTTCTGTAATATCCTGACATCACGTTTGGTCCCTTTACAAGGATTTCTCCATTGATATAAGGAACATCCGTGATTACCCCGTCAGCTTCTATGGATATTTTAACTCCTTTTATCGCCTTTCCTACGGAATCCAGTTTCTCTAAACTGATTTTTGAGCATTTTGTAATTAACGGGGCAGCTCTGTCATCCCGTAGCCTTGCCAGAGCTGGATTC
This sequence comes from Clostridium sp. NkU-1, assembly GCA_001312405.1. Next base: position 103,563 of record BBDR01000013.1, on the reverse strand, counting down.
CCGGATAGGCAGTTAAAAGTTTTTTTCAATGTGACCCCGGAAACCTTGCTTCCTCCGAATCCGAAATATTTTAATAAATGAATATCATAAGGAAAAGGCCTGCCTGCTGTTTGTTCCATCAAAAATGGAACCGTTGCCCCACCTTCATAGTGGGTCACCCTGTTGTCCTGAACCGTTTTATAAAAGGAGTCCAAAGTAAAGTCTTCCTTAAGGAGGACCATAGGAAACGTTTTCATGAGACAGGCACACAGGATCATCAATCCGTATGCAGAAGAAAACGGAACTGCAAGGGTGTACCTGATCATCTTCTCATCCATGTCCTCAAAACACATTTTATCTATATATCCTAAAACAGAAGTCTCAACGTTCCTCTCTGAAAGAGGTACAATTTTGACCCTGCCTGTAGAGCCGGATGTTGTTAACAGGATCATGGGTTCATCCGGTCCTGTACTGTTTTTAAAAAGAATCGGCATGGATTCTTCCAGCTGGCATTCCTCAACATAAATCACCTGCAAATCAGGTACATCCGTGGATTTTATCTCTTCAAAAACCGGGCGGAATCTCCTGGATGTAATGATTATATCTGTGGCTGTCTGGTCCAGCAGAGGAATCACTTCATGTTTTGTCAGACGGACACTTATAGGAAAAGCTGTTTTCCCTAACATGAATACCCCGAAAAGAGCAGCAATATAATCACTCCCATCCGGTAAAAATATTGCGGTATTTTCCCAATGGCTCCTGCAGGCAGACCTGAATTGCCATAGCCTTTTGTACCAGGTCTTGATACGTAATACTTGTTTCCCCATCAATAATCGCTTGTTTTTGCAGGTTTGTTTGATTTATGAGCAAATCTCTGATCATTTTTCACTTTTCTCCTTTACTTTCTTCTCAGCCAGTTCAATCATTCGGCCGACTTCCAGACAAGATTCCATTTCCGTAATATCAAAGGTAATGGAATACATATCCTCTATCTTAAGTAAAAGATGGATAAAAGAAAGAGAATCAAATCCCAGGTTCTTATAAAGATTGGCTTTTCTGTCAGATACCGGAAGCTGTGCCGCTTCCTCTATCATCCGGATAATTTCGTCACTGATCATCACTACTGTTTTTCCCTTCTTATCCTTTACGGATATTCCTTTTTATAAAGAAAAGGCCTGCATCATGCTGCAAGGCCGGATACAGGCCTTCTTTTATTGCTTATTCAAGCAAAATCCCGCCGCTTACTGAGAATCTGACGAATAGTTCTGAAGTAACACCTTCTGCCCTGCATCCGACAATAATTCCAACAAGGGAGCCCGCCGGGATAGTGGCATTGATGTCTGTCAGGGAGCCTCTTTCCAGTGTATATTTAGGAACCTGCCCTCCACCTGCCGGTGCCACAAACGGATCCGAATAGGTCAGGGTATCCTGGAGTATGGTAAACACCATCTCACCTGTCTGCTGTCCAGGCGTATCGGAAGTTAAAACTGCAAGGGCAGCAAACGGAAACAGTGTAGCGTCCTCAGGTAAAAAGACTGACATTTTAGCCCCAAATAGTACATAAATATTTTTTACGACTGCATCATAAGGCATAACAAAACAACTACGGTAAAATTGATCATAGTTAGCGAAGTTAAATGTAATCGTTCCAGCCTCCCAGTCGCCCTCCTGAAGCTCTGTTGGTCTGCCTGAATTTATTGCATTTGCTTCAAATCCGGCAAATTGAACGATTGACGGATTGCCCTGGTCATCCGTGGAAACCTCGGCATATTCATCGTCAATGGCAAAAGGAATCACTCCTGACCTGTTGGTGGCCGTTCCTGCAGGTCCGGTCGGCCCGGTAGGGCCAGTAGCTCCGGTAAGCCCGGCAGGGCCAGTGTCTCCGGTTGGTCCGGTGGCTCCAGTAACTCCGGCAGGCCCAGTAGGTCCGCTTGGTCCGGTGGGGCCGGTTGGTCCGGTGGCTCCAGTAGGCCCAGTAGGCCCGCTTGGTCCGGTGGGACCCGTGGCTCCGGCAGTTCCAGATGGTCCGGTAGGCCCGGTTGGGCCAGTCGGTCCAACAAATCCCCGTGGGCCCATTGGTCCCATAGCACCAGTTGGACCAGCCGGCCCAACTGGTCCAACTGGGCCGGCTGGTCCTGTTGGTCCTATAGGCCCTGGACAGCCTTGTGGTCCTGTTGGACCCACGCAGCATCTGCAACCTTGGGATCCTGTTGAGTTACAGCAGCGTTTTTCATCAGAGCAGCAACCTTCATTGCAATTTCTACATTTATTCATAATACTCCTCTCCTGTTATAGCGTAAATCACAGTTTTTACTTACAAGACCTCTGTACAAAGCTGAAATCATACCATAAAGGGCTTTCATCTCCTTACATATTAATATATGTTTTTATCTTTTATTGTCTAATTCCCTTACTGCGTACCTTCTTCATTAAAAGGGTTGGCTGTCAGTCATAACACTCATGGCGTATCACAAAAACTATCCTGCTGCAGCAATCGAGTAGGGGAAATTAAATTCCCCCTCTCACACCACCGTACATGCCGTCCGGCATACGGCTCCTTCTGCTGACTTCTCACAGTTCGTTGTTACTACGGTTTATGAGACCGCATGTGAAACCTCACGGGATAAGTCCCGGGCCTTTCCCCGTTTACCTGCCTGATTTACGCATTAAGGTTACGGTTTCACTATTGCTTCTTCCCGCCTGCACCTCACGATGCAAACCTTGCAGATTGCTATCAGGTTCATCGGCAACTACGCCCCTTGGGACTTTCACCCAAGCTCGGGGCATGCCCGTCATACTAAAAAAGGCCGATGTATTAATACATCAGCCATAATTACCACGCAAAACAAAAAAAGCTAATCCCCCTCTCATAGAATTTACCGCATCAATATGCCAGCAAATATTGTATTCAAACTGAATACATTTAAGAAAGAAATTAGTCTATTTTTATAGTTTACCATATGTAATATAATTTTGAACAATCATTTAAGGGTGCTTAACAAAGATAAATTATGATACTTATAATTAAAAAAAGAGGTCCAATTACATAAGCGATGTACTGCTCTGATATCAATTGGATCAATCGCTTAACTTATTGACATTGGTTGCAAAACTAACGTAAGTTAGTTTTGCAACGCCCCTTTTCAATATTAAATTAATACTTTTAATAATCTGGCATACTCCACTTCCTCATTATTTTTTTTCTTTCCTTCTTCCCAGACGCCTTCCTTATTCAGATAGTATTCTCCAACCCAGGTATCCGTAAGTCTTGCACCTCTTGTTCCGTCAGACGCTTCATTCAGGTAGTACCATTTTCCGTCAATCAATTGCCAGCTGGTAAGCATTTTTCCATTCGTGGCATCTAACGCGGTATTCAAATAATACCATTTTCCGTTGGTGAAAACCCAACCAGTAACCATGTAACCATTCTTATTAAAATGATACCATTCGTTCTTCCCTAACGTTTCCAGTTGGAACCAGCCATCCTTTGGATAGGTTCTGTCGGCGTTCTGATACCACCAGCCGGTGGCATCCTGGATCCATTTTCCGCCTTTGGCGGTTGTGGCTGCGAACCTGCTACGGGGGCCTCCACTGCTGTGGCTGTGGCCGCCACCGCCTCCGCTTGAGTTAGAGGATGATGGTTTCATAATACTAAAGGTTGAAAAACTGCTGGTCTGGAATGTGGCTGAATTGTCTTTTCCATCATAAATGAAATCCAGCCATTCATCAATTCCATTTCCCACATGATGAATTCTTTCACCGGCAATGTATTCTCCCGGAAGCATAACCTTTACAGTGACCGGAACTGCAAGCGTTACAGGATTGCCGTTCTTACTGAGAGTACAGTCAAAGGTCACTACCGCTCCGGTTTCCGGCTGTTTCTGCACTACGTTAAATTTCACCTGCTTACCAGTATCAGTAGTCGTAATACCTGCCGCAAGCAGAGCTCCACTAATTTCTGCCCCCTCTATCTGTTTTTTTTCCTGTAATCTCTGGCGGTATAACCAACTGGGTAGCTGGTGTGATTCCAGTTGCCTCCTGTAACAGTTGTTCCACCTTTTCCAGCGTTTCCGGATTCATGTTTTTTTCGTTTCGCTGGATCCATCTCCCTGATTATATTCGCCACTTTATCAATTTCATCCGGATCGTCAGAATTCATATTTTTTACTGCCTCTACTATTTCATCTACTGTAGAATCCTCGTTGAGACTGCTGCCCTTTTCAATTTTCAGGTATTTATATTGGCTGATACCGTCCGCATCATACTTTACTTTGGGGCTGCCGCTAGAGTCTGTGCTGGCTATGATTTTAATGTTAGTATAACCGCTGGTATCCGGCGCCTTGTTCATAGCTGCGCCGCTACCTTGATTTCTTACCGTCACCTTGGCATCAGCGCTGATTTTAATTGTGCTGTCAGCACCCGCCTGAAAAGCAGCATCTGAACTATTGGCAGTTACATCCATACTGGTAGACTGGTCAATTATCACGTTGCCTTGCACTTCAATTTTACCATTCACCGTCAGCTTGGCGTTGTTATCGGCATTCGACCAGATTGTGAGATCTTTAGGCACGACAATAGCGGATTCCGAACCATCAATCTTGACTTCGCCCCTATTAATCTTAATTTGGGCGGGACTTTCAGTCGCAAACACGATTTGTTTACACCCCTTGAAATCACTGTTCAAATCCAGGTTATTCTTATTCCAGTTCCAGCCCTCACTTTTGACTCCGCCAGCCTGGGAAGTAAGCGTCAGGATACCGTCCTTCAACCCTGTTGCAGCGGCGGAGGCCTTGACAAATTTGTTCTCGCGGTCTCCCACATAGAGACCCGCGGTAAGTTGATTATCAGCAGCAGCGGTATCGGCTGCTCCCACGGTCACCTCGTTTCCTGAATTAAATGTTTTCCCCTGGTCACTAAGTTTATTGGCCATACCTTGGACTTTGGAACCCTCTATTAAATAGATACTGCCGCTGTTCTCACTGATCAGCACGCCACCGTCAATGTTAATCTTGCCGTTTCGAGTCAAATTGATACCGGACGGATTATTTCCCTTTCCGCTGGCATTAATGGCGATGGTTCCCCCATTGTTTATGTTTATGGTACCATCACAGATAATAGCGCTTTCATGGAAATTTTCAATCTCAATGCTGCCGCCCTCGTTTACGTTCAGTGTCTTGGACGATGCCACACTTATCAAATTTTTATGTTCTGAGGAGTCCACTACAATCTTCGCACCAGCATTTACGTTTAGTATATCAGCCCGTATACCATTATCTTTTTCTGTTTCCAACCAAACGGTAATGTCCTTCAGTTCTATCTTGCCACGCAGAGCCCTACCTTGCATACGTACAGCCCCTCCGCCCTGGATAGATAAAATCTTTCCTCCAGCACTAAGCGTCTCAATGATAGTCAAGGTTTTTCCACTGGGAATAACCAGGGTATGATCCGCCTTCATCGTTACCATATTCTCCAATTTGATGTCATCACTCAAAGTAATGCTAGACCCGGTGGTGTTTGTCAACGCACTGATTAGTTCCGTAGCATTGGAGACGCTGACAGTGCCGGTGCTTCTTCCAATTCTGACAACCACCGGAGAAAAATGCTCCATTTCAGCCTGTACTACCTGCTCTGTCACGGTGGTATCTCTCTTCTCCATAACCTGGTTCTCTTCGTCCAGATGATAGATTTGATAATCCTGCACTTTTGTCCGCTCTGCGCCCTCCGTCTGCTCTATCAGGTTTTCAAAGGATATGGTTATACTACCCTTTTCATTATCGGGCTGTACTTCATTTCCGTCTTTGTCCAGGACAGTAACATCAAAATATACCAGGTCCTCGTCGGCTATATTAATGTTCCCTTCCAGTTCTTCCAATGCCTGTTTGAGGTTTTCGGTTGCGTCCTTGCTTTCAATCAGTTTTACTAACAGGCTCACATCCTCTGGGAACACATCTGTATCAGCGGATACCATAACGAGGTAATCTCCAGCCTCGGCGGTGAGGACAAGACCATCTTTTTCCGTTTCATCCTCCACAATCACCTTGATTTGTGGCAGGGATACGTCTATGTCCATCTCATAGCCGGATGGTATCACCGGCTCATAAACATAGGTTCCCTCTATGTCGGAGATAAACTTTTGCTCCGTACTTTCCACAAAATTTAGTTCCCATTCTATTTCCTTAATTTTCTTTCTTATGGTTTTTTTCTCAGTTTTCTTTTTATCCCTCTCTGACGCTTCTGCCTGGGAAGGAGTCGCTGGCTTTCGTTGGCTGCTTGTCACATCACCCTCTGTCGCCACGTCATCAGTCAGTTTCTCGTCCTCCTCGGTCTCTTTTTCGGCCTCTTTTTCTGTTTCATCTTCTTCTGTTTCATCTTCTTCTGTTTTATCTTCTTCTGTTTTATCTTCTTCTGTTTTATCTTCCTCTGTCGGATTCACAGCAGTTTTATCTTCCTCGTCCTCTATTTTTTTCTATAAGCATGTCCGCCCAAATGCCGGCAGGAAATTTGATATCCTCCTCATCTGCCCCTATTGGCAATTTCTGCAGTGCATACTTCTCATTCAGATTCTCTAAACCAACAATCGTTTTCTCGGCATTATCGACTTCTGCCGCATAGAGCGATCCAATATTTATACTGGATAACGCCAGAGCGCCCGTCAAAAGTACCGACAGTTTCCGTTTTAATCGCAATTTCATACTCTGCACTCCTTTTATCTATATTTTTTTGTAACACCTATGTCATGAAAGTCTCATTTGCTATGCCAGATAGCAGGAATACAGCAGTGAAACCATTCCAAATACCAGACGCCCACATTGTCCGGAAGAACAACCTCTTCCCTGTTGTATTTTCCATGCCAGGGCATGGGGATATCTAAGGGAGGATGGGGAGCAAGAAACATAGTGCTTAAAAACAACGGTTTCTCCGTATCCCGTTCATCTGCATTTTCTCCTTAATCTACTCTTCCACTGTAATGCTTTGAATCTTCTCACTATTCACCCTGAATTCATAGCCATCTACATCCACTGCATTTTTCTTATTTTTAACAATATCACCATCGGGACCGATTAGATAATACTTCACACCTGGCGGATCGTACCTTACAGTCCACACAGTTTCTTCCTTTTTTTCATTATAAATACCTGAATTACATACCTCTGCAATGAAATCTTCAACTTCCATCTTATCAAGCTTTTTATACTTAAATAAAACATTTGTATGAGGATTCTCCTCTGATACCGTTTCCTGCCTGATAATAGCATACTTCTGTCCCTCTTCCGGTTTAAGCTGCCAGCCTGCCCTGTACAGCCTGCCATCTTTTTTCCCATTTACACCGCTTCCTTTTAAATAACCGCTGTCTTCAAACATAAACTCAAAGGACTGATCACCCAGCTTTACTATCTGCTTTCCCGTCAGAGCAGAGCTATTTGGCCCGCTAAAGAAATAAAAACGCCTTTTGTGATTATATATTTCATCAGCGAAACTTTCTCTCAGGTATCCGCCAACGCGCCTTTCATAATCTAATAATTCTTCAAATTTCTCTTCGTCAGAAAATTCACGCCCCTCTTTGTCCTGGTACCATGTGTTTATAATTCGGCTGGATGTTCCTTTGTCTTCCATCTCCAGGCACACCAGACCGCTTATCAGTCTGCCATAATTGTCAAACCCATATCTCTCACCGTCAATGGTACGAATTTCATTTGCATAAAGATTTCCATCGCCATCCGCATAGTACGAATAAGTTTCATTATCTAAATGCTTAGACTCCATCAGGTAACGGCTTGGAGTAGCTCTAAACCATCCCTTGCTGTATCGCGCTCCTGATTCCGGGCTGCCAAAATACATAAATTCCTTTGTATATAAGGAGCCTCCCTGCCTTGCAGTTAAATTTTCCTCCGCGCTCACGTTCTTATCATAGATGTCCGTTGTAATAAGATCCGGATCCGCGTACCAGGAAGAAATCATACGCCCACATTCATCAAATCCGTATTTCTGTCCATCGATTGTTTTTTGTACAAGCCGATCTGGCTTACCCCTCGTTTTTTTACCGGATGAGGAGAAATAAAACCATCTTTCCTGCTGCTCATCATCCCACAAACCATCACCGGGCATCATTTCGTCCTCAGGATCCGCCTCCACGCGGATCCGATCCCAGCCACGACGCATTGCCCCATCACCTTCCGGGCCAAAATAATAATCGCAGTCTTTCCATGCATCCTCACCGGTCTGACGTTCTCCATCTGATACCCAGCCATAAAGCATCCGGCCTTCTGCATCAAATGTATATTTCTTTCCATCTATTTCTTTGGTCTTTATGGAACCGGAGGATGCGCTGTCAGGTCTCTTGCAAGCTTTTCCATTATCTTGAAAATAGTACCAATACTGCTCTGGTTCACCCTCCTGGTCCGCATTTTTATTGTCAAGGGCCACCCATTGGTCATGAGCCATGGCTCCATTCTGCTGAAGGTAATAATAATTATTATCAATCTCTAACAGCTGCTCCGCGGCCATTTGTCCGCTGCTGTCCATCCAAAACCAGTCATTTCCGGATTTGACCCAGTCTTCGGTTACTCTCTCTCCATTTTCCTCATAATATGCCCAGCCGCAGTTTTCCTCTATCCAGCCACTGGCTGCAAAGGATGTCAGCACTGCAATGGCCGATAACATTGCTGATGTGGAAAGGGCCATTATTAATTTTGTCTGCTTCTTCATAAATAATTTCCTTTTCTCCTGATAGAATATTTTATTTGTTCAGCTGCAAATGATAGGTACCTGCCTGTCCTGTGAAGTAAATAATACCGCCTTCTTTTTTCGCTGTCTTCTTCTGGGATATGCCCTGTTCATCCGTAATGCTCCATTCTCCCTCAGAGATTCCTGCAACCGTCACCGCAACCTGCCCTTCTCCCGGAATTGTAACAGATATGTCCTTGGTCAGGCGCTCCTTATTTTTAGCAAATAAGGTTACCTTATCAAAAATTCTTGCACCCAAGATATCCTCAGTTTCAATCAAAACCGCCTTATCCACCGGAGACTGATTGTTAGCGTCGGATACATACATCACATTCAGGAAATAGTCCGTTGCCGATTCTCTGGATGGACTGATTTCCACACGTCCCCAGCCATGCTCGGAACTGTAGTAGCTGTCGTAGTTTTGATAGTATTTACCGCCCTTTGGAGGGTAATTTCTGTCTACCACCCAATACTGGCGTCCCGGTCCGCCTACCTTTGTAATCTGTGCATTCTGGGGATATAGGGTCTGCATTGTCAGTTTTCCGTTATAGCCAATGGTATCTCTCTTTATTTCGATAACATTGCCATCTACCTTTGGTTCCTGAAGTGAATGCATCAGGAAGGTTTTTTTAAAGGATGGTTTTCGTGCCGTCACCTTGTCCATTACCACGAAGATTGCCGGCTTTTCTTCAATCCCTGTAGGCATGAACAGCATAGAACGTCTTACTTCCGATACCTTGTTGGAATATCCTGGTGCCAGATCGCCGCTTATGTAAGAATATTCCGGTTCCTTGGGGTCTTCCCCATATTCCATTGCAAGAAGATTTGCCTTATGTGATTTTTCATCCAAAAGGTCAGCCAGCACTTTCTGTTCTGCAGCCTCTCTCCGCTGTCCGCCAGAATTCCTGGGAGCCGGTATGGTTGTATTGCTTACCATTTTTTCATCCGGATCATAAATCAGAAGAGAGTTATGCCCAATTGTCTCCTTGGAAAAGTTGGCGTCATGCTGAGACCCAAAACTGTCATAACGGCCGATATCCCAGGCAAGCTGTCCCTTATAATAAATCTGGAAACTTCCTGAATCCAGATGGGCGTGATTTCCTACATATGTTTCTCCAATTTTAGCCCAAACAATTGCATCGGAAGACTCCACACCTTCGTTTAAACCGGTTCTGGCTACCATCAGACCATTGGGTGAGCCAAAGAGCCTGGTATGAGGAAGTTGGGTCTTGGGCTTGGAAACCACATATGGATTGTTAACAATCAGGAAATTAGTTGGTGTCAGCAAAGGATGAAAATTATTATACGAAAAGAATTTATATCCGTTGCTGCACCTCTCATATTCACTTTTCAGATATCCGTCGTCCCAAATGGAAGAAGCATACAATAAATGGGGCATATCCCCTCTTGTCCAGGTAGGTATCTTGCCCACCAGGGAATCTCCATTTGTATCCCCTTCCGGAAAGGAACGGCCGTCAGGTCTGTTGTTATATACCAGCATATAGGGTACTTTTCCCATATCATCACTATACAGCTTTGTTCCGTTCATCCGGTAAAACAGGAACTCGGCCTGCAGCTCCACGGCAAACCTTAGGGGATTATATCCCAGGCCCTGATGGTAGGTGCCAGAACGATACCACCAGTTTTTAGTTTCAACCAGGCCGTTCATGATATAGCCGCCCACCAGATTGTAAATATCTGGATATTCATCATAGCAGGCAATGGAAAACGCCAGGAGATCCCGCTGGATATGGGTCTCAGAATTGTGCCCGTGAACGGCGTATACCTGGGTCATGGGCCAGCCGCCCATACCAGTAATCGTGGCCGCCAGCTTTTCCGCATGATCCACAAAAAGCCTCTTATCCTCTGCCGACATCAAAGGATAGCACCAGTCATAGACCAGTGCAGACAGATAGATAGTGGAGCCCTTTTCTCTTACCACATCTGACGCCTTGGGATTATATTTAAATGTATTCACTAAATTCCTGGTAGCTGTAACCGCCTTTTTCCCATTTTCCACATTCCCGTTAAGCGCATAGTCAAAGGCATATGCCTCAATGATCGCAAAAACCTCATAATCAAGATTGGATCCAGCCCCTGTCAATTCTTCGGGCAGCATACCGTCTGCATCAGTTGCCAGCAGCTTCTCCAATTCCCTCATAGCCGGCGCACCCTCGGCTCCAGTCATGTTGGCCCGTATAGCAGGAATATCCTTTTTTTGAAAACATTACCCGCGGGTGCTCCCCCTTCACCGGGTAGGTGGACGGCATACCAAAACTTGCCGGCAGTATTTTTCTCTCAGCCTCCGTCTGAGCACTTGCTTGCGCCGCCGTACCCGCCACTGCTTCATTTGTCGCAAAACTGATGTTTGTAGAAGAAATTACCATAGCGGCAATCAGCAACAGACTGCCCACAGCCCTTTCCCATTGTCCTTTCATTTGCGAACCCCTTTCCCATCCTTTTTCTAAATTTTCCTTATTTGTGCCGGTTCTTTCTCTCAACTATCCATGGTGTTTTATTGACAGATCGTATCGGCATCTGGTAAATCAAACTTATCATGGAAGATATACAGGCACAATAACCAAAAAAATGTGAAATAACACTTTTTTGTAATTTGGCGTAAAAAGCCTCGAAAGTACCGTACTATGAGCAAGGAAGGAATCCGGTATCAAATGAATCGCTTGATTCAGGCAGAAGGAGCCTTTGGAGTATTGAAATACGATTATGGATTCAAGAGATTTCTGACATGTGGAAAAACCAATGTAAAAATTGAACTTCTTCTGCTGAGTATGGAATATAACATAAATAAACTGCGCTCAAAAATGAACTGCCTCCTGTCAAGTAGACACATAAAACATCTAAAAATGTGGGCATGGTATACTTTTACAAAAACCTGTTATTGTCACCGTAAAACTCCTTTTGCTATACTGAATTTGAATCAAATTCAGCTTCACAAAAAGATCAGACAGGAAGGAGACCGGCCTCAAAAAGAGACCGGCAAAAACAGGGATGCATATTACAGAGGTACTAAAGGACGGCATGTCCGTAAGTGATGTTCTGAGGAATTTGAAGAAACGCGAAGAAAAATTTTTAAATGGCATGACATTTGCCGAAAGAGGAGCTATTATCCGTAAGCTCTTCCCACAAGTCTGCGAGACGAGGATCAAACAGGCTGATAACAGCCTGGAGGGCCGCATGATTCTTCCCGGCTGCTCTTCTCTTCATTTTATCGGAGATCCGGTAAAATGGCATGAGAACATCTTTGATTATGATGAATACACCTATCAGCTAAACCGCATGGACCACTGGCGTTTCCTGGCGGAAGCATATTCCTACACCGGCGACCGGCGCTATGCAGAAAAAAATCATCAGGGAATTCTACCACTGGATCGACGACTGCCTTCCCAGCTGCTCTACCGCGCCAACGGCGAACTGGCAGTCGAAGATTTTGACGGCTGTGCATGCAACCAGGGAATCTGGCGCTCTCTTGAAGTGGGAATCCGCATGTATCGAACCTGGCCGTGGGTCATCCATCATTTAATAAGCGGCGGCTTTATCAATGAGAAATTTTTGGAAGCTTACTTAACAAGCGCTTATGAACACGCTCAGATTCTCTATCTGGTGGCGCCGAAGCTGTGGCCCAACGCGGACCATAACCACTATCTGATGGAAAACAACGGGCTTTTATATTTAGCTCCATGTTCCCTGAGTTTAAGGATTCTGAACTTTGGCAGAAGCACGCACTTCATGAGATGGACCGGAGTATCAATGCTCAGATAACCGAGGGCGGCGGGCAGATTGAAGGCTGCGCCTCCTACCACAACAGCTCTGCTTACTGGTTCTGCCTCCCCCTTCTACTTTCGGGAAAGTACGGGTTTACCGTCTCTGACGCCTATAAGACAAGACTTGGAAAGATGGTAGAATATTCTGCCCACGCCACCCGTCCCTGCGGCGGCAATTCTTCCTGGGGCGACAGCCACACCTACAGCAGCACACTGTCTACCGGCGCTTTCTGCCACTATATGGCCTTCGGTGACCCTTCCTACATGGAAAACGCCCATTATTATTACACCATGGATGAACTTCTGGCGGGTATGGCTCCCTATATCTGGGAAGTTCCGGACTTATATGACTTGCATAAGCAGATTGAGCGCATCACCACTAAAAAGACAATGCCGGATCTGCCCGTCATCTCCTGGCAGAAGCAGCTGAAACAGGTGTTTTTACGAACCGACTGGTCCAATGACGCACTATATGTCATGTTTGCCTGCCGTACTCCTATCCAGAATAATCATGCCCATATAGATCCCGCAGGCTTTGAATTTACCGCTTACGGCCGCTGCCTTCTGGGTGATCCCGCCATCTATTATTACAAGGATGACGAGAACAGAAAGAAATTAAAATCGGCTCATTGGCACAACTGCCTTACCTTAAACAATAAAAATCCCTGGGAATACATCTCTTCCTGGCAATATGGAGAGCAGCAGCCCGGAGACATTCTGGCAGTAAAACAGACCGACCGGCTGATCTACTCCGTGGCTGAACACAGTAATTACCGGCCAACACTGCATAAACGCGCAGTCGCCATCGTTGATCAGAAGTTCCTTCTGGTTCTCGATATTCTGGATCATGTACTCCCTGACACCAGCGTTCAGATTAATTTCCATATGGACTCACCCGTTGCTCTGGTCAATACGGAAGCTTCTTATGCCCACTCCTTAACCGGAGAAGCCAGCGTTGCTGTCTATTCTGACGCAAGCCTAAAACCGGCCCTGGTTCCCGCCAAGATTTCCACCAAAAATGATGTCTGGCATGATACCGTTATCGCCCATTTTGAGGCAGAGCATTTAAACGACGCGCAGTGTGCATTTGTATGTGTTGCCATACCGGCCCGCACCGGCGAGGACCCCCTGAAGGTTACGGAGATAAAAAAGGAATTAAATGTCAATGGAGCAGTCAAAGTAACCTTTGCAGTCTCCCACCAGAATTATGAACTTACCTTTTTAAATAACCAGCTTTCTATTAAATGATCCAGACAGAGATGCCGACAGCAAAGAGGCTGCGTTTGCGACAATCTATCGAAAAAGCAGCCTCTTTATTTTTTAATTCAAAATCTTCATACAGAGATATCCAGGGTTTCACCGGTCTTTATTCTGTCTGTTTTTCTTAAACTGAAGTGGCGTTATCCCGTACGCCTCTTTAAATACTTTAATAAAATACTGGGAAGAGCTGTATCCCAACTGCTCCGCTATTTCTTTGACACTGTATCCTTCATCCAGCAACCGGATAGCGCGGTTTAATTTCTGTTCTTTGATATATTCCGCGTATCCTTTGCCCATCATCTGCTTAAACATACGGCTGACCGCGTCGAGACGCATGTGCAGTTCATCGGCCAGATAATCCAGAGAAATACAAGTCTCCAGGTTTTCATCAATGATCCGGAGGATTTTATCCTTTAAATCCACATCAACAGATTCCTTCTGATGCCTGATATTTCTGATAATGCTTTCACCCAGGTAATTTCCCCACTGATGGAAGGCGTCAATATCCGGAATCTGCATATAATATTCCCTGATGTCATAACCGAACACTACCCACATATCCAGCTGATACTGCTGCATCATGTGATAGAACATAGTAACTAAATCCCGAAGCGTGGAATTGCAGTAAGTGATGTCATAATTTCTGCTCTTAAAGGACACGATCAGCTTCCATGCGGGTTTTAAAATCCAGAAAATTCTCATTTGCAATATCACGCTCCATGATTTCAAACAGCTTTAAATGGCTTCCAGAGTGTTTCCGTTTTTCCAGCTGCAGCATCTCGTAAGACAGCCAGGCCTCTTCCACATAAATATAACGGTATTTTGCAGCTTCAGCCGCAGTTCTGTAGCTTTCCTTCACTCCCTCTTTTTTCATGGAGCAATTCCTGCCGGAAACCATGCGGCACATATTCCACCGGACTCCCATCTCTTTCATGAAGCTTTTTCTGGCTGCCGTCATATTCTGCTCAGGTGCAACAATAACAGCTACAAGCCCATCGTTCTCCATGGTTGTAAACAGCACTTCATAAGGTCTGCTTCCAATCGCATACTCTTCCTGCAGGCTTTCCACCGACAGCTTTCTGCCATCTTTTTCCGAGAGATAGAGGAAGAAGGTACATACACAGTCTCCCGTAAGATAGGGTTCCAGTTTATCATACCCCATCTCCGGATTTTTATTGAGAATGACTGACCGGACCGCGCTTTGAAACAGCAGCGCTTTGGAAGAGTCGATAGACTGATGCAGGGAACTGATTTCACTGGTCAGCACCTGAAGTGTTCCCTCAAAGCTTCTGGTGTCCTGTGAGATATCAATCCCCGCCCCCCTGGATACCTGCTGAATCCGTTTTCGATAGGCCGTGTTATTATAGTAGGTAATCATGGCAAGTACCAGCAGGTTAAAGGCGATTGACACCAGATAACCAATGATAAACATACGCTTTGTCACGTTATATTCCTGATAGAAGTTACTGTCGGCAACCCGGTAAAGATATAACAGCCCTGTGTCCGGGGACACCGTATAAAACACGGTCTGCCTGTCTCCGCTCACATTCAGCGATACCGGCTGTCCGCCTTTTTCAAATACGATTCCATTTCTGCGGGCTTCTGCCATAACGGCACCCGCTGACATTCGTTCCGCATCATATAAAGGAGTATCGTAGATGACCTGCCCCTCTTTCCCTAAAATGGCCAGAGATCCCTCCTGCTCACTGATATACTTTCCAAACGCAGACTTCGCGATATGGATTCCCAGATAGATGGAGCTTCCCTTCCACTTGTGCTGGGTCAGCTTCACCACATACGTGATTACCGGCTCTTCTACCGAATACACGTTTATAGATCGGTGCATAAAACCATTCTCCTCCCCGCCCTCTTTCCACGGCTCAAGCAGGGAAGATACTGAGTAAACCTCTCCTGAGTTTCCGGGAAATGAACCTTATCAAAGCCGGTCACCACAGTCCCCGTACCTTCATAGTAAATATCCATGCTTTTCACATAGGGATAAACCTTCTGCAGCCTACGCATTTCGGCCACCAGCGCCAGAACCCTCTCCGGCGAACCGGAAATATCCTGTTCCTGGGGATACAAAAGGTCATCATTCTCCACCACGGGAGAAAAGTAGAACTGGGGGGTCTGGTAGGCGGACATCATAATTTGCTTATCAATATTGGTGAAAGCCAGATCCGTCACCTGGCTGTTGTACTCAATAAAACTTTTTAAATATGCTTCGTTGCTCATCCGGTGAAATACAAAATAATTAAACAGAGAGACCGCTGCGATGCTGAACAGGTTGAGCCATAAAATCACCACAAATACTGACGATTGCAGATATTTCCCTCTGACAGTTGTTTTGTGCTTCATACCCCACCTCCTGATACAGACACCTGGCGGTCTCTTTTTTTAATTAGTATATCATATTTGTCTATCCTTTTACAGAACCAACAATCATGCCTTTAACAAAGTATTTCTGGAGAAACGGATAAGTACATACGATCGGTATCAGCGATAGTACCAACGCCGCCATCTTCATCGTTTCTGTATGAACCAGAACATCTGCAGCCGCTTCCATATCCGCGGTCTGCCCATTAGTCAAGATTGTCTGCAGGACATATTGCAGGACATACAGACTTTTTTTTCGACACATACAGCATATTATCCATCCATGAGTTCCAGTGCTGCACGCAGTACCAAAGGGAAATCGTTGCCATGACCGGCATGGACAGTGGTAAATACACCTGAAACAGTACCTGTAAGTTTGTAGCGCCGTCAAGCTTCGCTGACTCTTCCAGCGCAGCCGGAATCCCCATAAAGAAGTTTCTTGTGATAATCAGGGCAAATCCCGTAATCAGGCAGGGCAGAATATAAACCAGGAAGTTATTCGCTAAATGCAATTCCTTGATCAACAGGTATTTGGGTATCATACCTCCAGAGAAATACATAGTAAACACTATGAACATCATCAGGAACTTGCGGTAAGGAAGATTGGATTTTGCCAGCGGATAGGCTGTCAGTACCGTCACCAGCACTCCCGCTGCCGTACCTGCCACCGTTCTTAAAATGGTAATCAGATAGCTGTGCCAGAAATTGGGATCTGTAGAAATCTGCTCATATCCCGAAAAATTAAACTTGGTCGGAAACAGATGAAATCCCGTTTCATTTACAACCGATGCCGGGCTCATGGATATGGTGACTACCTGCATAAAGGGAAGCAGGATCGATACCATCAGTATCAGCGCAAATCCGTATGCGACTCCGTCTACAAGCCAGTCTTCCGCTGATTTTTTTCTTTTTCTTCGTATGATGTTCATGACCACTCCCCCTTTACCATAATGCGTAATCATTTGTCCTTCGCGCTATGTAGTTCGTCAGCATGACAAGCATGAAAGAAATGATATTTTTAAATAAATCAACTGCTGTGGTGAAACTGTACTGCATGTTCTGAATACCCATCCGATATACGAAGGTGGAGATTACATCACCTACTCCATAAGTTGTCGGAGACAGGAAGTTATATACCTGCTCAAAGCTGTCGTTCAGAATTTTGCCGGACTCCATAATCAGCATAACCGTAACAATAGGCGCCAGGGCCGGGAGCGTAATATGCAGAATTCTCTGTATTCTGCCCGCCCCGTCCATCTCTGCCGCCTCATAGAGGGCCGGATCGACAGAGGTAACCGCAGCCAGGTACACGATAGAGCCCCAGCCAATGGACTTCCACATGTCGGAAAGCACTAAAACTCCGCGGAAATACCTGGCCTCCCCCACAAAGAATACGGGGTCAAATCCCAGGTTCTGCAGCAGAATATTAACCGGCCCCCTGGATGGGGATAAAAACTCGATGATGATACCGGAGACTACAACCCAGGAAACAAAGTGCGGCAGATAAGAGATGGACTGGGCCACCTTTTTAAATTTAACATGTTTAATCTCGTTCAATACCAGGCACAGAAAAATCGGCGCCGGGAAGCATATCAGTAATTTATATAAACTGATAATTAATGTGTTTTTCAATACTGATAAAAAGAATGGATTGGAAAACAAACTCTTAAAATGCTTCAGACCTACAAAAGTACTTCCTTCAATTCCCTTCAAAGGATAGTAATCCTGAAATGCAATGATGAGTCCATACATAGGTCCATAGCAGAATACAAGGAAGAACAAAATTCCCGGAATCAGCATAATATAATACTCTTTATACTGTGATAAATTACCCCAAAAACCTGTCTTTTTGGGGGCTGCTTTTATTTTTGCTACTGTCATCTTTACCTCCCGAATTGTTCAGCCATTATTTCTGCAGCGCTTTCTGCTGCTCCGCATAAGCTTCCTGAACAGCCTTCTCAGCCGTGTCTCCGCCGGCTGCCTTAAATTCTGCTACGAAGGTATCAAAATAGTCAAGAGGTTTTGCACCTGTGATCATGTCAAAATAAGCCTGTTCAGTCAATGTATCCAGGGTTGCGCTTACATTGGCAAATTCTTCTGTAGCGGGAGCGTTAAAGCGATAGTAGCCGTTTCCTGTAATATCATTACCAAGCTTCACTTTTGATGCATTTAAACTCTCCGCATAAAGAATCGTGTCACCAAAGTCTACCTGCATAATGCCCTGTTTACGAAGCTCAACTCCGTCTCCAATACGCTTTCTCGTTTCTCCGGCCATCTCGAAATGCTTGCCTTCCAGACCATAGTTTGACAGTTCCATAAATTCTACATCTGAATAGTAAGCATCCAGAATTGCCAGGAATGCATCTACTTTTCTAGGATCAGAAGCGCCCTGTGTGGTCAGGCAGGTTAAGCGGCCTACTTTTGACCATGCCTCTGTACCGGATTTTCCATCTGGACCTACCGGTGCAGGTCCTGCTACAATTTTCGCTTCCGGATTCAGTGCCTTCATCTCTTTTAAGCAGATAGCCTGGTTGTTTACATCATCAGAATCTGTGCTGTAGTAAAAATAGTGATATGGCATAGCGCTTGTCAGACCAATCTGTCCGTTCATAAAGGAATGAGACAGCCATGCGTAACCGCCATGATTTTCGCCTGTGATGAACTCCTTGTCGATGATTCCCTTTTCATACCATCTGTTTAATACTTCCAGCGCCTGTTTTGCTTCGGGACGGATATATGGGAAGAAAGGAACGTTATCATCACCAAGCTGCATTTCCTCTACCAGGAAGCCTGGATTACCGCCGGTCACGCAGCGAAGGCCAAATGCACCGAATACGGCTCCGATGGCACGTTCCGCCATACCTGCTGTATCTTTTTTTACCATTGCGGTCAGGGTCCTGCTCCACAAATGCGGTCAGCACCTCTTCATATTCTTCCAGTGTTTCCGGTACTTCCAATCCCAGATTATCCAGCCAAGTCTGGTTCCAGAACATGGCCATAGGCACTACGCTCATGGGATTGGAAACCCCATAGTTCTTTCCTTTATAGATCATCGTACTCCACAATGAGCCATCATCGTTTTCATCCGCACATTTTGCGAAGTTCGGCGCTTTCTCCCTGATAGTTTCAATAGGAAGTTCTGCAATAATGCCACCCTCTACATAGGTAGCCAGATCAGCCGGGCTTCCGATAACCATAACATCCGGCATCTCGCCACCGGCAAACTTTACATTTAAATTTTGCTGATAATTATTGGAATCTACATAAAAACCTTTTAAATCAATATTGAAGCGTTCCTCTATCATCTTAACTACTTCCGCGTCATCATCCACCTCTGCGGAGGTCTGACCAGTCAGCCACGACATTTGAACCGGCTCCTCACTTGCCGCCCCGGCTGTACTTCCTTTATCGGATGCAGTTGTCTGGCCGGAACCACATCCAGTCAGCATACTTCCTGTCATGGCTGCCGCCATCATGCACGCTGTCCATCTCTTCCATCTTCTCATTTTATCGTCCTCCATTATAATTTGAAATTTGCCTTTTTACTCACTCCCCATTTAGTACTCCATGATTTACTCCCAGCCTGGCGCCTGTCTGTATAAGGAAGGCGGAGCACATGGGCCGTACATTAATGTGAGAATAGCACATGTCTTTCCTCCAGACAATCCACAAAAAATTGCAAAATAACACTTTTTTTGCAGCCGGTATATACTTCGTCTTTTCTATACCTTTTCCATATATCCATGTTATTCCCTTTGTTTATTTGGTTTTTTTGCCGCACCACCCAACAAGAAGATATCATATTGCAGAAATGTGTCATTGAAGCTGCAAATGGCTTTTCTTATAATAAAGATAACATTTATTCAGGAGGATTTTTATCTATGATTACTATTCCGGTAAAGGAAAGGGAAGTAACTGATGAAGATTTATTTTCTGCTCTTCAGCTGTCGTATCCCGGGCTTTCAGAAGTACGTCATTCGTTAGAAGCCGGCAACACACTTCTTGCAAAAAAAGAACTGGTCACTTATTTTCAGACCCGGACCAATGTAACTTATTACTTTGATTACCGCAGCCTCCCTTTAAAACCCATCGATACCGACAGCGATCCACAGCTGTTCCAGGCGGCTCTAGGACTAAAGGGCAGCTTAAAAGAGTTCTGTCTGTATGCAGGAAAAAAGATGATGGAGCGTGTGTATGTCCGTCCGGGCGGGGATGTGGAAATCGAGCTGGGGACTGACTACGAGAATCTCCCTCATTTTAATGTTAAAGAAGATATAGGCAAAAAACACCGCACGGTTCTGGATATCTTTTCAAGGGGACAGTTTTTTTGAATACCTTGCCGTCCTTTACCATGAAACAGGGGACCGGGCAGTGTTAGAAAAATTCGAAGAAACCCTTCAGATGTTCTGGGAGCATTATCCTTTGGATCTGGAATTTACCGATCCGGATATCTCTCATTTTTTACATACCGAGGACCGAGATGTGATGAGTACCGGGTTTCTGACCCTTTGCTATCTCAGTTTATTTTATACAAGGATTCCTTATGAGATTTCTACGGAAATGGCTTTTGGAATCCTAAAACGAATCTGGTTCCTAGGTATCCAGTTCCGCCGGTTTGACACAGATACGTACCGGAAATTCAACCATCATATGTGGGAAAGAGGTCTGGTGCCGTTTATGCTGGCTACCCTGCTTCCTGAGTTTCCGGAACTTGCAGCCATGAAAGGCAGGGGTACCCAGGTAGTCCGCCAGCACGTCATGGATGATTTCAATGAGGCCGGAGGTTACAGCGAGCATTCTATTCCATACTGGAGCGGCGCCGCTCTGGGCGAGATGATCAGCAACGGCATTTACTTAGGAAACTTAAACCGTACAGCGCTTCTGGATGAAGAAAGCGGATGCCGAATTCAGACCAGCTACGATATCCTGGCTAGTATCGCCCCGCCTCATGACCGTTTTCCGTCTCTGGGAGATAACGGCGGCCCCAGGGTGAACCAGATCTTATCCAACGGTGCTTACCGCGCGGGCAATGATGCCTGCAGGGAGCTGCTCGAATACCGGTTAGGACAGACGGGAGAGCTCCCGAAGATACCTCTGGATTACTGCAATGACAAAAGCGGTTTTTTCTGTTCCCGAAGCAGTTTCTCTGCCGACGCCAACTATGTTTTAATGTCTGCCAAGGTGAATTGCGGTGACACCGGGCATAACCACATGGATATGCTTTCACTCTTTATTTCCATGAGGGGGCAGGAACTTATCGGTGAGCCTCATTCCAGACAGCTTTACCACTCAGTCCGGGCAGGAAGTCCCCAACGCGGATATATGTATAATATGACTTTCCACAATACGGTACTGGCTTACGGAAACCCGGTTCAGGATGACCGGTTCTATGCTTTAAAATGGGGCGTAATGAGACCGGATTCTCCCGTAGAGTACTTCACCTCCAGAGCAGAAGGCTGTTTTGTCAGCGCATACCATGATGCTTATACCTTCTGCCGCCATACCAGAAAAATTCTCGTCTGCCGGGAGAAAGGATTTCTGATTCATGACTGTATCCGGGGCGGTGACCGCTTCCCGAGTCCCATATACAACGGTGGAATCTTTTTCCTGACGTATCATACCGTCAGCTTGATGACCGAAGTGTCCTTCTGGAAAAAAACGGCGCTCTTACCCTGCTTTTATGGAACGGAGCTCCCAGTCTGCATATCTGGCAGAAAGAGGACTTATGTCCTGAAATCGTCAAAGACCGGAATCAGCTGTCAACCATCGTCGATGTGCACTTTACACCTGTCATGGATGCTGATTCTGGTATCGGCCCTGTCTCGCAGAGTTTGCTGATTCTGGATGTGACAGACGGTATTCCTACAATCGGGGATAGCGACAGCCTGTGTGCCGGCCTGCTTTCCTGCGCGGAACACGATAACCTTGCCGGAGCCCTCGACTTATTCCTGCAAATAAAATAGTTTTATTAAAAGAAAGGAAGATAATTTCATGAATGGTCTGTTTTCAATCAACAGTCCCCTTTGGAGTATATCCAGCAAAGCACTGAATTTTCTGTGGCTGAGTATCTTATGGCTGGTCTGCAGTCTGCCGGTCGTCACCATAGGGGCTTCAACCTCCGCGCTTTATTCCATAACGCTGAAATACGTCCGCAATGAAGAAGGATACTTAACAGCTTCCTTCTTCACCGCTTTTCGGCAGAATCTCAGGCAGGGAGCCATTATCTGGCTCGTACTCCTGCTGGCCGGTTTATTTCTGGGCCTTGATTTTGTGTTCTATTACCGGGGGGAACAGACCGGAATCGGATACATGATATTAATGACCCTATTTTTCAGCCTGACTCTGGTCTTTGTCCTGATGAATTTGTATGTGTACGCGGTTCTGGCCAAATTCCAGAACTCTGTCTTCCATATCATAAAAAGCTCCTGTATCATGGCCCTCTGCCACTGGCCTTCCAGCCTAGCTATGCTGATGCTGTCACTGTTAATTCTGGCGGTGGGATTCCTGGCATTTCCACCTCTGCTTTTCTTCGCACCGGCCGGCCTATGCTATATGCATTCGAAGTTTTTATGCCGGATATTCGACGGTACATCGCAGCCTGATGCCATCACTCATTTGGAATGCAGGCAAAGAATACGGATATGCAGACATTTACTGATTCTTTCCATGGTGTTCTCCCTTTGCTGAATAATCTCCTCACCATATCAGAAAATCTTTTTCTGCAAGACGAAGAACAGCCTCTGCCATAAAATAATCCGCATAAATCAGATCTGTCTGCTGATTCCCGGTGCTGTGGTAATCTACCTTACAATTCTGGACAACAGAATCATTTTCCGGATTCCAGTCACAACACCGCTCTGACACCGCCTTCACAATCTGCTCCGCATGACTGCGGTACAGCCGCTTCTCCTGCTCTTCTACATGTTCCGCTATCTCCAGCAATCCACAGGCCGCGCAAAGCCCGGCCGAAGCGTCCCAGTATACCGGCTTCTTAGGCTGTCTGAAATCGCACAGAGGAATATAATCCGTTAAAGAGATATTAGAAATAAAATAATGAGCCGTCCTTTTTGCCGTATCCAGATATTCAGGATCTTTCGTATAACGGTAGCTCAACGCAAATCCATATAGTATCCAGGATTGTCCGCGTGACCAGGAAGAGGCGGCCGAATATCCCTGTCCAGCCATAATCTCTGTAAGTTCACCGGAGTCCGGATTCAGGCATGCAATATGGCCGCAGGAACTGTCGGCCCTGACAAGAGTTCTTTTTACAGTATCCGCATGAGCCTTTGCAATATAATAAAATCTGGGATCCTTTAGTTCTTTAGAGGCCCAGTAAAGAAGCGGTATGTTCATCATTGAATCCACGATGATCCAGCCGGTACAATCCTGCCCTTCTTCCACACATTCAGGATTCCAGGCTCTGATATATTTTCCTGCCGGATTATATCTGCCCGCCAGAATATTGGCCGCCAGAAGCCCGCGTGTTCTGGACTCCTTTGAACCGGTCAGCCGGTAATCCGCAACTGCACTGTGAAGCCACATAAATCCAATATCGTGATGCAGTCCCATAAAATCATGCAGCGCCTTATCCAGCTTCCTCTCCGCCAGTTCCGCACATTTACGATAGTTATCCTTCCCCGTGGCATGATACATCTTCCATAAAATCCCCGGCCAGAAGCCATTTGTCCACCAGTAAATATCCGTTTCACCATAATCCGTTTTATAGCTTCCTTCTATTGTCCGATAAGGAATCTTCTCCCCCATTCTTTCACATTCTGCCTGAAATTTGATATCCATTTTTTGAAATAAAAGCGCTAACCATTTTTCCACAGCGTAAAACCTCCTTTACATAAACCGGTTAATAATTATAATTTTTCATAAATTCTGCGGGATTCCAGGGCGGAAGAACCAGATCATCCTGTATCTCCTGAAGATGGGATTTAAGCAGTGTATTCAGTTCCATCGCTGTTTCCCAGTATCCGTTCTTTTTATCTTCCTCTTCTTCAAACAACAGATTTTTTTGTTTCCTGCCTGTCATTTTTCAAATCGTAAAGTTCCAGATAATACTCATCTTTAAAAAGATCCACAATATATTTATAGTTCTTCCATATCACGCACCTCTGGAAATTGCCGCGGGAACCATTGCCATCATACTGGATATAGACAGGGCGTTCTTTAACTCTTCCTGTCCCCTCTAAAAGCCCCTTTAAGGAAGCGCCACTCACTTCACTGGCCGGAGTGACTCCGTAAAAATCGCAGATTGTAGGAAATACGTCAATATGGCTGATAAACTCTTCCCTCACCATCCCTTTTTTTTACTTCCCCCTGGCAGATGAATGCTGAAAGGAGTTTTGGCAGACTCTTCATACATGCACATTTTCTGGAACAGGCAGTGAGAGCCCAGCATTTCGCCGTGATCAGAGGTGAATACAATTATAGAATTCTCATACAGGCCCTTTTCCTTCAGCTTCCCGATAATCCGGCCCACGCACTGATCCAGCAGGGATACCAGCCCCAGATAGGTCCTCCAGGCTTCTTTCCAGTCTTCCAGCCGGTAAGCGCCACCTATGTATCCCGTAAGATTATATTTTTGTAAGGGCGACTGGTTCTCATACCATCGGTTCACATTGTCCGGCAGTTCCACATCCTCTGTTTTTACCTGAGAATACCAGGGGTCCGGAATATCAAACGGTGGATGGGGCGCCACATACATCATGCTCAAAAACAAAGGTTTTTCACCGGAAAATCCGTCCAGCGCCTTCACGGCGGCATTCGTAAAATAACCGTCGAAATAACAGTCATATCCTTCCTCGTACAGTCCAGTATGAGGATTGGAATAAGAACAGACTCTGGTATGTACACCGTCAGCCATCTCGGGAATCGGGGTGGTAAAGAGTGGCCCTCCCGGCATGCGCTTCCCCTGACCTCTCACAAAAGTACGGTAACTCTCCTCTGTCGTCAGCCATCTTGTCTTCGTATCAGGGCGCTTCTCCAGCGGTATTCCTTCTACAAATAAATGCTGTTTTCCACTGTGGATACACTCCATCCCCAGGTGTTCCATAATGCTGTAGAGATGGTCAGTCCCTTCTTTTACTTTGGAATACAGTTCCTCGGGCGGAAACCATCCATTAATCAGGCTTCCATTCACTCCCGGGTAAGTTCCGGTAAACAGCGCGCCTCTGGCGGGCACACAGAGTGGACTTGCACAGTACGCGTTGGAAAAGCGGACACTGTCCTGCATCAGGGCGTCAATATTGGGGGTGTATCCCTTCTCCAGCACATCATAACGAAGCTGATCCGCAGCTATTAATATACAGTTTGGCATATCTTCCTTTTTGTCGTTTTTATTCATGTTTTTCCCTTTCCCCTCCGTCCGTATAATTGTTTTTTATACAGATAAGGCGTAGTTCCATTATAGTGAACATATCATGCATATTCTTAAAACACAATGATCAAATAATTGTAAAATAACACTTTTTTTGCATGGTGATTTCCCCTCATATTTTCAATCATTTTTACGGATATGCCCACTGTTTTTTTGTTGTTTTCAACAGGTTTTTTCTTCCTTTTACACACGCTCCGCAAAAAGATTGTTACCCCGCGAAAAAGTATCATTGAAGAAATCTTATCCTTAAATTACACTGAAACCAAGCATAATGCCAGGCACAATACAAGAACGATCAAACTGAAGAAGAGGGGATAAACGATGGTACAGAAAATCAGGATAAACACTTTATGTGAAACTCTGCTGAAAGACTGGTGTGAAAAGCTTTTAACCCTGCAGATTACATGCTCTGACGCTAAAGGGCTGTACGGTGGTATTCTGTGCCCTGCCTGCGCCAGGATTCACGGCAGATGTTTTGAGGCTATTTACCCGTTTCTCTATCTGGCCGATATCCATCATGATCCGCGTTTTCTGGATGCTGCAAAGAGACTGTTCGAATGGGCTGAGCAGACTGTCTCACGTCCGGACGGTTCCTACGTTAATGACATGGATTGTGACTGGCAGGGAACCACTGTATTCAGCGCGCTTCAACTGGCGGAGGCACTGACCTTCCATGGACACATTCTTGACGAAGATACCCGGCAGACGTGGATGGCGCGGTTATGTAAGGCCGCAAAATTCCTGTATCACTTCGAGGAGCTGAACACCAATAATATTAACTACTGCATTACCAATGCGCTAACCATGCTCTATTGCGGCGAGCTGCTTAATATGCCTGAATATACAGCGTATGCCCGAACCAGCCTCCAAAAGGCATTAAACCACATGCCGACAGACGGTTTTTTATTTGGCGAGGGGCACCCTTCGGATGGACGGACCACAAGGGGATGCCGTGCCGTTGATATCGGCTACAATGTGGAAGAATCCCTGCCTGCGCTGGCCGCCTGTTCCAGAATTACCGGGGATACAGAATTAGAAGACAGGGTTGCACGGTCTTTCGAAACCCACCTGCATGCGTTCTTGCCTGACGGAGGCTGGAATAACAGCTTTGGTACACGGAATTACAAATGGAGCTACTGGGGAAGCCGTACTACGGATGGTTCTGCATTCGGCCTGCTCCTACTGGCAAACCATAATCCCGCATTCGCCCCGGCGGCATACGCCAATCTCCAGTTACTCCGGCGGTGTACTCACAACGGTCTGCTCTATGGCGGCCCCCACTATACTGCAGTCGGTGAACGCGCCTGTGTACACCATACATTTACTCACGCAAAGGTTCTTGCGGATATTTTAAACCAAAAACCTTCTTTTCCGGAATCGCCCATGCCTATTCCCCTTTTCAGAGACGAAGGTGTCCGGCATTTTGCTGATATTGACAGTTATTTCATCAGCTGCCACGGTATGCTTGCTTCTATCACCGCAAATGATTTTGAATATATTCCGGGTGGTCACGCCAGCGGCGGAAATCTAACCATGTTATGGCACCCTGCGGCCGGCCCCATTTTGTGCGCCTCAATGAGTCAGTACCAGACAGAAGAACCACCGAACATGCAGCTTCCCCGTTTCGCCCGCCACGAGTGCCTTTCCCCTGCCCTGGAATATGAGGAAGACGGCATACGCTTCACGTCCCTGTACGATTTCGAATGCGTGATGTCATATCAGGACACCCCAGGCGAGTACACAGTACACGTCCAGGGGCATCTTCCTGACATAAACCATGCACTCCCCGCTAAGCGGACAACCCATGAAAGCCGCTATACTTTCCGGGAAGACAGCTTTCGTTTCAAAGCAGATGTAAGCGATCCCCGCGTTTTTTTATCAGTGCCCCCTGATCTCAAAAGCGGAAGAATCCGCATTACTGAGCGAAAACCAGCTTATAATCAGAAAAGAGCTCTCGGAAATCATCTTAACCGTAGAACAGGGCCATCTGCTTCTGCCCCATGGCCTGGAACGATGTTATAATCTGGCTCCGGGATTACAGGCCATAAAGGCAGTAATTGCCTCCAAAGACAGTCAGATTTGTTTTCATCTGAAAGTAAATAAACTTTAATTTAAAAACCAACAGCGAAAGGAGGTTTATCAGTCCGTCATGGACTGATAAAAACAGCATGAAACACATTACAGAAGTATTGAAGGACGGACTTTCTGTCCACGACGTCCTCGTGAACCTTAAGGAACGGGAAAAAAAATTCCGGCAGGGCATGTCTTTTATGCAGCATGGAGATACCATACACCGTCTCTTTCCTGACATTTATAAAGTGCAGGTGGAACAGGGTGAAAGCTGCTTTAACGGAATGGCCGTTCTCCCTGGTTCCGCTTCCCCGCATTTTATCGGTAATCCAGTAAAATGGCATGAGAACCTTTTTAACGATGCGGAATATACCTACTTTTTAAACCGTATGGATCACTGGCGAAGCATGCTGGAGACCTATTCTCTGACCGGTGATGACAAATATGCCGGTAAAGTAATAGAAGAGTTCTATCACTGGATCGAAGTCTGTCCGCGCCAGCCATTATATGATGAGACCGGGAACGTGATTGTAGAGAATTTTGGAGGCTGCGGATGCAATCAGGGTATCTGGCGTTCCCTCGAAACCGGCATTCGCATGTACCGGACCTGGCCGTACATAATCCATCATTTAATTGATACCAGCTATATAGATGAAGATTTTCTGGAGACCTATCTCACCAGCGTTTATCAGCACGCCGAAGTCCTCTATGCCGTTCCTCCGATTCTATGGCCCAACGCGGATCATAACCACTACCTGATGGAAAATAACGGACTGCTCTACTTATCCTGCATGTTTCCGGAATTCAGAGATTCTGAAATGTGGAAGCAGCACGCTGTGCATGAGCTGGAACGCAGTATTTTCGCTCAGGTCACCTCCGGAGGAGGACAGATCGAGGGGTGCCCGTCTTACCATAACGGCTGCCTTTACTGGTTTGTCCTTCCTATTTTGCTGTCAAAAAAATACCATTTTACTGTCTCTGATGAGTACCGTAAACGTATAAAACGTATGGTGGAGTATTCCGTTCACGCCACCCGCCCTAGCGGGGGGAACTGTCCATGGGGAGACAGCAATACCTTTACAGGAACCTTTTCCTGGGGAGCTTTCTGCCATTATCTGGCGTTTGGGGACAGCAGTTATATCGCCCAGGCACGGACCTATTACAGTTATGAAGAACTGGAAAAAGCCGCCTCAAAGTATATCTGGGAAGTGGACGACTTATATGATTTACACCGCGCCCTCAACAATGCAAAGGAAAGCCCAGCGCTTCCTGTACTGCCCACAATTTCGTGGCAGAAAGACTTAAAGCAGGTATTTATGCGCACAAACTGGTCACAGAATGCCCTCTCTTTGATGTTCGCCTGCCGCACACCAATCCAGAACGCACACGCGCACATGGACCCGGCAGGATTTGATTTTACCGCTTACGGATTCCCTCTTTTGACCGACCCGGCCATCTTTTGTTTTCGTGATGATGAAGACCGCAAAAAAATTTAAATCCATCCACTGGCACAACTGCCTGACACTCAATCATCAGGACCCCTGGAAATATATCTCCTCCTGGAACTACGGCCCGCAGCAGCCAGGTGACATTCTATCAGTGAGCTCAACAGACAGACTGATGTATGCCGTGGGAGAGCATTTAAACTATACCCCGGCCATTCATAAACGCGTTGTTTCCCTGGTGGACAAACAGTTCCTGCTGATCTTGGATCTGCTGGATGAAGTTGTGCCTGATTCCAGTGTGCAGATCAACTTCCATATAGACTGCCCCACTGTCATGGTTGATTCCGAACACCGTCTTGTCCGTTCTCTGTCCAATGAAGCTAACATCGGTATATTCTCTGACGGCCAGACAGTTCCTTCTCCCATTCCCGCCAGGATATCCACGAGAGATGACGTAGCTCACGACACCATAATTGCTCGGTTTGAAGCAGAACATCTTGCTGAAGGACGCCATGGTTTCGTATCCGTTGCTTATCCAGTCCCTGCAGGAAGCCCCCTTCCGGAAGTTACCAGCATTAGTAAAGAGTTCCGGGCCGATGGTGCCTTCCTTGTATCATTCCGAACTGGAGGACACGACTACCGCCTGTCGCTGCATCAAAACGAGCTGACGCTTCTATTATAAATCTGTAAGCTAAATGAAGCTAAAAGCCTGATTAACTGAATAATGCGGGCATTTGCTCCAGATGAGTGCCTGGCTGTTTTTTTGCTGATTTTTAAGATAGAGCTTTTCCTTAACATTTTCTGTATTAAAGGATAATATAAATGGTACCAGAAAATTTAATAGCAAGTTGCATTAACACACAAAACCCCAGGGCGCAATGAACTGCCTGTCTCAGATGCAGCGAAACAGCTAGACATCCATTATAATAGTTTATATCGTTGGATTCATGAATACGAAGATTATGAAGAAAGTGCGTTCCCAGGTCATGGTGCGCACTTTATAATTATCAGTATAAAATTAATAAATTAAAGAATGAAAATAAGCATTTGTTTGTCCCTCATTACTTCGACGCCCTCTGCGATCCACCGCAAGTGTATATGGCGTGACTGCCAAAATCGGCAGATACTTAACCTAAAAATAAAATATTTTACTGTTCTATTAACGGGAAGCACTCCACTTCAAACAGTACCCTGATGGTCAGACACAGAAACAGAGGCTATTCCCCTCCTTTCCATATCTTTCTATCAGGGTACCGTTTATTTCTTTTTATGAAATGCCTTTGTTTACTGTCAGGCATTTATCAATGGAAGCTTTATCAATTTCATTAATATTGGAAGAATTTTCCGTACGGGTGTAATAGCAGTTGGAATCACTGTTTAAAGAGCCTATGGACAGCGTAAAGGTTTCTTCCGAGCCGTTCTTATCATAGGTATAGGTAATGACCGCAGCCGGCTGATCCAAGCCGTAGCCTGCCAGTTCATTTTCCTGTGCCTTATAATTGGGACAGCTTTTTACCTTTAAGCTGCTTAAGGAATCCGCCAGAACATTTAAGCCGGAATTATCAGAAAGTTTGTTGTCCGGCTGATCTGCCGAGTCCCTGTACCATTCGATGGTCCCATCTTTATCATCCAGCTTCTTTTTTACATAGAACTCACTGGAGCCTGCCTTTGTAACCGTAATGGTATTTATGTCAGCTCCGGAAACAGCCGGAAATTCTTCCAGGGCCATCAGATCATTTAGTCCGGTGCTGGTTTCATTGTACAAGGCAGAGCTTATAAGATACGGAGTGTCCTGCCCCTCCAGAGCGGCATAATAATCCCCGTCCCCGGTGGCATTGCCAAGGAGGATCACAGATTTCGTCCCATCTTCCGCTGCTGCGGTAATCCTTCTTATGGGCTGATCCAGGCCATAGGCGCGTAAGCTGTCACCGCCGTCCAGCTTCCGCAGGGCTTCCAGCTTTGAAACCGTGGAAGCAATGGCATCCACTTCCGCCTGTTTCACCGGGAAAAGGTCATCCCCGTCATAGTTCCATTTGCCCTCCTTTTTTTGTAAAAGACAGCTCCTGGCCGTCAAAATCATAGGAAAGGCTGGAAACATTGGAAAGATCGGTGAGATAGACCATCTCTCCCTCCTTCTCCTCCTTCGCCTGTTCCTGGGAGCGGTTCATATACTGGCCCACTCCCACATAGACCACACACAGGACTGCCAGGGCGGCTATTCCGTACAAAAGGCCTCTTTTCTTTTTCATGTTTTAGCCTCCTTTTACAGACGTCTGCGCTTCAGCCAGATCATAAGTCCCGCTGCCAGCGTCACCACGGGAATGACAAAAATAAACAGGATTCCCCACATGCCTCCATGGGTAACCGTGTTATAGGTCACATCCAGGCTCTTGGACGGAATGGATACATTGGAAACGTCATCAAAATTGGCTGTAACCGCATTCATGAAAAGATCTAAATTGGTTAAGTTGGTAAAGCTGGTGTTTAAGCCTCATCAATAAGGGAAGGGGTGCTGAATACGGTCAAACGTGCTGTTCCTGAGCTTAAAGTCTTTTCTGCTACGGCTCCCAGAATATAGGTTCCCTGCGTCTGCTTATCGGCCGTTACCAGCATACCTCCGTCACTGGTCTCCATAAAGGGAGTCACTTCCACACCTTCCGGCAAATCCTCCTTCTGGGTAAGGGCTGCGGACTGCAGGACAAGAGCCGTACTTTTTTTCGTCAATGCCGTTTGTCACTTCGCTTCCTGCCTGTATGGTCGGAAAGATGTAGTAGGGGTTGTTCTGATAAAACTTCTTGGTATCTGCCGCAAGCCCGTTTTCCAGGTTCAGGCCGTAATCATTCATCAGGGCACTTAAGTTAGGACGGTCCTTCTCAGCATAGCCGGCAAGGATCATGACCCTTCCGCCTTTGTCCAGGTAATCAGAAATCATCTTCTTTTCATCATTAGCCAGGTCTGATGCCGGAGCATTGATGAGCAAAAGTTCACAATCCTCAGGAATACTGCCTCCTGTCAGGAGATTTAAGGAATTCACAGTCAGATTGGACTTTTTCAGCATGTCAGAAGCCGCAGCTCCTAAAGCCGGTTCTCCATGGCCTTCTGTCACGTAAACCGTTTTCTCCACATCATTGATCACATGGGAAATAGCCCCGGTAAGCTGGCCTTCTCCGTCAAATTCAGTTTCCTTGGACTGTCCGTAATAATAGTAGGACATTTCATCTATTTTAATAATATCCGTCAGGGCGATGGATTCTGTCCTGCCTGTAGAATCGCAGCTTACCAAAAGCGTATTATCCTGCGCTTTCAGTTTTTTTACCTGGTCCGGATGAAGGACGGAATCCACGGTCTCCACCTTGATGTGACCGGACAAATCCTCATAGCGTTTTATAAAGCTTGTAATCCGCTTATCTACAGAATCCGGAGCGGCTACTACGTAAATCGTGACATCCTTATCAAGTCCCTTCATAAGATCCTTTGTGGTCCCGCCCAGGGTATAGATCCGGCTGCTGCTCATATCCCATTGCCGTACCTTTTCCGGAAGACGGCCCACGATTAAGTTTAATATTACCACGCTGCTATGACGATTACGGAAAGGATCGCCGTATAGCCGCCCTTTTTTTAATTTTCTGGTCATTTCCATCCTCCTAACTCCATCTGCGTTTCTCTATGGACTGCACGGTCAAGAATATCAGCAGGAATATGATGCTGATATAGTAAACCAGACCGCCTGCATCAAAGATGTAATGACTGGCAAAGTTCTGGAACACGTCGGTCACCGCAATCTTTTCCAAAACATTGGTCAGAGCACGGTCAAAAAGACCCTTTTTCATAAGGTATAGCACTGCAATGCAAAGGACTCCTGCCGTTTCCAGAATCACTGCAAGAGGGCCATGGCTTGTTACACGGTAAACAACAAAAACAATCCCAGTCCAGAGAATCAAAAACCCTGCAGCAGAGCCGGCAGCCGATGTGGGCAGAAACCCTACAAGGCTGGGCCATAAAAGCAGCAAAAGGATGATCCCAAAGGTTCCTACCGCAGCAATGATCTGGCTCTCGGTTAAGGAAGAAATAAACATCCCCACGGCAATATAGACACATCCCAGCAGGAAAAAGGCCAGTATGGCAGCATAATCCGCCTTTAAATTCGCATTTCCGTTCATCTTGATGATAAGAGGACAGATTCCGGAAAGCAGCACCGGAACAGCAAAGACGGTTATCATGGAAAGATACTTTCCAATGACCATCTGGGTAACGGATACCGGAGAGGTGAGCAAAAGCTGGTCTGTCTTCGTCTTCCGGTCATCTGCAAAGCTTCTCATGGTAAGCACCGGGATACCGATCATGATAATGGTCACCATGCCGGACAAGGTATAGGAAAAATAGGGATATCCGCTCAGCATGTTATAGGCCATAAAGTAAATTCCTATGAACAGCACCATAAAGGCGATAAATACGTATCCGGTCATGGACTGAAAGTAGGCTTTCAGTTCCCTTCTGTAAATAGCTGCCATTATTCTTCATCCCCCTCTCCGTCTGCATCCTCTTCCTTAAAGTCAGCCTCTGAAGGCTCCTCTTCAAAATCATCTGTTTCAGGACCTTCTCCTGTCTCTATAACCTCTGTCTCCCCTTCTCCAGTCAGCTCAAGGAACACCTCTTCAAGAGACGCCTTTGTGGTCTGCATGGAAAGAATGGGAAGCCTCTGGCCGGCAAATGCAAAGAAAATGGTTTCCCGCATATCCTCTCCACCTTCTTCCTCTTCTGTGGAAATTCGGAAAGTGACCCTGCTTATTCCATCTTCTCCGCTCTCCTGTACCAATATATCGGCTGCCCGGGGAATGGTTTCCAGAATTTTAAGGATCTGTTCTGATCCTCCTTTCACCAAAAGCTCCATTCCGGCGGTTCCTGCCATCTGACGCTCCAGATTTTCCGGTGTATCACTGGCAATCAGCTTTCCCTTATTAATGATCATGATGTGATCGCATACTGCGCTGACCTCGGAAAGGATATGGGAGCTTAAGATAACCGTATGCTTCTGCCCCAGCTTGCGGATGGTATCCCTGATTTCGATGATCTGCTTGGGGTCCAGCCCCACGGTAGGCTCATCAAGAATAATGACCGGGGGAAACCCTAAAACAGCCTGGGCCAGACCCACACGCTGCCGGTAGCCTTTTGATAAGTTGCGTATCAAACGGCCCTTTACGTCAACCAGTCTGGCAAGCTCCATGACCTGGCAAACAGCCTCATTTCTCTCCTTTTTCGGAATTTTCTTTAATTCTGCAGCAAACAGCAGCTGCTCCTCCACAGTCATATCCACATAAAGCGGGGGAAGCTCCGGCAAATAGCCAATACACTTCTTTGCTTCCTCCCCATCTTCCAGTATATTATGGCCATTGATCAGCACATCCCCCGAACTGGCGCCGATGTACCCGGTCATAATGTTCATTGTAGTAGATTTTCCGGCTCCATTTGGCCCTAGAAAGCCATATATCTGGCCATCGTTGATGGTAAAGCTCAAATGGTCCACAGCCAGATGGCCGCCGTAATCCTTTACCAGATTCCTGACTTCAATCAACTCTCTCTCCTCCTGTTCTTTTATGCATTCTGCATCCATACATAGGGTAAAAGGGAATTGTGAAAATTGTGTGATATATTTTTGTTTATTGTGTGATAAAAGTATGAAACATTTCGACAAACTAAAAATGAGCCATGCACAGGAATGGTTTCATTCCTGCATATGGCTCAAGCTGCAAGGATCAAACACCTGGCAGCTTGCTGCGGGATGTTTGATTTATCTTATAATAAAACATATACTGCTGTAGAATTCCGGCATATCCCTGATACCGCTCCAAGGGAAAGCCCTGGGGATAGTAAAGCTCTAAAATCTGCTTTACGTGGGTATCCACAGGAAAGGCCCCCACATGGTGAAGACCGAACAGGCAGACACAATCTGCAACCTTTCTTCCGATCCCATACTGTTCCATCAGTATGCTGTGGGCCTTTTTATAATCTGCCTCCTTTAAGCGCAAAAGCCATTCCCTTCCCTCCGGCCCGCTGCAGATTTCTGCAATGGACAGGATATATTTATCCCGGTAACCAAGGCCCAGTCCGGACAGTCCCTCTAAACCTGCCGCAGAAAGGCTCTCCGGCTCCGGAAAAGCATTATAGTCTCTTTCAGTTTCTTTCCAGCTTCCGTCAGAAGACAGGATCAGGCCAAGTCCTTTCCTTTTATCACCGAACCGTTTGCACAGCTCCTTGACGCTGCCTGTAATGCGGGTAATATTATTATTCTGGGAAATCAAAAAGGTCACCAGCATTTCCCACAAGTCCTGATGAAGGATCCGGACACCCCAGCCCCATTCCATGGCTTCCTTTAGATAGGAATCCTCAGAATCCACACGTCTTTTATAGCCGCCGTAATCAGTCTGCAAGTCAAAATAACCGGCCCATGTTTCCTTAAATTCCCTTTCACCGCAAGAAAAGAGGAAACCATCTTTCTCTTTCACCGCTTCCACATATTCTCCTGCTGCCGCAATCGTCCAGACCCCGTTTTCCTTCTCCCGGCTTTCCATCCGGAAGCACTGGCCTGATCTGGCAATCTGTTCAAAATCCATATCCTTTATCTGAATCCGGTACATAATAAGCGTTTCTCCATTTCATTGCAAAACCACAAAACCTTATAATTCCAGGCTGTAACTAGTTATCATTGATATGGGTCAAAAATTCCTTCAGCCGTTTCACATCTCCGTCCTCGAAGCAGTATCCATCCATGCCGCAGGCCCTGGCCCCTTCAATGTTCATGGGCAAGTCATCAATAAAAAAGCATTCCTCCGGCTTTAATTGGAACCGCTCGAACAAATGGCTGTACATTTCCTTTTGAGGCTTCAAACACTTTACCTCAGCGGAAAATAATATCCCGTCAAAATGTTCAATTCCTGGAATGATATGATAACACGTCAG
This sequence comes from Clostridium sp. NkU-1, assembly GCA_001312405.1. The sequence continues at coordinate 67,585 of BBDR01000013.1, read as the reverse complement.
CAGACGGAGGGAAGCATTGGAACAAAGATAGATGCCATATCCTTTCTCCTTAAGCTGTCCTACCAGCTCCCCCATCTCTTTATCAGGCCACATATTATATTCATGCCAGCGCTCCAGGCAAAGAGCTGCCATTTCCTTTGCATGAGCGGTGTCAAGACGCGCCTGCATCTTTTTTTAAAGCCTCTTCCTCTGAAATCAGCCCCATATCCAGAAACAGCCACTCCTGTGACTCAAAAACAGCGATTCTTACTGCCTTCCTCTCCGCTTCATCCTCAATAAAATGCCTGCAGACAATGTCTCCATCATAATGTACCAGCACTCTTCCCATGTCAAATACTATATTTTTAATCATGATTTTTCTCCTGTAATAATTCATTTTTCTTTTTAAACCAGAAATAGTAGGGAACCTCATAAACCAGCATACAAGCCCAGCCGGCCAGGCATGCATAGGGAACGCCGTTCATTCCCATGGAAGGAACCAGCAGGACCACCAATACCACCCGGACGGAAATCTGGATCAAGGTGGAGATCAGGGTGATGGACATATTCCCCATTCCCCGGAAAAATCCCTGGAGCCCATTGGTAAAGGCCGGCAGCAGATAGAAAAAAGCCATGAGGCTTAAATATTCGGCCCCAATCCTTACCATGGCCCCATCCCCATCAGATACAAATAATCTCATCACCGGCTCTTTCACCAGCAGGATGACAATACATATGATCACCCAGTAACCTGCTTCTATGAAAAGCCCGGTCCGAAAGCCCTTTTTGACCCGTTCCCCGTTACCGGCTCCCCGGTTTTGAGCCACAAAGGTCATCATTCCGCTGGAAATGCTCTGTTCCGGCGTAAAGGCAAAATCATCCACCCGGTTCACCGCCTGAAACGCTGCAATGGTGCTGACGCCCAGAGGATTTATAACTCCCTGTATTAAAAGCTTGCCAATTGGCTGGCAGGATTGCTGCAATGCCGTGACCGCTCCATGCCTGGCCGTAAGCCTTAAAAGCTCCCGGTCCATACGGAATTCCTTTGGCTTAAGCTTAAGAAGGGGAACCTTCTTATATATGTAGGAAATGCACAGGACCGCGGAAACTGCCTCTGCAATGACCGTAGATAATGCAGCCCCGAAAACTCCCATATGAAACTCAGCCACAAATAAAAGATCCAATAATGCATTTAAAACCGAAGCCATAGCCAGGAAGTGGACCGGGGTCTTTGAATCGCCCACGCTCCGAAGAGCCGAGGCCACTCCATTGTAAAAGAATGTAAAGGGCGTTCCTATTAATATAACCCTTAAATAAACAGCTGCCTCTTCTGTGATCTCTTCCGGCACACGGAGAAGCCTTATGACCCCGCCGGAAAAAAACAGCCCTAGGCCCACAATGACCAGAGAAAAATAAAAACCAAACAAAAGGGTGGTGGCTATCTCCCGCTTTAGCTTTTCATGGCTTCCAGCACCAAAGAATTCACTCATCAGCACCGAAGCCCCAATGCATATCCCGGTAATCCCCAGGATCACAATGTTCATGACAGGGCCTGCCGCACCAACCGCTGCCAGCGCCTCCTCCCCTGCAAACCGTCCTACCACGATGGAATCCACCGCGTTATAGGTGAGCTGAAATAAATTTCCCAGAACCAGCGGAATGGAAAACCGTATCAGCCCGGAGGAAATGTTTCCTCTTGTCATATCCTTCATCATATCGCCTGTCCCTTTGACAGATCAATAGCTTCTCAGCTTGTCACTGCCATCATCCTTTGTATTTTCCAGGCGCTTCACCACTACGTAATAACCTGTTTTATCATTGATCTTTACATAAACCCGGTCGCCTACCTTATGCCCCATGATCGCCCTTCCTAAAGGGGACTCTGAGCTTATAAGGCCTTTCACGGAATTCCCGCGGACAGTTGTCACAAGCTTATAGGTCTCCTCCTCGTCATCATCCTCAAAATAAAGGTCAACCGTATTATAAAGTCCAATCTCATCGTCTTTGGATTCATCGGATATGATCTGAGCCGTTTTTATCATCTTTTCCAGATAACGGATCCTGCTTTCGTTCTGGTTCTTGTCCTTCTTTGCGGCATGGTATTCAAAGTTTTCACTTAAATCCCCATGGCTCTTGCCTCTTTTACCGCTTCCAAAGCTTCCTTCCGTACGACCAGCTTCCGGTAGTCTATTTCTTCCTGCATTTTCTTAATATCATTTTCTGTTAATTTGTCAAACACGCTATCCCTTCCTTTTTTTTGCATTCTCCTATAGGAGCTGTCATTCCTTCTTTTGGGCGATCACCTCAATGCGCCCGGAAGCAGTTCCCACATGACGGTATGATTTTATGGAAAGTCCGCATTTTTCCGCCAAAGCATCGATTCCCCTGTCCGTCAGGCAGACCTCTGCCGCCTCTCCCTTCCACATGGAAGCTCCCCTTTTTTCCAGATTTCTAATGGATTTATCCAGATCCGGCCCGTCAAACCAGAGAATCCCGTCATCTGCCAAGTACTCCGCCGCCTGGGTTAAGACCAGCTTCATATCCTGAGTGCGGGGGATCCGGTCAATGAGGACGATCCGGTATGTCTCCTTACCGCCTTCCATCTGCCTACGGCTTCTTCCAGGGATATGGCCTGAGGATGATATCCAGCCTTTCTGGCTTCTTTATATAATGGACTTTTCTCTTCTCCAATAAACAGCATGGTTTCTTCTGCCGCAAATACACCAATATCAGCCAGAAGCTGTTCACATCTTGCCTTTGTGCGGCGAGAGCCCTTCTTTCCGTTTACAAACCGGCTTTCTTCCTTTGTAAGATAATAATTACCGCACTCTCTGCACTTCATAAAGACCCGGACCGGCTCCAGCACATATTGATCCGGCTCCCCGCTTTCCATATAGAACACTGCTCCATAATGGGGGGTACCTTTCCCTGAGCAGACAGGACACCGTTCTATTTCTGCCGTCATCAGGTTCCGAAGCTCCTTTAACGTTGAAAAATACCAGCGGTACAGCCTGTTTTTAAATTCCTGATCATAAACAAACAGCCTGTTCTTTATGACTTCTGCCATCCATCTCGTTTCATGGATCACGGATTTATCTGCCTTAAATACCCTTAAATTCTCCTCCAAAGTAAAAAGCCCTGTAACAGCGTCCTCTTTCAGCCGTTCATTTTCCTCATAGGCCATAAGGTGCTCGATTCCTTCTACAACACTGCTGCATAAATTGACCATTACCAACAGCTGATTCATTCTGCCTGTTGCCATATTATTTCCCTTCTTTCAGTTGCCTGTATTGTCCATGCATACTCTTTTATATTAGCATTTTTAAGGGGTGAAAAGCAAGATGCAATCGGGAAAACCAAAAATCAGTACATGGGAACCGACTGCCATGGCTCCCGTGTACTGATTTCATTAAAATATTGAAATGGTATAAGACTTATAAAGGCAGTTTTACTTAAGTGATATTTCTGCTGAATAAATCTGTTTCTTCCAGCAGACTTTCAATGCTGTCCAGGTTTAAGCGGTGCAGCAGCTCGATCACATATGGGTTCTCAGCCGGATGCCCGTAGGTCGCCTTTTCTCCGTAATCATTGACCAGTTCTGTTCCCTTCTCCACTCCTAAAATAGATCTTGGTCCGCCCACGCAGCCGCCCACGCAGCCCATGCCTTCATAAAAGTTTGCTTCAATCTTTCCATCCATGATATCCTGGATCATCTTTCTGCAGGCAGGCACTCCATCCGCCTGTTTGGTACGGATCTCTGTTTTTTTATTGGGATTAATGGCTCTTACCGTGCTCTCTACTGCTTCGCTGACTCCGCCCTTTCTGGCGTAAATTCTTCCGGCCCTTGAGGAATGGTCCTTTTCGCTCTCCTCCATAACAGCCGGATCGATTCCCAGGGCATCAAATATATTCTTTACCTCCTGGAATGTGAGCACATAGTCAACCGCACCAGCCAGATCCTTTTCCCGGGCTTCCGCCTTTTTGGCAAGACATGGCCCGATGAACACGGTCAAAGCATCGGATGGAGCGCTTTTACCACTCTTGCGCAGGCAACCATAGGTGATACTGAGCCAGGCACATGAGGAACCAGCTGGTGATAGACCTTACGGATCATGCCGATCCACATGGGACAGCAGCAGCTTGTCAGCTGGTAATCGTTAATATCATTAATATTTTTATCAAATTCAAGGGCTTCTTTTAATGTAAGGATGTCCGCAAACAAGGCAACCTCCAGCATTCCGTCAAACCCTACGGCTTTTAATGCCGTCCTTAGCTTTCCGGGAGTAACCTCTTTTGAAAACTGGCCTAAAAATGCGGGAGCTATCATTGCGTATACCAGTCCCTTGGAGCTTCTGACCGCTTTTAAAGCCGGGATAATATCCGTACTGGCTGTCAGCTTTTCCGGTGCGCAGCCTTCAATGCAATTTTCACAGCCCAGGCACAGCTCCGGATCCACGGTAACCCCATCCTTTCCGATTCCCAGGGCGCCGAAAGGACAGCGCTTTAAGCATTCCTCCCGTTCCTCTTTGGAACAGTTGCAGGTTCCGGTGCGGATCACTACCGGGTGCTTCTTCGGATTCAAAAGACAGTCCAGATGATGAGGATCATATGAGGTTTCTAAGTCCTTCTCAGGATCCGAATCATTATTCAATACGGACTTTACCATACTTTCATACAACTGCTTAAATGTCTGCATAATATACCTCCCGCAAGTATGTTTTGATTTACTTTGTAGTGCTGTGATTCTTTCAATTCAGGTGATTATATTACAGCTATTATTATAATACTTTTTCTTCTTCCTTACCATACCATTCATGGGGAAGGTGATAATTTCAGGAAAATTATGGATGGATCAAAAAATCATTGTTTTATATCCATTTTCTATTTTCTCATAAATTCCTTTTTTATATGCAAATGCTCTATTTTATCCGTACATGTTCCGTTTTCAAAATCAAGCTCTATGATATATGGCATCCAATCCAGAATGCACAGGAAAGAATCACAGTTAAAGCCTGAATCATAATGATTTGAAATACTGCTGAGTGCTGTTCCATGGGTGCCGATGACAACATTCCTGCCGTCATTCTTTTGAAGTATCTTCTTTAATGCTGTCACATTCCTGTCCTGCACCATGCTATGGATTCTCCGCCCTCCTCATGAAAGCCATGGTCTTCCCAACGCCTCCGAAACATTCCATGATATTATGGAGTCAGCCTGTTAATATCTCTTGGAAACAGAGATCAAAGTTTAATGTTTCCCTTTCCCCCATAGGTAAAAAAAATAGAACCACACGAGCAAATAAATTTACCAATGGGGTCCCTAAAATATTCTATCCACACAGAGCTTATTTTGTCAAATAAAATACTCAATGGTATCCGCCGGTTTCTTCTGTGTCACTCTATTAAAAATGATAACAGCTTCTCTTGTTTCCCTGGGTCCAAGGGCATAAGTGCCTTTTCCTGTGTCATTAAACATTTCCCATGGTACGCACCGGTTCCTTTGGTAAGGCATATCCGTGATCAGCTCCAATCCTTTTTGCTTAAAAGGTTTCTTTCTGAAATAAGGATCAAACAAATAAACGTTCTGGTCATCGGCTCCTGTCAGCAATACATAGTGCCAGCAGCCATACATCACCCTCGCCACCACAACTCCGCCCTGCTGCAGGCCATACATGACCTTGCTGTTTTCCCCCATAAACACTTCGTCTCCAGTCAGATATTCGCTTTGAACCGGAAACTTTTTCATTTTGCCGAACTGGTTGATCCAGTTGCTAAAAAAACATCATCGCCATACGGGAGGTTCCGTTTTTCCCAAACTCCCCCTTCGCATTATAGGAATCGAGACAAAAAAAGCATAATATGTTTGATGATATCCGGCGGAATTTCTTCTCTGGTGAAGAGATAGCTCATTGCATTAAGTAATGTGGTCGGGCCGCAGTCGTATTCCGTGACCTGATAGTTTAGTGGGTTTTTCATATTATATTCACTTCCTTGTCCTTAAGCATGCCATCCGCATTTCTTTCTTATAAACATTATTTGTATCATTTAAAAATGATGTTGTCAATATATTTTAAACCGCAGTATTACCTTGCCTCTGTCGTCTGCACCTTACTTCATACTTGCGATGTCACAGGAGAAACATTATAATGACAGAAAATTTGCGCCAAGATGCCTGTCCTTTTATTCTTCCAGCACAGTCATGATTCTATTCTGGCAGATAATATGATAATTGGCTCATTTATAATACTGTCTTACTAAATTTACCCGTTATAACATAAGCATAATGACATGATATTAATTAATAAGGAAAGGAAACGTTATGGTAGTAAAAGGCTTTTTAAAAATGTTTGAAGGGGGTTAAACAGCTTTTTGAAAAAAATCATATTCCAGTTGCTCGTTTTTACAGCCATCTAGACCACAATGAAAGGCCGGAAACGAAAAAAGATTCCACGAGAGGAATTCTCCGGAATCTTTTTGTATCCTGCGATTTGCTGGCAATCCTTAAGTCTTTAATAACTTTTATGAAAGTTTAAATAAAGGGTTCATTTTTAACCAATATCCGCCACCACTTTACATCGTAGTCCGGTAGCAACCGGATCATCAAACCAAAGAGTATAGACCTGTAAAACAACTGAATCTAATAATTGATTAAGACCACTAAGATTTTCAATAACGAAAATTCCATTCTTCTCCAGCATTCTGTCAGCAGGCTCATGCTCGTCTCCACGGCGTATCCCCGAACAGTCAATTCCCAAAAAACGAATTGGCTGATTCGAAAGCCACTGGATCAACTCCTTAGATAACTGCGGATGTTCCCTAAAATAATCAGGTGTACCATACTTTTCTTTCTCACTTCGGCCCGTGCGTATTAGAAGAAATGCATGTTCCGGTATATTTAAATTTTTAATATCGGAAAGGGAAATTTCACGGTTTTCTGCAATATCTGATACATCCCAAAGAATGCCTGGGCAGGTCATATAATCCAGTGGAACAGCACTTTTCTCATAGGTGTCTAAATGTGTACCCACATGTCCAGTGGCTAAATGGCGGTTTTCCTGTGTGGAGAGCCACTGATCCATGAAACGCTGGTCCACTTGTGTTGTTAAGTCATATTTCATTATGATTCCTCCTGTATTTTCGCTTGCAGGTAGTTATTAAACTTTTGCAGAAAGTCAAGGATTACCTCTTGTTCCTTCATTGGAACAGAATATAAAAAGGCAATATCCCGTTCTTCCCATTTTATATGAGCAACCTCATGTTCCTTATACAAGACCTCTCCTTTAGAGGTCAACCGATAGTAAATTTCTTTTTTTATTATCAGGCAGAGCATAACGTTCTATAAGACCGTCCTGCAGCAGTCGTTTAGCCAGTCTCGTAACTGCCCCCCGGGTCATAGAGAGAATTGCAGCGAGTTGCACTCCATTTGGGTGATCAAGCTTTCCGATCGCTTCAATACAATGTAATTCTGAATTGCTATATCGTGAATTTAAACCACTATTTATAAGATTGCTAAGCATGTCCTGATTGTTATAAAGCTGCGTAAACTGTTGAAGTATTTTCCGCTCCATTTAATATCTCCTTATTGTTTCCTGGTAAGCAATAATATAATAGCATGGTTAAATATTGTTGTCAAGTCAACAAAAAACAAAATAAAAAATGAGCTGAATTTTGATTACGCTTTCATTTTATCATCGTAATCTTAAATCCAGCCCATTGGTTCCTTAAATCCCCATCTCTTCCTTTACGCATTTAAAGCATTCTACTGCAAAATCCAAATCCTCCCTGGTATGGGCGGCGGATATCTGGGTACGGATTCTGGCCTTTCCTTTTGGCACCACCGGATAGCAGAAGCCAATGACGTATACGCCACGTTCCAGCATCCTTGCTGCAAATTCCACAGCCGTCTTTGCATCATACAGCATAATCGCCACGATCGGATGATCACTCTCTATAATATCAAATCCCACCGCTTTTATCTTTTCCCTGAAATAACGGGTATTTTCATGGACGCGGTCCCTGTATTCCGTGCTCCTCTCCAGAATTTCCAAGGTCTTTATGGCCCCGCCGGCGATTGCAGGAGCTACGGTATTGGAAAACAGATACGGTCTGCTCTTCTGGCGGAGCAAATCCACGATTTCCTGCCTGGCGCTGGTATATCCGCCGCTGGCTCCACCCAGGGCCTTGCCCAGTGTACCGGTAATGATATCCACCCGGCCCATGACGCCGCAGTGTTCAGGTGTGCCCTTGCCAAGCCTCCCCATAAATCCTACCGCATGGCTGTCATCCACCATCACCAACGCGTCGTACTTATCAGCCAGATTGCAGACTGCTTCTAAATCAGCCACAATGCCGTCCATGGAAAATACACCGTCCGTGGCAATCAGACGTATCCTGGCATCCTGGGAATCCTTTAAGCACTGTTCTAACTCTTCCATATTATTATTGGCATAACGATAGCGCTTTGCCTTGCATAAACGCACGCCATCGATGATGCTGGCATGATTTAATGCATCGCTGATCACTGCATCTTCTTCCGTCAGCAGTGTCTCAAACAGGCCTCCGTTGGCATCAAAGCAGGAGGAATACAAAATCGTATCATCCATGCCCAGAAAGGATGAGATTTTTGCTTCCAGTTCCTTGTGTATCCCCTGGGTTCCGCAGATGAAACGTACGGAAGACAAGCCGTATCCCCATGTATCATAAGTAGCTTTGGCAGCTTCTATGATCTCCTGGTTGTCAGAAAGCCCAAGATAATTGTTGGCACACATATTGATGACATTTTCTGTCTTCGTAGTATTGATTCTGCTCCTCTGGGGAGTTGTGATTATGCGCTCCTCCTTGTATGTTCCGTCTCCTTTGGCCTGCTCCACCGCTTCTTTAAAATAGTTTAATGCTTTTTTTCATCATATTACCTCTCTCCTATGTTTTATTATCTATGTCAAGCTGAATAATTTTATCCTTGTCAATTTGTTCTGCCCTTCCTCTTTCAGACCTGTGTCCAGTCCAGAACTACCTTTCCGCACTGCCCGCTGTTCATTACGTCAAAGCCCTTCTGGAACTCCCGGAAATCGAATTTGTGCGTGATAATCTTCTCTATCTCAAGACCGCTGTTTAGCATTGCCATCATCTTATACCAGGTCTCAAACATTTCTCTTCCATAAATTCCCTTTAGCTGCAGACAGTTCGTCACGATCTTATTCCATGGCACCACGGTATCGCTTCCCTGAAGTCCCAGAACCGCAATCTTGCCGCCATTGTACATATGGTCAATCATGGAAGTAAACGCCTTACCGTTGCCGGACATCTCAAGTCCGATATCAAAGCCCTCCTCGATATGCAGCTCCCGCATCTTATCATCTAAGCTTTCCCTGGCTACATTGACAGTATGGGCATCGCAGATTTCCCGGACCAGGTTCAGCCGGTAATCATTGACATCCGTGATTACCACATGTTTAGCTCCCACGTGGCGGCAAATCGCCGCAGCCATGATGCCGATAGGACCGGCTCCTGTGATCAGCACATCCTCTCCCACCATATCAAAGGACAAAGCTGTATGCACCGCATTGCCCAGCGGATCAAAGGATGAGCATAATTCCTCGGGAATTCCCGGCTCACAGATGATGACATTGGTCTGAGGAATCACCAGATACTGTGCAAATGCTCCGTCACGGTTTACCCCTACGCCGACGGTTTTTTTACAGAGATGGCGCTTTCCTGCTTTACAGTTACGGCAGTGCCCACATACGATATGCCCCTCTCCCGATACGATATCGCCGATTTTAAATTCCTTCACCAGGCTGCCCATCTCCACGATTTCACCTACAAATTCGTGTCCAATGGTCATGGGCGGTTTTATAGTTTCCTGAGACCACTTATCCCAGTTGTGGATATGTAAATCCGTACCGCAGATTGATGTGTAGTGAATCTTGATCTTCACATCATTTTCCCCTGTCACAGGAATGGGGACCTCTCTGAGCGCCAGGCCACTGGCCGCCTGTTCTTTTACAATTGCATACATCATTCTTTCTTTCATTGTAAACCTCCACCTTTCTTATCATTTTATTATATGTCTTTGTGAGACGAAAAATGTCTTTTCTGTGCAGACACTTTTCCTTTTAATGTCTCCCCCTCAGGGACATAATAGCATGAATGATGGTAGATTGCAATCCTTTTTCTTATGATTTTCGTTAGGAAATTTGCCTGCAGGACCTCGTCCATGCCAAGTAAACTAAAGAAGATGATATGTATATATCTTTATTTTCTGCTATCCTGTTCACGGTATTCGCTGCATAATTACGCACTCTCTGCGGCGCTAACTTATTGCAGCCGTTCCTGTTGCAATACTTCATAAGTGCCAACATTCTACCCTTAGACATAAAAATAGTACGGCACTTTCCTCAGTAGAAAATGCCGTACTCTAATTTGTAAACTTTTGAATTGTATAGATTTATAACATAGTTAAACAAACTTGTGCAGAGTGTCAAATTAAGCGTATTATCAATATCGTAATGTTACTTACTTCTTTTCGGTGACAAAGTTAATTCATACCCGATAGCGTTCACATATTTAATTAAATTTTTAAGGCTTGGACTTATATCATTATCCTTTTCAATACGGCTTATTGCCTGTTGTGTTAAACCTGTACGCTCACATAATTCTTTCTGTGTTATATCCTGCTCCTTCCTTGCATTTGCTAACTCACGTCTTAAATTGCATTCTGCCTCAAATTGTTCGTATGTTTCTTTTGCTTTGGGATTATTTTCTAATATTTCTTTGATTTCTGTCGCTTCATCGATTAATATAACCTTTGTCGTGTTTACCATTGGCATTTACGTTCACATCCTTTTTTTCTTTTTCCTCAAATAATTATGTCTAATTCAATCTATCTTTGCAGGTGGATTTTACTGCCGCTCAAACAGTAAAACCTTCCTCCTTCGCTCTCTGCAATGCTTTTTCTAATTCAAACTTTTCTGCTTTTCCCTTTTGTTTTCGGCAAGCATGTATAAAATAGATATTATCTTTATCAGCCAGAATATACATGATTCTATTCTTTGAAAATTTAATTTCACATAACTTTCCCCTTAATTGTCTGGTATTAAGTTCATTTAATGCATCAGTTCCATATAAAACCAATTTATGCCTTATACCATAACCTTGAACCCTTTCATCTTCTGGCAAGCTACTTAAATATTCTTTTATTAAATTCTTTCCGCTTGCTGTGCAATAATCAAAAATTTGCAATTTTTATTTACCTCTCTTTAGTATGTTTATACTTTACATCATATTTGATGTATTTTCAAGTATTAATGTTATTTTTTTAATATCGCATTGGATCCAAATAAAAAACTATCATATCGCACACTAAGGAATTATTATAATTTCTTACGGTCTTTTCTTTTAGGTTGTCATCATACCCCTGCTACCCTGCCCTCTATTCTTCGAATGTATAAATCTCATATTTGTTCTTGCGTATAAAATACCGATATCTTATAGAATCATATTTCACACCTACCTGAAAATAAAGAAAACCCCGAAAGTATAAGCACTTTCGGAGTCTTCGCTGTTTTAAATAATTTGCATTTATTATCGCTTTGAGAACTGTGGAGCACGACGAGCTGCTTTTAAGCCGTACTTCTTTCTTTCTTTCATTCTTGGATCTCTTGTTAAGAAGCCTGCCTTCTTAAGAATCGGACGATACTCTGTATCTGCCTGAAGTAAAGCTCTTGAGATACCGTGTCTGATTGCACCAGCCTGTCCAGTGAATCCGCCGCCGTGAACGTTTACAAGAATGTCAAACTTATCAACTGTCTCTGTAGCAACTAACGGCTGACGAACAACAAGCTTTAATGTTTCAAGACCTAAATACTGGTCAATATCTCTCTTATTGATGGTGATCTTACCTGTACCTGGTACTAAATATACTCTAGCGATAGATTTTTTTTCTTCTACCTGTTCCGTAAAATTTTGCATTAGCCATGATAACTTCCTCCTTTCAGCGCCTCTGATTAAAATTTGAACTCTAAAACTTCTGGTTTCTGAGCAGCATTGTTATGTTCTGCACCTGCGTATACGTGAAGTTTTGTTATCATGCTTCTACCTAAAGGTCCCTTTGGAAGCATACCTTTAACAGCCAGTTCAATTACTTTTTCAGGCTTCTTAGCATCATTTCTCTTAAAGTTGTTTCTCTCATACCACCCACATATTCAGAGTGGTTGTAGTAGATCTTCTGATCTAATTTCTTACCGGTTACGGTAATCTTATCTGCGTTTACAACGATCACATAATCGCCGCAATCCATATGCGGTGTGTAGATCGGTTTATTTTTACCTCTTAATACTTTAGCTACTTCTGAAGCCAAACGTCCTAATGTATATCCTGTAGCATCAACTACGTACCATTTTCTTTCAATTGTTGCTGGACTAGCCATAAAAGTCTTCATTGGACAACCTCCTGTAAATTATGGTGTTTTTAAGCATAACTATATTACAAAATGCTCACTCCGGGGCTTTGGCTGAACATTTTCGTCTAACGTCACAGTTATACATTATATTACATTCAGCCGGATGTGTCAACCTCTTTTCCCATAAAATCAAGGTTTTTCGGCTTATTTTTGCGTCACGTACCACTCCTGGTTCTCAGGATCAGCCTGAAAAGTATAAAATCCATAGGGCTTTCCCAAAATGATCCTTCCATCCTTTTCCTCGTCCTGTACAAATATGGTTTTAGCGCCGTTTTGCACCGCCTGATGGACCACACGGATTAAAAGCCTTTCAAAATCCTCTTCCCTGCACCGGTGAATATGAAGCCAGGCCTTTCCTTCCGAAACAATCTTATCCTGGAAAAGAGTATAGCTCCATTCCTTATTCTCTCCCTGGATCTTTTTCTTAAGTTCCTTTTCATAATCAAGGCTTACCAGAGTAAGCCCCTTTGCCGCAGCCTTTGGCCCGGCCACCATCCGGTCCCTGGCATCGAGGATCTCTTCCACATGGGCTGGCGGATACACTCCCATGCCGACCTTCATCAGGGTCCCGGCAATGATCCTCACCATGTTGTATAGAAAACCGCTTCCCTTGATGCGGATTGTGATGAGATCCCCGGTCTTTTCAATGTCCAGGCTATAAATGGTACGTACGGTTTCTTCCGCCTGTCCACGGGCCGTACAGAAGCTTTTAAAATCATGTTCTCCCACCAGGTAAGCCCCGCCTTCCCGCATCCGCTCCACATCCAGGGGAAAATAACAGAAATAGCTGTAAAGCCTCATGGTAGGCACTTCAATTTTCCGGTTCATGATTTTATATTCATAGGTTTTAACGCAGTTCTGCTTTCTCGGATGATAATCCGGCGCTACCTCCTCAGACTGCAGGATCCGGATATCATCCGGCAGCCTCTGGTTTAAGGCAAAGCATATTTTATCGGCAGGCATCCGGTTTTCCGTATCAAAGACTGCTACATTTCCCTCAGAGTGAACCCCAGAATCGGTTCTGCTTGCCCCGATTACGGTTATAGGCTCCTTTAAAAGAGAGGTCAGCCCCTTATTAAGGACCTCCTCAATGGTGATTCCATTATTCTGGATCTGCCAGCCGCAGTAATTGGTACCGTCATAGGCCACAATCATTTTAACCCGTTTCATACATCCTCCTATTTTATGGGAACCTTATCCCATGATCCGAAGTCCTGCGATAGCAGCCAGATATACCAGAAACACCAGATAGGCGATCCCGTCCTGTTTTCCGTACCGGAGAGGCTTCATTTTAGTCCTTCCCTCTCCTCCCCGGTAGCATCTGGCCTCCATGGCCATTGCCAGATCCGTGGCGCGGCGGAATGCGGAAATAAATAAGGGAACCAGAAGAGGTATCATATTTTTTGCCTTCTGAATCAGATTCCCTGTTTCAAAATCAGCGCCCCTTGCCATCTGAGCCTTCATGATCTTATCGGTTTCTTCCACAAGGATGGGAATAAATCTTAAGGCAATGGACATCATCATGGATACTTCATGGACCGGAACTCCCACTTTCTTTAAAAATCCCAGGCTCTTTTCCAGGCCGTCGGTCAGCTGGTTTGGTGTGGTGGTAAGGGTCATGATGGAAGAACCCACCACCAGGTAAATGAGCCGGACTCCCATGAAGAGTGCCGTTTTCACACCTTCCCTTGTCATTTTTAAGAATCCCAACTGAAAGATGGGCTCTCCCGGAGTCAGAAACAGATTAAAGCTGACGCTGATGAGCAGCAGAAACACAATTGCCTTTAACCCCCGTACCATGAACCGAAAGGAACCTGACTGAAACGGATCGCTGTGATAAGAAAAAAAGTGGCGATCAAATACGCCCATATATCATTTGCAATAAAAAGGGATATGATAAAAACCATAGTCCCAAACAGCTTTGTCCGTGGATCCAGCCTGTGCAGCTTTGAGTCCACCGGATAATACTGTCCTAAAGTAATATCTTTAAGCATAATATCTCCCGATCTATTTTCCAAGAAGCCGTAAAATCTCGTCTCTGGCTTCTTCTACGGTTGTAATGTTATCATCAACAGGGACTCCGTGATCCCGCAGTGAATGGACCACATAGGTGATCTGAGGCGCTGCAAGACCAATGGCTTCCAGTTCCTTATAATGCTTGAACACTTCCTTGGGAGTATCATCAAACACCTTTTCCCCATGATTCATAACCAGAATCCGATCCACATACCGGGCAATATCCTCCATGCTGTGGGAAACCAGAATTATGGTCATATTCCTTTCCTTGTGGAGCCGCTCAATCTGGTCCAGAATCTCGTCCCTTCCCCTTGGGTCCAGGCCGGCAGTAGGCTCGTCCAGTATGAGTACCTCCGGCTTCATAGCCAGAACTCCTGCAATGGCGACCCGCCTTTTCTGTCCTCCGGAAAGCTCAAAGGGCGAACGGGCATAAAAGCTTTCATCAAGCCCTACCATAGTGAGTGCTTCCCTTGCCCGTTTCTCGGCATCCTTTCTGGAAAGTCCCTGATTCTTTGGCCCAAAGCAAACATCCGTAAATACATTGATCTCAAAAAGCTGGTGTTCCGGATACTGGAATACAAGTCCTACTTTGCTTCTTAAAGCCCGCAAATTGTATCCTTCCTCATAAATGTTTCTTCCATTATAATAGATGGCGCCGTCAGTGGCTTTCATCAATCCGTTTAAATGCTGGATCAGGGTAGATTTTCCGGAGCCAGTGTGCCCGATAAGGCCAACAAATTCCCCATCCTTTATTTCCAGATTCACGTCCTTTAACGCACGCTGCTCAAAGGCTGTTCCAAGCCCGTAAACATAATTCAAATGCTCTGCTTTAATTGCCATCTTTTACTCCATTCTCCAGGGTCACCTTTCCGGGGAAGCGCTCTGCGAACTTTGGCAGAAGATTTTCCATCAGTTCTTCCAGTGTCAGTATCCCATCCGGTAAGTCCACACCATTCTTCTGAAGCTCATAGGAAAGCTCTGTTACCTGGGGAACATCCAGACGGTAGGATTTAAGCTCCTCAACCCTTGAAAAAATTTCCTTTGGAGTTCCGTCCATGACCACCTTACCGTTGTCCATGACAATGACCCGGTCTGCGTCTGTGACCTCCTCCATATAGTGGGTGATCAGCAGGACCGTGATTCCTTCCTTCCTGTTTAATTCCCTGACCGTTTTCACAACTTCCTTTCGTCCGTTAGGATCCAGCATGGCTGTAGGCTCGTCTAAAACAATGCACTGAGGCCGCATTGCCATAACACCGGCAATGGCAACCCTTTGCTTCTGGCCTCCGGAAAGCTTATTGGGGGACTTTAAACGAAATGCAGCCATTCCAACACTCTCCAGGCTGTCATTCACCCGCTTCCATATCTCTTCCGTAGGAACACCCAGATTCTCAGGCCCAAATCCTACGTCTTCCTCCACAATATTTCCGATGATCTGATTGTCCGGATTCTGGAATACCATTCCGGTCTTTTTCCGGACCTCCCACAAATTCTCTTCCACGGAGGTATCCATTCCCTGAATCCACACAGTTCCATCCGTTGGAAGCAGAATCGCATCCAGCTGCTTTGCAAAGGTAGACTTGCCGGAACCGTTGTGTCCAAGAATGGCTACAAACTGCCCTGCCTTAATATCCAGGCTGACGCCGTCAATGGCACGTTTAATCTCTTCAATATTTTCTTCCTCATCTCTTCTGATATAATCATATATCAGCTTTGAAGTTTTTATTATTCCCATAGCAGACCTTTCTCTGATAAATTCAAACAATCATATGCCACATAATTTTAGATGAATATTTCACAACAGTCAAGCATCGGCGCGAATCTTTTGCAAATTCATATTGATAACAAGACAATATAATGAAGGTTTTGGTGGATTACTGCCGAAGGAAGAGGAATAAAACAGGTAAAAAAAACAGCACAGATGCAGCCATCTGTGCCATTTTTATTACGGAACCCAGAGCCCGGAAGCGTCAATGTGGTAAACACCATCAACCTTCGTATTCACTGCCAGGCTGCCGTCACTATAGAGATAATACCATTTTCCAGGCTGAGGCTGGATCCAGCCGATAGCCATGTCACCGTCAACATTTAAATAATACCACTTTCCGTTTATCTGCTGCCAGCCGATCATCATCTGGGCGTTTGCTCCCATATAATACCATTTGTCACCTATAAACTGCCAGCCAACAACTGCGTAGCCTTCCTTATTAAAATAGTACCATTTTCCGCTGATCATCTTCCATTGGCTGACAACGTAATTGCCGTCCTCGCCCCTGTACTTTTTCCCGTTCTGATACTCAGCCAGGTTCCTGAAGTATCTCCCAGCTCCTGAACCACAGAATCATCAGAGGTGGTCACTTCTCCTTCTTTTAAATAATCTTCCTCAGAAGAATCCTTTAGGATTGCCTTTACGGTATAGTAGTATTTATAGCCACCCTCCATATACTGCAAAAGGTCCACAGAAGTAGACGAAGTGGTCAGGCTCTTGATCCAGATGCCGCCTTCCTTATAAAGAACCACCTGATACCTGGATGCAAAAGGAACCTTTTTCCAGGAAGCCTTCGTCTTTGCGCTGTCACTCCAGCCTGCCCTTTCCGGGCTTTCCAGCATTGCTACCGGAACGTAGGAGACCTTTATTTCGGTTTCCCCATCCTCTGCCTTTACAGAAACCAGGTTTCCACCATAAATAGTGCAATCAGATCTAGTAAACGTACCGTCCACTGTTATGGTGCCGGTGATCTTCTTACCGGGAACCCAATCATCTACATCCGCCTTGCTCCATTTCGGTTTTACCTCGGAATAGTTGACAGTTACATCCGGGACCTGTATTCCTGCTGTCCAACTGATCCTGCTCCCATGATCAAGGCGTATCTTCAAGCTTCCGGAAGCCGGTACAGTCATCCCTGTTCCAAGAACCATGAAAGCGCATAAAAGCACCAGCCACTTCCCTTTCCCCTGCATCCATTTCATTGATATCTACTTCCTTTCCTCCTATTACTTGCGCCAGATACCGTTGCCATCTACCGGGAAACCACTGATTGTGGTATTGACAGCTTTTGAGCCCTCTCCTGGATAGAAGTAGTACCAGTTTCCGTCTACCTGCCTCCAGCCTTCCTGCATGGCTCCGGTGGAATCCGTATAATACCATTTGTTATTGTAATTGATCCAGCCAATGAGCATGGCTCCCTCTACTCCGCTTGTAGTAGATGGATTTAAATAATACCATTTGTTATTAGAAACAATCCAGCCGGTCGTCATTGCACCATCGTTATTTAAGTAATACCATACATTATTTCTCTGCTGCCAGCCAGTGACCATAGCGCCGTTGGCATCAAATAAATACCACTTATTATTGATCTTAGCCCAGTTGTTCTTCTGATAGGTTCCATCAGGATAGCGGTAATACCAGACGTTTCCGGTCTTGATCCAGCCAACCTGCCCGTTTGCTGCAGCATTGTCATCCTGGCCGCTTCCATCAGATACCTTTTCCTGAGGTACATATACTTCGTTAGATTCTGTCCAGTCACTGTTCTTTCCATACTTCTGCTCGCTTTCCGTATATGATACAGTACGGACTTTAAAGCTATAGGTACCCGCTTTCGTCATATAAGGATAGAAATTGTAGCTGGTGGCCTTAAGCTTCTCCACCTTCTTCACCACACTGCTTCCACGGTACAAATAAACATCATAGGCGCCTGAACTATTATCTACAGAACTCCACTTGGCATTGCCGTATCCGGACTCCCTCCAAAAAGCATCCTCCGGTGAATCATAAGTGCCCTTTATTGGCTTAAAAGTAAATGTAACATATAGAGTATCTGATCCTGAACGGCTGGCAGAAACATAGGTTCCTCCCTTAATGGATACGTTACTGGACTGATAGCCGCCCTTAAAAGCATATTCATCGGAGTTTGTGGCTCTTAAAGTTACCTTCATCTTTGGTTCGGAACCAACCTTCATTTCCTTGGTATCAGATGTGACCCAGTCCAAATCCGTCACTTCGTATCTGTCGTTATTGGTATAAACGTAATTTCCAGTTCCTTTATTCGTCTCAAAACTACTCTCCGCTGGCAGAGTCTCTCCTGAGTCAATCTCCTCCAGTCCTGCGTAAATGGTCACTGATGGTATGGTCTTTACAGCAGCCAGGGATTCAAATGGGATACTAAGTCCCAGCAGGCTCACCATAGAAGCCAAAGCAACCAACCGTTTAAAATGTCTCATAAAAAAACCTCCCACTATAAATTAACGTAATTTGACAAAACAGTCATCTACTTCTACTACTGACATTATATCCCTAAAAGCAATTATCCGTCAACTTACGATATTCTTTCTTTATTCTTGCATTTCTGTTTGGATTAGAAGAAAAACAAAAAAATCCCGATATTGGCTGTGTTCCAATACTGGGATGGGGCGCAATGCAAGCTCACGGGCATTCGCCCTATGAAGAAAGGTCCGATAAGATTTTCTTATGTGCAAGCACAACGAAAATTTTATCGGACCTTTCTTCAGCACTGCTCATTGCTTACGTGCAGATTATACCAGTTCGAGAACCACTGCCATAGCTCCGTCACCTTACGCTGGCCGATCTTAACGATACGTGTGTAACCACCGTTGCGGGATACGTACTTTGGTGCAACTTCCTCAAACAGTTTTTTTGGCAGATCAACAGATTTTGTATTTTTCTTTCTTCCTGCAGCCTGTGCCGGAACTTCTGTTACATCATAAAGAACCTTTAACATCTGTCTTCTTGCGTGAAGTCTGGAAGGAAGGTCTTTCTTGATCTCTTTCTCTACTTCATCGTATACGGTAACTTTCTTGCCGTTAACAACTTCTTTTACTCTCTTGCCGTCTTTATCTTTACGTGCAACCTTTGCAGTAACTTTAACAGTCTCAAAGTTGTCTTTCTCTTTTACTGCTAAAGCAATGAGGCCTTCAGCCACCTTGCGGATTTCTTTTGCTCTTGCCTCAGTTGTCACGATTTTGCCATTATATAATAATGCAGTTACCTGGCTTCTGATTAATGCTTTTCTCTGGCTGGAAGTTCTTCCCAGCTTTCTATATCCTGCCATTTTAATATTCCTCCATTTGTGGAACACAGGTACACGCTTCTTCGGACTTACTGTACCGGTGCTTAATCTCCATAAATCAGCTACTTCAAGCGGTCCAGTTATACACTGGCATCATCGCTTGGGTTAAGCTGCAAGCCTAACTCTTTTAATTTGGCCAGCACTTCTTCTAAAGACTTGCGGCCCAGGTTACGAACCTTCATCATGTCTTCGGAGGTACGGTTGCACAGTTCTTCCACTGTATTGATACCGGCTCTCTTCAGGCAGTTGTATGAACGGACGGAAAGCTCCAGTTCATCAATGTTCATCTCCAGAACCTTTTCCTTTTCATTATCCTCTTTTTCCACCATGACTTCTGCAGTCTTGGCGTTCTCGGATAAATCAATAAACAGGTTCAAGTGCTCGCTGAGCACCTTTGCGGCAAGGCTGACCGCTTCATCCGGTGCCGAAGTACCGTTTGTAAATACATCTAATGTCAGCTTATCATAATCGGTAACCTGACCTACTCGGGTGTTTTCTACCGTCATATTGACGCGCTCGACTGGTGTATAGATAGAATCAACGGCAATCACGCCAATCGGTAAATCTTCACTCTTATTCTTGTCTGCGCTTACATAGCCGCGGCCTTTGGTGATAGTAAGTTCCATATAGAATTTGCTGTCAGTGCCGCCGCTGAGTGTTGCAATGATCTGCTCCGGATTCATAACCTCAATATCCGGATCCGCCTGAATGTCCGCAGCCGTTATTACGCCTTCGCCTTCAAACTCAATGTATGCAACCTTTGCTTCGTTGGTATCGCTGTTATTTTTAATAGATAAGCTCTTGATGTTCATGATGATCTCAGTAACATCTTCCTTAACACCTGGAATAGAACTGAATTCATGCAAAACGCCGTCGATTTTTACCTGACTGACTGCAGCGCCCGGTAAGGAAGAAAGCATGATTCTTCTTAAGGAATTTCCTAAAGTCGTGCCATAACCTCTTTCAAGCGGTTCAACTACAAACTTGCCATATTTCTTGTCTTCTGAGATTTCAGCAATCTCAATGTTTGGTTTTTCAAAATCGAACACTAATAGCCCCTCCTTTTGGGTATTTTGTATCGAGGGTCTTATACTCAAACCTTGCCCAGGGGGAACCCCTGGGCGAAAGCCGGCTTCAATCAACAGACTTTCAATTATTTGGAGTACAACTCGACGATAAGCATTTCATTCACCGGAACATCAATCTCATCTCTTGTTGGTAACTCTTTTACAGTACCACGTAAATTCTCATGGTCAACATCAAGCCATGCCGGAACCATACGTCCTGCGGTTGCTTCCTGAACACTTTTGAATCTTGAATTGGCTTTGCACTTTTCTTTTACTTCGACTACATCTCCAGCCTTAATTAAATAGGAAGGAATGTTTACGCATTTGCCGTTTACAAGAATGCTCTTGTGGTCAACCATCTGTCTGGTCTCTCTTCTTGTTCTTCCGAATCCCATACGGAATACTACATTGTCGAGTCTTCTCTCCAGAAGGATCATCAGGTTTTCACCCACAAGACCATTCATTCTGGAAGCTTGGCATAGTAGTTACGGAAAGGTTTCTCAAGAACTCCGTAGATGAATTTGGCTTTCTGCTTTTCTCTAAGCTGAATGCCGTACTCACTCATCTTTCTGTTAGCTCTTTTTAATTCTCTGTTTGATTTTTTTATCTATTCCTAAATAGATTGGATCAAGACCAAGGGATCTACATCTTTTAAGAACAGGAACTCTATCAACTGCCACTGTAATTACCTCCTAATTAGACTCTTCTACGTTTTGGTGGACGACAACCGTTATGTGGAACCGGGGTTACATCCTTAATGCTGGTTACCTCTAATCCGCATGCCTGAAGTGCACGAATAGCTGCTTCACGGCCTGAACCAGGACCTTTAACCATAACGTCTACTGATTTTAAACCATGTATAAGAGCTGCCTTAGTTGCAGTTTCTGCCGCCATCTGAGCTGCATATGGAGTAGATTTCCTTGAACCTCTAAAGCCAAGACCACCAGCACTTGCCCAGGATAATGCATTACCCTGTGTATCTGTTAATGTCACGATCGTGTTATTAAAAGATGACTGGATATGTGCTTGTCCGCGTTCAACGTTTTTCTTTACGCGCTTTTTTGTCACTTTTTTAGTAGTGGACACTTTTTTAGCCATTTTAAACTAACCTACTTCTTTTTACTTGCATCTGAATCCTGTTATTCCTGTTTTTAAAACATGTAACGTGATTCGCTGTTATTGGGTGTGGATATTCTTATCCCTGCTTATTTCTTCTTGTTTGCTACAGTCTTTCTAGGACTTACGAGTTCTTGCGTTGGTCTTTGTCTTCTGACCACGAACTGGCAGACTCTTTCTATGACGGATTCCACGGTAGCATCCGATTTCCTGAAGTCTCTTGATGTTCATAGCGATTTCTCTACGTAAATCACCTTCAACGATCTGAGATTCAGTAATTACTGTTGAAATTCTCTTTACTTCGTCGTCTGTTAAGTCCTTAACACGAGTATCAGGACTAACGCCAGCCTCTGTCAGAATGCGGTTTGAACTTGTTCTGCCGATACCGTAGATATAGGTCAAGCCGATCTCAACACGTTTTTCTCTTGGTAAATCAACACCTGAAATACGAGCCATTTGTGTATTACACCTCCATTATTTTTTTTAACCTTGTCTCTGCTTATGCTTAGGATTTTCACAGATTACTCTGATACTGCCTTTTCTCTTGATGATTTTGCACTTTTCGCAAATTGGTTTGACTGATGATCTAACCTTCACAGCAATTCTCCTTTCCGTTATGCGCCCTTTCCCATTGAGCATTTACCGTCTGTGTTTCAGACGTTTACGCACAAAAGCGCTCCCACACCCGTCCGGCTCTTTTACGAGCCTGGTGGCGATGGAGCTCTTTTTGGAAAGAGCCTTCTGAGTATACCCGCAGTGTGTTTTATCTTAAAACCAGTGCTGCCCGTAAGGGCATAATACACCCAGTATTTCAACAAAGTCGCTATAGCATTATAACACTGTTTATTTTAAAATGCAAGCACTTTTTCCTATATAATTATTAACCTTTACCCTGCGTGTCGCGCCTGAGAAACAGGCAGTGTTTTATAAAACAGCGCCTTATTTGTCTCTCCAGATAATTCTTCCCTTGCTTAAATCATAAGGGGACATCTCAATGGTCACTTTATCTCCCGGTAAAATACGAATGTAGTTCATGCGAAGTTTTCCGCTGATGTGAGCAAGTACCTGATGGCCATTCTCCAGTTCTACCTGGAACATGGCGTTGGGAAGCTTCTCCACAACGGTTCCTTCAATTTCAATAACATCTGCTTTTGACATAAAGCTTACCTCCTAACAACCTGTTCTTCTCTTTTGAAACATCTGATGAAATGTTTGATTTCTTCATCGGTGACTAATTTATTTTCCCGGATCTTCATTCCGGGAGAATGCTTCTCCCATAAAAGGGCTTTCACATGCTTTTTCTTTTTCTTCTTCGGGCAATTTAAACGTCTGCTTTTTCCGTCCACCAGATATATATATTCGCCTTCTTCCCGCAATATGAAGAAATAACCGCCTTTATCATGTCCCGCCGCAGATTTTACAAATGCTCCGGTACTTAACTCCATGGGCATTTCCTCAGCGGACATGGGAAACCAGACTAAGAATCTCCGGTTCACCCTCCGTAATCAATACGGTATTTTCATAATGAGCGGAAAGGCTTCCATCCTCTGTTACCACGGTCCAGTCATCATCAAGCCATACGACCTCCGGTGTTCCCCCATTGATCATGTTCGATGGCCAGGGTCATTCCCGGCTTTAATTTGATTCCCCGTCTTTTCCGTGCAAAGTTCGGCACTTCCGGCTCCTCATGGAGATGAGAGCCGATTCCATGGCCTACCAGATCCCGGACAACTCCAAATCCAAATTTTTCTGCATGGATCTGGATTGCGGCAGATATATCATTGAGATGATTGCCAGATTTTGCAAATTTAATCCCTTCAAAGAAACATTGTCTTGTCACTTCTATGAGCTGCCCTGCCTGGGGAGTGATCTCCCCGATTCCGTAAGTCCTTGCCGCATCGGAATGATATCCTTTGTAAATAACCCCGGCATCCAGGCTTACGATATCGCCCTCCATTAAAACCCGTTTTTTTACTTGGAATCCCATGAACCACTTCATCATTTACAGAAACGCAAATGGAGGCAGGATAACCGTTATAATTCAGGAAAGAGGGTGTACAGCCGTAGCTCCTTATGATTTCTTCTCCCAGATGATCAATATCCCAGGTTGTCATCCCCGGCTTCAAGGCTTTTGAAAGTTCTTCATGAGTTTTACAAAGAATCCTTCCCGCCTCTCTCATAAGTTCTATCTCTCTTGCAGATTTAATCGTAACTGACATAAACTATGCTCCTAATAGGACAGCGATGTCCGAGAACACCTTGTTTAATTCCTGTGTTCCATCAATATTCACCAATACACCAGCTTCCTTATAATATTCGATCAGAGGCTTTGTCTGATCATGGTAGACCGACAAACGCTTTTTAACGGTTTCCGGTTTATCATCATCCCGCAGAACAAGTCCTGCTTTGCACACGTCGCATACATCGGGAACCCTGCTTGGATTATACACAATATGGTATGTAGCTCCGCAGGCAATGCAAGCACGACGGCCTGCCATTCTGTCTATAATTATCTCATCCGGTACATCCACATTAATCGCAAAGTCAACCTTCTGTCCCATCTCTGAAAGCGCCTTTTTAAGGCTTTCCGCCTGGGGAATGGTTCTTGGAAAACCATCCAGCACGTATCCGTTTTCACAGTCATCAGCCTGAATACGGTCCATCAGCATGCCAATGGTCAGTTCATCCGGCACAAGAGCGCCTGATCCATGTATTCCTTTGCCTTCCTGCCTAACTCTGTTCCCTCTTTAATATTGGAGCGAAAAATATCTCCGGTAGAAATATGGGGAATCTGATACTTTTCAGCAATCTTTTTTTGCCTGGGTACCTTTGCCGGCACCAGGAGCACCTAACATGATAATTCTCATAAACAGTCCCTCCCTTACATGAAATAAGTAACTTTCTTAAGGTTAATGATAAGAAGCACGCTTTGTGGGTTTCTTATCATTACCGCGGCAGCGGCCGCATGGACATGCAAGCATGCTCATTGGGCTCGTTACACGCGTAAATAACACAAATTCCAAGAAAAACACGCCGTGCGTGTTTCTCTTGGTTTGTCCTCTAATCGTTTAAAAATCCTTTATAATAGCGCACAAGCATCTGAGATTCAATCGCCTTCAACGTCTCTAAGACTACGCTGACGATGATGATTAAAGATGTACCTCCAAAGGATAAATGGCTTACATTGAATAAACCAGAAACCATGATCGGAACGATACAGATGACCGTCAAGCCACATGCGCCTATAAATACGATATAGTTCAAAATAGAATTGAGATAATCACTGGTTGGTTTTCCTGGACGGATGCCCGGGATAAAACCGCCGGACTTTTTCATGTTATTCGCAACTTCAAGCGGATTAAAGGTAATTGATGTATAAAAATAAGCGAATATAATGATAAGTGCTACGTATACAAGCAGACCAATGGTATACAACGGTCTTTCCGGTTTGAACCAGCTGGAAGAATTCAGCGCCGTTAAAATGTGGCCTCCAATGCCGTTGTAGTTGATCTTTGTCCCGAAGAACTGGGAAATCACTACTGGGAACGACATAATGGAGGAAGCGAAGATAACCGGGATAACACCGGCTGTATTCACCTTTAACGGAATGTTGGTAGCTTGACCGCCGACCATCTTCCGTCCCTGCATCTTTTTGGAATACTGCACAGGAATTCTTCTCTCACCATTCTGAAGGATAACAACAAATACAACTATGGCTACGATAACAGCTATGATAATAATGGCTGCAACTGCTGCTATGGCAACCGCTTTTCCAGAGATAAATCTGGTATATAAGGTTGACGCATCGGATGGAAAGCTGGAAATAATGTTAAAGGTCAGGACAATGGAAATACCATTTCCCACACCTTTTTCCGTAATACGCTCACCGATCCACATCAGAAGAGCACTACCTGCCGTCATGGTTGCAACAGCAATGATAATACTTAATACGTTAAATTCTTTTAACAGACCCTGGCCGCCGAATCCAATCGCCATAGCGACGGACTCGATTAAAGCCAGACCAACTGTTACGTAACGGGTGTATTCTGCAATCTTTTTTTCTCCCATCTTCCCCATCCCGCTGCATTTCCTCAAGCTTTGGAATCGCTATGGTCAAAAGCTGCATGATAATGGAAGATGTGATGTAAGGGGTAATGCTCAGTGCGAATACGGACATATTGGTAAAGGAGCTGCCTGTCATAGCGTTGAAGAATCCAAACGCATCGTTATTCTGCCGAGCAAAAAAATCTTTAAAGAAGCTTGTTTCAACTCCTGGAATCGGCAATTGAGAACCGATCCTAGTAACCACCAGCATCATGAACGTAAAGATGAGTTTCTTTCTTACGTCCTTGATCTTGAATGCATTACGGAGTGTTTTTAACATATTAGATCACCTCGCAGGTTCCACCTAAAGCCTCGATTTTGGTTTTTGCGCCTTCGCTGAAAGCATCTACCTTTACTGTAAGCTTTTTGGTTAATTCTCCATTTCCAAGGATCTTAACACCGTCACGCGGATTCTTAACAATACCGCTCTCTAATAAAGTTTCAACAGTAATAACCGCACCATTGTCAAAGCACTCTAAAGCGCTTACATTGATGCCGATAATTATTTTTGTATTTCTATTTGTAAAGCCTCTCTTAGGAATACGTCTGTATAAAGGCATCTGACCGCCTTCAAAACCTGGTCTGGTTGCACCGGAACGTGCTTTCTGTCCCTTATGACCTTTACCTGCTGTCTTGCCGTTACCTGAACCATGTCCGCGGCCTCTTCTGAAGTTGTCGCTGTGTTTGGAACCTAACGCAGGCTGTAAATTTGATAAATCCATCGCTTGCACCTCCTTACTGTATTCTCTTAAATCTCTTCAACTTTTACTAAATGACGCACGTTAGCGATCATACCTCTTACCGCGCCATTGTCCGGCATCTCAACTGTCTTGTGAAGCTTTCTTAAGCCTAATGCTTCAACGGTTGCTTTGTGCTTCGGAACTGCGCCGATCGGGGATTTCACCAATGTGATTTTTAATTTATCTGCCATCTTCTTATCCTCCTTAGCCTAAAATCTCTTCTACAGATTTGCCGCGAAGCTTTGCAACTTCCTCAGGAGTTTTTAACCTGGTCAATCCTTCAATTGTAGCCAAAACTACATTAGTCTTATTGTTGGAACCTAAAGACTTTGAATGGATATTCTTAATTCCTGCAAGCTCTAAAACAGCACGTGCAGGACCTCCCGCGATAACTCCTGTACCTTCGTTAGCTCTCTTAAGAAGTACGGATGCACTTCCGAATTTGCCGATCAGGTCATGAGGAATACTGTTGTTCTCATCCATGGGAATTGCAACCATGTTCTTAACTGCAGCCTCTTTTCCCTTACGGATTGCTTCTGGAACTTCACCGGCTTTGCCAAGACCTGCACCTACGTGGCCGTTGCCATCACCTACGACTACTAAAGCAGAGAATCTCATGGTACGTCCACCTTTAACGGTTTTAGATACGCGCTTGATAGCAACTACTCTGTCGTTTAATTCTAACTGACTTGCATCAAAAATTGTACGTTTCACGCTGTCATTCTCCTCTCTACTTAGAATTCCAGACCAGCTTCTCTGGCTGCGTCTGCTAATGCCTGAATCTTACCATGATATATAAAACCGCCTCTGTCAAAGACAACTTCCTTAATTCCTTTTTCAAGGGCTCTCTTTGCAACTACGGAACCTACATATGCTGCAGCATCAACGTCGTTAGTTTTCTCTAATTCTGCCTTTACTTCTTTTTCTACTGTAGAAGCAGCGACTAAAGTCTTACCAACTGTATCGTCAATAATTTGAGCATACACATGATTATTGCTTCTAAACACAGCTAAACGTGGTCTTTCTGCAGTGCCTGCAAAACGGTTACGTAATCTGTTGTGTTTTTTTAACGCGAACTTCGCTTCTTGACTGTTTGCTAACCATCTTTACACTCTCCTTAATTATTTCTTACCAGTCTTACCAACTTTACGTCTGATAACTTCGTCAGCATACTTGATACCCTTGCCCTTATAAGGTTCAGGTCTTCTCTTATCTCTGATTTCAGCAGCGTACTGGCCAACTTTTTCTTTATCGATACCTTTAATAATGATGACGTTCTGTCCTTCCATGGTAGATTCGATTCCTTCCGGATCTTCCATCTCTACCGGGTGGGAATAGCCCAGAGAAAGAACAAGCTTCTTGCCCTGCTTCTGTGCTCTGTAACCAACACCATTGATTTCCAGTTTCTTCTCATAACCGTTAGTAACACCAACGATCATGTTATTTACTAATGTTCTTGTCAGACCGTGTAAGGATTTCATTTTCTTTAAATCGTTCGGTCTTGAAACAACGATATGACCATCTTCTTCTTTGATTGTCATCTCAGATGGCAACACTCTTTCAAGAGTTCCCTTAGGACCTTTTACAGTCACTTTATTATTTTCTGCGATTGCAACAGTTACGCCTGCCGGAATCGCGATAGGCATTCTTCCTATACGTGACATGCCGTCTACCTCCTTAAATTTTCGGAAAAAGCTCTGCGCTTCTTCTGTTTTCAGATGTTTCGTTAATTACCAAACAAATGCCAATACTTCTCCGCCGATGCCGATGGTGCGTGCTTCCTTATCAGTAATAACGCCCTGGTTTGTGGAGATGATAGCAGTTCCTAAACCACCAAGTACTCTTGGTAACTCTTCCTTGTTTGCGTATACACGTAAACCTGGCTTAGAGATTCTCTTAATGCCTGTAATGATTTTCTCATTTTTATCTTTACCGTATTTTAAGGTGATCCGGATGGTCTGGAATGCACCGTCTTCTACGAGATCGTATTTCTTAATGTAGCCCTCTTTTACAAGGATATCAGCAATAGCTAATTTCATCTTAGATGAAGGTACATCTACTGTATCATGTTTTGCAGTATTTGCATTACGGATTCTTGTAAGCATATCTGCGATTGGATCGCTCATTGTCATTTTGAAATTGCCTCCTTCCTTATTTTACCAGCTTGCTTTTTTTAACGCCTGGGATCTGGCCCTTATATGCTAATTCACGGAAGCAGATTCTGCAGATTCCGTATTTTCTCAAATAAGCATGTGGACGACCACAGATTCTGCAACGATTGTATTCTCTTGTGGAGAATTTTGCAGGTCTCTGCTGTTTGATCTTCATTGAAGTCTTAGCCATGGATTATTCCTCCTACTATTTTGCAAATGGCATATTGAATAATGTCAAAAGTTCACGGGCTTCTTCGTCTGTCTTAGCGGTAGTAACAAAAATAATGTCCATACCTCTTACCTTGTCAACTTTATCGTACTCAATCTCAGGGAAAATAAGCTGTTCCTTGATGCCAAGAGCAAAGTTTCCTCTGCCATCAAACGCATTAGGATTTACACCTCTGAAGTCACGTACACGAGGAAGTGCAAGGTTGATCAGGCGATCAGCAAATTCATACATTCTCTGTCCGCGTAAGGTTACTTTACAGCCGATCGGCATACCTTCTCTGATCTTAAAGTTAGCAACTGACTTTTTAGCCTTTGTTAAGACTGCCTTCTGACCGGAGATGATTTCTAAGTCTCTGACTGCAGAGTCTAAAATCTTGGCATTTTCCTTTGCTTCACCAATACCCATATTGATGACAATCTTATTTAACTTCGGTACTTCCATGATGTTCTTATATCCAAATTTCTTGATCATAGCTTCTACGATCTCTGTCTGGTACATCTCTTTTAATCTAGCCAATTTTTATTCCTCCTCTCCGAATTAATCAATTACTTTACCGGTTGCTTTTGCAACGCGGACTTTTTTTACCGTCTTTTACCTCAAAACCAACTCTGGTTGCTTTTCCGTCAACAACAAGCATTACGTTAGAGATATCAAGTGCAGCTTCTTTCTGAACGATGCCGCCCTGTGGGTTTCCTGGGCCTGGTTTCACATGCTTTGTGATCATGTTAACACCTTCCACTACCACTTTGCTATTCTTCGTATCTACGTGAAGAATTTTGCCCTGTTTGTCTTTATCTTTTCCTGCGATAACCTTTACCAGGTCGTCTCTTTTAATTTTATGCACAGTCCGATACCTCCTTATAATACTTCCGGAGCTAAGGAAACAATTTTCATGAACTGTTTCTCTCTTAACTCTCTGGCAACCGGTCCAAAGATACGAGTTCCTTTTGGAGTCCTGTCATCTTTGATAATTACGGCAGCATTCTCATCGAACTTGATATAGGAACCGTCTTTGCGGCGTGCGCCCTTAACGGAACGTACGACAACGGCCTTAACAACGTCGCCTTTCTTCACAACACCGCCAGGTGTTGCATCTTTTACGCTGGCAACGATAACATCACCAATATTAGCATATCTTCTTGTAGATCCGCCCATAACACGGATACAAAGAAGCTCTTTTGCACCAGTATTGTCGGCAACCTTTAATCTGGTCTCCTGCTGAATCATGCCTGTTACTCCTTCCTGGAAATAAATTATTTCGCTCTCTCGATAATCTCAACAAGTCTCCATCTCTTGTCTTTGGACAGCGGTCTTGTTTCCATAACTTTTACTGTATCGCCCATGTTGCAGTCGTTGTTCTCGTCATGAGCTTTTAATTTATACGTTCTTTTTACGATCTTGCCGTATAAAGGATGTTCTACATGGTCTTCAATAGCCACAACGATGGTCTTATCCATCTTGCTGCTTACAACCTTACCAGTACGGGTTTTTCTAAGATTTCTTTCCACGTTCTGTATTCTCCTTTCGAGTTTTGGCCCTGGCGGCCGAATCTATAAGTTTACACACACTCGTGTGTGTCATGCTTTTAAAAAAAACTGCAACTTAAGCTAATTTAGCCTTCTCAGTTATAACAGTCTGAATTCTGGCAATGTTCTTGCGAACCTCTTTGATCCGGCTTGTGTTGTCAAGCTGGTTGGTCGCATTCTGGAATCTTAAGTTGAAAAGTTCTTTCTTTGCAGCTACTAATTCTTCATTCAGTTCTGCAGCTGATTTTCCTTTTAATTCTTCAACATACTTATTAATTTTCACTGTCATTCACCGCCTTCTAAATCTGCTTTAGCAGCAATCTTACACTTGCACGGTAACTTATGCATAGCAAGACGTAAAGCTTCACGTGCTGTTTCTTCAGGTACTCCAGCGATTTCGAATAATACACGGCCTGGTTTTACTACTGCTACCCAGTATTCCAGAGCGCCCTTACCGGAACCCATACGGGTTTCTGCTGGCTTTGCTGTTACAGGCTTATCCGGGAAAATCTTGATCCAGACTTTACCACCACGCTTAATATAACGGGTCATGGCAACACGGGCTGCCTCGATCTGGTTAGATTTGATCCAGCATGGTTCTGCAGCGACTAAACCGAATTCACCGTAGCTGATCACATTGCCTCTTAAAGCTTTACCAGCCATGGACCCACGGAACTGTTTACGACGCTTAACTCTCTTAGGCATTAACATTATTTATCGCTCCCTTCCTTGTTTCCTTTAGTTGGAAGTACTTCGCCATTGTAGATCCATACCTTTACGCCGATCTTTCCAAAGGTTGTATCTGCTTCAGCGAAACCATAGTCAATATCAGCTCTGAGTGTCTGTAACGGAATGGTTCCTTCGCTGTAGAACTCGGTACGAGCCATATCAGCGCCGCCAAGACGTCCTGCAACTGCAGTCTTGATGCCCTTTACGCCAGCCTTCATGGAACGGCCCATGGTGGACTTCATAGCCCGGCGGAAGGATACACGGTTCTCTAACTGCTGTGCAATGGATTCAGCTACTAACTGAGCGTCTTTATCAGGTCTTTTGATTTCCTTGATGTCAACAAATAACTTTTTATCTGTAAGCTTCTGAACTTCAGCTTTTAATTTTTCGATCTCAGATCCGCCCTTACCGATTACAACACCTGGTTTTGCGGTGTGAATTGTAAGTTTCACGCGGTCAGATGCTCTCTCAATTTCGATATCGGAAATGCCAGCGCTGTATAATCTCTTCTTAACGTACTTTCTGATTGCATAATCTTCGACCAGGTTATCTGCGAAATCAGCTTCAGCATACCATTTTGAGTTCCAGTCTTTAATAACACCGACTCTTAAGCCGTGTGGATTAACTTTCTGTCCCATTATTTGCCTCCTTATCTTTCATTAAGCACAACGGTGATGTGGCTCATTCTCTTTTCGATCCTGTAAGCGCGGCCCTGTGCTCTCGGTTTTACTCTTTTCATTGTCGGTCCCTTGTTTGCAAAGCATTCCTCTACATAAAGTTTTGCAGGGTCCATACCGTTGTTATTCTCAGCGTTAGCGATTGCTGATTTTAATAACTTCTCTATTAAAGTAGAAGCATATCTGGGATTGTAAGTTACAATACCAAGTGCTGTCATTACATCTTTGCCTCTGATGGCATCTAATACGAAGCATGCTTTCTGAACAGAAACCCTAGCATAGGATAACTTTGCTGATGGTCTGGTGTCCTTCACGGCATTTCTTTCTCTCTTAATCTGGCTTCTATGTCCCTTAGCCATTGGTGAATCCTCCTTTCAACTTAAACGCCCCTGGGAATCCGGAAGAATGCCCGGAGGAGTTTGTTTCTATCTACTTACGGCCTGATTTTTTTCTCGTCCTTACCATGTCCTCTGTAGGTTCTTGTGGCAACGAATTCACCCAGTTTATGTCCAACCATATCTTCTGTAACATATACCGGAACGTGCTTTCTGCCATCGTGAACAGCAATTGTATGTCCAACCATCTGCGGGAAGATTGTAGAACGGCGAGACCAGGTCTTTATTACCTGCTTCTGTCCTGCTGCGTTCATAACATCTACTTTTTTTCAGTAAATGAGCATCTGCAAATGGTCCTTTTTTTAAGTGAGCGAGCCATAGATTCTAACCTCCTTCAATTATTTAACGGTCTTTCCATCTCTTCTTCTAACGATCAGTCTGTTAGACTGCTTGTTTTTCTTTCTGGTCTTTAAGCCAAGTGCTGGTTTGCCCCATGGTGTACTTGGACCTGGGCGTCCGATACCAGTCTTGCCTTCACCACCACCGTGAGGATGGTCATTCGGGTTCATTACGGAACCACGTACAGTAGCCTGAAGCCCATGTGACGTTTTCTACCAGCTTTACCGATATTGATCAGGTTGTGATCGCCGTTGCCTACAACGCCGATGGTAGCTCTGCAGTTGATTGGAACCATTCTCATCTCGCCGGAAGGTAAACGAAGAGTTGCATATTTGCCTTCTTTTGCCATTAACTGAGCAGCATTTCCTGCGGAACGAACTAACTGTCCGCCTTTTCCAGGATAAAGCTCAATGTTATGAACCTGAGCACCAACCGGGATCTTGCTTAATGGTAAGCAGTTGCCGACTTTTGCTTCTGCTGTTTCACCGCTCATAACCTTCATGCCGTCTGTTAAACCAGCAGGAGCAAGGATATAAGCCTTTGTACCATCTTCATAGCAGATCAGTGCGATATTGGCAGTTCTGTTTGGATCGTACTCGATACCGATAACAGTTGCTGCAATTCCGTCTCTGCTGTTTCTCTTAAAATCAATGATTCTATATTTTCTCTTAACGCCGCCTCCGCGATGTCTTACCGTGATCTTACCCTGGTTATTACGGCCGGCTGTCTTATTGATCGTTTTGCTGATTAAGGACTTCTCAGGAGTTGACTTTGTGATTTCACTGAAATCAGAACCGGTCATGTGTCTTCTGGAAGGGGTATATGGGTTATACTTTTTAATTCCCATGATATTTCTCCTTTCTTCTTTACTGTCCATGCGTTTTGGACATAAGGGTTGCCGTTAAGGCGTTCTTTTTTTCCTGTCCATGCTTTTGGACATAAAGGTATGCCGTTGGCGTTTCTGCTTTATTCCCCGTGTTCTCAGGCTAAAGACCAGTACTTCAACGCCGCCTGGCGTATCTCAATTATCGTGATATAATGTTCATCACATAGAAAACCGAAAACCGTTCACGCCGGGTTTGAATAAATTCTCACCAAGCGTCCCGATCTTACAGTCCTTCGAAGATTTCGATGTCTTTGCTGTCAGCTGTCAGCTGAACGATGGCCTTCTTTGTCTTAGAGGTCTTTCCAAAGGTCATACCCCTTCTTTTTGTCTTACCATCTAAGTTCATGGTGTTCACGCTGGCAACCTTTGCACCTGGGAACATCTTTTCAACAGCTTCTTTGATCATAGCCTTATTAGCATCTGTGTGCACAATAAATGTGTACTTTTTGGACGCCATAGCGTTCATGCTCTTCTCAGTTACTACAGGCTTCTGGATTACGTCGTAATACTTAATATCTGCCATTATGCGTACACCTCCTCGATTGCTGCAACAGCAGTCTTGGTAGCAACAACTGTGTTGTACTTTAAGATATCGTATACGTTGATGGTGTTAGCAAAAGCGGTCTTAACAGCAGCGATGTTTCTTGCACTCATTACTGCGTTTGCACTGTCGTCGCCAACAACTACAAGAGCTTTGGATACCTTTAAGTTATTTAATACAGTCTGGAATTTCTTTGTCTTGATCTCATCAAACTTTAACTCGTCAACAACGATGAACTTGTTGTCATTTACTCTACTGGTCAGAGCGGACTTAAGAGCAAGTCTTCTTTCCTTCTTGTTAAGTCTGATTGTATAATCTCTTGGTGTAGGAGCAAAAACAACTCCACCGCCTGTCCACTGGGAGATCTTGTTGAACCCTGTCTTGCGTGACCGGTTCCTTTTTGCTTCCACGGTTTTCTTCCGCCGCCAGATACTTCTGCACGTGTCTTTGCTTTCTGTGTTCCCTGGCGCTTATTTGCAAGCTGGCTTACGACTGCCATGTGTACGAGATGCTCATTTACATCTACGCCAAACACTGCATCGTTTAACTCTAATGTGCCAACTTCTTTACCTTCCATATTGTAAACAGATACGTTTGCCATCTGTGTGATCCTCCTTTCTTAGTAAAAGCATTAGTTAGATGCTTTTACTGTTTCCTTGATTGTTACTAAAGACTTCTTAGGTCCTGGTACAGCACCCTTAACCAGAATCAGGTTGTTTTCTGCATCAACCTTAACGATTTCAAGGTTCTGGATTGTGACCTTCTTGTTACCCATCTGGCCAGGCATCTTTTTGCCCTTGAATACCTTGCTGGGATCAGAAGCGGAACCGTTGGAACCTGCATGACGGTGGAACTTGGAACCGTGAGCCATAGGTCCTCTGGACTGTCCGTGTCTCTTAATAGCACCCTGGAAACCTTTACCTTTGGAGATTGCGGTTGCATCGATCTTGTCGCCTGCTGCGAAGATTTCAGCCTTGATTTCATCTTTTACAGAATACTGGTCAGCATTCTCAAGCTTAAACTCTCTTACATATCTCTTGTAAGATACACCGGCCTTATCAAAATGGCCCTTTACTGGCTTGCTGACAAGTTTTTCTCTCTTATCAACGTAACCAACCTGTACTGCACTGTAACCATCGTTCTCTACGGTCTTTACCTGTGTTACTACACAAGGACCAGCCTGAAGAACTGTTACCGGAGTTAATACTCCATTTTCATTGAAGATCTGTGTCATTCCGACTTTGGTAGCTAAAATACCCTTCTTCATGTTTTTACCTCCTGTTTGTTAATTCTACAGCGGATTGCTTTCGCAATCATCCTAGAACAGCCCAATATACGTGGAACACTATGACTCCGTCTGGCGGTATCATGATTGCACTGCGATCATGACCACCATTCGCCGCTTGCCGAAAGTGTAAACACTTTCTTCTCGCTTTTGCTCATGGAGATGTTGATTCCTTACAGGAAAAAGTGTTGCTTCTATATTAAAACCCTTCAGGACATGCATGGAATAGTTTCCATAATGGTTCTGATGAAGATTATTTATTCTTCATCTTGATATCGATGTACACACCTGCCGGCATTTCCAGTCTGGATAATGCATCAACAGTCTTCTGGCTTGGTGTAATGATATCAATGAGTCTCTTATGCGTTCTCTGCTCGAACTGCTCTCTGGAATCTTTGTACTTATGAACCGCCCTTAAGATGGTTACCACTTCCTTCTTGGTTGGTAACGGCACCGGTCCGCTCACTTTTGATCCTGTCTTTTTTTACAGTGTCGATGATTTTGCCCGCAGACTGATCAACCAACTGATGATCATACGCTTTTAATGTGATTCTCATTACTTGACTTGCCATAAAAAAAGTCGCCTCCTTTTCGCACTTAGTAGAAGTACGACAAGCGGTGACTGTACACGTTCCCGTGTGTGTCCTATAGGATCACACACTGACTTCCTGTTTAAATAAACAGAATTTTAAATTGTACAGTGACTTGTCGCCAGTTTCCTAACTTGACATTCGCTCCACGGAAAACCTGCTTTTATAAGCAGCAACCTCACGCTTCACAGCTATCATGCCACAGCCTTTGTATAATAACATAATTTTTTTTACATTGCAAGCATTTTTTTTCAAAAAAATTGGCGCAAAATCTGATTTTCCAGGTTTTGCGCCATGAATCGCCCTTTTCCTAATTCCATGTCGGTTCTGTGGGGGTTCTGCCTTCTCCGCTTGGGCTTGCATCGTCTACCTTTAATAAATTCCCGTTGCTTCCGGTCTTATATTTCACTCCATCGGCGTTCTTTACGGTGGTGTTTTTGGCTACCTTTCCGGAAGTATTCACCACATAAGTAGTGGTTGTGCTTCCTGTCGGAATGGCAATGGCTTCATATTTGGTTCCTTCATCCGCACATTGAAGCTTTCCCATATAATACAGGGAACCATCCTTGACTCCGGTATAACCGCGACCGCTGTCACTGAAATAATAGGTGGCATCGCTTCCGTCTCCCTCGATCACCTTTACCCTGCCCTTTTGCATGGTGCTGGTTTTCTTATCTCCGAAATAAAATGCCGTATATTCTGAAGAATTTCCAATCATCACCTTCTGCAGTCCATACACAGGGTTGCCCAGGTCATTAAACAGATAGGTTTTATCGTTGATTTTAGTTATATTCTGAGTGGTGGCCTTTCCTTCCTTTGGACCGGTCTTTGGAACACCTGTACTTGAAAAATAAAACCATTCCACGCTCTCTTCATAGCCGGAAATATCATGAGGCGGTTCCACGGAATACCAGCCACTCTCAGCTTTCCATTGCTGTCATAATATTTATAATTCTGGATCTCATACTCGGCATTTTCAATTCCAACGTTCTTCCAGCCGGTCTGAAGCGCTCCCTCTGAGTCAAAGCAATAAGCTACTCCGTCAATCTTATAGGTGGCATAATCCCCGGACATATCCCTTGGTGTATATTTTTTTCCGCTGTCGTTAAAATAATACCAGTATTTTCCATCGTCGTTATCCCCAGGAGTGACACGGTCATTGTCGTAATCACTGTCCGGTGCGAAAAGCTTTTGCCAGCCGGTGCGCATGGCTCCATCGGTTCCGCAATAATACAGGTTATCAAGGACCCAGCCGGTCTGCATCTCGCCATTGGGATCAAAGTAATACCATTTGTTATTGATCTTGGACCAATTGTCCATAATGGCTTTTCCGCTGCTGCCGAAATAATACCATTTGTACTGAGAGCTGCCTGAATCCTGGAACTTCATCCACTTATCCGTAACCAGGATTCCGTTGGAGTCCATATAATAAGTATTTTCCACCCAGGTATTTACGGCCATCTCACCATTGCTGTTTAAATAACGCCAAAGGTTGTCCGCTCCCTTTTTCCAGGTATTTGTAACTCTGTTCCCACTATCATCTTTATAAATCCATGCATTCCCCGAACCAGACTGTTCCCAACCAGCCCAAGCGTCCATGGATGAAGTACCAATTGCCAGCATAGCCGCAGCAGCTAACACAATGAGACCTTTTCTTTTCATATTCTCACTCCTTACAGGGATTTCCTTTTTTGCTATTATTTATTTTAACAATTAATCTTAGATTATTCAACTGTTTTAATCTTTCAATTCTATTACGAAATTATTTCCCCCTGCCTTTTTTGCGTTTTTACCTTAAAAAACAGCAGTCAAAAATATTAAAATACTTCCCGGACCTGTAAAAGAAAGAGATATTTTATAAAGATGAAATACAAACTAATAGGACTGAGTCCTGTACAATACAGAATCCAGTCCTATAAAGCTGTTAATTAAATGATCCGGCAATTTCTAAAACTGAAAGGATTAAGAGGAAATTACAATACGAAAAAAAGTCCTCATAGAATCCTTAAATAAGAATTCTTTTTAAGCTAATTGCAGCGATTATTACAGCCCCAGTTACCACAGCATCGATTACACCGGTTGCAGCAGCCACGATTACAGCAATTATTAAAGCCGTTGCTCCAGCCCCAGTTACAGCCATTGTTCCAGCCCCAGTTACAGCCGTTGTTCCAGCCCCAGTTGCAGTCGTTGTTCCAGCCCCGGTTACATCGGTTACAGCAGTTATTGTTGATTCCCCAGTTCCAGCCGCAGCCGCAGTTACCGGCAGTAAATCCTATATTAAAACAACACATAAATTTTACACCTCACTATTTGGAATTATACTATATTATATAGGACAAAAGACAAGGTGTGATTACAGCCCTTTTTCCATCAATTTTCCCGTACTTGACGCTCCCGGCTCCATCCAGTATAATCAAGGAAGTTCAAATTGCCTTTGGCTCATTGAACGGATAATTTGAGAAAACTACTATTAACTATTTATGGAAAGGGCGGCACCAATTATGTGGATTGCAGACGGCTGGAAAGATTATGAAGTGATAGACTGTTCAGAAGGAGAAAAGCTTGAACGCTGGGGAAAGTATCTCCTTGTTCGTCCTGACCCACAGGTTATCTGGTCCACTCCCAAGAAAGAAAAAGGCTGGAAGAAAATGAACGGCCACTATCACCGCAGCGCTAAGGGCGGCGGCGAGTGGGAATTTTTTTGATCTTCCGGAACAATGGACAATCAGTTATAAGGATTTAACCTTTCAATTAAAGCCTTTCAGCTTTAAGCATACAGGACTCTTTCCGGAACAGGCAGCAAACTGGGACTGGTTCAGTGAAAAAAATAAAACAGGCCGGACGGCCTGTAAAAGTGCTTAACTTGTTCGCCTACACCGGAGGTGCTACCCTGGCAGCGGCAAAAGCCGGAGCTTCTGTCACTCATGTTGATGCATCCAAGGGAATGGTCGGCTGGGCCAAGGAAAATGCCCGCTCCTCCAACTTAGAATCCGCTTCCATCCGCTGGATCGTGGATGACTGCGTAAAATTTGTTGAAAGAGAGATCAGAAGGGGAAACCATTACGATGCGATCATTATGGATCCTCCTTCCTATGGAAGAGGGCCAAAGGGCGAAATCTGGAAAATAGAAGATGCCATTCATCCTCTCGTTCAACTGTGCGCCCAGCTTTTATCCGAAAAGCCGCTGTTTTTCCTCATCAATTCCTATACCACAGGATTGGCTCCTTCTGTATTAACCTACATGTTATCCATTGAGGTGAAACAAAAATACGGCGGTGTTGTAGAGTCCGGGGAAATAGGGCTTCCTGTTACAAGCACCGGTCTTCTCCTGCCCTGCGGCGCATCCGGCAGATGGTGGCTGGACGCTTAATATCCTTTTACCGTCCACCGTTTAACAGACACCACAGGCTCGGAAGGAAACGCCTTAATAACCGCCCTATCTGATAACTGAAGAAAACACAAAAAAAGCGGCATGAGCAGAAACAGTCCAAAGGGCACTGCAGAAACAGTCGGGAGCAGCAATGCTCCCGTTTTGTTCATCAGCCTTACCATTGCAAAGTGAGTTGCATAAAGGAAAAAAATTCTGCTTCATCCATTCCTTTGCCTCTATCAGATGCTTCTCCGGTACCATGAGCCATAATCCCACTGGAACAAGAAGCCGGAAACATACGTCAGAAGCCGCCATCTCCCCTTTGATATCTCCTGGAAAATCAACCAAATAAAGAAAAAAAGGCTGCTATAAGAACCGCGGCACCTGCCTCAAGGTATTTTAAATTCCAGGGTCCTTCTACGATCTTTTTCCCATGAATGGCTGCAAAGGCCCCGAAAGAATAATAAAACAGGGCATCCAGATTTAAAAAGGGAAGCACAGCTCCCATATAGATTGCTGCCAAAATTCCCCCAAGAAACAAACAGCCTGTTTCCTTCCGCTTTACAATGATATAAATAAGGGGAGCCAGAAGGATCAGCTGGATCAGTTGGTTTAAATACCAGAATACATAATTATACTTATAATGAAGGACCGATTCCGCTGCCATGGTAAACGTAAAAGGCACTTTTCCCTTTCCTATGATATCAGAAAGCACCGGAATCCGGCTGCCGATGACATATCCGAGATAATAAAGGAAATTCCATAGAATATAGGGAACCAATACGCTCCGTATCCTGGAATTCCACTTTACCATGAGGCGGTCCAGAGTAAAGCCGCGAAAGAAAAGATAGGAGGAAATCAGGAAGAAGCCCGGTACGGCAATCTGCGCCACCGCGCCTCCTAAAAACCGTTCCATCCAGTCGGTCTTATAGGCCAGCCTTGTGCTGCCTAAGAACAATACAGCATTGTAGGAGTGGACCCATATGACCAGAAAACTAAATAGAAATGTAAACCATGTGATTTTATTTCGAAAATATTTTTCTTCCATGAAAGCCCTCCTCTCTGCATTTTAATATTTTATCACAGGACAAGAAGCTTTATCAAACTATTTTCATCAAAACAATTCTGATTAGCCAAATGAAGGATTTCAGAGAATCTTTAACCAAAATATGTTAAATCTTCAAAATTTTCACATGTTTTTTTTAACCTACCGCGTAGGGTATATGGTATAATAGGAACGATTTCAAAGATTGTTTTATATATAAGGAGATAGAAACCATGAAAAAAATAACTCGCGCTGCCTGTCTGATCCTAGCCCTCCTTCTTGCAGGCCTGCCCTTTTTTTAACAGCCCTGATCCAGGAAAAGGACCCAATAAGACCTTAACCAGCGCACTTCAAACATATTCTTCCGACAGCGGACAAGCCTTGCAGACTATGGCCCTTGGCCCGGGCCTTGTAAACTTATCCCCCTCGGATGAATTTTCCACTTACCAGTGGGGACTTAAAAATGACGGGGAATTCCGCCTTATAGAGTTAAAGTCCAGATTCAAATCAATTGATAATATTTACGATGGAAGGAAATCAAAAGACGGTACAATAAAGCCCGGCCCCGGGGATTATGAATCTACGGTAATCGGCGCTGTCACGGGAATTGATATTAACATACAGCCTGCGTGGAAGCTTTATGACCAGGCTGAAAACAAGCGTTCCGTCATTGTTGCCATCATCGATACCGGCATTGATATCAATCACCAGGAGCTTAAGGATGCCATATGGACCAATCCCGGCGAGATCGACGGGGATGGAATTGATAACGACGACGACGGATATGTGGATGATATTCACGGCTGGAATTTCTATTCCGGAAACAACCAGGTCTTTACCGGCAGTGAGGACACCCATGGAACCCATGCGGCAGGAACCATCAGCGCTGCACGGGGAGCCTACGGCATTGCCGGAATCACGGATAATAACTACGTTAAGATCATGCCCTTAAAGGCCCTTGGAGCGAAGACGGACTGGGATCCCCGGAAGCGGTGATCCAGGCCATCCATTATGCCGAAGCACATGGCGCTTTAATCTGCAACCTGAGCATGGGTACCACTGCTTACAGCGAAGAACTGGCCCTGACCATACAAAATTCCAAGATGCTGTTTGTGGTCCTGCGGAAACGGCGGAATCTCGGGGCTTGGATATGATACAGATATCTACCTGTTTATCCGGCTTCCCTCCCTTATGACAACATCATTTCCGTGGCAAACCTTCTGTTTGACGGAAGCTTGGGCAAGGATTCCAACTATGGCGCAAGCAGTGTTGATATAGCCGCCCCTGGCAGCTACATTTTAAGCACGGTTCCAGGAAATTCCTATGGCTTTATGAGCGGCACTTCCATGGCAGCTCCCATGGTAACCGGCGTGGCCGCCATGCTCTATTCCTACCGGCAGGATATATCCCTGTCTGATGTAAAAAATATTCTTTTAAGCTCCAGCAGGAAGCTGGATACCCTTACAGGAAAAATGGTAAGCGGAGGCCTTTTAGATGCCCATGCCGCCCTGACCTGGAACTCTTCACAATAGCAATGAGCAGTGCGGACTTACGCTGCAATGTAACAGTTAAAAAAAGTCTGTAACCCCGGTTTTACCAACGGTTACAGACTTTTTATTGTAATTTTTTTTTAACAGGAAGAACTATATCAGCTTCACCCCAAGCCCCTTTTGAATAAAGGGCAGATATTTCATATGAGAGTCATGTACCTGTCCTATAACATTTACCCTGTCCTCTCCAGGCAAATCAACTCTGGCAATTTCCAGCTCTCCCATATACCTTAAGTAATCAACATTGGAAATGCAGATGCTTCCCTGCTTCCTCACTTGTGACTGATCCTCAGGATCAGGCTTGATTTCCTGCTTATATTGTCTTGATTCCTGGGAGCGGAAAACGTATTCGCTGGAATCCGGCCTGTCATGATGGATGATGTCTCTTACAAATTCATAGGAAGGAAGTATGTCTGCCTTAAGCTCCACATAATCATGGCTTAAGCATTGGATATCCTTCCAGTCCTTTTCTTCCACATCCACATCGCCGATCAGAACCACGTCGCAGGAACCTTCATAATAAAGCTCCAGCATGTTCAAAAGCACCTGGTCTTTCCTTTCCCGGTGTTCCTCCACCGTAGGAAGACCCTCAAACAAGGGTCCTCTAAGCTCCAGATTCCCAGGCACAAAGGCCATGGTAGTAAATCCAAGATATTGAAGCCTCTGATTCATTTCCCTTGTCCGTTTTAAGGACAGGGCCGTGAACTGCTTGGGATAAAAATTATGGCAGGCTGCAAATCTGGTAAAATCAGCCCCATACTTTTTCCACTCCAAAAGTTCCTCCTCCATAATGGTGGAGGCATTAAATACCACATGAAAGTCCTTGGAAATCTCTACCGTTTCTTTTGCATCAAAGCCATAATCAAGGCGGACATGGGTGATCCCAAGTTCCTTCAGCTCTGCAATGCTTTCTGTTCCAAGCTTTTCAAGGGTTTCCGGGCCAACATCCACAATGAGATTTAACCCGCCTTCCCTGCACATACTAAGAAGCTTTTGAACATCCGAACGGTAATCGACTCCTGTCTCCTCCGGAATGTGGAGCGAAGTAAATGCATACTTCACTCCGTTCTTTACCGCCTTTTTTATTAAGCGTTCATTTTTTTTCCATTCCGTTTGAAAAATAGATTGAAATTCCTGTATTCATTTATTCTCCATATACCTCGTTAATTCTGTCTTCATCCACTCCGAAGAAATAGGTTACCAGGAAGCCGCCTGCATAAGCAATGAGCATGGATATTATATAGCCGATCTGCTGACCTGGCTGGACAATCAATAACCCAAACAAACCGGATACTCCCTGAGATACGGTACCAAGGTGCATAAGAGCTGCAACAGCGCCTCCAAATCCTGAACCAACACAGGCGGTGATAAAGGATTTGCCAAGAGGCAGGGTTACTGCATACATCATGGGCTCACCGATTCCAAGAATACCTACTGGTATGGAATCCCGGATATATCTCTTTAATTTTACGTTCTTAGTCTTTACATACAATGCAATACCGGCACCCACCTGTCCGCCGCCTGCCATCATAAGGATGGGGAGGAGATAGTTGATTCCTTTTGTTGCTCCTGCCGGATCATTTAACAGGGCATGGATGGGGGTTAAGGCCTGATGTAAGCCTACTGCTACCAGCGGAAGGAAACCTGCTGATAAAATGTATCCGCCTACAACGCCCATCTTTTCATATACAAAGCTTAAAACAGCAAAGATCACCTTTGTTAAACCTGCACCCAAAGGCTGGATTACCAGCAGTGCAACAATACCGCCAATGATAAGCACTAAAAGAGGGCTTACAAAGGTATCAATTAAGTCAGGCATACGTTTTCTGATATTCTTCTCAAGGAAGGCGAAGAACGCACCTGCGATCAAAGCAGCTAACAGTCCGCCGGAAGCCGGATTAAATGCCGTATTAGTTATAGGAAGAAGAATCTGGGCATCATTTACCGTTGCAAGCAGTGGCATACCCGGATTAGCAATGGACATGGCGCCTGCAATGGCTCCAAGAACTCCTGAACCGCCGAATTCCTTTGCAGCATTGTATCCAACCAGAATGGGCAGATAAGCAAACAGCGCCCAGCCCATAGTCCGGATGCATTGATACCACCATACTCCTGAAAGTGCTCCGCCTGAAGAAACATTAATAACATTGCAGATACCAT
Organism: Clostridium sp. NkU-1; assembly: GCA_001312405.1. The sequence continues at coordinate 23,542 of BBDR01000013.1, read as the reverse complement.
TGATCAAGCCTGCTGCAATAATGCCGGGAAGCAATGCTACGAAAATATTGGAGATCTTCTTTAAAAATCTCTGTACCGGCTTATCATATTTTGCCTTTTGAAGAGCCTTGTTTTCCTTTGCGACCTCATTGATGCCCTGGTCCGGGCCATTCTCAGCCTGTCCCTTTGCAAGCCCTGTAAGCTTATAAAATTCATCTAATACCTTATTTACTTTCCCCGGTCCAAATACAATCTGGATCGTGTCACTTTCAACCACTCCAAGAACTCCCTCTACCTTTTTCACACCTTCAATATCTGCCTTGGATGTATCTCTTAAACCGACACGAAGCCTTGTCATGCAGGCAGCATTGGAAGTTATGTTCGCTTTTCCCCCAAGCAGCGTTAATAATTGTTCACTGATTTGCTTGTAATTCACGATTATCCTCCTTTAAAAATGTAATGATGTTGCTTAAAATGCTTTTAAACCCCTTTTTATCTTAAAGCCTTTCGGATCTTTCCTCCGGCTTGTGATAACTTTTGTCTTGCGTCCTCTGGATCACAGTTCAGCAAAATCATGGTAATTGCAGTTTTAACATGCCCTTCTGCCTGTTTTAATACCTTTTCGGCATCTTCCCTGGTACAGCCTGTTGCCGCCATCACAATGTTCTGTGACCTCACCACCAGCTTTTCGTTGCTCTGCTTTACATCTACCATGAGATTTTCATAGGCTTTCCCGATTCCAACCATGCTTCCTGTTGAAATCATATTGAGGATCATCTTTTGTGCTGTTCCTGCCTTTAATCTGGTTGATCCTGTCAATACCTCTGGCCCGGTCACCGGTTCAATGGCAAGCTTTGCTTTTTTTCCTATATCAGATCCTTTATTGCATGCAATAGCTACGGTATGACAGCCTGTTTTATTGGCATAATCAAGGCCGTAGATTACATAGGGCGTTCTGCCAGATGCCGCCAGGCCGATCACAATATCCTTTGAGGTAAGGCTGATTTCCTTTAAATCCGCCTCACATAAGGTCTCACTGTCCTCAGCTCCTTCTACCGCCTCTACAAAGGCTTTGTCTCCGCCTGCAATCAGGCCTACTACCAGTTCTCTGGGGACACCGAAGGTGGGCGGACATTCTACCGCATCCAGTACTCCCAGACGTCCTGATGTTCCTGCACCAATGTATATGATACGGCCTCCTGCTTTCAGGCTGTCGGTCGCCCATTCAATCGCTGTGGCAATCTGGGGGAGGACTTCCTCTACGGCTTTTACGGCTTTTTCATCTTCCTGGTTCATGATGGCCGCAATTTGAAGTGGTGTCATTTCATCCAGGTTCATGGTATCCGGATTACGGGACTCTGTTGTCAGCACTGACAAATCAATCATGCTCTGTACTTCCTTTCCTAATTATTGTCCATGCTTTCTAGACATAAAGGTATCCCCGTAGGGGGGTCCTTAATTATTGTCCATGCTTTCTGGACATAGAGGTATCCCCGAAGAGGGTTTTTTTCTGTATATAATTTTTAGTGAATTTACTCATACATACCTCATAATTTCTATTAACATAAGCAGTAAAAAAAATGTCAATTACATTTAATTGTGAAATACGGGAAGACATGGCGCCGCTCCGGTGTATCAGCTCTGTTGCCGCAACGGGAAGGACGAAATCAGCCTCCGAGGCCAGCTCTGATTCCACTGCCCTTGTTATGGCAATCACCTTTGCCCCATTTCCTTTTGCTTCTTTCACACATTGAAGTATTTCTTCCGTAAGTCCTGAGTAGCTGATAGCAATGGCCAAGTCATCTTTTCTTAAATTTCTGGCAGCCAGCAGTTGTGTATGCCAGTCATCACAGACATTGCACAGCACATCAGCTAAGGAGCTTCAAGTATAAATCTCTTGCCGCCAAAAGGGAGGTTCCCAGTCCAAATAAGGTAACGCTTCTGCAGTTTTCCAGCAGCTTCACACATTCTATTACAACCTTGGGTTCAATAAGCTTTTGGGTGGTTTCCAATGATTCAATATTTTTCTTTGTGACCTTATAAATAATATCCTCAATGGAATCTTCCCGTGTGATCTTCTGAAACGCAATTTTCCTGCTCTCCTGGAATAATGCTACCTCATAAGCAAGGGTATTCTGAAAATCCTTATATCCTTTACAGCCCAGCTTCTTGCAAAGCCTTACAACGGTTGCCGGAGAGGTATAAGTTTCCTTGGCAATCTCCTTAATACTCTTTCGCAGGACAGATTCAGGATTTTTGTGCAGTCTTTTTATCAGCTCTTTTTCCGCTTCTCCAGCCTCCTGGAGATAGCTGTCAATCCTTACAAGCAGACCCTTCATTTCTTCTCCTTTCTTTAAAGCCAGAAGAAACCCCCTTTGGGGATACCTTTATGTCCAAAAAAACGTGGACAATAACGAGGAAACCTTCACATATTTTTTTACCTAATATCATTCTAGCTTTGTTGCATTATTTTTTTCAATATATCTAGTGTTTTATGAAACTTTTTTTTCATATTATGATGCTTTAAAAAGAAAAAAAATGGATATATTTCTGATCTTTTAAAAACCCAGAGGCTTAAAATCAGAATTTAACCGAATCAGGCAGCGATAACTGTATTCGATTCTGCGGTGGAGCGGGACACGCTGTGAGCAGGCAGGGTCGCGGATTGCGAATATCTGCTTGCCCAGATAATTAGAACTGATCAGTGAAGCAAAATGGAGGCGGAAACATTCCGTTCCCACCTGTTTTTAATATGCAGAAACCGCCTTTAAAATAATTTTAAAGGCGGTTTCATGCTTAAAAAGCTAATGATTCGTTGCACAATTTACTATTATTATTTCTCCAGAGATCTCCAACGGAAGTTTGGAACCACATCAGACCATTTCTCAATTCCTATAATGGATTTAGCGAACTCCGTTGATTCCAGCGTGTATTTCTTTTTATCAATATCCCTGAATACCTGCCAGATTTTACGGCGCCTTGTAGCTACAATGTCATCTCCCCGGTCCATGGAACATTCCCAGAGTCCGAAGGATAAACCGCTTCTCACTTCCAGAGGGGCATCTACCTGACGGCTTAAGATATAAGCATCAATATAAGGATTGCTGTCAACCATGTAATAGGAATAAGCATAAGCGGCAGCCTGAATCTGAGCTACATTGCCTCTTGTCTGGCTTGTCGCCGTAAATCCCTGTTCTGTCAGAATGATGTGGCGCACATGGCCGGCAGGGGATTTTAAGGGATCCTGAGCCATGTAATCAGTCAGTGTGGTTAAGTTTTTAAAGTTAATGACCGGAGAGTTGAAATCATTGGTGATCAATCCGGTCTGTTCATCATCCCAGAATTCCGGTTCTGTCATCGGACAGGGATAAGGATGATAGGATAACCCCCAATCCATCTGCCCCTGTTCATTGGCAATGGAATTAAAGGTATCTACAATTGCTCTTCCACCGTATTTCAGCTTATTATCGATTTCATTATTCCAGTTATAATCCAGGGAGTAATATACCCGGTCATTGGCACTGGTGCTCTTAATCGCTGTGTAGAAAATCCGGAACGCATCCTGGTAAGCCTGTACGTAGCTGTGAATATCCTTAGGCCCCATGTAATTCCACTGCTGGTTGTTGATCTCATTGCCAATGATCCAGTTGGATATTTTTCCATGGTTTGGATTGGTACCATTGTACCGTTCCGCTAAGAAAGCGGCAATGGCTCTTGTCTGATCCAGCCCTTCCTGGGTCGCCGGATTGAACATGTAGTAAAATGCATTGGCATTTTTCTTTGTTCCCGGATAGATCAGATTCGGCTCGGCATCATTCCACCCATTTAAAATAATGGCTGTTACCGTCATTCCCTTCCCGGATAAAGCGCTGATCGTCTCGTCATAGCTTGTGATGGCATTCTTATCAAAATGATAGGTCTTTCCATCGTACTGGTAATCAATTCCCTGGCCCAGGATCTGATGGAAAGAGATATTGGTGGCAACGTGCTTCACGCCTAATTCAAAAGCATCACCAAGCATGTTAAGCTGAATGTTTAAGCCCTTCTTGGTAAGAGGATCATTAAATGGCTGGGTATTTGCCGCTACCATTTCAGGGTTTGTAATATAATGAGGTTTGCTGATTTCAATATATTTTGTTCCATCCCAGACAGCAATGACGAATTTGCTGTAAAGTCTGTCCTGGTCCGTATTACGGTTTAATGGAAATGTAAAGGTAACCCTGCTTCCCGGTGCTGCAGAAGCCGCATAATCCGTTCTGCCGTCCAGATTGTTCTGGTAAGCTGAAGCTCTACCAGGTAGAGAACGCCATCTGTTCCTGCCATATTCGCATTGCTATCTGCCTGAACCGTCACGCTGTTCTTGTCAGAATTGACCAAACAGGACTGAATCGTTGCCTGTACACCGGCTGCGCCTACATCTGCCAGCGCAACAAAGGCAGAGGCACAGCATAAAAATGCAGCGGTAAAAAGTCCGGTCATGACCCTGCCTATATTTATTTCCTTCATCTTCGCATCCCTCCATGTTGTCTTAATCAGGTTCCATACAATAATAACCAATTTTCCTGCTTTTTACAATAACGTTTTTATTACGTATTCGTAAAAAAACCGTAAGGACCAAATGTTCCGGATAATAAGGAAGCATTCTGTAAGGTTTATCTCAGGATATTACAATCCGCTTCGCTGCTTGATTTGGTTTAAAAATCCGCATTAAATACTTGACAAATTAAATATCACCTGCTAGACTGATAATCACATTATCGATAATCTAATTATCAATTCTGTAACAGGAGGTAAAATAGATGGCCAGACCTGATCATTCCATTGATCCCCGGATTCTGAGCAGCGCTAAAAAGGTATTTTTAACACATGGGTTTCAGAATGCATCCTTAAAGGAAATCTGCGAGGATGCCGGTATCACTACCGGTGCCCTGTATAAGCGTTACAAAGGAAAAGAAGCCTTGTTTAACGCCGTAACGGCGGATACGGTTGCTGCACTTGATGACTTTTTAGAACAGCGATGCACTGTGGAGGCCGGATTGCTGTCTGATGAGGCACTGATAAAGGCATGGGATATGGACGAAGAATACATGTTGGGGTATTTTCGATTCTTACAGGAATACCGCGAAGGTTTTATTCTGCTCATAAAATGCGCAGAGGGAACGGCGTATTCAAACTTCCAGCACGACTGGGTTGAGAAAATGAGTGTAAAGACCTACGAGTATTTTCTGGAAACGCAAAAACGAGGACTGACCAGCAGAAGCATCTCCATGGAAGAGCTGCATATCCTGCTTTCCGCATTCTGGACGACGATCTACGAGCCGTTTATCCACGACTTTACATGGGAACAGATAGAAGCCCATTCCAAACTCATCTGCGGCCTGTTTAACTGGTATCAGGTTCTGGGGTTTTAGCACCCTGCATCCCCTCCGATGAAGGGGTTCCTATTTGCTTGTTAGTTAGTCAAAACTAACCTACATAAAATCATAAAGGAGGTAACGATCTTGTTTCAAAAAGTACTGGAATATGCCGGTGATTACCGCAAAACAACCTATGGCGCCATTGCCGCCATGCTGGTCGGCATGGTCATGAACGTACTGCCGTTTTGGTTCATTTACCAAATCATCCGTCCGCTGCTGATGGGGGAAAATATGACGGCAGCCTATGTGGCCTGGCGCATTGCCGCCATCGCAGCCTGTGGACTGATGTATGCTGTATTCTATCTCTGGGGACTTTCCCTCTCCCACCTTTCGGCGTACAATACGTTGAAAAACCTGCGCATCTCCCTGCAGGGCAAACTGGAGAAGCAGCCCCTGGGTGCTATTGAAGAAAAAGGCGTCGGCACCATCAAAAAAATGTTTATTGACGACATTGAGACCATTGAACTGCTGCTGGCCCACGCTCTCCCTGAGGGGATTGCCAACCTGGCCATCCCGGCACTGGTATTCGCCGGAATGTTCCTTGTAGATCCCAAGCTGGCGCTTCTTGCCCTGTGCTCTTTGCCGCTTGGAATGATTGCCATGATGGTGATGTACCGGATCGGCATGAAAGACATGGGCAATTACTATGGGGCGGCCCAAAAGATGAACAATACCATTGTGGAGTATATCAATGGCATGGAAGTCGTCAAGGTGTTCAATCGTGACGGCGAGTCTTACCACCGGTTCGAGGGGGACGTAAAAAGCTACCGGGACTTCACCCTGGCATGGTATAAGGCCTGCTGGCCATGGATGGCACTTTATTCCAGCCTTGTTCCCTGTGTGGCACTTTTTGTCCTGCCTGTGGGTTCCTATTTTGTCATTCAGGGGTATTCAAAGCTGCCGGATCTGGCACTGGTTTTGTGCATGTCCTTCGGGGTGGGGGGACCGCTTCTTAAGGCCCTTAGCTTTATGTCCACCCTGCCTCAGATCAATCATAAGATCTCCGGCCTGGAACAGATGATGAACACACCGCCGCTTCAGCAGTCCAACAAGCCCTTTTCCGGAAGAATCATGGAGTGCAGTTTGAGGATGTACGGTTCGCTTACAAGGATACCCAGGTGCTGCACGGTATCACACTGGATGTGCCGGAGGGCACTCTGACCGCGCTGGTAGGGGAATCGGGCGGCGGCAAATCCACCCTCGCAAAGCTGCTCGTCCACTTTTACGATGTGACAGGAGGTGCGGTCAAAATAGGCGGGCAGGACATACGCAGCATGAGCCTGGAAGCACTTAACGACCAGATCTCTTATGTTGCCCAGGAGCAGTTTTTATTCAACATCAGCCTGCTGGAAAATATCCGCCTCGGTAAGCCGGAAGCAACGGATGCTCAGGTAATGGAAGCGGCAGAAAAAGCACAATGCGGCGAATTTCTGGCCCGGCTTGAAAAGGGCATATACACCATGGCAGGCGATGGCGGAAAGCAGCTTTCCGGCGGTGAGCGCCAGCGCGTCTCCCTGGCCCGCGCCATTTTAAAAAAACGCGCCCATCATTGTTCTCGATGAAGCCACGGCCTTTATGGATCCGGAAAATGAGGAAAAGATGAATGAAGCCATTGCCCAGATCATCCAGGGGAAAACCGTCATTGTTATCGCCCACCGCCTGCACTCCATTATGGATGCGGACCAGATTTGTGTTATGGATTCCGGTAAACTGCTGCCGCCGGAACCCATGAGGAGCTGCTTAACAGCTGCCCCGCTTATCAAAAGCTATGGCAGGCCGCCGAGGGCAGCGCCCAGTGGACGGTCAGTACGGCGAAAGGAGGAAATGTACAATGATTGCTTTAATGAAACGCATTCTGGCTGTTTCCGGGGATTATCAGGCAGGATCAAACTGGCCTTAGTATTTTCCTTTTTAAAATCAATTCTGGCGAAGGCGCCCATTGGCTTTGCATTTTTTTTGCTCTGGCCTCCTTTTATCACGGTACGGCAACGGCTGAAATGTGCCTGCGGATCGGTTTTGCCTTGGCAGCCTGCCTGTTGCTGCAAATGCTGTTCCATCACATTGCAGACCGTCTGCAGTCGGCTGCCGGCTTCCTGTTGTTCGCAGAGAAGCGCATGGAACTGGGCAGGCATCTGCGTAAAATGCCCATGGGGTATTTTACCGAGGGCAATATCGGCAAAATCAGCTCCGTACTTTCCACGGACATGGTATTTATCGAGGAAAACTGCATGACAGTCCTGGCGGATATGATGAGTTATATTTTCGCACAGGGCATTATGCTCCTGTTTATGCTCCTGTTCAATGTATGGCTGGGACTTGCGGCCATTGGAGTTGTGGTGCTTCTGCTCCTGACGGCAAAGGGCCTGGAAAAAGAGGCTCTGGCGGATTCCGCCATCCGGCAGGAACAAAGTGAAAACCTGACCGAAGCCGTTCTCGGCTTCACCGAGGGAATCGGAATCATCAAAGCCTATAATCTGATGGGCGAAAAGTCAAAGGCGCTCTCCGACAACTTCCGAGAGACCTGCCGTACCAGCATTGCGTTTGAAGAAAACCACGCCCCCTGCAACGCCGGCTGAATATCCTCTACGGATTTGGTGCAGCCGCCATAATCGCCCTTTCCGTGTACTTAAATTCCCGTGGTCTGCTGGATGTGACCTTCCTCGTTGGCATCATGCTCTTTGTATTCGATCTGTTCGGTCCCTTGAAGCACTGTACGGCCAAAGTGCACGGCTCACTGTCATGAACAGCTGTATGGATCGCATTGAAGCAGTATTTAGGGAACCGGAACTGCCGGACAATGGTACAGACATCATCCCGGAAGCCGGAGATATTCCTGAGGTACAGTTTCAGCATGTCAGCTTTGCCTATGGGGAGAAAGAGGTGCTGCATGACATCTCCTTTGACTTATCAAAAAATCAGATGCTTGCGCTGGTCGGCCCTTCCGGCGGCGGAAAATCCACCATCGCAAGCCTCCTGACCCGATTTTGGGACGTTAATTCCGGAAAGGTGCTGATTCGCGGCAAGGATGTGCGGGAAGTGAGCTTAAGCGATCTGATGGATCATATCAGCATGGTATTCCAGCGGGTATACCTGTTTCAGGACACAATTTATAATAACATCAGCATGGGGCGGCCTGCTGCCAGCCGGGCTGAAGTGATGGAGGCGGCGAAAAAGGCCAGGTGCTACGACTTTATCATGGCACTGCCCCTTGGCTTTGACACCGTGGTGGGCCAAGGCGGTGCAACCCTTTCAGGCGGTGAAAAGCAGCGCATCTCCATTGCCCGCTGCATTTTAAAGGACGCCCCCATCGTAATTCTGGATGAAGCCACTGCCAGTGTGGATGCGGACAACGAAAGTTACATTCAGCAAGCCATCAGTGAGCTGTGCGCAGGAAAGACCCTATTGGTAATCGCCCACCGGCTGAATACCATCCGCCATGCCGACAAGACACTGGTGATCTCGGACGGCCGTATTGCCCAGCAGGGAACCCATGAGGAGCTGATGGAAAAAAGCGGAATCTACAAAAACTTTGTAACAGCCCGGGAGAATAACAGGGGCTGGAGCAGCCGCCTGAAGCGGCCACAGGGAACCTATATGACTACTGCAAAATAACTGCCATTAAGAAGCATTTTCAATTTTAAAAGGCGGCTGGGGCATTTCCTGCCCTATCCGCCTTATTTATCTGATTTTTCCGGCAACAATCCACCCTGGTTTATTTATCAGTTTCCAAAGAAAACATTTCCTTACACTTTTTCCCATCAAAAATGTGGTTATACACCAGATATTCATAGTTTGAGATCAAGTCCCTGTACGGACTTTCCGGATCCCGCAAAGCTTCCCAGGAATAGTAGGTTCCTTCCTTATTAAAGCAGCCGATGGGGTGTACCACTGGAAAGGTCTCTTCCATTGTCAGCAGAAACTGCTGATAAGGCGTCATATTGACCCCGGCTCTCTTTAACAGCTCTGAAGAGAGATAAATAGCTCCCATTTCCCCTTTTTCCTCTGCCTGTGTTTCATAATTAGTCCAGATCATAAACGGGGTCTGGTACCACATCAGCCGGTCCTTATTCTCCACAAGGCTGCTGGGCGTCCCTGAAATATCATCAAAAAAATTCATCTTCCACACTGGGCTGATGATCCCCAAAAAGAACGATCATGGTAGGCTCCTGGCTTTTCTCAAAATAAGAGAGCAAATATTCCAGCGCTTCATCCGACCGCTTCATAAGAGATAAATACTGATCAGCCTTAGGATATTTTCCCTTCAGTTCTCCGGTCAGCCATACTTCCTGGTCAAAATTATCATACAGGGTTTCATAGCCTCCATGATTCTGCATGGTCACATTAAAAAGGAACAGCTTATCATCCGGATTCTCCTTGGATTCCACCTTTTCTATCAGTTTTTCGTAATCTGCCCGGTCACTGACATAGTTTCTGAGCAGCTCACTGCCTTCATAATCTTCTATATCCAGAAATTCATCAATGCCCATGTTCCGGTAGCACTCCTGACGATTCCAATTTTCTTTTGGATAAGGGTGCATGGCAACTGTCTCATAGCCCTGGGATTTTAAAGTGCTCACAAGGCTATATGTATTAGGCTTGACATTAAACTGGTACGCAATGCTGTTAGCCGGAAGCAGGGAAACGGAATCTCCCGTAAGAAATTCAAATTCTGAGTTGCTGGTCAAAGAACCGAATACAGGAACGCTAAGGCTCCCCTTCACCGTATTCTCCTTCAGACTGTTTAAAAAAAGGAAAATATTCCCGGTTGGTTTTGAATTCTCCTGCCACTTTTAAATCGGAAAAGCTTTCATTCATAATACATATAATATTGACCGGCGTTGTCTTACCTTCTCCCTCTACGTCTATATCTCCGGCAGAAGCTAAAAGAACCTGATTGTCCGCTATCACAGAATCATAAATCTGCTTTACTTTTGAAAAGCTGTAGCCCTTCGGCTTTTTCTTCACCGCATAATTAAATGAAACAGCCGTTGAAAGCACATATCCGTATTCCTGATAGGTCTCACCTACCTCCCACATATTGATTTCAAGACCTTTGTTCGGGATTAAGCATGTATAAAACCATAAAATAAAGCTTAAGACAGCACCTGTACTTCCCCCGGCAAAAACCAGACGTTTGTTCCTGCCCTTTACCCTTTTAGGGAATATCAGGGCAAAGATGCAGATTGCCTGGACTCCCAGACAGGCAAGGTACATTTCCTCTGTCAAAACAAATTCATAATTTCCTGCCACACTCATGGCGGTACGCAGAGCCAAAACGTCCCAGATCATGATTGGCCTTCCCCGAAAGCCTGCAACCAGATATTCTGCAACAGAAACAATATACAGAAAAACTGCAGTCAGCGGGATCCTATTCTGGTGCTTCCGCTGACTGCAAAAGCTGCAAGATACAGCAGATAGATCCAGCTTATATTTAAAACAGCCATGGATATGGGGATTGTCAGCAAATTGCCGGTCACATATTCAAACAGAATATAAGATACGCAGGGAATCAAAAGCATGATGACAGTGGTTATAAACATCCCTGCGGTTTTACACCACTTAAACAGCCGTTCTCTTATCACTTAAAACATCCTCTTTTTCCTTATTTAGAATGATTTAATGGTACCACAAAGTGGCCTGGCCAGCAATATACAATTTATGACAACATTCCCTTTTATTGAACCACATCTGCTGCCCGCTGTTTTCGATCAGCCTAAGATTGTCAAAATACTTTGCAGCAGACCTCTTACCTTCCGGTTCTTAAAACAGGCGTTGCGGCAGTTATCTCCGCTGCACCAAAAGCAGCGCCCTCGTCCTGTTAAGATGAGGTGCTGCTTTTAGCAATCGATTCATTTACCAATCAAAGGTTACCTGACCTGTACCCGTCTGAGGAACGGTATAGGTACGATTGTTTCCCCCCTGCCAGGTCACATTTCCTGACCCATCTTTCTTGATTGCCTTAAACTCTATGGCCGTTCCTGGCATAAGGTTGACCGTAAGGATCCATGAAGGATAATTCGGGCAGGCTGCCGGGCCTGCTCCTGCAGCCGGGTTCCAATTTCCAAGTTCTGCACAGTTTCCGGCAATATAGATGTTCTCTCCCCAATTTGTTGTTGCATGATTCACTGTAAATGTAACCGGAACCAGCCTCTGTGCATTTTCATCTGCCTTATAAATCTTGGAATTATTTCCGGTAAGTGAAATTGTAATCTTTCGGTCTTGCGTTACCGTAATCTTATCATTTGGATTCATCACATTTACCAGTGTGGTACCTGACGGGATACTGCTTTCTGCCCGCAGGGACATGGTTGTGCTTTCTGTCCCTTCCGCATTGTGGAATGCGCATATCAGTTCCTGTCCTTTGTCCTCACCGGAATCTACCCGCCTGGAAAAAGCATACGTGTGCATCGACGTCCACATTTCTCTCTGTGTTCCATCTGCCAACGCCCTGTACTGGCTCCTTAAACCATTCAATTTCGCTATTAACTGATAAGTATCGGTCGAGGTGTTAAAATACTCATGAAGCACATTCCCGTTCCCAGCCTTTGTTACCATAGACCAACGGTTCCAGGTATCTGCAATCCCACTGATCACCTGGCCATTTGCATTCCCCCGGTTCTGCTCTGTACCCTGGAATACAACCGGGACTCCCCGTGCTGTGAACAGGAAGGTCAATGCATTATGAAGCTTATCCTTATTTCCTCCAGCCTCTGTCAGAAACCGGTTCCTGTCATGATTATCGATGAATGTCACCATGTCATTTAAATGGGAACCATACAATTCATCCTGATCAAAAATCGCCTGAATCGATATCTCTGAAGTATTGTTAAAATTCTTTCCATAGGCGAAATCATTCACAATGGCCTGAAAGAGCGGAAAATCAAGCATGCCTGTTTCCGCATTGGCACCAACCCAGTCCTTCACGAAATTGACATGCATATCAAAGTTCTCTCCAAAGGTTGCCACACTCAGATACTCCTGCAGTTCGTGGATGTCCGATGGCTTCATACACTTTGCCGCATCGACTCTGGCTGCATCTGCACCTGTATAGGTAAACCAGTTCTTTATGGAATCAAATACTGCTGCCTTTGCCTCTGCATTGTCAAAATCGATGTCATCTAAACCCCCAAGGTCGTGATCTTCCAGCATCTGGGTACTTGAAGGGGTATGTGGATGTTCCAGATCCCAATTAATATCGCCATTATTATGATACCACTGGACATTATTAAATGGTGCAACCGGCTGTACCTGTGAACCTGGTTTAAGTCCTGTATTCGTAATATAATGCGCACTGCTTCCCGTTCCCTGCAAATAGTCGCCTACGTGGTTAGGAACAATGTCAAAAATGACTTTAATACCATTCTCATGGCAAACATCTACCAATTCTTTTAGCTTTTCCTTACTTTTTTTCTGGGTCTTCCGCTCCGAAATACCGGTTTGCCCGGTTAGGATCATACATATTATACCCATGATATGCAGTGGGCCATTGCTTGCCATTGGAATCAGGGACACTCCATAGCTGAGGATCCGTTACCGGAGAAATCCAGATAGCGGTATACCCCATATCCTTGATATAGGAGATCTTATCAATAATTCCCTGCCAGTCACCGCCATGCATATACCTGAAATCATCCTGTGAGTTCTCAGTATAACGAAAGGCCTCTCCGGTTGCATTATTTGATGCATCTCCGTCATAAAAGCGGTCTACCATAATTTGATAAATAGATTCTCCCCGCAGGCTGTCCGCCGCCGAGGCAGTTACCGGAGGGATTACCGATAAGGAAATAACTGCACACAGCGCAGCAGCACATATTCTTTTTAACACTCTTTGCAATTTCATACATTCATTCCTTTTTCCAAATTTTTATTTTATAAAAATTACTAAATACCGATATTTATATCGTAATTATAACAATATATCTATGTAAAACAAACTTTTTTTTATACAATTTGCTTGATTTTTTTAGGTAAACGTTATACCATAAGTGGCATAAAGCTTAAAAAGAAGAAAGTGGTGAGTTGTATGTCTATCACAATTAAAGATGTCGCAAATGAGGCAGGTGTCTCGATTGCAACTGTGTCAAAAGTAATCAATAACAGGCCTTCCATATCAGAAACTACAAGGCAGCATGTTCTTCAGGTTATGGAGCAGCTAAATTACCGTCCCAATGCACAGGCCAGCAATTTTGCAAGAAAAAGATCTGAAAACATTATTTTTCTTGCCGTCACAGAAGCCCATACCCCTTACCATAACCCCCATATGTTTGAAATTCTCTGTGGTGCACAGAGCAAAATCAGGGAAAAGAAATACAATTTCAGTTTTATCGGTTCCCCGAATAAAGAAACTGCTTACAAAGAAGTGGAAGAGATTATTGGCAGAAAAGCAGCCGATGGACTTTTGATCCATGGTTCCACTACATCACGTCCTCTTGCCTCCTTGCTTACCAATACCGGCTTCCCCCACGTAATCATCGGCAGACCCCCTTTTTCCAACACCACCTGCTGGATTGACATCAACAACCATGTCTCCGGGGAGATGGCAACTAAACACTTAAATAACTGCGGCTACTCAAAGATTGCCTTTATCGGCGGCCCGGCTGCTGATGAGATATCCAGACACCGCCTGAAAGCCTTTGTTTCTTCCATGAATATCAACGGCTTTTCGGTACCTGACTCTTTTATCAAATATGGAACCTACAGCAAAGCAAGCGGCTTCGCCATGATGGAGGAAATTCTCCGGGGGGATCATCTTCCTGATGCGGTAATCTGCGAATACAATCAGATTGCCATGGGGGCTGTCAGTGCCATAAAAAAACGCGGACTGTCAATTCCTGAGGATATTGGGGTAATTACCTTTGATGATTACCCATTATCCCAATTGATTGACCCTCCGCTGACAGTGGTAGACATTGATGTACATGAAATGGGACGGTATGCTGCTTCCATATTATTAAAGAAAATCAAGAACCCCGCATTGCAGATTCAGTCTTTTGCCATACTCCCATCGTTGATTGTCCGTTCTTCCACGCGAAATCAGAAAACACTTTAAAATGCCCTGGGACTGCTTCCTTGCTTCCAGCAGCACCAGGGACTTAAAACCTCTTATTGCGTCCGACAGATCAGGTATCCATTTTCTTTCAAAATTCCCTGTCCGTATCCTTTTTCCATCAGCACCTTCCCATTCCCAAACTCTGGTATTTCTTTTTCGGGCCCGGCATTTATAATAACCATGATTTCCTTTTCCTTATTCTTCCTGCAAAATGCAAATAATCCTTCCCCAATCATGTGCCACAGTGGCCGGTAATCCGTTGATATATCAATGTAATCCTTTCGAAGCCGAATCAGCTTTTCTATGAATCCGCAGAAATTTTCCTTTTCCTCCCAGATCATTGCCTGCCGGTATTCTGACTCTGTTACCCCCATCATTCCCTGCTCATCCCCATAAAACAGGCTGGGCACTCCCGGCATCAGCATTAACAGAATACATGCCTGTTTCCATCTGTCCGTATCTCCCCGGCACAGGGACAAAAAGCGCGGCACATCATGACTGTCCAAAAGATTCAGCTGTCCATTTACAATATTGTTGGGGTATCTGAGCCGCATCTGTTCAAATTGATAAGCAGCAGCCATTGCATTAGGGGCATCTGATGTAAGGTATTCCCTGCAAATCCGGCGGAAGTCGTAATTCATGACCGAATCAAATGCATCCCCCCGTAGCCAGGTTTCAGCATTTTCCCATACTTCGCCGATCAATACTGCCTCTGGGTTTTCTTTTTTTACCGCAGACCGGAATTGCCTCCAGAAATTCCGGTCAATCTCATTTGCCACATCCAAACGCCAGCCGTCCACATGGTATTCTTTTATCCAGTAGACACCTACGTCTGCAAAATACATCTGCACAGTCTGCTCTCCCGTATTAAGTTTCGGCATTTTCCTTTCGTAGGCAAAACAGGTGTATTCTGGTATTGTATCGGGAGTTTCCGGCTTCTTTACCGGAAATTCCAGGTTGTAAAACCATTTGCAGTAACGGGAGTTTTTTCCCTTTGCAATCACATCTTCAAATGCAAAAAAATCCCAGCTGCAGTGGTTGAATACCCCATCAATGACGATTTTCATTCCCCTCCCATGGAGTTCTTTCACAAGCTCCCTGAACTCTTCTTCCGTTCCCATACAGGGATCGATATGATAATAATCCATCACATCGTATTTATGGTATTCCCCTCCCACAAAAATCGGATTCAGGTAAATACATGTAAATCCCATTTTCTGTATATAATCAAGATTTTCGGTGATCCCTTTGATGGTTCCTCCAAGCCTCCCACGGCATACCCTTCCATCCTCCAGATACTGTATCTTCTTTTCCTTACACAGGAACCTTTTCCCACTTGCAAAGCTGTCCGGGAAAATATTATAAACCACCGCTGTCTTAAACCAGTTTGGAACATCCGGTATTTCTTCCCTTAAAATAAACGGATACTGATAATATTCGCTTCTTCCATCCACAAGCTTTCCATCCACATAAAACTCCGGCAGACTTTGTGTAAATCGGTCTGCATAATAGTAAATCCACTCCTGCCCTTTCACCAGCTTAAAATAATAACAGATCCGATTATAAGAAGATTCTACTTTTGCTTCGAAGTATTCAAAATACTCATCTTCTGCACAAACCTGCATTGGAATCTCTTGAAATTCAATGGGGGACTTCCTGCAGACACGGTCTGCATAGTATAAAAGGCACTTGGATAAATCCTTCTTTTTTGCCCTGATACGTATGATCAGACTGTGTTCCGACTCTGCAAACGCATACTGAGATAAGGGGATATGTAACACTGCCCCACGGTCTATTTTTTCTTCTGTACAAATCATCCTTTCACACCTCCTGCCGTCAGTCCCGATATCATATACTTTTGAATGCAAAAAAAATACAATCAGAAGCGGAATCGAAACCAGTATCGCTGCCGCCGAAAACAGCGGCCAGCTTGTACTGTAATCATTAGACTGCAGCTGGTACAGTCCCACTGCCAGTGTATAGTTGCTTTGATTCATCATAAATGTAGTGGAGAATAAATATTCATTCCATACAAAAATCAACACCATCACTGCCGTTACAATGATCGCAGGTCTTGCAAGGGGAAGCACCACCTTAAGCAATATCTGGCCCGCACCTGCTCCATCGATCCGTGCTGCTTCTTCAATTTCCACCGGTATGCTGTCAAAATATCCTTTCATATTCCAGATGCCGAAGATACACATGCTGCCCGCATACACAATAATCAGCCCCACATAAGAATTTAACAGATGAAAGGTTTTGAACAGACGGAATATGGCAAACATGGACAATATCTGGGGAAATGCATTTAGTATCAGGAACATCTTCAATACTCCATTTCTTCCCTTAAAACGATATCTGGAAAATGCATAAGCAGCAGTGATGGCGGTCCCCATGGCAACAACCATTGTCCCGCCGCTTAAAATGGCAGAGTTTTTGATCCATAACACAAATGGTTCTTCCAGTAAAATGGCTGAATAGTTTCTAAACATCGCCTCTTTGGGCCAAAACGAAAGCCCGGAACCAAGCGCGGCGTTCCCATTGCTCAAAGACAGGGAAAACGCATACAGAATCGGAATCAATGCAACAATGCAGATAACGGTAAACAGAACATTCAGGGCAGTAAGTCCCACCGCACGTCTTATTTTCCTTATTCTCATGGCTCCTCCTTAATTCCCCGGTTCATAAATAATGAAAAGATAATAATAAAGCCGAAAACAACTATGGAAACTGCCGAGGAAAGTCCATAATTATTTGATACAAAAGCATTTTGATGTACGTAAGTAATAATCGTCTGCAAGGTGGATCCTGACAAAGCCCCCTTCTGCATCGTCAGCAGGTATACAATATCAAATTGTTTAAATGTTGTAAATGTTGTCATGATAATCGCTGGAACCAGCATTGGTTTTATTGCCGGAACCGTAATATACCGGTTTTGCTTCCAGAATCCAGCTCCATCAAGCTTTGCACTCTCATAATAGCTCCTGTCTACACTCTGCAGCGCCCCGTCCATCATCATGATCATAAACGGAAGCGCCATCCAGAGATTCAATACCATACAGGAAATAAAAGCCAGGATATTGCCCGACAGGAAATTTATTTTCCCAACTCCCATTGCCACCAATATCTTATTTAAAAAACCAAATTCCGTATTGAACATCCCCACCCGCCATAATAATATGGAAACATATGCAGGCATTGCCCACGGAAACATCAGCAGGGTTTTATAAACTCTTGCAAGTTTAAGCCCTTTGGCATTTAACCCAAGTGCAATGAAAAAAAGCCACGCCAACCTGTATCACCATATTCAAAATAGTCCAGATAATCGTTGTCATAAGTGCGCTTAAGAACCCATAATCCACCTTCAGCAAAGCCCTTCTGAAATTCTCCAGCCCGATCAGATGGTAGTTATCCCAATGGTACATATTCATGTTCGTCAGCGATATGTATCCTGTATACAGGATCGGGAAAATCACAATCACCCCGACTAAAATCGACCCTGGCAGGATGTACAGCCATGGAAGAAATTTATGTTTACTCTTCATCCTGTGTGTTCCCCTCTCCCCATATATTACTTCATATCCGCAATTGCTGCTTCCGCTTCTTTCTGATACTGCCCTGCAGAAGAATCCAAATCTTTATCCGATTTGTTTACCGCTGCCAGCAAGGCTTCTGCCGGCCCCCACATGACACTCATCTCCGGAATGTTGGGCATCGGCTCTGCTGTATCTGCTGTTCGCTTCATGGCCGCAATCATTTCATCCTTAGCAACAGTCTCTGTTTCATAAGATTTTTGGTTTGCTGGTGTACAGCTTGCCTTTTCTGCAATTGCAGCTCCCACCTTCGGATCTGCCAAAGCTGTAAGCACCTTGCCTACGGCATCCTTTTTCTCTGCAGCCGCATGTTTTAAGACACCGACTCCCTGAACACCAGAATACGGTGCCAGTTTCTTTCCATTTGGCAATGTGAAGTCTGACAGGGACTTGATCCCCAGTTCTATCCCTGCATCCCTGATGCCGGATACCAGCCATGGCCCGCTAATAATCGCTGCTGCCTTTCCTTCGTTGAACAACGTTGTTACCGTGTTATAATCCCCATCTGCCTGAAGCTTGGCGAACTTCTTATTATATTGGATTCCTTCCATGGTTTTTTCATTATTCAGTCCTGGATTTGCATCTTTATCAATAATATATCCACCAAATCCATTGATAAAGGGAGCTACATTATATGCCGTTGAATGCTGGTTTACAAGCGCATAGGTACCGGCTGCAGTATCGGTATGTTCCAGCATATAGGCATATAAATCTTCAGTTGTAGAAGGCACCTCTCCTTCCCACAGATCTTTGTTATACATAAACAGCAATGTTTCAAAATAAACCGGCAGCAAATATTGTTCCTCCTTATATTTTCCTGCCTCTATTGTCATTGGAAGCATATCCTCATACACGCTTTCATCAACTAAATCTGAAATCGGCGAGAGCACGCCCATCTCTACAAACATTCCCAGAGAATCATGTGCATACATATAAAGATCCGGGCCGGATTTCTCATCGTTCCCATATAATTTTATCTGATCTGTCAGCCCGCTCCTTTTTTCAAATTTTACGGTAATACCATCGTCGCTAAGAGATTCATTTACTTGTTCCTCAATCACGTTCATAATTGCCACATTGCCATCATGCCAGATGCTGATTTCCTCTTTATCCGAAGAATTTCCATAATCAATGCTGCTGTCAGAACCTGCTTCTTTTACCGGTCCACAGCCGGCAAACAAGGTTGAAACCATTACCATACAAAGGACCACTGCGATTTTTCTTTTCATACAACCTCCTCCATTCCTTAAATAAACTTTTTTTATTTCCATATTTTCACCAAATAGATGCCTTGGGTAATTTTTATCATATACTGCTGATAAATTCAAGAAATACGGTGTATCTCCCCTGGTAAAACTAAGAAAACGTTTTCCTTATAAACTTCTTCCGGATGCAAAAAAAAGAGCCGAATCCTTTAAACAAAAAAAGGCTTCGGCTCTAAATTTTAATGATTCAACGATAAAAAAACAACTCTTATCCGGATCCTTTGCAATCCCATAAATGCGGTAATCTTATAGATTTTTCGGTCCGAATCCCATGGGCAGCAGCTCCTTTAAATAAAATATCTTATACTCTTCTCTACCGGATGCTAATATAATTCGAAATGTTTCCGGGTCGCAAAACTCCATCATTACCTGACGGCAGACTCCGCAGGGCGCTGTAAGCCCTGTAGGGATCCCCTCTTTTCCTCCAACGATGCAGATTGCTCTAAATTCCTTTTCGCCTTGGCTGACTGCCTTAAAAAAATGCCGTTCGTTCCGCACAGTTACTGGGAGTATAGGCTGCATTTTCGATGTTGCAGCCTTGATACAAAGTGCCGTCAGCTGATAGAAGCGCCGCTCCCACCTTAAATCCCGAATATGGAGTATACGCTTTTCCCATAGCTTCAAATGCCTGATCAATCATTTCCTTTACAGGAAGCTCTGTCTCGGCCAAAGCCTCGCTCTGCCCAGCACTTTTCATTGTTTTTTCTTCCATTTCCAACCTCCTGGCCACCACTCTCTCTCAAAATCGGAGCCGTGTTTTTCTGCAATCTACAATTCCAGGGCGATTTCTATCATTTTTCCAAATCCAAGCTGCCGCTCCTCTGCGCTCAGTTTTTCCTCTCCAAAAACAAGATCGGAAATCGTCAGCATGCAGAGAGCCTTTTTACCGGCCGCAGCCGCATTCATATATAAAGCTGCTGTTTCCATCTCAACAGCCAGAACTCCCATATTGCGCCACTTGTCATTAACCCCGCTGTCAGCATTATAGAAAATGTCACTGGAAAGCACATTGCCCACAACCACTTTCCTTCCCTGCTTTCCGGCCGCTTCTGCCGCTCTGGCCAGGAGCTCATAATCGGCAATAGGCGCGAATGTACCCGGAAGTCCATACTGGTAAGCATAATTGGAATCCGTACAGGCCCCCATGGCGATCACCACATCCATAAGCTCTACCTTATCCTGCAGGGAACCTGCGGAACCGATGCGGATAATCTGGTCCACATCATAAAAATGGTACAGCTCATAGGAATAAATTCCCATGGACGGCATTCCCATTCCGCCTCCCATAACGGAAATTTCCTTCCCCTTATAGGTTCCGGTAAATCCAAGCATGTTCCGGACCGACGTTACCTGGACCGGATTTTCCAGATACGTTTCCGCAATATACTTTGCCCGTAAGGGATCCCCCGGCATCAAAACTGTTTTTGCTATTTCTCCTTTTTTTGCCCCATTATGGGGAGTTGGTGTCATCTCCATTTTATCTCCTCCTCTTTTATGATTCATCCTGCCGCATCATTAGACGAATGGCTTCTACTGCTGTTCGTATGGCCCCATCCGTATCATGGACAATCGGATTTTCAAGACCAAGTCTTGCCCGTTCCTGGTTCGCTAATACAAGGAATATGGAACCGACCCTCACCTTAAGCGCACTGGCTGCAACAAACAGAGCCGCCGACTCCATCTCCGAAGCCTTGCAGCCCAGCTTCATCCAGGCTTCCCATTTGTTTAACAGTTCATGGGACACTGGCTTTGTTTCCGGAGAATGCTGCCCATAAAAGGAATCCTTACACTGGACAACTCCTACATGATAGGACTTATCCAGGGCCTTTGCCGCAGCCGCCAGGGCGCCTGTCACTTCAAAATCCGGGACTGCCGGAAACTCAATGGCGCGTACTCCCGGCTGGTTCCTTCCATGCGGATAGCTCCGTTCGCAATGACTAAATCCCCGCTTTTTACCTCCACATCCATTCCGCCGCAAGTACCGACGCGGATGAAGGTGTCTGCACCGGACATCACCAGTTCCTCCAGGGCAATAGCAGCCGAAGGACCGCCGATCCCCGTAGATGTAACGCTGACTGACTTACCGTCTAACGTACCGGTATAGGTCACGTACTCCCGGCTGTCCGCGATCAGTCTGGGATTTTCAAAATACTTTGCAATAAGAGCACAGCGCTTGGGGTCTCCAGGCAGAATGACATACTTGCCCACGTCCCCTTTCCCAACCTGGATGTGATACTGTTTTCCTTCTGTTTCTGAATAATTTGTCATACTTAATCCACCCTTCTCTATATCTCATTTTCATCAATTTTTTCTGCAACCACGGCCTTAATCCGCCGGTACTGCTCTTCATTGATAATAATGGTCCTTCCTTCCCTGGAAATATACCCTTTCTCCTCCATCTGGCTGACGCACCGGTTCACGGTCTTTATGCAAAGACCGGTGCTGTTTGAAAGATCTTTTCTTGCAAGCTGTATGCGGCAGGTCCCCCGGTGGGATGATTTCCGGTAAATCTCCATAAAGAGCAGGAACAGCCTGTCGCTTCCCTGTAAAAATAAAAACAGACGTTCCTTCCTGACCTGCTCTAAAAGATAGACACCCATGGCCTTTACCTGTTCTAAAACCGCATGGATATCCGAAAGCATCCAGCGGCTGAACTGATCCTTGGATACACAGAGGAACCGGCAGTCCGTTTCTGTCACCAGAGTGGTCCGGTATAAGTCAAAGCCCATGAGAAATTCCATGGCTCCAAACACCTCCACCGGATAGAATCTGGTATAGTCGTAGGCAATTTCCTGAACCCGGTAATCCGTAGCCTTTACGACACCTTCCACCAGAATATATATGGTATCCACGGTTTCATTTTCGTGAATAAAGGTGGTGCCCTTTTTTTAAGTTTACTATTTTAAAGGCTTCCAGGAGCCATTTAGGCGCATTGGCCAGATAATTATTTAAGTATTCCCGCGGCTCACTGTGAAGTTCATTGATTAAAGACATAGCATCGTTCACGGTCTTGCTCCTTTTCGTTTCTTTCTCTTTGATTTCATCATATCATATTTATGATCCGCCGGGAATCATTACTTGTCTCAAAACTCTTATCTTGCATCCTTTTCGTATGGCTGCCCGCTGGCTTTCGGCGCAGAGGATTTCCCCACAAACAGGATCAGGATCACGATTGTAATGAGATACGGAAGCATTGCCAGAATGGACGAAGGAACTGCGAATCTTCCCCCTCCCAGAGTAACGGTAAGGGCCTGGGCTGCTCCGAATAACAGACAGGCGCCATAAGCCCCGTGAGGAGTCCATTTTCCAAAAATTACAGCCGCCAGTGCAATAAATCCCTGACCGCTGATGGCAGTGGGCGTAAACTGAGGGATAATAGCCAGAGTCATGGACGCCCCGCCCAGTCCGGCTAAAATGCCGGAAACCAGCACACAGATATACCTGATTTTATAAACGTTAAGTCCCATGGTATCTGCTGCTGCCGGATGCTCTCCGACTGCCCGGATATGAAGTCCCCACTTTGTTTTATAAAGAAAGAACCAGATAAAAACAGCCAGTACAAATGCGATGACAACCGTCACATCCACATTTAAATTCTGAAACGCCTTTGAGTTTAAACTTCCAAATACTTTTGGAATCTTATGAGGCACCGGCAGTGACATGGTAGCACCGTCAAAAAGCAGGCGGCAGACAAACAGAGCCACACCGGGGCCGATCAAATTAATGGCAATGCCGGAAATCGTCTGGTCCGCCTTACATGTAATTGACGCAAAGGCATGGAGAAGTGCAATAACGCCTCCTGCCAGACCTGCCGCAAAAAAATCCTGCCCAGGCATTTCCTGAATAATAGCCCACAGTAGCCCCTGTAACCGCTCCGATGGTCATCATTCCTTCAATACCGATATTGGTAACGCCGGACCGTTCCGACACCACTCCACCTAATGCTGCAAATACCAAAGGAGTGGAATACATAAGTGTAATGCCTGCAAATAGCATCAGACTGTTAAGCATGTTTCTTACCTCCCTTCGAAAACCGGTCCACCAGCGGCGGAATGATACGGGTCAGCGCCACAAAAAAATACGATGACACCGATAACGATATTGATGATTTCTGACGGGGCTCCCACCTCGTACTGCAGGGATTGGCCGCCATAAATCAGACCTCCAAACAGCAGTCCCGCAAAAATACAGCCGATTGGCGAACTTGCCGCGATGAGACAAACGGATAATCCGTTAAAA
>BBDR01000012.1 GCA_001312405.1 Clostridium sp. NkU-1 | reverse complement strand
CCTCAAAAGAAAAGTTAAAAAGAGATAAGCGCGAGTGGCTCAGTTGGTGGAGTACGACCTTGCCAAGGTCGGGGTCGCGGGTTCGAGTCCCGTCTCGCGCTTTTTTTTATTTGTAGCGGAAGCCTTTATTTACTAGGGTTTCCGCTATTTTTGCGTATGCGCGGCCTGTAGACAGTTGTAGATAGCTTACAAGACTTTACTATGAGATCAGAAATTTACTTTTCTGTCAGTGCATTGTAAATATATTCGGATTTAGTTTACATAAATATAAGCACTTATTGCAATATATATTTTCACATTTTATAGAAAAAAGAAGTACAATAAATATTTAAATTTATAAAAGAAGTTATAAAGAGTTGTTTTTTTACAGTTTCTTTTTTTGTGCAAAACATCCCATGAGTTCTTATAATAGTATAGATATTTATATATTAGTGTGATAAAATGGCTGTATTATTTAACTTGAATTATAATTATAGAAATAACGGAAAGTTCGCTAAACGATGTCAGGTAAAGTCTATGAATTATATAAAAACGATGACGGAAAAATGAAGAAAGGCGGCGGCTTATGATCACGATTTATGATTGGTTTGGCTATGAATTGCCGATAAAGGAACGTTATCAGTTAATAAAAAAAGGCCGGTTTTGATGGTGTTTTATTATGGTGGAGTGAAGCTTTGGCCGGAACGATTACCGCAACGCCCCACAAATTGTTCGGGAGACAGATCTTTTTATAGAAAATATCCACACACCAGTCCATAATCAAAACGATTTCTGGCTTGATAATCTGGATGGTGAAGCCTTAACCGATTGCTATTTACAATGTGTTGCAGACTGTGATGAATTTGAAATACCGACAATGGTGGTGCACCTGCCTAGCGAAGATTATCCATATAACACGTTAGGGCTGGACAGAATCAAAAGAATCGCTGAAAAAGCTGAGCAGCTTGACGTCAATGTTGCATTTGAGAATTTACGGAATCTTGCCAATTTGGCATACGTACTGGAGCAAGTGGATTCCTTGCAAATCGGATTCTGTTATGATTGCGGACATCACTACAACTATTATCCCCACGATGATTTATTATCTATGTACGGTTCCCGGTTGATGGCACTGCATTTACATGATATTGGTGGAGGTTATGCTCAACACCAGTTACCCTTTGACGGACCGATTGATTGGTCTACAGCCATGAAAAAAAATTACAGAAAATAATTATTCAGGTGCAACTGCAATAGAGGCCATGAATTGGGATTATAAGCATTTATCGGCAGAGGAATTTTGCAAGAAGCGTTTAAACGCGCAAAAAGACTGGAAGCATTAAGATTCTATAATCTGTGAAAGCAGAAACAATCCTAGATTGCGGTAATGTTTAAACCCCGTCTAGCGCTCTTTTTATTTGCAGCGGTAGTCTTAATTTTAAAGGACTTCCGCTATTTTTTTGTCTGTCAGCTTGTATATAGTTTCGCTTCTTTTTCCGTTAGTGGATCGTAGATGTATCCAAGAGTAGTATTCGGGTTGCAAATTTCTTGAAATTCAAGGGATTTTTTGTTACGCTGATATGTGCACGGTACGATATTATGGTATTAGAAATTGAAAATAAGAAATATAAACAAAAGAGGTATCATTATGAGATTGCATGATAAATGTTTACCATGTGTTGTTAACCAAGTTATTAAAGTGGCAAATATCACCGGAATTAATACAAAGGAAGAGTTATTAAGAGAAGTGTTTACTTATCTTAGCAAAATGAATTTTGATGAAACTACTCCAGAAATTATAGGTGAAATCTTTGACATGATAAAAAGACATACGAATAATCCAGACCCATATAAAAAAACCAGAAATTACTACAATACTTTGTTTATGGAATTGTTGCCTGAATTTGAGAGGAAGATTGAGCAGGCTGAAAATTCGTTTATGTTAGCAATTCGATATGCTATTGTTGGTAATATCATAGACTTCAATCCTATACACAATACGCTATTAGAGGATATTTATGATTGCTTTGAAAAAATGGAACAATTAGAATTGGCTATTAATGATTCTCATGCACTAATAAAAGATATTTCAAATGCAGGAACTTTGTTATATTTAGGTGATAATTGTGGAGAAATCTGTATGGACAAGATTCTTTTGAAAAAAAATTAAAGAACTGAATCCTAATGTAAAATTACTATTTGGAGTACGAGGGAAACCTGTGGTAAATGATTCTATATCTGAAGACGCATATTCTATAGGGATTGATGAATATGCAGAGGTTGTAGATAATGGGGATGGTTCTCTTGGGACTGTCCTTAATCGAACGAGTCCTGCATTCAAAGAAGTTTATAATAAGGCTGATGTAGTAATTGCCAAAGGGCAAGCAAACTATGAATGCTTGAGTGAAGAAAATAAAAAATATTTATTTTCTGTTGATGACCAAATGTGATGTAATTGCAAAAGATATCGGTGTTGAGGAAAAGAAAATGATTTGTATGAAAAACAAAGCTTGGAAAAACTAATAAACTGCCAGGAGCAGCGATATAAAGTTGGAAGTGGATAGCCCCCCTTTCTTTTAAGTATCTTATGGGCTGACTATATGGAACCATTGATGTTTGGCATACTTTTACAGTACATAAGCAATCTGCCTTGATATTCTGCTTGTTATAACGGTATGGATATTTATTTGCTTGTATGATAAAATGATTGTATTATTTTAAGTGGGGCGTAATTATAGCAGTATTTTTTTTCGAGGTAGTTAAAGATATGGCAAGAGGGATTATTATTTTTGGTTCAGCAGGTTCCGGGAAAACAACATTGGGAAAAATGGTCGCTGATAAGCTTGGTTTTCCATATTTTGATATAGACGATTATATATGGAAAAAAAGATACTGATAAACCTTTCACAGTTATGTATACTCGTGATGAGAAGATTAAAAGGTTAAAGACAGATATATCGAAAGGAAGTTATTTTGTGATGGCGGGTTCCATGGATAGCTTTAATGAACCATTTGTTCCATTGTTCGATTTGGCAGCACATATCACAGCATCTGTCGAAACAAGAATTGATCGGATTAATAAGAGAGAATATGAAATATTCGGAGAAAGAATCATGAAAGGTGGAGATATGTATGAGGGACATTGCCGTTTTCTTGATAACTCAGCCAGATATGATTTGGATGGTTCTCCGTGTATGAAGACACATATGCAGTGGGCTAATTCTTTACCTTGTAAAGTGCTGCAGCTGAGCGGACATGAGGACTTAAACAAGAATGTTGTTATAATAGTTCAAGAATATTTAAAACTAAGTTTACAAAATGAGTGTTCATGAAATATGATATGGCTTTTGATCTATCCTAACATAAAATCCAACAATAATACAAAGTTGCAGACAAGCTGTAGACACTCGTTAAACAGTGTACGTCCTTCCTTATTTTTGTATGCTTGGTAGCCTGTAGATATTTGAAGACAATTTACAAAGTGGTTGCAATGCCTGCTAAATTCCGGGTACTATCCAGATAGGCAGCTCATGCAAAAGCCTTCCCTATCTTTTAGGGGAAATCTGCTCTTTTAATATGTTTAATCTTCATAGCGAAACAATAGATGATTGCAATAGAAACAGGAGCGGCCCAAAGCCCTAGTCTAATAAGGATGTTCTCAGTTTTTAGGATTTGCCGTAGGATTTTGAAGTCCTACGGCTTTCTTTTTCTTAAATCTTGCCTACGAAGTTGAAGTACACCTCAACTTCTTGAGTATAGTTTTTCTTCTTCCTCGGCTCCGAGCGTTCATATACCACAATTCTGTCAATAAACTCCCTCACGATTTCGGGCGTCAATTCCTGAATATCAGTGTACCTGTTCACAATAGCGAGAAATCGATCGGCATTGAGTAGCTTATCCTGCTGGGCACTGATTTCATTATCCAAAGTAACTGCCCTTGTGGAAAGTTCCTGCTTTTCTTCCTCGTATCCCTGTGTTAGCATTTGAAACTGTTCGCCGGACAGACTTTCAAGGGTCAGTTCCTCAAAGGCTTTACGGAACAGCTTATCCAAATCGGCAAGGCGTTTTCTCGCCCTGTCGAACTCCTTGGATTTAACGGATAAATCCTTTTTAAGCTAGCTCTCATGCTTGTCCATGGCTCGTTGCAGAAACTTCTCTGTATGCTCTCTGGCGTCCTCTGTGACACGCTGAATTTCTCCCAGTACATTTGATGCAGTGCCATGACCTTAATGGTATGAGGCGTGTCTACGGCATCATTGATGGCGATGTAACGGATAACATAGTCGGGAAACTTTTCTTCCATAAGGTAGCCAATTACAAGACGGTTTCTGCCCAGTCTGGAATGGTCTTTGACGATAATGGTGGATACGTTTCCTGCTTCTACCTGTTCCATCATGTCATTGTAGCCCGGACGGTCAAAACTAACACCCGAATAGCCGTCGTCAATAAAAAGCTTTGGGTTGGGGAAGTGGTTCTTCTAAGCATATTCGCCAAGAATTTGACGTTGATGCTGAATACTTCCAGACTCGCCCGCAAGCTCGTCTTCTTGACTTAAACGGCAGTAAAGTGCCGTGATTTTCTCGCTTTGCTGTAGCATGAAATACTCCTTTCTTCTGTACAGCCAAAACGATTCCGAATAAATTGTATGAATCCATTTTACTCAGAATCGCTCTATGCGTCCAGACAAATTTGATATTTTATTATGTTTGCGTATCCTGCTCAATCAATCTTGAAACTTTGTCAATCACAGTGATGTTGCCAGTTTCTTTATAGTGGCTGATCACCAGATATGTCACGCCGCCGATTACATATGTTTGCTTCTTTTGATTTCCTTCGGCGGTAACCGGCTGCGGTGCGCAGTCCGGTTTGCCGAATTCTCTCATGGAATTCCTCCCTCCATAATAGGTTTTGTGTTTATATTTTTAAGCCATATAGGCGCTTCTTTCGAATCCAATGGGAGAATTACTGCTCTAAGTCCTCCTGCTCCATGAAGTCAAACCGAACAGCGTTATCCTCCAAACGTTGCTGCATGGCTTCCTTGCTGAATTCTCCAGGATCGGACAGCTTGCTGTTTCGGCACTTTCTGCCGCCTGCATTTTGGAAGGTAATGTACTTGCGTTCCTTTGTCCATGTGACCTCATAACCCAAGTTATTCATAGCGTGGTAGAATTCAGGGCGGCTTCTGCACCATGACAGACATTCCCGAATATCCGCTTCAAGCTGTGCCTTCCAGCTTGTGCCGTTCTTGCGATTCTGCCACTCTCCATAGGACTGCTTTTTGCGGCTGCTGTTCAGACTGATTTGTGCTAATCCATATTCCTCGCACAGTTTATTGGAAAACTCCTTGAGCCGCTGTAAATCCTGTTGTTTCTGCTCCCACTTCAAGCCTGTAACCGTATTTACAGAATTGATAGCAAAGTGGTTATGGATATGATTGCGGTTCTTATGGGTTGCCATGACGATTTCAAATCCATCAAACTGCGAAAATTCCTCTATCAGCCGTCTGCCTATTTCGTATGCCTGTTCTGGTGTCACCTGATCCTTCGGAGAAAAAGACTGGATGAAGTGACAATACTGCCTTCCGTCCAACTTGTGAAAACGCTGCTTCGTCAGGTACATTTCGGAATAAGCATTGATGGGATCGCAGTCCTTGCCGTGAATGAGCGTGGCTTCGGTTTTCTCTTCATTGCAGATATACCGAATGAGGAAGAACAGTCCACTGGGCTTTCCTACTTTTGGTGGCTTCATGACGATTACGGCGATGACTTACCACCTCCCGCAAGCTCGGTCAGTCTGTTGCAAATCTCTCCATACAGCCTGTGTACCTCCATCACATTGGGAGCAAAAGTCTGTCCCGTATTGAGTCGAACTAATATCTGATGCAAGTTTTTACCGGAGGATTTCAAGGCGGGTATAAATTCGTCCAGACCGCTGATAACAACCACATCTTTTTTTCAGGATAAGCTGTTCTAAGTAACGGCTTTTGGAAAGCTTTGCTTTCTGTGCCTCCCAACTTAATTTTTCATCTGCCCTGACAGTAATGCGCGCTGAAACCTTCACAGATTTCGGCTCTTTTTTCATAGGCACTTGCCTCCTTTCGAAGAGGGGGAGCCGCAATACTTGGCGGCTGGGGAAACTTCCCCTAATAAGAGGGTTCCGGACACTTCCCGACAAGATTGTCCGACAAGGACGTATCTTGTCACAGCCATAAGGCTGTGGAAGGCTCGGCTTACGCCTTCGCCGCTGTATCCCCGGTCACCTTGCTTCCTACATATCGCTGCTGTGCCTTTCGGTGGCGTTCCCGTTTGTCTGCGGATGCCAATTGGGCAAACCCGCTGATACAAAAGCAATATTGCTGTTTCGCCGTCCTTTTGCAATGACAATGCCTTGACACGGCTTTCCTCAAAAAATGAGGCAGATAGGGTTACATTTTGCATGGTTGAACTCTCCTTCCTTGATTTTCGGGCGGAATCTCCCTGATACAAAGAGTAATCTATGGAAAATCATTTGGAAATGAAGAAGTAAAAGAATTTTTATTTTAAAAAAACCAATTCTCTATGATATACTGATAAAAAGCAAGGTGATGCAATATGAAGATGCGGATAGAATACCCCTATGTACTGGTCTATGAGGGAGAGAAAAATCGAGTGCGCTATGTCCTACGGAAACGCTATGACCTGACCGCAACCGTAGATTCCAATACTGTTGGAAAACTGCTGATTGATTTCATTCTGCTGAACCTTGCTGATTATAAAAAGCGGTTAGAAAAGCTGATGCAAGCGGCTGATGCTGACAGCAAAACAGGCAGTGAACTTCTGTTTTGTATGTATCATAGTGAGATTTACGCAATGGCGAAGCAGTTGCAAGAGGAACATTTCCTTGCCGGATTTTTTTCTCATTGGTAAGCTGGACAAAGTGCTTTCAGCGGAGATTTCAGATACAGAGCAAATCCGTTTGGCGGTCAGGGTATTGGAGGAAGTTCTTACCTTGCAGGAAGTTTTTGCAGACGGATTGACTCTGTGCTGTGATATGGAGTTTGACAAGGAAGGACTTTCGCTCCGTGCATTGTTCTTCGCTTTTACAGCAAAGCATGAGGAATTTATGTCCTACTATCTGCAAACAGGTATCATGTCTGCGCCCACAAAAAGCAGAAAAGTGGACTTTGATGCAGTGGACAGCGTTGCGGGTACCAACAAAAAAGAACAGCTTGCCAAAACCGACAAGCTGAAAGACAGAGGTGCAAATCTCACAAGCTATACCGTGCTTGAGGATTTTTCTGATTTTCTCTACTATGAATTTACGGAACTGCTGAAACAGGGTTTGACCGTCCGCAGGTGCAAAAACTGCGGTCAGTATTTCGTGCTGAAAAGCAAACACCGGACCTATTATTGTGACCGCAAGCAGGAAAATGGGCACACCTGTAAGCAAATTGGAAATAAAAAAAGAGTATTTAAGCCGCATTGCTTCTGATCCAGCATTGCAGGAGTATGAGCGGATTTATAAGCTTCACCACGCTCAAATGGAGCGTGATGAGCACAAGGAACGCCCCACTGGTAAAATCAGCAGGGCAAAAAAAGGAGTTTCTAAAATGGTCTAAGCAGGCTCAGAAAATGAGAAAGCAGTATCTGGATGGCAGCATTCCTATATCAGAGTTCCAATTATGGCTAGAACGTAAATAATCGTTGCATAGAAAAGAAATAAAGCTATCGGCCTCAATTTTGCTGCCGATAGCTTTATTTCGTAAAGGTCACAATATCATTGGGTGTACAGCCGATAATCTTGCACAGCTTTTCCAACGTAACCATTGTGATGTTCTTATTCTTCTTCAGAGAATCCAGCGTTTTATTATCAATTCCCTGTTTCAACAGCTGATATTGTGTTACACCTCGCTGTTCCATCGTTTTCCATAACGGGCTATAATCATAAATTTTAACCACCGTCCTTTTGTCCATATGATTAAATTATATGTTGAAACAGGTAAAATAAATATTGTGGGCATACCCACAATATAGTATAATAGACCAAAACAAAAAAAGGGGGCTTGGACATGAAGAATATGACAAAACAAAGAGCGGAAAAAAATATATCAGCAAGTTGCAATTCAGAACCATACCACGGTTGAGGAAGTAAAAAAAAGGAAATCAAATTAGCTATGCTGGTAGGTATGTGCAATCAAGATCCTGCCGTTCAAAAAAAAGTGGAATGAGATGCCTCATGATGGAGAAGTTCCGACACCGGAAGAACTTCTTATATATTTATCTTCATGTATAAAATCCGACTAATTTTAAAATTAAGCCACTGCACTGATAAATAAAAAGTGCAGTGGCTATATGTTTGCTATATCCCCTAACGTAGACCAGAAGCTGGGCAGCAAATGTCAAAATAGAAGCGGCGAGGGATCCTCTACCCCCACAACAAAACCAATTCCCCGATTTTTTTACCCAGCGATGCCACCAAAAAGGTCTGTCCAATTCAGATAACCGGGCAGACCCTTAATGAATATTTATATTTTATTTTGCGCAGCGGCCATCAACACGGGAGGGAGTGATGTGCGAATAAACATCGCTATATATTCCGGTGTAATATAGCTGACTTCACTTCTGCTTTTTGCTTTGATCCATTCAACAAGCATTCCGGCAACCGCCTCCGTATACACGAGGGTTAGAAATCTTTCGTATTCTTCCGAAATCGTGATACCGAGGTCTTTTTCACCAAGCTTCAGGCACGTGTTTATCACCTTACGAAAATCAGCAACAAAAAAATCGCTTTAAGTCTTCTCTGCCCATACTGTCTAACGCGCAGTTCAAAATATGTTTGTTCTCCGCCACATAGTTCATTACGAATTGGATGGCATCCTCTAAATTTAGCAGTAGATCAAATTTTTGAACGACCTCAAAGGCTTCCTGCTCCAACATCCATTGCAGCAGTGCATAGATATCTTCAAAATGATAATAAAAAGTCTTCCTATTCAAATCGCATTCTTCAATCAGCTCGCGAACCGTTACTTTAGAGATGGATTTTTCGGCCATCTTTTTTTTGAGGATATTGGCAAGAGCAAGCTTTGTCTGAAGGGTTTTTTTCTTCTTGCTTCATATGGTCACCTCCATCACAAAAATTATACCACACTTGTCCGATGATTGTAAACGACCATCAATTTGGTGCATTTTGTCCGGTTTTACTCATTGGCATCATAGTTGACCGTTTTTTTACCCTCTGACCTCTCGTATCATACATATTAAAGGAGGGGCTCCTATGAAAAGCGGCACATATCGCTACCAAATAGAATTGATTGCCCCATTAGGTGCCAGAAACGGGGAAATAAAAGTCCAGCTGACTGGCAACGAGATTTCCGGTGAGTTTGCCATTCTTGGCAATACCAGTGCTTTCGCACATGGCTGCTATGAAGCCGGAATCATTACCGTCAGCGGGAAACTCAAAACGCTTATGTACTCTATTCCATATGAGCTGATTGGCGAAATGGGTGAAGAGGCAATTCGCTTTGAAATGCAAACGTCCAAGGGCGTTCTTTCCGTGTCAGGAACAATATGTGGCCAGAACCAAACAGCACAGTAGTAAAACAAGTAAATATCTTATGAGAAAGTAGGTAAGTAGAACAATGATGGACTACACCAAAAAAATTGATTTTCAATCACATTTTCTTCCGCCAGCATATTATGAATTTCTGGAAAGTGAAGGGCTGGAAAACCCGGACGGCTTCCCCACCCCGGATTGGGATTTGGAAACACAAATGGAGAATATGGAGACCTTGGGCATTGCGTTTGCGTTTTTGGAATTGTCGTCTCCCGGATTGCATTCGGAGGATAAAGAAAAAACGCTGCGGTATGTGCGTCGCGTCAATGAAGAAGCGGCACAAATCGTTTCAAACTATCCGGAGCGCCTCGGTTTCCTTGCAACACTTCCTCTTCCATATATGGAGGACAGTGTTTTGGAAGCAATTCATGCGTTGGATGCTTTAAGCGCAGATGGTATCGGATTACTTACGAACAGCGGCGGGGTCTACCTCGGAGATCGGCGCTATGACAATTTGATGAAGGAGCTTGACCAAAGAGGCACATTGGTTGCCATCCATCCCACTATGCCGGCGGTAAGCGTTCCGAATGTATGCGAGGGTCTCAGCATCCCAGCCATGGAGTTTTTCTTTGAGACAACAAGGACGTTTACAAACATGGTAATGATGGACACCTTTGAGCGATTTCCGAATATTAAATGGATCGTTCCCCACGCCGGAGCATTCCTCAGCGTTTTGGCAGATCGTTTTGAATCGTTCTCAGTCATGCTGCGCTTTGCTGACCCAGATCGCCGCGCCGATTTCATGGCGGATATGCGCCATGTATACTTTGACGTTGCGGGGTTTTCCGAACAGAAGCAGGTGGAGCTGTTACTGAAAAATATAGACCCCAGCCATTTACTGTATGGTTCCGACACACCCTACACCGATATTTTTGCCTGTATCGGACAAGCGCAGGCTCTTGAACAAACAGATAAGCTGACCCACGAGCAAAAGCAGATGATGTTCACAGAAAACGCGATGGAATTAGTTCCGAGGCTTAAAAAATCGAATCATTTAGGAGGTAATATGTGATGCAGATGGGGAACGATATCAAAAAAAATATGAGGCTAAAATTAAAAGCCCGATGGGGCCCATTAAGGTTCATGTGGAGCTTGAGATGGACTCTGAAACAGAATTCATCGGTACGGCAAAGCTGATGGGCTTAACCATACCCTACAAAAACGGCAAAATAAATGGGGATAATTATCAATTCGCAATTACAGTGAAACTTCCGTTTGGAGAGCTTCCGGTTGAAGTAGATGCAAATTTAGCTGCAGATGGAACAATCACAGGGTTTGCCCATGCTCCAAACCATAAGCCAATGGAAATAGAAGGAGTGCAAGTGCAATGAACGAGAACAATCAGAAAAAACAAGACAGCAATATGATAATAAGGGCTGCGACTTTTATTGTAGATAAACGCAACTTGTTTTTCTGCTGCTCGTCATCGCCATCATATTTTCAGCATTTTCAAGTAGATGGGTAAATGTGGAGACTTCCCTGTCGGCCTATTTGCCCGATGATACCGAAACCAGAATTGGGCTCGATGTCATGGAGGAAGAATTTGTGACCTTTGGCATGGCTGATGTCATGGTTGCAAATATCTCATATCCACAGGCAGAGGAGATTTTACAGAAGATAGAGACTGTACCAGGAGTGTCCGGCGTTGTCTTTAACGATTCAAGTGAGCATTATACAAATGCCAGTGCATTGTACCAAATCACCTTTGCCTATGATGAAAAAGAGGAAGCCTGCCT
Organism: Clostridium sp. NkU-1; assembly: GCA_001312405.1. Next base: position 131,045 of record BBDR01000012.1, on the reverse strand, counting down.
CGCAGCGCTCGATGCCGTTAAGGAGGACCTCGCCGGATACGACTTCTATGTCTCAACCACAATGGGTGATACGCTCTCAGAGACCATTGCAAGCGAGATGAAAGTCATTGTCGTCATTGTTGCAATCCTTGTGTTAGCAATCCTTTTGCTGACCTCGGAGACTTACGCCGAGGTGGCAGTGCTAATTGCGACATTCCTTTCCGCCGCAATCATAAATATGGGAACGAATTTCTTGTTTGGAACAATATCCTTTGTTTCCAACTCTGTCACCATTGTTTTACAGTTAGCACTGTCAATTGATTATGCGGTTATCCTCTGCAACCGCTTTAAAGAGGAGCATGAAATACTGCCGACCCGTGAGGCGGTCATTGTCGCGCTCAGTAAAGCAATCCCAGAAATATCGGCCAGTTCTCTTACCACAGTAGGCGGGCTCTTGGCCATGACCTTTATGCAGTTTGAAATTGGTGTTGATATGGGTATGGTTCTCATAAAGGCGATTATTTTGAGCCTGTTTTCGGTATTTGTTGTGATGCCGGGGCTTCTCGTTCTCTTTAGTAACCTCATGGAAAAGACCAAACACAAAAAGCTCATCCCTCCGATACCCTTTGTAGGGAGGATTGCGTACAAAACACGTTTTGTCGTTCCGCCCGTATTTTTGGTACTGGCTATCGTTGCGATGGTCATTTCAGGGAAATGCCCTTATGTATATGGCTATAGTCAGTTAACAACACCAATTCTCAATGAATCGCAAATAGCGGAGCAAATGATTGAAGAAAACTTCGGAAAAGATAACGTGATTGCCATGATTGTACCCAGTGGTGACTATGCCGCAGAAGGGAAGCTGCTTGCAGAACTAGAGACACGTCCGGAAATTGATTATGCCCTGGGACTAAGCAACACGGAGGCAATGGACGGATATATGCTGACAGGCAAGTTGACCCCGCGCCAGTTTTCAGAGCTGACCGACCTCGACTATGAGGAGGCGGAGGTACTATATGCCGCTTATGCGATTGACGATGAAAGCTATGGAAAAATAGTGGGGGGATTATCCGCATACAGCGTACCGCTCATTGATATGTTTATGTTCTTATATGACGAAGTGCAGGAAGGGTATATTACCCTTGAGCCTGACTTGCAGAAAACCTTAGATGATGCCTACATTCAGATGCGTGACGGCAGAGTTCAGCTTGAAGGCGAAAATTACAGCCGTATCCTCATATCTATAAACCTCCCGGAGGAGGGTGAGGAAACATTTGCTTTCCTTGATGAAATGCATAACATAGCGGGAAAATACTATCAGAATGAAATTTACCTTGCGGGAGACTCCACAAGCCAGTATGACTTATATAAATCCTTCCAGCGTGATAATACGGTGGTTACCGTTGTTTCCATTCTCATTGTTCTGGCCGTGCTGCTCTTCACATTTAAGTCGGCAGGGATGCCGGTTCTGCTCATCATGGTCATTCAGGGCAGTATATGGCTGAATTTCTCTTTCCCGGCACTGACGCAGTCGCCTCTGTTTTTCATGAGCTACCTCATCGTTTCCTCCATTCAGATGGGGGCCAACATTGACTATGCGATTGTCATTTCTTCCCGATATATGGAGCTGACAGAACGTATGTCACCCAAAGAGGCCATTATCGAAACCATGAACCTCTCGTTCCCAACCATCATCACATCAGGCTCAATGCTTGCCATATCAGGTATACTCATTGGCCAGCTGACCTCGGAGCCTGCAATCGTGGGGATCGGGCAGTCCCTTGGCAGAGGTACGTTGCTTTCCATTTTCCTTGTTATGTTTATTTTACCGCAACTATTGCTTTTTGGAGATAGGATTATCCGCAAAACCTCATTCTCTGTCAGCGTTCCTATTCCTACACGCAGCGTAAGCGGGTATGTTCGAGTGGATGGACGTATCCACGGCCAAGTCTCCGGGACAATTACTGGAACGGTTCACGGAGTTATTAAGGGCAAGGTTGATGCTCTTGTCCAATCAGGAGAAGTAAAAGAAATGGAAGCACCAGCGGAACAGGAGGATGCCGATAATGAATAAGAGGAGAATAATTAGCTTTTTAATGGCGTGTGTCCTCTGCACAAGTTTTGTAACTCCCATCTTTGCAGCGGAGCAGGAACACATCGTTTATATTGACAGCACAGAAGATTTTTTGGAATTTGCAAGAAACTGTACATCGGATACCTGGTCGCAAGGCAAAGAATTCCGACTCACAAGAGACCTTAACCTTTCAGGAACGAATTTTGTCTCCATACCAACCTTTGGCGGCCTATTTGATGGACAGGGTCATACCATACAAGGGTGGTCGATTTCTCACAATATTTCAGATATTGGATTATTCGGCATCGTTCAGAAGGGTGCTATTGTAAAAAACCTCAATGTAACCGGAAACATCGTGTCTACGGGTGCTCAGGATGTCCTTGGAGGGATAGCGGGAACGAATTACGGCACTATTTACGATTGCAGTTTCAGCGGCACGGTAAAAGGGAACAGCACGGTTGGTGGGATTGTCGGAAACAATGAAGCAAGCGGCATCATAACCGGATGCCGTGCCTCCGGCATCATTTCTGGAACACATTTCACGGGCGGTATTGTTGGACTAAACAGTGGTTCCATTTTGAATTGTACCAATGACTGTGCGGTCAATACGGATTATGTAGAACCGTCGGTTTCGATTAAGGATATTGAAATTGATTTGGAACGCCTGAATTCCACAGAAAACGCTCCCGCCTATACCGATACCGGGGGAATATGCGGTTATTCAACGGGTTCCATAGATTCCTGCACCAACAATGGGAATGTTGGCTACCCTCATGTTGGCTACAATGTGGGTGGTATTTCGGGCAGGCAGTCAGGGTACATGAGCGGCTGTGTCAACAACGGAATCATCAATGGGAGAAAAGACGTTGGCGGCATTGTGGGGCAGATGGCTCCTGACATTCGCCTGAAATTCAGCGAGACGGGAATTCAAAAATTGGAGACCGAGCTAAACACGCTTCATCGGCTTTTAGAAAAAACCCTGACGGACGCGGACGCTTCCTCCAACGCCGTTTCCGCAGAGCTTACCACTGCATCGGGATATTTGGATACCGCGCGGGATAGCGCCGGCAGCATGAACAATCAGGTCACAGGCTTTGTGGATAGAAATACCAGTTCAGCCAACGATTTGACCTCTCTCATACGGAAATATACCGGCCAGTTGCCAGAAATATTTGCGGAACTGGAGGATGCGGCGGAGGATGCTTCACAGTCCTTCTCCGATTTACAGGAGATCACTCCACAGCTGGATGCCCTCACAGGAATATCCGATGATGCAATAGGCGATCTGCAGAGAGCGGTATCCCATTTGCGTCAGGCATCGACATACCTCAATGCCGGGGTATCGGAAATTCAATCCGCCGTGGATATCCTCGGCAAAGACAGGTATACGCCTGATCTGGCTGCTGAAATGAAGCAGTTGCAGATTGATAGCGCGGCATTTACCAGTGCAGTGGAAGCCCTTGCGAAAATTGTGGAAGAAGCTACGGAGGAATATGAGACAACAGGTGCCATAAGCCCCGCAACATTGGATAAGATGCTCCAGTCACTTTCTGATGCGACTACTTGTGCATCCGCTGTGGTGGCAGACATGGATGCCATCATGCAAAAGATAGATTGGAACCAGATTGAAAAGGAATCGCAGGGTTTACAAAATGATATACAAACTGCCATAAGCCATTTATCTCGCGCAATGAACTATTTTTCGGATGCTTTTGATGAAATAGATGATTCTCTTTCTGATCTTGCTTCCTTTTTAGAGCATCTGGAGGAGGCAAATAGTTCGCTTCCCGCCATTGTCAGTCAGATTCAGTCAGCCCTATCCAAGCTGGAGTCCGCGTCAAACTCACTGTCCGGTGCGATAAGTAAGCTCGAAAAGTGGGCGTCAAACCTTGCGGGGGAGGATGAAATTACGTTCTCCGGTCTGGGAGAAGATTACACGCAGAGCTCGGAGCGGCTCAATGCAGCTTTGACTGGACTTTCCGGCTCTCTTACGTCGCTGAACAGCACCCTCAGTGCATCCAGCGATACGCTCATTGGTGACCTCCGAGCAGTCAACAACCAGTTTATGGTGGTCATGAATTTGATGCTTGATGTATATAAGGATATTGGAACTGGCGAAATTAGTCGCGAAAACTATTATGAGGATATATCCGACGAAGATATTTATGAGACGCGGGAGGGCAAGGTAGTCGGCTGCAAAAATTCCGGGGAAGCGGATGGAGATGTCAATGTCGGCGGTGTAGCAGGTTCCATGGCAATCGAGTATGACCTTGACCCGGAGGATGATATTTCCACAAATGGGACACGTTCCTATGATTTTAAGTATCAAACGAGAGCTATTTTACTGGAATGCGTGAACTTAGGCAACGTGACATCCAAAAAGGATTGCACCGGTGGGATGGTCGGGCGGATGGATTTAGGAATGATTTATGCTTGCGAGAACTATGGCTTTATCTCCAGCACATCCGGCGATTACGTCGGCGGTATTGCGGGGCAGGCTCTTTCGACCATTCGAAAATGTTTCGTAAAGAGCTTCCTGTCCGGGCGCAGGTATGTCGGCGGCATCGCAGGCCAGGGCAAAGACATCTATGGGTGTTACACGCTCGTAAAGGTACGAGGGGATTCACAAAATGTTGCCGCCATTGCCGGTGAGGCCAACGGAACCCTTTCGGCCAACTATTTTGTTTCGGATGACCTTGCGGGCGTGGACAGAGTGAGCCTATCTGGAAAAGCAGAGCCCATGTCTTATGAGAACCTGCTTTTGCTAGAGGGGCTCCCCGTTCGATTCAAAAGTTTGTCCATGGTTTTTATGGCTGACAATGCTGTTGTCAAAACAATCTCGGTGCAATACGGCGAATCCCTGGAGAAGTCCCAAGTGCCGGAGGTTCCCAACAAAGAAGGCTACTATGGGCAGTGGAGCAGGACGGACTACACCAATCTGAGATTCGATGATGTGGTCGAGGCGATTTACACAAGGTATTTTACCACGTTGGCAAGCGCCGCACTGCGGGACAATGGGCAGTCGGTGATTCTTGTCGATGGGCAATTCTCCCAGAATGAGACGATTAAGGTAACACAAGGAGATGTTTCGGATGTCCCGCTTGATGATATAAACGAGTATTGGCTTATATCCATGCCGGATGACGGGGCGGCGCAGCATACAATTCGTTATCAGCCCTTGAACGGGAACCCAAAGAAGACCACAATCTATCTCTATACGGATGGTCAGTGGAAAAAGGTTGATACTGAAAGCATGGGGAGCTATTTGCTCTTTCCAGTTGATGGAACTGAGGTGCAGCTTGCAATGGAGTCACCGGAGCAATCCAATATGCTGCTCATCACGTTTGGCGCGGTTGCTGTGCTACTGGTGTTTACACTCGTTAGCGCTCATCGACTGAAATCAAAAAAGAGTAACGGAGTAAAAGCGAATGAGCCTCGGGAGGTGACAGACGATGATGAATGAAAAAAGCACTTCGGTTTGGCTGCGCATAATAGCCATCATGGTTATTGGGATTTTCATCGCTACTCTATTTACAGCAATACAAATCAATAAGGAGTTAAAAAAATGCATCTGATGCTCTGTGCAGCTTGGATACAGTAACAAATCAGCTTTCTTTCGTTTCAGAACAGCTTTCCGAAATCGACTGGGTAGAACTGACCGAGAACATGAACAACACAGCACAAACGGCTTAAGAAAGCATAATGGTTGCTGCCAAGGCAATAGATGAGTTGGATATAGCGACATTAAATGAGGCTATTGCGGATTTGAAAACAATCGTGAAACCACTATCAACGTTGGCTAAAAGGATCAGTTAAGATTTTCCTAATTTACAATTCCATCCGCGATGTCCTGCGCTTGTGTGGAGATGCGAATGCGCTCCATCGTGTCCTCCATGGGCATGGGATAGCGTTTCAGATAGTTGGTGCGGATACATTCTGCTCGGGCAAATGCTACTCTTTCCACCTTGATGCAATGCTCCACCAACTTCTGCTAAAAAGCAATTCCCTGTACATTCCCGGCTTTTGTTCGTGAAGGTAATTCAGACGAAGTCGTCCATACTTACCCAAGTTGTCAAACTCAATTTTTCCGTCAATTTCAATGTTGGAATACAATAACCCATCAATCTCTGTGTATTCAAATTCAAACTTTGCCATAAAGCAAATCCTCCAATAAAGATTATTTACAATTCATCGGTAATCGTTTGGCTGTTTGCTAAACAATTGTGATTTTTATAAACATCCTTATTGGAGGATTGCTAATTGCCACTCCTGTTATTTTATGAAAATTGATATTAAAAGCTCATGCCGTTGTTCTGAATATCTTTTCAGCCGGTTACTCCACGCTCTGTAAGGTGTTCAGCATTTCCTGTTCAGAAATCCCTTCGGTAAACTGTACAGAGTATGAGTATTCCTGGGCCTGCCAAACTGCAGTACGATACTTATTGGCATCCCCCTTTAATGTGATACTGTGACCGTTGACCGTAATGCTTTTTATATCGGTGTATACAGTATAATCTCCGCTTACATCCTTGCTGCCAGCAGCCATCCTTAATACAACCGTATTATTCCGGCCAATGTACCGAATTTGCGACAGCTCCTTCCAGTAAGCGGTATATTGTACCGTTTGCACTTCAAACGGTACATCCTGAATTTCCTTTACAGTAAATCCAACTGCTTTCGACAGCTCATGAGCGGAAGGGTACTCTACAATATCCGGGATTGCCTGCTGAGGCGGCTCCTTGGTCCAATTGATCATGTTTTGAACAAAGACAGAACCAACCAGTAAAAGCATGAAACAAGCGGCGATGGAAAGGTACTTTTTGTAATTGGAAAAAGGAATTCTCTTGATTGGAATTTTATTCCAATCAAGTCTGTTTATATTGGTCAGGATTCTATCACGCATTTCCACAGTGACTTCAAGATTATTCATCACTTTATCATACCTATTCTTCAAAATCATACACCTCCTTCAACACGTCTTTAAGCTTTAATCTGGCCCTTTGGAGCAAGGAACGAACCGTTGCTTCCTTTTTGGATAGCAGGGAAGCGACTTGAGCCGTAGAGCAGCCCTCGTAATAATAAAGGTGTACAACTTCTCTGTATTTTGATGGCAGTTGTTTCACTGCATCCCATACAAAAGTCAGATCCTCCGTTTCATTTGCCGCCAAAGTATCGCTAAGTTCATCGGTTTTTCGGATTTTGTTGTAGGTAATCTTATTCTTGCTTAGGTTTATCGCAACACGCAGAACCCATGCTTTTTCATGGTCAGCCGTTTCAAACTGAGGCTGTGTTTTAATAAATTGTATCAGCGTATCCTGCAAAACGTCCTCTGCATCACTCATATTATGCAGATAAGAGTATGCAAGGCGCAGAACATGGTTTCCATAGTCTGTCATTAATCGCCCGGCCTGTTCATTCATTTGTGCAGAACGCAAAGCGTCGGGCATGGGTGTTCTTTTTTTTGCTGCTTTCCCACTTGTCCCCATAAAGCACAAAGCATAACAGCGAATAAATAAACTCCTTTAGGAAACTGATACATTTCCATAGTCCGCTGGGCAGTTTACATAGTTCAATCATACAGTCTCTCCTTGAATAGACGTATGGCGGTACTGTGACTGACAGTATCGCCATGTTTCTGTCATCTTTTGTTATTCTAGCGGATACCGCTTACCATATCACTGATCGTAGTTGTATCAAAACCTTCTTCATCAAATCCGGCAGAGACAGAGTAAGCGAAATCCCCATTTACCCATGTGACGGTATTTACTTTGCCATGGTTTCCTCTGGCCGATATCTGTAAACTGCCAACAGTTAAAGTCCTGTTTTCCCCATATTCGCTATAGTCACCGCTGATATCCTCATTTCCCTTTGCCTTACGGATTAAAATTCTCTTTTCGCCATTTTTATAAAATACCTGTATCATATCACCTGCAATGGCTTGGATGGACTCCTGTACATAACCTTTCGGCATTTTTTCAGGAAGGGTCAGAGTGAAACCGGCCATTTTTTCCGCATCCCCAATCGATTGAAAGTCTTTAAAAGGATTGGGAATTTGTACTGTTTCGTCAATATCACTCTCTGCTTTTATACTGCTAATCATATCGCTGATTACTTTATTGTCAAGACCTTCTCCGCCGGGATTTGCGGAAATAGCAAAGGTGTATTTCCCATTGGTCCAGGCGGCAATATTTACTTTTCCGTTGCAGCCTTTGGTTGATACTGTTAAGCTGCCGACTGCCATGGTGCTGCTCTCGGCATATTGGTTATAGTCGCCGCTGATATCTTCGCTGCCTTTTCCCTGGCGGAAAGTTATTTTATTTTCACCATTGGAATATATGATCTGCACCATTTCATCTTTAACGGTCTGAATTTTATCCTGAGAATAATCAGCAGGAATGCTGGTTGGGATCAATGGGGTAAAACCGGCAAGTATCTGGACATCTGTAATGGCCTTGCAATCAGTAAAAGGGTTTGGAATTTTCAGGTTATCGCCTTTGATGACCTGATCGTCTCTCTGCTTTATGTTATTCTTTGCAGGAACATTGTTTGAGAAGGCGGTAAAGGATAATGCCGTGACGGCGCAGAGGGCAATCGCAGTAAGTTTTTTTCATAATGATTTTTCCTTTCAGTTTTCATGGTATGTTTGTGACTATTCAGTAACCTCTTTTTACGGTTATGTCTTATATACAAATAAGAACGGGATAATGTTGCATAAATTTTTTTTATAACGCCTTTTCCCCGGAAGCTCATTGAAGATCAACCGGCAGATGAGGAATGTATAATATTTGCAGTTTGATTCTGCTTGCGGTATAATCAGTCCTTATAGAGGTGGTGCACATGTTTAAAATAGGAGAGTTTTCCAAATTAACTCAGGTATCGATTCGAATGCTAAGATACTACGATGAAACAGGGTTATTAAAACCTGCGGAAATAGATAAATTTACAGGCTACAGGCTATATTCCACAGAACAGATCCCTGTTTTAAATAAAATAATATTCTTACGGGACTTAGGATTTACAGTCTCTGAAATTATGGATGCCCTTAATCATTGGATGATGAATTTATAACAAATCAGCTTGATCATAAGCGTCTGGAAATTGAGGATGCCATAAGAGCGGAGCAGGCCAGGCTATCTAAAATCGAGCTTGCAAAGAGAGATATTTTACAGGAAAAGATTGCGATACATTACAATGTTTCCATTAAATCCATACCCAGCTATCAGGTGTTTTCTTTAAGGCGGGTGGTCCGGGATTATTATGCCGAGGGTCAGCTGTGGAAAGAAATGTCGGCCTTTGCAGAAGAAAATAATATCCCTATTTCAGCCAATACCTTTGCGGTCTATCATGATACGGATTATAAAGAAACGGGCGTTGACATTGAAATATGCGCTCCCGTAGCCAGAACAGGAAAGGATCTGTGTGGCTTTACCTATAGAAATACAGAACCAGTGCCCATTATGGCCTGTACTATGGTATATGGCTCTTTTGAAAACATAAAGGGTGCATATCTTGCTTTTGCAGACTGGCTGCAGGCACATAACCAATATAAAATGAGGGGACAGAGCAGGCAGATTGTCCATCGAGGACCCTGGAATGAGGATAGCCCTCAAAACTACCTGACTGAAATCCAGATACCATTGGAGAAAATATAAGCATTCTGCAGATTTTGCAGGATGCTTTTTATTATTGACTCTCACATGATGTGAGGGTCTACACTGAATTTGCAGGTAAATTTATTTTAATTATGGAGGTATGCATTATGCAGAATTTTAAGGTAAGCCCTATCGGCAAAATCAGCGTAAACGAAGATGGAATGTTCATTGAACTTGAACCAGAGTATATTCCTGCGCTGAAGGCACTGGACGGATTTAGCCATATCAATGTTATATGGTGGTTCAGTGACTTTGATAATGAGGAAGCAAGAAGTACCCTTGAAACACCCCAGCCGTATAAAAATGCTCCGGCTGTCATGGGCATATTTGCCACAAGGTCGCCTGTCCGGCCCAATCCTATTGCATTAACTGCGGCACAGGTCATTGATATCAACTTCTCAAAAGGCATCATTCAAATTGCCTATATTGATGCGAATGACGGCACGCCTGTGCTTGATATAAAGCCGTACACACCAAGCTTTGACAGAATTGAAAATCCCGATGTGCCGGAATGGTGCAGTCACTGGCCTAAAAGCTTAGATGAATCAGAACAATTTGATTGGGAAAACGTATTTAATTTTTAACACTCTGCATTACCCATAAGATAAAGTTCAAACAGCCGGCAGGCTGACAATAGCGTGCTTTTATAAGCCTTCCAATGGCAGAATTGCGATTGGAGGGCTTTTCTCTGTCCCAATACTTTTCCGGAATTTTCCTTGACTGTGTATAAGAGGGACTTAATTGTGGTATACATGCATTTAAGAATGTGGTAAAATGCAAATATATTAAGATTATAAAGATTAACAGGAAATCCAAAGCCCATTTGACAGCCTTGCAGATATCTTGCCATACAGAAACTATGATGGGTAGACGAGCATTACTCAGCAGAAGATAAGGAGGAGCATATGTTGGATAAGGTGATTACAATTAGCCGGGAGTTTGGAAGCGGCGGACGAGAGTTGGGCATGAAGCTGGCTGAAAGGCTGGGACTTCCATTCTATGATAAGGATTTAATTTCCTTATCTGCGGAAGAAAGTGATTTGGCAGAAGAGGCATTTCTGCATTATGACGAACATCTCCCCGTTCAGCAGGAATCTTTTGAACAGTATCATTATTCTCCATTCTCCACGGTTTATGAAGTTTCCATGTCAGATCAGATCTTTCTGGCCCAGTCCCGTGTGATACGAAAGCTGGCAGAACAGGGCCCCTGTATCATTGTCGGACGATGCGCGGACAGAGTGCTGGAAAACAGCATTAATTTGTTTGTGTATGCCAAGATGGAAAACCGGATTAACCGGATGAATACTCTTGAAACAGGCGTCAATCCGGAAGTGATGGAAGAGCGGATCCGTGAGATAGATAAAAAGAGAAGAGATTATTATCAGTATTATACCGGATGCGAATGGGGCAAGGCACAGAATTACCACCTTTGTCTGGAAAGCAGTCTGGTGGGAGTGGAAGGCTGCCTGGATGCTGCGCTGGCCTATTTACAATGCTTAATTTAAACAGATGAATATATAAAACGGTAAATTTTGGATGGAAATGTAAGAATATTGTAAATGATAGTTTCCAAAATGGATGGTATAATGTAACAAAAAAGGAGTGTTAAGAATGATGAAATGGGCAGGAAAAGGATATAAGTGTCTTATCTCAGCCATTCTGGTCATCGCTTTGGCGGCATCTTCCCTTGTTACAGGGTACGCAGAGCCGGTATCCGGTCCCGGTGCCAATATTACCTCCGGCAATTCCGGTTCAACAAATAACGTGACCATATATGTGAGCAAGAGAACGAAGACACTTTCATTAAAGCAGAATGGAGTCTTGATTGCCGAATACCCGGTTTCCCTGGGCGCGGCTTCAGCAGAAGGAAATAAAAAGGTAGAGGGAGATATGAGAACACCCAGCGGGGAGTTCTATGTATGTACCAGAAATGATAAGAGCGTGGCTTACCTTGCATTGGGCCTTTCCTATCCGGCCATTAAAGATGCGGAAAGAGGATATGCGGATGGTATTATCACAGAGGCCCAGAGAGATGAAATAATAAAGGCCAATAAGGAAGGCAAGCAGCCGCCATGGGATACGCCCCTTGGAGGAGCCATTGAGATTCATGGCTGCAGGGTTCCTGACGGAACCACTCATGGCTGCGTTGCAGTGGACAATAATGACATGGATGTATTATGGAGCTACTGTAATTTAGGCGTACCAGTTACCATAGGACCATAAAAGGAATTTCCCCAAATGTGCGGTTTTAGGCCGTTTTTGGGGATTTTTTTAATGCCTGTCCTTGTATTATAACTGCTGTTGTAATATAATGGATGAAATTATGATAAAATATGGAAGATTGAGGAGAAGAATATTTATGTATTTTTCTGAGAGAATGATCCGGATTGGCTGTGGGCTGGAAAAGCAGGAGGTATTATCATTTACCATGGAACTTGCGGAAAAAAGTGGGTTTTTAAGGTGACGGTTATGAAAAAGAAGGCGATATGGACGGCACTGGCCGTTCTTTATGTCCTGTTCATATTTTCAAATTCCATGAAGCCGGCGGATATCTCATCGGCGGACAGCGGATGGGTGCTTCGGGTGGCACAGGAATCACTTGGATCCATGGGGATCAGTGCCAAATGGCTGACAGAGCACATAATCCGTAAAACCGGGCATTTTTCAGAATATACCTTATTGGGGATTTTGCTGTACGGATGTATAAGATCCTATGGCTTCCCGGCGGAGAGAAGATATTTTATCCGGTTTACAACTGGATTTATGATACCATTTGCAGATGAGACCATACAGCTTATGGTAGAGGGACGATCCGGTCAGATATCTGATGTGTGGCTGGATTGCGGAGGAGTGGCTTTTGGAATTTTTCTGGCTGCTTTTCTGCTTAAATATAGAAGAAGGTCGAAAACAATATGACAAAAAATTATCGAATGATTCTGGAATACGATGGAAGCCGTTATGACGGCTGGCAGAAACAGGGAAATACGGAACAGACCATACAAGAAGATAGAACATGTTTTGGAGCGGATGATGGGACAGGCAGTGGAGGTGCATGGTTCAGGACGAACGGATGCAGGCGTTCATGCGCTGGCTCAGGTGGCTAATTTTCATGGGGATACGAGGATGAAGGAAGAGGAGATCATGGAATATTTAAACCAGTATCTTCCGGAAGACATTCGGGTAAAAACCGTGGAACGAGCTGCGGAACGCTTTCACAGCCGTCTTAATGCCAAGGAAAAAACCTATCTTTACCGGATCGAAATGGGAGAAAAGAAGCAGGTATTTGAAAGAAAATACATTTATGGATTATTTGAGGAGCTTGATATAGAGGCCATGGAACGGGCCGCATCCTTTCTTGCAGGTGAACATGATTTTAAGAGCTTTTGCGCTAACCGGAAAATGAAGAAATCTTCGGTCAGGGTTTTAAAGCGGATTGATTTTGAACAGCAGGGCAGCCGGCTTCTGATACGCTATACGGGAAACGGCTTTTTATATAATATGGTCAGGATTTTAACGGGCACGCTGATCGAAGTGGGATTAGGACAGCGTAAGGCGGAAGAGATGAAGGAGATCTTAAATGCAAAAGACCGGAATGGGGCAGGCTTTACGGCACCGCCGGAAGGGCTTTTTCTCGAGCAGGTACGCTATTAAGGGTCTAATACCGGCAGTAAGCTATTGGGTATTGCCCCCTGCGGGTAATCGATAAAGTCAAGCGGGTTTTATCCTGGCTCGTTTCTTTTACGAGAATAAACGCTGAAAAGGAGTACTATGACAGATTTTTTAGTTAGGACATTTGTTAGAGAGTATAAAAATACAGAGGATACCCAGGTGCGGACGGTACGGGCTTATGGCAAGTATTGTGGGGATCTGCTGCAATGTTCTGCTGTTTGGCGCCAAGCTTTTTGTTGGAATGCTGGTGGGCAGCATCTCTGTAATGGCAGATGCCTTTAACAACCTCTCTGACGCTGCTTCTTCTGTTGTCGGGTTTGTAGGGGTAAAGATGGCCGGTAAGCCGGCGGATGAGGATCATCCCTTTGGACACGGAAGAGTGGAGTATATTGCTGCTTTTATTGTAGCCTTTTTGGTTATTCAGGTAGGTTTTTCTTTTTTTAAAAACATCCATTGGTAAAATCATTCATCCGGAAGAGATGACGTTTAAGGCTGTATCTGTAGTCATATTGCTGTTATCTGTCTGTGTAAAGCTTTGGATGGCATTATTTAACAATACCCTGGGAAAAAGAATTCAGTCCGCGGTCATGAAGGCTACGGCGGCAGATTCCCTTGGGGACGTAATAACCACTTCTGCCACAATTCTTTCGATCCTGGTTTATGGAATATGGGGGCTTAATATTGACGGAATCATAGGGATTGTGGTTTCTGTCATTGTCATGTGGGCAGGAGTGAAGATTGCCAAGGATACCCTTACTCCTCTCATTGGAGAACCCATTGACCCGAAGCTATATGGTGAGATCACGGAATTTGTAGAAAGCTACGACGGTATTATAGGAAGTCATGATTTAATTGTACACAACTACGGTCCTTCCAGGAGCATGGCTTCCATTCATGCAGAGGTGCCTAATGATGTTGATATAGAAGTGTCTCACGAAATTATTGATACCATTGAAAGGGAAGCAGTAAGAAGTTTGGAATATTTCTGGTAATTCATATGGACCCGGTAGAGACAAAAGATTCCAGGGTTATGGAATTTGGGAACATGCTGAAACAAGTGCTGGAGGAAATAGATTCCAGAATTTCTTTCCACGATTTCCGCATGATAGAGGGGAAAAACCAGATCAATCTGATCTTTGATTTGGTGGTGCCCCGGGAATATGACAGGGAAAAGAAGGATTGGTTAAAGGAAGAAGTCACGAAAAAGGTAACCGAAATAGATAAACGGTGCTGTCTGATCATAACGGCGGAAAGCGGTTTTGGAGTGGAAAAATAAGGTAATAAAAATTTTCCAGATTATGCAATAAGATGACAGTATTCCGCATTAACTTAGTAGAAAGGAAATCGGATCCATGTTATTTATGGGATTGATGAGCCTTGGCGAGCCTGAGGATTATGGGCGTTTGAGCGACGAAGAGCTTCTAAAAAAAAGTTGCGGTTGGAGACCAGGAGGCCTTTCGGCAGCTATATCAGAATACGGACCGGACAATATACAGTTTTATCCTGTCCATTGTAAGGCACCCCCAGGATGCAGAGGAGATCATGCAGGAGGTATATCTTAAGATATGGACTTCTGCGTCAAGCTATAAATCCCAGGGGAAGCCTTTGGCATGGATGTTTACCATAGCGCGGAATCTGTGCTATATGAAATTCCGTGAGCAAAAACATGATTCGGATGTTACACTGGAGGATTTAACAGGAGCAGAAACAGGTGAAGTCTGCCCTGATATTGAGATGGCGGCAGATAAGATGGTGCTTCTTGCTGCTCTGCAGATTCTTAAGGAAGAGGAAAGGGAGATTGTTCTCCTTCATACCTCCGGAGGTATGAAGCACAGAGAGATCGCCGCCAGCCTTAAGATTCCTCTGG
The DNA here is from genome assembly GCA_001312405.1 of Clostridium sp. NkU-1. The sequence goes on along the minus strand of BBDR01000012.1, from coordinate 115,804 downwards.
CTACAGCTCTTTCCAGATATAACCGTGCAATGAAAAAACTGGAAAATTATTTGAGAGAGGAGTAGGCTTTAAGATGGCTGAATTAAATCGCAGACAACTGAATAGACAACAGATTGAAGCCTGCTTAAAATCTGCGGCCAGTGACTTGACTCCTAATGTTTTGGAACGGATTGACTTGAGTACGCCTCAGATAAAGGCAGAGAAGGAAAAACGTTCCGTTTTCTTCCTGAGACAAAGGGTCATTGCGACCCTGGTGGCTGCATGCTTTTGCATGATCGCTCTGGCAGGGGGAACCTATACTTATCAAAATGGAAAGGTTGATTCTGTCATTGGAATTGATGTAAATCCAAGCGTGGAATTATCTGTAAATAAAAGGAATAAGGTCCTGGCTGCAAAGGCCCTCAATGAAGATGGGGAAAGCATCATGCAGGACATGGATTTAAAGGGTGTGGATTTGAACACGGCCGTCAACGCTGTGATCGGTTCCATGGTTACCCATGGTTATTTAAGTGAGCTGGATAATGCGATTCTGGTTACTGTGTCCAATGACAGCATCAGCAAGGCCCAGGGCCTTCGCCATGCGGTGGTAAATGACATCCGCAATACACTGGAGGAAAAACAGCTGAAGGCAGTTGTGTATGACCAGCAGGTCATGGAAGAGGATGAAGTAAAGCAACTGGCAGAGGAATATAAGATTTCTTATGGAAAAGCTTATTTTTTAAGGGAGCTGATCCTGCAGAATCCCTCTCTTTCCATGGATGATATGAAGGCACTGGCGCCTCTTACTATGGAAGAGATTGCAAAAGTAATAACAGAACGTTCTTATGCGGTGGAGGGCAAGACAGCTGCGGGGGAAGAAACAACCACGGCGAATACAACCCAGGCTGCAACGGAGCCGGAGACCATAGCGGAGAGTTCTGGGCTGGAAGAATCCAAGACGGCTGCATCTGCCTCGGAAACAGAAAGCCAGTCACCGGCGCAAGTCTCCCAAACTCAGCCAACCGCCCCCACAGCGGCAACTACAGCGGAAGAGACTACCTCAGAAGAGGAAGTTGTATCAACGGAAAAGATTAAAGTCGATTATGTGGATTATGACAACGGCGTTGTCATGGTTTATTTTAAAACCAAAGTAAAATGGAAAAATCCTACAGTCTCTATAAATGACGGGGATAAAAATTCCTATTCCGCCAAAGTGGGAGATACAGATTCCTACTCCTGTGAGATTCATGTGACAGGGCTTCAGGGAGGAATGGAATATACCTTTACCCTGGGCGGCATTTCTCCTAAAATAGGGAAACAGACAACCGTAAAGGGAATCTTTGAGACTCCTGTGATCGGAGATGGGAATGCAGATCCGGAAGAGACGGAAGAAGAGAGCGAGAATACGAGCCAGCCGGATCAGACGGCCCCGGCAACTCCCAGTGAAGAAACGTCTGAAACAGTGAAGAATATTCCGGAAACCGGGAAGAACGTTTCTCCGGAAGAAACCCGTACAACAAAAAGCCAGGAAGAGTCTTCCAAAACGGGAAGCTCTTCCTGACGGGCTGTTTCTTAAAAGATCTTTAAAAAGATAAAAGAAATGCTTGACCAGAATGAAAAGCTATAGTATAATACATTCGTTGCATTGATGGCTATCGCCAAATGGTAAGGCAACGGACTCTGACTCCGTCATTTCAAGGTTCGAATCCTTGTAGCCCAGTTTTCTGATGAGTTTTGATCTTCCAGCGGCAGCAGGAAGGTCGAGGCTTTTTTTCTTTTAGCGGCCACTTTTCAAATCACCTTTTTTTACAGGAGAAGGAACGTTTTTCAGGGATTTAAAAAAATAAAAATAATGGAAAAAAAATACTTGACAGTCTTTCAATCATCGGATATAATTAACCTCGTTGTATTGATGGCTATCGCCAAATGGTAAGGCAACGGACTCTGACTCCGTCATTTTCAAGGTTCGAATCCTTGTAGCCCAGTCTGAAAAACGGAACCCTATAAGGTTCCGTTTTTTGTATTACAGGTTGTTAAGTAATTGTTAAGACTTTCTTTTTTGATAGAATTTCTCTGGTAACCAGGGCAGGCTTCTTTCGGGTTTATCTGGACAAGAGCATGAAAATGCTTTATAATGTTATATAATTTTGATGAGAGGTGTGAAATGTATACATTCGGTAGCAGGGTCCGTTACAGTGAAACAGATGAGTGCGGCAGACTGACATTAACAGGTATTATGAATTATCTGCAGGATTGCTCTACGTTTCAGTCTGAGGATATCGGCCTTGGGATTTCCTATTTAACAGACCGTCATAAAGCATGGTGGCTTTCCTCCTGGCAGATTGTGGTGGACCGTTATCCCGTGCTGGGAGAGGAGATCGTGGTGGGTACCTGGCCCTATGACTTTAAGGGGTTTTACGGATACCGGAATTTTACCATATGCGATCAGAATGGAAACTATCTGGTAAGAGCCAATTCCGTATGGTTTTTATTTGATACGGAAAAGGGACGCCCAGTTAAAATTGAGCCGGAAGACATCCGGGGATATGGAAGCGGCAGTGAGAAAAGGCTTTCCATGGACTATGCTTCCCGTAAGATCCAATTGCCGGAGGAATATGAAGATACAGAGCCGGTCATCATTGGAAAACATCATATTGATACGAACCATCATGTCAATAACGCTCAATATGTAGAGATTGCCAGGGAGGTGCTTCCGGATGAAGTGGAGGTCTCTGAACTGAGAGTGGAATATAAAAAAGCGGCAGTCTTTGGAGATACAGTTTATCCCCGCTTAAGCCGGACAGAGGAAGGGTATACGGTTTCTCTGTGTGATGAACGGGGAGCAGCTTACGCAGTCATCTGGCTGCGGGGAACAGCAGAGAGGATGTAACATGATTGAATTAGGAAAGATGCAGACCCTGGTCGTACAGAGGGTCAAGGAGTTCGGCGTATATTTGGGAGAGGAAGCAGGCAGTGAAGTTTCTGTGCTTCTGCCCAAAAAGCAGGTACCGGAGGGAGCTGGGCCTGGAGACAGTATCCCTGTATTTATCTATAAGGATTCAGAGGACCGGCTGATAGCCACCACGGCAGCACCGAAGCTTCAGGCAGGTGAAACGGCTGTGCTTGACGTGAAGGAAGTGGGTAAGATCGGCGCATTTCTCGATATGGGACTAGAAAAGGATCTGCTTCTTCCTTTTAAGGAGCAGACCCATAAGGTAAGGCAGGGAGAGAAGGTGCTGGTGGCCCTTTACATTGACAAAAGCAAACGATTGGCTGCTACCATGAGGTATATTCCTATATGAGCAACCAGTCACCTTATAAAAAGGATGATCAGGTGACCGGGATTATTTATGAAATCAATGAAAGCCTGGGAGCCTTTGTGGCAGTAGATCATAAATATTACGGGCTGATTCCCCGGAAAGAAGTGTTTGAAAATTATCGGGAAGGTGATGAGGTAACGGCACGGGTAACTAAGGTAAGAGAAGATGGAAAGCTGGATTTAAGTCCCAGACAGAAGGCTTATATTCAGATGGATACAGATTCCGACAAGGTTCTAGAGATCATAGAAACACAGTTTGACGGCAGCCTGCCATTTACCGATAAGGCAGAACCGGAGATTATCAAGCGGGAATTTTCTATGAGTAAGAATGCATTTAAGCGGGCAATCGGACATCTTCTGAAAGAAGGAAAAGTCAGAATAACGGAAAGTAAAATCGAAAGAATCAAATAACGGGTAAAAGGATAACAGGAGGATTATTTTGGACTCGATAGACTATTATAATAAGTATGCAGCAAAGGAATTTGAAGAAACAGTGAACCAGGATATGTCAGGAATTATGAAAGAATTTCTGGATCTTCTGGAAGAAGGTGATACGATTCTGGATTTGGGATGTGGATCAGGCAGGGACAGCCTGTCTTTCTATGAGCTGGGATATGATGTAACGCCGCTTGATGCATCGGAAGAGATGTGTAAGCTGGCAGAAATCCATACCGGTCTGGAAGTGCTTCAGATGACATTTGAACAAATGGATTTTGACAATGTGTTTGATGGAATCTGGGCCTGTGCATCCTTACTTCACACTCCGAAAAAGGAACTGTCTGACATTCTTACAAAGATAGCAAGGGCCTTAAATGATAAGGGAATCCTTTACATGTCTTTTAAACTGGGAGACTTTGAGGGATTTAGAGGAAAGCGGTATTTCAGTGACTTTACGGCGGATTCCATGACTGAACTTTTAAGAGATAATGAGCGGTTTGATATCGTAAAGCTTTGGGAAACAGAGGATGTGCGTTCTGGTCATTCTGACGTAAAATGGGTGAACGTTCTTGTGAGAAAGCGATAATACAACGGATAAGATTTACAAGACGGTGCCAAGATTATTGGCGCCGTCTTGTGATTTGTGACTAAAACTGGGCGGAAATACACTTTGGCTATCGAATATAAACAGAAATATCTGAGCGTTTCTCCTGATATTTTGACGTTTCAATCATTTTTAAAACCCGTTATACAAATTAGCCAAAAGCCCCAAATGTATTTTGGTAAATAGCAATATGGTAAAAGAAAAATAATTCATGTATGATTGTTTCAGTAACAAGGGCCGCAGCTGTGGGGGCTGTCGGTCCAGATCAGAGTTTAAACACTTTATTTTAGGAGGATTAGTAAATGGCTAGTTTATCACTGAAAAACATCGTCAAGAGATATCCTAACGGATTTGAAGCAGTTAAGGACTTTAATCTGGATATTGCTGATAAGGAGTTCGTCATTTTTGTAGGACCTTCCGGATGCGGTAAATCCACAACCCTTCGTATGATTGCAGGTCTGGAAGACATTTCTTCTGGTGAACTTTACATTGACGGGAAATTAATGAATGATGTAGAGCCAAAAGACAGAGATATCGCAATGGTATTCCAGAATTACGCTCTGTATCCTCATATGACAGTATACGATAACATGGCGTTTGGTCTGAAATTGAGAAAAACTCCAAAGGACGAGATTGATAAGCTGGTTCATGAAGCTGCAAGAATCCTTGATCTTGAGCATTTGTTAGACCGTAAGCCAAAGGCTTTATCCGGTGGACAAAGACAGCGTGTTGCCATGGGACGTGCTATTGTACGTAATCCTAAGGTATTCTTAATGGATGAGCCGTTATCCAACCTTGATGCCAAGCTGAGAGGCCAGATGCGTATTGAGATTTCCAAGCTGCATCAGAGACTTCAGGCAACCATTATCTACGTAACCCATGACCAGACAGAGGCTATGACCCTTGGTACCAGAATCGTAGTAATGAAGGATGGCGTTATCCAGCAGGTTGATTCTCCTCAGAATTTATATGATAAGCCAGGTAACAAATTCGTTGCAGGATTTATAGGAGCTCCTCAGATGAACTTAATCGAAGCTACTGTAGCTAAGAGAGGAAGCGACGTTACTTTAACATTTGGTGGAAATACAATCGCTCTTCCCCAAGGAAAAGCAAAAAAAGTTAGAGGATGCCGGTTACATCGGAAAGACCGTAGTCTTAGGCATTCGTCCGGAAGATTTACATGATGAGGAAGCTTTCCTTGCATCTTCTCCGGAAAGCGTAATTGACGCTACCATCAGAGTTTATGAATTGTTAGGCGCTGAAGTTTACTTATACTTTGATGTAGAAGATGTGAACTTTACTGCAAGAGTAAATCCTCGTACAACAGCAAGACCTGGGGATAGCATTAAGCTGGCTCTTGACTTAACAAAGATCCATGTATTCGATAAAGATACAGAAATCGTAGTTTTAAATTAAATTTTATGAAATTTTAAGCAAGCGGTTATTCTACCCGCTTGCTTTTTTTTTCTTTTTGCTTTAATATATAATAAGGTAAATTTACGAAAAAGGAGAATATGCCATGATTTCGAATCAAATACTTCAAACAACCATTGAAGGATTAAAAGGGATTACGAGAATTGATCTGTGTATTTGTGATACAGAAGGAAAGGTACTGGCAACCACATTTCCTGATGCGGAAGATTATGAAAGTTCAATCCTGGCGTTCGTGGATTCTCCGGCCGACAGCCAGGTAATCCAGGGATATCAGTTTTTTAAAGTGTTAGATGAGCACCAGTTAGAATACATTCTTCTCGCAAAGGGTGGAAGTGATGATGTTTATATGGTCGGCAAGCTGGCCGCTTTCCAGATTCAGAGCTTGCTGGTTGCGTATAAAGAAAGATTTGACAAGGATAATTTCATTAAGAACTTATTGCTTGACAATCTGCTTTTGGTGGACATCTACAACAGAGCAAAGAAACTTCATATTGAAACAAATATCAAGAGGGTCGTATTCATTATTGAAACCCAGCATGAAAAAGATGTGAATGCACTGGAGACAGTCCGCAACTTATTTGCTGCAAAGACCAAAGATTTTGTTACCGCCGTTGATGAGAAGAACATCATTCTTGTAAAAGAAGTAAAAGAAGGCGAAACTTATGAGGATCTGGAAAAGACAGCCAACACTGTTTTGGACATGCTCAATACCGAGGCAATGACCCAGGTCCATGTAGCATTCGGTACGATTGTAAGCGAAATTAAAGAGGTTTCCAGATCTTATAAGGAAGCCAAAATGGCCATGGATGTTGGCAAGATTTTCTACAGCAATAAAAATGTGGTTGCCTACAGCAAACTGGGAATCGGACGTCTGATCTATCAGCTTCCGCTGCCTTTATGCCGTATGTTCATCAAAGAAATTTTTGACGGAAAATCTCCGGATGATTTTGATGAGGAAACTCTGACAACAATTAATAAATTCTTTGAGAACAGCTTGAATGTATCCGAGACATCCAGACAGCTTTATATTCACAGAAATACACTTGTTTACCGTTTAGACAAGCTTCAGAAGAGCACCGGTCTGGATCTGCGCGTATTTGAAGATGCCATCACCTTTAAGATTGCCCTGATGGTAGTAAAATACATGAAATATATGGAGAACCAGGACTATTAATGCTGGCTAAGAGCAGTGCGGAAGGAGGCAGCTATGCAGCTGCGTTGTGCTTGCACAAAAGCAGTTGTATAACTGCCTTTTTTCCCAATCCCCCCCAAAAGCAAAAGTAATCAAAGCACAAAAATTAGAGGACTGAAATGATTGAACTATGGAATGTAAGCAAAACATATGAGGCCGGAAATAAGGCGCTGCGTAATGTCAGCATGACTATTGAGGATGGGGAATTCGTTTTTATCATTGGCCGCAGCGGGTCAGGCAAATCCACACTCTTGAAAATGCTGTTAAAAGAAGTGGAACCCACCTCCGGTAAGATTATTGTGAATGATATGAATTTAAGCAAGATGCCCAGAGGTTCATTCCCAGATACCGGCGGAAGCTCGGCATGGTTTTCCAGGATTTTCGTTTGTTAAAAGATCGGAATGTCTACGAAAATGTAGCTTTTGCGCAGCGGGTAATCGGAGCATCCACAAGGAGCATAAAAGAATCGGTTCCCGCCATGCTAAAGATGGTGGGACTTTCTTCAAAATACAAGTTTTTTTCCTCAGCAGTTGTCCGGCGGAGAGCAGCAGCGTGTTGCCATTGCCAGGGCTTTAATTAACCGTCCGGAAATCCTGTTGGCAGACGAGCCCACCGGAAATCTGGATGGACACAACTCCATGGAGATCATGAAGCTGTTGAATGAGGTAAACAAGCTGGGAACAACAGTGATCGTTGTCACCCATAGCCAGGAGATTGTAGACCGGATGAAAAAACGGGTGATTGTGATGGATCGTGGAACCATCATAAGCGATGAGAAAAAAGGCGGTTATACATATGAGAATTAGTACGTTTTGGTATTGCCTGAAACAAGGTGTAAATAATATATGCAGGAACATTTTGTTTTCCCTGGCATCCATTGCAACGGTTTCTGCCTGCATTTTTTTGTTCTGCCTGTTTTTTTCCATTGTTATCAACGTGCAATATGTAATAAAGAATACGGAAAGCACGGTGGGAATCACGGTGTTTTTTTAATGAAGGGCTGGACGCGAACAAGATCAAGGAAATCGGCAATAAGATCAAAGCCAGAGACGACGTGAAGGAAGTGACATTCACCTCGGCAGAGGATGCATGGGCGCAAGCGAAGCAGGAATACTTCGGGGATATGCAGGATCTTGCAGAAGGATTTGAGGAGGACAATCCGCTGGCCAATTCAGCTTCTTATACCATATTTTTAAAGGACCTGGTGGATCAGGACCAGGTTGTGGACTGGTTAAAGAGCATTGACGGTGTCAGGAAGGTCAATTATTCTAAAACAGCAGCAGAAGGAATGAACAGCTTAAGCAGGGTGATCGGAGTTCTTTCCATGCTGATCATCGGTGTTTTATTGGCTGTGGCCATATTCCTGATCAGCAATACTATTTCAGTGGCAGCGGCATTCCGGAAGAATGAAAACCAGATCATGAAATTAATTGGCGCCACCAATTATATGATCCGGGCTCCCTTTGTGGTAGAAGGAATTATCATCGGACTGGTAGGTGCCTGTATTCCTCTGGTATCCATTTATTTTCTGTACCGGTCCACAGTTGAATATGTGGTCACAAAGTTCAGCATCTTATCAGGGCTGTTTCAGTTCCTTCCGGTGGAAGCCATATTCCCCTATATGGCGGCAACGGCGCTGGCTCTTGGCGTTGGGATCGGATTTTTTTGTAAGCTTCTTTACCATCCGGAAGCATTTAAAGGTATAAGGGAAGAAATCCAGTTTTTGAACCGGGGAATATATTGGCAGCATTGCTGCATATGATAAAAAATGCCGGAGAATGACATCCGGTCCAGGAATAAGATTCTCAGCTTTCCAGTTACAGAAAACGGATCAGGCCCATCAGAGAGCTTTTCTGGGCCGGAAAAACGTATAATACGGTTTCTATGGGGAATATTAAGTTTATATGATTCTGCCCGCGTTAAGCTGTATCATTTCGGTTTTAACGCTGGGAATCCGCCACATCTACATACAGTTATTCTGCCGGCATATATCATGATCTCTTTTGGCGGAGAAGTTTATGCCGTTTATATGCACTGCTCCCGGTTTTGAATATGAACGGGAAGTATGGCAGGGGCAGGTAATTGCAAATGTGGGTTATACTGGATATTCCACAGGGCCTTGTCTCCATTTTGGGATCAGGCAAACGGCCGCCATGTAAATCCGGTGAAATACGTAAGCCCATAAAGAGCTAGATAGGAGAATAACAGTGGAAAGTAAGAATAAATTTTGGAAGGGCGCCTAGTAGGAGCGCTTCTGACCACATTGGCAGGTCTTGTTATTGTGGGTATGTCTTTGGGGATTTTTCTGATCGGCAGGGCGGCAATTGATGGAAAAGATCAGGCAGCCGAATCTGCCCAGGCGGAGAACCAGGAAGGCAATCTGGATTTAAACCGGATCGTAGCCAAAATCCAGACCATTCAGAGCGTGATCGATAAGTATTACCTCTTTGATGAGGATACGAAAAATGTGGAAGACTGGATATACAAGGGAATGCTGTATGGACTTGAGGATCCTTATACGGTTTACTATACGGCAGACGAATATGAGAAGCTGGTAGAGGACACGGCTGGAGAATACTGCGGAATCGGAGTCATGGTCAGCCAGAGCGCGGCTACCGGTATCCTCACAGTGACCAAGGTCTTCGAAGGAACGCCCGGTGCTGAGGCAGGAATGCTGCCCGGCGACTTAATCTACAAGGTAGGCGATCAGGAAGTGACCGGCATGGATTTAGAGCTGGTGGTAAAGGATCATATCAAAGGGGCGGAAGGAACGTCTGTAACGGTTACAGTCCTTCGTCCGGATACGGGAGCCTACATTGATATGACAATGGAGCGCCGTCAGATCACGGTTCCTACGGTAGAGCATGAAATGCTGGCAGACAATATCGGATATATATCAGTGAGCCAGTTTGATACGGTAACAGCAGGTCAGTTTAAGAACGCCATCGATGATCTGGAAAAACAGGGTATGGAGAAGATGATCGTGGATTTGAGAAATAATCCTGGAGGGGTTGTGGATGCAGTGGTTTCCATGCTGGACTACATTCTTCCGGACGATCTGGTAATCGAAGGAGATCCTAATCTGGTAAGGACCAAGAAGAATAAGACGCTTCTGGTTTATATGGCGGATAAGTATGGAGAAGGAGAGCAGTATTACGCCTCTGACGGCCATAAGGTAGACGTACCCATAGCTGTATTAGTTAATGGTCAGTCCGCCAGTGCCTCCGAAGTATTTTCAGGAGCTCTCAAGGCCTATGACAAGGCGAAGCTGGTGGGAACAAAGACCTTTGGAAAGGGAATTGTCCAGACACTGTTTCCTCTTGACCATGGTACGGCTATTAAGATGACTGTGGCCCATTACTATACTCCAAGCGGCTTTGACCTTCATGGAAAGGGCCTGGAGCCGGATGTTGCAGTTGATTTAAAAGAGGATTTAAAGACTAAGATCAAGATTGAGCATAGCGAAGATAACCAGCTTGTGGAAGCGATAAAAGCATTGAATGAGAACCGTTAGATTTTAACTGGATCGTAAAAGAAAGAAGCCTTCTATGGCCGGCAGATTTAACTGCTGGCTATAGAGGGCTTTTATACATTTGGATCGATATGTTGTAATTACTTATCAATCCTGCAAGGGACCAGTGTTTCAGCAGCCTTCCTTTGGTGCCGGTAAAACCTCTGGTATTGTGCTGGTCAAGTGCAGGAATTGCAGTCAGGATAGATTATAATTAATTTTTAGGAATTGCATTTACAATTTCTTCTACTTTTTGTAAATTTCCCATGATAGTTTTCAGTTCGAATTCTTTATTGCTATTATCAAATGTATAAGATATTATTCCATCTTGACTATTATCATAAAAAGTAATAGTAATGTAATTAAATTCTGTAGTATTACTAGTGGGAGAGTCAATAGCAACCCATGTGGATAAAGAATTTTTTATATCGCTTAAAATTTCTGGAACATTACTTGCTGTATAATTTGATGGTACATGAACAGTAAGATGTTTTTTTATCATCTAAGGAACAGGAAGCAGAATCTCCAAAAGATGTCTGAGCCCAGGCATTTACTTTACTGAGAGTAAAATTATCACTTGTAGTTTTTAAATTATTATCCTTATCTTCCAAATACTTTTTATTTAATTCTTCGTATTCTTTTTCTAGAGTGGAATAATCCGATTCAATTTTTTTCTTTTTCGCTAATTAGTTTGTCATAATCTTTTTGTGACACGCCATTGCTACAGGCTGTTAGGGATAACATAGCAGCGACACTGACGCATAGTAAAACTTCTTTTTCATTCTCATTTCCTCTTTTTCTTTTATATTTGTGTAAGGACACATTTACATTTTATAATATTTTGCTGTATAATGCAATGCTGGCAAATGCACGCTCGCTTGAAGCGCAACTAGAAAGAAGAAATAAGTACCCCATAATGTTACTTAGAGGGTCTCCTTAAAGTTTTTTAATCAGCAAGTTTCCAGAAGACTGATAAACCGGCGGCACGCTTCTTCACTGGTAGCCCAGGAGGTAACCAGCCGGATGGAAGTATGACTGTCATCGACCCGCTCCTGGATGGAGAAAAGGAATTCCTTTTCCAGTTTTGCAATCACCTGGTCAGGAAATATCGGGAAAAGCTGGTTTGTGGTGGAATCCGAGTAAAAGGAATATCCGCATGTTTCAATTCCTTTTCTCAGAATGGCAGCCATATCATTCGAGTGAGAAGCCAAATCATAGAAGAGGTTATTGGAAAACAGCTCTTCAAACTGGATACCCAGCAGCCAGCCCTTTGCCAGCATGGCTCCCCTCTGCTTTACCATAAACCGGAAATCCGGTTTTAAATCCTGATGGCAGATTACAAGGGCTTCTCCGAACAAAGCGCCTCCTTTTGTTCCCCCGATATAAAATACATCTGTAAGCCTTGCAATATCCTGCAATGTTAAATCATTCACAGAGCTTGTAAGTGCGGATCCAATGCGGGCTCCGTCTAAAAACAGGTAAAGTCCCTTTTGACGGCAGATATGGTGAAGGGCTTCCAGCTCTGCTTTGCTGTATTGGGTGCCGATCTCCGTTGAGTTGGAAATATAGACCATCTTTGGCTGCACCATGTGCTCATCGGTATGAAGGTCCAGGGCTTTCTGGATATGGGCAGGAGTCAGCTTTCCGTCTTCGCTTGGCATGGCTAAGACCTTGTGCCCGGTGGCTTCGATGGCTCCTGTCTCATGGACGTTTATATGGCCCTTATCCGTTGCGATGACCGCCTGCCAGGGACGCAGGGCAGTGGCGATGGTGATCAGATTGGTCTGGGTGCCGCCGACGATAAAATGGACATCAACATCCTCTCTGCCGATTTCCTGTCTGATGAGAGCCCGGGCCCTGCTGCAATGGTCATCCAGCCCGTATCCGCTATTTTGGATTAAATTGGCATTGATCATTGCTTCCAAAATCTTTGGATGGGCACCTTCGCTATAGTCATTATTAAAGCTGTACATAAATTGTCCTCCTGCTGTTTCGTAGTATAGGATGTATGATATACTAAAAGGAGAAGAATTTCAATACAAAAGAACAGATGTTCCTTGTTTGGCTATACTTTCTTTCAGCCATATGCTATAATTGGCAGTGACAGACATTGTTATTTTTGCATAGGCAGCCGCCAGGCGGATATGCGTTGCCATCTGGCGGCCGCCTATGCAAAAAGGATTTGGAGGTGAAATAATCATGGACTTTATATTACATTCAGAATATGCCCCTACCGGTGACCAGCCAGAGGCCATTGACCAGCTTGTGAAAGGATTCAAAGAGGGCAATCAATTCCAGACTTTACTGGGAGTTACCGGCTCTGGAAAGACCTTTACCATGGCAAATGTAATCCAGAAGCTGCAAAGGCCTACTCTCATCATCGCTCATAATAAGACGCTTGCAGCCCAGCTTTACGGCGAGTTCAAGGAATTTTTTTCCCGAAAATGCGGTGGAGTATTTTGTTTCCTATTATGATTATTACCAGCCGGAGGCTTATGTGCCTTCTACGGATACCTATATTGAGAAGGATTCGGCGATTAATGATGAGATTGATAAGCTCAGGCATTCGGCTACGGCTGCTCTTTCGGAGCGGAGCGATGTGATCATCGTGGCATCGGTTTCCTGTATTTATGGCCTGGGAAGCCCCATTGATTATAAGGAAATGGTTATTTCCTTAAGACCTGGCATGATAAAGGACCGGGATGAGGTGGTCCATAAGCTGATTGATATCCAGTATGACCGGAATGATATGGATTTCAGGCGGGGGACCTTCCGGGTAAGAGGAGATGTGGTAGAGATATTCCCGGCTTATTCCGGCAGCGAGGCTTACCGGATCGAGTTTTTCGGAGATGAAGTGGAACGTATTACGGAGATAGATACCCTGACGGGGGAGATCCGGGCGGATCTGGGACATGTGGCAATCTTTCCGGCTTCCCATTATGTTGTGTCCAGGGAGAAGATGGAGCGTGCAGCACAGACCATTCTGGAGGAATTAAAGGAACAGGTGGCCTATTTTAAGAGCGAGGACAAGCTGTTAGAGGCGCAGAGGATTTCGGAACGGACGAATTTTGATGTGGAGATGATGAAGGAAACCGGCTTTTGTTCTGGAATTGAAAACTATTCCAGGCATTTGGTCGGAAGCAAGCCGGGAGAGCCTCCCTGTACCCTGATCGATTATTTCCGCGATGATTTTCTTATCATGGTGGATGAATCCCACATTACCCTGCCTCAGGTACGGGGCATGTTTGCAGGAGACCGTTCCAGAAAGACAACACTTGTGAATTTTGGCTTCCGCCTTCCATCAGCCCTTGATAACAGGCCCTTGAATTTTGAGGAATTTGAATCCAAGATCAATCAGATGATGTTCGTTTCTGCTACGCCCTCTGTTTATGAGGCAGAGCATGAGCTTTTAAGGGTGGAGCAGATCATCCGGCCTACAGGGCTTCTTGATCCTGAAATCGATGTCAGACCAGTAGAAGGACAGATCGATGATCTGGTTTCCGAGGTAAATAAGGAAGTGGAAAAGAAAAACAAGATTCTGATCACCACCCTGACAAAACGTATGGCCGAGGATCTGACCGATTATATGAGAGAGGTGGGAATCCGGGTAAAATACCTCCACTCCGACATCGATACCCTGGAGCGTTCCGAAATTATCCGGGACATGCGTCTGGATGTATTTGATGTACTGGTGGGAATCAACCTGCTGCGGGAGGGCCTTGATATTCCGGAGATCACTCTGGTGGCTATTCTGGATGCAGATAAGGAAGGCTTTCTCCGCTCGGAGACATCTCTGATCCAGACCATTGGAAGGGCGGCCAGAAACTCTGAGGGCCATGTAATCATGTATGCGGATCGGGTGACTGATTCCATGCGCGTGGCGATTGAGGAGACAAACCGAAGGAGAGCCATTCAGCAGCGCTATAACGAAGAACACGGGATCACTCCTACTACCATCAAGAAGTCGGTCCGTGACCTCATTGCCATCTCAAAGGCAGCCATTGAAGAGGAGAAGGATTTTAAGAAGGATCCGGAATCCATGGATGCAAAGGAACTGGAAAAGCTTGCCAAAGAGCTTACAAAGAAGATGCACCAGGCAGCGGCAGAGCTTAATTTTGAAGAGGCGGCAAGGCTGCGTGACCGGATGGTTCAGGTGAAAAAGATGCTTCAGGATATGGATGATTAAGGGACTAAAAATTGTTGCCCGGAACGGGTGAATGGTATTGACAGTGATTCTCAATAAGAGTAAAATCTCAATGGACGCATCTAAGGCAGGAGCCTTGGAACGCCATTGGCATAAAATGGCTGCATCCAGAGGAGATTATTATGAAGCTACATGAAGGAGAAATCGGAAAAACCTACATCGTTTACAGCGTGATGGTAAAAGATACCATCACCAGGCGGTTAGAAGCCCTTGGAGTTAATGAACTGACGCCAGTTACCCTGATGAATAAGAAGGGAAGCGGCACTGTGATTATCAAGGTCAGGGGCACCCGCCTCGCTCTTGGGAGAAGGATATCGGAAGGAATTGAAATCAGGGAGGCTGTGGAACATGAGTGAGGAAAAAGGAACGATTCGTGTCGGGTTTGTGGGAAACCCAAACTGCGGAAAAACAACCTTATTCAATGCTTTTACAGGAGCAAAGCTTAAGGTGGCCAACTGGCCTGGCGTTACCGTGGAGAGAGTGGAAGGAGAAACCAGCTACAAGGGACGTCCCATCCGGGTAATCGACACGCCTGGGATTTACAGCCTGACCTGTTATACCCTGGAAGAAAAAGTAACCAGGAAATGCTTGGAAAGCGGAGAAGTGGATGTGATCATCAATGTGGTGGACGCTTCATCCCTGGAACGGAATCTGTATTTAACCCTTCAGCTTCTGGAACTAAAAAAACCGGTCATTTTAGCCCTTAACATGATGGACATTGTTGAGGACAGGGGAATGGAAATTGACTTGCACCGCCTTCCTGAGATGCTTGGCTCCATTCCTGTGGTTCCTGTTTCTGCAAGAAAACGGACCGGACTTGATGTGCTGCTTCATGCGGTAGTTCATCATTATGAAGAAGGCCCTCAAGGTGTGGTCGTAAATTATACACCTAAAATCGAGAATAAAATTTCCAAGATAGAGATCGTGTTAAAGGCCCATTACGGAAGCATGGACAATCTAAGGTGCATGCCATCAAGTTCCTGGAATATGATGAGGAGGTATGGGAGGATCACCCCCTTGATTTAAGCAATATTATAGACCATAATTATGAGAAGGAAATCATCAACCAAAAATACGATTATATAGAAAGCATCATCCATGAATGCCTGGTGAATAAAGAACAAAAGGCAGCATTTACAGATAAGATCGATGAATATCTGACCCATCCAATTTTGGGACTGCCGTTTTTCCTGGGTATCATGGCACTGGTGTTCTTTTTGACTTTTACTGTGGGTGATTTTTTAAAGGGGTATTTTGAAGTTGCCTTAAGCCTGCTTTCTGTCTATATGAATCAGTTTATGGAAAGCATCCATGCCTCTGCCTGGATCACGTCCCTGGTGGTAGACGGAATTATAGCCGGAGTAGGAGGGATTCTCACATTCCTGCCCAATATCTTTATTTTGTTCCTTGCGCTGGCTTTTTTGGAAGACAGCGGATATATGGCAAGGGTTGCCTATGTTATGAATGAGATCATGGGACGGGTAGGGCTTTCCGGAAAGGCTTTCCTTCCCATGCTTCTGGGGTTTGGCTGTACGGTTCCGGCAGTTATGGCTGCCAGGTCCCTTCCCAGTGAAAAGGACAGGAAAAGAACTATTTTAATTACGCCTTTTATGTCCTGCTCAGCCAGACTCCCTATTTACGTACTGTTTTCCCAGATGTTCTTTCCGGAACATGCTTTGATCGTAGCTTATTCCCTGTACCTTATCGGATTAATGGTGGCTATTACCATTGCTTATGTGACTCACTTAAGGCATAAGGCAGAGGAAGAGGATACTCTTCTTATTGAGCTTCCCGAATATAAGACTCCAAACGGGAGGACGGTAACGATTTATGTATGGGACAAAGTAAAGGATTATCTGGGTAAGGCAGGAACACTATTTTCCTTGCCACCATTGTGCTTTGGTTTGTTTTAAACACCGGGCCGTCGGGATTTGTGGCAGATGTGTCAAAAAGCTTTGCAGCTGCCATTGGGCGTGTTTTAGTTCCTGTACTCAGCCCGCCGGCCTTGGAGACTGGAGAATCGCAGTGGCTCTTATTTCCGGGCTTTCTGCAAAGGAAGTGGTGGTTTCCAGTTTTTCCGTCCTGTTTGGAATCAACAATATAAATTCTGCAGCAGGAATGGGAGAACTGTCTTCGATTCTTGGGGGGGTTGGTTTTGGCGGAGTGAATGCTTATGCCTTATGATTTTCTGTCTCCTGTATTCCCCCTGTATTGCGGCGGTGGCAACCATTAAAAAGGAAACGGGTTCGATGAAATGGACCTTGGCATGGTGTTTTTCCAGCTGGCAGTGGCCTGGGCCGCTTCTGTACTGGTATTTCAGATTGGAAGTTTAATTTTTTTAAACTTAATATTTAGAGGAATAAGCCTATGAATGATAAGCTGCTTGTGGAAACTGCGGTTCTGGCTGGTGAGATTATGCTGGTGAGCGGAGCGGAAATTTACCGGGTGGAGAATACCATTGACCACATTTTACGAAAGGCGGGCAGAGATTCTGCGGAAGCCATTGTTTTTTTCCACAGGGATCTTTGCGTCCCTTAACGATCCTGCCATTGAGGCGATAACCGTAGCCAGAAGGGTTACTATAAGATCCACCAACTTAAACAGGGTCTATCTGGTCAATGATGTTTCCAGAATGCTCTGTGAGGACCGCATAACCGTGGAGGAAGCTTATGGCAGGCTGAAGGAGATTCAGAATTCGGTTCAGTACGGCAGGAGACTAAAGGATGTTGGAGTCATGGGTGTGGCAGTGTTTTTTACTCTGCTTTTGGGCGGAGGAGCAAGGGACTGCCTGGCAGCGGCTGTGACCGGTTTTTCCTTAGCAGCAGCCATGGAGGTTTCTGTAAGGATCAGGCTCAATGACTTCTGCGCCAATGGAGTCTGCGCGTTCTTAATTGCAATTACCACCCTGTTTATGGAACAATGGCTTATGCCTGGAATCAAAAGTGACATTATCATCATCGGTGCAATCATGCCTCTGGTTCCTGGTGTTATATTCACAACGGCGATTAGGGATACCTTAAATGGAGACTATGCATCGGGAACAGCCAGGATCATGGAGGCGGTAGTGATCGCTCTGGCAGTGGCAGCAGGCGTGGGAGCGGGCATGGGCTTATTTCAGTGGCTGACAGGAGGGCTTTCATGGTAGTACAGACGATTGGGGCTTTCCTGGCTGTTATCAGCTTTTCTCTGATTTTGGAGCTTCCAAAGAAGCATGTAGTTTTAGCGGGAGGAATCGGCGCGGCCAGTTGGCTTGTCTATCTTTTGGTGCATGCCGCAGCCGGGTCTGTCATTGCCGCGGCTTTTTTATCCAGTCTGCTGGTGGCTTTATCCAGCCATATCTTTGCGCGGATTTTTAAAGCTCCGGTCACGGTGTTTCTGGTGGCAGGCATCCTGCCGTCGGTTCCAGGAGCGTCCATTTACCGGAGCGTGTCATATGTGATTGCAAATAACCCGGAGCTTTCCAGCCATTATCTGGTGGAAACACTTCAGATTTCAGGTGCCATAGCAATGGCTATTTTTATCATGGATTCTTTGTTCCGATTGGGGCAGAAGAAGTGAATGCAATGGTCAGCTTATCGCTGCTTCTGGAATAGAAATAGATGTGATTGGACAGACGGTCTTCTTCCGGTACTTCTTCCTGGTTAATGGAGAAAACGGTTTCTGCTAATTCGTCAAAAGAGATAGTTTCACTATATGGAATGATAAGGACTTCGTGAATGCTGGAGGGCAGTATGATCAAATCGCTGCCGCTGCATGATGCGAAGTCTTTTAATATGCCTTCATAAAGCAGGCAGCCGGCCCCGCTTATTCCAGAGGAATTGGACAGCACATACATGGGAGGAGACAGGGGGGAAGCATTAAAGAACTCTTCTATGGCATCTTCATTTATTTCGTGCTCGGATGACCTTGTTATAATATCTTTTATGGCTTCGGGAAGAGAGCGGATGCGGGAAGGAAAAAGGCGGGGAGTATTTAATCTGGCTGCCAGGTGTATGTCTTCTGCAGACCGGTTCCAGGCTTTTAGATGACGGTTGTGGATGAGGGCGGTAATGAGACTGTCTTCGTCTTTTTGAAAGGAAATGTAGAATATAATGGAAAGATCCAGCTCCGGATAGGTAATATGTGGGATTTCTTTTAGTAGTTCCCGGTTGGCCGGCTCATTGATAAGGCGGAAGATGACTTTTTCCATGATCTGTTCCTGTGACAGGAATTCTTCAATGGGAAGGTTATCCGGCAGAGGACTGTTTTGGTAAAGAGCCATGATGTCATCCAGGATGGCATGAAAAGGTCTGCCCTTTTGATATGACTCATAGAAATGGTTTAAATAGATGGTGGGGGCTGCCCGTTCGTCCGCTTTCCTGATGCAAAGCCCATGAAGGATAAGCGTTGTTCTTGGTGATGGGTTGGAGCAATAAGGTGAATTCCGGCCCCAGCCTTTCTTTCATAGATTGTTTTACAGTTTCCAGAAATGTTTCGTATAGCATATGTATACCTCCTTAGTTTTGTTTATGTAAACTGCTTGTTGCAGAATTACAGTAGTAATAGAAGTGCAGGTAAAAGACAATATTATTTTTTCCTCTGAATAGGGGAAACAGGGTTATTTTGAGTAACTGAAAAGCAAGTCTTGTGCTGAAACTGGAAATTATTACCATTCCCTATGCTATTAAAATTATATTATAGTTTAGCACAAGGAGGATTGCACTATGACACAACATGAAACTTCTATATGTGAGAATTTGCTATACGAGGCTATCAGACTAGCAGAACAGTCAAGAAAAGAATTTGAAATTGTAAGGCAGTATTTTAAAATTGATGATATGTACAGATGTGAAAGGAATCAGAGAAAATCAGACAGGCATTGGGGATGCGCAGAAGGTATTTTTAAGGCATTAAAAGAGCTGGGATTTGAGCATAGAGACATGAAGAGACTTCAGGAGCTGATAAATTGGTAATTGAACAACTGTGGCGATTCCGCTTTCAAATAAATACAGTAAGAGATAGAAAAATGGTTGGAAACGTAAAATCAACGATTAGACATAGGCAATGATCAATCTGACCCATTATTGCCCCATTAACATATTTGGCATCTGAATAAGTCCATATGCTTGTAGAAATAGGAGTATGTGGGCTTATTTTAATGCCTTAAACTGTAAACGTAAACAGTTTTCCCATACCTTAGCTTCAAATGTCAATACGACGATTCCAGCGCGTTCTAGAGGCATTGTAAAGGTGTATCTTGAAACAAGGGTTTCATTTGATGTAAAAAAACGGAAAAGGAAGGAACAAAGAATTATGGCAAAGAGAGTAAGTGATATGAATGAATTGGCTGCTGCTTTAAAACCTACTATGTTAGGTATGGTTGACGTGATGACAGAAAGAGTCGATCAGACATTGAATTATTTTCTGCAAGGGTATTACAATGATTATAATCCAAAATACTACCGAAGGCAATATGATTTTTTTGCGTTCATCAGTTAAGGTCGAGCCAAGCAATGGATCAATAATGAGTTTATGTAAATGTTGGATATGTACATGACTGTTGATTCATGTGCTATAGGCTGCATGGAGGCAGTGACAACGGAGATATAGATTTTCAACATTCGGACAATGAATGGACAGAGTTATTTGACAGACTGGAAATTGATCCAGAAGATTTTATTAATTAATGTAATATTAAGAGAGTACCAGACAGAGAGGAATCTTTAGGAGGTGCTTTTCCTTTTGTCCTGTTGCCGTAATAAAAGTATTGATGGTGCCATAACTTAAGAGAGTTTATTATAGGCTATTTAGAGTGAATAAGTGACGATTTTGAATTGCCAGATGATTCGAAAAGCCTTGTAAATGCTATGAAGCCACGAACTCATTGCCGAACTAATATTTGCATAAATCGATAATTATATATACAATTAAAATATAATATAATATTGAAAAAAATGCTTAGGTTATAAGGATTTGTTGGGTTTTAGGAAGAATACTTAATAGTGAATAAAAATGTATAATATTGAAAAAAATATATTATTGAGTTCGAATGTTATTATAAAACAAAGAATGAATATGAATATAATAATTATGTATATATATGCAAATGCTTATAATCCTATATAGCGAGTTGAGCATGGTAACAATAGATTTAAGACAACGAATAATTCGGAGTCTACAACACAAGAACAACTCGCCTCACAAATAGGTATATCTGTTGATACTCTTCACATTATAATATAATTTCTGAAGAAAGAACAGTCGGGTGTGTTTTTAAACTACATATAAAATCGTCATCCCTCTTAGCTTTTCTTCGATTTGCTGTCTTAAAAACTGTTCCCCGCCGCTTCTTAAATCATCACGGTAGCAGTATTTTCCCCTTCCCCGCCCGGTCATGAGTTCTTTGTCATAAAGGCGTTCTGCCTGAGGAAATGCCTCTGTGTTGATTGCGTTTTGAACATAGCTGTAGGTCATGAAAATGATTTCAATGGGTGCCTGTTCCCTTACCTTTTTGGAAAGCCGGTCTGAGAGCGTATCAATCAGTTGAGAATACAGATCTTTCCAGTCTTCGGTCATAATGATGGGAGCAATCAAAAGTCCTACCCGGTATCCGGCGTCACACATACTGTTTAAGGCGGTAATTCTGGCATCTAAGCCGGAGGTACCCGGTTCAAACCGGGTGATGATGGGCTGGGGGTTGACACTCATCCGCATGATGACACGTCCGCCGTGGCTGATGCCAAGAAGGGGGTCCACCTTATTGAATTTCGTTGGGAAGGTGAGAAATCCATAGTTGCTCTTACTGAAATTTTCAATTGTCCAGGCCAGATTTCCGGTTATAGTATTTTCAAGAACAAGATCACTGTTGCTTCCTATCTCATAGGTATAATTTTTTTCAGAGCGGGCCCCGTGGTCCATGATTTTTTTCAGCATCTGCTCCCGGTTTACAAACAAACGCAAATAAGCGCATTTGTTGTAGTTGCATACCAGATAGCAGTAGTGGCACATGGCGGTGCAGCCGGACGAGGTATAAGGTACAAGAAAATCCGATACTTTATGATTGGGAACGTAGTTGTGGGTTTTGCGGACTCCTATGATGAGATGGTGCTTCATGGCCGGAAAATCACTGTTTGGGCGGGTTCGCAGCTCGTCTATTTTATTGTGGCTCTTAATAGGAATCCATGGAATCGTGCTGTATTTTTCCTTTAGACACTTACCCAACTCATATTCAAGGGATTCTGGTTCGTAATAAATCTTATCTGGAAACATGGGATACCTCCAATTAAGAGTAGTATGTGTTAAAAATAAAGAGATAAACACTTAAAACGGCAAAATTTTTAATAAATTTGAGGGGGTATAAACATGGTGGCACAAGATGCCAAGACGGCGCCTTGAATATGACACTTGACGAAATCGCAAAAGAATTAAATACTTCCAAACGAATTACCTGCTGCCATAATGAATATGCACGTTATTATTTGACCCGTAATGGGCTTGTAATGGTATTAGAGCAGACTTGTTTTGGTACGAAATTAAAATGGATTTATGGACGCTTAAATGTGTTGAATGGAGTGCGATTTTGTTATCTGTAGCTTAAATGGTAAGGTACTGATACACCCAAGAAACTAATATCAGAAACTTCAATCAAATAATTTCAGTCCCCAATAATAGAATAAAAGAGCACCGGATAGTCCGATGCTCAATAGTATTAGCAATTATTTTTTCTGAGTAATTATTAAAATTAGGGAAGTTACATTAAATGATAAAGTAAACAGACACACTGTAGTATTGTAGTTAACTAAAAATGGTGCCGACATCATAAGTCTTGTTGCTATATAACTAAGAGGTACTGAAAATAATGATATAAGTATAGGCAGTAAGTATTTTTTTAATATCCATTAGCACCACCAGAAGCATAATATTCTATATACTTTGTAACATCGTAATTATGATATAAGCCATCATCTTTTAGAATCGATACAATGAAGGAGGTATTTACAGCAACAGTACGTTTGCTGTCTAAATAACTATACTCCCAATATACATCATCAACACCAGTAGAGTCATTATGTGGCTTAACTAAAAAAATCATGCACATCTGTAAAATGTTTTACTCCTCCACTAGAAGATGTATCATAACGAAGGATTAACCCAATCTTATGGTTACTATCGAACCTGTATGTATAGTTTGTAGATCCATAAGACCTTGGTGCAATTAAAGGATTTTCTAAAAATGATTCATTATTTGGAGACACAGCTCTAGATTTAGCTGCCTCCCACATTTTATTGGCACGTGCATTACCTTCCTCAATCTCCTGTACTAGCGCTTCAAACTCATCTTGGGAATCTACTTCTAATACTATTCCTTCTGGCTCAGCAGTGATTGAACGTTCTCCATAGTATGATACTTCTTTGGCGAAAACTACATTCATAAGTGATAAAGATAATATTACAGATAAAAAAATCGTGCTAATTTTATGTATTTTTTTGTGCATTGTTCTCCTCCTTTTTTTAAATTGTTGCTAATACTAATGCTATTATATCATATTTACTTAAATTAACAGAAAAATAATATCGCATTATTGTACGAGAAACGACAAAGTCTTACAATTTATCTGTATTATGATTTTCACTTTATGTTATTACATCAGGTTCACCATACCCAGTTGTCACGGTCACCTTGGTAGATTCATATAGGAAGAAAAGGGTATTAAAAGTTTTACTGCCTATGATATTTCAGATTTGTACGAAAGCGAAATAGGGGTCTTATATTATAAGGAAATGAAACATTTTGCTACGCGAAATATACTTTTGAATATCCAAAATGTGGAAATACCGTCATGCTTCCATTTATGCTATAATCTTACAAACAATTGTTAGTTCAGGCTATTATTAAATATATTTATACAATGTTGAAGGAGTGGTTTGATTGACTCAAGAAGAAATCTTAAAGTATGCCGTTGAAAGTGGCATGCTTGATTTAAATGAAATTTCAGAAAAGGCTAATATTGGGTTAATACAAAAAGTCAAAGAAACCCACAGATTTAATATTGTAAAATTATGTGATGGTCGTTATGGCACTTGGGTGCAGGACGAATCTGCAAAGAATGGCAGAAGAAATATAAAAGCTGCGACACGTAGCTGGAACCCAATGGGGAACAAAGCGCTACATGAATATGGAGCATCTGAAAGAATTGGATCTCCAGAATCAGTCTGATATCATAGCCGGCTGACCACTGGCTACCTAACGGCTGAAATACATTTTGCGAAAAAAATCTTGACACTAGCTACAACAAAGCTGATTTACAGGGAATTTTTGGCTTTGGTAGGGACAAAATGAAAAAGAGCTAAAGCGTAAAATTAAGGAATATAATGAGGACAGGACAAAATATACTGTAAAAGTGGAATCCACATCTTTCCGAGATTATGCCGAATTTTGGATGAAAACAGTTGCTATATATCTAAGAGGAATATTTTGCGGACTTTTAAGAGCGTTCTTGGTGTGGTAGGAGCGGAGGATTATACAATTCATGTGCTCAGACATACGTTTGCTTCCATACTGTTAAAAGCAGGAACAGAGATAAGCGTTGTCAGCAAACTCTTAGGACACGCTGATATTAATACTACATACAGCACATATATCCACGTTTTGAATGATCAAATGACAGATGTAATGTCCGGTATCTCCAAGATTTAATGGTGATTTTTTTGACCCATAATCTGACCCATTATCTTTCAGCAAAAACCAGTAGAAACCAGTAAAATCCGGGAAATGGGAAGATTCGCGAAAAGCTGATAAATACGAGAAAGTCCTTATAAAATAAGGCCTTTAGAGGAATAAAAATTGACAAATAAAAAAATGCATCTGATAGGAATCGAACCTACGCACGCGGCTCCGGAGGCCACTGCTCTATCCACTGAGCTACAGATGCATCTTTTATATTCTACTATAGATTCTTTTAAAGCGCAATAGTATTTGTTGATTTTTGTCTGTTTTTTTTGTTAGAATAAAAAGGAGATTGATTCTCCAGGAGGTCAAGCCCATATGAAGGACTTATTTGAAAAATGGAAAAAGTGTTCCAAGGAAGATGGCAGACGGCTGCTAAAGTTTCTGTTTTTTTCCCTTGGCAGCGATTATACTGATTTTTGCCGTTGTTGTTTTGGATAAGCCCCAGCAGACAGGTAATAATCCGGCTCATGTATCTACGGTGGATTCATCTGCTGGTGAGGATGAAAGTACGGCATCATCAGCAAAGAAAGAGATCACGCTGCAGGAAGAGGCCATACCGGCGATTCATGATCTGATGGAAGCTTATTTTAAAGCCAGGAAAACCTGCGATATAGAGGCTCTTTCAAAGGTATATGGTAATACCTATTCGGAAGAGGAACTGAGAGAACAGGGAACCAGAATGGAAGAAGAAGTGAAATTCTACCAGAGTTTTGAGAACCTGGTATGCTATACGGCGACCGGATTGGAAGAGGACGAATACGTGGTATATGCCAGATTTGATATCAAATTCCGTCAGGCGGAAACCTTAGCTCCCAGCATGGTTGTATGCTATGTAAAAACAGCAGCAGATGGAAGCTATTATCTGGTTTCAGATACCAGCGCAGAGCAGTCTGAGTTCATGGAAGGGGCAAACAAGTCTGATGCCGTGCAAAAGCAGGCAAAAGAGGTAAACGACAGTCTTGAGAAGGCCTTAAAGTCTGACGAAAATCTTCTGGCTGTCTATCACATTCTGATGGATGAGAAGGAAGAGACGGAAGAAACAACCGATTCAGGCAGCCAAACAAACAATACGTAAAACAGATGCTTCTCTGCGTGGCACCCTGCAGAGGAGCATTTTTGGCAAAGGAGAATACAGATTTATGAATGTTAGGGACTTTTATTTTGATCTGCCCCAGGAGCTGATTGCACAGGATCCCCTTGAGGACCGTTCTGCTTCCAGGCTTCTGGTATTAGATAAACACACAGGAGAGATTCAGCACAGACATTTTAGGGACATCCTTTCCTACTTACGGAAAGGGGATTGTCTGGTCATCAATGATACCAAGGTCATTCCAGCAAGATTGTTTGGAGTGAAAGAGGGGACCGAAGCGAAGATAGAAATTCTCTTATTAAAGAGAAGAGAAAACGACATTTGGGAAACCCTTGTAAAGCCTGGGAAAAAGGCAAAAATAGGAACGGTGATCTCCTTTGGGGAGGGCCTGTTAAAGGGAACCGTAATCGATGTGGTGGAAGAAGGAAACCGTCTTATCCAGTTCTCCTATGAAGGGATTTTTGAAGAGATACTGGACCGTTTGGGACAGATGCCTCTGCCTCCTTACATTACCCACCAGCTAAAGGACAAGAACCGTTATCAGACGGTTTATGCAAAGCATGAGGGATCAGCGGCTGCACCTACAGCGGGTCTGCATTTTACAAAAGAGCTGCTAAAGGAAATTGAAGATATGGGAGTAGACATCGCTCATGTGACTCTCCACGTAGGGCTTGGAACCTTTCGTCCGGTAAAGGTGGATGAGATCGAAGCCCATCATATGCACTCTGAGTTCTATATTATAGAAGAGGAAGAAGCGAAAAAGGTCAATAACGCGAAGAAAAATGGCGGCCGCATCGTCTGTGTGGGAACGACCAGCTGCCGTACAGTGGAATCTGCTTCCACAGAAGAGGGGATTTTAAAGGCAGGAAGCGGGTGGACGGAAATCTTTATTTATCCCGGATACCGTTTTAAGCTCCTGGATTGCCTGATCACGAATTTTCACTTGCCGGAATCTACGCTGGTGATGCTGGTATCCGCTCTTGCAGGGCGGGATCATGTGCTTCATGCCTATGAGGAAGCCATTAAAGAGGAGTACCGTTTCTTTAGTTTTGGTGATGCCATGCTTCTTACGGACCTTCATGATGCCGGGAAGTCTTAAGAACTGGAATGTAAAAGCTTTGAATGTTAAGAGAAATGAAGAATCCTTTTGTTAAAAAAAGGTGGGGGTACACGCTTATGGAAGAGAAAAAAAACATGGTGGGAGGAATATCCAGGAAGACTTTGGAGCGCCTTCCCATGTATCATCATTATCTGGAACGGAAATACCGGGAAGGAACAGAGACAATATCGGCGCCGGTCATTGCCCTGGATCTTCAGCTTAATGAGGTTCAGGTGCGCAAGGATCTGGCAATGGTGGCAAAAACAGCCGGAAAGCCCAAATTGGGGTATATGGTGAAGGATTTAATCAGAGACATGGAGGAATTTTTAGGGTTTCATAATACGAATCAGGCGGCTCTGGTAGGAGTCGGATCCCTGGGCAAAGCCTTCTGTCTTATAAAGGGTTTGAGCAGTATGGAGTGGAGATTGTCCTGGCATTTGATTCTGATGGAAGAAGGGTGAATACAAAAACAGGAGGAAAGCCGGTTCTTCCCATGGAAAAGCTGGAAAACCTCTGCCAGAGAATGAACATACACATCGGCATCATCACGGTTCCTGCGGAATGTGCCCAGGAGGTATGCAACCGCCTGGTAGACGGAGGTGTAAAGGCCATATGGAATTTCGCTCCCACCCACTTGACCGTGCCCGACCATGTGCTGGTACAGAATGAGAACATGGCTGTGTCGCTGGCAGCTTTGTCCAAATATCTATATGAGGCGGACAAGGAAGGCAGTCAGTAGACAAAGGAGGAAGATAATTGAATACCGTATTGTTACAATATGCCGTTGAGGTGGAAAAAAACAGGCTCCATCACCCAGGCAGCCGCCAATCTTTACATGGACCAGCCTAATTTGAGCAAGGCGATCAAAACCCTGGAAGAAAGCTTGGAGCGCCGATTTTCAGACGGACTTCCAAAGGCGTGGTTCCTACGGCAAGGGGAAGGATCTTTCTGGAGCATGCCAGAAATGTCCTGGACCAGATCGAGATGATGGAACATTTATATAAGCCGGATGAGGTAAGCGGGGTGGAATTTTCCCTTTCCATGCCAAGGGCAAGCTATTTAAGCCTTGCCTTTTCCAGATTTATCCAAAGCCTTTGCCGGGAAGAGGGAATGAATGTCTGGCTGAGGGAGACGAATTCCGCAGATACCTTAAAGGATGTGGAAACCAGAGAATATAATCTGGGAATCATCCGGTATCAGTCTTCTTTGGAAGGGCATTATGCCCAGACGGCAGCGGCAAAAGGCCTTCTCATGGAACCGGTTTTGGAATACTCCCTAAGGCTTCTCATGTCTGCGGATCATCCATTGGCAGGAAAAGAGGAAATCACGGGAGAGGATTTGATGCCGTATATAGAAATTGTCCATGGTGACGGAGCGTTAGGCCGCCGGGAGAATTTTGAAAAGAAGGGGAGGCCTTTGGAGTCCCCAAAACGTGTTTATGTGTTTGAGAGGGGAAGCCAGTTCAATCTTTTGCTGGAAGATCCTCATACATATATGTGGGTTTCTCCCATGCCGGAAGAGCTTCTTAAAAGATATGACCTGGTAGAACGGCAGTGCAGGAAAAAGGCAGGCACCTTCCGGGATGTGTTGATTTACAGGAAGGGGTATTCTTTTTCGGCCTGGGATAAAGGATTTTTAAACGAACTGGAAACAGTGAAGAATATTTTTTTTGAAATAAGAATGTTAAATATATATCAGTATTTATATACTGATATATAGCTTTTTACCTTTGTATTTTCCAGCTTGTTAAGCTACAATATAGTTATAACAAAGAACTGGAATTTTACAAGGAGGATTATGCGATGGCTAGATTTACATTACCGAGAGACTTATATCACGGAAAGGGCGCCCTGGAAGAGCTTAAGAATATAAAAGGAAAAAAGGCAATCGTGGTCGTAGGCGGCGGTTCCATGAAACGTTTTGGATTTCTTGACAGGGTGGTAGCCTGTTTAAAGGAAGCCGGAATGGAAGTAAAGCTGTTTGAAGGCGTAGAGCCGGATCCCAGTGTGGATACGGTGATGAAGGGCGCTGAAATGATGCGGGAGTTTGGACCGGATTGGATTGTAGCCATCGGCGGAGGATCTCCTATTGATGCGGCAAAAGCAATGTGGGCATTCTATGAGTATCCTGATACCACATTTGAAGACTTATGCATTCCCTTTAATTTCCCCACTCTGAGAACAAAGGCGAAATTCTGCGCCATTCCGTCCACCTCTGGTACGGCTACCGAGGTAACGGCATTCAGCGTAATTACGGACTATAAAAAGGGAGTGAAATATCCGCTGGCAGATTTCAACATCACACCGGATATTGCAATCGTTGATCCGGACTTGGCTGAGACCATGCCTCAGAAGCTGACCGCCCATACAGGTATGGATGCCATGACTCATGCGATCGAAGCTTACGTATCCACGCTTCATTGTGATTACACCGATCCTCTGGCCCTTCATGCTATCAAGATGATACATAATGACTTAATTGATTCTTATAATGGAAACAAGGAAGCACGTGCCGTATGCATAATGCCCAGTGTCTGGCCGGTATGGCATTCTCCAATGCCCTTTTGGGAATTGTTCATTCCATGGCACATAAGACAGGCGCCGCTTATTCAGGGGGACATATTGTCCATGGCTGTGCAAACGCCATGTATCTGCCAAAGGTAATTAAGTTTAATTCCAAGGATCCTGAGGGTGCAAAGCGTTACGCAGAGATTGCCCGCTTTATTGATCTGAAGGGGAATAATGATGAGGAGCTGGTTGATGCATTGATCGCAGAGATCCGTTCCATGAACGAAAAGCTGGATATTCCTGCTTGTATTAAGGACTATGAAGGCGGAATCATTGACGAAGCAGAGTTCAATGATAAACTAAAGACAGTAGCAGAGCTGGCAGTAGGTGATGCATGCACCGGCTCCAATCCAAGGACGATTACGCCCGCTGAGATGGAGAAACTGTTAACCTGTTGTTACTATGATAAAGAGGTAGATTTTTAAGTAATCTCCAGCAAATGAATGCAATGTGTGCAGCAGGCGCAGAACCTTATGGTTTTGCGCCTGCTGTGCGTGAAAAGAGGTTTGACAGCAAAGTTCATCTATGATATGGTAATCGGGAAAATGGTTAAAATTCAGTCAAACCCCCGCCAAATTATGAAGGGTATGGACGAACTATAATAGAAAGTATGGGATAACAGAATGAAGCAGGCAATTTTAGTAGTGAGCTTTGGAACAAGCTATCAGGAAAGCAGAAAAAAAGACCATAGAGCCATTGAGCAGGCCATAAAGGATGAATTTCCGGAATATGAGCTTCGACGGGCATTTACAAGCCGGATCATTATTGGAATATTGAAAAAACGGGACAATATTTATATAGACAGTGTGGAGGAGGCTTTGGAAAAGCTGGCGCTGGAAGGATTTCAGCGGGTGATCGTACAGCCTACCTTGGTTATGGGAGGGGAAGAAAATGACTGCATGGTGGCTGCAGTGAAACAATATGAGAACCGGTTTAAGCGGATCCTGTGGGGAAAGCCGCTGCTTTCAGAAGAAGAGGATTATGAAAGGCTTTGCAGCGTGCTGGCAGAGGATACTAAGGAATATGACCGGGAGGGAACGGAGATCATATTCATGGGACATGGCACGGAGCATGAAGCCAATGAGTGTTATCCCCGCCTGGCGGAGGTTTTAAAGCAAAACGGATACGGCAGGTATCATATAGGAACCGTGGAGGCGGAGCCAGCCTTTGAAGCCGTAAAAGAAGAGGTGAAAAAGACCGGTTCCAGCCGGATGGTGCTCCAGCCCCTTATGATCGTTTCCGGTGACCATGCTCACAATGATATGGCAGGAGAAGGGGAAGAGTCCTGGAAAAGCCAGTTAGAGTCGGAAGGCTATCAGGTAGTCTGCCGGTTAAAGGGCATGGGAGAACTGGAGGGAGTCCGCCGCATGTTCCTGGATCATGCCAGAGAAGCATATAAGAAGCTGGAGGCTATGGAATGAAAAAAAATGGAGAGCAGTTGTTTTGCTCACAGGTATGGCTTCGCTCTTGCTCATGGGCTGTGAAAGAAGGGTAGAGCCTCTAAGCAAGACCGGTTTTATGCTGAATACCTTTGTGACTGTGACTCTTTATGATATGGACGATCCTGAAATTTTATCTGACTGTCTGGATTTGTGCCAATCCTATGAAAATATTTTCAGCAAAACCATTGAGGGCAGTGAGGTTTACAAGTTAAATCACAGGCCTGCCAGTGAAAAGACTGTGACAGTATCCCCGGATGTGGAGGCTCTTCTTTCCAAGGGCCTTTATTATTCCCAAATCTCGGATGGGGCTTTTGATATTACTGTGGAACCTTTGTCCTCCCTATGGGATTTCACATCCCCTGATCCGGTTGTACCGCCTGATGAGAAGATCCAGGAGGCCAGGAAAAAGGTTGATTACCGGAATTTAAAGCTTGAGGGAAATTCCCTTACATTTTTATCCCCAGATACTTCCCTTGATTTTGGGGCAATAGCCAAGGGGTATATTGCGGACCGGATGAAGGATTTTCTCTTAGAACAGGGAGTAAAGAGCGCTATCATTAATCTGGGCGGAAATGTTCTTTGTGTGGGGCAGAGGCCTGACGGCACGCCATTTAAAATCGGCCTTCAAAAGCCTTATGCAGACCGGAATGAAACCATAGAAACCCTGAATATCAATGATATGTCAGTGGTATCCTCCGGGGTGTATGAGCGGCATTTTGAAAAGGATGGGGTGAACTACCATCATATTCTAAACCCAGGGGATGGGTATCCATATGATAACGGGCTGGTGTCAGTAACCATTTTATCAGAGCTGTCTGCTGACGGGGATGCCCTTTCCACCACCTGTTTTTCCCTTGGACTTAAAAAGGGAATGGAGCTTCTAGATTCCACGGACGGCGTGTACGGCGTGTTCATTACAGAGGATGGTGAGGTTCACTATTCCCAGGGAGCCAGGGAGTTTCTGGCTGGGAAGCCTTAGAATCCCTTTACAATTTTCTTTCCCTATAATACAATAGAGGAAATACCCTGCGGGTATACCTGCATGCCCAGAAAGCGTGGGCATAAAAGAGGAAACACCCTTCGGGTATACCTATATGCCCAGAAAGCGTGGGCATAAAAGAGGAAATGTAGTTTTACAGGAGAAAAAGGATGATTAGAAAAATCTGGGACAAGGTCATGAACCGGGAAGTCATTTCCTATTTGATATTTGGAGTGCTGACGACCCTGGTAAACTGGGTTGTCTATTGGTTAATGGTGAGGACCGGCATCGATTACCGGGCCGCAACCGCGGCAGCATGGGTGGTTTCCGTCCTGTTTGCTTTTATTGTAAATAAAATCTTTGTATTTCAAAGCTATGACCTGCATCTGTGCTTTGTCATGAAGGAGATTCTTTCGTTTACCGCATGCAGAGCAGCGTCAGGCGTCATGGAAATGGTTCTTATGGTGATTATGGTTTCCTGGCTCAAAATGGATGAATATGTAAGTAAAATCCTGGTATCCGTGGTCGTTGTGATTGCAAACTATGGATTCAGCAAGGCCTTCATATTCCGGAAGAGAGAGGAAGAACCCCTGTAAAGAGAGGTATATGAAATGGAACACGATGACGAGATTGAAAAGATATCGAAAGAACTAGAGGATATACTGCAAATGACATCAGGTGAAAAAGAAAATACAACAGGGGAAAAAGACTTGAAAGAAGGAAATGAAGAGGAAAGGGTGGCTTTCGATCCTCAGGGGGAGAGAGCGGAGCAGGAATTTGATCTGGCTTCAGCACCAGGTATACACCTTGATATTCCGGTTGACGGGTTGGAGGAGCTGTTTGACGGGGATATGGATTATGGAGAGGACTTAGAACAGGAGAAAGAGACTGTTCCTGATCAGAATTTCCTGGACATCTCCGAGGAACCAGAAGACGATGAAGATGAGGAAGAATTGGAAATAGGGCAGTTGGAAAGCTTTAAAGAAAGGGCATCCGGTAAGAAAGAAGGGAAAGCGGTCAGTCTGGTAAGGCCTTCCGATGGACTTTTAGCAGCATTTTTTGTGCCGATGGTGATCATGATCATCATATTTGCCCAGCGGGGAATTTTTCCTTTTGGCGAAGAAAGCTTTTTAAGGACTGATATGTATCACCAGTATGCTCCCTTCTTTTCTGAGTTCCGCTATAAGCTGACCCATGGAGGAAGCCTTCTGTACAGCTGGGACATCGGCATGGGCGTGAATTTTGCAGCTCTTTATGCCTATTATCTGGCAAGTCCTTTAAACTGGCTGCTGGTACTTTGTCCGAAGAATTATGTCATAGAGTTTATGACCTATATGATCGTATTTAAGATCGGGTTAAGCGGTCTTTCCTTTTCCTGGTATCTGCGCAGGCATAACAGGACCATGGATTTTGGAGTCGCTTTCTTTGGCATTTTCTATGCTTTGTCCGGATATATGGCGGCTTACAGCTGGAATATCATGTGGCTGGATTGCATTCTTCTCTTCCCGCTTATTATGCTGGGCCTTGAGAGGCTGGTAAAAGAAAAGAAGTGTTTTTTTATATTGTTTAACACTGGGATTGTCGATTTTATCTAATTATTACATATCGATTATGATATGTATTTTTATGGTATTTTATTTTATTGCTCTTCTTATATTAGAAGGTTTAAAATCCTGGAAGGAAATCCTCATCCGCGGGGGGCTGTTTGCCCTGTTTTCCCTGCTGGCAGGAGGTCTTTCAGCAGTAGTTCTGCTTCCGGAGATTTACGCGCTGCAGTCAACTGCTTCTGGAGATTTTAATTTTCCCCAGACAATCAGTTCCTACTTTTCCATATTTGACATGATTGCCAGACATCTTCCGGCGGTGGAGCCGGAAATCGGACTGGATCACTGGCCTAATATATACTGTGGTGTGGCAGTCCTCATGTTTTTCCTTCTTTACCTGGGCTGCAGGCAGATCAGGCAGAAGGAAAAGATTGTTATGTGCTCCCTGCTGCTCTTTTTCTTTGCCAGCTTTTCCGTTAATACACTGAATTTTATCTGGCATGGATTTCATTATCCCAACAGCCTGCCATGCAGACAGTCCTTTATTTATATTTTCCTCATGCTGTTTACCTGCTATCAGGCTTATATCCACTTGCACGAAATTCCATGGAAGCATGTAGTAATGGCTTTTTTTGCTTCGGTGATCTTTGTTTTGATGGCGCAGAAGCTTATAACGGATGAGGCTTACCATTTTTCCGTATTTTACGTGGCTATTTTGTTCCTTTCCATTTATGCCGGCCTTATAAACCTTTACCAGAAAGGGATCAGCCGGAATGTGCTGGTGCTTCTGACCCTTGGCGTGATTTCCCTGGAAGCCGCGGTTAATACCACAGTCACCAGTGTGACGACGACCAGCAGGACCAGTTATGTGAAGGATAATAATGCGTCTTCTGAACTGGCAGACAGCCTGATGCCGGGGACCTCTTTTTACAGGATCGAAAAGGTCACCCGCAAAACCAAGAATGACGGAGCCTGGATGAACTTCCCAACGGTCTCTCTCTTTTCTTCCACAGCCAATTCAGACCTTACGGCTTTCTTTAAAAAGCTGGGCTGTGAAAGCTCCACCAATGCTTACAGCATTACAGGAAGCACGCCTCTGGTAGATTCCCTTTTTGCGGTCAAATACGGGCTGTACTCTGAGGAAATAGAGGATGACGGCATATCTGTGCCGGTTTCTTCAAAGGATGAGATGTATCTCCGTGAAAACACCTATGCCTTGTCTCTTGGATTTATGATGCCTTATGACCTTGAGAATAACTGGCAGCTGGAACTGACAAATCCGGCGGAGGTTCAGAATGATCTTTCCGTGGTATTAGGTGCCAGCCCTGTGCTTTCTGAGGTTCCAAGCGAAATCACCGGAACCAGCTTTAGCTTTACACCGGAGGCTGATGGAGACTATTATGTGTTTGTCAGCAATAAAAAGGTGGAAAAGGTAAACGCTCAGTTGGGAGAAAAGACCAAAAGCTTTGATAATGTGAGCCGCGGCTACCTGCTGGAACTGGGCTATTTAAAATCAGGGGAAGAGATCACCCTGCGCAACGATGACAATGATCAGGATCTGGTAGCGGCCGCTTACCGCTTTCTGCCTGAAGGCCTTGAGTCTGTGTATAACATTTTAAACAGGAATTCCATGGAACTTACAAAATGGACGGATACACAGATACAGGGAACGGTTACGGCCGATAAGGCCGGGCTGCTGTTTTTAAGCATTCCCTATGACAAGGGCTGGACCGTCAGGGTCGATGGAAAAATAGTGGAGCCTTATAAAATATTTGATACGTTTTTAAGCGTCCATGTGATTGCCGGTACCCATGATATTTCTCTGGAATATATGCCTCAGGGACTTAAAACAGGCGGCATCATTACAGCTGGAAGCGTGGTCTTTCTGCTGATACTTGCAGGTGTATCCGCAGGAAAAGGAAAAAAGCACAGACCCATGAGGGTTCATTCCACAGGTTAAAAATTTGCCTTCACGAGAATAAAGGAAAGAGGAGATTTCAATTATGAAACTATGGGGCGGACGCTTCACAAAAGAAACCAATCAGCTGGTTCACAATTTTAATGCATCCATATCATTTGACCAAAAATTCTATCATCAGGATATTGAGGGCAGCATTGCTCATGTGAAGATGCTTGCGAAACAAGGGCTTCTTACAGAGGAAGACAGGGATAAGATCGTAAAGGGCCTTATGGAGATCCGGGAGGATATAGAAAGTGGAGCCTGGCAATAACGGGAGAGCATGAAGACATTCATTCTTTCGTGGAAGCAGTTTTAACGGAACGGATCGGGGAGGCAGGAAAGCGCCTTCACACCGGACGGAGCCGTAATGACCAGGTGGCTCTTGATATGAAGCTGTATACAAGGGATGAGATCGATGAACTTTCTGTTCTGGTGGAAGGGCTTCTTTCGGAGCTTTTAAAGCTCATGGAAGAAAATCTTGACACCTATATGCCTGGATTTACCCATTTGCAGAAAGCTCAGCCAATCACCCTGGCTCACCACTTAGGTGCTTATTTTGAAATGTTTGACAGGGACCGTTCCCGCCTTTATGACATCAAAAAAAGGATGAACTACTGTCCCCTTGGGTCCGGCGCCCTGGCCGGAACTACTTATCCCCTGGACAGAATATACGGCAGAGCTTTTAGGCTTTGCAGGACCGACTCTTAACAGCATGGATTCCGTGGCTGACAGGGATTACTTAATCGAGCTTTTAAGCGCTTTATCCACCATTGCCATGCATTTAAGCAGATTCTGCGAAGAGATCATCATCTGGAATACCAATGAATACCGTTTTGTGGAAATTGATGATTCCTACAGCACCGGAAGCAGCATCATGCCTCAGAAGAAGAACCCGGACATTGCGGAACTGATCAGGGGAAAGACCGGCAGGGTTTACGGCGCCCTGGTGTCGCTTTTGACCACCATGAAGGGAATTCCCCTTGCTTATAATAAGGATATGCAGGAGGATAAGGAGCTTGCCTTTGACGCCATTGACACGGTAAAAGGCTGCCTTGCCCTGTTTACAGGAATGATTTCCACCATGACCTTCCGAAAGGATGTGATGGAGGCCAGCGCAAAAAAATGGCTTTACCAATGCAACAGATGCGGCTGATTATCTGGTAAATCATGGGGTGGCTTTTCGGGATGCCCATGGAATCGTGGGACAGCTTGTGCTTTTCTGTATTGGAAAGGGAATTGCCCTTGATGATATGAGCCTGGAAGAGTATAAGGCCATCAGTCCGGTGTTTGAGAAAGATATTTATGAGGCCATCAGCTTAAAGACCTGTGTGGAAAAGAGGATGACAATCGGAGCACCAGGCCAGGAAGCAATGAAAAAGGTCATAGAGATTTATAAGAAAAGGCTTGAAGAATAAAATACGGAAAATTGCCGGAAGAGGAGCATTGCACCATGGCTGAAGGACAGTCGCGGGCAGTGCTTCTCTTTTTATATACCAATAAATATGGGAGAGTGTTAATATTTCGTAAAGATACGCACTGTTTCCGTTAAAAAGATGTTAAAATAATGCTATGATTCTTAAAAATTTACGATAGCACCCAATGTCTGCTTATGATAGGATGAAAAAAAAGGAGGGTTTATACATGAAAAGAAGAGGTTTAGGTATTTTAATGTTGGCTGCGATGGCAGCTGTAACTCTGGCGGCATGTAGTGGTTCGGCTAAAGATACTTCCACTACAGGGGCAGCTGTTGGAGAAACCCAAAAAGGGGAGGAATCCAAGGAGGCGGCTTCTGCAGATCCCCAGGTCACATTGGTGTATGCCGAGGTTAATCCCCTGGATACGATCGTAGGAAAGACCGACCAGGCATTTAAGGATAAAGTGGAAGAACTGTCCGGCGGATCCATTAAGATCGATCTTCAGGCAAGCGGTGTTCTGGGCGCGGAAAATGACGTTCTTGATACCATGCTTGGGGGCGGCGGTACCATCGATATGTCCCGGATCTCTGCATTTGCGCTGACCAGCTACGGTGCGACCAAATCCAAGCTTCTGTCCGTTCCTTATACCTTCACAGGCCGGGACCATTTCTGGAAATTCGTAGACAGTGATCTGGCTCCGGAATTCTTAATGGAACCTAATGATCTGGAATTGGGGGTAAGGGGCCTTTTCTATGGAGAGGAGGGCTTCCGCCATTTCTTCTCAAAGAATCCGGTAAACGGCATGGAAGATTTAAAGGGAATGAAGATCCGCGTTTCCAGTGATCCGGTCATGACGGGCATGGTAAGCGCTTTGGGTGCAAACCCGACTGTAGTCAGCATGAATGAGCTTTATTCAGCTCTTCAGACCGGTGTTGTGGATGCTGCGGAGCAGCCCATCGCAAACTATAAAGGCAATGCATTCCAGGAAGTTGCTCCAAATCTGATTCTGGATGGACATACTCTGGGGGCCATTCAGGTTATTATCACTGATGATGCATGGGATAAGCTGACTGAGAACCAGCAGAAGGCTATGACCGAGGCAGCCAAATACGCATCAGACTTTAATAAAAAGCTTTCCCAGGATGCAGAAAATGAGGTATTGGATGAGCTGAAGGCAGCAGGAGTCAATGTGGTAGAGGTTACCGACATCGCACCATGGCAGGAAGCATGCAAGGATGTTATTTCTGAAAACACAAAGGAGAACGCAGACCTTTATCAGCAGATCCTTGATATGAAATAATCAACTTTAAAAGAAGGGCACAGAATCCTTGGACTTCTGTGCCTGATCATTAGAAAGGGGATCTTTATGCCAGAAATATTTAAAACGATTGATAAAATAAAGCCGGCTTATGACATAACCTATAAATTTGTTCTGTTAGTCTGTAAGCTGCTTTTGATCGGCGATGTTCTGATAACCAGTATGTCGGTTGCGGGCCGATATATTTCATTTATACCTGATCCTGCATGGAGCGAGGAGATTGTTCTGACCTTTATGTGCTATATGGCCGTTCTTTCCGCAGCTCTTGCTATCCGAAAGGGCTCCCATATCCGTATGACAGCTTTTGACGCTTATCTGCCGAAGAATCTGATAAAAGGGCTGGATATCCTGGCGGATTTGGCTATTTTTGCTCTGGCGGTCATCATGCTGACGGTAGGCTGGAAATATGCTTCTGGTATTGGAGCCAAGGGATTTTATACCAGCATGCCATGGCTCTCCAGATTCTGGATGTATTTTCCGGTTCCTCTGGCAGGTGCGGCTATGATTATTTTTGAAACAGAGGCTTTGTATAACCACATAAAAAGTCTTTATGTAAAGGAGGGGAATCTGTGATGAGTAGCAATATGGTAATCCTGATCTTACTGGGAAGCTTTTTTTCTGATGGTTCTGCTTCGTTTTCCCATTGCTTATGCAGTAGCTCTTTCTGCAGTATTCTGCCTACTTTCCCAAGGCAAATCTTTC
The DNA here is from genome assembly GCA_001312405.1 of Clostridium sp. NkU-1. The sequence goes on along the minus strand of BBDR01000012.1, from coordinate 77,298 downwards.
ACCATTATCTGCCAGCAGATGGTAAAGGGAATCAGCTCCTTCAGCCTGATGGCAGTACCGTTCTTTATTACCATGGGAGTATTAATGGGCTCCGGAGGTATTTCGGAAAAGCTTATTGCTTTAGCTAATGCCTGTGTCGGCTGGATGCGGGGCGGAATGGCTATGGTTAATATTGTTGCTTCGTATTTCTTTGGAGGAATTTCCGGTTCCGCCGCTGCTGATACGGCTTCTTTAGGATCCATTCTGATCCCTATGATGGTGGAACAGGGCTATGATGATGATTTTTCAACGGCAGTAACCATTACCTCCTCCTGTGAGGGGCTTCTGGTGCCGCCCAGCCATAACATGGTCATTTATGCAACTACGGCAGGGGGAATCTCTGTTGGAAGCCTGTTCCTGGCAGGTTATATTCCAGGAGCGCTTCTTGCACTGTCTCTCATGATCGGTTCTTATATTATCTCAGTCAAGAGAAACTATCCCAAGGGAGATAAATTCAGCATTAAGAATCTTGTGAAACAGCTTGGAGTTTCCTTCTGGGCCCTGGCAGCCGTACTGATCGTTGTGTTTGGTGTGGTAGGCGGCGTGTTTACGGCAACAGAATCTGCAGCCATTGCAGTTATCTACAGCCTGCTCGTCAGCGTGTTCATTTACAAAGGCCTGGACTGGAAGGGTGTATGGAAGGTTATGGAGGATTGCGTCAATACCCTTGCCATTGTGCTTATCCTGATCGCAACCTCTAATGTATTTGGATATTGCCTGACCACCCTGCATGTTCCGGATCTGGCTGCAAGTGCTATTACCGGAATAACCGACAATCCGATTCTGCTGGCATTGCTTTTGAATCTGATCCTTCTGGTATTGGGGTGTATTATGGATATGTCTCCGATTATCCTCATTGCAACACCTATTTTACTGCCTATCGCAACCTCTATCGGCATTGATCCGGTCCAGTTCGGTATTATTGTGGTGTTGAACTGCGGTATCGGACTTCTGACTCCTCCCGTAGGCGCCGTGTTATTTATAGGTTCTGCTGTAGCCAAACTTCCGATGGAAAAGGTGGTTAAGGCGACGCTTCCTTTTTATCTTTGTATGATTATCACGCTCCTGCTGATCACCTTTATACCTGCTATCAGCCTGGGGCTGCCGTCTTTGTTAATGAAATAACGATCCTGCGCCTATCCTGTGGGCAACGGTAATTTGATCCAATAAACAGGTTATGGAATCAGGCATTTCTTTCGATTAATGCCTGATTCTATTTTTTTAAAGAAATACCCTTGGGGTATGCTTTCATGATGAAAGGGAGGAACGCAATGAAGTTCGAATATACATATCGGAACACAGCGGCGGATATCTGGCAGTTATCCATGTATTATATTTATGGCTCTCTGGTAGGAGTTTGCAATATCATTTTCACCACCGCGGTTTTTGTGCTTGGGACCGTCAGATGGAATTCAAACGGCCTTTTTTTTCAAAATCTGTATCATACTGGCCTTTTGCCTGTTCCCTTTGATTCAGCCTGTTTTAGTTTACTGGAAGGCGTGGAAGCAGGCGGCAGCCATCAGTCAGGACACCCTGGTGTGCTTTGATGATCAGGGAATCCATGTTAAAATGGGAGAGAAATGTTCGGAAATCAGATGGGAAAAAATCAAGAGAATTGCGAGGAAACCCAATATGATCCTGATTTTTTCCGATTCTACCCATGGGTTTGTACTGACGACCAGGGTATTAAAAGAAGAAAAAGATGAGTTTTATGCCTATGTTGTCTCAAAGATCAAGACAGCCGGAAGGAGAACGGCTTCATAGGGAACCGGAATCAGAACCAAAGATCTGCCTGCGCAGGCGGCAGCCGGTAGGGGTTGCGGCAAGGCCGCCCTCTGAGGTTTCCTTTAAGGCGGAAGACATGAGGTCGCCCACCTGCTTCATAGCCAGGATCACCTCATCTGCAGGAATGGCGCTTGTGATTCCGGCACAGGCAAGCTCTGAGGCGGTAAAGGCATTGGCAACTCCCATGGCATTGCGCTTGATACAGGGAACCTCTACCAGTCCTGCCACCGGGTCGCAGACCAGGCCCATGGTATTTTTTAAGGCAATGGCACAGCTGTCGGAAACCATCTGGGGCGTTCCTCCAAAGATTTCCGTAAGAGCCGCCGCTGCCATGGCGGATGCTGATCCAACCTCTGCCTGGCATCCTCCCTCAGCTCCGGCGATGCTGGCGCATTTGGCAATGACCATACCAATGGCCGATGCGGTGAACAGGGACATGATGATATCATGCTTTGGCAAGTCAAATTCTTCCATCACGGAAATAAGTGCTGACGGTATGACTCCGCAGGAGCCTGCCGTAGGTGCAGCCACGATCTGTCCCATGCAGGAGTTGTATTCCGTCACCGCCAGGGCCATGCTAATGGCGTTGCCAAGAAGATGGCCGTAATGGTTTTTTTCCTTCATCCACCGCCTTTTTTTAATTTGGCAGCAGCCCCTCCGGAAAGTCCGCTGGAAGAACGGAGTGTCTTATCCATGCCGTTTAAGACAGACTCTTTCATGACCTCAAAGCTGTTTTCCATGGTGGAGTAGACGGCTTCCTCAGGGGTTTCCATATCCTCGGCCTGCTGCTTAAGCACAATTTCCGATATTTTTTTTATTGGAAGATGAAGCAGCTGATACAAGCTCTTCCACGGAATTATATTTTAACTGCATAGGTTCCTCCTGATCAGTTTAATTTTAACAAAATCGTATTGTATACATGAGGGATGGTCTGGATCTGCGAAACCAGGGACTGGTCAACAACAGAATCCATTTCAATGGTCATGATGGCAAGTCCCCGCTTTTCCTGCCTGTTTAAGCGGAAATTGCAGATGTTGGCATTGCCCGCGGCCACCAGGTTCGTAACATGGGCGATGATGCCGGGAATATCCTGATGCATGACGATCAGGGTGGTATTCTGCCCGGTAAAATAAACCTCCATGTCATTTACCTTGTTTATGACGATGTTGCCGCCTCCCACCGATGCTCCCTGGACGGAGATGCTGCTGCCTGATCCGAGGTAAGGGTGACCAGCGCCGTGTTTGGATGGGCATTTTCAATGTTACCGTTGTGGATGGTGACGGATATCCCTTGCTCTTTCGCTGTTTCAAGGCTTGTGCGGATTCCCGGGTCCCAGGGATCCAGCTTTAAGATTCCTCCCACAATGGCTTTGTCTGTGCCGTGCCCTTTATATGTTTTAGCAAAGGATCCGTGGAACAGGATATCTGCCTTTGCCACAGGAGCACCTAAAGCAGGGCAGCCGTTTTGCCGATACGGGCAGCACCAGCCGTATGGGAGCTGGAAGGCCCGATCATAACAGGGCCGATAATATCAAATACATTCATGGCAATTCTCCAATTCCAGGTATTGTTTCTCTGATTTGTTTAAAGGGGCTTAAATTCCGGATTTCGTCCGAGAAATTCCGTATAATAAGAAAATCCGCATTGCCTTAGAAGTTCTCTGGCTGTCTGAAAGTCTGCTCCCAAATCTTCCGGTATATGGCGTCGGAACCGATGGTTATGATCTCCCCGCCTAATTCCTTATAACGCTTTAAAACATCAGCACATGGGTTTGGCTGTCCGATCCCTTTTCGGAAACCGGCCGTGTTGCATTCAATTCCTTTTCCCCGCTCTATAATTTCTCTTAAAATATCATCAAGAATATCCCGGTATGCTTCGTAGCTGTAGTAAAGAGCCTTATTTGGGCCATAACGGACAATGTAGTCGATATGGCTGCCACGTCATAGTTGTCTATATTTTTCACATTATCCAGTGTGGCCTGGAAATACTGAAGATATGCCTTCTGTTCTCCTCTTCCTTCAAAAAAACTCCGGATAAGCAGGATCCTTTCTGTTAATAAAATGGGTGGAGCCGATGACGAAATCAAAGGGATAGCCTGATAACAGTTCCCTGTAGTATTCCTTTAAATGAGTCTGAAGTCCCAGCTCGATCCCTATGCGAAGGTCGATCCGGCCTTTGTATTCTTCTCTTAAGGCAGACATTGCTTCAAAATACTGGTCTGTCTGAAGGGTAAAATCGATGACAGAGTCCACGTCATAATCATGGTGGTCCGTAACACAGAGGGATGTCATTCCAAGGCTTATGGCCCGTTCCAGCTGGGTCCGCATGGGAGTTTGGGAATCTCCTGAGAAATTTGTGTGAAAATGATAATCTGGCAGCATGGGGTTCTCCTTTCAAGAATTAAATTCATTATAATCAATCTAAGGCTGAAAAGCAACGCAGGGGAGTGGAGTTTTACCGAAAGAAATTTGATAAAGTAAAAAAAATTACCTTTTCAGCAAAATAATTAAATTCAGTAATCCATCCACCTGGGATATACTTTAAGAAAACTACCGGTATGAAAGGATGGGATATTGGGATGAAATATGAGTTTATAGGAAATCAGGGCGATTTTTATATGGAAAATCCGGATCTGACCAGCTATTTGTATTTTCCCCTGGCAAATGAGTCCGGGGTAATGAGCTGTGTATCTCCTGATCTGGGAGGGGACAGTAAGATGGATCAAAATTCCTTTTTTTATGCCTCCGGTCAGCTGTGAAAATCTACATAATGACAAATCCTCCAGAAATGTATGGTGCAGGGTTGACGGGGCGGTATTGTGGTCCCTGACCGGCCGTTCTTCCTGGCAGCAGGCCCGGCTTTTTTTCTGAAAACAAGGAAGAGGTGGCTGTGGAAGCGGGCTTTATGCATCATAAGCTAACCAGAACTTCAAAACAACTGGGTATCAAAGGGTCAATCAGCAGCCTTGTTCCGGCCACCGGGGAGAGGGTGGAGCTGATGAAAATCCAGATAGAAAATATCTCGGAAGAATATAAAAGTCTTCAGATCGTTACGGCCATTCCTCTCTATGCCCGGTCTGCGGATAATATCAGGGACCACCGGCATGTAACCTCCCTTCTCCATCGAATTAAGACGAAGTCTTCCGGAGTCATTGTGACTCCCACTATGACTTTTGATGAACGGGGCCATAAGAGAAACCACCGGGCTTACGGCGTGTTCGGTGGGAATGACTCCCAGCATCCTGTGGGGTATTACCCGGTTTTAGAGGATTTTACAGGGGAAGGCGGCAATCTTGAAAATCCAAAAGCCTTGTATGAAATCCCTTTAAAGCCTCAGGGGTTGGATTTTGAGACAGGCGGTTATGAAGCTCTGGGAGGGCTTTGTTTCCAGGAATGCCGGATAGGGCCTAAGGAAAAGATAACTTATCTTGTAGCTATGGGATATGGAGACACGGAAGAAGAACTGATACATAGCTGTGAGCAGTTTCTTAATGAAACAGCATTTGACAGGTGCAGGAAACAAACAGCAGAATATTGGAACCAAAAGGTCAATGTGAGGTTTCACACAGGTAACTCCATTTTTGACCGCTGGATGCGGTGGGTAAGCTTTCAGCCCATGCTGCGGAGAATTTACGGCTGCTCTTTTTTTGCCCCATCATGACTATGGAAAAGGCGGACGGGGCTGGAGAGACTTATGGCAGGACTGCCTGGCATTGCTAATGATGGACTCGTCAGGGGTCCGCCAGATGTTAATTGATAACTTTGGCGGGGTGCGGATGGATGGGACCAATGCGACGATCATTGGAAGCGGGCAGGGAGAGTTTATTGCAGATAGAAACAACATTACAAGGGTCTGGATGGACCATGGGGTATGGCCCTTTTTGACCACGGAATTATACATCCACCAAACCGGGGATCTTGGGATCCTGCTGGAAAACAACAGCTATTTTAAGGATATGCAGGTCTGCCGCGGAGAGGAAAAGGATCTTAAGTGGAAGACAGAAGACGGGGAACGGCTGCGGGATGACAAGGACCAGGTTTATTCAGGAACCCTCCTGGAACATCTGCTGGTTCAAAACCTCACATCCTTTTACGATGTGGGAGAGCATAACCACATCAGGCTCAGGGGCGCAGACTGGAATGATGCCCTGGACTTAGCTTCCCGGAGAGGGGAGAGCGTAGCCTTTACCTGTATGTATGGGTATAACTTAAAGGGGCTTGCCGATTTCCTGGAAAAACTGAAAGAACAGGGAGTGGAAGAATTTGAAGTTGCCGAAGAAATGAGGCAGCTTATGGCAGAAGACAGGACAGTTTATGATGACATCGGGAAGAAACAGGAAATGCTGATTCGTTATTGCGAAAGCTGCTCCCACTCCATTTCCGGAAAAAAGGCAATGATAAAAGGAGAGAAACTTCAGGAGGATTTGCGGACAAAGGCTTCCTGGATATACGATCATATACGGGAAACGGAATGGACCACTTCAAGGGAAGGGTTTGGCTGGTACAACGGATACTACGACAATTCCGGAAACAAAGTGGAGGGTGAAACAGAAGCAGGGGTTCGCATGATGCTCACCAGCCAGGTGTTTTCCCTCATGTCGGGAGTTGCAACGGACCGGCAGGTGAAGGAGATCATGAAGGCTTCCGATGCTTATCTTTACAGAGAGGAAATCGGAGGATACCGTTTAAATACGGATTTCCACGAGGTAAAAATGGATTTAGGCAGGATGTTTGGTTTTGCTTATGGACACAAGGAAAACGGAGCAGTATTCTCCCATATGGCCACCATGTTTGGGAATGCCTTGTACAGGCGAAACGCGTCAAAGGAAGGATATCATGCCCTCATATCCTTATTTGACCATTGCAGCGATTCCGAAAAGAGCAGGATATATCCGGGAATTCCTGAATATGTGAATGCCAGGGGAAGAGGAATGTATCACTATCTGACAGGAGCCGCAAGCTGGTATCTGGTTACGGTTGTCACTCAGATGTTTGGAATCAGAGGGTATTATGGGAATCTGGTTTTTAAGCCCCAGCTTTTGAAGGAACAGTTTGACAATCAGCATGAGGCTTCGGTTTCTCTAATATTTGCCGGAAAAAACGTAAAGATTATTTACAAAAATCCCCGGAATTTAGACCCGGATACTTATGGAATAACCGGTATTTCATTGAATGGGATTCCCTGCCAAAGCCTTGGTGGGGAATGGAACATTAAAAGAGAAGAACTATTAAAATTACCGGATCAGGAGCTTCATACCATCACGGTTGATTTAAATGCAGTATAAGCGGTCAGTGTTTAACGCCAGGTATAGGAACGGATTAGGAATATTTGCTTTATTTAGGAGGACAGAATGGAAAGAGAATTGATTGATATCATTAAGATTTCGCAAGAGGGATATACCCTCTTGTGGATTATCAGACATGGAGAGTGGCAGTGCTTAAGTTTTGCGATGACGTAAGAGCAGAAAACCTGGATTCCATGCAGAGACACCTGGAAACAGATGAGGTATTTGTATTGCTGGAAGGCAGCTGCGTCCTGATTTCAGGAGGGAATGGAGAACGGCCAGGAGAGATGGAATGTGTGAAAATGGTAAAAAAAACCAGCTCTATAACGTGAAGAAAGGTGTCTGGCACACTCATGCCCTGGATGAGGAAGGGAGTGTCCTGATTATTGAAAATCAGGATACCTGCGATAAGAATTCCCCGACTGAGTTTTTAAACAGGGAGCAGATAGAGGCAATCCGAACTTTCTTTTGACATCCCATGCCAAACTCGCTAGAATAAGGGTGAAAAATCATATTTATGGGAGGCTGCTATGACTGGTCTGATGGCTGCATGGAAGAACATGAGGATTAAGACAAAGATCCTGATTATGTATTTAACGGTCGTATTATTATCCTTTGTAATCACCTTTTCGGTCCTGTCTGTCATTAACAGCTCCTACACGAAAAGAGAAATTATGGGAGCAGGCACTCAGACGGTCAGCGCCCTTAAGGGAAATTTATCCCTGATCTTTGATAATGTGACCCAGTTCTCAAACCTGATCTATTTTGATAGAAATGTTCAGGAGGCTTTAAGAAATGTGGATAACAGGGCCATTGATCCGTCTATCCAGAGAACCATCAAGCAGAGTCTGGTGAATATGATCCTGTCAGGGGAATATATTTCCAGCGTCCTGATTATGGATTCCTATCATAATGTGTACAGCTCTTATAAAAAGACGCCCAAGGGCATATACGGAGAAAAGATTCTGGAATCCGAGTGGTACCGGCATCTAAGTGAGCGCAGGGGAAACGGTTTTTTTATGAAAGGCAGCGAGGGGGTCATTGAATTTTATGGAGACACTCCTTATATTACCTATATCCGGGAAATCCGGGATGAAAATACATATAAGCCTCTGGCCATCCTGCTGGTTACGGTCAATGAGGAAACAATACGCAATTACTTTAATGGGGTCAGCAATTCCAGTGACAGTGATTTTTACATCCTGGGCAATGAAGATGAATACATTGTGGCCCCTGGGAATGCCGGACAGCGGACTGGTGAGAACCGGCTGGTGATCACCCAGGACATTGGCATCGAAAACTGGAAGCTGGCCGGATCCTTTCAGCTGGATAATATGACTGCCATGGCGCCCTATTATTCCACCGTTATCCTGCTGATCATGTGTATGAATGTTGCGTTTGTCTTTGTCTGTTCGGTCATGCTCACCCGTTTTATCTTCCATCCCCTGTTAAAGGTGGAAAAGCATATGATGTTGGTGGAAAAGGGCCAGTTTGATGAAATGGAGGTGGACCAGCAGAAAAATGAAATCAATAATCTAAAACGGGTATTTAATCATATGGCAAGATCCATTAAAAACCTGATCCAAAAAGTAAAGGAAGAAGAGCAGATCATTGCAAAGGTGGAACTGGATCTGCTTCAGGCTCAGATTAATCCCCATTTCCTTTATAATACCCTTGATGCGGTATCCGCGCTTGCACTCATGCGGGATTATGATAATTGCTTTAAAATGACTCAGGCCCTGGGCAGTTTTTACAGGAACAGCTTAAACAGCGGATTGGATTTTATTACGGTAAAGGATGAAATAAGTTGTATACAAAGCTATTTGACCATCTTAAATATCCGCTATGACAATGAAATAAAGGTAGAGGTGGACGTGGAAGAAGAGGTGAAGGACTGCAGGATATTAAAGCTGCTTTTACAGCCTTTGGTAGAGAACGCCGTCCACCATGGGATCAAGCCAAGGGAAGGAAAAGGAACCATTTCCATCAAGACCTTTTCCGATGAGGATGAAATTATTTTTCTGGTGTCTGATGACGGGGTAGGCATGAGCGAGGAAAAGATCGAAGAAATCATGGAAGGGAGGACAGTGACCGGTAAGTCGGGATTTGGCCTTTATAACCTGATGCAGCGGATTACCCTCTACCATGGAATCAGGCAGCCGGTCCTTATCCACAGTGAGATCGGAAATGGGACAGAAATAGCAGTAAGAGTAAAGCGTATGGAAGCAAAGGGGTTGGAACATGGAGATCAAGGTACTGATTGTGGATGATGAAAAACTGGAACGGGTGCTGATCAAAAGAGGATTTCCTTGGGAAGATCATGGATTTTCAGTCATTGGGGAGGCTTCCTCCGGTACGGAAGCCTTGGAATTTATAAAATACAGAAAACCGGAGTTGGTTTTAACCGATATTAATATGCCCCATATGGATGGTCTGGAGCTGGCGGAACATATTTCCGTTTTGGATGAGAGCATTCATGTAATTATGATCACAGGATACCGGGAATTTGAATACGCAAGGCGTGCGGTAAAGCTTGGAGTAGAAGATTTTCTTTTAAAACCCATTGATATGAATGAGCTGAAGGAAATCGTACTTAAGATCAGAGGGAAAATCTTAAAGGAAAAGGCCCGCCGCAAGGAGGTGGAGATGTTAAAGCAGAGTGTTTCTGCCGACCAGGACATCTTAATGGAAAGCTTCTTTCAGCGGCTGGTGGAAAAGCGGACCAGTGAGGAGGAAGCGGAGAAAAAGCTTCTTGCCTATGGCTGTGAAGCGCTGCTAGAAGGGTGCTGCTGCTTAAATCTCCACTTAAAAGAGGAACGGTCAGGGGGAGCAGACGGCAGCCTCCATAAAAGGGCCATGGAACTCCTTGGCAGGGATCCCATTGACGGAACCATATCCTTTCTTCATTACATGAAAAATATCATCTTGTTTTGTACGGCCAGGCGCTTAAAGGACAGCGGGGAAATTGCGAGGCAGATCCATCAGAGACTGAGGGAAAACTGCATTGGTTCCACCATTGGAATCAGCCGAAGCCATGAAGGCTATGGGGGGATTGCAGAGTCCTTTGCTGAGTCGGAACATGCCCTAAGCGCATCGGTGCTTTTAGGGGATAACCGGATCATCACGTACGAAGAATATATGCATATTATGGAAAAAAATCCGGATAAGCTGGCCTTTGACTGGGGGGACTTCCTTTTTTCCCTGACCAATGGAATTTCCGACAGGGTGTCTGCTGCAATCGGGGATTATGTGGAAGGAGTCCGGAACTCAAGAGTAACAGAAGTGGAATATTTAAGGCTTACGGTTATGGATCTAATGTCTAAGGCCGGAAGTACCCTTAATAAGTATGGGGTCAGCCTGGAACAGCTCATAGGAGAAGACCGTCTGTATGAATCCATACAGTCCATACAAACGGTGGAAGAGTGCCGTCCGTTTTTGGATGAATCCATCCGTATGATTCTCAACTATCATAACAGCAAGAAAGCAAAGCAGGGAAATAAGGTGGTAAACGAGGCCCTGGAATATATCGATGAAAACTTTTGCGATCCCGTGCTTTCTCTTAAAACTGTAGCTTCGGCGGTCTTTTCCAATGAAAGCTACTTAAGCAGGGTATTTAAAAAGGAGACAGGTCAGAGCCTGATTGAATATGTCCTGAAAAAAAGGATTGAAGAGAGCATCCGCCTTCTTAATACAACGGATTTCAAGGTATACGAAATAGCAGAAAAGGTGGGATTCCGGGATTCCCATTACTTTGGCATCTGCTTTAAAAAGCATGTGGGAGTAACCGTTAAGGAGTTTAAGCAAAGGTAGTAAAATTTCTAACCTTTTGGGTCAAAATATTAAATTGAGTTAAAAAAAGAGTTTCGGTATACTGGTATCAGAAGGAAACAAAGAAAACCCAGGAGGAGATTGATATGAAAAAAGGTTTATTAAAAAGAGTTTCAGCCGTGGCACTTACGGCAGCCCTGGCAGCAGGCATGACAGGCTGTGGAAGCAAAGGCAGTGTCGCTCCAACAAACGCCGGCAGTTCAGGGGAGGGAAAGACAGAAAAGACGGTGTTAAATGTCTGGCACCAGTGGTCCAATGATACCAATGAACTTAAGAAAAAAATATGATGAGGCGGTTGCTGCTTACCTGGCGGAAAATCCCGATGTGGAAATCAACACCCAGACTCTGGATACAGAGGCTTATAAGACGAAGATCTCCGCGGAGTTTGCAGGAGATGCAAAGGGAATTGATGTGTTCTATTACTGGGGGGCAGGAACCGCAAAAAAGATGGTCAATGCGGATAAACTCCTTCCTCTGGATTCCTATATCACAGATGAGATTAAGGGAAAACTTCTGGAAGGCTCTACAGCAGCTTTTGAATACAATGGAAAAGCCTATTCTCTTCCTTCCTTTTCCTGGTACATGACCTTATACTGCAATAAGGCCTTATTCGAACAGGCAGGAGCAGAGCTTCCTGATACATATGACAAACTGGTATCCGCAGTTGAAAAGCTGAAGGCCCTTGAAGGGGTAACTCCTTTGGCTTCCGGCGCAAAGGATGGCTGGAATGCGGCATTTATCTATCAGGCGCTGGCACTGCGAACTGTAGGGGCAGAGGAAATCAACAAGATGCTCTCCGTTCAGGCTCCCTTTGAAGGAGATGGCTATGCGGAAGCAGCTGATAAGGTCCAGGAATTATACAAGATGGGCGCATTTGGAGCCAATCCTCTGGAGCAGGGCAACGATGATGCCAATGCAGCCTTTGGCACGGGAAGGGCCGCCATGAGGCTTATTGGAAGCTGGTTTGCTAACGGCATTTATACAGATAAAGCCGTTACCATCAATCCGGAGGATGTGGTGGCAATGAAGATTCCCATGATTACCGGCAAAGGAAATGAAACCGATTATTGCGGCGGATTCGTAGAATCCTTCTGGGTAAATAAGAGCACAAAGAACCCGGAGGAGGCTGCTAAATTCGCAATCTACATAAACGAAAAGATGGGAGAAGCTGCTTATGAGTCAGGCACAGGCTTCAGCGGCTGGAAAACAGAGGTGGATGAAAAGGGCTTAAATCCTCTTTTCGTACAGATCAAGGATCTTCTTTCCCAAGGAAAGACCTCAGTCCTTGCATGGGATACCTCTCTTGATGCGGAGCCTGCCACCATTCACAATGAACAGGTGCAGACCCTGTCGCTCCAGGCGCCGATACGGGGGAGTTTATAAAGGAACATGAAGCAGCTATTAATAAGTAAGTAAGAGCAAAGGGGGTATCGCTTACAGAAACAGGCGATACCCATTTTTGCCCAAAGGAGATTGATCATGAATAACATGTTGGGAAAAAAGAGATTTGTGGCCTGCTTTGTGCTGCCTGCGCTCATCCTGTTTATCAGCTTTAGTATGATTCCCCTCTTTATTTCCGGAGCCTACAGTTTGTTCCAGTACGATGGCATGGGGAAAATGAAGTTTATCGGACATGGAAATTACATAAGGCTGTTTGCAGAGGATCGCCACTTTGTAAAGGCCGTTTTAAATTCCTTTCTTTTAGTGGGCGCATCCTTACTCATTCAGCTGCCCATCTCCCTTTTTCTGGCTATGGTCCTGGCAAGAGGGGTAAAAGGAGAAAAGTTCTTTCGTACCGTTTACTTTTTACCGGTGGTTATTTCCAGTATGGTAATCGGCCAGCTTTGGATGAAAATGTTCAACAGCGAATATGGACTTTTAAACCAGCTGATCCGCGCCCTGGGAGCCTCTGATTTTACCTATTCCTGGCTTTCCAATCCAAAAACTGCATTTCTCTCCACTCTGATTCCTGCGGTGTGGCAGTACATCGGTTATCATATGCTGATTTTTATGCAGGGATCAAGGCCATTTCCCAGGATTATTATGAGGCGGCCCAAATTGATGGCGCCAGCAAGTGGCAGGTGAATACAAAGATTACCCTGCCCCTCTTAGCTCCGGTTATCAAGACCTGTGTCATATTCTCCATTACCGGTTCCCTAAGAGCCTTTGACTTAATCTATGTCATGACCGGAGGCGGCCCAAACCATGCCAGTGAAGTGCCTGCAACCCTGATGTACAACAATTTATTCCGCAGAGGCCTATACGGGTATGGAAGCGCACAGGCATTTTTCATTGTAGTAGAATGCCTGCTGCTTACCTTTATTGTGAGCAGGCTGTTTAAAAAAAGCGGAAGAAAATGCATCAGCCATATAAATGAGGAGACGGTCCTATGAAGATGAAAAAAAAGATAAAGTTTTTGCTGCTGTGCCTCATTGCACTGACTCAGCTTTTTCCCTTATATTGGCTTTTTACCTTTTCCTTAAAAAGCAATGGAGAAATATTTGGAGAAAACCCCATCGGGCTTCCCCAGATCTGGAGATGGGAAAATTACGGAAATGCGTTTACCCAGACAAACTTAATCCGGTACTTTTTAAACTCCATATTTTATTCCATGGCCACCGTGGCTGTTGCAGGGATTTTATCTGCCATGCTGCTTATGCCATAGCCAGAATGAAATGGAAGCTAAAATCCCTGGTATTTGGAGTTTTCGCATTGGGAATTATGATTCCGGCCCAGGCCGCCCTGCTGCCCCTGTTTCAGGTACTTGATAAAACTGGATTAAAGGGAGGATACTTAGGGCTGCTTATTCCTTATATTTCGGGAGCTCTTCCCATGAGCATCATGATATTAATCGGATTTTACAAAAGCATCCCCATAGAAATAGAAGAGGCAGCCTGTATTGACGGCTGCGGGATTTTCCGGTGCTTTGCAGCCATTATACTTCCCATCGTCAAGCCGGCGGTTGCCACTGCTTCTATTTTTACCTTTTTAGGAACCTGGAATGAGCTGATGTTAGCCAATACCTTTGTGGACAGCGACCGGTACCGTACCTTGCCCGTGGGAATCATGTCCTTTGCGGGCCAATATTCCACTGATTGGGGTCTGATCGGAGCGGGCATGGTCATTGCCACCCTGCCCACCATTGTTATTTATTTTATGCTGAGCAATCAGATTCAGGATAGCCTGGTTGCAGGTGCGGTGAAAGGATGATGAAATAATGTTTGATTCAAAAGGAAGATTTACGATAGAAGATTATAATCAGAAACCGGTATTCTCAAGCTTTCTGCCTGGAATCAGCGGAATTTACGGTATTCCTCTCTGGTGTTTCTATACGAACCGGGGCCAGGCAGTTGCAAGCTTTGGTGTGGAAAACAAGAATCATTCCATTATGGAATTTTATCCGGCCCATCAGGCATACCAGCTTGTGAGGAATATGGGGTTTCGCACCTTTATAAAGGTTGGGAGTGAGGTATACGAGCCATTTCGCCTGGACTCTGTGAAAACCCGTATGTATGTGGGCATGAATGAACTGGAGCTGGAAGAAATCAACGAAGAAAGAGGCTTAAAAACCAATGTCCTGTATTATACCCTTCCCGATGAAGCGGTTGCCGGTCTGGTGAGACGGGTGACCATACAAAACATCTCCAAACAGGAGCTGGACCTTCAGATACTGGATGGAATGCCAGAAGTCATCCCTTATGGAATCGGATTAAAAGAAATGAAGGAAATAGCCCAGACCATGAAGGCCTGGATGCAGGTGGAGGATGTGGAGAAGCGGATGCCTTATTACCGGGTGCGGTACAGCACAGGGGATTCAGCAGTTGTTTCAAAGGTGAAAGAAGGCAATTTCCTTCTCTCCTTATCAGAATCCGGCCAGTTGCTTCCCATTATTGCTGATCCTGAGCTTGTGTTTGAATATGATACGGCAATGGAACATCCGTTGGGTCTGATCCGCCACAGTCTTGAGGAGCTTCTTCAAAAAAAGGCAGATCACCCAAAATCTTGTACCTTCCGGCTTTTCCTGTCTGACCAGGGTCTTGTCTGCCGGAGAGTCTGTAGGCTGGAATACTGTGCAGGTCAGGCCTCTTCTAAGAAGCTTCTGTCCGATTATGGGGATGGCCAATTAGACAGGAGCTATTTCGAAGAGAAATACATCAGTGCAGCTGAAAAAACGCGGGAACTGGGAAGCTTTATCCACACGAAAACCTCTGATCCGGTGTTTGATGCCTATTGTAAGCAGACCTATGTGGATAACGTTCTGCGGGGGGGATTTCCAATAAAAACAGGGAAGGATTCTGTTTTTATGTGTATTCCAGGAAGCATGGGGATATGGAGCGGGATTACAATGATTTTTCCATGGTTCCGGAGTATTACACTCAGGGAAACGGAAATTTCAGGGATGTAAACCAAAACCGGCGAAGCGATGTTTTATTTGCGCCTTATGTAAAGGATCATAACATCAAGCTGTTTTACAATCTGCTGCAGCTGGATGGGTATAATCCCCTGGTCGTACGCCAGGTCACTTATAAAGCCGTACGGCCGGATAAGATTCTTGAGTACGTGAAACAGGACGGCAAGAGCCTTATGAGGGGATTTTTCCAGAAGGAATTTTCGCCGGGAAGTCTGTTTGCCTGTCTGGAGCAGCATTCCATTTCCTTAGAATGCTGCAGGGAGGAATTTTTAAGTGCAGTGGTGGAACACAGCAGTCTTAAATTCCACGCAGATTTTGGAGAAGGATATTGGACTGATCACTGGACCTATCATCTTGACTTGATTGAAACCTATCTTTCCGTTTATCCTGAAATGGAAAAACACCTTCTGTTTTCTGATAAAAGCTACACCTATTATGAATCAAGGGCGGTTGTGAAGCCGCGCCATGAGCGTTATGTGCAGACGGAGCGGGGAATCAGGCAGTACCACGCACTTTGTGAGGACCGGAAAATGGAAGTATTAAAGGATTCAGTATCCACTGATTATGGAAAAGGAACCGTTTATGTCACAAACCTGATGACAAAGCTTGTGGTGTTGGCTGCCAATAAAGCTGCTTCTCTCGACATGTCCGGCTTAGGGATAGAAATGGAGCGGGAAAGCCGGGCTGGTATGACGCCTTAAATGGTCTCCCAGGACTTTTAGGCTCCTCTATGCCGGAAACCTTTGAACTGTACCGTTTGCTGAAATTTATGGAAAGCGCTTTGGTGCGGTATGAAGAAGGGGTCACGGTACCGGCCGAGCTGTATGATTTTATCAAAGGTCTGGATAAAACCTTTGCTGCTTATGAAAAGAAGGCTAATAGCAGGCTTTGGGTATGGAATGAGTGCAATGGTTACAAGGAGCGCTACCGGGCAATCACGGTGAAAGGAGTCCGGGGAGATGAGATATCCATGTCCGGACGGGAGTTTCGTGGTATTCTTTTAAAGTGGATTTCCTATGTGGAAGAAGGCATACAATCAGCCTGCAAAAAAAGATGGAAGGATTCCCACCTATTATATCCATCAGCTTGACAGTTATGAAATGGCCGGAACTCATATCATTCCTGAAAATTTGCAGGTCACTGCGCTTCCTCTGTTCCTGGAAGGGTTTGTCCGGTATATGAAGCTGCCGGTATCCAGAGAAGAAAAATTATCCTTGTATCATCAGGTTAAGAAGACCGGATTATATGATACCAAATTAAAGATGTACAGAGTCAATGAATCCCTGGACAATGCCTCCTTTGAGATCGGGAGAGCAAAAGCATTTTCTCCCGGCTGGCTGGAAAATGAGTCCATTTGGCTCCACATGGAATATAAGTATCTGCTGGAATTGCTTCAATCAAAATTATATGATGAATTCTTCCAGGATTTCCGCAATGCCTGCATTCCGTTCTTGGATGAGGAGGTATACGGAAGAAGCTTGTTAGAGAATTCCTCTTTTCTTGTAAGCAGTGCAAATGCTGATGATAAGCTTCATGGAAGAGGTTTTGTGGCAAGACTAAGCGGTTCTACGGCTGAATTCCTGCAAATGTGGCAGATAATGATGTTTGGAGAAAAGCCCTTCCGCATGGAAGAGGGACAGCTTTGCTGCTTTTTTGAGCCGGCAATTCCCGGGTATCTAATCCCGGAGGATAAAACCGTTGAAGCTAACTTTTTAGGAAAAACTAAAATCGTCTATGAGTTTTTTGAAAGGCAGGATATGATACCGGGTTCCTACCGCATTGAAAAGATGGAACTGGAATACCTTGATGGACAAAGGGCGGAGATAAAGGAAGCAGGGCTTTTTGGTGATAATGCCATGAAGCTGAGAGCTGGAAAGGTGAAATCTATTACTATAAAAATTGGAGGAACAAACGATATCTTATAGGTGAAGGAACGTGCAAAAGCCGCCCGCTGATTTTTGATCAGCAGGGCGGCCTTTTGGCTTTCCTGGGAGCACTGATTTTACTTCAATTTCACCAAATTTTTACATAATTTTTAAAAAACATTGAAAAAGCAATTCCGCCTATGCTATATTTTAAACGGTGTGCCTTCCGGAAAGAGGGAGATGCACCGGAATAAAACCATAATCAGTGTTTATAAGGAGGTAACACATGTCTATAAATGACATATCGAGTCTGTTTGGCTTTATGGGGGGACTGGGAATGTTCCTGTATGGCATGAACACCATGGCGGATGGAATGCAGAAGAGTGCAGGAAGCAGGATGAGCCGGTTTTTGGGAATGATTACAAATAACCGTTTCCTGGGAGTGCTCCTGGGAGCGCTCATAACAGCCATCATCCAGAGCAGCGGAGCGACCACGGTCATGGTGGTCGGCTTTGTAAGCGCAGGGGTGCTTAATCTGACCCAGGCGGTGGGCGTTATCATGGGAGCCAACATCGGTACCACCATTACGGCATGGATCGTATCCATGAATCAGTTAGGAGATGCATTTTCCATATTGCAGCCCTCCTTTTCGGCCCCTCTTTTTATCGGAATCGGAGCGGTCCTTCTGCTGTTTAGCAAAAGGCAGAGGTGGAAAACCATAGGGGAGATCCTGGTTGCCTTGGCATGCTCTTTATCGGCCTGGATTTTATGTCAGGAGCAATTTCTCCTTATACCGATGCCCCTATTTTTTTCTGAGGCATTCCGTATTTTAGGAAAAAATCCCTTGCTGGGCATGCTGATCGGAGCCATCGTGACGGCTCTCCTTCAGAGTTCATCCGCATCGGTAGGTATCCTGCAGACCCTTGCCATGAACGGTGTGGTTACGACCAATGCCGCTATTTTCATCACTCTCGGTCAGAATATCGGTTCCTGCGTAACTGCCCTCATTTCCAGTATCGGCGGCTCCAGGACGGCAAAGCGTGCAGCGGTGATCCATTTGTCTTTTAATGTGATGGGAGCAGTCATATTTGGCATCGGTTCTTTCCTCCTTTTTATGGTCTCTCCGGTTTTGGCGGCACATAACATAACTGCAGTTCAGATTTCCATATTCCATACCTTCTTTAACCTGACCAATACACTGCTCCTGTTCCCCTTTGCGAAACAGCTGGTGAATCTATCAGGACTCGTCATTCCGGAAGGGAGAAGCGATGACGGTGAGTTTTCCGGAGAAGAAGCGGTTACCATGAAGCACCTTGATGAGAGGATCTTTGAGTCCCCGGCTTTTGCAGTGGAAACAGCCTCCATGGAGGTAGTGCATATGGGACAGATCACCCTGGAAAATGTGAAGTGTGCCATGGACGCAGTTCTCACGAAAAATGCGGATAAAGTAAAGGAAGTGTATAAAACAGAAAAGACGATCAATAATATGGAAAAGATGCTGATGGAATATCTGGTCAAAATCGACAATCTGTCCCTGACAGAGGAGCAAAAATTGGTAGTCAACAACTTATTTTACAGTATTAATGATATAGAGCGGGTAGGAGACCACGCGGAAAACCTGGCGGAGCAGGCGGAATACATGGTTCAGCATGAAATCAGTTTCTCCGATACCGGTGCTTCTGATCTGGAAGTCATCTGCCAGGCGGCTTACAAATCCTTTTTCCATTCCATAGAAGCCAGAAGAAAGGGGGACTTAGAAGATGTCCGAAAGGTAAGCAAGTGGAGGATGAGGTGGATCTTCTTGAGGAGGAGCTGAGGGAGAAACATATCGAACGGCTTTCCTCAGGTGAGTGCATTCCCTCGTCAGGCGTTGTGTTCCTGGAGCTTATAAGTAATCTGGAACGTATTTCCGATCATTCCTATAATCTGGCCAGCTATGTTAAGAAAGAGATTTAAGGGGAACAGGATTAAAATTAAAAAAGGACTTGCTATTTAGTGGAATATTAGGTAAAATAAAGGATAGTTGATTAATATTTAACAATCAAATTAATTTTATTCTTAGGAGGAATTGAATTATGGCAGTAAAAGTGGCGATTAATGGTTTCGGCCGTATTGGCCGTCTTGCATTCAGACAGATGTTTGGCGCAGAAGGCTATGAAGTAGTAGCTATTAACGATTTAACAGATCCAAAGATGTTAGCACATTTATTAAAATATGACACTGCACAGGCGGATACGCTGGATATTATGGTGAGGGTATTCACACGGTAGAAGCTTCCGAGGATTCCATTACTGTAGATGGTAAGACTATTAAAATTTATGCTCAGGCAAAAGCTGCTGAACTTCCATGGGGAGAGATCGGCGTTGATGTAGTTCTTGAGTGTACAGGATTCTACTGCTCCAAGGACAAAGCTCAGGCTCACATTGATGCAGGTGCTAAGAAAGTTGTTATCTCTGCTCCGGCAGGAAATGATCTTCCAACCGTTGTTTTCAGTGTAAATGAGAATGTTTTAACAGCAGATGACAAGATCATCTCCGCTGCTTCCTGTACAACAAACTGTCTGGCTCCTATGGCTAAGACTCTTAACGATTATGCACCGATCCAGTCTGGTATCATGAGCACAATCCATGCTTACACAGGCGATCAGATGATTCTTGACGGACCTCACAGAAAAGGCGACTTAAGAAGAGCAAGAGCAGGCGCTGCCAACATCGTTCCTAACTCCACCGGTGCTGCTAAGGCAATCGGTCTGGTTATTCCGGAATTAAACGGCAAGTTAATCGGTTCCGCACAGCGTGTTCCGGTTCCGACAGGCTCCACAACCATCTTAACAGCAGTTGTTAAGGGTACAGACGTAACCAAGGAAGGCATTAACGCAGCTATGAAGGCAGCAGCAAGCGATTCCTTCGGATACAATACTGATGAGATCGTTTCCTCTGACGTTGTCGGCATGAGATTTGGTTCCTTATTCGATTCAACTCAGACCATGGTTTCCAAGATCGGCGATGATTTATACCAGGTTCAGGTTGTTTCATGGTATGACAATGAGAACTCCTATACAAGCCAGATGGTTCGTACAATTAAGTACTTTGCTGAATTAGGCTAATGATCCACAAAGGGTCCGGTCGTTATGGACCGGGCCTTTTATTTTTATAAATATATAGAAGAAAAGAATATGGGAAGTACCTTTCAGGTATCCCTTTATGCCCAGAAAACGTGGGCAGTAAATAGGAAAGGAGCATTGAAACATGCTTAATAAGAAAACAGTTGATGATTTAACCGGATTACAGGGAAAGAAAGTTTTGGTGAGATGCGATTTTAACGTACCGTTAAAGGAAGGAGTGATTCAGAACTTCAACCGTATCGACGGAGCCGTTCCTACGATCAAGAAATTATTAGACCAGGGCGCGAGAGTGATCCTTTGTTCCCATTTAGGAAAGCCGAAGGGCGAGCCTCTTCCGGAGATGTCTTTAGCGCCCGTTGCTCCTGCTTTAAGTGAAAGACTTGGAGTAGAAGTGAAATTTGTAAACGATCCAAAGGTAACAGGTCCTGAGACCAGAAAGATCGCTGAAGAATTAAAGGATGGGGAAGTTCTTCTGCTTCAGAATACCCGTTACAGAGTGGAAGAGACTAAGTACGGCAAGGATGAGAGCGCAGAAGCGTATGCAAAAGAGCTGGCTTCCCTTTGCGACGGCATTTTCGTAAACGATGCATTCGGCACCGCTCACAGAGCTCACTGCTCCAATGTAGGCGTTACAAAATACACAACAACCAATGTGGTTGGCTACCTGATGGAAAAGGAAATCAAATTCCTGGGCCAGGCAGTTGAAAACCCAGTACGTCCTTTCGTGGCAATCCTGGGTGGAGCAAAGGTTTCCGATAAGATCAATGTGATCAATAACCTGCTTGATAAGGTTGATACACTGATCATTGGCGGCGGCATGGCTTATACCTTTGCAAAGGCTCAGGGCAAGGAAATCGGAAATTCCTTATGTGAAGAAGATAAGCTTGACTATGCATTAGAGATGATTAAAAAGGCTGAGAATAAGGGCGTAAAGCTTCTGCTTCCGGTAGATAACGTGGAAGGCAGGGAGTTTTCCAATGATACCGAAAGAAAGGTAGTAAGTGTTATTGATCCAGGCTGGTCAGGATTTGATATCGGACCAAAAACCATTGAACTTTTCAAGGATGCCTTAAAGGGCGCCAAGACTGTTGTTTGGAACGGACCGATGGGTGTATTTGAATTCTCTAATTTTGCGGAAGGTACCTTAGAGGTATGCCGTGCGGTTGCAGAGCTTTCCGACGCTACTACGGTTATCGGAGGCGGTGATTCCGTGAATGCGGTTAAGAGACTTGGCTTTGCTGATAAGATGACCCATATCTCCACAGGCGGAGGCGCTTCCCTTGAATTCCTGGAAGGCAAGGAGCTGCCGGGCGTGGCTGCAGCAGACAATAAATAAATTCAATTCACGATACCGGCCCGGATAAAGGAGAACCGTCCGGGCCTTGCAAACAGGAGACCACGGTCTTCTGAATGTCGAACATAAAGGAAGGTTAATACTATGTCCAGAAAGAAAATTATTGCAGGAAACTGGAAAATGAATATGACTCCCACCGAAGCGGTAGAACTGGTGAATACCTTAAAGCCTCTGGTGGCAAATGATGAAGCAGACGTTGTTTTCTGCGTTCCTGCTATTGATATTATGCCTGCTATGGAGGCTGCAAAGGGAACCAATATTAACATTGGTGCTGAAAACATGTATTATGAGGATAAAGGGGCTTACACCGGAGAGATTTCTCCTGCCATGTTAAAGGATGCAGGCGTGAAATACGTGGTAATCGGCCATTCCGAAAGAAGGGAATACTTTGCGGAAACAGATGAAACTGTGAACAAAAAAAGTTCTTAAGCCTTTGAATACGGCATCACTCCTATCGTTTGCTGCGGAGAAACACTGACCCAGAGAGAACAGGGAATCACCATTGACTGGATCCGCCAGCAGATTAAGATCGCTTTCTTAAACGTACCGGCAGAGAACGCAGCAAATGCGGTTATCGCTTATGAGCCGATCTGGGCGATTGGTACCGGAAAGGTAGCCACGACCGAGCAGGCACAGGAGGTTTGCAGTGCCATTCGTGCATGCATCGCTGAAATCTACGACAAAGCAACAGCAGAAGCCATCCGCATTCAGTACGGCGGTTCCGTATCTGCTGCAAGCGCACCGGAACTGTTTACACAGCCTGATATTGACGGCGGCCTGGTTGGCGGAGCATCCTTAAAGCCAGAGTTTGGAAAAATCGTAAATTACAACAAATAAGCGGGTAAAAGCTGCTGCCTCCCTTCCTTAAACGGTGGGGGACGGCAGCTTTTCCTCATGGCAAAAGGCAGGTACCGGAGCCTGGTTATTATTTCATCATTCACCGGTTGCAAGAAATGGGCAAATCATGTAAAATATAAATGGCGAGACAATGATTTCCATTCGATTTCCCACGCTTTTGAGGCATAACGATATAGTAGTAAGATGCTTCTATTACAATAGAATGAAGAAGAAAAAAAGGAGAACTAGTTATGAGCAGAAAACCGATTGTATTAATGATACTTGATGGTTATGGATTAAATGATAACTGCGACCATAACGCTGTCTGTGAAGGCAAGACCCCGATCATGGATCAGCTTATGAGCCAGTGCCCTTTTGTTAAGGGAAATGCCAGCGGGCTGGCAGTAGGTCTTCCTGACGGACAGATGGGCAACTCAGAGGTAGGACATTTGAATATGGGCGCAGGCCGTATTGTATATCAGGAGCTTACCAGGATTACAAAATCAATCGATGACGGCGACTTTTTTGAGGTGCCGGAATTTTTACAGGCAGTGGAAAACTGCAAGAGATCCGGATCTGCCTTCATATGTGGGGCCTGGTATCCGACGGCGGAGTGCACAGCCATAACACCCATATTTACGGCCTTTTAGAGTTGGCAAAGAGAAACGGCCTGGATAAGGTCTATGTTCATTGCTTCCTGGACGGACGTGATACGCCTCCTGCATCCGGAAAGAGCTTCGTGGAAGCACTGGAAGCAAAGATGAAGGAGATCGGCACAGGAAAAGTGGCTTCTGTTATGGGCCGTTACTATGCAATGGACAGGGATAACCGCTGGGACCGTGTGGAAAAGGCGTACAATGCTCTGGCAAAGGGAGAAGGAAATCACGTGGAATCGGCTTCTGCCGGTATCCAGGCTTCCTACGATAAAGAGGTTTTCGATGAGTTTGTGGAGCCGTTTGTTGTGACCGAGGCTGGAGAACCGGTTGCTACGGTGAAAGACGGAGATTCTGTGATCTTCTTTAACTTCCGTCCTGACCGGGCAAGAGAAATAACAAGAGCCTTCTGTGATGATGAGTTTAAAGGATTTTCAAGAGAAAAGCGCATGAACCTGACCTATGTATGCTTTACGGATTACGATGAGACCATTAAAAACAAGCTGGTTGCTTTCAAAAAGGAATCCATTTTAAATACCTTCGGCGAATTTTTGGCCCAGAACAACCTGACACAGGCCAGAATTGCTGAAACTGAAAAATATGCACATGTAACATTTTTCTTTAACGGGGGTGTGGAAGAGCCCAATAAGGGAGAGGACAGAATCCTGGTTCCATCTCCAAAGGTTGCCACCTATGACCTGCAGCCAGAGATGAGCGCTCCCATTGTTTGCGATAAGCTGGTAGAGGCGATCAAATCCGGAAAATATGATGTGATCATCATTAACTTTGCAAACCCGGATATGGTTGGACATACAGGAATTGAAGACGCGGCTATCAAGGCCATTGAAACTGTGGATGCATGTGTGGGAAGAACCGTGGAAGCCATCAGGGAAACCAATGGAGTTCTGTTCATCTGTGCTGATCACGGAAACGCAGAACAGCTTTTGGATTATGAGACAGGAGACCCCTTTACCGCTCATACCACCAATCCGGTTCCGTTTATCCTGGTAAATGCAGACCCAGCCTATAAGCTGAGAGAAGGCGGCTGTCTGGCAGACATCGCTCCTACCCTGATTGAACTTATGGGATTAAAACAGCCAAAAGAAATGACAGGAAAATCTTTACTTGTAAAATAAATCCAGGCTGTGGAGCTGCTGCATTATGAAGTAAATTATGCCAAAGAAAAATCAGGGCTTTCCAGTGGCTGCACTGGGCAGCCCTGATTTTTGCTTTTCTGAAGCAAAATACATAGAAAACATATGTAAATCGGAAAATTAAATTCGTCCATATTCGTTTTATGCTTCCATTTCTATTGAAAATAAGATAGAATAGAGAAAGATATCTTAGGAAGGTTTTCAGATGAGTATTCGAATCAGATTTTCTTTGGAGCCAAAGAAAAAAAATATTTTCAGGTATAGACTGGAATCACCAGTCAGCGGAGGGTATGGCAAAAAAAGCTGGCAAAGGAAATGGGCTACCGCTGTTTTCGGATCGAAGGATTTTTGCTTGTACAGCTATGCCAGGAAGGTTATGTCTGGCTTAAGTGGAGCAGGAGCAAGCTGCAGGGAGAGAGCCAGACAAACATTGCCGGTCCTGGTTTCCATGCAGCGGCCATCGATTTTCTGGAGCGGCTGGCAAAAAAAGAAAAGCTCAGGCTCAGGCTCGAGGACAGGACCGGATATTTTATAAAAAGGGACTTTCTTGCCATGAGACAGAAGTACTTTTACCAGTGGTTTTCTGATCTTATGAAACTGGTGTCCGGATGGAGCGGGGATGGGGAATACATGTTTTGCTGGCCTGCGGTTTATTATATACCGGACCGTCAGGAGGGGAAACTGGTCACCCATATTCGGTCATTTTCTTTTAATGAGATAAAAGGGATGATGAATTCTGGTATAGGCGTTGCTTTTGCCAGGGATTTTTTTGTATGGAATGAATTAGAAAAGGATGCTTATTTTTACAGAAACAGCGCCATGGTTCTGCTTCACCAATTCTGCTATTTCATGCCGTCAGTCCGCAGCAAGCAGGATGAGCAGGTAAACCAGGAAATCATCAAGCTCCTTGAAACCGCGCTTTCCATGGACCGCAGGCTCCCATTCCCCAAGAAGGAGTATTTGGAGGTATGCAGCCTTGACGGCCATGTTCCTGTGGATTTAGAAGGCGTGTCAACCTTTCCGGAGGAGGTTTCCATTGGCTGCAGAAAGCATCTTGTTTACCGAAAGATCGGCAACATGAGCTTTGGGATCCCGGGAAATTTTCTTTATGATGAGGCAAACAGCGCCAGCATGGACCATTACTATGATGGTGAAGGGTATGGAGGTCATGATTATTACATCTATGCGGCGGTTTTTGAAGGGCGTAAGGCCGAGTTTAAGAACCAGTGGTTTGAGCAGGGAAAAGGGCCGGAAATCCAGGATTTTGACTTAGGAAAGGCCAAAGCACGGGTGGCTTTTTATGAACCAGAGGAGAAGGAAGAGGAAATCCTTTATAAGATGTCCGCGCAGGTGCTTTACAAGGAACAGCGCATGAACATTAATGTTGTGAGCAGAAAGCCGGGAGAACAGGATTGGGCTTTGGGGCTTATAAAAAATATTAAGATTACAGAGTAGAGGATTATATGAAACAAAATGAGATGAAAACGGGCACATTGTTAAAACGCTTTGTGCCCTACTATAAAAAAATATACGAAAGTCATGGTCATGGATTTATTCTGTGCGTCGCTTACCACCATCTGTGAGATGGTATTGCCTTTGATCTTACGTTATATTACCAATCAGGGGTTAAGAGATATGACGTCCCTTACGGTTCGTATGATCATCGGGATCGGTGCCCTTTATTTTGGCCTCAGGATCATAGACGGAATGGCCAGCTTCTACATGGCTTACACAGGTCATGTCATGGGAGCAGCTATTGAGACCGATATGAGACAGGATGCATTTGCACATTTGCAGAAGCTGTCGGATAACTATTTTAACAATACAAAGGTCGGGCAGATCATGTCAAGGATCACCAGTGATTTATTTGACGTAACGGAATTTGCCCACCACTGTCCGGAGGAATTCTTCATTGCCTTCTTAAAGACAGTGGTATCCTTTATTATCCTTTCAGGGATCAATCTCCCTCTGACCCTTATCATTTTCCTGCTGATTCCGGTTATGGCGGTATCCTGTACCTACTTTAACCTGCAGGTAAGAAAGGCTTTTAAGCATCAGAGAAACCACATCGGTGAGCTGAATGCCAGGATCGAGGACAGCTTCTTGGAAACCGGGTGGTCCGGGCGTTTGCCAACGAAAAGATCGAGATTGAAAAATTCAACCGGGATAATCTGGAGTTTTTGGAGATTAAACGGAAAACCTACAAATACATGGCTGCTTTCCAGAACACCATCCGGATGTTTGACGGTCTGATGTATGTGGTGGTCATCGTTGCAGGCGGCATATTCATGGTAAAGGGATTGATAGAGCCAGGGGATCTGGTGGCTTATACCTTGTATGTGACCACGCTGCTTGCCACAATCCGCAGGATTATCGAATTTGCGGAACAGTTCCAGAGAGGAATGACCGGAGTTGAACGTTTTATGGAGCTGATGGATGCCAGTGTGGACATCTTTGATGAAGAAGGAGCAAAGCCTCTGCATGATGTAAAAGGCAATATCAACTTCCATCACGTATCCTTTGAATATCCGGATGACCACAATCCGGTGCTGAGCAGCATCAACCTTGATATCAAAGCAGGAGAAAAGGTAGCTCTTGTGGGCCCTTCCGGAGGAGGAAAGACCACGTTATGCAACCTGATCCCCCGCTTCTATGATCCGACGGAGGGAGAGATCCTCATTGACGGCCAGGATATCAGGAATGTAACCCTGGAGAGCTTAAGAAGCGCTGTAGGAGTGGTGCAGCAGGATGTTTATCTGTTTTCAGGAACGGTTTTTGAAAATATTGAATACGGCCATCCAGGGGCTTCCAAGGCTGAAGTGATCCAGGCGGCAAAACTGGCCGGAGCCCATGAATTCATCACGGGGCTTAAGGACGGCTATGAAACCTATGTGGGAGAGCGGGGCGTGAAGCTTTCAGGAGGACAAAAGCAGCGCATCAGCATTGCCAGAGTATTCCTTAAAAATCCCCAGGTGCTGATCCTTGATGAGGCCACCTCTGCTCTTGATAACGAAAGCGAGCATCTGGTTTCCCAGTCCCTGGACCGCCTGGCAGTAGGCCGCACCACGCTGACCATTGCCCACCGCCTTACTACCATCCAGAATGCGGATCGGATATTGGTATTGTCCGACAACAAAATTGTGGAAGAGGGAAATCACGAGGAGCTGCTTTTAAAGCGGGGAATGTATTATCAGCTTTATACATCTGCGGGTGAAGGAGAACAGGCTGCCTTGGCTCATTGCCTGCAGGAAGTCAAATAGTCCCTAGCAAGCTGTGAGCTATTTGACCCTTGCAGCATTCGCCAGATGCAGAAATGCAAGCATTCCTGCGCCTGGTTCATTGCCTGCAGAAATAAAGGAGAATGGAAATGAAAGTAGCTATTATAACAGACAGCAACAGCGGAATTACCCAGAAACAGGGGGAAGAAGCTGGAGTTTACGTAATACCCATGCCGTTTATGATGGCCGGGGAAACATTTTATGAAGATATCAGCCTGACACAGAAGGATTTTTATGAAAAGCTGGAGGAAGGAGTGGATATTTCCACTTCTCAGCCATCTCCGGCCGATCTTATGGATTTATGGAACAGGCTTTTAGAGGAGTATGAGGAAATCGTACACATTCCCATGTCCAGCGGACTGAGCAGTGCATGTCAGACTGCTCTTATGCTGGCGGAAGATTACGAGGGAAAAGTGTTTGTGGTCAATAACCAGAGAATTTCCGTCACTCAAAGGCAGTCAGTCCTGGAAGCCAGGAGGCTGGCAGACTTAGGAATGACCGCTGCTGCCATTAAGGAAAAACTGGAAGAGACAAAGATGGAATCTACCATTTATATTACCCTGGATACGTTGGAATATTTAAAAAAAAGGGCGGAAGAATCACTCCGGCAGCAGCTCTTTTAGGGACATTTTTAAGGATTAAACCGGTTCTTACCATTCAGGGAGAGAAGCTGGACGCCTTTGCGAAGGCAAGAACCATGAAGCAGGCCAAAACCATGATGATCACAGCCGCGAAAAAGGATATAGAGGAGCGCTTCGGCGATCCGGAAGGGATCCGCACCAGCATTGCCGTTGCCCATACCAATAATGAGGCGGCTGCCTTGGAGTTTAAGAAGGAGCTGGAAGAGGTTTTTCCAAAGACGGGAGAAATCCACGTGGACAATCTTTCTTTAAGTGTATCCTGCCATATAGGGCCGGGAGCGCTGGCAATCGCTTGTACGAAAAGGCTGGATGTATGACAGGAATAAGGTTGGAGGTGCAGGATCATGTTCCAGATAAGGCTTTTTAATCAGAAACATGCCATAAGCCTGCGGGTCACTCTGATCATTGCCCTTATTGTGGTCGGAATCATACCGGTATTTATCCAGAATTCAGTCATGCTGGGTACTTACCGGCAGAACCTCATTGAGTCCAGAATGCAGGATATCCAAAACCAGTGCTGGATATTAAGCAACAAAATGACAAGAATCGGATACTTGACTATGGAGCCAAGGGACCCTCTGCTGGACAATGAAATGTCTGTAAAGGCAGATATGTTCAATGGACGGATCGTGGTGGTGAACCGGAATTTCAGGATCATCAGCGACACCTTTTCCCTTTCTACGGGTAAGCTCAATGTATCTGAGGAGGTTATCCGCTGTTTTGACGGAGAAAACGGTAGCAAATATAATTTTGAAAAACATTATTCGGCGCTGACGATTCCCATTTATTCCAACAGCCAGGAAAAGGAAATTGCCGGGGTCATGATCGTGACGGCATCCACGGAGGATCTGCTGAACCGGGTGTCCGCTATGTCGGAAAAGGGAGCTTTTCTTCAGCTTATGATCTTTTCCGTTCTGGCCATATTTGTGTTTTTTCTGGCCACACTTTTAATGAAGCCTTTCCGGGAGCTGCAGCGGATGTTAAACAGGGCGGCAGAGGGAGATATGGACGGGAATATCAGTTCCTATGCTTATAAGGAAACCCTGCAGATTACGGAAACCATTAACCTGACGTTAAAGAAGCTTAAGGCGGTGGACCAGTCCAGGGAAGAATTTGTATCAAATGTTTCCCATGAGCTGAAAACCCCGATCACGTCCATTCGGGTGCTGGCTGATTCCCTCATGGGAATGGAAGACGTTCCGGCAGAGCTTTACCGGGAATTTTTAAGTGATATCTCCGATGAAATCGAGCGGGAAAACAAGATCATTGATGACCTGCTGTCTTTGGTCCGCATGGGACAAGACTGCTGGGGGAAATTTAAACATTGCCCAGGTGAATATCAACGGCTGATGGAGCTGATCTTAAAAAGGCTGCGCCCCATTGCTGGAAAACGCAATGTGGAGCTTACCTTTGAAAGTATCAGGGAGGTCATTGCCGATGTGGATGAGATGAAGCTGTCCCTGGCTTTAAGCAATCTGGTGGAGAATGCCATCAAATACAATGTGGAAGGCGGCTGGGTACGGGTTACCCTGGATGCGGATCATAAGTTTTTTTACGTAAAGGTGGCGGATTCTGGAATCGGGATCTCGGAAGAGTTCCAGGAGCATGTGTTTGAACGGTTCTACCGGGTAGATAAGGCCAGATCCAGAGAAACAGGAGGCACAGGCCTTGGTCTTTCCATTACAAAAAAAATTGTGCTGATGCATCAGGGAGCATTGAAACTTCAGAGCAAAGAGGGCGAGGGAGCCACATTTACCGTACGGATTCCACTCACTTATATTTCTTAGAAACAGGAGGCTATTAGATGAAACGCCTTTCAGGCATACTTTTTCACCCGGCAAAACGGGGTGTTCTCCTTCTTCTGGCGTGCTTTCTGTGCCTGACCGGCTGTGACGGAAGAAAAAGAGATGGAACAGAAAACGCCGGTGATGTTTACCAGATTTATTACCTGAACTCTGCCATGACAAAGATGGAACCACAGGAGTATCACATGCCGCAGAAGCCGGAAGGAGACTTGGAAGATGTGACGGACTGGAGGATCAGGAATCTGATGGAACAGCTTCGGACTGTACCAAAGGATCTGGACCGTCAGGCTGCGGTTCCGGATAAGGTGGGCTTTGAGCGGTATAAGCTGGAGGACACGGTTCTTTATCTGTATTTTGATAACAATTATGCCATGATGAATGCAACCAGAGAGATTTTATGCAGGTCTTCCCTGGTAAGGACACTGACCCAGGTAAAAGGGGTGGATTATGTTGCTGTGTATACAGCGGAACAGCCCCTGATGGACAGCTCGGGAAGTCCGGTAGGCCCTATGGCAAATTCCGATTTTATTGACAACATCAGTAACGTCAATTCCTATGAGAAGACGGAGCTGCCCCTGTATTTCGCTGATGATACCGGGGAGAAGCTGGTTAAGGAGACAAGAGAAGTGGTGCATAACGTAAACACTTCCCTGGAAAAGCTGGTCATTGAACAGCTGATCGCCGGTCCGGGAAGGCCGGGGATGAACCCGACTCTGCCAAAGGATACAAAGCTTCTTAATGTGTCGGTCAATGAAAACATCTGTTACATTAATTTTGATTCCGCATTTCTTAATAACACCCTGGAGGTAAAGGAATATATCCCGATTTATTCTATTGTGAATTCCCTGGCTGCAGCCTCTTCCATCAATAAGGTGCAGATTACGGTGGGCGGTTCTCAGGAAGTCATGTTTCGGGATTCCATTTCCTTAAACCAGCTTTTTGAACGCAACCTGGATTACAATGCGGAAAATGAGGAAGTACCAAATGATATAGGAGGAACAGAACAATAAAACGCCCATTATGTCTGATCGCAGGGGGATTTGTACTTGGAGAGACTGCCGCTTTGCTGGTTTTGACATCCTGGCTTTTGATTCCGGCTTTTTTTTGCTGCCGGGGTTGTTCTTTATGGTTATTGGAGAGGCAGGGACCGGCTTTGGGTTCTTTTGCCTCTTCTTTTTTTATACCTGGGCGCGGCCTGGGCCGGATATGACTGCAAAAGATGGGAAGAGAGGGAAATGGTCATTGAGGAGCTTTCGGCCGGTTATGCGGAGGCAGAGGGAAGGGTTTCTTCTTTTGAAGAAAAGAATGGGTCTCTTCAGATTGTTCTAAAGGAAAACCGGGTACTAAAGCAGGAGGCTTACTGCCGGGTTTCACATCTGATGGTGTCTATTAAGCCTTTGGATCTTCAACGCATAGGTGATAACGGGAATAAAAGGCTGCGCCTTGGGCAGCTCATCAAAGTGAAGGGGGAGGTACAACCCTTTTCACCGGCCAGGAACCCGGGGGAGTTTGACAGCAAGGCATATTATCAGGGGCTGGGAATAGACGGAAAATTTATTGGGAAGGAACTGGAGATTCTGGATCCAGGAGAAGCCCCTCTTTTAGACGGGATACGCCAGGCCAGGGAATGGGGGCGTTCCCTCCTTTATAAGTACACCCCCAAAGAAGATGCCGGCGTTTTAACGGCAGCTGTTTTAGGGGATACAAGCGGGCTTCCGGAGGATATTAAATCTTTATATCAAAAGAACGGAATTTCCCATCTTCTTGCAATCAGCGGCATGCATATGTCCTTCCTCGGCCTTTCTTTTTACCGGATCTTAAGGAAAACCGGAATGGGACTTGGAGGCGCCGGTCTGGCAGGAACCATTCTGGTGGTTATGTATGGGATTTTAACAGGCAGCGGTCCTTCGGTGGTGAGGGCTGTGATTATGATGTCAATTGCATTTCTGGCCGCTTATCTTGGAAGAACCTATGATCTTTTGTCCTCCGCTTCCCTGGCGCTGCTTTTTATGGGACTTAAGTCGCCTATGCTCCTTATGAATGGAGGGGTTCAGTTGTCCTTTGGGGCTGTTTATGCAATCGGCTGGGCAGGTCCCCTCCTTGGAAACTGGCTTGGAAAGAAGAATTTTCTGTCAGGCGCGATTTCCACAGGAGCAGCGGTACAAATCGTCACCATGCCTATTACACTGTATCATTTTTATCAGATTCCTTTCTATGGTCTGTTTTTAAATCTTCTGCTTATCCCCTTAATGGATTGGGTGGTTTGTTCCGGAATCGGCGTTATCTTTCTTGGAAGCTTCAGTCCCCTTCTTGGGACCGGTGCTGCGGGAACAGGACATTATATACTTGCTTTTTATGAATGGATCTGCAAAAGCATGGAAGGGCTTCCTGGATACAGCCTGACCTTTGGCAGGCCGGAGACTGGACGGCTGGCGGCTTATGGTCTTATTCTGTTTGCAGGAATGGCTGCTTTGAACATATGGAAGGAGTATGAGGAGCATAGAGCCGGGGAGAATAAAGAAGAGAAGAAAAGAATTTCCTATGGTTTAAAGGTTCTTTTTCTGGCAGGGATGTATTGCTTTTGCATCCTGCTTTTAAAGCCTGGCCCAGTAAATGGGCTGGAAGCCGTGTTTCTCGATGTGGGACAAGGTGATGGCATCCTGCTGCGGGCAGGAAGATCTGCTGTTTTAGTGGATGGAGGAAGCTCTTCTAAAAAAATCTCTGGGCAAATATTCCCTGGAGCCTTGTTTGAAAAGTTTAGGGGTACCTGTGATTCATTTTGCATTCATCAGCCATGGGGATCAGGATCATTTAAGCGGTGTGGCCTATCTTTTGGAGAACAGTGAAGATATAAGAATTGAAAATCTCATGCTCCCCTATCATGGAAGGGAGGATGAGGCAATCAAGAAGCTGGCGGAGCTTGCCAGGCGGCGGGGAACCAAAGTGAAGTATGTGGCAGGAGGTGATTGGGTCCAGGTGGAAGACATTCGCATTACATGCCTGTATCCAGGAATAGAAGACAGGCCGGAAACTGCCAATGAGGAGTCAGAAGTATTAAAAATAGACTATGGAACTGCCGCATGCTGTTTACAGGAGACATGGAAGAAAAAGGAGAGAAGGAGCTTTTGGAAAGGGCCGGGGAAAGGCGCTGCTGGCAGAGGTGAACGTGTTAAAGGTGGCCCATCATGGCTCTAAATATTCCTCTGGGGAAGCATTTCTCGACGCAATAAAGCCCCGGTGGGCTGTGGTGTCTTATGGGGTGGATAATTCTTACGGACACCCTCATCAGGAGGTTTTAGACCGCTTAAAGGAGAGGGGAACAGAGGTTTTTAAAACAGGAGAAGGAGGGGCCATAAGAATGTGGACCGATGGGGAGAGGATCCGGTTTGAAAGTTTCGTTGACGGAGAGAAGTTCTCCCGGTATAATTAGAGAGAGTAAAAAAGGAAATACGTGTTTGATTTCATTAAGAAAGTCAAGCCAGAGAGGAAGGAAGCCATGCATACGCTGACCCAGGATATCAAAAATCACAGCTTCAAGCCGATTTATCTTCTATATGGGGAAGAATCCTTTTTGAAGAACAGCTATAAAAATCAAATGAAGGCAGCTATTACGGCAGGCGATACCATGAACTTCAACCAGTTTGAAGGAAAGGGGATCGATGTGCACGAGGTCATCAGTCTTGCAGATACCATGCCTTTTTTTGCAGAAAAACGCCTGATCCTGGTGGAAAACAGCGGTTTTTTTAAAACGGCTTCTGATGAAATGGTATCTTATCTACCCAGATGCCGGATACCACATGCCTGATCTTTGTGGAATCAGAGGTCGATAAGCGGAGCAAAATGTTTAAAAAAGTAAAGGAACTGGGGTATGCGGCTGAAATGGAGCGTCAGGATACGGCCCAGCTTGCCAGATGGGCAGGGACCTTGCTTTCCAGGGAAGGTAAGAAAATCACAGGAAATACCATGGAACTGTTTCTTCACATGACCGGAGATGATATGGAAAATATCCGCATGGAGCTGGAAAAGCTCATAAGCTATACTCTGGGAAGAGAGATTATTACGGCTGAGGATGTGGAAACCATCTGCACGGTCCGGACAACCAATAAGATTTTTGATATGGTGGCGGCGATTGTGAACCGGCAGACGAAAAAAAGCCATGGATCTTTATGAAGATCTTCTCACCTTAAAGGAACCTCCCATGAGAATCCTCTTTCTTATTGCCAGGCAGTTTAACCAGATTCTGCAGGTAAAGGAGCTGATGGGAAAGGGAATGGATAAGGGCGGCATTGCCTCAAAGCTTAAGATTCCTCCCTTTGCGGCAGGAAAGATCATGCCTCAGGCAAGGACATTTTCCAGGGAACAGATTTTGTCTTATGTAAACTTGTGTGTGGATGCGGAAGAAGCTGTGAAGACCGGAAAGCTAAATGACCGAATGGCAGTGGAATTGCTGCTGACGCAAAAGTATTAAGGTTTAAGGATCAAACCGGTAAATCCGTTTATTTTATTTGGAAAGGAGGTCAGGATGGGAGATTTATTGAAAAAAAGCAGATAAGGGTATTTTTATCAAGGCTGCTGCTTGCCATGCTGGTCATTATCATTTATAAAATTGTTATGAATTTTTCCGATGTGATGGTTTGGGTCAAATCATTTACTAAGGTACTTATCCCCTTTTTCTATGGATTTGTCATAGCATATCTGCTGAATATCCCATGTTCTGCCCTGGAACAGCGTTTAAACAGGCTTAAATTCGGCCCGTTTCAAAAACGTTCCAGAGGAATCAGTGTTTTTATTATTTATGCTTTATTTATCGCTGCCATTGTTCTGATCGTAAATAAGGTAATTCCCCTGCTTCAAAAAAAGCATATTGGATTTTATATTAAACTTCAACACTTATTATAATAATGCCATAATGGCCTTGGAGCATCTGCCGCTTGAAAAGCTGGGCTTATCGGAAATACTGGAAGATATTATGCCGCCCCGTACCGCCTGGAAAAGTATGCTGGAGGGAATTGGCCTGAAAGAGGTATTAGGTTCATTAAGTGCGGTTTTGGGAGTTACTTCCCATATTTTCAGTGGATTTATTACGATTGTGACTTCCGTTTATTTCCTGCTGGAGACTCATAATTTTAAATTCCAGGCGAGGCGGCTCATGGATTTGTTTCTTAACGAGAAAATCAGAAAAGCAGTTTTAAGGTACGGAAACATAGTCAATGACAGTTTTAAGAAGTTTATTGTCTGCCAGCTTTTAGATTCCCTGATTTTATGTGTGATTACGACCATCGAATTTGCCTTGCTTGGTTCCAGATATTCAATGGCGCTTGGGATCATATTGGCTGTCTGTAATATCATCCCTTACTTTGGTTCAATTTTTGGTTCCATTGGTGTTGTAATCATCATTTCGTGTACAAGCGGAATCAATACGGGGGCAATTGCTGCTCTGGTTTTACTTGTTACCCAGCAGATTGACGGGAATGTGATACAGCCAAAGCTTATGGGGACCTCATTTTCCTTAAGTCCGGCTTTGATCGTCATAGGAATCACTTTGGGCGGCGCAATCGCCGGGATATGGGGAATGGTTTTGGCAGTTCCCGTTGTTCATATATTGAAGGTCATTGCCGGGGATTTAATAGCGGTCAGAGAAAAGAAGGTCAGGGAAGCCTGTGCAGGCACATTGAGAATTACGGTGGATCCTGCTCCGGAGGTCTCGTCCGAATGTAA
The DNA here is from genome assembly GCA_001312405.1 of Clostridium sp. NkU-1. Next base: position 41,523 of record BBDR01000012.1, on the reverse strand, counting down.
TGAATAAAGGCTAAAGATCACGCCTGCAGGTCTGCGTGATCTTATGACCGGAACAGATGCTTTGTGAGCAATACCATGGATGGCAGGTTCTTCGGAACCTGCTTTTTTGTTTGAAACATGAAAAAGAAGCGTTGCTCCCATAGATGATTGCCCATCTGTTTTACAACACTCCTTTCTTTGCGGATCGGATTTTACAGTATTACCTTTTATCGCAGCTGTTTATATTAGCTGGTATCTTTTTTCTCATTTAAATCGCAACACAAGTCCTGCTGCGCCGCAATGGTTGCCAGAGAATCTCCAAGCTGGGAGAAAATAGCCCCAAGCAGAGCCAGCTCATCCGAGGACCGGTCCTCAGCAATGCAGCAGGCCAGAGAAGACACGAACATCACCAGTTCACAGGGTTGCATAAATACATCACCTCTGGATAGTATATGTGTCAGAATAAAAGACAGGACAAAAAAGTTTAATCCACCAGCTTATAAATGTTAAAAGGTTCAAAAAGGATCAGGTAATTATCTTTTTGCAGGCCTTTTCCATACTTGGCCTGATAGCAGTTTAAGGCCTCCAGTAAAAATTCCTCGGTTACGTTTAAATGCTCGGCGACCTCGTATCCGTTCCGGCAGCCGGCTTCCTTTGCCGCCACCAGCCTTTCTAAGGTTATCATTTTATTATAGGCCCATAGACGGGCAGTGCGTTCCTGCTTCTGGTTTGATACTTGAGACTGATCCAGAATGTTGCCGGTGGTGGTATGGTAATGTCCCAGCTCTTCCGCCAGAACACATGCTTTCTGGCAGTCCGTCATATCCTGGCGGATCAGTATCTGGGTGCCCCTTATCCTTCCGTCATTGGCGATCAGCGGCCGTTCCTTTATAATGATCCCATGGGAATCCGCTTCTTCTAATAAAGATTCATAGTTCAAATAAATCACCTCAATGAGTTCTTTTTATTCATCAAAAAAGGCATCATCATGCTGTTTCATTTCTTCTGTCACCTGAATGTCGGTCCGCTCATGGGCTGCCACCGGGTCCAGGTAAGCTTTTCTGTCAGTATTTAAAATCTTAACCGGGTTGTGGTCTTTTGCGTATTCGGGGATATGAACCATTTCCCTGACACGTTTTAAGGCTTCCTTCTGCCCTTTCTCATTTAAACGATGAAAATTCTCAAGCATTTCTCCGGCAAATTTCCCGAAACAGCCGCTTACATAGTCAAATGCAGAATCTGTATCGCTCTCCCAGCCCATGAGATAAGCTGGCGTTGTTTTTAGAGCATTGGCGATTGCTATGATCTTTGACTGGGGAAGCCCTCTTCCGTCTACCTCGATTTTATTAATGGAAGAACGGGATTTATAGCCTGCCTTCTGCGCCAGCTCTTCCTGGGAGATTCCAAGCTCCTCCCGCCTTCTTTTAATGATCTGCCCAATTTCCATAGGATCACCTCCATATAAGCATTATATCACGGTGTAGAAAAATATTCAACAAAAATTCAAAATGCTGTTGACAAATATGATACATTGGAGTATGATAACCAATGTAGACAATATGACTACAAAAAAAGGGGCAAAGTATGACGGATACGGTTCGGCTAAATGATGTAATCAAAAAGTCCGGGCTGAAAAAGAGGTGGATCGCAGCAGAACTAGGTCTGTCCAGCTATGGTTTTTGGCGGAAGATAAACAATGAGAACCAGTTTAAGGCAGGGGAGATCAAGGAGCTGTGCCGGTTGCTTAAGATTACATCACTGAAGAAGAAGGACGAAATTTTTTTTGCTGACGATGTAGACGTAATGACTACAATGTGCGGTGGGGAAAGGAGTACTTTATGAAAAGGAGGGATTGGGAAGGTGAGGAGTCCTACACAGAAGCAATATGGCCGGTGTGAGAAACGGATGTCGCTGAAAGAAAGGGCTGGAGCCATATGAAAGGAGGATTAAATGTATAACGAAATCATGGAGGGGGTCCTGAAAAGGCTAAAAGAGCTTTTTCCGGAGGCCAGGATCAGTACATTTCCCTTGGGGGAGGGAATTGCTGAACCCTATTTTGAGGTCGGGTTCTTAGAAACATCAGAAAAACCTGTAAACGGTCAGCGTTATTTCCGCAGTGTGAGCGTGTATGTGAAATATTACTGTCAGGATTCAGAACAGCGGCTAAAGGACAGGAATCTTGTTCTGGATGTTCTTATGGACAAGCTGGAATACATTACTCTGGAAGATGGCTGCTTAATAAGAGGCAGCAGCAGAAAAGGAAAATATGAGGAGGCTGCTTTAAACTTCCTGGTAGATTACCAGGTTCATATTTTAAAAACTGAAGAGCCGCAGGAGTCCATGGAAGACATAAAAATAAAGTGAAAGAGGTGTTATTGTGGCAAAAAAAAGCATGAAAGAAACGGGCGGGATTTCCGTTGCACGCTACACAAAGGATCAGCTGATTCTTTCAGAAAGGTGTCGCAATCAAAGGGACTTATTAAGCGCTTTGCTTGACGATGGAAAAGTATACTCAGTAACAGAAGCAGAAGAAATTATGAATCAATTTATGAAAGGAAGGGTGAAAGTATGTTAGGTGGAGGAAATTTTACAATTCAAAACAAGGTATTTCCTGGTGCATATATCAATTTTGTCAGTACCGCTTCAACTGGTGCTGCAATGGGAAGCCGGGGAGTTGCGGCAATCCCCATGGTTCTTGAATGGGGACCGGAGAAGGAAGTGTTCGAGGTTACCGCAGAGGATTTTCCAAAAAGGTGTAAAGAAATTTTTGGCTATGCAATGGATGATGCAGCGATGCTTCCAGTAAGAGAGCTTTTCAGAAATATGACGAAAGGTATTTTTTTACCGCTTAAATACAGGGCACATGGGGCCAATGATTACGGTACGGCAAGGTACTCCGGCATTCGGGGAAACAGTCTGATGACCGTTATTTCTAAAAACGTGGATGATCCTTTAAAATTTGATGTAAAAACACTGTTTGCCGGAAGAGAAGTTGACTGCCAGACTATCACAGAGGCAGCAGAACTGAAGGACAACAGCTATGTGACATTTAAAAAGGATGCTGCGCTTGCAGAAACGGCAGGGCTTCCATTTACAGGAGGCACCAATGGCTCTGATGTGACAGGAGAGGACTACACAGAGTTCCTGGAAAAGGTGGAGAATTCCTCCTTCCAGATTCTTTGCTGCCCTTCTGCAGACGATAAGGTGAAGGCTTTGTTTACAGCATTTACAAAACGCATGAGAGATGAGGCTGGCGTCAAGTTCCAGACAGTACTACACCAGTATTCCAAGGCTGATTACGAGGGAGTTATTTCCGTGGAGAATGATGCAGAGGAATCAGCTACAGGGCTTGTGTATTGGACTGCCGGTGCAGAAGCGGCTTGTACGGTCAACAAGACCATTGAAAATAAGGTTTACGACGGCGAGTATACCGTTAAGACTTCCTATACCCAGGCTCAGCTTACTGATGCCATCAAGGCCGGCAAGCTCATGCTTCACAAGGTAGGAAGTGAAATCCGGGTTCTGACTGACAGTAACACATTGGTTACTTATACAGAGGAAAAAGGAGAAGATTTCTCCAACAATCAGACGGTCCGCGTTCTGGACCAGATTGGAAATGATATTGCATCTCTCTTCCATACACGTTATCTGGGCAAAATCTCAAACGATGATGGGGGACGTGTAAGCCTTTGGAATGACATTGTTACATATGGAAAACAGCTGGCTGTGTTAAGGGCCATTGAAGCTGTAAATTCAGAAGAAGTTACCGTGGAAAAGGGACAGGGCAAGCGGTCTGTCGTAGTGAATTTTCCAGTGAAGCCGATTAATTCCATGAGCATTTTATACATGACAGTGGTTGTATCATAAGAAAGGGGTAAGAAAATATGAGTAATATTACAATGGATGCATGGGACGCGATCAGCGCCACAAAAGCAGAGTGTTTTATCACAATTGAAAATGAACGCTACAATTTTATGCAGGCACTGAACCTGGAGGCAAAGATTGAAAAGGTGAAATCAGAGATCCCGATTCTGGGACGGGCCATGAAGGGAAATAAGACCGTGGGAATGAAGGGAAGTGGATCAGCTACTTTCCATTACAATACAAGCATTTTCCGGGATATCTTATACAAGTTCCAGCAGACTGGAAAGGATATTTATTTTGATATCCAGGTAACCAATGAGGATCCTGCTTCCAGGGTAGGCCGCCAGACTGTAATTTTAAAAGATTGCAACTTAAATGGAGGAATTATCACCAAATTTGATGCAACAGGGGAATATCTGGAAGATGAATTTGAATTTACATTTGAAAGCTGGGAAATGCCGGAAAGATTCAGCAACCTTGCGGGAATGCAGTAAAAGAAGAAGGAGATAAAAGGACATGGGAGATTTAAGTTGTTTTTTTAAGCCAAAACGCAGTTAAGGCGGAGCATGAAAAGTTTGTTGCTTCCAAACGTTTTTTTAGGTCCGGACAAAAAGCCGGTTGAGTGGGAGGTTAAAGCTATTACTTCTAAGGAAGATGAAGCCCTGAGAAAAGAGAGTACGAAACGGGTACAGGTAACCGGAAAAAAGGGGCAGTATACCCAGGAAACGGATTATAACCTTTATCTTGGGAAACTGGCAGCGGAATGTACTGTCTATCCCAATTTAAATGACAAGGAATTGCAGGATTCCTATCATGTCATGGGGGCAGACGGGCTTTTAAAGGCCATGCTGACTGCCGGTGAATACGCAGGTTATCTGGAGCGCATTCAGCAGGTAAATGGGTTTGATATCACTCTGGAAGAGCAGATTGAAGACGCAAAAAAACTGATAGAAGGAGGTGATATGGAAGCAAACATTGCTTACTATTGCCTCCACAAGCTCCACAAATGGCCTCATGAGTTTTTGAGCCTGGACCGGTATGAACGGGCGTTTGTTATGGCAGCGGTACAGCTTAAGCTGGAAAATGATAAGAAAGAGGCGCAAAAGGCGAAGGCTGCAGGGAAAAGATAGAAGAATGGAAGAGCACCTTTCAGGGTGTTCTTCCAAAAAGGAAAGGAGGGAAAAGCGTATGGCAACAATACAAAATTCAATACAGCTTCAGGATGGAGCCTCCTCCGTGTTGACGAGAATCAATCATTCAATCAATATTACAAGCGAGTCCTTTCGAAGATTCCAGATGGCTGCAGGCAATTTTACCGGTTTGCCAGGAATGCAGGCTGCTGTAACGGATATCCATAGTATGGGTATTCAGTTTGAACAGGTTACGGAAGTAATCGTGGAGGCCAAGGAACAGCAGAAAAAAATTAAATAAAACCATAGATGATGGCAAGGAAAAAAATCCAGAAAATGAAAGAACTCTGGGATAAGGCATTATCTGGTTTAGGTAAGATGGGAATCAACACCAGCCCTATGGATATATTCAACCAGGCAAATGATATAAAAGCAGCGGGAATCTCATACAGTCCAGGACCGGAATGCAAGGTCAGGATCTGGATATGACAAAGCAAAGTGCTGAAAATTTATACGTCGATAACATAAGCGGCAGTCTGGATGATGCAGCAAAGAGTTTGTCTTCGGTTCATCAGATGACTGGTCAAACGGGGAATAGCCTGGAGCAGCTTACAAGAGCAGGATTACTCCTTGAAGATACCTTTGGCTACAGCCTGACAGACAGTATCCGTAGTGCCGGAGAGCTGCAGGAGCAGTTTGGAGCAACTGGTGCTCAGTCATTGGACTTAATCGTACAAGCAACTCAGGCCGGGCTTGATAAAAACGGGGAACTGCTGGATACGATTAATGAATATTCTTCCCAGTTTCAAAACCTGGGCCTTGGTGGGGCAGATATGTTTAATATGCTGATCAATGGGGCACAGAATGGAGAAGTCTCAGTCAGCACTTTAGGTGAGGCTGTAAAGGAATTTTCATCAAGGGCTGTTGGCGGAGGAAAGGACGCTCAGGATGGTTTTTCTGCTTTAGGGCTTGACGCTGCTAAGATGACAGAAGCATTCGGAAGCGGCGGTGATACGGCAAAGCAGGCATTCCAGCAGACCATCGCCGCTTTAAGCAGTATGGAAGATCCTGTCAATAGAAATATAGCAGGAATGAAGCTGTTTGGCAGCGCTTGGGGAGAGCTTGGCAGTAAAGGAATTATGGCATTGTCCAACTTGGATGGATCTGTAACGCTGTCAACGGAACACCTGGAAGAATTAAATAATGTGAAATACAACGATGCAGCCAGCGCGCTGAGTTCTTTGGCTAAGACGGTCAATATGGGGCTAGCGGGTCCCATGTCCGGTCTTGTAGAAAGTATAACAGAAAAATTAAATGATTTTACTGCAGGATTACAGGGGAATATAGGAGAAGCCAATGGGATTTTTGGTTCTATCGGCGCTGTTGCCGGAGCTGTAGGAAGTACCATCACAGATTATTGGTCTATCGTTGAACCTATTTTATGGGGGATTATAGCCGCTTTGCTTGTTTATAATTCTACTTCAACATTGAAAACAATTTGTGATTTTACTGGTGCAGTAGCAACTAAGGCAATGACAATAGCACAAAAAGGTCTGAATACAGCATTTGCGGAATGTCCTCTTACCTGGATTATCATGTTGATCATTATTTTAGTAGCACTCTTTTATGCAGGTGTAGCAGCTGTTAATAAATTTGCCGGAACGTCTTACAGTGCTACTGGGTTGATATGCGCAGCGTTTGCAGTTGCAGGAGCATATATTGCTAATAACTTAATGGGAATATTAGAAATTGGTTTTGGTATCATTGAGTATTTTTACAACGGCTGGATTGCTTTTGCAAACTTTTTTGGGAACCTGTTTAACGATCCGGTATCATCAATCATATATTTATTTGCAGATCTGGCAGATGGAGTACTTAATATTATACAAAAAATAGCAAAAGCCTTGGATTTTATTTCTGGTTCTCATATGGAAGACACTATAAAAGGTTGGCGGGATGGTTTGTCAGGCATTGCCGATGAGCTTGCTGAGAAGTATGGAAATGGAACGTATGAAGTTAAGGCTGACAAATTGGATATGGATAAGACGCTTGCCGATTTCGGGATTGACCTGAATCGGTTTGGGTTAAAAGATTCTGCCCAAAAAGCGTATGCAGGTGCGGACAGAGCAGAAGATACTGCAAAGAAAAGATTTGAAGACTTTAAAGAAACATTTGGCAGGCATAATCAAAATTCGGGTTTTAATCCGTCGGATGCGGCCGACAGCATTGCCCAGAGTACCGGTGATACTGCCATGAATACGGCAGCTATGGCAGACTCAATGGATATCATGGATGAGGAGCTGAAATATATGCGGGATGCCGCAGAGCAGGAAATCATTAACCGCTTTACACTGGCGGAACTGAAGGTAGATGTAAATAACAACAACACCATAAAGAATATGACTGATTATGATGAACTGAATCGAAGGCTTGGTGATGCTACCAGCGAAATTCTTGCTTCGGCTGCGGAAGGAGTGAATTTTTAATGGCATATGAAGTTTATATTGACGATATGCTTCTTCCTCTGCCTCCGGAAAAGATCCCTGTCAAGTATAACGGGCAGAACAAGACGGCAAACCTGATAAACGGAGAAGAGATCAATTTGGTCAAATCCTTTGGCCTCGCCGAAATAAGCATTGATGTAATTATTCCACAAATGGATTACCCCAGTACGGTCTGGGATGGAAGTATTGACAGTGCGGAGGATTTTCTGGAAAGACTTCAGGATTTAAAGGAGGGCCAAAGCCCCTTTGAATTTACGGTTATCCGGCAAGGGATGGGAGGTAACAGCCTTTTTGATACCAGCATGGATGTAACTCTGGAAGATTATAAGGTCACAGATGACGTAAGTGAGGGACTTGATCTTATCGTCTCCCTCACAATGAAGGAATATAAAAGTTATGGAACTAAAATAATGAATTTTACCATTGTTGAGGAGAAGCAGGAAATAGAGTCTGGGCAGCAGGATGGGGAACGCCAGGGGGAACCGCCGCCAGTAAAGAACTATACGGTTGCAAAAGGAGACTGTCTATGGTCCATAGCAAAAAAAACAGCTTGGCAACGGGGGCCGGTGGCAGGAAATTCATAATCTGAACCGGGACAAAATAACAAATCCCAATGTTATTTATCCAGGACAGGTTCTCACTATGCCATAGGAGGTAGAAAATGGAAGCACATTTATATATCCAGAACGGTCAGACCGTATATGAGCCGGTAGTGAAAGGAGCTATTACCTGGGAAACACAACGCAGAGGACAGCCAGGAAAGTGTTCTTTTACCCTGATCCCGGACAAACGACTCCAGATTGAGGAGGGCAATGCCCTCCGTCTGGATGTGGCTGGGAAACCTGTTTTCTTTGGATTTATTTTTGAGCGTAGCTGGAGCAGCGATGGAGAAATGAAGGTCACTGCTTACGATCAGCTTAGATATTTAAAAAAATAAGGAGACTTATAATTACACGGATTTAACCGCCGGAGAGGTAATCCAGATGATAGCCAGGGATTATCATTTGAAAACGGGGGAATTAGAGGATACGGGAGACAGGATTTCCAGAAAGGAAAAGGATAAAACGCTGTTTGATATTATTTTAAACAATCTGGATCTTGCAATGATACATACGAAAAACCTGTTTACATTTTATGATGATGCGGGAAAGCTCACCCTGAAAAATATGGAGAACATGAAGCTTGACATCATGATTGATGACAAGACAGCGCAGGATTATGACTATAAGTCAGCATTGACAGCGATACTTACAACCAGATCAAACTGTATTGTGACAACAGTGATACAAAGCAAAGAGAAATCTATATGACAAAGCACACAGAAAATATCAATAAATGGGGGATTCTCCAGAAAGACGAGTCCATTGATAAAGGAGCAGACGGCCAGGCCATAGCGGAAACATATCTGACTTTGTATAACCGCCCATCCAGGACTCTGACCATCAAGGATGCCTTTGGAGATATCCGGGTACGGGCAGGCTGCCTGATTCCGGTATTCCTTGATATAAAGGATGAGGGAATAAAAAATTATCTGGTAATCGAGTCTGCAACCCATAAAATTGACGAGGGGGTACATACTATGGATTTGACATTGAGGGGGGCGAAAGTCAGTGGCTGATGTAGAATGGATTGAAAATATAAAGCGGATCGTTATTCAGGCGGTTGAGGCAGGAGATCCATGTGACGTGATTCCGGGGACTGTAATAAAGGAAAATCCCGTTGAAATACAAATTGACCAGAAAACGATCCTATCCAAATCCCAGGTTATTTTGCCGAAGCAGTTTACAGATCATGGGGAAGTGATGAATATTCCTGGGGTCGGAGAAGTGACTGTAACCGTAAAAAATGGATTAAAAACTGGTCAAAAGGTTCTTTTGCTTCAGAAGAGGGGCGGTCAACAATACGTGGTAATAGGCACATGGTAGGAAAGGGGGTGTTGCCATGCTTCCGGTGACAGGTAATATTTTAGAACAGGATTTTAAGGTGGTACAGATGCCTTCAAAGACCTTTCGGCTGGATACGGAAAGAAAGCGGGTAATCGGAACGGTAGATGGTTTGGAGGCGGTAAAGCAAGCAGTTTTTTTGTATTCTTAATACAGAACGGTTCGACTGGCTCATTTATAGCTGGAATTATGGTGTGGAGTTTAATGGCTTATTTGGGAAGTCAACAGGGCTGGTAAAAGCAAAGATCAAAAAAAGAATCAAAGAAGCATTGCAGCAGGATGACAGGATTCAGAGTGTTGATACATTTTCCTTTGAAGGTAATGGGAAGATCCTTCATGTAAGGTTTATGGTTCATACCACTTATGGGGAAATTATGATGGAAAAGGAGGTGAGTATTTAATGTATGAGAATATGACGTATGAAGTTATTTTGAGGCGGATGTTGGATAGAGTTCCCCAGGGATTAGATAGACGGGAGGGATCCTTAATTTATACGGCGCTGACAGCAGCAGCGGCAGAAATGCAGATCATGTACATAGAGTTTGATACAATATTAAACGAGACTTTTGCAGACACTGCATCCAGGGAAAATCTGATTCGCAGGGCCGCAGAGCGGGGGATGCAGCCTAAAAAGGCGACCAGGGCGGTTTTAAAAGCGGTTGCCACTCCTGAAACAGCCGTGATTTCAATAGGCGACCGCTTTCGTCTAGGGCTTAACAATTATGCGATTTCGGGCAGCATGGGCGGAGGGGCCTATCAGGTTACATGTGAAACCGCTGGGACAAGTGGGAATCACCAGCTTGGCCGTTTGATTCCGGTATTGAATATTCCAGGACTAACAACTATAGAAATGACGGAGCTGCTAATTCCGGGAGAAGATGATGAGGCAACGGAAGTGTTACGAAAAGCTTATTTTGATTCTTTTCATGAAAAATCTTTTAGCGGTAACCGAAAGGATTACATGGATAAAACAAATGGTATTCCAGGAGTTGGAGCAACGAAAATCACTAGGGCATGGAATGGCGGTTCTACCGTTAAATTGACAATACTGGATTCCAACTTTAACAAGGCTTCCGATCTTCTAGTACAAACAGTTCAGGAAACAATTGATCCGGTACAAAGTGGAAGCGGAGATGGTCTTGCACCGATTGACCATATTGTAACCGTGGATACAGTTGAGGAAGTGAGGATACAGATTAAAAGTACTCTGGAGCTTGATAACAACTATTCCTATGAGGTTTTACAGGAGCAGATAGGGAATACGGTTGATACTTATTTAGGAGAACTAAGAGCCTCATGGGAAGGACTTGGAGATCACGGGTGTATTATAAGAATCTCACAACTGGAGGCAAGAATTCTGGAAATTCAGGGCATTTATGATATTAGTAATACACGTATAAATGGATCAATAGAAAATCTGGAATTAAATAAGTGCCAGATTCCAATATATGGGGGGATTGAAATTGATTCGAGAAGTTAATTTACTGTCATATATTCCTGACTTTCTTAAGGAATATGAAGAAATGAGGACCGTACAGGAGGTGATCCAACCGGAGATACATCGGTTGGAAGATGAAACAGAGAGTATATTTGACAATCAGTTCATTTTAAGTTCTGATATTAAAAGTATCAAGCGGTTTGAAAGAATGCTGCATATTTCACCGTTAGCTGAGGATACGCTGGCTGATAGACGTTTTAAGGTGTTGTCAAAATGGAACCGTATGATTCCGTATACAAAGATTACGTTAAAGCAAAAACTGTCTGTTTTGTGCGGAGAAGATGGTTATACGCTGGGAATTGATCCGAGAAAGGTTATTACAATTCGGGTGGCGTTAAAAAGTAAAAGGAGTTTATATGAAGTGAAGGAAATGCTGGAGGAATTTGTGCCTTGCAATATGGTCATTGATTTGGACCTCCTTTATAATCAACACAGTCTGCTTTGTAAATTTACTCACAAACAATTAAGAGCCTGGAGCCACAGGCATATAAGAAATGAGGTGCTTATCAATGGGGAATGAAACAAAGAATTATAAACTTCCGAAGCCGAGCGAAGAAGATTTTTATGATATATCAGAATACAATGAGGCTATGGATATTTTAGATGAAACGCTGACGGAAGTGAATGAGCGAAAGCTAGACAGTAATGGGAACGCTTCGGATGTAGTTACTGAGTTCAGCAAGGAAATTTTGCGTGATAATATCGAATCAGGAGAAAAATTATCGGTTACTCATGGAAAAGTGCAAAAATGGTTTTCAGAGATGAAAAATATAGCATTTTCCGGACTGGCATCGGACGCTGCTCAGGATGCGGCTCACCGTTTTGTGACGGATACGGAGAAAAATAGTTGGAATGCTAAGGTTTCGGCTTCCGGAGGTGATATTTCTGGTACGAAGATAGGTTCGCTTGAAAACATAACGACTGAATTTCCGGTTCCTTCTGAAGGGGAGACACCGAAAGCGTTTCTTGGGAAGGTAAAAAAAGTTTATTCAGGATTTTAATGATTTTAAAACTGGGGTAATTACTGTTGGGAAATTGGTGAATAATGGACAAACCACGGCTGCGGGGTATGCTTTGGATGCAAGGTATGGGAAGACGTTGCATGATCTGTATACTCAATTAAATAGTGATTTAACAAACACAAATAGCAATATGACTTTAAAACAAGATTCGCTATTACTTCCAATCAATACGATTGTTGATTATTCGGACGCCAACCTCTCTAAAATTGGAGGTTGGACAGTGGATAACTCTACTGCATATTTTAACTTAAAAATGAATTGGGTATTGATACAGTTCAAGGTAACCGGTGGCGAAATATACATAAGGCCTCACTGGGGATTGTCAACACCTGGCGCCTGGAAAAAGATATATTAACAAATGATCATTTGACCCAATTTGACCAAGTACCGTACCAATATCTACGCCATTTAAACTCATAGATGCTGTTAATCAATATTTGCATACCAACATCGGGGTGGACAAAAAATGTAGCCATCATTGCATCCGCATCACAATTTGTGCAGCCAGTAGAATTTCTGTAAAGCCCAAGGCCTTTTTGTTTAAGTGTATTTGCGTCACCAGTAAAACCCATAACATACACAAAATCGCTAGCATTGGCTTTACCACTTAAATCACTATATTATTAAGTGATCATTATAATTTCCCCAATTTACCATATCTTTGTCTAAGTAAAAGTAAATGACAATTAAAAAAAGAATTAATAAAAAAATAGTAAAAAAACCAATTTTTATTAAATGGTTCAATAAAATAAAAAAACATAGATATTAAAAAAACTACGATAAGATCCATTTGCAACGTAATTATTAAAAATGAGGTGAGAAAAAAATGAAGCACATACTATGCTCTCTAATCGGAATCATCGGCAATTTTGTTACAATTCTTTTCGGCGGTTGGGACACGGCAATCGGTACCTTGATCTTATTCATGGCCATCGATTTTTTTCTCCGGCCTTGCCGTAGCCGGTATATTTCACAACAGCCAAAAAAACAAAAACCGGCACCCTGGAATCCAAAGCCGGCTGGAAAGGTCTATGCAGAAAATGCATGACCCTGCTATTTGTACTAATCGCCCACCGCCTGGATTTATCTCTAGGCACCCCCTACATACGCGACACAGTCATCATCGGCTTTATGGCAAATGAGCTAATATCCATCGTAGAAAATGCAGGCCTCATGGGCCTGCCTCTCCCAGCAGCTCTAATTAATGCCATAGACCTACTAAACAAAAAATCACAAACATCATAATACCAATTAAAAGCCCATCTTACCCCCCGGTACATCCCCACCCCATCCATCATATGATAAATCAAAAAGGACAAGGTGATATTATGGTCAAAAGCGAGGCCACAAAAGATATGCCAAACATGGAGCTGCTGGGAATACAAGAAAATCTAAAGAATTCCGATTACACAGAAATTGAACGTTTCCGGGAATCCTTTGATGCAGACGAGATGGGCTTTGTGGGCCTAAGGGAAGGAATTTAATATGGAAGTTCACAAACTATTGACACCCTACAACTACAGCAACGGTCAGACAGACCGGATAAAATATATAGTAATCCACTATGTGGGGGCACTTGGAGGCGCAGAAGCAAACTGCAAATATTACGCCTCCCAATACATTGGGGCCAGCGCTCATTATTTTGTTGGATTCAGCGGAGAAATATGGCAGTCCGTTGAGGATAAAGATATTGCATGGCATTGCGGATCAAAAACATATACCCACGGAATGCCGCAACAGCAACAGCCTGGGAATAGAGCTTTGTGTCAGGAACAATGGCAGCCAGACAGATACAAGCAGGGACTGGTATTTTGAAGAGGCAACAGTAGAAAACGCTGTCCAGCTGACAAAAGAATTGATGGAGCAGTACAATATTCCGGCCGATCATGTAATCCGCCACTATGATGTAACGGGAAAAATCTGCCCCAACCCTTACGTATACAATCATACCCAGCATACCTGGAATGATTTTAAAGCAGCACTGGAAGAAGAGCCCCAGCATAAATCCGGTTGGATTGAAGAAGAGGGCGGATGGAAATTCTACTTAGGGAATACCGGAAGATATGTTTCAAACGACTGGTATAAGGATGGGGAAGACTGGTACTGGTTCGATGGTGCAGGATATATGGTAAAAGACACATGGAAAACCGGTTCAGACGGCAAATGGTATTATCTAAATGACAACGGTGCCATGGCCAAAAACCATTGGATTATCTGGAAAGAAGAACTATACCGTGTTACGGAAGACGGAAGTATGTTTGAAGGAAAAATGAATCTGAGCACTGATGAAAAAGGTGCCCTGCACATTATCTGAAAAGAAGACGGGAGTCCGGCAATCCGGAAAAACCAGAAAATACATCAAAAGATGATCCCAAGAATCAGCGGCTATTACGCATTCTGCTTTAGACAACCGGGGAATGGAGACCGGAAGCTTCTGGCGGTATGCAGCTTCTGCGGCCGGACGGTAAATTACAACATTCCAAGGGTGATCTATCAATAGCTTTATTTCACCGTAAAATAAAAAGGCTTTTGCAAAATGATTCTGAATGAAACTATTTTGCAAAAGCCTTAAAACCATATAAAAAATCCCATTCAGTGGGTTATTCTGAATGGGATAAAAGTCTGTTCTATGAATTAAGCCATTGTGTTTACAGCTTTAGAGATTCTGGATACTTTTCTGGAAGCAGTATTCTTATGATATACGCCCTTAGTAGTAGCCTTGTCGATCTCTGAGATAGCGTTTGTTAAACTTGCCTGTGCAGCAGCCTTGTCACCGGCAACGATAGCAGCCTCTACCTTCTTGATAGATGTTTTCACTTTGGATCTGATCGCTTTGTTTCTTGCAGCCTTTGTTTCATTTACTAAAATTCTCTTTTTTTGCAGATTTAATGTTAGCCAATCGGTACACCTCCAATAAAATGATATATGATTATTCTTTGTTTTGCATCAAAGCCTGGACACGGACAGTTCAATGTAAACATACCTTTGTATTCTAACGAATTTCGACGCATATGTCAATACATAATTCCCGCATTTTTGCAGAAAATACCTAAGAAATGCTGGAAAGCTTTGCAGGCATACCTTTATGCGCAAATAGCATGGGCAATAAAAGAGGAAAGCCATACAGGCATACCTTTATGCTCAAAAAGCATGGGCAGTAAAGAGGAAAGGTGGAAAAAATGGAAAACACATTTACAGTTCGTACAGACCTTGCGGTAGAAGAAAGAGAGAGTTTCCCGGGTGACGGCGGCGAAATATCGGGAGTGTCCCTGCGGGAGTGGCATCGGGCAGACAGCCATATAAAAATGACCGAGGTAAAAATTCTTGACGAGAAAGGCTCAAAAGCCATGGGAAAACCCATTGGGACCTATATTACCCTGGAGGCCGATGAGCTTTCCATGAAAGACGAAGATTATCACAGAGAGGTTTCAGAGGAACTGGCAAACCAGATCGAACGCCTCCTTTCCGGGAAAAATTACCGGAAACCGGATTTTCATGTGCTGGTGGCCGGGCTTGGCAATGCCTCCGTAACACCGGATTCCCTTGGACCCAGAGTCCTTAAAAATCTACAGGTAACAAGGCATCTGAAAATCCAGTACGGAGATGATTTCTGGAAGGGAAGAACCATGCCTATAATCAGTGGGATCGTACCTGGAGTCATGGCCCAGACAGGAATGGAAAGCGCCGAGATTTTAAAAGGGATTATAAAAGAAACAAAGCCGGATATCATCATTGCCATTGATGCGCTGGCAGCCAGAAGCGTAAAGCGGCTTGGAACCACCATTCAGCTGACGAATACAGGGATCCACCCAGGTTCCGGAGTGGGAAATCACAGACACAGCCTTACTTTTGATAGCCTTGGCGTGCCGGTCATGGCCATCGGAGTCCCTACTGTTGTAGGAGCCGCAGCCATTGTCCATGATACGGTTTCCGCCATGATAGGCGCTCTTTCAAAAAGCATGGAAACAAAGGGAATGGGGGACTTTATCGGAAAGCTTAACTCGGATGAACAGTATGACCTGATCCGGGAATTGCTGGAGCCGGAATTCGGACCAATGTATGTGACGCCTCCGGATATTGATGAAACAGTAAAGGAACTTAGCTTTACCATCTCCGAAGGAATCCATCTGGCATTTTTGGGACAGGAAGATTCGTAGTAAATGACAGGCATTCTGCATAGGATATTATGAATAATCTATGTGGGAAGGCGGTTATGAGGCGGAGAAATAAGGGAATTAACTGGTATATAAAAAAAATGATGATTGCAGTAAGCCTGGTACTGGCCGTTCTTCTCAGCATAAAAGAGGTTTCAGAAGCCAGTAAAAAGGCGGACTTTCATAAAGCGGAAGATTGGGCCAAAGAAGGGGCGGGTCTTGGGGCTTCCTATATCTGGAGGCACCAGTATCCGGCCGCAACTTGGGAAGAAAAGGACCAGAAGGGCAACCAGTCCGGCACCCATGAAAAATCCATGATAAATGCTCTCTGTGATTTCCTTTTCAGTCAGTCCCCTCTTTACCGGTATGCCGGCAGAGGCAGCAAAAGGTCAACAGACTACGGGGAAGTGGATCCGGCTTATGAAGGATATTTAGAAAGCGGAAAATTTTATGAGGAACACAGCTTCCTTTTATATGACGGCGGAGAGGAAAGCGGAGAGGATGGAAGCATTAATGCGGGAACCCATAAGGCACAGCCGGCAGAGCAGCCGCCTGCCGGAGGAGATACTGCAGCCAGTCAGGGACCGGAACAAAATCAGGCATCAGAGGCTGGCGAGGCGGGAACGTCTGATAAAGGAAATACCCTGAATGCGGATAAGGACCTGCCATGACCTGTGCATCCAGCACCATATGGCCCATAGCAGGGACCCTATACCGTAAGGAGCAGCTGGCAGATTATGATTTTCTCATAAAGCATTTTTACAGTGTCCATACCTCCACAACGGCAGGCAGGGATTTAATGAAGTCAGATAAGTTTCTTTCTGAGGATTTTACCCTGGAGGGAGCAAACGATAAACCACAGATTCTCATTTACCACACCCATTCCCAGGAGGAATTTGCAGATCACGGGCCGGATAATCCCGGTGCCACTGTAGTGGGAATCGGAAATTATCTTACGGAGCTTTTGACTGCAAAGGGCTACAATGTGATCCATGATACCTCGGTCTATGATCTGCAGAACGGTAAGCTGGACAGAAACAAAGCATATACTTATGCCCTGGATGGCATTACAGGAATCCTTCAGAAGAACCCCTCTATTGAGGTGATACTGGATGTTCACCGGGATGGGGTAAACGAGAATCTCCATATGGTAAACCAGGTCAATGGAAAACCAACGGCTCCCATTATGTTTTTTAATGGAGTCAGCCAGACGCCAAAGGGGCCTATTGAATATCTTCCCAATCCTTATAGAGACCAGAATCTTGCCTTCAGCTTTCAGATGCAGCTTGATGCGGCGGCCTATTTTCCTAATCTGACCCGGAAAATATACATAAAAGGCCTTCGGTATAACCAGCATTTAAGAGCAAGATCTGCCCTGATCGAAGTAGGTGCCCAGACCAATACATACCAGGAAGCATTAAACGCCATGGAACCTCTGTCTGAAATTTTGGATATGGTGTTGCAGGGAAATTAAAAAAATGGTAATATGCTATCAGGAGTAACCGAATACAGGGTGGAACCTTCCCGCTTTTATGCCTTTATGCCATAATGAGAGGGGAGGTGGTGCCGGATATGTTTTCATTTGCAGATGTGCTATTATTTGCAACTTTTATCCTGGCCTTGCTGACTTACATAGATAAGTTAAAAAAATAGCCTACCCTGCTGCGAACAGGATAGGCGGTGTCCGTTAGGACATTGTACTGTTTTCTGGGAGCTTCCACCTTGTGTGGCGGTTATTCCTTTTGTGCTTTTAATATATCACACTGCGCATATTATTTCAAGGCTTAGTTTAGTCAAGGATTAGTTTAGAAGCAGATCATTAAGAGTTATCCTCCTTTATAATAACGAGGGATCAAACTAAGCGGCTTTTGAGATACTAAAATGATACCGTTATTTTTAGCAAGGACAGCAAAACAAGCATTGCCCTTGTTTTCCAACAGATTAGCGAGGAAAAACAACGCTGTCAAGGTGGACAATCTTCTATTTTAATGGTATATTTTTAAAGATATCATAGTAATCTGGCGGATTATGCCTTGGGATGGGGGCTGGCCGGAAAAACACCAGAAACATCAGAAAAGAGGAATTAAATATATGGCAGCTGCCCAGCAGAACAAGATACGCAATTTTTGTATTATCGCTCATATTGATCATGGAAAATCAACCTTGCAGACAGGATTATAGAGAAGACAGGTTTACTCACCAGCAGGGAAATGCAGTCCCAGGTCCTTGATAATATGGATCTGGAGCGGGAACGGGGAATTACCATTAAGGCCCAGGCAGTCCGGACCGTTTACAAGGCCGGGAATGGCGAAGAATACATTTTTAACATGATTGACACCCCGGGTCATGTGGATTTCAACTATGAGGTTTCCAGAAGCCTTGCTGCCTGTGACGGAGCAATCCTGGTGGTGGATGCTTCCCAGGGAATCGAGGCACAGACACTGGCTAATGTTTATATGGCTCTGGACCACGATCTTGACGTATTTCCGGTTTTAAATAAAATCGATCTCCCAAGCGCAGAACCGGAGCGCGTGGTGGAGGAGATCGAAGATGTCATTGGGATTGAAGCCCAGGATGCTCCCAGGATTTCCGCAAAGACAGGAGAAAATGTGGAAGCAGTCCTGGATGCCATTGTTGAAAAGATCCCGGCTCCAAAGGGAGATCCGGATGCTCCCCTCCAGGCCCTGATTTTTGACTCTCTTTATGACTCCTATAAAGGTGTCATCGTGTTCTTCCGTGTAAAGGAGGGAACAGTGAAAAAGGGTGACAGGGTGCGCATGATGGCCACCGGAGCCATAGAAGAGGTGGTGGAGGTAGGCTATTTCGGTGCAGGCCAGTTCCTCCCGTGTGAGGCATTAAGCGCCGGTATGGTAGGATATCTGACAGCCAGCATAAAGAATGTAAAGGAAACTGCAGTAGGTGATACCATTACCAATGCAGACCGGCCCTGCAAGAATCCGCTCCCAGGCTATAAGAAGGTGACCTCCATGGTTTACTGCGGCCTGTATCCGGCAGATGGAGCCCGTTATAACGATCTGCGGGATGCTTTGGAAAAGCTTCAGCTTAACGATGCTTCCCTGTTCTTTGAGCCAGAGACCTCCCTTGCCCTTGGCTTTGGTTTCCGATGCGGATTTTTAGGTCTCCTTCATCTGGAGGTCATTCAGGAGCGTCTGGAGCGGGAATACAATCTGGATCTGGTGACAACGGCACCAGGCGTTGTTTACCGTGTTTATAAAAAGAACGGCGAAAAGCTGGAACTGACAAACCCTTCCAACCTGCCTGATCCAACGGAAATCGAATATATGGAAGAACCTATTGTCAGCGCTGAGATCATGGTGACCACGGAATTTGTGGGTGCATCATGACCCTTTGCCAGGAGCGGCGGGGCGTGTATCTGGGCATGGAATACATGGAAGCTACCAGGGCACTTTTAAGATATGAGCTTCCTTTAAACGAAATCATTTACGATTTCTTTGATGCCTTAAAATCCCGTTCCAAGGGATATGCGTCCTTTGACTATGAATTAAAGGGCTACCAGAGATCGGAGCTTGTGAAGCTGGACATCCTGGTGAACAAAGAAGAAGTGGATGCCCTTTCCTTTATTGTCCATGCATTATCCGCTTATGACAGAGGCCGCAGGATGTGTGAAAAGCTAAAGGATGAGATTCCCAGACAGCTTTTTGAAATCCCCATCCAGGCGGCGATCGGCGGCAAGATCATTGCCCGTGAGACAGTGAAGGCCATGAGAAAGGACGTTCTTGCCAAATGTTATGGCGGTGATATTTCCCGTAAGAAAAAACTTCTTGAAAAGCAGAAGGAAGGTAAAAAAACGTATGCGCCAGGTTGGTAACGTAGAGATACCACAAAAGGCATTTATGAGCGTACTGAAATTAGATGATGAATAAAAAAAGTCTTGAGATTTATGTGCATATCCCGTTCTGTGCGCGTAAATGCGCTTACTGCGATTTTCTCTCTTTTTCCGGAAACCGGCAGATGCAGCGGGAATATACAAAAAAGTTAATAGAAGAGATTAAATGCCAGAGTGCCAAAGTCAAAGAATACCAGGTAATCAGCGTATTCATAGGGGGAGGCACTCCTTCTATATTAAGCATAGAGGACATGACAGCAGTTCTTCATTCTCTCAGGGAGGAATTTGATATCCTGGCTGATGCAGAGATCACCATGGAGGTAAATCCTGGTACGGTTACGGCTGAGTCCCTTTTCTGCTACAGAGAAGCAGGAGTAAACCGGATCAGCATGGGACTTCAGTCTGCAGATGACAAAGAGCTGCGCTATTTGGGCAGAATCCATACTTATGATGAATTCCTGAAAAGCTATCAGAGAGTCCGTATGGCCGGCTTTGACAATGTGAATGTGGATTTAATCTCAGCAATTCCCGGGCAGACATTGGAATCATGGAAGAACACCTTAAAAAAAGGTGACCATGCTGAAGCCGGAGCATATATCTGCCTATAGCCTGATCGTGGAGCATGGAACCCCTTATTATGTCCGGTATAAGGAAGATGGTAAGACGGAAAACAGCTCTCTGACACTGGAAGAAGCCTCTTGCCTTAAGTCTCTGCCGGATTTGCCGGATGAGGATACAGAGCGTGAAATGTATTACCTGACCAGGGAATTTCTGGCTGATCAGGGATATGAACGGTATGAGATATCCAATTACTCCAAAAAGGGCTGCGAGTGCAGGCACAACATCGGCTATTGGACAGGTGTGGAGTATCTGGGCTTAGGTCTGGGGTCTGCTTCCTATATGAATGGATGCCGTTTTCACAATACTCCTGATTTCAATGAGTATTGCAGTGCCCGCCTGGACCAGGAGGAAGAATTTCAGAAAGTGCTTAGACAGGAGTTTGAACAGCTGACAATAGAGGAAAAGATGGAAGAGTACATGTTTCTGGGACTGCGTCTGACGAAAGGTGTCTCGGCCCAGGGATTTGTCAGCAGCTTTGGCCACAATATCCGGAATGTTTACGGTATGGTACTGGATGCGATGGAAGAAGACGGCCTTATGGAGTTTAAAAACGGATATTACCGCCTGACGTCCAGGGGGATCGACATCAGTAACTATGTCATGAGCCGGTTCTTAACGTAAGCGGAAAGGAAAGGGGTAAACTGTATTCTAATGGTAAGACACAGAAAAAGAAGCTGTGCTTAACTATTAGAGTACAGTTTACCCCTTTCCTTCTGGGATTCAGTGCTATTGCACGAGATATGCTTCCACACTTCTGGTGCCATAGGCACGGGTTTCTCCATGGGTGTTGAAGAAAATATCAATGTGGTTTCCCTTGACCCCGCCTCCGCAATCCTCTGCCGTATAGACCACTCCGTTTATCATGATGCGGCTGCCATAGGGAATGACCCTTGGATCAACAGAAATGGTATGGTTTGCGGCTGCAATGGTTCCTGTGCTGGTACGTCCTCCCCAGCCTCCGGAGCACTTCCTGCAGGGACAGTAGGCCGTTGTTTTAAATGCGCCCAGGGAACGGAGATTAGAGCTGCTGTTTTGAAGGCTGGCAGCAGCAGCGGCGCCGACTCCATGAACTCTGGTGCCGGAGAGCTTCTGGCTGGCCGTATAGGCCTCTACCAGGTAAGTGCCGTCTCCATAGGAATTCCAGGGAACCTGTATTTCAAAACCATAATTTCCGGTCCCGTTGGATACCAGATCCTCCCGGTACTTGGAGGCAGCAGTGGTAAGCTCCTCCACGACCTGCCCGTTTGACTGGTTGGTAATGACAATCTTTACTTCTGCCGCAGAGCTGGGATCAGAGCTGTTAATGGCCCAGCCTCTGATGCTGCTTTCGTCCGCATTGTCAATAATACCTGCTGTCTGGGCTGCCAGGGTATTCCATGCACTTATCAGGAAAAATGCCATCATTAGTAAGGTTCCGAAGAACCAGTGAATTCGGTTTGATCTTTGCATATTACAAATACTTCCTTTCTTTCTTACAAACTGTAACATATTTTACATATATTTATAATTATATGTAACAGATTTGTAATAAATGAGGTACAAGTAATCATTTTACACATTTTTCCAAATTTGTCAAGGTTAAGACGAAAAAAAGCCGCAGAACAGTGAAGTGATTCGCTGTTCTGCGGTGCTATATGGCATTTCCTACCGTTCAATGACTGCAAATAATTCTTTCGTTTGTCTCCCAAAATCCAGTGCTTCTGCACGGGTTGCGAAGAAAATATCTACTTTGTTTCCTTTCACGCTGCTTCCGATGTCCTCAACGGTATAGACGATGCCGTCAATCATGACCTTTGTTCCAAGAGGAAGGATCGTGATATCTGCGGATATGGTATGCTGCGGCTGCGGAACTGTTCCGGAATAGGTCCGGCACTGTTTGCCGGAGTTTTCGCTGCCCGGACAATACGCAGTGGCGGAGAAGAGCCCCAGGGATTCTCCTTTTTCATAAACCGGCTTTGCCGGCTCTTCCGGTTTTACTGGTTCAGGAGCTTTTTTCTTAATACCAGGTCCGATTTCCTCAGAAGGTGTCCCGGTACCGGCAGATGGCGTCTGGCTTTCCGTTTCGGTTTGTATGGTTTGATGATCCGTTCCAGCGCTTTCGGACTGTACTTGATTCACAGTTTGGTCTTTACCCGTAGTCTCAGCTGCAAGTGCAGTTGTAGACAACAGCAGGATACAAAGAAGTGTCAGGAATCCGGTGATACTCTTTTTCCCTGAAAAACTATTCATAATTTACCTCCAAATGGATCAAGGGGATATGCCTGCATATCTGATGCCCGGTAAAGGGGGGCATACGGTTCACAAGCTTAAGGTTGTAAGATGTTTTTCTTTCAACCGGCCTCTTAATCGTGTTGTTATGGTGTCTTATTTACCATTATATTACAAAAGTGTTAAATGTCAAGAAAAAAATGTCAACAGCTTTGTAATATTTAATAGATAATTGAGGAAAAATGTACAAGCAGGTCGCAAAAACTTCACCAAAAAAATTTTACAGGAATGTATTGACAAAAGTAGAAAAAAAAGAATATATTATGAAAAGAAGATGTTAGCACTCCCAAACGTTGAGTGCTAACAAAAAAAGACTCAGAAAGGAAGTGGGGCAGTTTGAGTGACAGGGATCAGTTGGATGAGCGGAAAGTAACTATATTAAAAGCCATCATCAAAACTTATCTGGAGACCGGAGAGCCGGTAGGTTCCCGTACTATATCAAAGTATACGGATTTGCACTTAAGTTCTGCTACCATCCGGAATGAGATGTCTGATCTGGAGGAGCTGGGATATATTATGCAGCCCCACACCTCCGCCGGAAGGATTCCTTCTGACAGGGGATACCGCTTTTATGTGGACCAGATCATGCAGGAAAAAGAAGAAGAAGTCACTGAAATCAAGGATATGATATTAAAGCGGGTGGATCGGGTAGAGCTATTATTAAAGCAGATGGCAAAGCTTCTTGCACAGAACACCAATTACGCGGCAATGATCAGCGCACCCCAGTACCACCAGAACAAACTGAAGTTTATTCAGCTTTCCAAGGTTGATGATGAAAAGCTTCTTGTGGTAATCGTGGTGGAAGGCAATATTATTAAGAATACCATGATACCTATTCATACGGAATTAGATGACGAAGGACTTCTGAATCTTAACATTCTTCTTAACAATGCCTTAACGGGCTGACCATAGAGGAGATCAATCTTGAAGTGATCAGCAGGATGAAGGTTCAGGCAGGGCCCCACTGCGATGTGGTGGACCGGGTTCTCACCGAGGTAGCCGCAGCCATCCGGGGTGATGATGAAGACCTTCAGATTTATACCAGCGGTGCTACGAACATTTTCAAGTATCCGGAGTTAAGTGATGGAGAAAGGGCCAGTAAGCTTATCGGTACGCTGGAACAAAAGGATCTTTTACAGGGGTTGATCGATGATGTGAACAGCTCGGAGAGCGGATCCGGAATCCAGGTATATATTGGCGATGAAGCTCCTGTTAAGACAATGAAGGACTGCAGCATTGTAACCGCCAACTATGAACTGGGCGAAGGCTTAAGAGGTACCATTGGAATCATTGGTCCAAAACGGATGGATTATGAAAAGGTACTCAGCACATTGCGCAATCTCATGACGCAGCTGGATACCATTTTGAAAAAAAGATGAAAGGTAAAGGGTAGAGCATTGAGCATGGAAGATGTGAAAACAGATGAGAATCTGGCAGACGAAACTGTTTATACAGAGGATGCCGTTTCCGCTGAAAAAGAAATAGAAGGCGCAGAAGCCTGCGGGGACGATGGAACCCAGGAAAATGTTCCGGAGGAAGAAACGGCTGAAGAGGATTCCAAAGAAGAATCCGGGAAAAAGGGCCTTTTCGGAAAAAAGAAAGAGAAAAAAAGATCCAAGGGATGAAAAAATAGAGGAACTGACAGACCGTCTGCAGAGGTCCATGGCTGAATTTGATAATTACCGCAAGAGAACAGAAAAGGAAAAGTCAGCCATGTTTGAAATCGGAGCAAAGGATATCGTTGAGCGGATCCTTCCGGTAGTTGATAATTTTGAAAGAGGCCTTGCAGCCATTTCTGAGGAGGAAAGAAAAGCTCCTTTTGCTGATGGAATGGTAATGATATACAAACAGCTTATGAAAACCCTGGAAGATGCCGGCGTAAAGCCGATTGAAGCAGTTGGAAAGCCGTTTGATCCTGATTTCCATAATGCGGTAATGCATATTGAAGATGAATCACTGGGTGAGAATATAGTCTCCCAGGAGCTCCAGAAGGGTTATACCTACCGCGACACCGTGGTAAGGCATTCCATGGTGCAGGTGGCTAATTAGTTATATGGCATCAGGAAACATACAATTGGTAATCATTTATTTTTGTTTATTAAATAGGAGGAAAAAAACTATGGGCAAGATCATTGGTATTGACTTAGGTACAACAAATAGCTGTGTAGCCGTTATGGAAGGCGGTAAACCAGTTGTAATTCCCAACAGCGAAGGCGTAAGAACCACACCGTCCGTTGTTGCATTTACTAAAAACGGAGAAAGGCTTGTAGGTGAGCCTGCAAAGCGCCAGGCAGTAACAAACTCTGACCGCACCATCTCTTCCATCAAAAGACATATAGGCACGGACTACAAGGTGGCCATTGACGGAAAGAATTACAGTCCTCAGGAAATTTCTGCCATGATTCTTCAGAAATTAAAGGCAGATGCAGAGGCTTATTTAGGAGAAAAAGTAACCGAAGCGGTTATTACCGTACCGGCATATTTTAACGACGCACAGCGTCAGGCAACCAAGGATGCCGGTAAGATCGCAGGCCTTGACGTAAAGCGTATTATCAACGAGCCGACAGCAGCAGCTCTGGCTTATGGACTTGATAATGAAAAAGAGCAGAAGATCATGGTATATGACTTAGGCGGCGGTACCTTTGATGTTTCCATCATTGAAATCGGCGACGGCGTCATCGAAGTTCTTTCCACCAACGGCGATACCCGTCTGGGCGGTGATGATTTTGATAACCGCGTGACCCAGTGGATGGTAGATGAATTTAAAAAGGCAGAGGGCGTTGATTTATCCGGCGACAAGATGGCAATGCAGAGATTAAGGGAAGCAGCTGAAAAGGCAAAGAAGGAATTATCCTCCGCTACCACAACCAACATCAACCTTCCGTTTATCACTGCTACCTCTGAAGGTCCAAAGCATCTGGATATGAACCTGACCAGAGCAAAGTTTGATGAGCTGACAGCAGATCTGATCGAGCGCACAGCAATCCCGGTACAGAATGCATTAAAAGATGCCGGCATTACTGCCGCTGAGTTAGGAAAAGTATTGTTAGTAGGCGGATCTACCCGTATGCTTGCTGCACAGGAAAAAGTAAAACAGCTGACAGGCAAGGAGCCTTCTAAATCCTTGAACCCGGATGAATGTGTTGCCATCGGCGCCAGCATCCAGGGCGGAAAGCTTGCAGGTGATGCAGGTGCAGGCGATATCCTGCTTCTGGACGTAACTCCCCTTTCCTTATCCATTGAGACCATGGGCGGCGTTGCTACCAGATTAATTGAAAGAAATACGACGATCCCCACAAAGAAGAGCCAGATCTTCTCCACAGCGGCTGACAACCAGACAGCGGTTGACATCCACGTGGTACAGGGTGAGAGGCAGTTTGCAAGAGATAACAAGACCTTAGGTCAATTCCGTCTGGATGGAATTCCGCCTGCAAGAAGAGGCGTTCCTCAGATCGAGGTTACCTTTGATATCGATGCCAACGGTATTGTAAATGTTTCTGCTAAGGACTTAGGAACAGGCAAGGAACAGCACATTACCATTACTTCCGGCTCCAACATGTCTGATTCTGATATTGATAAGGCAGTCAAGGAAGCGGCTGAATATGAGGCTCAGGATAAGAAGCGCAAGGAAGGCATTGACGCAAGAAACGATGCAGACTCCATGGTATTCCAGACAGAGAAGGCTCTCCAGGAAGTGGGAGATAAGATCGATGCAAATGATAAGGCATCTGTGGAAGCGGACTTAAATGCATTGAAAGAAGCTATAGGCAGAGCTCCGATTGATGATATGACTGATGCTCAGATCGAAGACATCAAGGCTGGCAAAGAAAAACTGATGAACAGTGCACAGGCTTTATTTGCAAAGGTTTATGAGCAGGCCCAGGCCGGAGCCGGAGCCCAGGGCGCAGGCCCTGACATGGGAGCAGAAAATGCTTCTTATCAGGACAGCGATGTAGTTGACGGAGATTACAAAGAGGTGTAAACTAGTCTGGTCAGTAGACAGGACTTTGGGAAAAGTGTTGTAGCGATACAGCACTTTTTCCCAGTTGCTTTAATCTATGAAAGGTAGACCTAAGATGGCAGAGAGTAAAAAAAGATTATTATGAAACCCTGGGCATTCCAAAGGATGCGGATGATGCAGCCATTAAGAAGGCTTACAGGGCATTAGCTAAGAAATACCATCCTGACACAAATCCCGGAGATGCAGCTGCTGCTGAGAAGTTCAAGCAGGCTTCCGAGGCCTACAGTGTCCTTAGCGATCCTGATAAGAGACGCCAGTATGACCAGTTCGGTTCTGCTGCCTTTGACGGAAGCGGAGGAGCAGGCGGCTTTGGCGGCTTCGATTTCAGCGGAGCAGACATGGGAGATATTTTCGGGGATATTTTTGGAGATATCTTTGGCGGAGGACGAAGAAGCAGCGCCCAGTACAATGGGCCATCTAGGGGAGCCAATGTCAGAACCAGCATCCGCATCACCTTTGAGGATGCGATTTTCGGCTGCGAGAAGGATATTGAGATCAATTTTAAGGAAGAGTGTTCCTCCTGCCATGGAAGCGGCGCAAAAGCGGGAACCTCACCGGTTACATGTCCAAAATGTAATGGAAAAGGAAAGATCATGTATACCCAGCAATCCTTCTTCGGCCAGATACAGAATGTTCAGACTTGTCCGGACTGCGGAGGCAGCGGGAAAATCATTAAGGAAAAATGCCCGGATTGCTATGGCAGCGGATACAATACAAGAAGAAAGAAATTTAAAGTCACCATTCCGGCAGGAATTGACAACGGACAGTCCGTGCGTCTTGCAGGTGCAGGAGAGCCGGGAACCAATGGCGGAGAGAGAGGCGATCTGCTGGTAGAGGCTGTGGTATCCAACCATCCGATTTTCAAACGCCAGGATACCAGCATTTTCTCAACAGTACCCGTTTCCTTTGCCAAAGCTGCCTTAGGCGGAACCATCCGGATCAAGACTGTGGATGGGGAAGTAGAATACGAAGTGAAGGCGGGAACCCAGACTGATACCAAGGTACGCTTAAAAGGAAAGGGTGTTCCTTCCTTGCGCAACCGGGCCATTCGCGGGGACCATTTTGTCACTTTGGTGGTTTCAGTGCCGGAGCGCATGACAGAAGCTCAAAAAGATGCACTTCGCAAGTTTGACGAAGCCATGAACGGCACAGGAGAAGGCGACAAACATAAAAAGAAGGGAATCTTTAAATAGGGATTCCGAAAGATACATGGCTTTAAATGGAGGGGAAGGTATGGGAAGGCTTGCAAAAAATCTGGCCCTGACAGCTGCTGTTATATGGCTGGCAGTTCTGTTTCCCGCTGCCGTCATGGCAGCAGACGGGCAGACTGTCCGGGAATTTCCCGGCTGGAACGGTTCAGGTACAAAAATCAAAGGTCCTATTGAGGGAAGTGAATCCTTTGACTTATGGGATGACGACGACGGGCCAGGCAGCTATAGCTGCCAGAGAGGCTGGCGCTACAGTCCTTCCGGCTGGTGGTTTCAATACAGCGACGGAAGCTGGCCATCTAACTGCTGGAAGTATATTGATGGCAGATGGTACCGGTTTAATTGGGAGGGCCATATGCTGACCGGCTGGTATGCAGATGAGGGAGGTCTTAAGTATTACTTAAACCCGGTGGATGACGGTACAATGGGCGCTATGAGGATAGGCTGGCAGATTATTGGCGGAAAAGCTTATTACTTTAATACCATGTCCGATGGCTGTCTGGGAAGGCTGCTTATCAATACGACCACTCCTGACGGATATAAGGTGGGAGCTGACGGCGCATGGATTCAGTAGACTTGATTGAATGTTTTTAAAAGGTATGGCGGAAATTTTCTGCTGTACCTTTTCTTTCATTTGGTTTTCTTGTATAATAAGTATGGAAAGTAAGTTGGGTTCGCCTGGAGGCTCATCGAACGGTTAATTTACTAAGTGCTCTATGGCAGAATTCAGACTGTGTTTTATTTGCCTTCATTAAGTAAATTACGCCAAAGAAATTATCAGATGAGTTGTTGAACGGAGGGGTCTTATGGAGCGGCATATGCAGTCAATAAAAGGTGCTTTAGAGGTACTTTGCAGTGAAGCCTACAGCCCTTATATAGAAGCGGTTTATCTTTATGGAAGCTGTGGGAGAGGGAATCAAAGATTCGACAGTGATGTGGACCTTTTGGTGCAGTGCAGCGAGAAATTTACGGCTGATATTGGATGCAGTATGCGGATTCATGCAATGCCGGAGGATTGGAACCTGCCGGACGTGGAATTAAAGTTTGTCTATGGAGACGGCTGGAAGGCTGGGAAGGACCAGTTTTCCCGTAATTTAATAATGGAGGGAGTTCTGCTGTGGGAAAGGAAGCAGTTTTAGAGACAAAAAGAGCTGTTGATCATTATATGGAAAACCATAAAAGGTGAAACAGAAAGCTTTTATCATAAAAACAGGAGACGCACCAGACGGCTGAAATGCTTCGGCCATGAGGTGCGTCCCCTGTTTTTCATTACAAATGTTTTTTTGCTTTGTAATTTGTGAAAATAGTTCCTGTTCCAATTCCAATCGCTCAGGCGGGTGTGATGGGGTGTAATGCATCAAGGAATTTCGTTTACTTGATATTTTTTTGCCCTTGCGATCGGAACGAAACAAAAGTTATTCTCATCCGTTCAATTAGTTAATGCATCAGCTACAGTTTTTATTGCATTCTTTTTAAAAAAATATTTTTTTGTAAAAGATGAAATAACCCTTCAAATTTCGTTGATGTTAGACGCTTGCAAGGGATTTCATTGTATGTTATGATATCTTGTGGTTTAAAGCTGAGAGAAATTCGTTCCTATACTATAATGAGAAAATTCGGTTGCCGGATGCCAAAGAAAGGAAACAGCCTATGTACCAATACTTGATCGTATGCCCTCTTGTTTTTCTGGCAGGATTTGTGGATTCCATAGCAGGAGGCGGAGGACTTATATCCCTTCCCGCATATCTGGCAGCAGGGGTGCCTCCTCATTTGGCCATTGGGACCAATAAACTGGGTTCCACCATGGGAACCGCGATCTCTACGGCCAGGTATGCGAAGAGCGGCTATATTAAAGCAAAGCTGTCTTTGGCTGCCGCACTTTTTGCTGTGGTCGGTTCTGTAATCGGAGCGCACTTATCCATGCTTGCCAGTGAGCGGGTATTAAAGGGCATGATGCTGGTGGTGCTTCCGGTTGTTGCCTTTTATGTTCTCAGGAATAAAAACCTGGGAGATCAGGAGGAAGGCAGCCTGCCTGAAAAAAAAGATGTTTTTGATCAGCATATGTGCAGCGCTGGTCATTGGAGGCTATGACGGATTTTACGGACCAGGGACGGGAACCTTCTTACTGCTTATTCTGACCGGATTAGCCAAAATGGATGTCAGGAGTGCATCAGGCACCACGAAAGTGATCAACTTATCCTCCAACATTGCAGCATTGGCAACTTTTTTTAATAAATGGAAAGGTTTTGATTCCCTTAGGACTGGCGTCAGGGCTTTTCTGCATTGCAGGCCATTATATCGGATCAGGACTTGTAGTGAAAAATGGATTAAAGATTGTGCGCCCGGTGGTTTTAGTGGTGCTTTTGTGTTTATTTGTGAAAATTATAAAAGGATAGGGAATTGCTATGAAATGGAAAAAATTTACGCTGACCACCACGACAGAGGCTGTGGATTTAGTCAGCAGCATGTTTGATGAAATCGGAATAGAAGGAATTGAAATCGAGGATAATATCCCTCTTACAGAAGCAGAGACAAAAGGCATGTTTATCGACATTCTGCCGGAGCTTCCGCCGGATGAGGGCGTTGCAAAGGTCAGCTTCTATCTGGAGCCGGATTCTGATATCGAGGGCATGTTAAAGCGTGTGGAAGAAGGTCTTTCCGAGCTTTCCATGTTTACGGATTTAGGGGAATGTACCATAGAGTCCGGTGAGACAGAGGATAAGGACTGGATCAATAACTGGAAACAGTATTTTAAGCCATTTACCGTGGATAATATCCTGATCAAACCTACCTGGGAAGAAATCCCGGAGGGACTGGGGGACAAGCTTTTAATTGAGATCGATCCGGGAACTGCCTTTGGAACCGGACAGCATGAAACGACCCAGCTTTGTATCCGTCAGCTGCAAAAATACGTGACACCGGGGACAACCCTTCTTGACGTGGGAACCGGAAGCGGAATTCTTGGGATCACTGCCTTAAAACTGGGTGCAAAAGAGGTATTTGGAACCGACCTTGATGAAAATGCCATTGTTGCTGTTAAGGAGAATATGGAAGCCAATGATATTCCTGTGGGTAAGTTTCAGGTATTACAGGGCAATATTATTGATGACAGGGCTATACAGGAGAAGGCAGGCTTTGAAAAATATGATGTGGTAGTAGCCAATATCCTGGCAGACATCATTATCCTGCTTCAGAAGGAAATTTCTGTCCATATGAAAAAAGACGCTGTTTTCATTACTTCCGGCATCATTAACATGAAGGAAGAAGCGGTGAAAAAAAGCATTTGAGGAAAATGATGCCTTTGAGCTTGTGGAAACCACTTATCAGGGTGAATGGGTCTCAATAACGGTCAGAAAGAAATAGGAAGAGGGCGCCTTCCAGGCATACCTTTACACCCGGTAAAGCGGGGTGGGCACTGTCCAAAGAACATGGACAAGAAAGAGGAAACAGAATGTATCACTTTTTTGTTAATCCCGATCAGATCGGAGATTCAGTAATCCGGATCATGGGGCCGGATGTGAATCATATTAAAAATGTCCTGCGCATGGGCGCCGGGGAACAGATTTTAATCAGCAATGGGGTAGATAAAGATTACCTGTGTGAGATTACCTGCGTGGCTTCTTTAGAAGTGACGGCTAAAATCCTGTCTGTAGATGAGGGAGGTGCCGAGCTTCCTGCAAGGCTCTATCTGTTTCAGGGACTGCCAAAGGGCGACAAGATGGAGTTGATCATACAGAAGGCCGCAGAGCTTGGAGTATACCAGATCATCCCGGTGGAGACCAGACGGGCCGTGGTGCGGCTGGATAAAAAGAAGGAAGAATCAAAGCTTCGCCGTTGGAGGGCAGTATCAGAAAGCGCTGCCAAGCAGTCTAAGCGGCTTATTATACCGGAGGTGTCCGGTGTCATGACGTTTCAGGAAGCTCTGGCCTTTGCAAAGGAGCTTGATATAACAGTCATTCCATTTGAACATGCAAAGGATATGGCAGAGACAAAAGAAATCCTGTCCGGTATTAAACCGGGAATGAGCGCAGGGATATTTATCGGACCGGAGGGCGGCTTTGAAGATTCTGAAATGGAACTTGCAGAGAGTTTTGGAGCAAAACCCATTACCCTGGGAAAACGGATTCTGAGGACGGAAACCGCCGGCCTTGCCATTGTATCCGTGCTGGCCTTCCAGCTGGAAAGCTGACAGGATCCAGGGAAACACCCTGGGGTATCCCTTAATGCCCGGTGGTGCGGGGCATGCTGTAAAGCGGGGCGGGCTCTGCCTGGAAACAGGGGCTGCAAGAGGAAAGGAAGGGCCATATATGGAAGCCTATTTTGATAATTCGGCCACAACCAGAGTGTTGGAGCCGGTAAAAGATATTGTTGTAAAGATCATGACGGAAGACTATGGAAATCCTTCCGCCAAGCATAAGAAGGGAATGGAAGCGGAACGATATATTAAGGAAGCTGCGGAGATCATAGCCGGGACGTTAAAAGTCGCGCCAAAGGAGATTGTTTTTACCTCCGGCGGCTCAGAATCCAACAATATGGCCCTGATCGAGACTGCCATGGCCAATAAAAGAGCGGGAAACCACATCATCAGTACCGGCATTGAACATGCCTCTGTATATAATTCCCTGGCATTTTTAGAGGAACAGGGCTTTTCCGTAACCTATCTTCCTGTGGATGCCCATGGGCATATCCGCCTGGAAGAACTGGAGGCAGCTATCCGCCCGGAAACCATTCTGGTATCCATTATGTATGTGAATAATGAAATCGGCGCAGTGGAACCGATTGAAGCCATTTCAAAGGCCATAAAAAAAAGAAGAATCCCTCCATCCTGTTTCATGTGGACGCCATTCAGGCTTACGGAAAATTTGTCATCCGGCCAAAGCGCCAGGGAATTGACCTTTTATCCGTCAGTGCCCATAAGATACATGGACCAAAGGGAGTGGGATTTTTATACATTGACCAGAGAGTGAAAATAAGACCTCTGATTTATGGAGCGGCCAGCAGAGAGGCATGCGTTCCGGTACGGAAAACGTTCCGGGAGTCGCAGGCATGGGCGTGGCGGCCAAAATCATGTATACGGATCACGGAGAGAAGATGAAGTCCATGATCGCCCTTAAGGATTACATGATAGACAGGTTTTCAGAAATCGACGGGGTCACCGTAAACAGCCTTCCCGGTGATTTGTCGGCGCCTCAAATCGTCAGCGCAAGCTTTTTGGGTATCCGAAGCGAAGTGCTTTTGCATGCCCTGGAAGAAAGGGACATTTATGTGTCCTCCGGGTCTGCCTGCTCTTCCAACCATCCGGCTGTCAGCGGGACGCTAAAAGGAATCGGCGTAAAGCCTGAGCTTCTGGATTCCACGCTGCGTTTCAGCTTCGGGGTTTATAACACCAAAGAGGAAATAGATTACTGTATTGATGTGCTTAAGGAACTTATGCCTGTTTTAAGGCGGTATCAGAGAGGCTAGGAAAAAGCCTGCCGGGTAACCATGGCAGGAAAGAGGAAAGGATAACAGATGCAATATCAATCATTTTTAATTAAATATGCAGAGATCGGAGTAAAAGGAAAAAACCGTTATCTGTTTGAGGATGCCCTGGTGGCTCAGATCCGCCATTCTTTAAAGAGAGTAGACGGTGATTTTGTGGTTTCCAAGGAATCAGGACGTATCTATGTAACAGCAGAGTCGGACTATGATTTTGATGAGGTTATAGAAGCTTTTAAATGCATTTTCGGCATTGCCGCCATCTGTCCCATGGTCCAGGTGGAGGACAATGGATATGAAGATTTAAAGAAGCAGGTGCTGTCCTATGTGGATGAATTCTATGAAGATAAGAATTTCACCTTTAAGGTCAATGCCCGCAGAGGAAACAAAAAGTATCCGGTAAATTCGGAGCAGATCAACCGGGATCTTGGGGAATTGGTACTTCATGCATTTCCTGAGACAAAGGTTGATGTCCATAAGCCGGAGGTGATGCTTCGTGTGGAAGTCCGGAATAAGATCAATATTTACTCCCATACCATCCCAGGTCCGGGCGGCATGCCGGTAGGAACCAATGGAAAAGCCATGCTTCTTTTGTCCGGCGGTATCGACAGCCCGGTAGCAGGCTACATGATCGCAAAGCGCGGAGTTAAGATCGATGCCGTTTACTTCCATGCGCCGCCATATACCAGCGAGCGGGCCAAGCAGAAAGTCATCGATTTGGCCAAGCTGGTTTCTAAATATTCCGGGCCGATACATCTTCATATTGTGAATTTTACGGACATCCAGCTGTATATTTATGATAAATGCCCCCATGAGGAGCTTACCATCATCATGAGGCGTTATATGATGCGGATTGCAGAGCGGCTGGCAGGAGATAGCGGTGCCATGGCCCTTATTACAGGAGAGAGCATTGGACAGGTGGCTTCCCAGACCATGCAGTCACTGGCAGCTACGGATGCAGCCACCACCATGCCGGTATTCCGCCCTGTCATCGGCTTTGATAAACAGGAAATCGTGGATGTATCGGAAAAGATCGGTACTTATGAGACTTCTGTGCTTCCTTTTGAGGATTGCTGCACCATTTTTGTAGCAAAGCATCCGGTGACGAAGCCGAGTTTGAAGATGATTGAGCGGTCAGAGGAAAAGTTAGAAGAAAAGATTGAAGAACTGGTAGAAACGGCCATAAGCACGGTAGAAAAGGTTTGGTGTTAAAGGAAAAATAAAATTGGGGTCCGGCTCTCTTCTGGAAAAGGCCGGACCCCGTTTTAAAACGTAATGCGTGACTTATTAATCTACAATATATGGAGATAAAACGTTTAAGATTTCATCGGCATTATTTTCAGAGTGGATATTTAAATCGATGGGTTTGGAAAGATCCAGGCTGAAGATGCCCATAATAGATTTTGCGTCAATTACGTATCTGCCGGAAACAAGATCAAAGTCAGTGTCAAATTTTGTCAAATCATTTACAAAAGATTTTACTTTATCGATGGAATTTAAAGATATACGAACTGTTTTCATGTGAAAAACCTCCTTAAGTGAGCTTTTTTATTTAAATTAAAATGAGGGACCGCCCCTTTTTCTCTTCAATACTACTGATATATTGTATAAAAGTCAATGGTAATTTTACATGAAAATACGGAAAATAAACTGATTATTTAGATAGGAGAAAACAAGATGAAAAAGGCAGCCCTGCATAATCTTGGATGCAAGGTTAATTCCTATGAAACAGAGGCCATGCAGCAGCTTCTTGAAAGCGCCGGATATGAGATCGTTCCCTTTGCGGAAGGGGCCGATGTTTATATCATTAATACGTGTTCCGTAACAAATATCGCGGACCGCAAGTCCAGACAGATGCTTCACAGAGCAAAGAAAATGAATCCGGAGGCAGTGGTCGTGGCGGCCGGATGCTACGTTCAGGCAGCAGGAGAAGAGCTTAAAAAGGATGAAGCGGTGGATCTGGTCGTAGGCAACAACAAAAAGACTGAGCTGGTTTCCATTCTGGATGACTACTTTGCCCAAAGGAAGAAGACGGAGGAAGAAGAAGCACCCGATAAGCATACTTATACACCTGATAAAGGGGTGGAAAATATTATTGACATCAATGATACCAGGGAATACGAGAATCTGTCCATTGACAGGATTTCAGACCATACCAGGGCATTTATTAAGGTTCAGGATGGCTGCAACCAGTTTTGCAGCTATTGCATCATACCTTATACCAGAGGACGGGTGAGAAGCCGGAAGCCTGCTGAGGTGGTAGAAGAGGTCAAACGTCTGACCACTTCCGGATACCAGGAGATTGTGCTTACAGGAATCCATTTAAGCTCTTATGGAAAGGATTTTCCAGAGGAAGAGCGTCTTACCCTTCTGGATCTGATCCGGAGCATCCACGAAGTGGAAGGCTTAGAACGGATCCGTCTTGGTTCTCTGGAACCAAGGATTGTGACCGAAGAGTTTGCGTCGGCGCTTGCAGGACTTGATAAAATATGTCCCCATTTCCATTTATCCCTTCAAAGCGGATGCGATGATACTTTAAAGAGGATGAACCGCCACTATACCACAGAGGATTATTTGAACCGCTGCCGGATTTTGCGGAAGGCATTTAAAAATCCTGCCATTACCACTGATGTGATCGTAGGGTTTCCGGGAGAAACAGAAGAGGAATTCCGGATGACAAGGGAATATTTAAAAAAATGTCCGGTTCTATGAGATGCATGTTTTTAAATATTCCAAAAGAAACGGTACAAGGGCAGCGGTGATGCCGGATCAGGTACCGGAATCCATAAAGGCGGAACGCAGCAATGAGCTTCTCTGCCTGGAAAGGGAAATGTCCCTTGAGTACCGGAAGTCATGTCTGGGTTCCAGGACAGAGGTGCTCATGGAAGAGGAATACTGGTTAAATGACGTCCGTTATATGATCGGCCATACCAGAGAATATGTGAAGGCCGTGGTTCCCTTTGAAGAGGGCTTAAAGGGCGTGATAATAGAGGGAACTCTAACAGAAATGATGAATGATGAAGTGGCATTTTTAAAGCATTAAGAGACAAATTTTATTTTTGGCTTGCCGAATCCAATATTTTGGTTTAGAATATAGTAGAACAGTTAAAGGACGTGAGAAACATGGGCGATATTCATAATACGCAATTTTTCAAGGCAGTGCAGGAAAATAAACTAAATGTAAGCCAGGTACTGGAGCAGGTTTATATAGCCCTTACTGAGAAGGGCTATAATCCTATCAACCAGATCGTAGGCTATATTATGTCAGGAGATCCTACTTATATTACCAGCCATAAGAACGCCAGAAGTCTTATCATGAAAGTGGAGCGGGATGAGATTTTGGAAGAGCTTATGAGGGTATATATTAATACGATGTTGAAATAAGGCTGTGAATAATCATAAGTCTAGCTGTCAGATGAAGTGAACGAAGGCGGAGTCTGACAGTTTGTTTTTATACGGTTGGCTTTAGACCAGCTTTCTTTTGTTGCATAAAGATTGGAAGAGGAGCAGCTTGGAGGAAAATATGAGGATTATGGGGCTTGATTACGGTTCTAAAACTGTAGGAGTTGCAGTTTCCGACTTACTTGGTATAACAGCCCAGGGAGTGGAGACAATTACGAGAGAAGACGAGAATAAACTGAGAAAGACCTGTGCCCGGATTGAGGAACTGATCCGGGAATATGAGATTGAAGCCATTGTCCTCGGTTATCCTAAAAATATGAATAATTCGGTCGGTGACCGGGCCGAGAAAACAGAGCAGTTTAAAGAGATGCTCATGAGGCGTACCGGACTTACCGTCATCCTCTGGGATGAGAGGCTTACAACCGTGGCGTCGGAAAGAATATTACAGGAAAGCGGTGTAAGACGGGAACACCGCAAGGCAGTCATTGATAAGGTGGCGGCAGGACTGATCCTGCAGGGCTATCTGGACAGCTTAAGGCAGGAGACAGGAAATGAACAGTGAAGAAAAGAAAATTACCCTGACAACAGATTCAGGGGAAACCGTGGAGTTTTACGTTCTGGAAGAAACCAGAATTAATGGGATGAATTATCTGCTGGTAACTGATGCGGCAGATGAGGATGACGAAGGCGAATGTTACATCTTAAAGGATTTGTCAAAGCAGGAAGACATCCAGGCTTTGTATGAGTTTGTAGAGGATGATAACGAGATAGATTATTTATTTAAGATATTTTCCGAACTGCTTGACGGAGCAGATGTGGATATTGAAATCTAATGGTGAGTAATTGAGGGACTGTTGCATGAAACAGGAAATATTTAAAAATATGCTCCGAGAGAAAGGACTCAAGGTGACCAACCAGCGCATGCTGGTACTGGAGCTCATGGCAGAGCGCCCCGGGCAGCATCTGACTGCGGAAGAGATCTATGATCTGGCCAGGCAGAAGTGCCCGGAGATTGGGCTTGCCACGATTTACAGGACCGTGCAGGTACTGGTGGATTTATCAGTAATTGACAAGGTCAGTTTTGACGATGGATTCGCCCGCTACGAATTAGGGGGCTTGGATCGTGAGTCCAGACATCACCATCACCACGCGATTTGCAACCGATGCGGAAACGTATTTTCCTTTCAAGGCGATTTACTGGATACGCTGGAGCAGGCCCTTCTTGACAGGACAGGTTTTCTTGTTACCGATCATGAAGTGAAGCTGCACGGGTATTGCAGGGAATGCCGGGAGGCAATGGAAGAAGAACAGGACGGAAAATCATAAGATGGAGGTAAAATATTGAAAAAAAACAAGACAGCAACGCGAAAGTTAAAATCATCCTTTAGGCGGAATGGAGCAGATCGGTATGAATATCACTGCTTTTGAATGTGAAGACAGCATCATCATAGTGGACTGCGGACTGGCATTCCCCACGGATGATATGCTTGGAATCGATCTGGTGATACCGGATGTCTCTTATCTGAAACAGAACATCGATAAGGTAAAGGGATTTTTAATCACCCATGGCCACGAGGACCATATAGGCGCCCTTCCTTATATCTTAAGGGATATTAATGTACCGGTATACGGAACAAAGCTTACCATTGCCCTGATCGAGAACAAACTGAAAGAACATAATTTACTGAAAAACACCAAGAGAAAGGTGATCAAGCACGGACAGTCCGTAAACTTAGGATGTTTCCGTATTGAATTTATTAAGACAAACCACAGCATCGCCGATGCCTCCGCCCTTGCCATTTTTTCTCCGGCCGGCGTGATTTTGCATACAGGCGATTTTAAGATTGATTATACTCCGGTATTCGGGGAACCGGCTGATTTGGAGCGGTTTGCCGAGCTGGGCAAGAAGGGCGTTCTGGCCTGATGTGTGACAGCACCAATGCTACGAGAGCAGGGTTCACTCCCTCGGAAAAGACCGTGGGAAAAACCTTTGATAACATTTTTGCAGACCATAAGAATAACCGCATCATTGTTGCCACCTTTGCCTCAAACGTGGACCGGGTGCAGCAGGTCATCAATTCTGCTGCCAAGTATGGACGCAAGGTAGTGGTAGAGGGCCGCAGCATGGTCAATGTGATCGGCACGGCCAGTGAGCTTGGCTATATAAATATTCCTGATGGAACCCTGATTGAAATCGATCAGTTAAAAAATTATCCCGATGAGCAGACCGTTCTCATCACCACCGGAAGCCAGGGAGAATCCATGGCAGCCCTTTCCCGAATGGCAAGCAGCACTCATAAGAAGATTTCCATTAAGCCAAGTGATGTAATTATTTTAAGCTCTCATCCGATTCCTGGCAATGAAAAGGCTGTTTCCAAGGTCATTAACGAGCTTTCCATGAAGGGCGCAGAGGTAATCAGCGATGATACCCATGTATCCGGACATGCATGCCAGGAGGAAATTAAGCTGATGTATGCCCTGGTCCGTCCCAAATACGCCATTCCGGTTCACGGCGAATACCGTCATATCATGGCCCAGAAAAATCTGGTTCAGGCGATGGGAACCCCCAAGGAGAATGTGATCGTCATGTCCTCCGGTGATGTGGTTGAGCTGGGACAGGAATCCTGGAAGATCGTGGACCATGTCCAGGCAGGAGGAATCCTGGTAGACGGCCTTGGTGTCGGAGATGTGGGAAATATTGTTTTAAGAGACAGGCAGAACCTGGCCCAGAACGGAATTATCGTGGTGGTTCTGACCCTGGAGAAATATTCCAATCAGCTTTTGGCTGGGCCGGATATTGTGTCCAGAGGATTTGTTTATGTGCGTGAGTCTGAGGATTTAATGGAGGAAGCCAGAAACATTGTCAATGAAGCTGTTTCTGACTGTCTCGACGCCATGTCAATGACTGGGGGAAAATTAAGAACGTTATACGTGACAGCTTAAGCGACTTTTTATGGAAGCGGATGAAACGGAATCCTATGATTCTGCCGATCATTATGGAAGTATAGCACAGGGGAAGATAACCCTACCTTTAAGGCGAGACACCTTGCGGGCATACCTTTATGCCCTGAGAAGCGGGCGATAATAAGGAAACACCCTACGGGTATACCTTTATGTCCTGTGAAACGGACAGTAAAAAGGAAAGGAAGCAGGATATGAGCCGTGCAACGAAAGAGATTAATAAAATTACAGGAGCAGTCATCGCGATTTCAAGCAGGCTTATTATCTTTGCCCTGGTGATCCTTCTGCTTTATGAGGGAGTCACCAGAGGATATGAGTTTGGCCATGATATTTTCTACGCCTCTGCGGTGGATACAGAGCCGGGACGGGATAAGGAAATAACAATCAGCAAAGGAACTTCTGTGGTCCAGACGGCGAAGCTTCTAAAGGACAATGGTTTAATATCCAATGAATATTCCTTTATCATACAGGCGGAATTTTTTTGATTATAAGGTAAATCCGGGAGGATATACCTTTAACACTTCCATGACCTCCAAGGAAATCCTTCAGATGATGAATGAGAATACAGGGGAAAAGGAAGAGAAAAAATGATTGTAAATGACAGGATAACGGATTATATCAAATCTCTGGAAACAGACAGAAGCCCGCTCCTTTCAAAAATCGGAAAAAAAGGCAAGGCAGGAAGGCGTCCCGGTTATCAGGGAAGAGACCGCTGCCTTCCTTCAGACTATGATAGCTGCCATGAGGCCAAAGGCTATTTTAGAGGTGGGAACTGCGGTCGGTTATTCCACCCTTTTAATGGCAGAGGCCATGCCTCATGACTGCCATATCACCACCATAGAAAAATATGAAAAAAGGATCCCAGAGGCCAAAGAAAATTTTAAAGAGGCCGGGGAGATGGAGCGGATCACCCTCCTTGAGGGAGATGCGCAGGAGATATTAAAGGGGCTTACCGGCCCCTTTGACCTTGTTTTCATGGATGCGGCCAAGGGACAGTATCTTTTGTGGCTGCCGAGGATTTTAGAGCTTATGGCCCCCGGGGGATGCTGATTTCCGACAATGTCCTTCAGGATGGGGATATCATAGAATCCCGCTATGCGGTGGAACGCCGGAACCGGACCATTCACGGACGGATGCGGGAATACTTATATGAGCTGAAGCACTCTGAGCGGCTTACAACGACCATTATACCCATTGGTGATGGCATAACCGTCAGCATTCTAATATAGCTTATCTTCACTTGCAATGTATGCGAAGATAAAAGGGCTGCTTTTTAGCCCGTTCATCCGATTATGAAAACATTTTTTGTTTTCATAATATAGACACAAGAAAGGATTTTTATGAGAAAGACCGAACTTTTAATTCCGGCAGGCAGCCTGGATGTACTTAAAACTGCGGTAGTTTACGGTGCAGACGCTGTCTACATCGGAGGAGAAGCTTTTGGCCTCCGTGCCAAGGCAAAGAATTTTTCAATAGAAGAGATCCGGGAAGGAATTGCCTTTGCCCACGAAAAAGGGGTAAAGGTCTATATCACGGCCAATATTCTGGCTCACAATGATGACCTGACCGGAGTAGAGGAATATTTTAAAGAATTAAAGGAAA
>BBDR01000011.1 GCA_001312405.1 Clostridium sp. NkU-1 | reverse complement strand
AAATTTTCATTTATTATGTGCAAGCACAACGAATTTATGTTCCGTTTCCCACTGCTCATTGCTTTCGTGAATGTTACATCATATCCATTCCGCCTGGGGCTGGCATTGCAGGTGTTTTTTTCTTTAATATTAGCAACAACGGACTCTGTTGTCAATAAGGTAGACGCAACACTTGTGGCATTTTGAAGCGCGCTTCTGGTAACCTTTGTTGGATCCAGGATGCCTGCTTCTACCATGTCTACGTATTCTTCCTTATATGCGTCAAAGCCGGTTCCTACCTTGGACTCTCTCACCTTATTGATGATTACGCTTCCTTCCAGGCCTGCATTGGCTACAATGTGGTATAACGGAGATTCAAGAGCCTTTAAGATGATCTTTCCTCCGGTCTTCTCATCGCCTTCCAGACCCTTCACAACATCCTCAATCTGATTGATGGCATGAACGTAAGCAGAACCGCCGCCTGCGATAACGCCTTCCTCAACTGCTGCTCTTGCTGCGGATAAAGCATCTTCCATACGAAGCTTTGCTTCCTTCATCTCGGTTTCTGTTGCAGCGCCTACGCGGATCACTGCTACGCCGCCGGATAATTTTGCAAGTCTTTCCTGTAATTTTTCTCTGTCAAAATCAGAAGTGGTTTCTTCGATCTGGCCTTTGATCTGGCCAATTCTTGCAGCGATTGCTTCCTTATCGCCGCAGCCGTCTACGATTACGGTATTTTCCTTCTGAACCTTAATGGATTTTGCACGTCCTAAAAGATCAAGGGTCGCATTCTTAAGCTCATAGCCCAGTTCGTCGGAGATTACGGTACCGCCTGTTAAAACTGCGATATCCTGTAACATCTCTTTTCTTCTGTCGCCATAGCCCGGAGCCTTCACAGCGATTACATTGAAGGTTCCTCTTAATTTATTAACGATTAAGGTTGTTAAAGCCTCACCTTCCACATCTTCTGCGATGATAAGAAGTCTTGCGCCAGACTGAACTACCTGCTCTAATAAAGGAAGGATCTCCTGAATGTTTGAAATCTTCTTATCGGTAATTAGAATGTATGGATCGTCTAAATTTGCTTCCATCTTTTCCATGTCGGTGCACATATAAGCAGAAATATAACCTCTGTCAAACTGCATACCTTCAACCAGATCCAGCTCTGTCTTCATGGTCTTGGATTCTTCAATGGTGATAACGCCATTATTGGAAACCTTCTCCATAGCGTCAGCTACCATCTCGCCGACCTCATCATCTGCTGCGGAAATAGCTGCAACTCTTGCGATGGATGCCTTGCCCTTGATCGGCTCGCTCATCTTTGCAATTGCTTCTACTGCTGCTTCTGTTGCTTTTCTCATACCTTTTCTTAAAACGATGGGGTTAGCGCCTGCTGCCAGGTTCTTCATTCCTTCGTTGATCATAGCCTGAGCTAAAACGGTAGCTGTGGTAGTACCGTCACCGGCTACGTCATTGGTCTTTGTAGCAACTTCTTTTACAAGCTGAGCGCCCATATTCTCAAATGCATCTTCCAGCTCGATTTCCTTTGCAATGGTAACACCATCATTTGTGATGAGCGGTGAGCCAAAAGATTTATCCAGTACAACGTTTCTGCCCTTGGGCCCTAATGTTACACGTACAGTATCTGCTAACTGATTCACTCCAGATTCAAGTGCTTTTCTGGCATCTACGCCATATTTGATCTGCTTTGCCATGATTCATTCCTCCAGTTTTCTGTTAAAATAAAGATACGTATTATCTAAAATCTGACCTTATGACTGCGATATCGCTTTCTTAATTATTCGATCACTGCTAATATGTCATTCTGCTTTACAATCACATATTTCTCGTTCTCTTCTCCGGTCTCTATTTCTGTTCCTGAATACTTGGAGAAGATTACTTTATCGCCCACTTTAACCTGCATGGTAACTTCCTTGCCGTCTACCAGACCGCCAGGACCCACTGCGATGACTTCCGCCTGCTGTGGCTTCTCTTTTGCCTGCCCCGGCAGAACAATACCGGACTTTGTTGTCTCCTCTGCAACCAATGGTTTTAACACAACTTTGTCAAATAATGGTACTAATTTCATTGCAATTCCTCCTCATAACTTTCTTCTAATTATTTCTTTCTTTGGCCTTCCGAAAGAAGTTTTATTTTATTCACATACTAAGTTATATCACTCATTATTAGCACTGTCAATAGTTGAGTGCTAACTTTATATTTTTTTTACATTTTTACCATATTTGTGCGTTTTTCTCCTTTACTTACATAGTTTATAGAAATTTTCTTATTATATACCTTTATTTTTTTCAATGAACGTATTACAATAACTAAGAGAATAAAGCGCCTTACAAGCGCACCATTATGCCCATAAAGCATAAGCCGTGAAAAGCAAGCGCCTTGCAGGCATACCTCTATGCTTAGAATACATGGACGGCAATAAGGAAAGGAGTGTTTCAAATGGCAAAAAAATGGTAATGG
The DNA here is from genome assembly GCA_001312405.1 of Clostridium sp. NkU-1. The sequence continues at coordinate 158,408 of BBDR01000011.1, read as the reverse complement.
GTTTGGGAAATTCGTGGCACTCGCCACTGTGGCCGGTGTAATTGCTGCCGGTATCTCTTATTTTACAAAGTACAAATCCTTCCACAAAGAACTGGAGGAAAATTTCCATGATTTTGAGGATGAAGGAAATGACGACATTTCTAAAATTGACAGCACGATGAACCGCAACTATGTTTCTTTGCATGCCAATAAGGATGAATTTAAGGTCGCAGCTGACCATATGGCAGACGCTGCCAAGGATGCGGTGAGTGCGGCAAAAAACCTGGTAAAGGATGCGGCAAGCATTGTCTCTGACACGGCAAAGGAAGCGGCTTCTGCCGTTGCATATACGGCAAAAGACATGTTTGAAACCGCAAAAGAACAGACTGATACGTTTTTAGATGACGAAGATACTACAGAGGATGGCGGCCTGGATTATGCTGCCGGAGCCGCAGACCATCTGGCAGAAAAAGCCAAAGAAACGGCAGACTCTATAAAGGAAACAGCAGAAACAGCTGCCGATGCAGTAAAAGAAGCGGCAGAGGATGGGTTTGATGCAGCAAAGGAAGCGGTACAGGATGGGTTTGATGCGGCAAAAGAAGCAGCACAATCCACTGGGGCGGCTCTTAAGGAACTGGCCGATGAAACTACTACCATTGTGGAAGAAGAAATGGATTGATCATAATCTGGAAGCAGAAATTAAGCATAGCCACTGGAAAGCATACGCTCTCCAGTGGCTTTTTTCACAGGTTATTTATCATACAAAAATTCTTCCGGCAGGCTCACTTTAAAATCAACCGCCAGATCGCGGAAGTTCTGGGGCGTGATGGTCTGAAGCTTATCCGGTCGGATGGAAAGCACTTTAACAAGAATTTCCGCAGACTTTTCCACCGTATGCATAAGGCCAAAGGTCAGGTCAAAATCCTCTCCGGAAACAAATAAGCCGTGATGAGCCCAGACAGCTACATCGTACTTCTTCATCAGCTCACTGGTCGCCACTGCAATATCACGTCCGCCCGGCACCATCCAGCCGACCACACCAACACCGTCGGGGAAAACCACCGGACATTCTGTAGCCATCTCCCATAATTCCCTGGTGAAAACTTTATCCTCTAAAGGAAGAACAAAGGTAAGAGCAATCACATTGGCAGGATGGGCATGGTAAATCACCCTGTGCGTTCCGGCTGCAGCCTTCTTTTTCACTTCATGATTCATGAGATGGGAGGGAAGCTCACTGGTGGGACGGCCGCCGTTTACCAGGCCCCAGCGGATCCTGTAATTCTCACCGCTTTCATCCACCTCAATGATGCAGGTATTTGCTTCCGGATCCAGAATCACGTTGCGGAAAAATTTCCCGCTTCCGGTCACCATGAAATACTCTCCTGCCAGCCCTTTTACACAGGTCCCGATGGGCTGCCAGGGATTCTTATCCGTAAAGCCTTCTTTCACTGATTCCACCTCTGAGGCCTTGATGCGGTAGCTTAAATTACCGCCGTTTCTCTCATGCCAGTTCTGGCGGAAACCATCATCACACAAGCGGATAAAGCCTTTTACAAACTCAGTTTCTAAAATCTTCATATTTTTCTCCTCATTTCCGTTTAAGCAGCACTTCTTTTTCATAGCTGCGGATTTCTTCAAACCAGTCTTCCTTTGCCGGAACACCGTTTATCTTGCAAAAGTAATTCCATACATCACCCATGGGGTAAAGCTTAAGCTCCTCCTGAAGCATCATCTGTTCTGTGAAATTGCGTTCCTCCTGTAATTTTGAAAGCATTACATTAGGAAGAAGAAGGGCATTTAACAAAGCCTTCTGCATATTGCGCATTCCCACGATCCAGGCGCTTAAACGGTTGATACCGGCATCAAAGAAATCAAGGGCCAAAAGAACCCGGCCTGCTCCGCCCCGTATAATTTCCTTTGCGATCTCCTTTGTCTCGTCATCAAACAATACTACATGGTCACTGTCCCACCGAACCGGCCTTGTCACATGAAGGGCCACCTTGTCAAAGAACAGGAGCATGGAAGAAATCTTATCAGACACCATTTCCGTGGGATGATAATGGCCGCTGTCCAGCAGGCAGAGAATATCATTCTTGGAAGCGTAATTCATATAAAATTCATGGGAACCAACCGTACAACTTTCCATGCCGATCCCAAATACCTTGGATTCTACGGCCACATATACCTTGGTCTTATCGTAATCCGCGGAAAGGATCTGGTCAAGGGAATCCTTTAACCGCGCCCTTGGGGAGGTACGGTCCGCCGGAATATCCTTAAACCCGTCAGATCCAGATGTTCATGGTACAGGGAGTCCCCTGCTCTTTTGCAAAATATTCCGAGATGCGGATACATGCCTGTACGTGTCTGATCCAAAAGCTGCGGATTTCCTCGTTTTCACTGGATAGGGTGGCATTCTCCGCCTTTGGATGGGAAAACAGGGTAGGATTAAAATCAATGCCGATTCCTCTTTCCTTTGCAAATTCCACCCATTTCGCAAAGTGTCTGGGTTCCAGTTGATCACGGTCAGCCCATTCCCCCTCATCAAATATGGCGTAGCTTGCATGAAGGTTGATTCTGTGCTTTCCCGGAATCAGGCTCAGCGCCTTATCCATGTCACACATCAGCTCCTGAGGATTTCTTGCCCGGCCCGGATAATTGCCTGTGGTCTGTATACCGCCTGACAGCCCGCCTGCCCCGTCAAATCCAATTACGTCATCTCCCTGCCAGCAGTGCATGGAAATAGGAATCCTCTTCAAAGCCTCCACTGCCTCATCTGTGTTTACGCCAACAGCCCTGTATGCTTCCTTTGCTGCTTCATATCTTTCTTTTATTGTCATGGCTCTCTTCTTCCTTTCTTATGATCTCTTTCAGTCCAAATGAAATACTGGCTTTAAACCAACAGAAACCGGGCTGTTGTCCGGGTTGGTTTTCATGATGTCAGCCATGTAATCCCACCATTTCCGGTTGATTGGCGTGTCTGCCGATTTTTCCCATTTCTCTTCAACCTCGATTTCAATGTATCCGTAAAGGACATTGGTTTCCTCATCTAAGAAAATAGAGTAATTATGTCCCCCGTGCTGGCTGATCATATCCTTCATTTCATCACATTTTATTGCCTGGCTTATACTTCTTTATGGCAAAGGACCGGTATACTGCTTCCCTTGCTTGTTTTAAGCCTTCAAATTCTCCGGCAGCCAGCATCTGGGCCAAAAGGTTTCCAATGGCAGTGGCTTCTCCCGGCCCGGCATAAACGGTCCGGCCTGTGCGGTCTGCCGTCAGTTGGTTTAAGTACTCTGCATTTGAGCCTCCTCCTACCACATGGATGTCCGGATAAGCTTTTCCAGTAATAGATTCCAGTTCCTTTACCGTATTACCGTAGCAGGCTGCAAGGCTGTTGTATATGACTGCCGCAAACTGTCCCGGAGTCATTGGCACTTCCAGCCCTGACCTCCCGCAGAAATCCTGCACCTCCCGGATCATGCTGCCTGGAGCCAGGAACACAGGGTCATTGCAGTCCACAATGGAAGGAATCCCTTCTTCAGAGCCATCCGGCAAAGCTCTGCAAAAGAGTATATCTCTCCCTTTTCTTCCAGCTCCTTTTTCACAGACTGGATCATCCAAAGGCCCATGATGTTTTTTTAAATACCGGAAACGGTGGTCATAACCGCCCTCATTGGTGAAATTTGCTTCCATACTCTTAACGGAGCAATCCGCCTTGGGAAGCTCCGTTCCCATCAGGGACCAGGTTCCGGAGCTGATGTAAAGAAGATCGCCCATGGAGTCCTCTCCGTCTGGAACCAAGGGAACCGCCATAACGGCAGAACCGGTATCATGGGTTGCCGGAAGGATCACCTGGCAGGAAAACCCTACTTCCTCTTCAATGGCCTTTGTCAGTGGTCCCACCGGTGTTCCCGGCATGGACAGTTCTCCAAACAAACCTTCTGGCAGGCCCAGGTTCCGGATCACCTCATAATCCCAGGTTCCGGTTTTCCCATTGACCAGCTGGGTGGTGGTTGCATTGGTATATTCCTGTTTTTTTACCCCAGTCAGCAAATAGTGGAAATAATCGGGTATCATAAGGAAGGTTTCCCCTTTTTCCAGATATTCTGGAGTTTCCTCCCTGACAGCCATGAGCTGGTAAATGGTGTTAAAGATCTGCTTCTGGATGCCGGTTCTTCCATATAAATCTTTTAGGGAAATGATCTCATATAATTTTTTATCCATTCCCTTTGTTCTGTTATCCCGGTATCCTACCGCATTTCCCAGCATCCGGTTCTCTCCGTCCAAAAGGACAAAATCCACAGCCCAGGTATCGATTCCCATGGCTGCCGGGATCTTCCCCAGTTTGCTGCACTGCTTCATGCCCTCTTTGATTTCGGAAAATAAGGACTCCACATCCCAGCACAAATGGCCGCCCCTCCGTTTCATGCCATTGTCAAACCGGTAAATTTCCTGAAGGACCAGCTTTCCTTCCCTTACGGTCCCAAGAATATGGCGGCCGCTGGATGCGCCGATATCTACAGCAAGATAATACCTCTCCATGTAAACCACTCTCCCATTGTTTTCTTCTTTTCTGCCCATGCTTTCTGGGCATAAAGGTATGCCCGAAGGGTATTTCTTCTTTTCTGCCCACGCCTTTTGGGCAGAGCCCACCTCGCTTTACCGGGCGTAAAGGCATACCCGCAGGGTATTTCTTCATCTATCATAACGGATTTCTACAACAAAAATAAGGACGCTATTTAATTAAAACTGCGTCCTTATTTGCATTATTACTTAAATGTTTATCATCGCAATTATTCTATTTGACTTTCGCGTCTTTGGACTTTTGATAAATGACCGTCTAATTATCCTTTTTTTATTTTGCCGTCTTTAAATGAACCATCAACTTGATTATATTTTCTTACTCTGGCACCTTTTCTCAATATAGAGAAAACATTTACTTTTTTTACTCATGCCTCCCATGAAACAGTTGTTTCATTCTCCTTTTTACTGCTTCGGGAATTTCTCACATCTCTCCTCAACTAAATAACATGTTATTAAGGTGTCTTATTGGGGTAATGTCAGGCGGGAATATATCTTTTTAAAAGAATATAGCACCAAAGGAATTATATAAAACAAAGAATAGGAATAATTCAGTACTATATGATACAATTTGTTGATATTGGATGTATAAAAGGAACTATTGAAGCAGTTTAGCATCTTATCAAAATATATTATTCCTAAATATTGTACAATAATAAAAGTTCCTCCCAATGTAAGATATTTTTGATAGGTAATCTTCTCCCTGAATAAAGCAATTCCGCCAGCACATATGGTTCCATATATTAAGATTGGGAAAAAAAAGATCTATATAGGTGTTCCTCAACATTAATTGATTCATAATCCTTTCGGCTATATCCACCTTTTCAGAATATTGCATATCTTCCGCGAAAATGGTCCTTGTTATTATGGTTAGCACTTTACTCCTCACCCCTCAATAACATCTCTAAAGATATATAGATTTATACTTCGTAAAATAGTGGGCAATAACAACAGGAATAAAACCATTATATCAACCTTGGCTAAACCATTCTTTTTTTCTTATCATACTTCTTTCATAATTCATAAGCGCCCCCTCTATTAATATATGGTAGTGCATTGTTTTTACTATTCAAATCACCTTAAGTTACTGGAATTTTATCCCTGAAAAACCTGTACCCTCTTTTTCCCTCCTGATGACCAGTTCTTTTGCTTCCTTCTCTTTCAAGTTCAGTTGGAAACCCGATAATTTCAGGCTTTGCTATCGTTTACGAAGCATAAATATATATTCTACCTCCCTCCCCTACACAAAAAATATGCCAAACACCCGATGAGGATATTCGGCATATAAACTATTCTTTGTTGGTAAGCATATCTTTTAATTCTGATAACGACATGTCTCTCTTTTCGAGAATAGATGATATTTCCTTGAATTCTTCCAATTTAATTTCTTCCTGTATTTGTTTCACTCTTTCTTCCTGAGTCTTAATAGAAGTCTTATATTGCTCTATCGCATCTTGAATATTTTTTTTAGTTCTTCCCGTAGTTTTTCAAGCGATGATTTACGTACACCTCTTGGCATAATAGCGCCCTCCTTATTTGCAAATCCTTTCTCCAGTCATCTAAGCATGTTATTCTGCCTTTGATGAAATAAGCAACTCCTTTAAATCCATAATTGACATTTCATGCTCGTCCAATATTGTTGATACTTCCTTAAATTGTTCCAGCTTAATCTTCTCCTGAATCTCTTTCTCTTTTTCGCCCAAAGTTACCAGATTGTTCTTATATTGCTGAATTGTTTCCTGGACCTCTTGTAATTCTTGCTGAAGTTTTTCAAGTGGTGTCTTCCTTACTCCTCTTGGCATACTGGTTCTCTCCTTTACAGAAATATTTTTATCAACCATATATTACCAAGTATATGCCAAATTCCTTTTGTTTATTACTTTATAGTTTTCATTGTTGAAAATTTTCCGGGATTACTTTTGATAGAAACGTTCCGATTTTAAAGGTCCTTTTATGGCTTAATCAAAAGAAAAGGAAAGCAGATATGATCCGCTTTCCTTTCCCTGTTTCAAATAACTATTTTCACATTCTATAAAACCTTTGGGTACCGGTTCTTTACCCTTTTACTCCCGTATGGGCCACTCCTTCTATAAACTGTTTCTGGAAAACAAAAAACAAAACAATCATTGGAATGACAGCCAGAACAGCACCTGCCATCTGTGCCGGATAATCATTAAGATGCTGTCCCGACAGGGTGGAAAGAGCCGGAGCCAGGGTCATTTTTGTTGTGCTGGTATTGACGATCAAAGGCCACATAAAATCATTCCAGGCAAACTTTGCCGTGAAAATCATAAGGGCCACGACCCCTGATTTCACCAGAGGCATCATGATCTTAATTAAAATCTGGAATCTGCCGCACCCGTCAAGTATAGCTGCTTCCTCCAGCTCATCGGGAAGAGATAAGAAAAACTGCCTCATCATAAAGGTACCGAAGGCGCTGAATAAGTTGGGCAGAAAAAGGGCCGGCATGGTATCTAAAAGCCCCACCTTCTGTATAATAAGATACTGAGGCACCAGAAAGATCTGTCCCGGAACCATCAGAACGGAAAGTACCACCAAAAACAGGATATCTCTTCCCGGAAACTTAATCCTGGCAAAGGAATAAGCAGCCAGGGTGCAGATCATTACCTGCCCTGCAACCGTTATGACCGTGGAAAATACGGTGTTCATATAGATTCTTCCGAAAGGAAGTGCGGTCAGAACGTTATAATAGGCCTCTGTAACAAACCGTTCAGGCAGAATCGTGGGCGGAATCGCCATGGACTCTCCCTTTGTTTTAAATGAGGTGCATAGCATCCAAAGAAACGGAAACACGGTTATACCGATTCCTGCAATCAGAATCAGGTGGGTCAATAGCTTTTTATGACTGCTTGTTCTTTTCATCCTGCACCTCCTTTAGTCGTAATTGACCCATTTTCTCTGTCCTATCATCTGAATCACCGTTACCAGCATGATAATAGAAAAGATTAAAATGGATATGGCTGCTGCATAACCCTTGTGGCCATAATCAAACGCATTGCGGTAGAATATCATGACCAGGGTCTGGGTACTCCGATAGGCCGTATTTGCTTTACCAACCATCATATAAATGGTGTCAAACACCTGAAAGCCGCTGATAACAGAAGTAATCAAAACGAAAAATATGGTCGGGGACAGCATGGGAACTGTGATCTTGAAAAACTGGCGGATACCGCTTGCGCCATCCACAGCCGCCGCCTCATAATAGGACCTTGATATCCCCTGCATACCGGCTAAAAGAATGATCATGTTATAGCCTACGGTTCCCCATATCCCAACGATCATAACCATGAACAGAGCTGTCCCCGGATCCGTGATCCAGCCGTGGGGAGAAAAACCCAAAGCCTTTACAGCCGCATTTAAAAGGCCGTACTGCTCATTATAAATCCATCTCCAGACCATTGCCACTGCAGCCGACATGGTTACAGAAGGCAGAAAATAAATAGTCCGGTAAAAGGAAGTTCCCCTGATTTTAGTATTGAGCAGGGCCGCTACAAACAGGGATAGCGCAAGGCCTAAAGGCACGGTGATCCCCACGTAGAGAAGTGTATTGCCAAGAGCCCTCCACAGTTCTTTATCCTTACACATTTCTATATAGTTGTTAAGACCATAAAAGGTGGCTACATTGAATTTATTCACTTCATTAAAGCTGAACCAGAAATTCTGAATGAAGGGGAAAATGTAAAATATGAAGATTCCAAGCAACAGAGGTGTTATAAATAAATATCCCTCTCCCCATTCTTTCCATTGCCGCTTTGCTATTTTCTTTTTTTGTCGTACCCTGCATTCCATACACCTACTTCTTATTTTTTTGCCAGAATCGCATCTGCATCCGTCTTAAGCTGTGCGCATACATCTGCCAAAGGCTTCTCTCCGGAATAAGCTGCCTTTAATGCCTCTAATTCCACATCATAGATCTCTGCCACGGATTTGCACACAGGAAGAGGGTTTGCTTCACCGGAATGATTGGTGTAAGCAGCCAGGTTTAAATCCTTGTTGGAATCGGCAAAATACTTCTGGGCATCATTCCGTGCGGAAATGACAACACCGCTTTCGCCCTGGATCTTCATAGCCTCTTCACTTCCCAGCCACAATGCAAAATCTGCTGCAGCATCCTTATTTTTACTTCCTGCAAACACCGCATAGCCAAGTCCGTTGATGACATTTGGCTCTTTCCCGTTAAATTCCGGGAATTCTACCAGGTTGATCTTGGTGTTAATGGCATCATTTGAAGTATACTCCGGCGTCATATAGGAACCTGCCAGAACCATAGCCAGAGAGCCGCCCTCAAACATGGCATCAGGAAGAGTTTCCGATAATGCAGCTGCTGTCGGCGAATAGCCTTCCTCAAGCAAATCGATCCAGCACTGGATTCCTCCCTGGGTCTTGGGATCTGTATAACCGGTCTCAGTTTTATCGGCATTTAAAATCCAGCCGCCGTTCGCATATACGGTGGGGTAATACCATGTCTGGAAGTCAATGGGGCAGGCAAAAGGATACACTCCTTCGTCAAGTCCAGCAGCCTTTAAGTCCTTGCAGGCAGCTACAAGATCATCATAAGTCCAGTCGTCGGTAGGATATGCAACTCCTGCCTTATCAAAGATCTCCTTGTTATACCACAGGGCGTTGGTATCAAAATCCTTTGGTATAGCGATCTGCTTATCCTCAAAGTTATAAGATTTTACAAGAGCTTCCGGGAAATTCTTTTCTAAATCCAGATCTGATTTTTTCAAGTAATCGTTTAAATCAAGGAGAATTCCTCCGTCATAATAATCCTCTGCATGGAGTACATTGAGCCAGAACACATCCGGTGCTGTTCCACCTGTTGCCGCAGCCTCCAGCTTGGTCCAGTATTCTCCTCCCTTATAAGGTGTAAGCTGGATATCAATCTTTACATTTTCATGGGTTTTCTCGTATGCCTGAATCATGGCTTCCATGACCGGACGCTGCTTTTCATCCCAAATTCCGAAGCTTAAGTTCGTAGCTCCTCCCTTGGAAGCTCCGCCTCCTCCTCCACATGCGGTAAGGCTCATTGCCGCCATGCAAATGCCATTCCCATTGCCAGCACTTTGAATCCTCTCGTTTTCTTCATAAATTACTCTCTCCTTTTTTATTGATATTTTAAAAGGTATTTTTCTTTCAACCTTTCATTTAACGAATATCCTCTAAATGAATCAGCTTTCCTCCCGAAAGTCTGGACTGTTCCGCCGCCAGGGCAATATAATGGCTTTCCATGGATTTTTCCAATGTGGTCATGGAGCGGCTTGGCTCGGTTCCTTCCCTGACCATATCAAGAAACTGCTCCACCATCCGGTTGTCGCCACCGGCATGGCCGGAAAAGTCATCGGATAATTTGGAAATGTCTATGGTTTCCTTTTCTTTTCCAAAAGGCCTTACGAATATGAGATTGGAATGAAGGCTGGCCTCAATTTCTCCCTTTGTTCCCATAAATCTGGCGAACCGGGAATTTTGTTCCGTACAGCCTGTCATGGTAAAGCTGATGGTAGATCCGTCTGTCATATCCAGATTTACTACCTGATGGTCTACCACATTGTTGTCGCAATGGTACACACATCTTCCATAAGGTCCGGTCTTTATGGCTTCCATAACCGATTCTTCCGTAGGGTGAAGGGTAAGCACGTTGCATGGCCAGTCAGATTTGCCATGGGCGATGCCTGTCTTTTCATTGGTTATGTAAATCTTTTCTGCATCAAAGGGACATTCTGCCTTGGCAGCGCATCCATCAAGACAGCGTTTTGCCGCACCCTCCGGCGCTTTTTCCTCCTTGAATAAATAGGTGCTTCCAAAGGAGGTCACGGACTTACAGGTCTTTCCTGTGAGCCACAATAAAAGGTCCATATCATGACAGCATTTTTGAAGAATCATGGGGCTGGTTTCCTCTGAATTTCTCCAGTTTCCCCTGACAAAGCTGTGGGCCTGATGCCAGTAGCCTACATTTTCAATGCCCATAACAGTGACCACATCCCCGATCACACGGTCATCAATGAGCTCTTTTACCTTTGTGTAAAAAGGCGTATAGCGCAGAACATGGCAGACTACCACCTTCCGCCCTCTCTCACTGGCAGTTTTTAAAAGCTCCCTGCATTCGTCTAAATCCGGTGAAACAGGCTTTTCCAGCAAAAGATCATATCCCTTTTTAAGGGCCGGAATCGCATGGCCCACATGCTGTCTGTCCTGTGTGGCAATAAACATCACATCAGCAAGCCTTTCCTGTTTTAACATCTCCTCTGCACTGGAATAGCACCGTTCCTTTGGGACCCCGTATTCCTTGGAAACCTCTTCCACCTTTGCCTCATCAATATCCGCTATGGCAGTGATCTCCATTTTTTCAGGAAGCAGCTTTGCAACCGGTGCATAGGTATCCTTTCCTCTGCTTCCCAAGCCCGCAAGGGCAACTGTAATCCTTTTCATGTTATCTTCCCCTTCCTATATCATGAACCGGCGTTTCATGACCGGCATTTAACCTTTGCGCCGATGAGCAGGCTCATCTTCGCTCTCTTGCTCTCATTATCTATTGATTCTGCTTTCATTATATAATGAACCGGAATGATATGCTTATACTATTATCCAAACTCATTGCCAAATTCCTTATTTTTTCCGTTATTATGCACAAATCCCATCAGAAAGTATTCCCTCATTACAGTAATTTCAACAGAATCTTTCTAAAAATACAAAAAGAGGCATCCATACGAATCGATGAATGCCCCCATTGGCCGGATAAATATTTTTCTCTATTATACACTCATACTATAGTTTTGAATTACAGGATTGTCCTGTCTTGTTATCAAATTAACCAATCTTGCCAGCAGCAGCATTTCGTGCTACCATAAATGCCAAAGGAGGTATTTCAAATGGCATACTGCAGCACAGCGCTAACCATAGAATTTGAAATCCATGAGATCATAACCGTCCACTATTTTGAATACATGAAGGATTTTGTATTTTCAGGGGAATCCCACGATTTCTGGGAGTTTCTTTACGTGGACAAGGGCGAGATCACCGTACAGGCAAACCAGTCTATCTACCATTTAGAGGCTGGGGATGTGATTTTTCACAAGCCAAATGAATTCCACGCCTTAAATGCGTCCGGAAACAAGGCTCCCAATCTGGTAGCCATTTCCTTCCGCTGCTCCAGCGAAAGCATGAAGTTTTTTTGAAGAGAAATCCTGTTCCTTAAATCAGGAGGAACGTTTCCTTATTTCCATGATCATTGCAGAAGCAAGGCAGGCTTTTTCCACTCCGCTTCACATCCCTTCTGTGGAAAAGGTGGAACTGGCCCCTTCCCCGCCCTTTGGAGCTGCCCAGCTCATCCTTTTATATCTGCAGATTTTCCTGATCCATGTGAAACGGAATCATTTTGGAGAAGACAGCACGCCCATTCAAGGGGTTCCAACAGAGCCCATGGCCCTATCATCCAATTCCAGCCATTTGGATCAGATCATTCAGTATATGGAGTTTCACATTTGCGAACACCTTTCCATAAAAACCATTTGCGACGAATTCTGCATAAGCCGTTCCACCCTTCACTCCCTGTTTCACAAAGAAAAAAACTGCGGGGCAATCGATTATTTCAATTTTATGAAAATCGAGCGTTCCAAGGAGATCATGCGGGATGGCAACATGAATTTTACGGAAATCGCGTATTTCCTTTCCTACAGCTCCCTGCAGTATTTTTCCAAGCAGTTCAAAAAAACAACTGGAATGTCTCCTCTGGAATATTTTAAATCCGTCAAAAAATATTCCAATGAAGTCACAAACGCAAGTAAGAAACGAAGAGAGAATAATAGGATGATTTGACAAGCTTCCGTGATGATTCCGTAAGGTTTTTTTCCTGAAAAAGTGCTATATTAGAACCATCAATTCAGTGGAGGATCGACAATGCAGGATATTATATTCAATCAAACCGCTTTGAGCTTTGAGGAGAGCTCCCTCCTTTTTTCCATAAAGCATGGGATGGCACTTTGGAAATGGGATGCAGAATACAAACCACGCCTTATGGCCGGCGGACAGACCGTTTATTTTCACGATGCCGCTTCCATTACCCATAATAAATGGAAGACAGGAGTCGGAGAAGGGATCATCAGCCACTATCAGGGTTTCCTGTTAAACGGCATGGATTTAGGACTGGCCTTTGAAACGGTTTCATGGATCGAGTATGCCACGGAGGACGTTCATTTTGAATGGATCCCTCTGACAGAAAGCAGCATCCCGGTTTCAGAAATATACTGGCCGGGCTGCATGGAATTTGAAAAAGAAAGTGACCGCTGGTATACCCTTTTGAACATCCAGCAGGGGCTTCTCATCCCAAACACCTGGGAAACGGCTCTGGAAAAGCTGCCCTTTGACGGCATGATGTGTACAGCCGGCTCTTATATGCCCTGGTTTGGGCAGGTAAAGGAGCGAGAAGGTTACTTAGCCATCTGTGAACAGCCCTGGGATGCCGCTTATTATGCGGAGCATCCGGCAAATGGCCCTTATACCCGCACCGGCATCAAATGGCTTCCAAGCCTTGGCAGGATGAACAGCCGAAGAACCATGCGGTATTCCTTTCTGTCTGACTGTGATTACAATGACATCTGCAAGCATTACAGAAGCTACGTAAAGGAGCAGGGCACCTTCTGTTCCCTGAAAGAAAAAGCTGCCAGGGCACCTGTTCATAAGCTGGTTGGCGCTTCCTTCATCCATAAGGGGATCAAAACCCAGGTCATGCCGGATTCCCGCTTTTTGACCCGGAAAAACCGGACAAAACAACCATGTATACAGCTTTGAGAAAAGAACCGGTGAGATCCGTCACTTCCACAAGGATCTGGGCCTTAAAAAGCTGTATCTCCATCTGGATGGCTGGGCGGAGCCAGGCTATGATAACCAGCATCCCGACTATCTTCCTGCCTGCGAAGAAGCAGGAGGCTGGGAAAAGATGAAGGAGCTGGCAGATACCATGCACGAATATGGATATTCCTTTGGCATCCATGACCAGTACCGGGATTATTACCGCAGGGCCAAAACCTTTGACCAGAATTTTGCAGCCCTAAAGCCTGATGGGACCCTTACGGAGCATGCCAACTGGGCAGGCGGGCCCCAGACCTATCTGTGCGCCACCCAGGCTCCCTATTATGTTAAAAGGAATTTTACTGAAATCAAGAAAAACGGAGTGGAATTAGACTGTGCCTACTTAGATGTATTCACCTGCAACGAGCCTGACGAATGCGACCACCCCTGGCACCGGATCAACCGGAAGGAATGCCTGGACTACCGGAGCCTTTGCTTTGAATACCTGCTTTCCCAGGGGATCCTTCCAAGCTCTGAGGAAGTGACGGACTGGTCTGTAAAAAGCCTTGTGTTCTGCCACTATGCCCCCTATTCCTTTATGATGCACGAGCCGGGAGCTGAACGCCAGGGTATTGCCGTACCTCTCTTTAACCTGGTATACCATGACTGCCTGATCATCCCCTGGATGATGGAAAAATACGAAAAAGAAGATTTCATGCTTTACGCCCTTTTAAACGGCGGAGCGCCGTATTTTATCCGGGATGGGGCTTACGAGAACATTGACGGCTCCTTTGGCGGCCATCTAATCCTTTCAGAAGAAGAAATGGTGGCCCGCTGCAGAGTTGTTGCTTCTCTTCACGAAAGGGTCGCCATGTGTGAAATGCTTTCCCATGAATTGATTGACGGAGATCCGTTCCGGCAGCGCACCACCTTTGCAGACGGTACTTCCGTGGAAGCCGACCTCCTTCACGGAACCTATGAGATCAAAACAGGACAGGAAAGGGCCTAAGAATTTAACGCCCTGTATTCCTTTGGTGACATTCCGTAATAATTCCGGAAGATCCTGTGGAAATAGCTGGTATTATCATACCCTACCGCTATGGAAATGTCAGTCACGGAAAGCCTGGTATTTAAAAGAAGAACAGAAGCCTGATTCAGCCGCTTTACCTGCAAAAGCTCCTTATAGGTCCGCCCGGTCAATCTCTTTATGGCCCGGCTCAGCCAGTAAATGTTATAATTAAGGAGGGCCGCAAGCTCAGTCAGCTCTCCCTCCTTATAATTTTCATCAATGTAGGTAAGCACCTGAAATATAAGTTTCTGTTCAAAGCTCTCCAGGGTATGGCTGATCTTATCCGTATGATGCATGAGCTGAAGGAACAAAAGCCCCATGGTGATCTGATTGATGCTCTTTTTACCTCGCTGGCCGCTTAAAAGGGTCCACACCATGTTTTCCACCAGATTCTGTACGGTCAGCACATCTGCCACCTGAAAATGAAGGTAGCTGGCATAACGGGGATCAGAGCAGAGGCATCCTACCAGGAAATCCCGCAGCAGGTTTTCTTCTTCTCCCATCATTTCAAAGGCAGTATCAAAAAATTCCGGCAGGATGATAAAGTTTATTCCTATGTCCTCCTCTCCTGCCGGAAGGATCTCCTGGGTGGCATGCTGGTTTAAAAACAGCAGCTCCCCTGTCTTTAAAACCACCTTTTCCCCATCAATAAAATGGACTGTTTCTCCCTTACACATATAGATCACTTCAATGTAATTATGCTTGTGCCTGGGGAAATGGACGAACCGGGTGTGAGGCCTGATGCTGATCATTTTCCCGTGTTCCAGCATCTTTTTGCTGTCAATGACCAGCTCCTGCCCCTCGGTATACCGGTTACGGTCAATTTCCGTCCGTCCGTTCATGATTTCCCGTTCCTCGTCTGTAATAACTCCCAGACGGTCTAAGATTTCCTGATTCACCCGTCAAGGCCTCCTTTTTTTAAACATAGGGAAACAGGATCAGATTTTTCCACCTGACCTCTCCCATGGCGTTTTCTCCTAAGGTATAGGCATGAACATCATCATCTTTTGCCATCAGCTTGTAAATAACGGCCCCGGAGCTGTCCGTATTCTGAATCCATCGTTCATCCTTTACGATCACGCCATCAGAAACCTGAAACTGCCAGACAGAAGTTCCTCCTTCTGCATTGGTGCTGGTATAGGTAATCTCTCCCTGCATCAGATCATCCTTAAAAACAGCCCTTTTTACATTGAGCTTTGTAACGTCCTCTGCTACTCCGTCATAATAATTGTAACCGCACTCTCCATTTCCGTTCATCTTTCCGCTCTCCCATGTTCCATAGGAGTAATCGTAGCGTTTCCCCTCCTCCAGTTCAAGAATCTGCAGGGCCGCACATTCCCCCTCCGGTTTCCCGTATTCAAAATTTCCATAAAAACCGTGGAGGCCTTTACAAATACCAGGCCTTTGCCAGAGGATATCTTCCCCCTCATGGCCGCTCCATCATACATGCAGGGAAACTCCTTCCAGGGGATGTCATAACTGTTTAACAGCCTGGCCGCTCCTTCTAAGTCCCCCTGGTCAAATAACCAGGTGAGCTGGGTTAAAAACTCCTTATCCCCGGGAGAAAGGATTATCTCATCTGATAAGGTCTCATTTAAAGGCACAGCCATGGCCCTTGGTTCCGCCTTCTCTGCCTCTGTAATATCCCGGCTTGGTTCTTCCCCATTCCTTATGCTGCCTGCCACGCTAAGAAGAAGCAAAAGCACCGTAATAAGTCCGATCCAAAGGAGGATGTGAAGATTTTCCCTCTTTCCCTGATCCGTCCATTTCTCAAACACAAAATCCCTCCTTCCCGTCATATACGGACCACGCCTGGCAAAGAAGCGCAAGTCCTGTCCTTATCTCTTCTTCCGTAAGGCTTGCAAACCCAAGGACAATGGTGGACGGATAGGCACCAGGCTGTTCATGGATAAAGTATCCCGACATACCATAGACCTTAACCCCGTATTTTGCCGCCATGGTTATGAGCAGGCTTTCCGCCCGTCCCTTACGGTCCGTTAAAAGCAGATGGAGTCCGGCATGCTCACCTCTGATCTGGAACTGGCTTTCAAAAGGTTTAAGCCCTGCCGCCAGTGTATCGTGCTTTGCCTTATAGACCGCCCTCATCCGGTTCAAATGGCGTTCGTAATGCCTTCTGCCATGAACTGATAAAGGATGTTCTGGTCAATACGGGATACCGTGGAAGCATAGAAATTCATCCGGTCCCGGTAAACAGCCAAAAGAGGGCCGGGCAGGACCATATAGCTTACACGGATGGCCGGGGCAATGGATTTGGAAAAGGTTCCGTAATAAATCACCCGGTTTCTTCCGTCCATTCCCTGTAACGCAGGAATCGGCTTTCCCTTGTATCGGAATTCACTGTCATAATCATCTTCAATGAGATAACGTCCTTCCTTTTCATAAGCCCAGACAAGAAGCTCCTGTCTCCGTTTTACCGGCATAACGATGCCCGTGGGATACTGGTGGGAAGGCATGACATAGGCGATATCTGCACCGCTTTTTTTCCAAAAGCTCTACATCCATGCCGGAACGGTCCATGGCAACGGGAACCACCTGGTACTTTAAGCTGTCAAATACCCGGTATGCCTGCTTATATGTGGGGTTTTCCATGGCAATTACCCGGTCTGTTCCAAGGATCTGGGACAGCAGCATCAAAAGGTATTCGCTTCCGGCACCTACGATGATCTGCTCTGCCTGACAGTTTACCCCGCGGGCGGAATGGAGATAGGAACGGATGGCCTCCCTGAGGGCCGGTTCTCCCTGGGGATCTCCCGGCATGAACATCTCCCGGTTATCATCGACAAGGGTATTTTTTGATATCTTCCTCCATGTATTAAAAGGGAATGCACAAAGATCAATACCCCTTGGAGAAAAATCCACCTTCCAGTCCGGGACATTTTCCCTGCCAAAGGCAGAGGGGCCAAGAAGGGAGGGAATCTTATCCCTTTGCTCCTGCCCGGTATGCACCAGATTCTCGATCCTGCATACAAAATACCCCTTACAGGGAACAGCCTCAATATATCCTTCCGATAAAAGCTGTTCATAGGCCATCTGGGTGGTGCTGCGGCTGACCTTTAAATTCTCCGCCAGCCTCCTTGTGGACGGAAGGCGGATGGCCGGCCTTATATTCCCTTTTTTTATTTCCTCTTTGATGTAGCTGTAAATCTGGCTGTAATAAGGTGACCCCGACTGGTTTTTTAAGGGTATCATTAACTCCATGGAAAAACTCCCCCTTTCCTCTTTACCGGATATGAAGAAATGCCGCACGTCCCCTGTTCTCCCGGCCATGCAGCATTCTCCTCATTTAACCGGCCCTTCGGCCTGTCAAAGGTTATTTTGTTATTTTAAATGAACTCTTTAATGAAACGATACGGTTGAATACCAGATGGTCCGCCCCGCTGTCCTTGCAGTCAACGCAGAAAAATCCGTTTCTCACAAACTGGAAGCTGTCATAAGCTTTTGCACTTAAAAGGCCTGGTTCCACATAACAATTCTTTAAGATTGTCAAAGAATTTGGATTTAAGTTTAAGCTGCCGTCTTCATTAAGCTTTCCTTTTTCTTCATCCACGATGTTTTCATACAGTCGGACCTCCGCCTGTACTGCGGTGGAGGAAGCTACCCAATGAATCGTTCCCTTTACCTTTCTGCCTTCAAAGCCTGAGCCGCTCTTTGTTTCCGGGTCATAGGTACAGTGAACCACTGTGACATTGCCGTCTTCATCCTTTTCACAGCCTGTGCAGGTCACAAAATAGGCATTCATCAGGCGGACTTCATTGCCTGGGAAAAGGCGGAAATATTTTTTTAATGGGTTCTTCCATAAAATCTTCCCGTTCAATGTAAAGCTCTTTCCCAAAGGGAACCTTTCTCTCTCCTAATTCAGGATTTTCCATGTTATTTGCAACATCCAGATACTCTACGGTATCCTCAGGATAGTTGTCGATGACCAGCTTAATGGGATCCAGGATCGCCATCATTCTCGGTCTTTTCAGCTTTAAATCCTCACGGATACAGTATTCAAGCATGGCATAATCCACGGAGCTGTTGGCCTTTGATACGCCTACCAGATCCACGAACATGCGCAGGGCCTCCGGCGTATAGCCTCTTCTTCTTAAAGCTGCAATGGATACCAGGCGGGGATCATCCCAGCCGTCAACGATGCCGTCCTCGACCAGCTTCTTGATATAGCGTTTTCCCGTTATCACATTGGTAAGATACAGCTTTGCAAATTCAATCTGGCGGGGAGGAGCCACGAATTCACACTCCTTGACCACCCAGTCATAAAGCGGCCTATGATCCTCAAATTCCAGGGTACAGATGGAGTGGGTGATGTGCTCAATGGCGTCCTCAATGGGGTGGGCAAAATCATACATGGGATAAATGCACCACTGGTCGCCGGTGTTATGATGAGTCATGCGGGCCACCCGGTAAATGACCGGATCACGCATGTTGATGTTGGGAGATGCCATATCAATCTTGGCACGGAGAACCTTTTCCCCATCCTGAAACTTTCCTTCCTTCATCTCTTCAAACAGCTTTAAGTTCTCTTCCACGCTGCGGTTCCGGTAGGGGCTTTCTTTACCAGGGGTCTTAAAATCGCCACGGTATTCCCTGATCTCCTCCGCAGTCAAATCACAGACAAATGCCTTTCCCTTCTTTATTAAAAGGACAGCACAATCATACATCTCCTGAAAATAATTGGAAGCAAAGAAAAGGCGGTCCTCAAAATCAGCTCCCAGCCACTTCACATCTTCCATGATGGATTCTACAAATTCTGTCTTCTCTTTTGTCGGGTTTGTATCGTCAAAACGGAGGTTGAACTTTCCACCATACTTCTGAGCCAGGCCATAGTTAAGTAAAATTGATTTTGCATGTCCGATATGCAGATAACCGTTAGGCTCAGGTGGAAATCTGGTCTGGACGTGATCATAAACACCTTCTGCAAGATCCTTATCTATCTCCTGTTCAATAAAGTTTTTAGAAACCACTTCTTCTTTATTCTCTTCCATTTCTCTTCCTCCATGTCAGTAATCCCAATATTACACTATCATACCATACTTCATCCATTTAGAAAAGGGGGAAAATACAGCGAAAAGCCGGGCTTTTTGTAACGGTCCTGCCGCACCATTCATAATTTTCCGGATAGAAAACTCATTTTCCTGCGGCCTTTTCCCAGGCCGGCCGTTTTTCTTCATACTGCTCATTGATCCAGTCCACCACCTGCCCCCTTCCCTCTTCCGTAAAGGGAAAGACTGCTCTTATTTTCTGCTCCTCAGGAGTCGCTTCATAGCAATAGGGCTCCGGATATACCGCAGCAGAAAACTCCTCTTCCTCCTTTTTCACCCGGTAACGCATTCCCTTCATGCTCCCGGTGTAAGCCTCTTTTTTTTAAAAAACTGCATGGGTACGAAGGTATCTTTATTAAGCATTTTATTCTCCTCCTTACATATTGCCTGATCTATTGAAACCCTATACCAGTATGATGCCATTGTCAAGAAAATCCTTTGTTTCCATACTAAGAGTCTGCCTTTGCAGCCACTTTCCTATGATATAAAAACAAAAAGCCGCGGCACCGGCTCATATAAATAGCCGGTACCGCAGCCCAGGGGCTTTGCATTACTTATGCGCGCCAGGCCCTGTTTTCTTCTCTGAGCGGGTGGAAACTCCAGGCCCGACCTCGCCTTCTTTGGAAGGAGCGCTTGTTGAAATCTCTGTCTCCGGTTCCTTGGTTGCAGGAGGAGCCGCTGTTGTGGGCGCCGCTGTTGCAGGCGGAGCCGTTGTCGGTGCTTCCGTAGGCTTTGCTGCGGTGGTCGGCTCTGTGGCCGGCTTTGTCTCTCCTGGTTTGGAAGTTCCGTTAGAGGCTGTCTGGGATTCTGTTCCAGGCAAATGATAGCAAAGAACAGGAACCCCTGCTGCAATATTCTCAAATATGGTCTTTGCCACTGCCGGGGGCAGATTGACACAGCCGTGGGAACCGCCGTTCTTATAGATGGTGCCTCCAAAGGTACTGCGCCAGGTGGCATCATGGAGGCCGATATTTCCGTTAAATGGCATCCAGTAAGACACGGGAGTCCTGTAAGTTTCTCCCTTTAGCGTGGCATCCCTTTGCTTATAGGTAAGAGGGAACACACCGGCAGGAGTGGCCCACCCCTTTGCCTCATTGCCGGATACAAAATCCGATTCCACCAAAAGCTTTCCGTCTTTATAAAAAAACAGGTGCTGGGCCGTTAAGTTGATTTCCACATAAGTGTTTCCGAAATCGGTGTCCCCATGGCTGGCTGCCTTTTGTTTGTAGACAGGCTCTCTCACCAGGCTTTGACCGGAACGGATCAGCTCCGCCAGCTCATCCGCCTCGGCGCTTTGATCGATTTTCCAGCCATAGCTTCCTCCCGTGATCCTTACATTCTGTCCATAGGAGGTCTTTAAGTTTTTAGCCCTTGTGGACGTATCATACTTGGAAGCCAGTTCTTTCACATATGCGGTAACTGAGGAGCTGTTTAAATAAACCTTGCCATCCTCTCCGATCCCGATCCATTTGGAGATCGTATCACCGTTTAATACCTTTTTTTTCATTTCCAAAGCTGTATGTAATTGTGGCATTGGCATATTTGTTCAATGTCTGCACCTGAGCAATCAGCTGCGGATCGTCAGCCGGAATCTGAGGCTTCACATAAGCGTCAAGCTCTTCTAAGGAAATTTCCGGCTTTAAATTTATGATAGCCTCGGAAATTACCGACTTCACCTCTTCCGGGTCAAGCTGGTTTCCTTCCCTGGCAGGCACTATTGTGTAACCCTGTCCCGATGCATAATCGGACACATGTGCATTCTCCGGCTTTTCCACAAGCTCATCCTTTAAACAGGCCAGGCTGGAAACAGCCGATTCATATTTGTCCTGGTCATACTGTATCATAGTCCCTATATCAAATTCCTGGGGCGTCTTCCTATGTTTCAGCCATTCATAAGTCTTCTGGTCTGCCAGAAGCTTTTCAAGGCTTCCGTCAAAAACTGACTCAAGGCCGATATCCCTTCCCTTTATTTCTTCTGTGCTTCCTCCTCTTTCCCCGATTGACAACACATAGTTCTCTATACCGGAAGCAATTGACTTCTTTACTTCTTCTACGGATTTTTTTTGAAGCATCCACTCCATTGATCGTGGTGTTGGGGAAAAACACCTTCTCATACTGCCTGCCCATCTGAAGATAGGTCAGAGCGGCAATCAGCGCCGCTGCAGCTACCGTCCCGCTTCCAATTGCTGCCCAGCCCTTTAATCCAAGGGGCTTTTTCTTCCTGCTGCGCGGTTTTACATTTTCCATTAATTTCCTACCTCTTTACCAGCCTATTCGTTCAGAATCCATTATACCTTAAAACCGCGAAATTTGTCTAAATTTTATTGGTATATTTCTTGACATTTTTATTACGATTTCCTCTTTGGGAATCTGAAAATTCCAGCTTTCCATGGTGACAAAATATTTCATAATGCACCCGCGGTCTTCATAAGATAAAATTAAGAATGATAAAAAAGGATTCCTTTATGGCACGCTATACCCCTGTTTACGGATCAGTAATGTCCGTCAATCCTTTAAGGACCTCCTCTACCGATAAAAGCTGTACCATGATCATTTCCGTAATGAGCGAGAGCCTGGGACAGACCAACTTTATTGTCACTCCCCAAACCTATGTCGTTGACCAGCATACCTTTAACCCTGGTGATACCATTGTCGCCTTCTATGATACAAAAGCGCCTGTTCCCCTCATTTATCCGCCTCAGTACACGGCAGTCATCCTTGCGGAAAACATAGATGGGTATGAGGTTGTTTTTGATTATTTTGATGAAAACCTGTTAAATTCATCACAAACCCTGAAACTGAACTTAAACGACTTAAGCGAGACAACGATCCTCCTTTCCAACGGCCAGACCTTCTTTTACAATCCGGGCGGCCATTTTCTTCTTGTCTTTTATGCGTTTACCACCCGCAGCATTCCGGCACTCACCACTCCCCAGATGATTGTGGTCTTCTGTGCTCCAGAGAGGAAAATCCAGGAAAGCCCCTGATTCCGGTATAAAACAAAGAGTCTGCTAAAAAACACCTGGCTTCAAAGGAATTCCTCTGAGCCAGGCGTTTCTTGCCTTAACATATTAACGAAAAAGCCTGTAGGCTACCTGCCTGCAGCTTTCATATCTTCTGCCGTCATAAATGCACCCTCATAGCCCAGGAATTCACATAGCCTGGCCATATGGGGCTGCTCCAGCCGGGCCTTTACAAGGCTTTCTTTCTCATAAAAAACCTTTTCTCCAGGTCCGTCTGAAAGCACCTTTCCATGGGCCATAATAATGACCCGTTCAAAGTACTCCGCAACAAAGTCCATGTCATGAAGGATCGCCAGTACAAATTTTCCCTTTTCGCTTAAGGTACGGACAATCCTTCCAAGCATTGCCCGGCCGTTTGCATCCTGGGCAATGGTCGGTTCATCCAAAATAAGCACCTTGGGATCCATGGCCACCACCGATGCAATGGCTACCATTTTCCGTTCCGATAAATCCAGATCATAGGGATTTTCCTCTGCTGCCTCCATAAGCCCTACCATCTCAAGGGCCTCTGCTGCCAGCTTTTTTTTGCTTCTTCCCGGCTCTTCCCCAAGTTTAAGGGGCCCACCATGACCTCTTCCATTACCCGGTTTTTGAATATCTGGTCATCCGGATTCTGGAACACATATCCAACCTTTCCGGCAAGCTGTGCCACGGTTCTTATGGAAATATCCTCGCCTTCAAAGAAAATACTACCTGAATCCGGCTTTAAAAGTCCTTTTAACAGCTTGACCAGAGTGGTCTTTCCCGCACCGTTCTGGCCGATGATGGCGGTAGGCCTTTCATCAAGGCAGAGATCCAGGTGTTCGATCACCGGAGTGTCAGGCTGATAATGAAACACAAGATCCTGAATCCGGAACACTTCCTGACCATGCTTCTCCTCCTGGCCTTTTACAAAAGACCTGCCAAAAAGCTTTGGAGGAAACTGTTCCCTTAAACGCTCCATCTGCGCCAATGTGACCGGATAAAGCCTGTCCTCTCCCTCTTTCCTGCACACCCCAAGGGCTTTGCACACCTGGGTATAAACCGGAGTCTTAACGCCCAGTTCCTCCAGATCATCCCTGGAAAAAATCCGTTCCGGCGTATCATAGGCGATCTGCTTTCCTTTATGGAGAAGGAGGATCTTATCACAGTAGAAGGCCAGCTTTTCCATCTTCTGCTCCACCATGATAATGGTTATGCCTGTTTTGGCCAGCTTGTCAACCACCCGGAATACCTCTTCGCTTCCCTGAGGATCTAATTGGGAGGTAGGCTCATCAAGCACAATGACTTTAGGCTCCATGGCAAGGATGCTGGCAATGGCCACCCGCTGGGTCTGTCCTCCGGATAGATCAAAGGGATTCCTGTCCCTGTATTCCTCAATATCCAGAAGCTTTAAATTCTCTTCCACCCTCTTAAAAATCTCTTCCCTGGGAATCCCCAGATTCTGAAGCCCAAAGGCTATTTCCTCAAAGACCGTATCCTTTGCTCCGGAAAGCTGGTTAAAAGGATTCTGGAACACCAGACCAACCTTCTGGCACAGCTCGGCAATAGGCGTTTTTGCCGCTTCCACTCCGTCAATGAGGAGCTTGCCGCCATAAGCCCCGCGGAACATGGTGGGAACCAGACCGGCAAAGGCCTGGCACAACGTGCTCTTTCCTGCCTTGTTCTCACCGGCGATTCCGATAAACTGCCCCTTTTCCACCTGAAAATCAATCCCGTCAAGAGCCAGGCTTTCTGTATGGGGATACCGGTATTTTAAATTATTAACTTCAATCAAAGCCATGTAAGCACCCTCCATACAACAGATAACCCAATGAGCAGAGCCATCAATGCCATGAATGCCTTGTCCCTGCCCGTAAGCTTTCGTTCCCTTAAAAATGTCTTTTTACTTTTTGAATCAAATCCCCGCACTTCCAGGGCAATGGCCCTTTCCCTTGTGTTGATCAGGGAGCTGCTGACCACAGGAGAGATCAGCGGGATAAATGCCCTGGCTCTTACAAGGAGGCTGCCTTCTGTTTCCATGCCCCGGCTTCTCTGGGCATCCATGATGGTATTCATGGTTCCCATCATCTGGGAATGATCTGAAAAACAGAACTGATCATATACCCGAACCTGGGAGAAAAGCCTGCCTGCTCCAGATCGTCAACCAGATCTGCAGGCTTGGTGGTCAGTACAAAGGTGGCAAAGGCCAAAAGCATGTTTAAGATATTAAGCCCGATCCTGGCGGCATAGAGAAGTCCTTCCTGATAAAAGACAAGAGGCCCTAAATGAAACAGAACCTTCTCATTTTCCTGATTAAAAAGGCCGTGGATCAAAAAAATGGTGATTATGATGGTAAAAGAAAAAGCAATCAGGGGGAAAACCTTCCTTATAATTTTCCCGCTGATCAAAAGACATAGGCTGATGGCCAGAAACAGGCCGTATATCCACAGCGCACCCCCGATCAGGGGTGCGCTGACTGCTGCCAGAATATAAAACATCTTGGCAAATGGATGCAGCCTGGTTAAGCAGGTATCTTTATCCACGTAAAGACTGATACTTTTCATATGATTCTGCCTTTCCTGCTTTAATCCAGACTTGCCACTTCATCATCAAGTTCGTAAAGGGAAGTCAGTTTCTTTGGAAGACCCTTGATGATGGCGTACACGATCAAAGGGTGATGAGTTTATCCGGCACATCCACGATGACCTCATCAAGGAAGGAGCCAAAGGCAACGGGAAGCCCTGATGCCTGTGACCAGGCAAAAACAGCGTCTCCCCAGATATTGCCTGTGGTTCCGCCCCAGAAAATGATATTTAAGGGAGTGGAGATTACAACAGCCGTAAGGCTGCCACACAGGCGGTTAAAATGGCTCCGGAAAGCTTTTCCATACGGCCAAGCCTTGCCATGATTCCTACCGCCACACCGATTCCCAGGCTGGTTAAGGCATATACCAGGGTAATGGAATCACCGGTGGTAAAGCCGTAAATCAAGTTGTTTGCCGCACCGCAGATTCCCCCGATCACGGGTCCCCCAAGAATACCGCCGATGCAGGTACCGGTCGAATCCAGCCAAAGTGGAAGCTTTAAAACAGACGCAAAAAGCTTTCCTAAATAATTGATTCCAATACAGGCCGGAATCAGCACAAAGCAGGCCGCATTCAATTTGGTTTTAAATAAATTTTTCATCTCATATTCCTCCATTCATGTTTTCCTTCAACCCTGATCCATATGGACAAATGCCTCTAACGCCGTAAGGATCTCCAAATGCTCTCCCCTCATCATGGCGGACTCTCCGCCGGTGTAGCTGTTGATGTTGTCTTCTATGGACTCCTCACTCTCCACTACCACGTTTAAAATGGAGGCGGTTTTCACTCCCCGCAGTCCGCCCACCACAAATAATGCCGCGGTTTCCATATCAGAGCCCATTACGCCTTTTCCTGCCCAGTAAGCACAGACCTCTTTTTCCTCATCAATGTAAAAGCTGTCATGGCTTCTGACTATTCCCACGTGAGATCTTGCTCCCAATTCCCCGGCCTTTTCCATGCAGGCCAGCAAAAGCTTTGTATCCGGTATCGCCGGATAGATGGAGTCTGCATAAGAGGACGAGGCTCCATCATCCCGGACAGCTCCATTTACCAGAATCAAATCCCCAAGGCAGATCCCCTTTTGAAGCGCTCCACAGCTTCCGATCCGGATCATGGCCTTAACCCCGATCCTTGCCAGTTCCTCCACTGCAATCGCTGCAGACGCACCACCGATTCCTGTAGACACCGCCATAACGGGCACTCCCCTGTATTTCCCCTTAAGACTTCGGAATTCCCTGTTATAGGCCAGTTCCTCCGTATCCGTCAGACAGGCTGCAATCCGGTCCAGGCGTTTTGGATCTCCCGGCAAAAGCACATAGGGAACAGCCTGTTCTTCCGACAACTTGATATGAGGCATGATCTCAGCCACAATCATCATCTCCTTTCACCCTTTTTATGTCCTGAATGTAGCACAAAGAGGCCATCCTGTCAATCTGTTGAAGCAAACTATAACCTGATAATAACCCCCTTTTCACGAAGGAGTCCGTCTATTTCCCGCCGCCTGCATTGACTTATTAAGTATTCGTGATAAAATGGACTGAGAGATTTACAAGGAGGTTTCCCATGGTCACACTTCATCTGGATGACGCCGTTATAAAAAGCCTGAGCAACAATGAACTGAATGTCCTGAAATTTGTTTATGAACACATTGATGAGGTTTTGGATATGAGCATACAGACACTGGCCGCCAGAACCTCCTATTCTTCTGCCACAATTCTGCGTTTCTGCAAAAAGCTTGGGTATTCCGGGTTTGCAGAATTAAAATATGCCTCCGTGCCGAGGGAAGAAAAGAAAATCCCGGTAAAGCGGCTTCAAAAGTCCAGGATTTTGGTACCCGGATCATGATTGACAGCCTGTGTTCCAACGTGGAAGGGACCTCCAATCTCATATCCGAGGATCAGCTCAGCCTTACGTTCCGGTATTTTGACAGTAACTGTCCCATCTACTTATGGGCCCCGGGAGGAATCACTTCTATTCTTAGCGACTATTTTGAGAAGCTTCTTTTTTCCATCGGACGCCAGAATGTATACAAAATCGAATCCAGCAAAATGGGGGAACACATTTTAAAAAATATCCGCACGGAATCCCTGCTGATCTTAATCAGCACTACCGGCGATTTCGGTCCGACCGTCCGTCTTGGAAAATCGCCAGGATGAACAACGTTCCGATTCTATCCATCACCCCATATACCAACAATGAAGTTGCCAGCTTAGCCACTGTCAACTTCCGCTTCTTCACCAACCAGCGCGAGAACCGGGGAGCGGAGTTCACCTCCAGGCTTCCGGTGTTTTATATGATCGACGTGATTATACGCTGTTACCTTCAGTACAAGCTGTCCGGCCAGGATCAGAGAAAACAGGGGGAAAACCATGATTCCTTTATTTGAAAAAGCACATCAGCTTCACCTTACTGATACAGAGGAAGAAATCCTCCGGTATTTTGAAACCAATCTTCCCTCATCCGTATATACCAGTTTAAATGACTTAAGTGCCAGCCTGTACACCTCCAATGCTACCATCGTCCGTTTCTGCCAGAAGCTGGGACTAAAGGGCTATAACGAATTCAAATACCAGGTGCGCAAGGAATTAAAACAGCTTCATCCCCAGAACTTCCCTACCGATGATCTGGTCCATCATTCCCTCGCCCTGTTTAAGGATAATCTGGAACAGATTGATGAAGAGAAGCTGGAAGAGATCGCCGGGCTTTTAACCAGCGACCGTCCCATCTATATTTATGGCTCCAATTTAAGCTCCCTGGCCGCCAAATATCTCCAGACCGTCTTAAATACACTGGACTATCCCTGTATTCTGGTTGAGTGGCAGCGCCTGTTAAATGGTCTTGTGCATGAAATCAGCAGCGATGCCGTTCTTTTCATCATCACGGCCCATGGAGATGCCAGGCGGTATCTGTCTGCATTCCGGAAAGCCAAGCCCGCGGCACCATCACGATTCTGCTCACCTGTGAGAAGGACAGCCCTCTGATTCCCTACAGCACCATTGCACTCTGCACCAATGACCGGAATGAGGAATACCGCCATGTAGATATCAATCCCAGACTGGGAATCTTCACCATTGTCCAGATTCTCATTGAACTGGCCGCCAGGATCAAACAGAATTCCCAGGCAGACGGTGACACCTTTGGTTCAATGCCCTAATGAAAATAAAAGAGCTGCCCGGTTCCATGTTTCCCATGGCCGGGCAGCTTTCGCTTTGTTTCTTTAATATTTTAATACTTCCCTCACATTTGATGCAATTCCTTCAACTTTCGGCCCATAAATCACCTGGATATGTGTATCACTGGTTCGGACAATTCCCATGGAACCTGTTTTCTTTAAAAGTTCGTCACTCACCATTGCCATATCCTTTATATCCACCCGGAGTCTGGTCAGGCAGTTATTCACTGCCGTGATATTATGAAATCCTCCAAGTCCTTCTATGATCTTCGATGCAAGGACTTTCTGTTTCTCCTCCATGGTACTCCCCCTGCTGTCAGCCTCCTGCTCTTCGTCAGATACATCGATGGAAAGCTGTTTTCTTGTCAGATAGCTTTTAAATACATAATAGTAAATGACAGAGAAGAACGGCCCTGTAATGATTACCCAGTACCAGCGGGACCCCGGCTGGAATACGCCCCAGATCAGGAAATCGATTAAGCCGCCGCCTGTATTGCCGATAATGACCTTAAATGCAGCCATCAGCAAAAAGGACAGACCGCCCATTACCGCGTGGAACAAAAACAGCGGCGGAGCTATAAACATAAATGAGAATTCCAATGGTTCCGTAATGCCGGACACAATGCTGGCTGCAACGCCTGCAATCATGAGAGCCTTTACCTTGTTCTTTTTCTCCGGAGGAGAGGTCCTGTATATAGCCAGAGCTGCTGCCGGAAGACCAAACATCATCATCGGCATTTTACCCTGTCCTAAAAATACAGTAAACGGCTTCAGCTCTGAGATGTCTACCTTATCGACAAATTGAAGGAAGATATTCAGGCATCCTTCCACTCCTTCATAGGTTCCTCCAATGGAGGTGGTACGGAAAATGCCGTTTAAAACATGGTGCAGTCCGGTAGGAATCAGCAGCCGCTCCAGGAATCCATAGCCAAATACTCCCACCAGTCCTGTGGCAGATATCAGGCTCCCAGCCCGTCAATGACCATGGATACGGGTGACCAAAGGATCGGTGCGGCAAGACCGACAACAGCCATAGCCATGATAACGACAATGGCAACAAAACGTTTTCCTCCGTAAAAGGAGATTGCCACCGGAAATGTAATTTTATGATACCGGTTATGGAGTGAGGCGGTTATGATACCTGCAACAATACCTGCGACTGCCCCATATCCAGGGTCTCTACACCCAGAATCGTGGATATCTTTAAAGCACCGAAATTCATAAAGCCGGAATTGATCATACATGCCGATGCCACCAGAAACGTATAATACCCGATAAAGCCAGCAAATGCTGCTATTTCCTTTTCCTCTCTTGCCATGCCAAAAGAAATGGAAATGGAGAACAGAACCGGAATCAATGTAAATACAACACCTGATATTTTATTTAAAGTAGATATAATGAAATAGATAAGCCCCTGTTGTAAAAATGGAACAGCCGCCTGTACCTGCGCTTTCATAAGCGCGGAGGTCAACCCCAAAACGATACCGCATGCGGCCAAAGCGGCAATCGGCATCAGCAAACTACGTCCGAGAGCCGAGAAAAAATCCATTGCCCTGTTTTTTTTCATGATAATATCCTCTCCCGTCACAGGCATCCCTGCTCTGCAACGTTACATCCTGTTTTCTTATGTTTCTCCATAGGAGCACATTTCATTTCACTCCCACCAAGTTTTTGCTTTCCCCTATTTTAACTCCGGCCACATACCTTTATTAGCCTCAATCAAGGCATCCAGTACCTTTCTAGCTTTCTTTGCGTCGCCTATCAGCCTGTTTAAGGTAAATGCTTCCAGAGCTTTCTGATAGGAATTCTCAAAATAAGCATCTACAATCAGCTTTTCACAGGATACCTGATTAACCAGAAGTCCAGATAGAACTGGGGTATGTTTCCTACCCTCATGGGGCGGGGACCATTTGCTCCAAGTTCGCATACAACCTCTACCATGGCATCGTCCTGCATATTGGCTATTGCACCGTTATTTTCAACAATTAAGATATGCCTGTCATTTTTATTAAAGGCAATGGATTCCGCAACCTTAATCATCATTTCAGCATGGGCATCGGAGATCTCATCAAACTTGTCTCCCAGCTTTCCTTCTTTGATCACCTGGCACACTCGTGAAAGACCCGCTTTTCTCTCCCCGCCATAACCTCATCCGCACGGGTAAAACCAGCATCCAGATGGCTGGCCTTGTATTCGGGATATAAGTAATACTGGTCATAGGTGTTAGGCAGAAAATCCGGGAAATCTTCCATGATTGTCTGTACCATTCCATAGGTATCCAGCCAGGACTTATCTCTCTGTTCCGCATCCTGGGGAAGGAAGCCGTTCTGGGCAACCATTTCCCTGATCTTTGGAAGCAGGTCTTCTCCTGTATGGACGTCATACATATGGGTAAACCAGCCATAATGGTTCAGTCCAAAGTAAACCGGGTCTAAATCCTCCCAGCTGCATTTTAAAAGCCTGCTGCAGGAGCGTACCACATTCTCCGGCTGGTCGCAGATATTTAAGATTCTCCTGTCATCCGGAAATTCTCTGCGAAGCGCTTCCGCAACGATTGCAGCGGGATTGGAATAGTTTAATATCCATGCATCAGGCGCAAAGGTACGGATATCGTGTACGGCCTTTATCATATCCACACAGGATCTTAAGCCATAGGCCATTCCTCCTGCCCCGCAGGTTTCCTGTCCGATGATTCCCATGCTTAACGGAATGTGCTCATCCTTTGCACGCATGGGAAGTCCTCCTGAACGCATCTGCATAAATATGAAATCCATTCCCTCATAAGCTTCCCTGATATCGGTAGTGTAAGAGAATTCCAGCTCCGGGAATCTTTCCTTAAATAGAATCTCACCATACTTTCCAATGGGTTCCTGGCGGTCGTTGTCAATGTCAAACAGCACCAGCTTCTTTAAGGGAAATTCCTCTTTGAGTCTGACAAATGACTTTAAGAATCCAAGTGTAAAAGTACTTCCTCCTCCAACGATGCATACATTAAATGTTCTCATTGTTTTTCTCCTTTTCCGTTGCTTATCTTCATCTGATGGCCTTATGATACTTCATTTTATTTGATGTGTAAATAGTTTCACTTGCATACGGATACCATCCCATATTTTAATATTTATTACTCTTATAGTAATTTTTTTCATTCTTTACAAACGGCTTTTTTTATTAAAAGCCAATGACTGTAAAAGTGATAAAACGGCAGGGAGGTTAAGGGCAACGATATAGCTGCTACAAAAGACCAGATACTTAAAAGGTGAGGGTAAATACAGGCTTGTTAAGGTATCTTTGAACCGTGTTGAAATTGCAAATAAAAAGGGTAAAAAAAACTTATTAAGCAGGCAAATGATGTCATGAACAGATATATGCAATATGAAAGTGACACTTATCAGAATGTTGCCAAAAACCGTTCCGGAACATTTGAATTAAATGCATCAAATCATTTTGGAATAATCAGGGGTTCAAAAGATTTCCAGGGCTTAATTGAAAATTATCCGAATTTAAAAGCCAATACCGGTATCCAGCAATTACTTGATGAAATCAGTAATAACGAAAATTCCATCTCGGAAGCAAAGATATTATACAATGACATGGTTGCAGATTATAATTCCTCTATACATAGTTTTCCATTAAATATAATGTGCAAATTTATGAAATTAACAGATTTTGACTACTATTCTGAACCTGAAGAAGATATTGAAATAGTATTTTAATTCAGGAACATGGTAAGCAGAGCGGGAATATGACAAATTCCATAGTTTATTGAACGTTTCATGCTGATACCCTGAATTTCCTGATAAACTCTGCCAGAACTGTAATAGCTCTTACAAAAAAAGCAGCTGCAAAAATAAGTGATTACTTACTTATTTTGCAGCTGCCTTCTTCTTTTTTATTATCCCCAACGAAAAGGTGCCATAGCCTTTATTCCATGAACTTAACTTAATTGTGACAGATTACGGGGATCCCGGAATAAACAAGACCATATAAAGCCTTTGCCTTATCCGGCGGAAGATTGATACAACCATGGCTTCCCTTTGTCTGATAGATATCTCCGCCGAACCTGGCTCTCCAGTTTGCGTCATGAAGGCCGATCCCTCCGTTAAACGGCATCCAGTAATTCACATGGCTTTCATATTCGTAGGTGCCATCTGCTTTTCTCTCTCCCCGCAGGACCCGGTCTGTCTCTTTATAGTAAAGGTTGAAAATTCCCTCCGGAGTTGTGTACTTTTTGGAAACATTTCCTGTCACGCACGGAGAATCCCATACCAGACTACCTTTTTTTAAACATGTAAACATGCTGGGCCGCCATATCTATCTCCACATAGGTCCCGCCCCAGGCATTGCTCCGTTCAGCTACTGTCTGAATATACTTGGGTTCCCTTTTCTGGCTTTTCCCGGACTGAATGAGAGCAGTCAGGGCAGCGGTTTCCCCTGCCTGATCAATCTTCCTGCCATAGGAACCAGGAAGAAGGCGGGCTTTTCCATCTGTGACACGAAATGCCCGTTCCGTTCCTGCTGTATCATACTTATCGGCCAGAGCCTTTATGTAAGCCGAAGTCTTATCTCCTCTTAGGTTTATTACCTCTCCTGTCATTCCCGATATCCAGGAACAGATTTCCTCTCCTTTTAAGACCTCTGACTGGTCCCCAAAGGCATAGGTGATTTCCATTTCCCTTACACGGTTGAGGGCATCCCGCTGGGCAATCAATCCGGCATCCTCTGAGGTGACGGTTACGGTGTCATAACAGCCTGATTCCTCCATGTTTATTTGAGGAAGTTCTTCATTTAACGCTGCCTTGACCGCTGCTTCCAGCTTTTCTAAGTTCACGCTGTTTCCCTGTACTTCCGGAAGGATGGCAAAGGGACTTCCCTGCTGCCAGTCGGAAATCCGGGCATTCCTCGTAACTGTAATATCCTTTCCGTTTATGCAGGGGAGGGAATTCAGTTTTTCTTTTAACCTTCCTTCATCATAGCTGACCACTCCCTTTTGGTTATGGGTATTGTCGACGCAGGCCCTGCCACCCGTCCCGTGGCATTCTGTTCCTCCAGGATGGTCTGAAGCCCTTCCGTAAGGACCACCTGATAGTTGATTTCAGGGCCGCTTATCACCTCAGTTACGCCAGCCTTGTCCTTAATGGAGAGCTGATATTCCCTGCCATAAAAGCCTTCTATCTGTATCTTCGCTTCTTCAACTGTCATTCCTCCCACAAGGACGCCGTTGATCCTGGTCCCAGAAACAAATTTTGAAGCGTCATCTGCCAGTGCAACTGTCGTCCCTGCCAGCATAAATAGAACTGCCAGGAGAACGCTCTTTCCCATCGTACCCGCATGATTTCTTTTCCTGATCATTATTTAAATCCTTTTCTAAATATTATGGAAGTAATTCCACGTTTTCTAGGGTAACACGATTTCAAGGGAATCTCAAGAAAAATCATTCCCCATTTTTCTCCACTTTGGAATACAGAAACACGCCGCCTATGGTGATCAGGCCTCCTGCAACCTGTAAAAGAGCCGGAAGCTCGGCAAAAAGGAAAACGGCAAATATGGCCGCAACCACAGGCTCACAGAGCTTGGACGCCGATACAAAAGAGGGAGACAGGAATTTTAAGCACCAGCTGAAAATACTGTGTCCAAGAAGAGTGGAGAATACAGCCAGTAAAAGCCCCACTACCACAGAACTAATCCCATATCCATGGAAAGGAATTCCGGCGGCTGCCGTAAATATGCAAAGCACCAATGCACAGAAAAAAATACACGATATAAGTGTAGGATGTTGTCGACATTCCTTTTCTCACTTCCCGGCCGATCAGAGTATAGACAGCTGAAAATATTGCCGCTGCCAGGGCAAGCCCGTCTCCGGACAGATGGTCTCCTCCTGCCGAATAATCGGATAAGGCAATAAGCAGGCTGCCCAATACGGTAATGGCAATGCTCATAAGAGCAGCTTTTCCAATCCTCCCTTTTAAGAACACTACAAATCCCAAAGCCACCCATATGACCTCCGTGCAGACGATTGCCGTTGAGCTTGCCACAGAAGTCTGTTTTAAAGATTCAAACCATGCCGTAAAATGAAGAGCCAGAAATATTCCGCTTACTGCACATAATGCAATCGTCTTTCCATCCGTCTGTTTCAGCTCCTCCCGGATCCGGGCTTTTCCAAATACCACCGGAGTCATAAGCCCCACCGTCCACAAGAGCCGGTACGCCGCAGTCACTACGGAAGGCGCATCAGAATATTTGACAAAAATTGCAGAAAGGGAAATTCCTATGACACCGATTACGATCATGACCATGGGATGCTTTTCAAGAACTTTCATTTTTTTTCTCCTTTGTTATCCTTGTCTCAATATATGCCTCCTGATTATAGCATCACTTCCGGTATTGTCAAAGCTTTATGAGGAAAGAAAGAAAATCCTTGTTTGCTGATCCATATCATTTCTATCATGCTTTTTCCGTTGTTCATTAGGGTTTACTGTTGCATTCTGTCGGTTTTAGGGCTGTTTTCCTCTTTTTATGCACAATTACTTATATATCTACATTTATTTATTACAAATCGCTTATCATTCGTCATTCTTCGGCCTTACTCAATCTTCCGTTTGAATATTGAGATGATCCATCTTGTACTCCCATAGCTTTAAGTGGCAGGAACCGTGTGCTGAAGTTATATATCCGAGAGCAGAATAAATTCGCTTAGTATTATAATATAATTCAATGTATTTAAAAAATATCATTTTGAGCATATTTAGGAGTCTCATAACGAGTATCTTGAATAAGTTCTCTTTTTAGTGGGCACATAGGTAATATCCCCTATCCATATCTGATTTTTAGTACTGGACCTGAATACTTGATTTAATAAATTTGGATGTTCTGTTATGTTGGTTTGATTATATTTTTTTGTAACGATAACGTGAGCTTTTTTTGGCAAAGGCCCATAAACCGCATAAGTCTGGAAAGATTTTGCAAGTCTTCTAGATGTTTAAAGAATCTTAATATTTTTTTGATATAATGAAATCTTATGTATTCTTTTTCTTCAAGAAAGCCTGGATTTTTTAATAGTTCGAGTTCTTTACGAAGTTCCAGATTTTCTTGCTTTCGTTTTTTTGATTTCATACTGATACGAATAAAGCACGGTCCCATGTCCTGGAAACGTACTTTATTCGTATTCCTACTATTAACTTATCCAACGATATAAAGAGTTATATTAAATGGAAAGTTCTTTTGACACTTCTGAAAACTGGCATGCTTTTCTTGTGGTGATTCCTGTATGCATCATATAAAGCAAAGAATCAAATATCTCATGGACATCTTTTACTTTGCAGGCTACATTGGGATTGGCATTTTACTCAACGGTATCTCTATCTTCCCTCATTTTGCGGTATTCTATTTCCGTTATTTACCGATTATAATATTAACATAGAATACTGATAAAAGGAGAAAACCAATATGCAAATGGTACCTATTAATTCTATGGATATTTTAAGCTTTGGATACAAGGACTTAACACTACATATCCGCTTTAGCTCAGGCGAACTGTACGCTTACTATAATGTACCCGCGAGTATTTACAATGGTTTTAAAAGTGCCAGCTCCCACAGTAAATACTTCCATACAAATATCAAAGGGCGGTATGCCGACACCAGGATAGGCTAATCAGTCATCACAAGCATAACTGCGGGACTCTATTCACACTAACCTTCTAACTTTTATATAGTTCCGCCATATGTGCTTCTGCGACTTCTATCTTTTCAGTTCCTCTACCAACTCACAGGTTTATAATCATTAATTTCTATCACTTTCTCTCTTTAATGCGCAAGATTTATGAAAACTATGAAAAGACCTCTGATTGGTTTTTCACACACATGGCATACCTTTGTGACTTAAAGAAATATTATACCATATCCACTTTGGATATTTTTTTAATTGTCTACTTGACGGGAGGCGGTTCGTTCTCTCTGCGGATTCTTGGTTCTCACCTATTCTTCTGAAATCTTAACTTTCCAGGTATAAATGCATTGGATAAGACATGTATTGAACATCGTCAAGCTTTTCTACTGTTACAAACCCTGCCGGAGCATTCAGTATGGTTGGAATGCGGTTTACAACGGTTGCGCAGGTATGCTCTACTGTAGCCGGCTTCTGAACGAAGAAGGTGGTGTCCGGCTCTCCGATGATCTTCCAGTCGCACATGTCTCCGTCATCAGGGCCGTAAACCTTGCCGATGCACTGGGTCTCAATGACTGGTCCCTGGAAGGTTTCCGTGGTTACAACTGCGCTCATGCCGATGCAGTTGCCCTTTGGGATCGTAGCTCCCAGAGTTTCGGAATATAAGTCTTTATCATAGAAATAAGGAACGCATTTCTGTGTCTGGGATTTGATGGTCCAGCCCATTTTATTGCACAGCGCTTCATTGGAGTTCCATACATAAGAAGGCTCTAAAGTAGTTGGGTGGGCGATCTTTTCCTCGAATTCCTCAGGGGTCATGCCTGCGCCGTGAGCCTCTGCAAGGGCCAGGCCGTAGTCTTCCACATTATAGCTGACTGCCCCTTCAATGCGGTCGATCCGATGGACGCCGCCTGCCACACAGCCGATCATGTTGATCCAGTAAATATCCTGCATTCCTGCACCAACAATGGTACAGCCGTTTTCCTTTGCCAGAAGGTCCAGACGGTTGGTAATTGCGGAAGCAGTTGTCCATGGATAAATAGCTTCCTCACAGGTCGTCACCACATTGATTCCTCTGGAAACACATTTCTCGAAATGAGGATACACGTCATCCATGAAGCTGAACAGGGTCACAATGGCGATGTCTGCATCGCATTCATCTAATACCGCATCTGCGTCACTACGGATGGGAACACCGATTTTAAATCCAAGGCCGGCAAATTCGCCCACATCCATGCCTACCACATCAGGGTTCACGTCAATGGCACCTACAATTTCCGCACCCTTTTCATACAAATATCTTAAAATATACTTTGCCATCTTTCCGCAGCCATACTGTACCACACGGATTTTTTCGTTATTCATCATATCGTCATCCTTTCCATATAAGAACTTGTTTTGGAGCAAAGCTCCTGATGCATTCATTATAAAGGTTATAGATGGTATCAGGTCAATGGAGCAAAATCACCAAATATCAGGACATGCGGACCGGCACCTGAAGGCGCAGGAACATCCCCCTTTCCTTATAATCCAGAGGCATCTCAACGATGACTTCGCAGATGTAATCTCCGATCACCGTGTAATGATTCTCTTCTATGGTTGCCAGCAGGCGGTCTATGTATTCTTTTTCTTTGGAAAAGCGGTCACAATAGATGCAAAGATAGGAATTGGCCGGTATGATGGTAATCAGCTCTTTCTCAACGTATTCCTGGTCTACAAACACAAATACCTGGGTGGAATACAGGTTTCGTTTCATAAAATTTTCCCGCGTTAAAATCGTTCCGGCATTGGCAAAGTAAAATGGGGATATCTTTCTGGCCCCCATATCCTCCTTTAAGCTTCGCAGAAGGCGTTCATATTCATCGATTTCATAGTCATAAAAATTGGTTTTCGTCTCTTTTACATACATCCTGCGTTTTGGAATGTACTCCAGAACAATGGCCCCATCGGGAGGAGCCGCCTCATAGCGCTCATAGCTGTCAAGGGTCCGTTCAATGGCACGTTTTTGCAGATTAAGTTCTACAATCTTCTGGTCAATGGCATCCCTGTTTTCCCTTAGAAGCTGCTTTACCCGCCCCATATCCCATTTTTTCATGTGAATCCGGATCTCCTTTAAGGGCATTCCCAGGGCTTTCATGTACCGGATCATATCAAGCTGGGCGCTTTGGCGAATGTCATAGTAGCGGTATCCGGTTTTCTCATCCCGGTATAGGGAGAAAACAGCCCTTCCCTGTCGTAAAGTCTTAAGGTCTGCTCTGATATGTGATTGATTTTAGCCATTTCACCAATCGTCATTTTTTTAACATTGAAATTTGTCAATTTTATCATATCCATCAATCTCCGCAGTAAATCATGGTGGTTTCTCTCTTTATTATACAAAATAAACCTGATACTTACAATAAGGTTTTTGATATTTTCTTCACATAATCCAGACAAAAACAGCGGGCTTTTCAAAAGCCCGCTTACTATCATATTCCTTCCAGATGCTTTAAAATCTCTCTTTTATATTCCAGAAATTCTTTTGAAATGTTGAAATCCTTTTCCCTGGGTTTTGGTTCCTTTATGACGATTTCCTTTGTAATCCGGCCGGGAGATCCGGTCAGAATGCAGATACGGTCTGATAAAAGAATGGCTTCGTCAATATCATGGGTAATAAAAAGGGTGGAAAGATGAATGTCATCCATCACCTTTAAATACCACTCATGTACCCCCGTTTTGTCATCATGTCAAGAGCGGAAAAGCTCATCAAGAAGGGCGATTCGATTAGAGAAAAGGTAGGTCCTTAAAAGGGCCGCCCTCTGTCTCATGCCGCCGGATAGCTGGGAAGGATACTGTTTTTCCGTTCCCTCCAGGCCAAACAGCTTAAAATATTCTCCCGCTTTTTTCCTGGCCTCTGCTTTCTTCATGCCCTTAATAAGAAGGGGAAGGGCCACGTTGTCCACAATGGTGCGGTAAGGCAGCAAAAGGTCCTTTTGCAGCATATAGCTGACAAACCCAGGTTTTCCTGTGATTTCTTCTCCATTCAGATACACATGTCCCTCATCCGGCAGAGAAAGGCCTGCAATAATATGAAACAATGTGGTCTTTCCACCTCCGCTGACTCCAAGAAGAGATACCAGTTCCCCTTCCTTAAGCTCTAAGGACACTCCTTTTAAGACCGTCTTTCCATCAAAGGATTTTGTAATGCCTTCCACCTTTAAGTGTGTCATGGTTTCCTCCTATATTTCTGCAGGCAATGAGCTTTCCCATATCTTACTTTGTAGAATTTTGCTGAGGCAGATAATCATTTGAAAATCCGGCGTTTTCCGGAATCTCAGAACTGGAAAGGCCGTTCTCATTCAGCCAGCCATAAAACCGGTTCCACCGCACAGGATCTATATATCCCCATGCATCCACTTCAGCCTTATACTGATCTGCCAGATATTTCTGGCTTTCCATCACCAGCTTCTCATCAAGCTCCGGTGCTGCCTTAAGTAATATGCGGGCCGCTCCTTCCGGGTCTTTTACGGCATCCTCATACCCCCTGCCCACAGCCCTTAAAAAGGCTTTGGCTGTCTCAGGATCCTGCTTTAAGAATTCATTTCCCGCAATAATGACCGGAGTATAATAATCAAACACAGGATTCAAATCTGCAAATGCAAAGTAATCCGTATCAAGGCCTTCTGCTTCCATCTTAATACCTGCCCATGCATAAAAGATCCAGATGGCATCTACTGATTTTGACTTTAATGCGGAGACTTCATCCGTTACCGTACTGGGGACCAGCTGAACTTTGGAAAAGTCGCCTCCATCGGCTTCTACTACATCTTTGACCATGGCCTTTTCCACGGGAATATCCCAGGTGGCATATTTCTTTCCTTCCATTCCCTTTGGAGACGCCATCCCCTCACCTTTCCTGGATATGATTCCGGAGGTGTTATGCTGGATGACCGCTGCCACTGCCGTGATCGGAAGGGCGTTTTCCCCTGCCAGGGCCGGAGCCATGGAGTCCTGAAAGGACATACCAAACTGGGCTTTCCCGGAAGCTACTAAAACCGCCGCCCCATCTTCGGGGGGCTGAACGATTTCCACCTGAAGCCCTTCGTCTTTGAAATACCCCTTTTCCTCTGCAACGTAAAGTCCGGTATGATTGGTATTAGGCGTCCAGTCCAGAACAAATGTTACCTTTTTCAAATCCGATGGATCCGTACTTGCCGCCTGTTTCCCACTTCCTCCGCAGGCAGTTAAAAATGCGGCAGCCACTGCAGCCGTAAGAATTGCCAAACCTGTTTTTTTCATTTTTTTCCTCCAATTCTATCCTATCACTGATTATTCCATGGCATGCATTTCTTAGACAGCATGTCCACACCTTTCATAAGAAGAAGACTGATGGCCGATATGAGAAAAATGACCGCAAACATCTTATCAAAGGCAAAGGATTTTTTTCACCCGGGTCATGTAAACGCCCAGCCCGCCAAAGCCTCCCAGCCATTCGGAAATGACAGCTCCAACCACTGCATAGGAAACCGAAATCCGAAGGCTTGCAAAAAACTGCCCCATGGCTCCGGGAAGCTTGATATAGCGGAATATTTTTACTTTTCCGGCTCCCATGGACTTTAAAAGGTTCACTGCATCCGGATTTACTGACTGAAAGCCTGTAAGCATGCCCACGGTTATGGGAAAGAAGGTGGTCAATACAATGAGAATCACCTTGGGAGCCATTCCATAACCAAACCACAATACTAAAAGAGGGGCAATGGCTACCGTTGGAACGGTCTGGGTCAGGACGATAAGCGGATAAAAGGCCCGGTAAAGACCTTCAAAATGATCCATGATCACAGCGATCACAAAACCGGTCGCCACCCCCAGAAACAGCCCGGTAAATGCCTCGGTAAGGGTGATTCCTGCATTGACCGCCAATACAGGGAATTCCGTTACAAATGCCCTTCCAACGCTGATGGGCGATGGAAGCATAAACCGGTCCACAAGGCCAAAAGTACTGATTCCCTGCCACAAGATTAAAAGCCAGGCAACCGCCGAGCAGGACCAAAGCTTACTTGTGATGCTTTGTGACTTTTTTATCAATGGTAAGTACCTCCCCTTCCGGCCGGTAGGTGACTTTAATATAAGCGGCAACAGAAGGGGCGCCTGCCTTAATGGCAATGTGCTGGCATTCCTTAACAATATCCATCAGCTGGTCATAATCCCCTTCAATGGCGGTTTCAAAAGGCCCTACATAATAATTTAGTCCGGTGCTTTTGATATAATCAATTACCTGGTCAACGATACGGATCAGTTCCTCATCATTTTTTGCCTCCGGCAATGTCTGGATCGCTACGCTTGCATTCATGTCTCATCTCTCCTTTTATCTATTAGAAAACAAAAAAACCGCCCGGATATCCGGGCGGGTGAACAGGCTTAGCCTGAAAGCTTCCTACGCTGGCATTATCCAGATCAGGTTACAGGGTTTAAGACAATACTGTCTAATCTCAGCCGGACTTTCTCCAGCACCCCTTTTAATTTTCAATGCAAGTATACATCAGGGAGACGGGATTGTCAATCCCGGCTTCCTAGGACAGCAGATTCTGCATGCTGCTTAAGCTGATCCCCAGGGTGGACGTATTATGAAGCAGAGCCGATACAGTGGGAGACATGACCCCTCCCACTCCCAGAAGGATAAGACCCGTATTAAAGCCAACAATGCTTCTGTAATTTTTATGGATCCGCTTCATCAGGCTGTCGCTTAGCAGCTTCAGCGTAACGATTTCATAAAGATTGTCCGCCGCAATGGTGATATCCGCAATTTCCCTGGCGATCTCAGCGCCGTCGCTGATGGCGATCCCCACATCCGCTGCGGAAAGGGCAGGCGAATCGTTGATCCCGTCTCCCACCATGATGACCACATTTCCTGATGCCTTTTCCTGTTCTATAAAACGGGCCTTTTCCTCAGGGAGTACCTCTGAATAATATTCATCTACCCCTACTCTGGCTGCAACAGCTGCTGCGGTCCGCTCACTGTCTCCTGTCATCATGACCGTTTTGCATATCCCTGCCTTTTTTTAAGGAATTTACAACTGCCGCAGCCTCCTCCCGAAGGGGATCTTCAATGCAGATCACTGCCGAAAGCTTTTGGTCAATGGCAAGATAAAGGTGGGAACAATCCCCGGGCAGGCTTTCAAATTTCTCCCGGTCAGCCTCATCCACCCTGCAGCCTTCATCCTCAAAGATAAAATGATAACTGCCAATGACCACCTTTCTGCCGTTTATGGACGAAGCAATGCCGTGAGCCACGATATATTCCACCTTGGAATGCATTTCCTCATGCTCCAGCCCCTGGTTTCTGGCAGCCGTCACCACTGCCTTTGCCATGGAGTGAGGGAAATGCTCCT
Source organism: Clostridium sp. NkU-1 (assembly GCA_001312405.1). The sequence goes on along the minus strand of BBDR01000011.1, from coordinate 116,138 downwards.
CCAGGCAGGCGGCGATCCGAAGCATTTCTTCCTGCCTCTCTTCTCCAAAGGTCACCACGTCCTTCACTGTTGGCCTTGCCTTTGTGAGAGTTCCGGTCTTGTCAAAGACAATGGTCACTGCCTCTGCCACTGTCTCCAGATATTTACCTCCCTTAACGGTTATGTGGTACATGCCTGCCTCCCGGATGGCCGAAAGCACGGAAATGGGCATGGCTAGCTTTAACGCACAGGAAAAGTCCACCATCAGCACGGAAAGTGCCCTTGTCACATTGCCCGTAAGCAGCCAGGTAAGGCCCGTGCCCATAAGAGTATAGGGCACCAGCTTATCAGCCAGATGACCGGCCTTGCTTTCCATGGAAGATTTCAGCTTTTCCGATTCTTCGATCATGGTAACGATCTTTTCAAACCGGGTGGAGCCGGAAACTTCCCGGACCTTGATGGTCAATTCTCCTTCCTCCACCACGGTTCCGGCATACACATATCCGTCCGCCTCCTTTTTCACGGGAAGGGCTTCCCCTGTCAGGGAAGCCTGATTGACCATACCTTCTCCGGAGATCACGGCTCCGTCAAAGGGAATGACATTTCCCATGTGCACCACTACCTCGTCTCCGGGTACAATGAAGGACGCTTCCACCAGCACTTCCTGTCCGCCGCTTAAGAGCCAGACCCTGCTGACATTTAAGGACATGCTTCTGGCCAGGTCCCCAACGGATTTTTTATGGGTCCACTCCTCTAAAAGCTCTCCGATCCCAAGTAAAAACATGACGGAACCTGCTGTCTCCAGTTCCCCGCGCAGCACGGATACGCCAATGGCCACAGCATCCAGGACCGCCACCTCAAGCTTTCCTCTAAGAAGAGACTTGATCCCCCTGACAAGATATTTCACAGACTGAAGCCCGATATGGAAAGTCCTTATGGGACCGGGAAGGAAAAGCTTCCTCACTGCCCGTATCATCACCCTGCCCACAAGCTTCTCCTGGTACATGGCATTCAGTTCACGCCCGGAATGCTCGATCACCCCGGCAGGCACTTCAACAGAATCATACCTAAAACGTTTCAGGGCTTCCAGGATTTCCTCCCTGATGCCAACGTAAGTGATCACCGCATCGCCGGTGCGCTCATAGACCTTAACCCCGGTCACATTTTTCAAACTGTGAAGGTAATACAACAACGTGTCGGCTTCCCGGCAGGTCATCCGCGGCTGGGAAAGACGGACCCGGAGCCTTCCTGACATTTCATGTTTGATGATAAATCTCACGTCTGATCCTCCCTACAGAAAACGGGGCCCTTCTCTCTTTTGGCCCCGCTCTCTCCTTTTCTTTTGTCGTCTATTGATCCTTACCGCTGCCGTCTTCAACCGTTTCCGGTTCCTCCAAAACCTCAGCTTCCTTTGCTGCCCGCTCTTCATTGATCTGCTTTGCTTCCGCAAGGATATCCTCTGCGTTCTCCTGAACCAGGGTAGCCGTCTTCATCACGCAATCCTTTGCCCGTAAAGCGGCTGCTGTGCAATTGGTGTAGACCTTCTTCGCATCCTTACTGGAAAGAAGCTTGACTCCCGCTGTTCCAAAGAGCACGCCTCCCGCAAAGATTCCTGCCTTTTTAAGCTTTAAAATATCCCACATCTCTTGTATCCTCCTCTGTACCTCCAGATTTTTCCTTTTGTAGTGCAATCATATCAAGCATATTTTTACCAGTCAAATACAATTCTGTTTATTGATAAATTTTATCATTTTCCGGCCGTTTTGGTCACCTTGTCCCAATGCTTTAATGCCATTGCACCGATCACCGGATCATACATCATTCCCAGATTCTTTTCGATTTCTTCATAGCAGTGTTCCATGGAATAAGCCTCCGGTACCCCCGGTCCGATGTCATGGCATCGATGGAATCGCAGATGGCTATGATCCTGGCACCCAGAGGAATCTCTTCCCCCTTTAAGCCTTCCGGATACCCTTTTCCATCAAAGCGTTCATGGTGATGCAGGACAATATCCTTCAGTTCCTTTAGATGACGGGACTTGCTTAAAATATCAGCCCCTATCCTGGGATGCTTTTTCATGGCCGCCCATTCTTCCTCAGAAAGCTTTTCCGGCTTATTTAAAATAGAATCAGGAATCCCGATTTTTCCAATGTCATGAAGGTGAGCGGCTATATGTATCTTCTCTATTTCCTTTTTATCAAGCCCTAAAAACTCCGAAAGGGCCAGCGCCATATCGCTGACCCTTTGGGAATGCCCCGCAGTATAGGGGTCTTTGGCATCCAATGCGCTCACAATGCATTCGATGATTTCATGATAATCCACACTGCCTGAACATAATTCTAATTCTGGTCCCCTATTCATAAATTTCTATACTCATTCCTCCAGTTAGTTAATACTAACCACATATTAAATGCAATCAGCATTCTCACATTCACAGGGCTTTACTATAATAGAAGATATTTTCTGGCCATCCAGATAACCGCAGGCGCTAAGCCCTGCCTGGACCACCTGATTCCAGTTCTTGGCTGAAAGCTGATAAGTAGTCTCATCGTCTAAAACCACTGTACATGCCTCTTCCATGGGGCAGGTATCCGAATAAACAACTTTATACATGTTCTTCCGGCTGATGGCCCCGATTTCTTCCAGGATATTGACCATCCGGTAGACGGTCGCAGCGCCGATGGTCTCATCCACGCCTGATGCCTTATAATAAATCTCCTTGCAGCTGGAACACTCATGCTCCAGTATGACATCTAGCAGCGTACAGCGCTGCTTTGTGATCCTGCAGCCTCTTGCCTTCAGCTTCTCAATGATCAGTTCTTTCTGCATTTTTGTCCTGCGATAGCTTCTGGAGTCAGGCATTTTTCTTTTTTTCATTGATGTTCGTTTGTCTCTCCACTTGCACGCCTCCGTTTACAGGTTTTTAAGGCTAAAACAGTGTTTCCTTATTATTACCCACGCTTTTGGGGCATAAAGGGATACCCGAAGGGTGTTTCCCTCTGCCGCCCAGTTTAATGGCAATGTCCTCCGCAGTTTTTGCATTCTCCGCCGCACTGAATGGATTTCCCGTTCTTTTTATCACGAATCATGCTCTTTACCGCCAAAGCCACTGCTCCGGCAACAACGACTAAAACAACCAGTGTTCCCATAAAGTACCTCCTTAAATTTTGAGCCTGCAGGTAAGTGCAGGCTTCCAGCCGTGGCCGGAGCTTATTTCGCTCCTGCCACGCTGTTTAAATGAATGTTTGATGTTTTTTCTTCCTTTGACGGCCTTACCATCAGGTAAATGAATCCTGCGATCAGGGCAAAGGCAACGATAGTAAAGATTCCAAAAGTTCCTGTGAGCACCAGGTTTCCAATCTGGAAAACGCAAAGGGATACTACATAAGCCAGAAGGGTCTGATATCCAATGGCAAACCAGAACCATTTGATATTGTTCATCTCTCTTTTGATGGCTCCCATAGCAGCAAAGCATGGGGCGCAGAGAAGATTGAATATCAGGAAGGAATATGCTGCTAAAGGAGTCATGCTGCTTGCAAGTGTTCCCCAGATTTCAGATCCATCTTCGGCAACTTCCGCAAAACCGAACAGAATACCAAACGTACCTACTACGTTTTCTTTTGCAACCAGTCCGGTGATAGCTGCAACCGCAGATTTCCAGTCACCCCAGCCAAGAGGTGCGAAGATCCAGCTGACCGTGCTTCCAACTGCTGCAAGGATGCTGTGGTCAAGTTCCAAATCGTCTAACATCCTGAACTGGCCGTCAACCCATCCAAAGAAGGATGTAAACCAAACAAAGATAGTTGCCAGAAGAATGATGGTACCTGCTTTTTTTAATAAAGGACCAGCCGCGTTCCCACATGCTTCTTAAAATATTTCCAACTGTAGGCATATGGTAAGCCGGGAGTTCCATAACAAATGGAGCCGGATCTCCTGCAAACATTTTTGTCTTCTTTAAAATGATTCCTGAGCAAATGATCGCTGCGATTCCTACGAAATAAGCACTTGGAGCCACCCAGGATGCTCCGCCAAACAATGCACCTGCAATCAAAGCGATGATGGGAAGCTTTGCTCCGCAGGGAATGAATGTAGTTGTCATAATAGTCATCTTACGGTCACGGTCATTTTCAATGGTACGGGAAGCCATGATTCCAGGTACACCGCAGCCGGTTCCGATTAACATCGGGATAAATGATTTGCCGGAAAGACCAAACCGGCGGAAAATACGGTCCATGATAAATGCAACTCTCGCCATGTAGCCGCAGGCCTCCAAAAATGCCAGGAAGATGAAAAGCACCAGCATCTGGGGCACGAAACCAAGAACAGCGCCCACACCTGCTACGATTCCGTCAAGAATCAGGCCCTGGAGCCAATCCGCACAGCCTACAGCAGTTAAAACGCCTTCAATAACAACCGGCACACCAGGAACCTCCAGACCAAAGAAGCTGAAGCCTTCACCGAATAAGCCATCATTGGCCCAGTCAGTTGCCCAGGTTCCAACGGTTGTTACAGAAACATAATAAACAATATACATAACCAGTGCAAAGATAGGCAGTGCCAGGAAACGGTTTGTTACGATCCTGTCAATCTTATCAGAAATGGTCAGTTTTTCTACCTTGTTGCGCGTAAAACACTCATGGATGATGGATGAAATATATACGTAACGCTCATTGGTGATGATGCTTTCCGTATCGTCATCCATTTCCTTCTCGATCCGGCTGATCTCTTCTGAAACATCCGGTACATGCTTCATCTGGGTCTGGATCTTATTATCCTTTTCCAGAAGCTTGATGGCAAAGAAGCGCTTCTGATCTTCCGGGATCTCATTTCCCAGCTTATCTTCAATGGAATCCAGAACAGATTCCACTTCCAGTGCAAATTTATGGACCGGGACAGTACTGTTCTTCTGATTTGCCAGAGCTACGGCCTTTTTCGCCGCCTCCTGGATTCCGGTTCCCTTTAATGCGGAAATCTCCACTACTTCACAGCCCAGTTTCTGGCTCAGCTTTTGGATATGTATCTTGTCTCCGTTTTTCTCAACAATATCCATCATGTTGACTGCCATGATCACCGGGATACCCAGTTCCATAAGCTGGGTGGACAAGTATAAGTTACGCTCAATATTGGTTCCATCCACAATGTTCAAAATCACATCCGGACGGTCTGTGATCAGATAATTTCTGGCCACCACTTCTTCCAGGGTATAGGGAGAAAGTGAATAAATGCCGGGAAGGTCCATGATGATCACATCCTTATGGCCTTTCAGCTTTCCTTCTTTTTTTCTCTACTGTTACGCCCGGCCAGTTCCCCACAAACTGATTTGATCCCGTAAGCGCATTAAACAGCGTTGTCTTTCCGCAGTTCGGATTACCTGCTAATGCAATCTTAATTGACATACTCTACCTCTTTCTGCCTGTCAGCACCTAATTATCCGGTATTAGTCATACCTAACTCATCTGTAAAAAAAATTACTCCACAAGAATCATTTCCGCATCCGCTTTCCGCAGAGACAATTCATATCCTCTTACGGTCACTTCAATCGGATCCCCAAGGGGAGCTACCTTTCTTACAAAAACATCCACGCCTTTTGTAATTCCCATATCCATGATACGTCTCTTGACCGGGCCTTCCCCGGTGAGCTTTGTTACCTTAACTGTTTTTCCGCATGGAATTTCCTTTAATGTCATTGTCTGCCTCCCTCTCTATTCTACCAGGATCTTATTGGCCATATCTTTCCCAATCGCCACTCTGGAATCCTTAACATTTACAATCATATTTCCGCCTATTTCAGAAACAACAGTTACAACTCCTCCGGAGACAAAACCCAGATTCTCTAAAAAGCGTCTTGTTTCTTCCTTGCCGCCTACCTTGCGGATCACATTAGGTTCACCCGTCTTCACCATTGTCAGAGGCATCATCCATCATCTTCTTTCTTTTCATATTGCCCTTGCATCTTAAGCAGGGGCCAGCCCGCACAGCGGGACGTTTCAATGCGCCAATAAAATATTTTTCAATAATATTAATGAGAATCATTCCCATCACGCAATAGTTAGTATACACTAACCCTTAAATATTGTCAAGATTTTTATGAAATCTTTTTGTCGATAATAAAAATCATGCCATGTGGAAAACCTTCCGGACATGGCATGATTTTTCCGTGCTTTTACCAGATCTTCACACGTTTTTGAGGTGCCACGTACATGGCATCTCCCTCCTTTATTTCCGGATAAGCCTTATAAAAGGCATTGGCAGCGCTGAGAACTGCATTGACCTCACCTTTGCCGGGGAATGGACATCAACGTTCAGCCTTCTGATCATGCTCTCCGGCGTATATTTCGACGCCCATATGGTTGCATACTGCTTAAAGAGCAGTTTTAAGCTTTCCGCATCATCTCCCACAATGGAAGTGATGGCGGCCATGGAACCTAAATCCGCGATATTCTCATTTAAGGTCTGGGCACCGTTTACGTGACGTCCCTTATAGCCATCCTGTTCGTCATAGTAAGCCACCACCCGGTCTGCCAGCTGTTTGAATCTGGCCCTGTCCTCATTGGTCCACCATACATGGTAATTACCCTTTTCGTCATAAAGAGAGCCGGAGGAATCAAAGGCATGGCTGACCTCATGGGCAATGACAGATCCAATCCCGCCCAGATTTGACGCATAATCCTGGTCAGGATCATAGAAAGGAGCCTGTAAAATGCCGGCCGGGAATACGATTTCGTTTCCGGTTGGGTTATAATAGGCATTTACAGTCTGGGGCGTCATGCCCCATTCCGTCTTATCCACCGGTTTGCGGACTTTTTCCTTGTTCACAGTATTTTGTGCCTTCATAAGGGAAAGGACGTTATCAATCAGGTTTCCCCCTTTTTCAGTCGGCGTGATGGTGGCCCCTGCGTAATCATCGGGCCACTTGTCAGGATATCCGATCTTAAGAGTCATGTTGTCCAGCTTCTTTATGGCTGCCGTCTTAGTCTCTTCTCCCATCCAGTCAAGAGCCATGATCTGCTTTTTGTAAGCCTCAAGGATATGGCGGACCATCTTTTCAATGGCCGTCTTTTCATCTTTTGAAAAACATTTTTCCACATAAAGCCTGCCGAATTCAAACCCAAGCATGTCCTGGGTCCTTTCACTGGCCAGCTTTTTGTCCGTCTTTCTCTCCTTAATGCCGTTCTGGGTATTATGCCAGTCCAGATTATTATCTCTTATCTCCGGGGTGAGATAAGGTGCGAAATCACTTACCAGGCTGAATATGGAATAATTTTTTTAAAACAGGGAGATGATCCTCTGTCAGATACCGGCCGATTTTTTCCATCTGAGCCTTCTGGGTCACAACTACGGAATCAACATCTGACAGCCCGGCTGACGCAAGATAAGAATCTGCAGCGCCTTCCGGGAGCAGGGCTTTTATTTCCTTCATGGAATAAGGGTTGTATATGATATCAGGGTCACCCTGCTGGCTCAAGGGAAGGGCACTTTTAGCCAGATCCTTTTGGAATGCCAGGATTTCAGAGGCGGCTTTTTTTGCTTCCTCACGGCTCTGTCCCGTATATTCCAAAGTCCGCCCGATATAGTCTTCATACTGCTCCATGAGCTTTGCCTGTGTCTTATCCTCCAGTGTTTCCTTTCCCGGCCCCAGATCCGCCCCATCCACATACAGGGCATACTGGCTGGAGTCCTTCATGTCTTCCATCCACTGTGTCATGAGAATGCTGCTGACTCCCAGATCCCCATAAATACTTCCTACAGCCTTTAAATACTCATTGATGTCAGAGGCATTTCTCACCTGGTCCAAATAGGACTGAAGCTGTCCAAAACCTGCTTTTTTACGCCCTTCCATATCAATGGCCGATAAATACAGATCCGCAATTTTCTGCTCCAGAGAACCTGGTTTTGCCTCTTTCCGGTTCTTTACTGCCTCCTCAAGCACTCCCTCAAGAACTTCATAGGAATCCTTTTCTAACTGATAAAAATAGCTCCAGCCGCCGGAATCCCTTGGTATCTCCACCTGATCCAGAGTATCCTGGTTCATATAATCATAATAATCGTCCTCCAGCCTCACCCCATCTGAATTTTCCGCTGCAGCGCTTCCTGCTTCCCCCTGAACGTTAACCGGCTGGGCCGCTGTCTGCTCTGGCTCTGGCTGTGTCTCCATCTTCTTCCCGCACCCGGATAGGAGAAAAGACAGCATTACAATGGCTGCCAGACAGAACTTGATCCTGTTTTTCATTTTATCCCTCTCTTCTTTTACAGGTTTTTCAAACTAAAAAGGAAGTGGATCTCTCCACTTCCTTATCAGTTAGTTCTGTCTATTATTATGCTTAAACTTCGTCAGAATATACTGTCCCATCTTCTGATAAAGACTCATCCTGTGACTGAAGTGCTTTGATGCTTAAGCTGATCTTCTTTTCGCCTTCGTTGAAATCAACCACTCTGGCTTCGATCTCCTGGCCGATAGCCAGAACGTCAGCAGGTTTATCCACATGCTCCTTGGAGATCTGGGATACGTGAAGCAGTGCATCCACGCCTGGTTCCAGCTCAACAAATGCGCCGAAATCGGTCATACGTGCAACTCTTCCGCTTACTACGTTGCCTACTGCATATTTTGAAGAAGCGTCCTTCCACGGATTTGTCTCCGGGAACTTTAAGCTAAGGGCGATCTTATCACCGTTGATATCCTTAATCAGGACTTTAATTTTCTCTCCAGCCTTGAAAGCTTTCTTTGGGCTCTCTACTCTGCCCCAGCTCATCTCAGAAATATGAAGCAGACCGTCAGCACCGCCAAGGTCAATGAATGCGCCGAAATCGGTTACATTCTTGATGGTACCTTCTACTACATCGCCTGCATGGATTCTTTCAAATAATTCCTTCTGAAGCTCGGCTCTTCTGGCAACCATGATCTGCTTTCTGTCGCCGATGATCCTTCTTCTCTTAGGATTGAATTCAGTAATAATGAACTCAATCTCCTTATCTGCATATCTGGATAAATCCTTCTCATAAGTATCAGAAACCAGACTTGCAGGAATGAAGACTCTTGCTCCCTCTACAACCACACTTAAACCACCGTCAAGTACCTGTGCAACTTTTGCAATAAGTACCTCGTGGTTTTCAAATGCTTCTTCTAATCTCTTATTGCCTCTGTCTGCTGCCAATCTCTTGTAAGACAGGGCTACCTGCCTCGCCATCGTTTACCTTGATGACTTTGGCTTCCATCTCTTCTCCAACCTGTACAACAGTTGTAAGATCTAAATTCTGGTCATCCGTGTACTCACTACGCGGAATGATGCCGTCGGACTTGTAACCTATATTCAAGACGATTTCATCTTCCTTTACGTCGATGACTTTACCAGTGACGATCTCTCCTGTACGTATAGTTTTCAATGATTCTTCTAACATTTGTTCAAAACTTAATTCTGACATTAGTATGAACCTCCTCGATAATATAATTCGGGGTTGAAGCCCCGGCTGTAATACCTACGCTGCGCACAGAATTTCCACAATCAGGATCTAAATCACCTAGTGTCTGGATATAGTAAGTATTCTTACATTCCCTTCGGCATATGTCGTACAGCTTCTGGGTATTGGAACTACTTTTTCCGCCTATAACAATCATGGCATCCACTTCTGAAGCTATCCGCTTTGCTTCCACTTGTCTTTCCTGTGTTGCATTGCAAATCGTATTTAAAACAAGTATATCATACCGCGTTTCAGAAATTTTTTCAACTAAATCTTGAAATTTATTGTAATTAAATGTCGTCTGTGATACAATACACAGCTTTTCCCCTTCCGATAGAGGTAATCCTTCCACTTGCTCGGGTGTTTCCACCACTAAAGTATTGTCATTTCCCCAGCCTTTAATACCTTCTACTTCCGGATGGTTTTCATTGCCGATAATAATAAGCCGTCTGCCGGCCTGATTCTGCTCCTCGGCGATCCTGTGGATCTTCTTCACATAAGCAGGTGGCGTCTACGATCTCGATCCCGTTTCGTTCCATGATCTCATAAATATGTTTCCCTACTCCATGGGATCTTATGACAACGACTCCAGCCTGATCGTCTCAAGCTCCTCCTCCGAATGAATGACCCTTACTCCCTTTTCCTCCAGATCACGTACCACTTCCTCGTTATGGATGATGGGGCCATAGGTATAAATAGGCTTGTCATCTCTTTTTAGCTGTTCATAAACCTGTTCCACCGCCCGCTTTACTCCAAAGCAGAATCCGGCGGTTTTGGCAACAATCACTTCCACAGGCTGCCTCCTTCCATTTTTCTCTCATGAAAAAGTTCAAGGATCCGGTCCACCACTTCAGGAACGGTCATGGCAGAAGAATCTACAAGGACCGCATCCTCCGCCTGCTTAAGGGGAGAATTCTCCCGGTTCATGTCCCGGTAATCCCGTTCAATGATATCCTTTTCAATGTCCTCCAGGCTGCATTCCTCTCCCTTTGCCCTAAGCTCCTCATACCGCCTCTTTGCCCGGACCAGGCTGCTGGCCGTTAAATATATCTTTAGGTCAGCCCCTGGAAGCACGCAGGTTCCGATATCACGGCCATCCATGATGACATTTTCTTTTAAGGCCAGGTTCTTTTGAAGCTCCACCAGCTTATTTCGCACCGGCATATAGACGGAAACCGAAGAAGCCATGGCGCTGACTTCTTCTGTACGGATCAGTCCGGAAACATTTTCCCCGTTTAAAATCACCTGCTGCACTCCATTTTCGTAGGAAATGGTCACATTCACCTCTTTCGCTGACCGGGAAATCCCTTCCTCATCGCCTGCCGGTATCCCATTTCTTGAAAAATGCAGTGCCATGGCACGGTACATGGCTCCCGTGTCCACATAAACAAAGTTGAGTTTTTCTGCAACAGACCTGGCAATGGTGCTTTTTCCTGCCCCGGCCGGTCCGTCGATCGCTATATTATAAACCTTTTTCATCCTTTGAATTTCTCCTCTCCGGCCGCACTTCCGGCCGCCCAGCCGGTAGACCAGGCAATTTGTAAATTAAAGCCTCCGGTCACTGCATCAAGATCCAGCACTTCTCCTGCAAAGTAAAGACCTGGAAGTAGCTTGGATTCCAGGGTGGAGGGATTTACCTCCTTAACGGAAACACCGCCCTGGGTGATAATGGCCTCATTGTAGCCCCGAAGTCCTGTAAGCGTCAGAACAAAGCCTTTGGTTGCCCGGACAAGACGCTGACGTTCTTCCCTGGTGATTTCATTGACTTTCTTTTCCGGCGGAATTTTGCTTACATCCACCATGACAGGCACCAGCTTGGAAGGATACAAATGCTCCAGGGAATTCTTAAACTGCTTATTTGCAGCCTCTTCAAAATCCCGTAAGATCCTGGCATCAAGCTGTTCGTCGGAAAGAGCCGGTTTTAAATCAATGGAAAGGGTCAGGGACCCCTTCTTCAGTTCCTTTACCGCATAGCTGCTGGCGCTTAAAAGTACCGGACCGCTGACCCCGTAATGGGTGAACAGCATTTCCCCGAATTCCTTATAAACCACCTTTTTCCCATTTAAAATGGAAGCCTCCACATTGCGAAGAGACAGGCCCTGAAGCTCCTTTACCAGCGGTTCCTCTGCCACAAAGGGCACCAGGGCAGGAGAAAGAGAGGTGACCGTATGGCCGGCTTCCTTTGCCAGCTCATAGCCGTCTCCTGTGGAACCGGTTGCCTGATAGGACAATCCGCCGCATGCCACGATTACAGCATCTCCGTATACCTTTGTTTTTTTTCCACCGTCTTTTAAAACCAGTCCTGAAAGTCTGCCGTCTTCCATCAAAAGCTTCTCCGCCTGGGCGCGGTAATGGATGGAAACCCCAAGCTCCAAAAGCCTTTTTGTAAGAGCCTTTATTACGTCCGAAGACTTGTCGGATGCCGGAAATACCCGGTTGCCCCGCTCTGTCTTTAAAGGACAGCCAAGCTCTTCTAAAAGGTCCATCATATCAAAATTGGTAAAGCCATAAAAGCTGCTGTAAAGGAATTTAGCATTGGTCACTACGTTTCCAAACAGCTCCTCAGTATCACAGGCATTGGTCACATTGCAGCGCCCCTTGCCGGTGATATAGACTTTTTTTTCCAAGTTTTTCATTTTTCTCAAAAATGTGGACGGTACTGCCCTTCATGGCTGCTGCTATTCCAGCCAGCATCCCTGCAGCGCCACCGCCCACGATCAAAACCGTATTCATGCAATTTCCTCTTTTCCGCCCATGCTACTTGGGCATAAAGGTATCCCTGCAGAGGTTTTCCCTCCTGCCTTTGTTCACCATTTTTCTACTTTACACGAAAAAGAGCGAAAAAAACAAGCGGTCATGAATTTTTCTTTTCATTTTTTTGCCTGCTTCCCAGGCCATACATACAGGAATGCCCGCTGAGCGTTCTTTCTTTTATCTTTGCTTCCAAAGCCTCCACAACGGTTTTTAACACCTTGATCCTGGCATAATATTTGCAGTTTCCCTCCACGACCACCCAGGGAGCATAGGTAGTGGAAGTCCGCACCAGCATCTCATTGACCGCAGATTCATACTGATCCCATTTCTCCCGGTTTCTCCAGTCCTCTTCCGTGATCTTCCACTGCTTTGACGGATTTTCCTGCCGCTCCTTAAAGCGCTTTTCCTGTTCCTCTTTATCGATATGGAGCCAGAATTTAATGACTACGGCTCCGGCATTTGCCATGTGGTTTTCCATTTCATTTATTTCCTGGTAAGCCTGCTTCCACTGGTTCTCGCTGCAAAAGCCCTCGATCCGCTCCACCAGGACCCGGCCGTACCAGGTGCGGTCAAAGATGGCGATATGGCCTGCTTTTGGCACATGGTTCCAGAAACGCCACAGATAATGATGGACCCGTTCTAGGTCATTGGGAGCCGCTGTGGGGTACACCTTATAGCCCCTGGGGTCTAAATGGCTGGTAAGGCGTTTGATTGCCCCGCCCTTTCCTGCCGCATCCCAGCCCTCAAAGCCTAAGACTACCGGAATTCTTAACCGGTATATCTGGCTGTGAAGAGCTTCCAGCTTTTCCCATAGCCGGTCCATCTCCTTTTTATAGTCTTCCTTTGTTATGGTCTTTGTCAAATCCACGCCGGATAAGACTCCGTTCTGGTATTTCTCAGAGCGGACCGGTACTTCCTTTTCCTTTCTCTCTCCCCTTAATTCCCGCTGCCTTAGGGCATCCTCCAAGCAGTCCGCCACCTGGGTCACGATCTTGGCAGAGGCAAAATCCTTGTCCGTTGCTTCGATGATGGTCCACGGGGCGTAGTCCATATCTGTCCTTTCAAGCAATTCCTCGCAGATTGCCAGATAACGGCCATACTCCTTATTCCTCCGCCAGTCTTCCTTTGTCACCCGCCAGTCTGTCTCCCTGGAACTTTCCAGTTTGTTAAACCGCTTTTTTTGTTCCTCCCTTGAAATATAGAGGAACAGCTTTATGATGACCATACCGTCATCGGTCAGCTGCCGCTCAAAGGACTGAATGTCATGAAAGGCCTCCGGCATGGCTGTTTCCGGGATCTTTCCTTCAAACCGTTCAATGGTCACCTGCCGGTACCAGCTTCTGTCAAAGAGAGCGATTCTGCCCTGAGCCGGAAGCTTGGTCCAGAAGCGCCATAAAAACGGGCGCATCCGTTCCTCTTCCGTTGATTTATTATTGGCATATACATCAAAGCCTCTGGGATCCAGCGCCTGAATCAGGCGGTTGATCTGGGTTCCTTTTCCTGATGCTCCCATGCCTTCGAACACGATCATGACAGGAATTCCTGCCTCCCTGCACTCCCGCTGCAAAAGGCCCAGCCTTTCGCTCTGCTCCTTTATTGTGTTTTTATAGGTTGCCTTGTCCATTTTTTTTGATAAATCAAGTTTCTCCAGCATAAACCGTCCCTCCTTTGTCTAAACCGTTAAGCCTAAAGCTTTGCAAACACGTTAGCCACCTCTGGCATGACCTCACTGATCTTGATCATCTGCGGACATTCCTTTTCGCAGTGATGACATGCCTTACAGCCTTCCGCCTTTACCCCCATGGCCTCGTATCCGGCCTTTGCCTCGCTCTCTTTATGGGCGGCAGTCATGTTATAATAAGAGAAAATCTCCGGGATCTCTAAGCCAAAGGGGCAGGGGAGGCAATAACGGCATCCGGTGCAGCTACCAGGGCCATGGAATCAAAGATTTCCTTTGCCTTTTTATAGACCTGTTTTTCATCATCCGTAACCATTCCGATATGGCTGCGGTCTGCAAATTCCAGATTTTCCTCAAGCTGCTTTTCGTCGCTCATTCCGCTTAAGAGAAGGCTCACCTCTGGCTGGTCCCATAAAAAATCAAGGGCATATTCCACAGCCCCTTTTTCCTCAGGGAATACCTTTTTAACATGATCCGCAGGATCAGCCAGCTTTCCTCCAAGAAGCGGTTCCATGACCACCACGGCAAGTCCCTTGTCCGCTGCAGCCTTTAGTCCCTTAACTCCGGCCTGATGCTCTAAGTCCACGTAGTTATACTGAATCTGGCAAAAATCCCATCCGTCATAATAATCTAGGATATCCTGAAACACATCGTATGAATCATGGAAGGAAAATCCAATATATTTTATTTTTCCTTCATCCCTGGCCTTTTCCATTCGTTTTATAAGATCGAATTTTTTTGACCTTATCTTCAAAGCGGTCCCTGCTTAAAGCATGAAGCAGATAAAAATCAATGTGGTCTGTCTGAAGCCTTTTAAGCTGTTCCTCTAACACCTCATCAAAATCACCGGGGTTTTCAAGCTTCCATACCGGACATTTGGTAGCCAGATATGTTTTCTCCCGGTAGCCATCCCTTAAAGCGTCTCCCACGATCCTTTCGCTTTCTCCCTGGTGGTAAGGATATGCCGTATCAATGTAGTTGACCCCTTCATCAATGGCATGGCGGATCATGGATACCGCCCGTTTTTCATCCACCTGTTCTTCCTGAAGGATCGGAAGCCTCATGCTCCAAACCCAAGAGCCGATACCTTAATTCCTGTTTTTCCAAAATCACGATACTGCATAATCTTCCTCCGGATAATATGTATTGCAGCTTTTTCTGCCAGCCTGCTTATCCTTATTTTATCATACTTCAATCCTGCACCAAAGACTTTTTTTCTTAATTCGGCCGACAAATCACCGGCTTATGCGGAAAATCTCATTGCCGCTGTTATGATGCCCGTGAGTGCGGTCTGTGGCTCATAGACAAAATACAAAAGCGCCGCGGCAATACTGAATTTCAGTATACCGCGGCGCACTGCAGACTCCCCTCGTCTTAAATATCAGAATCAGATTGTCATGATATTTTATCTTATTTTAACTCTGGCCAGTAATCCTTATTCGCTTCAATCATTTCATCCAGAATCTGTTTTGCCACCATCGCTGATGGTATGGTCTTATTTAACGTAAATGCTGCTAATGCTTTATCATAGCTTCCTTCAATTGCCGCCTCTACGATCAGCTTTTCACTGGCCTCCTGCTGTTCAATCATACCTTTATAGAAAGTCGGAATTTCCCCTACTCTGGTGGCTTCCGGTCCTTCCTTGGTAATATAGCAGGGAATTTCTACCATGCATCGTCTGGTAAATTTTTAACGGCACCATTGTTCATGACCATGACCAGATGGCGTTTCTTTAAATTATATGCTAGGCTCATAGCCACTTCCACAATAAATTCTCCATGAACGCCGGTAAAAAAATGGAGTCATATCAATTTCTCCAGTTGCTTCGAACTGTTCCACTGCCTGGAAGATCCGTTTTTCTCTTCCATCCATAACTTCATTGGCTCTTGTATAGTTCTTATCCGCATGTTTTACAATCTCATCACCTAACAGATAGTATTGCATATAGGTATTTGGGAGATAGTCCGGGAACATTCTCATTAAGTTCTTTGCATTGTCAAAGGTATGTTTCCAGGATGCATCATTATGGCGTACCTCACTTCTTTCATCTGGCGGCATATAACCATGTTCTCTTACATAAGCCTTTAACTCTTCGGTACGGTCCTCTTCTCCCACACGGATTTTTGTAAACCAGCCAAAATGATTTAATCCAAAGTAATCCGGCACAATGTCTTTTCTGTCACAATCCAAAATGTTCGCCATGTTTCTCATGATCGCTACCGGCATATCGCAGATATTTAAGATTCTGGCATTTGGCCGCAGCTTATGCATTGCTTTTGCAACGATGGCTGCCGGGTTAGAATAGTTTACGATCCAGTATTCCTTACTTGCATACTTTTCACAATAATCGATCATCTCTACCATGGGATAGATGGTTCTAAGGCCATATGCAAGACCGCCTGGCCCGCATGTTTCCTGGCCGACCACATCATATTTTAAGGGGATCTTTTCATCAAGCTCTCTCATATGATATAAGCCTACCCGCATCTGGGCAAAGATAAAATCTGCATCCGTAAATGCTTCTTTGGGATCCGTTGTAAGAACCAGCTTTACATCCGGATCAAACATCTCAATAACCTTTTTTACCAGAACTCCTACTTTGTCCTGACGTTCTTTGAAATTATCATAAAGCCTTAATTCTGAAAGCTTAAACTGATCCTTCTGATCCAGCAGGCTCTTTACAATTCCCGGTGTATAAGTACTGCCTCCGCCTACGATGACTAATTTAAATGTTTTGTTCATAGCTTTACCTCCTTATTTATGTGAATCCATCTGTTCCAATGCATCATCTACCAGGGTTCTCATTTTGGAAACGGTGAGCCCATATACTACCTGGACATTATTTCCCTTTTTCATGATACCGGCTGCTCCGGTGCCCTTTAATGCTTCTTCATCAATCCTTGAACTGTCTGTAACTTCCACTCTTAACCTGGAAAAACAGTTTTCCAGACTTACAATGTTTTCTTTTCCGCCTAAGGCTTCCACGATGATCCTGCCCTGGTTCAATCTGTCTTCCGCAGTCTCTCCGCTGGCGGACTGCTTTGCTTTTAATTCTTTTTTCACTGCTGCTGCATTGGCGTTTAAATTCAAGGCCGCATTCGTATCGTCATCTTCACGTCCCGGAGTCTTTAAGTTGAACTTTTCAATCATAAACTTAAAGACCACGAAAATCACAAGGATCTCCACAAGGCCAACCAGCACATACAAAGGCCATAAGGTTCTGCTGATTCCTGCCGGAAGATTTAACACAAGGAAATCCAGGATCCCATTGGTGGCGCAGACGCGGACACCGATCAAATAGACTACCATCTGAAAAAAATCCATCCAGAACAGAATATACCAGCCATAATAACGGAGCTGCAAAAATAAAAGTAAATTCCAGGGGTTCTGTAATTCCGGCGATCACTGCAGTTAAAGTAGCCGGAATCATCTGGGCCTTTAAGTTCGCTTTTTTCACTTTCCTGGCAGTCACGTAGAAAGCCAATGCCACACCAATGATACCAAATGTTTTCATAAGGCCATAGGTTAAGAAGCGGCTGGTATCCGGCATCATTCCGGCTGTCGGATCACTTAATAACGCCAGGAAGATGGGTTTTGCACCAACAACATTTTCCCCGCCAATCACCGCCTGTCCGCCGACTGCTGAGTAAAGAAACGGTGACCAGATTAAGTGGTGCAATCCGGTTGGGATCAAAAACCGGTTTAAGAATCCGTATACAAATACGCCGGCTGCCCCTGCCGTACTCATAAAACCGGTCAATGCGGATATTCCGTTTGCAACGCCCGGCCACACATAAGTCACGCCAATGCTTAATACTGCAATGACCGGAATCATGATCATGTAAACAAGCTTGCTGTTGCCATAAGGTGCGAATCCACCCTTAAACTCGGTATCGCAGTATTTGTTGTGAACCAGAGCCACAAGAACACCGATGATCATACCAAGAAACACGCCCATATCTGTTACATGGAATCCCAACTGAATGGTTTGGCCCGTACCATATAAGGCGCCGGCAGTGGCCCCTTCCACCATCTTTCCTGACAGCTCCAGCCACTTGCTGTTAGAGCCTAAAAACATGATATATGACATCAAAGCTACGAATGATGCATCTGCTTTTTTTCTTTTTTGCCATACCATTTGCGATTCCCACACAGAATAAAATGCTTAAATTCCCCATAATCGAATTCAGCATGCTGTTAAAAAAATTTCCCCACAGTCCACATCAGCCCGCCTTCAGAAACAAAAGCGGTATTGGTCATGATCGCCGTTAAGGCAATCAACATACCTACGACAGGTAAAAATAATACTGGTCCAATCATCGCTTTCGAAAAGCTTTGCATGGCTTTTACTACTTTATCCTTCATCTCATATTCCTCCATACATATTTGTTTTCACTGGTAATTACCTGTGGTGAGATTCTATCATACTTGAATTCAAATCAAAATATATTCTGCATCATTCCCAACATGTTGACCATATAGTGAACAAATTTACTCATGTTCATAATATATTTTGGTGCCAGATCGGGTAAAAGGTATAAAAAAAGCGTTGATACTCAATTCTTATAATGAAATGAGTGTCAACGCTCTTCTCTTCTGCTGCCCTTTATTCACGTTGTCAAGCGGATATCCGCAATGACCAATGGGCCACTGCGCGGCCCTGCCGGATTCGGTTAAAAAGTGATCAAATTTCCATTACAAGGAACTGCCAGCCCTTTAAATGTATCCTGGCCCCATCAAATGACACTTCCTGGCAGTTATTGATCAAAACTGTCTTTGGCATCCGGGGAAGAGTAACTTCCTTTGCATCTTTTTGAAAATTTCCAATGATAAGGAGTGTTTTTGGCCCTTTCCGACAGTAAGCCATAATATTCTTTTCATCCTCAAGAACAGGTTCCAGAGTTCCATAGACTATGGTTTCCTTCCATTCGGGATGTTTCCTTAACTGAATCAGCTTTTTATAGAACATGAAAACCGAATTATCATCAGAAATCTGATCAGCCACATTAATATCCTTATAATTAGGGTTCGCCTTTAGCCAGGGTGTTCCTTCTGTAAAGCCTGAATTGGCCGATGCATCCCACTGCATGGGAGTTCTTGCATTATCCCTGCTGTAGCGGCTTACAATGCCAAGGGCCTCTTCTGGTGTATACCCTGCCTCCAGGGCGGTCTGGTATTGATCAAGGGTGGCAATGTCATCTACTTCGTCAATGCTGGAAAAAACAGTATTTTCCATTCCGATTTCCTGTCCCTGATAAATAAAGGGGATCCCCCGGAGCATAAAATTCAGTCCGCCAAGCATCTTTTTGGCTTCCAGGGTACAGTCTCCTGCCGGAAGGTAATGGCTGACCCCTCTCGGCTCATCGTGGTTTTCAATGATGTTGGATAAAAATCCTGCAGTGCCCACATGCCTTTGGGCTGCAAAGCAGCAATGCTTATAATCTTCCGGAGTAATCCCTTGGCAATCGTACCAGCCTTTTCACTTCCGCCGAATATGGTCTCATTAAAATCAAATTTACTGGAAAAGTAACCATTTTCGCCGATAAAGGATTCTAATTCTTCCGGCTTTTCATCAAATACCTCTCCAACAGTAAAGGCATCATGGGGGACAAAGCAGCGGTCCCGCATCTCACCCAAAAACTCACCCACTCCATTGGCATTGGACAGCATTTCCTGGATGCTGCATAAACCATCTGCCTGTCTGGTTCGTAGTCCTGAAAGGGAAAGGCCTTTTTTATATTAATGATTGCATCAATCCGGAAACCGCCCAGGCCTTTATCCAGCCACCAATTAATATTTTTATAGATTTCCTCCCGGACTGCTTCATTTTCCCAGTTTAAGTCCGGCTGCTTTTTATGGAACGAGTGGAGATACTGCTTATTGGTACCGGGAATATCGCTCCACACAGAATTCCCAAAGTAAGAACGCCAGTTGGTAGGTGACTTTCCGTCTTTTTTTCTCACGGATATAAAAGTAGTTTCCATATTCGCCATCCGGATCGGCACACGCCTTTTTAAACCATTCATGCTCGTCAGAGCAATGGTTGACAACCAGATCCATGACGATATACATCTCCCTTTCTTTCGCTTTTTCAATGAGTTCTTCCATATCCTCCATAGTCCCGAACCTTGGGTCTATGTTGTAATAATCAGCGATGTCATATCCCTGATCCGCAAAAGGGGAAACGTAGATTGGGGAAAGCCACAGGATATCCACACCCAAATCCTTCAAATAATCCAATTTACGGATAATCCCTTTTAAGTCTCCAATGCCGTCCCCATTGGTATCCAGAAAGCTTTTCGGATAAATCTGATAAGCGGTTTTATCATGCCACCATTTCTTAGTCATCGTATGTCAACCTCTCTTTTTTTGTAGTAGCCTTATTCTACTGCTCAAAACAGGTTTTGTCTTACGATTCTATGATTAAAAAAATACACTATTTTGACTTTTCTTTCCGATATCGAAGGGGCGTGGTGCCGGTATACCTTCGGAATATTTTCAAAAAGTTCCCAAGGTTAAAAAAACCGGAATCCAGGCATATGTTCATGACCGGAAGGTCGGTGGTCTCAAGCAGGGAAATCGCCTTCCGGATCCGGTAATCATTGATGTATTCGGTGGGAGTCCTTCCAAGGGCCTTTTTAAAAAAAGCGGCAGAAGTACTGTTCATTCATATTGACAAGGGAAGCAAGGTCGCGGATATAAATCTTTTCCCTGTAATGATTTCTTATAAAAGTAATGGAGGTCTTGATCAGTTCCACCCGTGTGTCTGTATCCCGGTAAGAATCAGAAAAAAGGCGGAATTTGTACAAAACAGCAAGCATTTTAATTAGCGATGACTTTATCTGAAGCTGGGAGATAACGGTTCTTCCAACCTCTCCCTGCATCTCTAAGCCCTCCTCTCTTTCAAAGGAATCAGTCACATTGGTAAAACAATCCAGAACGGAAGCATAAGCCGGATGATCTGGATAAAGACATCTTGGAAAGGAAAGCTCATTATTTTTTTAAAGGATTGAGCAGGTACATCTGAGCGGAGTCATAAGCCTCAAAGCTAAGAAGCCCAGGCTGGAACACAATGGCATGCTCCTCATTGAAGCTTTTGGATTCACTGATGATTCCATGAAGCTCCCCTGGATTGACAAAAAAAATACATTCTTCCTTGATTTCATAGGACTCCATATTCACTAACAGGCGAAAATCCCCCTTAATAAAGTGGATGATCTCAATTTCTTCATGCCAGTGATGCTTAACTATAATTCCCTTTTGAGCCGACTGTGTCCGATATATCCCGCAGGGGAAGGAACTGGTGCCATGGGGACGCCCCTCTTTTAATTTGGATTTTATCTCTGGATTCATGATTATCCTCATTTCCCGGCCGCTTTTACGCATGATTTAAACAGATGTATTTTACGTGTATCATAACACAGGAAGGGAAACGGATTCAAGTAAAAGCATACTGTTCAAGAGGTAATGTTTATAGTACACTTAATAGCATAACAAAAGCCAGATTACCAGGAGGAATATTATGATCAGACGATTCCGCAGATTATCTTTTCAATCCAAGATACTGCTTACCTATTTGCTCTTACTGCTGTTTACCGTGATTACTTTTGCCATCTGCTATATTCAAGGGGTTTCTTCGGCCCTTACCTATAACATCGAATACATGAAACAGTCTAACCAGCAGAAAAACATGAACTTAGATATTGTCATGGGAAATAACAGCTCCCTAAATCTTCTGCATCTGATCGATCCCAAGGTCAATGTCATACTCCATGAAAAAGTCAGCAAAATGTCTCCCGAAGACCGTTATGAAAGAGAGTATTATATGCAGAACGTTCTTAAAATGCTCACGGTCATCAATCCCCATGTGCAAAGAACAACCATCCTGACATCTGCAGGCGACACCTATTGCAGCATAAATAATATATCAGAGGATTATATAAAAACGCATGGAGGACCATCGAAGGTGTGGACTGGAAAACAAAGAGCCAGAAATGCTATACAATCCCTTACCCACAGAAAATAGGGAATACCGGTTATTCCCTGGTAACGGTATACTACCAGCTTTCGGATATCGGCGAGTATAAAACCTATGGATATCTGCTGGCAGACTTGGATTTTGGTTCCATTGCAGAAGATTTTAATTCCATTGATGCAGCTGACGGGCTGGCATCCTCCTTTGCCATTATACACAAAAACCAGGTCATCTATAATTCCAGAAACGCCTACATCAACCTGGAGACCGACCTTTTAGAAAAGGAAAAACAGGAAACCTTTCCCCAGCTGGAGCAGATAGACGCCTCGGGAAAGGGATCAGGGGAGCTTTATCTAAATAATACTCTCTGTATTGCCGCTGTTTTAAAAAAAATGAATCCACCGGCTGGTATTTGGTGCAGTATATCCCAAAACACCTGCTGATCAACACCAGTATGGAAAGTATGTTAAATGTCATGGCATGGGTGATGCTTATCCTGACTGCAGCCGGAATCTTAAGCCTCATATTATCCAAGCAGGTCAGCCGGCCTATTAAGGCACTGGCAGAAACCATGAACCAGGCAAGGCAGGGAGAAGTAAAGCTTTTAAAAGGATTAGAGTCCAGGGAGGATGAAATCGGCAACTTAATTGAAAGCTATAATGAAATGGGAAAGAGGATCAATGACAGCATTACCAAGCTGTATATTATGCAGTTAAATCAAAAGCAGGCAGAGCTTAAAATGCTACAGTTCCAGATCAATCCCCATTTTTTATATAACGCGCTGAACACAGTTACAGCCATTGCAAGGCTGGAAGAAATTGAAGAAATCCCTGCAATTACTGAAAGCCTGTCGGATATGTTCCGCTATAACATAAAGGGAACTGATTTTGTAACCCTAAAGGATGAAGTGATTCAGTTAAAGAACTATATTCGAATCCAGTCCATCCGTTTCCCCGGGCGCTTTGCCGTAAAGTATGATATCCCCGTGGAATACGAAAATAACGGAGTTATTAAATTCATCCTGCAGCCCATTGTGGAAAACTCCATTCAGCATGCGTTTAAGGCAAAACGGGACCAGGATTATTTAAAGATCTCCGTATCAGCGGATTCAGAAGATTACCTTTTGATCTCCATATACGATGACGGGTGCGGTATGCCAAAAGAGAAGGTGGATGAATTAAACCATGCATTATGCAATACCAAAGCCAACACCCTGTTGGGAGAAGATGGAACAGGCATCGGGCTTGCCAATGTAAATGCAAGGCTTAAAAACTTTTATGGAGAAGATTGCGGAATTGTGGTGGAAAGCCAGTACGGAAGCTTTACCTGCATTCATATGCAGATAAAGAGAAATAAGGAGGGATAGAATGAAGATCATCATTGCAGAGGATGAATATTATGCAAAAAAAATGCTCGTTAAGCTTTTAACTAACATCAATATGGATATAACCATATGCCTGGAAGCCGAAACCGGGAAACAGGCGGCAGATTATCTTGCAGGCAAGGACGCAGATCTTGTCATAACCGATATCCGTATGCCGGAGATGGACGGGCTGTCCCTTGCAAAATATGTGGAAGAACACTGTCCCTTAACCGATGTAATGATTGTAAGCGGCTACTCGGATTTTAACTACGCCAGGGAAGCGATGAAGTATGGAGTTAGGTATTACCTTACCAAACCGGTAAAGCCGGAGGAACTGGAAAAGGCCATATGGGATATTACAAAAGCCAGGGAAGAAAAGAAAATGCAGCTTGAAAAGCAGGTGGACCGGAGGCTTTTGCAGGAATCCCTCCAATATGTGAATATCTCCGGCATTCTGGCAAACCGGGCTTTGATGGATACCTTCCGTAATTTGTGCGGCGGCCAGCTAAAGGAACACTCCTACCAGATGCTCTTATTACAAGGGAAACAGCGTATGAGCCGGGAAGACGCAAAAGGGCTGTCAGATTTTCTGGAGGCCGCTTCCGATCATACCAATATCCAGGTCTTTTATTTCCAGCAGCCGGACGAGGTGATTGCCATGAGGTTTGGCAGTCAGGAGGTGCTGTGGGATAAAAAGCTTTTACTCCGGCTGAAGCAGAAACTGCCCCAATGGGACATGGAGATCACCTGCGGAATCAGCAGGATTTACAAAGGGGAAGAACTGCTTGGGGACGCTTACCGGGACTGCGTTTATGCCATCAATGGAAGACTGCTTGATGAAAAAACCAGGGTGTTTGAATATGAACCGGAACTTTCCGTGGAACAGATCCTGACCCAGCAGGAGGAGCTTGCTGTTTACGAAAGTGTGATGAAGGGAAGCTACCAGCAGGCAGAGGCTGCTCTCCGTCAGTTTTTTTGAAAAATGCGGGAAGGGAAGCTGGAATGTATATTCCTTATACAGCGGTATCATGCAGATCTTTTCTGTTATCAGCAGAGCCTATTGCAGCAGAGAGGCTCCTTCTGAATCAGAAGATGTAAACCGGTATCTTTTATTTTCCTTTAAATCAGACCTTTACCAGTTCCGGACCAGACAGGAGCTTGAGCGGTATATATTTAAAATCCTGGAAAACACCTGCGGCTCCCAGGTGGAAAAAGGAGGCATCATCGAGGATATCAAAAATTACGTATCCTTAAACTTCCGGTACGAGATTTCTTTAAATGAATTGGCAGCCCACAAGTATTTTATGAATTCCAGTTATTTAAGCCGTCTGTTTAAATCGGAAACAGGGATGAATTTTTCCAAATACTTAATCGCCTACCGCATGGAACGGGCAAAGGAGCTTTTAAAGAATACGGTCTTTAAAATAAATGAAATTGCCGATTATGTAGTATAATGATACCTCTTATTTTATCCACACCTTTAAACGCCTTTACCAGATGACCCCTGAGCAATATCGCGCCCAGGAAGAAAAAAGGTAAAAAATGTTTTACGAAACATCTCAGATACCTTATATATGGAAACACGATTTTTTTTGTATACTGGTGTTACCAAATAATCAGGAAACAGAAAGGGAGAGATGATGTATATGAAAACGAAAAAAATGTTGGCAGTTGGTTTGAGCTGTTCCATGGCAGTGATGCTGGCTGCAGGATGCAGCGGAGCAGGCAATAACTCAGGCAAGAGCGCTGATTCCGGAGTTACACAACTGGAATTTTTCTCTTCAAAAATGGAAAATGTATCCACCATGCAAAAGCTCGTGGACAAATTTAACACACAGAATACTGATGTCCAGGTCACCCTCAATTCCCCGGCAGATGCTGGAACCGTATTAAAAACCAGGATGACCAAGGATGATTTACCGGATATCATCGCCTATGGTGGTGATAACATCTATACGGAACTTACAGAAGCAGGGATCTTACTGGATTTAAGTGACCAGGAGGTTTTAAAGACCATAAACAGTTCTTATATGCAGATGGTCTACGATATCAATGGGGACAAAGCGGAAAAGGCATACGGTATCCCATTTGCTTCCAATGCTTCCGGAATTATCTATAATGTGGATCTGTTTCAAAAAGCAGGGGTTGAAATTCCAGAAACCTGGGATGAATTAATTGAGGTATGCGAAAAGCTGACCGCAGCAGGCATCCAGCCCTTTGAGTTAAGCTTTAAGGATAGCTGGACCATCCTTCCATCCTGGAACTCCCTGGCACCGGCAACACAGCCTGAAGGATTTTTAAATGCAAAAAAAGAAGGAACGGCAACCTTTTTAGGCACCCATGAAGAAGTTTTGGAAAAGTACAGCAAGCTGGTGAATTATGCCCAGACAGATTTTATGGGAACTTCCTATGATGACGGCAACCGCAGCTTTGCCAATGGCGAAGCCGCAATGTTGATTAACGGCGTGTGGACCGTACCGGAAATCAAAAAGACCAATGAATCCATCAATCTTGATATGTTTGCTTATCCGGCAACCAATGATAAGAGTAAAAACAAGGTTGTATCCGGCATCGATGTCATGCTTATGGTGACAAACCAATGCAAAAACCCGGAAGCTGCCAAGCGTTTTGTGGCCTTTATGCTGGAACCGGAAAACAGCCAGCTTTATATAAATGAGCAGTTTGCATTTTCACCGGTAGAAGGCGTTGTGCAGGAAGATGCTTCGGTGGCTGGCCTGGCAAAGGATATTGCAGATGGAAAGGTTACGGATTTTGTAGATCATTATTATCCAAACGGCTATAATCTGTCCTCAATTTTATCCGAATTCTTTTTAAACAGGGGAAATGGTATGGATGAAAGCGAAAATATAGCCGCAACACTGAAAAAAATGCGATGAACAATATGATATCCTCAATACCCAGTAAGCCTGGAAAAAGGAGGATAACGCGTTGAAAAAAAACATAGAAATAACCATATCAGTACAGCGTTCTATCTTATGGTAGTTCCCATGGCAGCACTATTCTTTTTATTCCATACGGTCCCCTTTTTAAAGGGTATCTTTTACAGCTTTACCAACTGGAAGGGCTATGGGAACTGGGAATTTATCGGGCTTAAAAATTTTCTTCAGTTTTTTTAAGGATCCTTCCATCAAGCAGGCCTATGGCTTTACCTTTCAGTTTGCACTTTCCGCCACTGTCCTTGTCAACGTGTTAAGCCTGGCGCTGGCATGCGGGCTCAACGGAAGGATTCTGGGGAAGAACCTTTTAAAGGCGCTGTATTTCCTGCCATATATGCTGGGAACGCTGATCATCGGTTTTGTATTTAATTTTATCTTTGGCAATATCATTCCAGGGTTCGGAAGATCGGCGGGCATCCATGGGCTGAGCGTAAATATCCTTGGTACCAGCAAAGCATGGCTGGGGGTTTTGTTTGTAACCGTCTGGCAATCCATGGCCTTTAACATCATGATATATCTCTCCGGCCTTCAGACGGTGGATAAGGATATCTATGACGCAGCCGACCTTGACGGCGCCGTTGGCTTCCAGCGGTTTATCAAGATCACCTTCCCGTTAATTGCCCCTTTTTTTACCATCAATATGGTATTAAGTGTCAAGGGCTTTCTTATGGCGTTTGACCAGATTATGGCAATGACAGGGGGAGGGCCTGGAACCGCAACCACTACGATCTCCATGTTGATCTATAAGAGAGGATTTGACGGCGGGCAGTTTGCCTATCAGTCAGCCAATGCCGTTATTTTATTCCTGGTCGTGGCGGCAATTTCCGTATTACAGTTGAAGATATTAGAAAAAAAGGGAGGCGAAAATGAACTAATGGAAGGAAAAGAAAAGACCAACTGGCTCCTGACAATCCTTTTGGCAGCAATCGCTGTTTTAGTTATTCTTGGCCCTCTTTATATTACTGTGGTAATTGCCTTGAAATCACCGTCAGATATGGAAAATATATTAGCCCTTCCGGCTTCCCTGCACTTTGAGAATTTTTCCAATGCCTGGAAGCTTACCGACTACCCCAGGAAGTTCCTTAATACATTTTTTATCACAAGCATCAATCTGGTGTTTACCATCCTGACCAATTCCATGGCGCTTATGCCATTGTACGAAATAAGGATAAAAGCAGGTTTTTCAATCTCATGTATTATTATTTTATCAGCGCCATGTTTATCCCTTTTAATGTGATTATGCTTCCCCTGGTAAAACAGGCCTCCTCCTTTCATTTGGATAACATCTATGGCATCACATTAATTTATATTGTTTTTGGACTTCCCATGAATACATTTCTTTATTCAGGATACATCAAATCCCTGCCTGTGGCTTTAGAGGAGGCGGCAAGGATTGACGGGGCAAATACGATCCAGACCTTTTGGCGCATTATATTTCCGCTTCTTAAGCCAATGAGCGCCACGGTAGCGATCCTGTCCTTTATGTGGACCTGGAATGACTTTTTGATGCCCCTGGTTTTGTTAAGCGATGCAAGCCAGCAAACCCTGCAGCTGGCACAGTATGTGTTTAAAGGCCAGTTCTCTACACAGTATAATCTTGCCTTTGCATCGTATATAATGGTGCTGCTGCCAGTTTTAGCTGTATATGTTTTTTTGTCAGAAATGGATCATCGCAGGAGTTACAAGCGGTTCTGTAAAAGCTTAAGGGAAGGAAGAAAAAAATGGACAGAAAATGGTGGAAACAAGCGGTTGTATATCAGATTTATCCCAGAAGCTTTCAAGACAGCAACGGTGATGGGATCGGAGACCTTCAAGGGATTATCTCCAGGCTTGATTATCTGGAAGAACTGGGAGTCGATGCTCTCTGGCTCTCCCCAGTCTATTGTTCCCCTCAGGATGACAATGGTTATGATATATCCGATTACCAGGATATTGATCCCATGTTCGGGAACCTAAAAGACATGGAAGAGCTGATTAAAAAAGCAGACAGGCGGGGCATCCGCATTATCATGGACCTGGTTTTAAACCATTCTTCCGATGAGCATCCATGGTTTATGGAGGCGAAAAAAAAGTAAGGATAATCCCTATCATGATTATTATGTGTGGAGGGATGGTGTGGAAGGAATTGCTCCAAATGGACTAAGAGCTGCTTTTGGAGGCTCGGCCTGGGAGTGGGTTCCGGAACTGGGGCAATACTATTTCCATCAGTTTTCAGTAAAGCAGCCGGATCTTAACTGGGATAACCCAAAGGTGCGCCAGGAAATCCGGGACATGATCCTTTGGTGGATGGAAAAAGGAGTTGGCGGATTCCGGCTGGATGTCATTGATTGTGTTGCCAAGGAACCGGACCGGATGATCACAGCAGATGGTCCAAAGCTCCATGAATATATACAGGAGTTAAGCAGGGAGACCTTTCAGAAAGGAGATCTTGTTACGGTAGGGGAAGCATGGAGTGCAAATACAGAAAATGCCGTACTTTACAGCAATCCGGATGGCAGTGAGCTTTCCATGGTATTCCAGTTTGAGCACATCTGCCTTGACCAGATAAAGGGCGGAGAAAAATGGGACTTAGCTCCTCTTCCATTCCTGGAATTAAAGCGTGCCTTATCCACCTGGCAGGAATCCCTTTACTGCAAAGGCTGGAACAGCCTGTTCTGGAACAACCATGATCTGCCGAGAATTGTATCCCGCTGGGGAAATGATAAGGAATATCGAATAGAATCTGCCAAAATGCTGGCAATACTCCTTCATGGAATGCAAGGTACTCCCTATATATACCAGGGCGAAGAACTTGGGATGACCAATGTAAGATATGATATGGAAGACTACCGGGATATCGAAACTTTAAATATATATAAAGAACGGACCGAAGCCGGATATAAAAAAGCAGATGTCATGAAGTCTATCTATGCAAAAGGCCGGGATAATGCGAGAACACCGATGCAGTGGAATAACGGCAGAGAGGCTGGGTTTACAGATGGAGCCCCCTGGATTAAGGTAAATCCAAACTATTCAGAAATTAATGCAGAGGCCGCAATGGCAGATGAAAGCTCTATTTTTTTACCTTTACCAGAAGCTGATCCGGTTAAGAAAAACCTATGATGTATTCGTAGATGGGAAATACCAGCTCCTGATGCCGGAGGATCCCGACCTATTTGCCTATACCCGTACGCTGGAAGGAACTACTTTACTTGTAATATGTAACTTTTTCGATAAAACGATTCATCTGCACCTGCCTGAAGAGCTTGACCGTGAGAAAAAGCAGTTGATCAGCTCTTATACGGATGAAGCCTGGCAGATGTGCTCAGGCCGTATGAAGCCAGAATGTATCTGATCAGGAATTAAAAATAAGAGCGTGCTGCAAAACTATTAAAAAAATGGTTTTGCAGCACGCTCTTATTTCTTTCCACGCCTGGGCTTCTCCAGCGCACACTAGTTCAGTTCTTCTAACACCTGGCTCATTAAATATTCAAATACCACAATCACCCTTGCATAAAAATAATTGGACTGCAGATTCCGGTCATCCAGGGTCTTGTCATCCAGAATCGGAATATTCACTGTAGAGGAACGCCCAATATAATTGCTCTGTTCTCCTGTAAAGGAAATGATATCCACCTGGCTTTCATTTGCATAGTTAACAAGTTTTGCAATGGTATCTGTCTCCCCGCTTTTAGAAACCACGATAACAAGTGATGCACCAAGACGGTTCTTATCATATACTGCATAAGCATTGGTCTTTATAACCCGAAAACCGGTCACCAAAAGCTTGCGCTCCACATATTCCGCCAATGGAGAGGAAAATCCGGTAGCTGATACTAAAATTATATCATTTCTGTGCATTTTCAGCTGGTACATAAAATCATTTAATATTCCATCTGGTATATCGTTGATAAAGCTGGTGATGTCCGACAGCCTTTCTTTACTTTTCCTATGACTTGTCATCATGAAATTAAGACGGTATATCATATCCGTATATCCGGTAAATCCCATCTTTTTTTGACAATTTAATGATCGTTGCAGCAGATACAAAATTTTGATTTGCAACTTCACGCACTGCCATATGAAGTACCTGCTGATTATTTTCCAAAATATAATTCAGTATCTGGGTTTCCGTATCTGTCAGCTTGTATTTATCCGCCAGTTTATAAACGTCAAATTTCATATAATCCCCTCACCTTATTCCCTTCCGCCTTTATGATATCCCCTGCTGTCAATATCATTCATTCCATTCTTCCATGGACAGGAAATCACAGACTGCACCCCAGCCTCAGGCTACACACTTGCACACTTTAAGTACACAGGAAAAAAGACAGGCTGTCAGGTACTTCCTTTCAGCCTGTCTTTCTGACTTAAACCTCTGTCGAGATAAATATATCATAAATTGCCTTGATCGCTTCCTCAAAATCACTGTTCTTCACGCCAATGATGATGTTGAGTTCACTGGACCCCTGGTCGATCATTTTAACGTTTACCCTGGCATGGGCAAGGGCCGAAAAGATTCTTCCGGCAGTCCCTCTGGTCGCCTTCATGCCACGGCCTACCACAGCGACCAGCGCAAGGTCTGATTCCATCTCAAGGAAATCAGGCTCTACCGCCCTGTGGATCCCTGCGATAACGGACTGCTCATATTCTTCAAATTCCGACTGATGGACAAAAATCGTCATGGTATCGATTCCAGACGGCATATGCTCAAAGGAAATGCCGTACTTTTCAAATACCTCCAGCACCTTTCTCCCAAAACCAACTTCAGCGTTCATCATGGCCTTTTCAATGTTAATGGAGCAGAAGCCCTTCTTACCCGCAATTCCCGTAATAGTATAATGAGGCTTTCTGCAGGTGCTCTCCACGATCAGAGTCCCCTGGTCCTCCGGCTTATTGGTGTTCCTGATGTTGATGGGAATTCCTTCTTTTCTCACCGGGAAAATGGCATCCTCATGAAGGACGCTGGCTCCCATATAGGCAAGCTCTCTTAACTCCCGGTATGTAATGGTCTCAATGACCTCCGGATTTTTAATGATCCTTGGATCCGCAACCAGGAAACCGGAAACATCCGTCCAATTTTCATACATGTCCGCATGAATGGCCTTTGCAACAATGGAGCCTGTTATATCGGAACCGCCTCTTGAAAAGGTCTTTATGGTTCCGTCCGGCTTTGATCCGTAAAAGCCGGGGATCACCGCTCTCTCCACATGCTCCAGGCGCTCACCAAGCTCTGTATTGGTAAGCTCCGCATTAAAACTGCCATCTGCATCAAAGAAGATTACTTCAGCCGCGTCAATGAATTCGTAGCCTAAAAATTCTGCCATCACCATTCCATTTAAGTATTCTCCTCTGGAAGCCGCATAATCACGTCCGGCCTTTTTAAGGAAATTTTCTTCTATGGTTTCAAACTCATGATCCAGATTCAAATTCAGATTAAGTCCGTCAATTATTTCCATATAGCGTTCCTTGATTTTTTCCAGAATCTTTTTATAGCTTTTTCCATCTGCTGCCCCGTCATAGCAATGGTATAACAGATCAGTCACCTTTTCATCCTTGTCATGCCGTTTGCCTGGCGCGGATGGCACCACAAACCGTCTGCTCTTGTCCCCGCGGATGATATTGCCAACCTTTTTAAACTGCTTTGCGCTGGCTAAAGAGCTTCCTCCGAATTTCACAACTTTTTTTCATACGCATTTCTCCTCTGATACAGGTTATTATTACATATTTAACGGAAATAATATCCTAATTGCTATCAGCTGTCAAGTATTTTTCTTAATTCATGTATAATTTTCCATTATTTTGCATAAACTTACTCTTCCATTTCCCGGTTGATCTCATCCTCACAGGAACGCATTGCCAGGATGGTTTTCTCAAACAGCTCTTCCAGCGTCCAGCCCAGGTTTTCTGCGCCTGATGCGATCACTTCCCTGGAACAGCCTGCTGCAAACCGCTTGTCCTTGAATTTTTTTCTTAAGGCTGGAGACTTCTAAATCCATAACGCTTTTTGAAGGACGCATCCTGGCCGCCGCTCCGATGAGCCCGGTCAGTTCATCCGCTGCAAACATGATCTTTTCCATCACATGTTCCGGCTTTACCTGGGAACAGATGCCGTAGCCATGGCTGCATATGGCATGGATCAGTTCTTCCTCCGCTCCGATTTCTGCCAGAAGCTCCGGAGCCTTTGTACAGTGTTCTTCCGGGAATTGTTCAAAATCCACATCATGAAGCAGTCCTGCGATTCCCCAGAATTCTTCCTCTGGCCCAAATCCCATTTCTCCTGCATACCAGCGCATCACCCCTTCCACGGTCAGACCGTGAAGCAGATGAAACGGTTCCTTATTATATTTCTTAAGTAACTCCAGTGCCTGTTGTCTTGTGATTGCTGTTTTCATAGCCTCTCTTTTCTCCTTTCCTATTTGCTGCCCATGGACCCTAGGCCGCTTTCTCCTGATACCAGGATTCCATTTTCTTCCAAAAGCCTGGCGGTCACACCGCTTCCCGGAACCTTTGTCCCTGAAAACGTCCCATCATAAATGGACCCATGACCGCAGGACGGACTACGCTCCTTTAAAATCGCCCGCTTACAGCCATAAAGCCTGGCAAGCTTCAAGGTTTCTTCTGCTCCCTTTAAAAAGCTGTCCGTCACATCTTTTCCTGACCGGTCCATCACACGGATCTTATGATGATTCCCGTTTTCACCGCAAACAAGCTGCTCTGCAGGCTCTCTGGGCGTTCCCAGGCCCCCAAGCTGCTCCGGGCAGACTGGTATGAAATTATATTTATCCATAAGCCCGATCAGGCTTTCCTGCCTGCCGTTTCCGCCGTCATAGCGGCAGTTAATTCCAAGCAGACAGGCGCTTACCAATATGTTTTCTTTTTCTCCGCTCATTTTCCGCCTCCTTTTAGATCCTGTGTATCAAAATGAATTACCGCACCATATAGAAACGATTCCTGTTTATTTCTCTAAAAATATTAAAGGTTTTTACACCTTTGTGTAAAAAAACATCCTCCAGGTAAAAACCCAGAGGACCTCTTTTCTTATTCTATTTATTATATCATATGAAACAAAATTTGCAATAATTTTAAGGCCTGAAATGTTTTTTTCAGTATATATAAAAAAAAGGTTGATAACAGTAAAAATTGCCTTATTTTCCCGGCTTTACTTATAGATATTTTCTATAAATGAAATGGATGAAACCTCCTATTTAAGCGAAAAAGCGGCTGTTCTAACTTTTTTTTGTATATAACTAAAAATTTTTTATATTTTCATGGAATATGAATTGTTTTTATATTATTTATATGTTAAAATGTCTGTGGAAGCAGAAATAAAAACGCCATTTTTTGATAAAATTATATAAAATAGTATTGTTAAAAAAAATGTGCGGAATTATATAATATCAACCAAGTATTTTAGAGAGAGAGGTATTGTCATGTATGTAGTAAATGTCAACGGTAAAGATTACCAGTCAGAAGAAGATTTAACATTAATGGATTTTCTCAGAAACAAGCTTGGTATCACTTCCGTTAAAAACGGATGTAAGGAAGGTGCCTGCGGGACATGTACGGTAATTGTGGATGGTAAGACCATCCGCGCCTGCATACAGAAGCTGTCCAAACTGGAAGGCAAAAAGATTCAGACCATAGAAGGGTTTACACAGAGGGAACGGGATGTATTTGTTTATGCTTTTGCGGCAGCAGGAGCCGTACAGTGCGGCTTTTGCATTCCTGGCATGGTAATCAGCGGCAAATGCTTAATTGACCAGAATCCCAATCCAACCAGAGATGATGTAAAGCAGGCGATCCGCACAAATATCTGCCGTTGTACAGGCTACACCAAAATAGAAGACGGTATTTTGCTGGCAGCAAAAATGTTCAATGAAACTTAGAGGTTCCTGAACTTAAGCAGACCGGTACAGTAGGCGAAAGAACCTGCCGTGTGGATGCAGAGTCAAAAACACTGGGTACCGCCAAATATGCAGATGATTATTATCTGGAAGGCATGCTTTATGGAAAGAACGTGTTCAGCAAATATGCACGTGCTAAAATTAACGGAATCGATACCAGCAAGGCTCTTGCAATGCCAGGCGTAGTCGCTGTTTATACGGCAAAGGACATACCCGGAGACAGGTATATCGGTCATCTGGCACATGACTGGCCAGGCATGATCGATGTAGGCGAAGAGACAAAGTGCTGCGGCGACACCCTTGCCATGGTGGTGGCTGAAACGCTGGAACAGGCAACAGCGGCAGTAAAAGCCGTAGAAATAGATTGTGAAGAATTAGAGCCCATCCGCTCCCCAAGAGAAGCCATGGTTCCAGGCGCCCATCAGGTTCATGGCGAAGGCTTTATGCAATTTGGCAAATTCAGAATTCCGGAAAATAACCTTCTTGACCATGAAGAGGTAAAACGTGGCGATGCGGAGAAAGCTCTTGCAAATTCCAAGTATATCGCAGAAGGCACCTTCTATGTTCCGCCCACAGAGCACGCTTTCATGGAACCGGAAACTGCTATTGGTATTCCTGAGGTTGATGGGGTAAAGGTAATTACCGGTTCACAGGGTATTTATGATGAACATCACGAATTAAGTGCATATCTTGGCCTCCCTATGGAGAAAGTAAGAATACAGAGCGCATTTGTCGGCGGCGGCTTCGGCGGAAAGGAAGATATGAGCGTACAGCATCAGGCTGCTCTTTGTGCTTATTTATCAAAGAGACCTGTAAAAGTATCCTTCTCCCGACAGGAAAGCATAAATTATCATCCAAAGCGTCACGCCATGGAAATCTACTGTAAGATCGGCTGTGATGAAAACGGTATTATACAGGGAATGAAGGCGAAGCTTCTCTCAGATACAGGAGCCTATGCTTCTCTGGGCGGACCGGTACTTCAAAGAGCCTGCACTCATGCGGGCGGACCGTATAATTACCAGAACGTGGACATTGAAGGCGATGCTTATTATACCAACAATCCGCCTGCTGGCGCATTCCGGGGATTCGGCGTGACCCAGTCCTGTATGTCAACGGAAGTTTGATCAACCAGTTAGCAGAGAAGGTAGGAATTTCCGGCTGGGAGATCCGTTACCGCAATGCCATCAGACCAGGCCAGTCCCTGCCTAACGGACAGATCGCTGATGAAGGCACCGGTATGGTGGAAACCCTGGAAGCAGTAAAAGAGGATTTTGAAAAATATGAGGCAGATCCTAATTATTTCGTAGGTATTGCATCTGCCATGAAGAACGCAGGAATCGGTGTGGGCCTTGCTGATGTAGGCCGTTGTATCTTAAGAATACGTGATGGAAAGGTTATTACAGGCTCTTCCGCTGCTGCTATCGGCCAGGGACTTCAGACCATAACCTTACAGATGGTCTGTCAGACCACAGGCCTTGCACCGGAACAGATAGTGGTTGGACATCCGGATACAAAATACACACCAGACTCCGGAACTACCACCGCCTCCCGCCAAACCGTATTTACAGGCGAAGCAATCCACATTGCCGCCATGAAACTGAAAGAGGATCTGGATGCAGGGCATTCTTTAAATGATTTGGAAGGCAAAGAATACTACGGCGAATTTGACTATAAAACTGATCCTATCGGCAGTGACAAGCCAAATCCAGTCAGCCATATTGCTTATGGATATGGTACACAGCTTTTTGTTATTGACCAGGAAGGAAAGGTTGTAAAGGTAATCGCAGCTCATGACATAGGCAGAGCCATCAATCCTCTTGCCGCAGAAGGACAGGTAGAAGGCGGCGTTGCAATGGGTCTTGGTTATGGACTGACAGAGGACTTCCCCTTAAAGAACGGCATTCCTCAGGCCAAGTTAGGTACTTTAGGTCTCTTTAAAGCACCTCAGATGCCTCCGATCGACGTACGGTTCATTGAAAAGAATCCATCTGAAGTTGCATTTGGAGCAAAGGGTGTAGGCGAGATCGTGTGCGTTATGGGAGCGCCTGCGCTGCAGAATGCTTACTATAAAAAGGATGGCGTATTCCGTTACAAACTTCCTCTGGAAGATACATTCTACCGTAAGCCAAAGCCTGCAAAATAAAAGGAAACCAGAATACCCGAAAAAGGGCGGAATGTATACCGCCCTTTTTTATTATAAAAGCATGAGACAACAAAAGGGAGCAATCATATGACAGCAGGATTTTATGAAGAATTAAAAAAATGCCGATAAAAGCACCACCTTAGTCAGCCTGACAATCATCGAAGGGCAGGGGCTTGGAGCCAAAGCCCTGTGGTCAGGCGGAGAAATCATCTGCAGGCAGGGAGATGAAAAAGCTTTTGATGCTTTTTCAGAGGATTTAAAGACCATTGACAAAACCCAGACCATTAATTCTCAGAAAAGCACTCTGTTCTGCGAATTTATAACAGGGGAAAAATATATGGTGGTGTGCGGAGCCGGACATATCTCCATTCCCATTATCAGAATCGGAAAAATGCTGGGATTTCATGTTACGGTTATTGATGACCGGTTATCCTTTGCCAATACCGCAAGAAAAGAGGAGGCTGACACCGTTATCTGCAAGCCCTTTAGGGAAGCTCTGGAAGAGATAGAGGGAAGCACAGGCCATTATTTTATCATCGTCACCAGAGGGCACCGGTATGATCAGGACTGCTTATCCCAGATCATAGGCAAAAAAAATGCCTATATCGGCATGATCGGCAGCAGAGCCAGGGTAAAGCTTGTAAAGGATTATTTAGAAGACCAGGGAATAGACAAAGAGCTTCTTGAACAGGTTTACACTCCCATCGGACTAAAGATCAATGCCCAGACCCCGGAGGAAATCGCCGTAGCCATTATGGCGGAGATCATTCAGGTGAAAAACGGAAGCAAAAAAAAGCTTTGGCTATCCAAAGGAAATCCTTGACGGACTCACTTCCGGGGAACTGTCAGACATGCCAAAAGCCCTTGTGACCATCGTATCCAGAAAAGGCTCCGCCCCCCGGGATGTTGGAACAAAAATGGTTGTCATGCTTGACGGAAGCACCATCGGAACCATCGGAGGCGGCTGTGTGGAGTCCGAGGTATGTGTTGCAGCAAGAGATGTTGCCAGGGATAAAAAGCCGTTATTAATGAAGGTTGATATGACTCCAGGCAACGCAGAGGACGAAGGCATGGTATGCGGAGGCATCGTAGAAGTATATATTGAGCCGGTTTTTAATTGACCGGACAAATTGGACCTTAAAAAAACACAATGACATTTTCCTGAAAATATAGTATACTTCTAGGGATGGAATAGAACGAAAGAAAGGAAGGCAGCACCATGTATTGTGTAAAAACTATTAAAGATGACTTGTTCTGGGTTGGAGGAAGTGACCGCCGTCTCGCCCTGTTCGAAAACGCCTACCCCATTCCGAAAGGGATTTCCTATAACTCCTATGTCCTGCTAGATGAAAAAAACCGTTCTTTTTGATACCGTTGACCGGGCCATCACCGGACAGTTTTTGGAAAATGTGGAAGCAGTTCTTGGCGGCCGGGATCTGGATTATATCGTTGTAAACCATATGGAACCGGACCACTGTGCCACCTTAGGGGAAATAGTCAGAAGATATCCGGAGGTTCAGGTGATCTGCAATGCCAAAACAGTCCCTATCATCAACCAGTTTTACGAATTCGGCGTTGATTCCAGAGCTGTTATTGTAAAAGAAGGGGATACCTTCTGCTCCGGCAAACATACCTTTACATTTTATATGGCTCCCATGGTTCACTGGCCGGAAGTAATGGTTACCTACGACACTACGGACAAGGTTCTTTTTTTCAGCCGATGCCTTTGGCACCTTTGGCGCAATGAACGGAAATCTGTTTGCCGATGAAGTGAATTTTGAACGGGAATGGCTTGATGATGCCAGAAGATACTATTCCAATATTGTAGGAAAATACGGACCGTCTACCCAGACCCTTTTAAAGAAAATTGCTGATCTGGACATTCAGATCCTTTGTCCGCTTCACGGGCCTGTATGGCGTTCCAACATTTGCTGGTATATGGACAAGTATCTCGCGTGGAGCAGCTATACACCGGAAGAAAATGCCATAATGATCGCCTATGGCTCCATTTACGGGAATACGGAGAATGCCGCCAACATTCTGGCATGCCGCCTGGCAGAACGTGGGGTCCGCAATATTGTTATGTATGACGTATCCAATACTCATCCGTCTGTGATCATTTCAGAAGCATTCCGCTGCAGCCATCTGGTATTTGCTTCGGCCACCTATAACGGAGGAATTTTCAGCAGCATGGAGCACTTACTTCTGGATATGAAAGCCCATAACGTGCAAAACCGCACCGTGGCCCTTATGGAAAACGGTTCCTGGGGTATCATGGCAGGCAAAAAGATGACTGAGATTCTTTCAGGGATGAAAAATATGACCTTGCTGGATCAGACCATTACTATCAAATCTTCTGTAAAAGAGGATCAGCTGGCTGAGATCGGTGCTTTGGCCAATGCCATTGCAGAATCAATAAAATAAAACAAGTAAGAGCAAGGGGAATGGCCGGGAGATGCCAGGTACCTTGCTCTTTCCGTTTTCTATATAACTGCTTTTTTATATTCTTTGCAGCATACTGATCGTTGTAGATGGAGAGGCCAATCCGAATCGGCCAATTAAAAACAGGTATAAATATAGTACAGGTTAAAACTGGTGCCATAGGCACCTATTTAGGCTTTACTTTCATATGTTTTTTAAGGTCACTATACTTAATTTCAAATTCAGCATGATCCCCGATTGAATGACTAACAGGAATTGAGATTCCCAACCCATCAGATGTAAAATAGCTGAATACATCTGATTGATTTTCCGAACCAATATTATCTAATGAATCAGCATCTTTAAGATATTTTAACATTTCATTTCTAGAATAATAACTAATGTACTCGCCTTGTTCAGGCCACAATGCTTTAAAATCCCCATTATATAACTTATCGACAAAATCTGAATCTATCTCTACTATATCATTTAGTCTTAATTTTGTTCCTTCCTGAATGTCAATATTCACAGTGTAAAACAGATTGTTCGGATGCGCTGCATTATCTACATTCCCGGTCCCTGAAAACTGGATGCTAAGAATGCTTTTGTTTGAGAGAGTGATTTGATATCCAATTGTTAATTCAGTGAAACCAAAAGAGTCTGTATAGTAGTTTAATACTTTTAAAGCTTCATTTTCCAATATAGTATTAATCTTTATTTGATTTTCTTGATCATTAAGTCCAGATATTGAAGGATACTCAACATTACAATAATTTTTTTTCATTATTTTCTTCATAATTATTCTTATTTACATCATAAATATCGCCCGAGTTACAGGCAATAAGGCTAATAGCAATCATAACTATAGCAATGGTAAATATAAGGCTTCTTTTCATGTTACAACTCCTTTTTATAAACAATTATTACTCTGATATAGCAGAATATAAACATGATATCAGAGTAATAATTGCAAAGTATATAAATCCACTATTACCTATTTAATTCATTTATAACTCCATCACAAATAGCAATGCGCTCACCTAATCCATTTGTTCCACCATTTACTCGCTTACTAACATCAGCTATTGTTGCTCCATTATCAATATATTTGTTCATGCCATTACTTTTCCACCACCAGCCGGTTGCTTCCCAAGCACAATTTTCAGCAACATAGAAAATGCCTTGATTATAAATTTTTTTCATTTTGCATAGCATCAGAAAATGCTTTGTAGTTACTTTTTCCGGTCAACATAATGTATCCTCCACCACAGTACCGCCTCAACCCATTCGATATGTCTACAATATCTCCAAATTTCTCTTCACTTTTATAAGTTCGATAAAAGTAAGTTTTATCTCCGTAGTCACTTTCCATTGTTTTTTCTTCCAAATTCAGACTCTACACTTATTTGAGCTATAAACTTTGCAATTCTTTCATTATTTACTGACCTATCTAAACTTCGGTCTATAATGAATGTTTTTAGTGTATTATCAAGACCTATTAAAAATTCATCAGTAAGTTTTTCGCTGCTGAATCCAATCTTAATAAGTAACTGCTTTGATATGATGTTCCCCTGCCCCTCAACATCAGAAGTTTTATTTTTGCCGTAACTGGAAGCTTTAGAAGCTCCAATCATACCAGCAACCGCTTGTTTGGGCATCCCAGGTGTGGCAGCTATTCCAGCCGCGGCAGCCCCATAGATGCCGATTCCGCATTACCTCCCGGAGATCCTGACAGTGGGACGGAATGGGGGCTGATTTCTACCTGTGACATATCTCCTGCTTCCGGTTGTCCTGAATCAATGATTTCTATTTCTTCACCATATAAACAATGAACCTTTGCGCCTGCAAGTAAGGGAACTTCCCCATTCACTTCTACAGTATTGCCTCCATTGTCCCATTCTGCTGACAGAATTTTAGGGTTGCAAAGGCCGACCACCTGTAATGGAGCATCGGAACTTTCTTTCTGACCTTTTTTTTGTAAAAAAATTCATCACGGTATCTGTAAAAGTATTCGGGCAATCTTTTTCTACAGCCATTTGTATTTTTTGAGCCTCTGCTGCAGTGTCAGGATTTTCCATGCTGTAACAGCCGCCAAAGCAAATGATATTTTCAGGTTTACAGTCATTAACCGTCATTTGTGCCCTGTCCTTTAGAAAAGCTCCATGGCTTTTTTCCAGTACAGTTCTGCTTTTTCTCATACCACAGGTACACGTAGTCCATGCTCCATGGACGACATAAGTATCTTTTAAATCTGCCATCTGTACTCCCCCTGTCTCTTAAGATATTTTTATTATAATAAAAATATCTATTAAATCTAGTACATATGTAAAACTAACGGTTTATATGTAATTTTTAGCAGAGGAAAGCCTGCTTTATTCTATGACCATGGACTTATATTTTCATGTTCATCCAATGACCAAAGAGTAAGAAAGGAAACTTTTAATAATTCCTGTCATGTTGAAACATACCTGCATATAAAAAAAATTTGTTTTTAAATACCGCCCTCAGTTCCGGTACAGATCTCTCCTTATAATCATCGTCCCATATGATTCTATTTCACCCTTCCCCGAAATCTCCCCAAGCAGCACGGTTCCCTCTAAAAGGCAGTCTAAAAGCTTCTGTTCCAGCGCAAGGGGTTTTTGACTGAAATTCTGCAAAAACAGATACTCATGCTGTCCCGATTCCCTGGAAGTTACCTCAAGCGCTTCCGGTATCCTCCCTTCCACAAGAGGTTGGATTCCGGCTTCACAAGTCATCTTCCAAAATAAATCATCATAAAAATCCTGCGCTGCATCGGCGCATACATAAAAGGCAGTTCCATTTCCATAGTGATTTTTTTGTAAGGGCCGGATATCCCTTATAAAAATCATTTTCATATACCATAAGAGCCTCTGCCCCTTCCAGCCTTACCAGATCGCAGAGACTGCGGCACTCATACCGATCCCCTTTTTCCCCGGAGGCAGAAACCATATAATTACTCTCCCAATCATAAAGGCCGTCGATTTCCGTGCTGCGAAGCCCTACCACCTCCCGGAGTCCATGGGGAACTCCTCCAGGAAAGCACCTATCTGATTCATCCACAATTCCAGACCAATAGGTAGTTACCAGTAGTCCGCCATTGCGGACAAATTGTTCTATTTTCTCCTCAATTCCGCTGCGGTATAAATAAAGCATGGGAGCCGCCACTAGACGGTAATCTTCCAGGCTGTCATCCATGGTAACCACATCAACATTAAAGCCCAGTCTTTTTATTGCACTGTAAACCTTTACACAGGTTTCATGATAATAAAGCCCCTTGTTTCTGGGCCCCTGGGCATCTTCCATTGCCCAGCGGTTTTCCACATCATAAATCAGGGCTGCTTTAGAACGCATTTCTGTCCCAGCCAACTCCGACAAAAGGGCAAGTTCTTCTCCAATGCGGCTGACCTCCTCAAATACCCTGGTGTCTGCCTTTCCATAATGATCAATGACAGCCCCATGAAACTTTTCAGAGCTTCCCGGGCTCTGACGGATCTGGAAATACATCACGCTGTCCGATCCATGGGCAACTGCCTGCCAGGAAGCCAGCCTTAAAAGGCCCGGCTTTTTTAAGCTTACTGACTCCCTGCCAGTTTGTGCTGCCTGGACAGGATTCCATGAGCAGGAAAGGTTTCTTCTTTAAGCTTCTCATGAAATCATGCTGCATGCCGTTGTCCCTGGCAGTAAGGATTTCCTTTTCCTTATGCCATAAGGGATAGGTATCCCAGGATACCACGTCCACTGCCTGGGAAAGCTTCCGGTAATCAAGCCCCTGGTAATCATACATAAAATTGGTCGTCACAGGCTGCATTGCGCCTGCCTCCCGTATAGAGGCAGTTTCCCACCGGACAAAATCCGCGGTCTGTTCCGTCACAAACCGCTTCCAGTTCAGATTCAAACCATGAACCATGGTTTCTCCTATGGAGGAAGGGCTTTCCACCTGGTCAAAGGACTGATAGATGTGGCTCCAAAAGGCCGTACACCAGCTTTTATTCAGACGGTCGATGAAGCCATATCTCTTTTCCAGCCATATCCGGAAAGCGTCCTGGCACAATGGGCAGTGGCATTCACCGCCGTACTCATTGGAAAGATGCCAGAGAAGTACCCCTGGATGGGAGCCAAACTCCTTTGCCAGCCTTCCATTGATCTGCTTCACCTTTTCCCTGTATACAGGGGAGGTATAACAATGGTTATGACGTCCCCCAAAACCCTGGCGCTGCCCTGTATCATCGACCCGCAGCACCTCCGGATATTTGTCTGCCAGCCATTTGGGACGTGCGCCGGAGGGAGTACCAAGAATGGTAAAAATCCCATTTTCATACAGCTGATCCACCCGGTCCCTTAACCAGGAAAGATGAAACTTCCCCTCCTCCGGCTCCAGAATGGACCAGGCAAACATCCCCATAGTGACCGTATTGATCCCAGCCTTTTTCATAAATTCCAGATCCTTTTTAAGAATCTCTGGCTCATCCAGCCATTGTTCCGGGCTATAATCCCTCCGTGCCATATTCCAAGATTTTTCATATATTCTTACTCCTTTCCTTATTTCTGTCCATGCTTTTGGACGTAAAGGAATACCCATAGGGTGTTTCCTTATTACCGTCCACGTTTTGGGGACAGGGCCTCCCCCCGCTTTATCGGGTGTAAAGAGATAACCGCAGGGCATTTCCAAAAAAATACCGCAGCCGATTCCATA
This sequence comes from Clostridium sp. NkU-1, assembly GCA_001312405.1. Next base: position 72,812 of record BBDR01000011.1, on the reverse strand, counting down.
TCCGGAAACCGGCCGCAGCATCTAATGTGATTTTTTTTATTTTACTGCTCCTGTGATACCCTCTGCAAAACTTCTCTGCAGCAGAAAGAAAACAATAACCGTGGGAATGGTGCAGACAAATACGGCCAGCATAAGGATTCCATAATCGGTCACGTATCCTTCCGTTAAGTTTGCCACAAGCATTGGCATGGTAATGCTGCTTGCATCGGACATGATCACCTTGGGCCAAAGGTAGCTGTTCCAGGCGCTCATAAAGGTAATGGTCATGGCTGCCGCATAGGTGGAACGCATGGTAGGCAGAAACATCCGGTAGAAAATCTGGAACTCACTTAACCCGTCAAGCCTTGCCGCCTCCATGATATCCGATGGAAAGGATCTTGCGCTCTGGCGGAACATCATGATCAGAAACGGGGTTGAAATGGTGGGAAGAATAAATCCCAAGGTACTGTTTAACAGCCTTGCACTTGAAAACATCCGGTAAAGTGGGATCATGGTCGCCGCAAAAGGAACCATCATAGCCAGCAGGATCACGCTCATAACCCGGTCCTTTGCCTTGTCATGAAAGACCTCAAACCCGTATCCTGCAATGGAACAGACCAACAGAGAGATAAGCGTCATGATAATGGAATATTTAAAGGAATTTCCAAGGGCTGTGGCAACATTCTGGGAAGCGAACAGCTTCTTTACATTGTCAAAAAGCGCTGTGCCGAATACCAGGGTCCCTCTGGTCACATCCACACTTTTATTGGTGGCCGCAACCATCATCCAATACAGAGGAAACACCGAGATGACAGAGACAATGGTCAAAAATACATATGCAAAAAACTTTTTTTCCCTTAGTCACGCTTATCACCTACCTTCAGCTGTATAAATGCAAGAACTGCCACCAAAATCAGGATTAAGTAGGACATGGAGGCCGCATACCCGAAGTTTGGTACATACTTGAATGATACATTGTAAATATAGTGGGACATGGTAATGGTGGAATTGGCAGGTCCGCCGTTGGTTAAGTTCACGGACTCGTCAAACAGCTGCAGCGTGCCGTTGGTGGACATGATGGCAGTCAGCAGTATGGTTGGCTTTAAAAGCGGGATCGTGATCCGGAAGAAGGACTGGAACGGAGAGGCTCCGTCAATCTTTGCCGCCTCATACACGGAATACTCGATGTTCTGCAAGCCGGAAAGATAAAATACCATGTTATAGCCCGTCCACCTCCAGATCAGGGCCAGGATGATCACAATCCTGGCAGAGTTTGGGTGACCCAGGAAGTTGTATCCTGTGGTCAATATCCCAAGCTTTATGAGGACGATGTTGACCAGGCCATCCACTGCAAACAGGGAACGGAAAATTACCGCATAGGATACCAGGGAGGTGGCGCAGGGCAGAAAAATCGCGGTACGGAAAAGCCCCTTGAACCGAAGATCCTTATTGTTTAAGAGGGAAGCCAGGACCAGAGCCGATATCAGCATGATGGGAACCTGTATGATCAGGTAGATAAAATTGTTTTTCAGAGCCTGCATGAAAACAGGGTCCTTGAACATTCTTATATAGTTGGTCCCGCCTGTCCATTTCATAGCCGCGCCAATTCCCGTATGAAAGGAAAGGAACAGCGCCTGGATCATGGGCAGAAAGCTCATGACCGCAATCAGGATGACCGCCGGCGTTAAAAATATCCAGCCCGCAAGGCTCTGCTTCTGGCCTAAGGACAGCTTTTTCTTTGAATTTCCCACTAAAAATGCCTCCTCCCTCTTATTCTTATTTTTATTTACCCATGGCAAACTTAACCGTATCTTCTGCAGTCTTAATCTCTGCATCAATGTCTGCTCCTGTAACTACATGGGTAATAGCTGTTGCTACCGCATCACGGGCCTCATAATAATAAACGCCTGTATTATTGGAAGGAACCTTTGATGCAAACTCTGTGATCTGGGCATATACCGGCTTTCCTCCAAAGAATTCCTGAGGCTCACCATAAACCTTACTGTCCGCTGCAGGAAGATAGGTTGCCAGTGCTCCGGATTTTGGAAGAATGGTTTCATAGAAAGGAACGCTTCCGGCAAAGGTCTTTGATAGGAAATCCGCAGCCAGCTCCGGATTCTTGCTGCCAGCAGTTACTGCCCAGCTGGAGCCGCCATTGTTGGAATAATTGGTTGTCCCGTCTACTCCCTCAAGCTTCGGTATATTGGTAATCGCCCAATTACCGGACTGGTCTTCTGCGGTCTGAATGCTCGCCATGATCCAGCAGCCGTTAATTGTTCCCGCCACAGTGCTGTTTGTCATGGTTCCAACATACTGATCCCAGTCATTGACTTCCACAAGTACACCGCTCTTAACAAGGGAAACATAGGTTTCAATAACCTTTTTTTAGCTTGTCATTCCCAACCATGCTGGGATTCCCGTCCTTATCAAAGAGGCTTCCGCCTGCAGACTGGAGCATGATCATGATCAGATCCGACTCTCCGGCTGTACAGGATAACAGAGGCTTTCCTGTCTTTGCCAAGATATCCTCGCCCATAGTCTGATACTGGCTCCAGGTAATGTCTGTAAAATCTGCTTCCGTATAACCGGCTTCTTTCAGCACATCGGTACGATAGGCTGCAATCGCAGCTCCATTGTCAAAGGGAACTCCGTAATTTTTTTCCTTCCACAACTGAGTAGGCAGTTTTAGCATTTGGGAACTTGGAGAAATCGATTCCGCTTCCGGTCAGATCCTTAAAGGCATCGGGATAGCTGATTACATTCTTCTGAAATGCATTGTCCTGCATCAACAGGATATCAGGAAGTGTATCCAGGTTTTTGGAGGTGGCCGCCGTTGTCAGCTTGGTCTGGACATCAGCCCAGGGTGTCTCCACTACATTCAGCTTGAAATCCGGGTGATCCTTCTGGTACACCTTGGCCGCTTCCTCCATGGCATAAATGTTAAATGCCGGATCCCAGCACCAGACAGTCAGTTCGTTTGCTGCTTTTGCCCCGTCTCCTGTCTTCTGCCCTGTGGTTCCGGAATTTCCGCAGGCTGTTAGGGAAGCCACCATGGCTCCGGCCAGTAATATGGATGGGATTCTTCTCTTCATAGCAAAACTCCTCCTCTTTCATAAAAAATTGGCTCATATGACTCTGTTTTTCTTTCGAAAGATTTCCAACAACTCCATTATACTGATATTTTTGATTTAAAGCCTTTAGATTCAATTAAAAAGAGCGCATATTCAATCATTTCTCCTTATTACCAGCCTTTTTGAGCGCTGATCTTACAATGCAGCAACCTTCCCTCATAATTTTCTTCCGACTTCTTCCATTGATAAGGAGAGATATTTAATATTTTTCGAAAATTCCGGTTAAATGCAGAAATAGAAGCAAATCCCGATTCCTCTCCAACCTCTTCCATGGATTTATTTGTTTTTTTTCAGCAGCTCACAAGCACTTTGAACCCGGACCAGGTTGATATAATCCAAAGGCTTCATATTCATTTCCTCTTCAAAAACCCGGCGGAAATGGCCTTCGCTCATGCTGCAGGCCTCTGCCAGGCTGTTTATTCTGATCTCCTGACGATAATGTCTGGCAACATAATCCAGGGCACCTGCTAAAACGGAATCACGGTTTCTTCCCCCTGCAATCTGTTCCTCATCATCGGAAAGCCGTAAAAGCTCCACAACAAAGGCATAAAGATACCCCCATAAGCTGTCTTTGTAATAAGGCTTTTTATGGCGGGATTCTTCTATGATCCCCAAAACCAATCTGGACAGGGCTGGCTGATTCTCCTCTGACAAAAGGTATCCGGTCCTGTTTAGTCTCTTTAACAGGCTCCTTTGGAGTACCGGATCATGGCCATATACTTCGGTCACGGTTTTTTCCAGATCAATGTAGATCCACTCCCAATAAGCCTTTGTTCTCTCTGCACTGTCAGTGTTATGAGGAAGCCTTGGAGGTACAATCATTATAGAATGGCCGGAAAAAGGAAGACGTTCCTGACCCAATACCACCTCACCGTCCCCCCAGTGGCAATATCCTATTTCCATAAGATCGTGAAAATGAAGGTACTTAATACCCCTCCCATATTCCCTGATCCAGTCCTCTCCCAATAGAGCCAGTACCACTTCTGACTCTGGAATCGCATAGTAGCGGAATTCTACCTTTTCCCTTTGTTTTCCCATGAATATCTTTCCCCCTTTGTCCAGATCTTTCCTAAAACAGCCGCAGCATTTTACGGCAAAAATGAAAAAAAGCATTCCCCGCCATGATATACTGTTTCTATCATGGCAGAGACTGCTCTTCTTTCGCATTATAGTTATGATCCCATAGAGAGTTAAACGGATATTTGCAACCCGCGGCCTTACTTCATTCGGTTAAATTACAAGAGAGGGCGGTGTATAGACCCTTGCCGCTAACTCCGTATCCAGTAAATACAATCCTTTTGCATCATTTCCAAATAGATCATATCTCTTTATAATCTCATCCGTATTTTTTTCCTCTTCATTCTGTTCTTTTACAAACCAGTCGAGAAACTGCATGGTACGGAAATCTTTTAATTCATAAGCGGCTCCGTAAATATCATGAATGGAAGCCGTTACCTTCACCTCATGTTCATAGGCGGTCATAGCCGGCTGGCGGAAATCCGTGTAAACAAAATCAGGAGCTTTAATATCTTCCAGTACAACCTTTTCGCCATTGTTAAGTAAATAATTCATAAAGAGCATGGCATGATCCCGCTCTTCCTGAGTCTGAATCTTAAACCAGTTCGCAAAACCGTTTAAATTACTATCTGCATAATAGTTGGATATGTCCAGATAGATATATGCCGAATACAGTTCAAAATTAATCTGTTTGTTTATCTTCGCTACAATTTCTTTATTTAACAAAACCTTCGCCCTCCTTTTTCTCTGTTTTTCTATTGATCATTTTCTGTCAGATTGCATTGAATGCATCTTTCTCAAAACCGCAGATCAGGCATGTCCAATCGTCCGGACATCCTTACTTTTGCATTGAACACCTCCATAAAAATGATTTATTATATTCTAACATCTTTTACCATATTATTCAATGGTGTAATAAGAATATTTTATTTCTGATAACGTCTGACAATAGTCCCATCTGGCAAAGGCTCTGATCACTTTCCAAGAAAAAAGCCGCTGCTTTGCCTCTGATTCCCAGTGACAAAGCAACGGCCTTTAAAGGCTTAAAAAAACACCTTTTACTTTTTTTTCCTTTTTCTTTTCCCACATAGCCCAGAGCGTACCTGCCACGCAAATGGAGGAGTAGCATCCGGTCAGGATACCAAAGAACATTGGAAGTGAGAATTCTAAAATAGAGCCGATCTGGAAGTAGACTGAAGCCCCCAGAATAATAAGCACGCAGATTCCCGTCGTACAGGAAGTATTAATGGATCTTCCAAGGGTTTGGGAGGTACTGATATTTACCAGCTCATCCACAGGCATCTTGGAATCCTTCTTCCTGTTCTCACGGATCCGGTCATAGATAACAATGGTATCATTGATAGAATAACCGATAATCGTAAGAACTACTGCCACAAAGGCATCGTTTAACGGAATCTGGAACAGCACGAATGCAAAGAACACCACAATCACATCATGGACCAGTGCGACCATTGCAGTAACTCCTGCCGGAAGGCGGATATAGCGGAAAAACGGATCCAGACATAGACTACAATGAAAAGCAGGGACAGTACAATGGCAACCACTGCGTTCTTTAGCGCCTTTGCTCCGATATAAGGTTCAACCACATAGGTCTCCGACAGCTTTGCATCTACCTTGTCAGAAGTACTGTTGATGGCATCCGTCAGATTCTTCTGGTCTTCCGGAGACATACCCGCATTTCCTGCAAGGGTGACGGAAAGCCTTTTAAGCCCCGTCATGTTATCTTCCTTGATCTGAACCGTAACCGGACGGTTTGTCTGCTTCTCAATAGCAGCCTGGATCTTACCTGTATCCGCCTCGTCTGATACGGAATAGCTTAACACTGCGCCTCCGGTAAACTGGGTATCCAGCTTTACTCCGAAAACAAAGCAGCCAATAATTCCGGAAAGGAAAATCAGTCCGGAGATGATTCCAAAAATATATTTCTTCTGATAGAATGGTATGATTTTTTTATCTTTTCTGATCCGGAACCATTTCTCATCACGCCATGGATCATACTGAACAAGGGATAACAAAAGCTGCTTGGAAACAGAAACGCCCACCAAAAGGTTGACGATCATACCGATCAATAAGGTATAACCAAAGCTGAGCATGGTACCTGAACCTAAAAACATCAGGATCACTGCAACAATGGCTGTAGTAACATTTCCGTCTAAAACAGAGGAAAAAGCATTTTTATATCCGGTGAGTACCGCGCCTTTCACGGAAATGCCCTTTTTCAGCTCGTCCGATATACGTTCTGAAATAATAATATTCGTATCCACCGCCATACCTATGGTCAGGATAATACCGGCGATACCCGGAAGAGTCAGTGTATACTGTGGAATAGAGACGGCAAGCATCTGGAGAACCGTCTGCAGGACCAGGGTGACACATGCAACAGCGCCTGGCAGCTTGTAAAATACCAGCATAAACAAACAGATTACTAAAAACGCAGCCATTCCCGCATATACCATAATCCCCAAAGCATTGTTTCCAAGGGATGGGCTTATGGTGGAGAAATTGGTGGTCTTAAGGGAAAATGGAAGAGAACCTGCATTGATCTTCTCAGCCAGATTCTTTGCATCATCATAATCTTCCATTCCTGTAATAACTGCCTGCCCGCCTGATATCTTGGTCTGTACTGTGGGGCTGGAGATCAGATCCTGATCCATGTAAATGCTCATCCGCTTTCCGATCAGCTTTCCAGTCGCTTCTTCAAACAGCCTGGAGCCTTCTGGGTTAAAGCTAAGAGCTACCTGATAGCTTTTGATTCCGTTGTTATTTGCTGTCTCAGGTGCTGCATTCTGCACGTCTTTTCCCTGAATCAGCACATTTCCATCAGGATCCCGGAACGTAAGCTCAGCCATTTCTCCTAATTCCGCAATGGCCTCTTCCGGGTTAAAATTGGTCTCCCCAGATTTCCATGGGAAACGAACGATGATATATCCTCCGTTTTTATCCACAGTCACCTCACGGTCAACGATATTCTGGTTATCCATACGGGTCTCAATGACCTGTCTGGCTGTCTCAAGCTCCTTTTCCGATGGGCTGCGGTCAAGCCCCTGAGGTTCAAATACTGCCTCCACGCCTCCGCGGATATCGATGCCGTAGCGCATTTCACGTACGCCCTTAATACTGCTTCCGGCCCCAAATGCCCCAACATAAACGAGAGCTGCAATTACCACTAAAATTGCAGCAAACATTTTCTTTCCTGGTTTCATAGGTAATCCTCTTTTCTTGTTAATATTTTAATTATTTTAAAATCCTGCCCTTACTCCTTTCTCACCATCCGAATCATGGATGTACCTGATCAGATACTTTCTGCCGGCATACCCCTCCTTCATCAGCATGGTTCGTTCCGACCATAAAATAAGCGGGACAAACAGGAAAAATTCCCTGGCCGCCAGATACTTTAAGGGCAAGTTTCCGACCACGAGCCTGCTCCAGGTATCAACCAGGGTTTCACTCCCAGCTTCTTCCTCCAAGGCCCCTGGAAATCCGGCCACTGCATCATTCTTTCCCGGATGGGCATATCCCTTTGGCAGGGCCTGTGTTAAAACCAAACATGCCCGGACCGGATTCCAGTCCATGCCCAGCGCATTTAATTCTCCCAAAAGTAAAGCAATGCAACAAAATAATGCCAGTATCCAACTGACAGACCTGGTTTTCTTTACCTGATATCTCAATGGTAATCCTCCTGCGGCAGCCGCATCATAAAAAAACATAATAATCGGATGATATCCTGTTGCATTGTACTACAATTTTTCCCGAAACACAACCCTGCCTTATGGAAATTGCCATATTCACGGCGGAGTTTGTTCACTGCAGGATTTTTTTCAGGATATGTTCAAGAAAACCTTTTTCTTCCTCAGTAAGCGGGGAAAAAAACAGAGTCATGCCCTCTCTTCCAGTCCCCCATATGTTCTTTGGCCGCCTCCAGCCCCTTACCAGTCAAAGACACCTTTTTTTTCTTTTCCTTCGTCCTGCTTCCGGCTGACCCAGCCTTTTTTTTCTCCAGCTTATGTAAAGCCTCTTCCAGTTCCCTGAAATGCAGCCCGGAATTTTCCTTAAGCTCCTTTTGTGTCAGGCCGCCTTTTTCTGCCAATACAGCCATAATATAAAGCCTGACCGCTTTCCCGCCCTGCTTTCCTGCTTTCTGGTCCGGCAGCAGCCGGCAGCCGGTCTGGCAAAGGCGCAGCAGCCTGATTTCAGACTGAATATTAATCCAATCATCTGTTTCCAGCCCTGTGACCGGATCCTTTCTTTCTTCTTTTCCCTTCTTTTCTTCCTTTTTCTTCTTCTCCGCCAATGCTTTTCCCTTTCCGCAATGGGGATCTTTTAAAGAACAATGTCTTTTGCAGTATGGGCAGTGTTCCTTTGCAAGTATCTCATGTTTCATTCCTGCTCCTTCATGTGTGCATTCTTACATTTCCGCTTCAAGTATTGCAACGATTACGATCATCCGTTGATACTGTTATTATATTTTTCTGTACCGGTTATTTCAAGTTATTTTTTTAGATAACCCTTTTATTTTCCATGAATTTGCAGAAAGTTATGTTCCTGATCCTTTGCGGCCGTTTTTAGAACGCAACAAGACTGAGCTGTGCAGGTCCTGATTCAGATTTTAGATTGTCCCCCTCGCTGCACTGAATCAGGAAATAGAAAAAGAAAAAGGCGAAGCCTGAAAAGACTTCGCCATAACCAACTGATTATTCACCAAATACTGCCTTATAATCCGCCTTAAATTTCTCAATTCCCTGATCAGTCAGCGGGTGCTTTACCATCTGCATTAGTACACTGTAAGGTACGGTAGCAATGTCGGCTCCTGCCTTTGCACAGTCAATGACATGGATGGGGCTGCGGACACTGGCTGCAATGATTTCTGTCTCAATTCCGTGTTCATTAAAAATATCCATGATATCACAGATCAAGTCAATACCAGGCATGGAAATGTCATCCAGACGGCCTAAAAACGGTGAAACATAGGTCGCGCCTGCACGGGCAGCCAAAAGTGCCTGAGCGGCAGAAAACACCAGTGTCACATTGGTCCTGATTCCTTCTGCGGTCAATACCTTAACGGCTTTCAGCCTTCCACGGTCATAGGGATTTTTACAACCATATTGGGATGGATCGCTGCGATTTCACGGCCTTCTGCGATCATGTCTTCTGCATCTTCGGTTGTCGCTTTTACTTCTCCGCTGATGGGTCCATCCACGATGGATGCAATTTCTTTAATGACTTCAACAAAATCCCGTCCCTCTTTTGCAATCAGGGAAGGATTCGTGGTAACACCGCAGATAATACCCATGTCGTTTGCTTTCTTTACATCTTCCGTATTTGCTGTATCAATAAAAAAATCTCATAGCACTTCTCCTTATATATTTATTTGTTAATAAGTAACCAGCTTTGAAAATTCATTTTTCTCCCCATTAAAGCTTAAGGTAACTCCTATGCCAGCAGGCTCTTTACATATTCGGCAATGGATTCATCCTTGCAGTTTGCGAAGAACAGCTCTCCAAACTTCTCGCCGCCAACGGCTCCCTTTACCAGCTCCTGGTCAAGTCCCTTTAAGCAGGTCAGGATATCCTTTAAGTTATTTTCTCTTACCACATCTAAGATTTTCTTATTTCTCTGCTCCGGAATGGCTCTCTCTCTTGGGTAGCCCTGTCCGCTTGCTTCAGAGAATAACTTTTCAAATGTATATTCCAAATTCAGCTCTGCACCCCAGCCAAAGCCCTTTGCAAACGGCATGGAGATCGCATTGCCGTCATTGATCTGTGCAAACATGTAGCCGTCACTTGGATCGCACACGTGGCCGCAGATTACGCCTGGGAAGCTGTTTAAGGCCAGCATGGCACCTTCGCCGGTTCCGCATCCGGTAACCACATAATCCGCTGCACCGGAGTTTAAAAGAATGGCTGCAAGGATCCCGTTCTGTACATAGGTCAGGGAATTGCTGTCCTCCGGGGAATACATGCCATAATTATCCACCACATAACCCTTTGAATCTGCAACCTTTTTTTAAGCTGTTGTAAATCAATTCATTCTTAGCCGCCTGGCTGTTCTCATTAATTAAAGCGATTCTCATGCTTCCAACACTCCTTTTATCTGATATATACCTGTTTCCCACTCAGTCCGTATTCACAGGAAGCTCTTCTGGCTTTCCGGACTGGCTGAATCGGTCCTGTACACCGATCTTCGCCAAGCAGATATTCGCAATCTGCTCCGCCACTTGATTCGGTTAAATATTATGTTACACTTAACAGCATATTTTAAAATCCACTCCCTGTCAATAGGCTTAATGGTATACTTATTGACTAATGCAATGAATTTCTCATTCATACGTTTGCTTTTCCCACCACAAGCAGGCCAAAGCAGAGACTTTAAAAAGCCTGCTGCTTCCGCCTGAAAAACAGGATTACCGGAACCTAACCTTCCATGTTTTGATTTCATAAGGTTGAATCACAAAAGCAGCCATACTGTCCTGACAGGTTACTTCTGCCCCGTCCTCTTCCAGCATGTTGCATTCCTTACCGGGATCTGATCTGCCCCATCTATCCATCAGGTCAGCGCCAGGGCTGTTACGGATTTAAAGCAATGCCCTTCTTCTTCAATTTCACTGATCAGGACCTTTACTCCAAATGCCTCTTCCATATGTTCTTTTGTCACCACATCATCCACTTTGCCAAATATGCTTTTTCCGCTGCGGTTCAAAATCAATGCCTGATCGGATATCTTCAATGCGTGTGCCGGATAATGGGTATTAAAAATACAGGATATATTCTTTTCATCAGCCAGACGCCGAATGGTATCCAAAATGATCAGCTGGTTTCTAAAGTCCAGATTGCTCTCCGGCTCGTCCAGCACAAGCATCCGGGGTTTCGCAGTTAAGGCCCGGGCAATTAAGACCATCTGCAGCTCTCCGCCGCTGATCCGGCTCACCAGCTTTCCTCTCAGATAATCAATTCCAACACTCAGGATTGCCTCATCAGCTATTTCCAAATCCGTCTTTTTCGGACGGCTGAAATTTCCGATATGGGCACTGCGTCCCAGTAAAACCATCTCTTCCACCGTATAGGAAAAAAGGGACGCTTTTGCTGGGGGACATAGGCGATGGTCTGCCAGACATCTTTTACAGACATATCTGCCAGACATGTTCCATCCAGATAGCTTCCGCCTGATTTCCATTTCAGCAGTCCCATCATATTGCGAAGCAGTGTGGTTTTTCCCACACCATTAGGTCCCAGAATTGCCAGTACCTCTCCAGCCTGAAGCCGGAATGTGATTTCCTTAAGAATTTCTTCCCCTGCCTTATATCCAAAGCATCCTTCTTTACTTCAAAAATCACAGCCATCCTCCTCCTGTCTTTCTCAGCAATAGAATAAATACCGGCGCTCCGATTACTGCTGTCAGGATTGACAGGGGAATCTCAGCAGTCGTTGCTGCCCTGGCAGTCGTATCCATAATCAGCATAAAGATTGCGCCCAGGCTGATGCTGGCCGGAATGACCCGCTCGTTATTGCTTCCAAACAGCATCCGGACCCCATGGGGAATTAACAGCCCCACCCACTCAATCCGTCCGCACATGGAAGCACAGGAGGCAGTAATCAAGGCTGCTGACAGAATAATGATAATACGAAGTTTTTTCAAGTCAATTCCCATTGATCTTGCTTCATCTTCAGACATCGACAGAATATTTAACCGCCAGCGCAGCAGATAGATCATCAGAATTCCCCCGCAGACCAGAGGACCGCCGATAGCCAGACTCTTATAGGTAATTCCAGCCATGCTTCCTAACAGCCAGTATGTAATGGTCGGCAGCTGAGACTCCGGATCAGCTACATATTTAATCAGGGATACCAGCGAAGTGAAAAGAGAAGAAACCGCAATTCCCGCCAGAATAATCATAAACGTGGAGGACTGTCCTTTTACCTTGCTGATGGAATAGGTGAGCATAATTGCGATCAAACCAAATACCAGGGCCGCCAGCTGAACCCATAAAAGGCTGTCCGAAAACAATAGGGCCAGGGCCGCACCAAAACATGCTCCCTGTGCCACTCCCAAGGTATCGGGAGTCGCCAGTGCATTGGAAAACAAGGCTGAAAGGCTGCTCCTGAGACAGCCAGCCCCGCTCCGCAAAGAACTGCCAGAATGATTCTTGGCAGCCGGATATTGAATACAACGCTATATGCCTGAGGTTCGATCGCATCTTTTCCGGAAACCGCATAGGTATATAACAGTTTGCAGATATCAACCAGGTTAAAGGAATATCGTCCGATGCCCAGACAGATCAGGGCAGTTAATACCGGAGCCAGGATCAGTAAGATCCTGGTTCCGGCTCCATATCGTTTCATCAGCATGTTTATACTCCGTCTGCTGCTTCACGGGGAGGATTGAATATGCCTTCTACCTCCTCATCCGTCAGCTCCACATTATAAAATTTCAGATAGAAGTCTTTAATTGTCTGGTTCAGATCAAGATCTGCAAAAGCTTCCGGATGATTTTTCTGGGCCATCCAGTAAAGGCACAGGGAAGAGTCAGATGACGGCGGGAACCAGCGGTACATTCCCAGGGGGAATTTATAAACTTTCTTTTCCCGTACTGCCTTAACCGGACTCCAGTCAAAGCCTTCGATGCTGTTGTCATAGAAATCCTGAGGCAGGTAAGGACTAAAGTTTGTTACATAGATAATATCCGGATCCCATTCATAAATCTGCTCCATGGTCAAATCCACGCCTGACCCCGGAATATCCTTTGATACACTGACAGCTCCGGTGGCGTCGCACCAGTACTGACCGAAGAACTGGTTGCCCGAGGTCTGGAATACCCCGTCTTTATAATGATAAATAATCATTACTTTCGGTTTATCTTCCTCTTTTACATCTTTTAACCGTTTTTCAATATCAGCAGCCACTTCGCGTCCGTAATCAGTAATACCGGCCACTTTATCCGGCTCATCAAATACTTCCCCCAACAGTTCAACCCATTTGTTTACAGTTTCCACCGTATTAAACCCGGCAATGGAAGTACTGAAGCCAACCACCGGAATACCGGTCTTTAACAGAACTTCCCTTTCTTTTGCATTGTTAGCATTGCAAAAGATCACATCAGGCTTCAGCTTAATAAGTTCTTCCACATTAACCTCGCCGCCCTGAATAAAGGAAGTTTCCACATCCTTTAATTCCGGAGCCACCTTCATTAACAGAGAATGCTCTGCCGCACTTTTAGAAGCCGGATGCATGCCCACCAGTTTGTCGCCTGAGCCCTGATACAATGCATAAACCGACGGCAGCGGCCATAAGGATGCAATCACCACACGATCAATATTAACCGGAATAACCACCTCATTGCCGCCATGGTCAGTGATCGTCTTGGTCTCGCCTGCTGCCGGTGCAGATTCTTCCTTTTTCCCGTCCTCTGTTTTGTCTTCCGCTGATGCTGCCTCTGTACCGGCAGCGTTGGCCGGAGCCTCTGTGGAAGCTGTCTTGGCCGTACAGCCGGATAATAAAGCCAGACACAGAGCCATGCTCAATACACGCGTTACTGTCTTTTTCATCGTTTTATTTCTCCTCTCTTTCGCTCATTATATCATTGGAAGCTAAAAATAAACTTCCGCTCAATCGTTCTCCCATCAGCTGGGGCGCATGATCCCAGCACACCTTGCTGGAAACCGCCACATGGGGCAGCTCGATGAACCGTACATTTTCTTTTTCCCGGATCAGCTGCCGGATCAGCGGATCAGCTATAATCGTATGGTATCTTCCACTGTTCACCAGTTTTCTGATATCACTCTCACTGTTCAGCGCAAGGCTGTCCTGCCGGTACACTCCTTGTGTTCCGCCAAATAAAACCGCCGGCTGAATTCCCCTTATTCCCCTCTCTTCACGAAAATGAAATGCCAGCGACCGGATCAGGACCTCTTCACCGATGACTAAAACCTGACTGGTTTCTTCTGCCTCCGTTTCCAATACCCTTTCCCGTTTATCTGCCATTGTTTCTTTCAGCATTACCGCCAAGCGGTCAGCTGCCAATTCCCCAACCGGTACTCCCACAACGTAAGGAATTTGATACCTTTTTTTTCATATATTCTGCCAGGCCCAGGCCGCTCTTTGATACTACCAGGTTTACACTGGCTGACGGTGCCTGGCAAGCCTTATGGAAATCAGATACCATAGAAAAATCCGCCTGAATTATAAAGCCTCGTTTCTCCATTTCACCGATTAAGTCAACCGCATTGCTGTTGTTGGAAAAATCAAGGGGTGTCAACCCAAGAATATTGATCCTGTCACCAGACGGACAAACTGCCTGGGGCGGCGGAAAGAACTTTTTCGCAAAAGCTATGTAAGCATCCGAAATCCCTTTGTCATAGTAATGCAAACCGGTTGTAGCCAGTCCGATGGAAGGAATTCCGGTACGTTCTTCCAGCTCTGCCGCAATCCCTTCCAGATCTGTACCAATAACCATGGGAACAGGACTTCCCAGAAAGCAGAGGAAATTCGGCTTTAAATCATTTGCGGCTTTTTCTATCTTTTGTATGAATTTTTCATCATTGCCAAGAATCGCATCCATTTCCCTGAGTCCTGAACAGTACACCAGACTGCGGGAATCATACCATCTTGGTTCATCATAGCCGGTATAATTTCCTGTGCAGCCGGAAGCATCATGAATCACCAGCAGGCCGCCAAATGCAAACAGTGCGAGCATACACCGGAATAATCAGGAGCAAACGGAGGCAGTTGTATCGAAAGTTTATGCATTATATCACCAACCCATAATTTTTTTATCAGCGTTTCTAAATCTTCTTCCACTTGAACCGCATGGACGATTCCCTGCATCAGCCGGATTAAACCGTCAAATCCAAAGTTCCCTTCATTATTAACCAGACCATACACATGGCGGGCACGGGTAACATATGCGGCTTCAAAGCCAATGGCAATGCTGTCCTCCGGAAATGCCCCGATCTTTGCAGGAATATCATGGGCGATTGGATTCATAATCTGGATTTCCGGCATATGTTCATAGATCCAGTCCGCATGTTCCTTTTCTCCTGCCCCGATTGTCCGGGCAAAAATTCCGGCCACATGGAAGCCCGCCTCGCATAATGCCCTTGCTGCCGCAAAAGGAAAAATCACAGCCGTGTAATCGATAAATACCGGTCTGTCCCCGACTGCCTCTCTGGCCTCCCTGACAGCCTGCCTTGCTCTCTCCCGGTACGGCTCCAGATCAAACCGGACGTCCTCTTTGTCTGCCAGCTTTTCCATCAGCTGTTCATAGGTATTCAGAATATCTTCCTCCCGATAGTTAGTGTAAGCTAACTCAAAATCAATATTCAGCCAGTCTTTCATGTCCATGGCCGGTTTCACTGCCGGCGGGGCTATTACCAAATTCCATTGGGCAGCCGCCATCTGCTGATATGCTTCAAATGTTTCAAACTGTGCAATGTGGTTGACCTGTTCCATTCCCAGCGCCTGCAAAAAACCATACAATTCGGATTCCGGCCGGATCTGCACCGGATTCCCAATGAGATTGACCTGCCTCTTCTTTACTTCCGACGGTTCCAGAAGACCGTACATCTTCCGGCGGATATTGACCGGCGGAGGATTATCCGTATCAAGGGTGATGGGGTTCATATGGCAGAAAGTAAACCGAACATCTTCATGCTGTTCCCGTAAAACAGCCAGTATGGACTCATGGTCTGTTCCCAGCAGGTCATCCAGGCAGCTGACAAAGATCATCAGAACCTTAGGCCTTTTCTCCAGAGTTTCCAGGAGCTCTGCCACCCCTTCCGGAATTAAATCCTCATAGCCTCCCGATACAATATCACTTTCATCAATGTATAAATAGGAGAGACGGTCTTTTAAGCCATGCGCGATGGCCCCCAGCGCCCCATGCCTCCCGCAGGCAAAGGGGCAGACAAACAGCTGATAACTTTCCGGAACCAGCATGGCCAGGCGGACCACCCCCCACCCGCCGTGGGCAGGCGATGTATAATGAAGAGTACTGCAATCAGTTTTCATGGCCGCACACCTCCAGAATAGATTTGGCCAGTGTACGGTATTCTCCTGCCATAGCACTTTCCGGAAATGCCTCCACAACTGTTTTCTTCTGGTGTTCTGCCTCCTGTACGATTCCATCCCGTGGCAGGATCCGAACGATCTTCCCGCCGCTTTCCTCTGCAAATTCTGATACAAGTTCCTGCTCTTTTTCAATATTTCGTGAGTTTAAAATGATACCTGAATACCTGGCATATCCCCGCCTGGAAAACTGTCCCACAGCACTGACAATATTAGCTGCCGCATAAAGGGACATCTTCTCACCCGAAGTAACAACAAATACATGTTCCGCATAGCCGCCCCGAATGGGCATGGCAAAGCCTCCGCATACCACATCACCAAGAACATCATAAAGTATGATATCCGGCTTGTATACCTCATAAGCATTTAATTCTTCCAGCCGCTCAAAAGCGGTAATAATGCCGCGCCCCGCGCAGCCAATTCCAGGAGTCGGCCCTCCGGCTTCCACGCATAACACCCCGTTGTAACCAGGAAATACAATATCTGAAAGCTCCACATGATCAGACTTTTCCTTAATCGCATCCAAGACCGTTTTTACCGGTTTTCCCAATGTCAGATTCTGTGTGGAATCCGCTTTCGGATCACAGCCGATCTGCATTACCCGATATCCCATATCAGACAATGCTGCTGCCAGGTTTGAGGTAGTTGTGCTTTTGCCAATTCCTCCCTTCCCGTATACTGCAATCTTTAACATATATGACTCTCCTTAGCTCGCTTTTAGTTAGCTTCAACTAACCTCTGCATACTAACATGTAGCTGCCTGGGAGTCAAGCTGATACCGGGAAAATTGTCTCAAATGAGATACATCCCGGATCACAATTTTCTGATCCGTATACTCAATCGCCTGAGAAAACCGGAAGTTGTCCAGCTCACGATACAGACTGGCACGGCTGATTCCCAGGCTGGAGCACAGTCCGGTCTTGCCTGTACGCAGGAAAATCACCCATTGCTGTTGGCGTGACTCACTAAATAATCTGCCAGGCGGGCTTTTGCAGAAGTGGTATTAAGCATTTCTATTTTCTTCTGCAGAAACAATATCTTTTTATTAAAAATCGTCATGATATGAAGCATCAGCTCCGGATCCTTTTTAAACACCTTCAAAAGTTCACTCTTCTTTATGTACAGTACGGTTGTGGGACACATACACTGGAGAGTGTTGGGCATCTCGGCATGAGTAAAAATCGTGCAGATACCAAAACAGTCTTTCGGATAAATCCGTTTCATGGTCAGTTCCTTCCCATCCTGGGTAACAGAGGAGACAGCAATCTCGCCGGTTACTACAATACCGATGGATTTCTCTCCCAGATAATGGTTGCTGACCAAGGTGCCTTTTTTTAAGCTGCTCATTCCATACTCCATATCCCCCACATTCATTCCCCGGAACAATTCTGTGGTTTTTAAAAATTCCAGGTCCTTTTCCCGTTGTGTCAAATGAGACACCTCCCTCTTCCTATGTCTGCTATAATACGGTGGAAATATCATCATTATACAAGGAGACAGGAAAAATGAAAAGTAAAATAATTCTCATTAGCGGGGGAGCCGCCGCCGGTAAGACTCTGGCTGCCGCAAATCTGATCCGTCATATTCAGTCTGCCGGTAAGCGCTCCTCTGTCTGCAAAATTGACTGTCTGCATTCCGATGATCCAGCTGCCTATCAGGCTTTGGGCGTTCCGTTTATACTGGGCCTGTCCGGTGACATATGCCCGGATCATTTCCTGATTTCAAACCTGGAGGAAATGATCGCCTGGAATGAACAGCAGAAAACCGAATATCTGATAATCGAAACTGCGGGACTCTGCAACCGCTGTTCACCTGCCACCGCTCATACGGTCAGCATCTGTGTGACAGATTGCACCAGCAGCCTGCGTTCCCCAAAAAAACTGGGTCCAATGCTGACAACCGCTGATATCATTCTCATGACCAAAATCGATATGGTTTCACAGGCAGAAAAAGAAATTATCCACTATAATATAAGCTCCTTAAATCCAACCGCTCATATCTTTCCTGTAGACGGATTATCGGGTTACGGCAGCGGACTTCTCTTCCATTACCTGGAAAGCCTTCCCGAAACAGGGTGGAACAGCAATGACACCCTGCGTCACACCATGCCTTCCGGTGTATGCTCTTACTGTGTGGGAGAAAAACGGATCGGCACCATGTATCAGCAGGGCATTGTGGAAAAAATGGACTTTAAGGAGGTATCCCATGTTTCATGAATTGACAATTATCCCGGGCCGCAATAAAAACGGACAGCCAGAGTCCGTTGCTCCCCTTACCATGAAGTCCGGACAGCTGTACGCAGTTGTAGGCCATACCGGTTCGGGGAAAAGCCGGCTGATTCAGGACTTAGAGCAGCTGGCCTGCGGTGACACGGTCTCCGGACGCCATGTATGGATCAACGGAAACGTACCGGATAAGCAGACCCGATTTAACACCTCCAGGCAGCTGATCGCCCATCTCAGCCAGAATATGCGTTTCGTATTGGATGGGACGGTTGAGGAATTTATCCGCATGCACTGTACCTGCAGACAGCGGGACTGGCATAAGGTTCTACCGGAAGTCATTGACCAGGCCAATGCCATTACTCCGGAACATCTTCATGGAAGTGACAGCTTAAATCTGTTAAGCGGCGGTCAAAGCCGCGCCCTGATGATCGCTGATGTGGCCGTTTTGTGTGAAAGTCCCATTGTTTTGATCGACGAAGTGGAAAATGCCGGTATTCATAAAGAAAAAGCTTTGCACCTGCTGCTGAAAAAGCAGAAACTGGTACTGATCGCCACACACGATCCGCACACAGCTTTAATGAGTGACTGCCGGATCTGTATGAAAAACGGCGGAATACAATCGGTAATTGAAAGAAATGAAAAAGAACAGGAAACCTGGGAACGCCTGCATACATACCAGCAATATATTGTGGAAATGCAAAGAAAGATGAGAGTCGGTGAATTATGCGTAAAATAAGTATGTACTGGAATAATATCTGTGTCCTGCACCGGTATGAAAAGAAACATATCGAAGAGGTAACATCGCTTTTAAAAGAACAGGATATCTTGCTGGAAACAGAATACTTTGGTCTGGGATATCCAAAAAAAGCTGTCAGAAGAGGTAAAAAAAACCGGGATCACACCGGACATCATGGTTTCCACCGATTTAGAGGTGTTTGAAGATCCGGAAATCTATGGTTTGTTTAAAGAGGAGCTGCTGGAAATACAGGGCCTGCTTCCATTAAAAAATGAGATTCGTAACAGCAATCTCTGTCAGGACAAGCGCCTTCTTCCTTTTTTTAGTGATCCCGCTTATTATGGTATTTAACAAGCAGTTATTAGCCGGTCAGCCCTTGCCGGTATCTCTTAAAGAACTGGCAGAGCATCCCAAGGCGTTTGGCGGAAAGACAAATTCAGCCGGGCGGGGTGTCTATAAACAGCTTACCTGGTTATACGGCAAAGAGTTTACCGATCTTTTTATGGAAAATGCCACGATTTTTGATATGCCGGTCCAGTCTCTCCAAAGTGTCCAAAAAGGGCTAAGCCCTGCGGCAATTACTCCCTCCATTTTTGCTTTCCGGGCAGATGAAACACTGCTTTCACTCCGGTATCCCAAAGAGGGGGCCTTAACCGTTCCTTCTTTTATCGCTGTAAAAAACACACTGTCAACCGATCTTGCCGGATGGATTCTGTCAAAACTGTTTACGGTTGACTTTTGTAATTACTTTGCTGAATATGGGGAAATACAGCCATGTTTCCAACATACCAAAGATGTAAACATGGTGGCTGAACATCAATTTCGCTTTGTTTATCCTGACTTTGCAAAATCACCTGGAAGGTATGTGTAAAATTGTTTATCGCATGAATCCCTTGATTCTGGCAGAAGAAACATTAGAGATTTTATAACTGAAAAGTTATCTTTTTGATTTAAAAACGGCATGAAAATCCAGTCAAGGATAAAGGCTTTATTAATGAATAAGACTTTCTATCCATACAATATAAATAAACAAAAGGCTTCGGTAAAATCGCCGAAACCCTTTGTTTACAAAGCCTTTGGAACTTGTCCTTTCATCTTCCAAGGACATTTCATTTCCCGCCTGGAATCTAATTCAAGCCCATCTTTTTTCTTTTTTTCATAATGTGAGCTTCAATATCCTTGGCTACCTGTACCGGATCATCTCCCAACGCTACTTTACCGCCGGTCAGGCCCTCTACGTCTTCTGTAAGCAGCTTTACAAGCTTTGGCGCGCCGGTGATAAAGGGTGTGGGAGAAAGATGGGTATAAGCTCCATATGCTATGGCAAATAAGCCATCTATGGTGGCCTTCTGTTCCATCCACTCCGGCGCCGTTACTGCAATAGGCAGGTCAGAAATGTCTGCATCCAGATGGTCTGCCAGAGCCGTTACAAGCATGGAAATCCTTCCTGTATCCGTACAGGTTCCAAAGCTTAACACAGGGGGGATTCCCAAAGCCCTGCACACTCCCTGCAGTCCTTCTCCTGCCTGATCGATGGCGTCTAAATTGCACATTCCTGCAACCTCTAATCCATGGTTTCCGCAGCCTCCTGCCACAACAAGGATGTCTTTTTTAATCAGTTCTTTTGTTAAATTCACTGTATTCCAATCCTGGGGTCCATTTCTCAATGTGGAGCAGTTTGCCAGGGCCACGATTCCTTTTAACTGGCCTTTTGCAATTACATCCACCAGGTTATTTAAATCATTTCCGATTGCATTTAACACTGCTTCCGTGGAAAATCCGGCAATGGCTTTTTCCTTGTATTTTGGTACCATTGGCTTGATCTGGTCATGCCTTTTCTTAAAGTTCTCAATGGCAACGTTAATGCACGTTTCCGCCATCTCCTCTGCCTTGCCCGGATAATATGGCATCTTATGTTCTGTGCCTGGAACACCAATAATCGTGCTGACGCTCACAAGCGCAACCTGATATTTTTCCGCATATTGATCAATGGCAGGCGGAGAGCAGTTTTCTTCCATTACAAATGCGTCTACAGTTCCTGTTGCTAAAAACGGTTCAATGGATAACCAGTTTCCCATAAGACCCACAAACACATCATCATTTCAAACCTTTGCAGTAATTCCTGTCCGGTCTCAATGGAGCCTACAATGTGTATTCCCTTTGCTCCGGCCTTCCTGGCCATATCCTGATACTTCTGCATCCTTGCCATCTGCAAAGCAGCGACCCCAATCCAGGCTGATGCCCATTAAATGCAATATTTACGTAATCAGGATCCATAATTCCCAAATCCACATCCACTTCATGAGGCATGGGGGTTCCAAATAAAATATCCTGTGTCATTTCAAGGCCAATCTGGGCAGTATAAATGGTGGACAGACCTAAGCGCAGGGCTTTTGTTGCCAGGGAAACATAATCACCATCTACGTTGGTAAGACAGCTTGCAATGCTGTTCTGCACTTCGTGTTCAACGCCTGATGGGTAAATGTGTAAGTCTTCCCAGATCTTTTTTCGTTTTTTCGGTGAAAAGACTTCCACCATAACACTTTTCTCATCAGGCTTATTTTCATTTCCCGGTCAAGAAACTCTGCCAGGCAGACAGCCATCTGATTTACATCCTGATTTGTATTAATCCCGGTCTTTTCACACATCCATTTTAATTTGTTAACGTCTGTAATCTGAAAAACTGTGTTGCCTTTTCCTGTTTCTTTTAAGGTCCGGAAGGCTTCATAAGCATGATGGGCATAAGTGGCTGCTCCCATAATGTTTCTCATAAGAAGATTTCTCATGGCCATGGCATCTGGGCCAATTCCGCAGACACCTTTTTCCGGTCCCTTCTGTTCGTTGATTCTGCAGGGTCCATTGGTACATAATTGGCAGCTTAATCCCTGCAGGCAAAATTTGCATCGTATCTTTTCCTGCTCGTCCCATCTGGAAAATACGCTTGATAATCCGTCATCCCTTATCCTTACCAGCATCTCTTCCACGGAATCGTGATAGCTTACCCGTCCTTCTGTCTTTTCTAAAACCGTCTCTGGCATAATTACCTCCATATAAAATATCATTCAGTCAGTAGTATACCAAATTATAGAAACACTATTCTTTTTGTAATGAAATCCAGTCTTTCAGTTCATGTTGCAAATATCACAGAACGTTATCAATAACCTTTTGACTTAATACGCTCTACAATTTAAATCAGCATTTACACCAGTATTTATATTAGTATATTTATTGACTTTTTTATCAGCTAAGCATATACTGCTATTAAAGAGGTGATGATTATGAATTCTATTCGAAGTGCCATTGAAAACACAGTGCCCATTTCCCAATTCAACCGGGGCCTTGCAGGAAAAATATTTGATGAAGTAAAAAATAATGGTGCAAAAGTTGTAATGAAGAATAATACTGCAGAATGTGTTCTTTTATCTCCCGATGAATATATCCGTCTTTTGGACGAGGTAAATGATGCCCGCCTTATAACTGAGGCTGCTGAGCGAATGTCCCATTTTAATCCTTCCACTGTGATTTCCCAGGAACAGGTGGACCAGGAATTCGGGTTCTCTCCTTCTGATTATATGGATACAGACGAAATCGAGCTGGAATGAACTGGAAAGTCAGTTATCTGCCAGAAGCTCTTGAAGACCTTCGTAAACTGGACGGCAGCCAAAGGATTCTTATCCGTAAGGCGATTCAAAAAGTCAGCCAGAACCCACTACCGGAAACCGAAGGCGGCTATGGAAAATTCCTGGGAAACAAAAGCAGTACAAATCTGTCTGGATTTTTAAAAGTCAAGCTCCGCGGGGCAGGACTGCGCATTGTTTATCTACTGGTACGCAGAGATAATGATATGCTGGTTATTGTAATCGGGGCACGGGCGGATGATGAAGTCTATGAGACTGCCCATAATCGAATCAAGAAACATAAGCTTTAAAAAAAGGGGTATTAATTACCCCTTTCTGCAATCTGCGGCAAACATTGTCCTGATGAAACTTGTCTTTCACCCTCCCAGAGTCACATCCTGCCTGGAATACCATTCAATCGCATCATATACGTGCTGCGGCGTAAAATCCGGCCAGTAATCATCAATCACATACATATCTGAGTAAACGGACTGCACCGGCAGGAAACCGGACAGCCTTCTGCGGCCTCCCCACCGGATCACCAGATCGATCCTTGAAACATCGGCGGTTTTTAATTTAGGGCCTATGGCACCGTCATGAAGTCCCAGATCCCACTCCCAGCTGTAATTGACCAGAAAATTGATCTTCATTCCCCCATTACCGAACTGGTGTCTGTTGGTATATGGCTTCAGCTCCTCCGGAAACATGGCTGACGTTGTCTTTCCCAGAACCAAAAGCTCGGCATCTTCCTTTGACAGTTCCTCAACGGCTTTTACGCACGCCTTTGTAAATGCCTCCCTTTGGATTGACGGACGCTTTGTATTATCCACTGTAAAGCCGTAAAAGGTCATTTCGTTAATCCCCAGTTTTCTGCAAAGGTGGTAAAGGACCATTCCAGGGGAGATTCCATTGTCATACCCTGCCTCTTTTCCCATTCCTTTTCCAAGTGCCCAGCGGCGGTTGCCGTCTGGTATGATCCCGATGTGCTTTGGAATTCTCATACACTTTCCTCCATTTTTACCTGCTATATTTGAATTATATAGAAAGTATAGCCATTTTTTTTCTCTTCCATAATTCTTTCTCCGGTAAATCATCGTGGGAAGGAAATCCATACCTTCATCTTTTATGGAGACGGATAGGGCTTGCGGGCGATTTATATTTCATATACTTTACGTGCTCAACCGGGTCACGCCCCACAAAAACAAACGGCACGCCCCTCTTCCCAGGGCATGCGTCCATCTCCATACATGGCTTTTATAGAAAATTATATTCTGTTAGTATCTTCTCCCGTCCCGTAGTTATATCCGTAAAATATTCATAATAGCTGAGCCCCAGAAAAGAGCCAGAAATGTTAATGATGTTGTCAAAACCACGGCCCTTTAACGCCATGACTGCATTATAGCTTCTCTGGCTGGTCCTGCAGTGTAAATATACCGGCCTGTCACGAGGAATCTCTGATACACGCTGCCTCAATTCACCTAATGGGATATTCACAGCTCCAATGAGATGACCCATCTCAAACTCGTCCCTGCCCCTCACATCAATGATGCAGGCTTTGCTCTCCACCAGCTCCCGCACTTCACTTACATGAACCTGTTTAAGGACTCCGTGCAGGACATTGAGTGCCACCAGTGCAGCCAGATTAACCACATCCCTTGCTGTGCCGAACACCGGTGAGTAGCAGAGTTCCAGCCCTTTCATGTCCTCCAGTGTTCCATTCATGGCAATAAGGGTTGCGATCACGTCAATTCGTTTGTCTACATTGCCTTTGCCGATGGCCTGGGCTCCCAGGATCCTTCCTGTGGGCACTTCGAATACAACCTTAAAATGCATGGGAGAACTGCCGGGCATGAGGCCTACCTTATCCATGGCCATAGTGTAGACAGAATCGCATGGTATATTATTTGCTTTAGCGGTTCTCTCATTCAGTCCTGTGGCAGCAGCGTTCAACTGGAACAGCCTGACAGCACAGGAGCCAATGACTCCGTTATTCCTGGTAGACATTCCATACATGGCATCAGCGCTGCCCTTGCCTGGCGCAGAGCCGGACCAGCCAGGGGGAGCCTGGTTGGTTTGTGGGTCAGACGCTGGTAGACCTCGATGGCATCGCCCACTGCATAGATATGCGGGTCGCTGGTGCGGTAATCCGGTGTTACCTTGATTGCACCGGTCTCACCGATTTCCAGACCGGCCTGCTTTGCCAGCTCTGTCTCCGGCAGTACGCCAATGGAGAGTACCACTGCATCGCAGGCCAGCTCCCTGCCTGAGTTTAAGATTACCTTATCTTCAGTAATGGCCTTAACACCGTCACCCACAGCCAGTTCCACGCCCTGATCATAAAGCTCTTTTTGCAGGATCTGGCTCATACCATAATCAAAAGGTGCCATGATCTGGCTGGCAGCCTCTGCCACAGCTACCTGCTTTCCTGCTGATTTCAGATTTTCCGCCACCTCCAGGCCGATAAAGCCGCCTCCGATTACAACCACACTGCGGACTTCTTCCCTGGCAACATATTGATCCAGCGCTGCAATATCATTTACATTGCGCACTGTGAATACATGAGGGAGAGACACTCCCTCAATTGACCTGGGGCGGATAGGATAGGATCCCGGCGAAAGCACCAGCTCATCATATGATTCTTCATATTCCCGGCCGGTTACACTGTCTTTAATACGTATTTTCCTGAGGGCAGGGTCAATGCCGCACACCTCACTGTTTACACGCACCTCGATATCATAGGAATGTTCAAATCCCTCCGGCGTCATGAGTACCAGATGGTCCTTATCCTCCACGGTCCTGCTTAAATAATAAGGAAGTGAGCAGTTGGAAAAGGATACATGCTCTCCCCGTTCAAATATGGTTATGGACGCATCTGCATCCAGACGCCTGATCCTGGCTGCGGCGGACGCACCGCCGGCAACACCTCCTACAATAAGAACACGTTTACCCATGATCACACCTCCTTTGTAAATTATCTTCTTATTAATCTTCTTTTGCTGAAGCCGGCTTCTTTTCCAGGTTCAGTGACTTGTCATTATATACTGTCATATCAATATTATTGGTCAGTTTTGCTGCAACCAGACCGGTTACCATGCCATCGCTTACATTCAGGCAGTTCTTGCCATGTCGATAACAGGCTCAATTCCTACCAGCAGACCTGCAAGACCTACCGGGAGTCCAAGTGCGGATAACACGGTGATACCTGCAAAGGTTGCGCCCCCGCCCACACCGGCGATACCGATAGAAGCAAACGTGATGATGACTACCATCAGGATAAAGAAGGAAGGGGTAATGGGCTGGCCAACAGCGGGAGCCACCATGATTACCAGCATGGCAGGATAAATAGCCGCGCATCCGTTCTGTCCGATGGAGGTACTGAGGGAACCGGCCAGGTTGGAAACTCCGTTATCCACGCCCATCTCATCTGTCAGGGTTCTGATGGTCAGCGGCAGGGTTCCTGCACTGGTACGGGAAGTAAATGCAAATACCAGGGTTGTCATGGCCTTCTTAAAATATATCAGCGGACTGACTCCCACTGCAGCCAGTATCAGTCCGTGAATGAGGAACATGATAAATATCGCTGTATAGGAAGCAAGAACAAAGGTTACAAGCCGCAGGATACTGGTGTAATCACTTCCGGCAATGGTCTTGGTCATCAATGAGAAGATGCCGAATGGAGTCAGCATAATAATCATCATGACCACTTCCACAACCAGGGTATTCAGCGAATTCATTATCTTCCCGAAAAACTCCGCCTGTTCCGGAGCATATGTCCGTACCCCGATTACTCCGATTCCAAGGAATGCTGCAAAGAGCACCACGGAAAGGGTTGCATTGTTTCCCTGTCCGGTCAGGGCATAGATCGGGTTGGATGGAATGATATCAATAATGGTATCTTCAATGGAAAGACCCTCTTTCGCCTTTTCCTCCAGCTGGGAAGTCTTCTTGCTTTCCGCCTCGCCAATCTCCAGCCCTTCCGCGCTGACGCCAAAGGCTGCAGCTGTAGCACCGCCTACCACTGCTGCAATTGCTGCCGTGGACAGGAGGATTGCCAGTACAAGAGCGGTGATCTTACCAAGATTCTTGCCTGACTTCTGGTTAATGATAGCACACACGATGGATACAAAAATCAGCGGAATAACCATCATCTTCAAAAGCTTGGTATAAGCAGTTCCCACCAGGCTGATCCAGCGCAGGCTCTCAGAAACCGCCGCATCATCTGCCACTGTCTTTAAAACCGCACCAAATACAATACCGCCGAACAGACCGGCTATTACACGTACATTAAAAGATTTTCCCTTTTTCTGCAATACGAACAGAACACCCAGATAGATTAAAAAAACAGATTACACTGATATAAACAGCCATTTATTCCCCCACCTTTTCTTTGATGTTTTTGATAATGCTCTCAACAGCAGTAACAACATTCTTTGTATCTGTAGCCAGGTTAATACGGATAAATCCGTGTGCCATAAGGCTGAACCATTCCCCTACGTCGCAGGCAAGACGGCACTTGTTCTGGATAAAGCCGGCAGTCTCTTCCCCTGTAAGATAGCCCCTTAAGTCAATCCAGGACAGATACGTTCCTTCAAGAGGCGTAACCACGATCTTTGGAAGCTCCCTTGCAAACTCCTGTTTCATATAATTGTAATTGTGAATAATCAGTGCCTTCACATTCTCCAGCCATTCTTCCCCTCCCCGGAAAGCAGCCTCCACGCCTGTAACACCCATGAGGTTGACTTCCGGTGAACCAATGCCTTTGATGTATGCATCGTAGGTTTCCATCAACTGTTTGTCAAATATGATTACGTGGGAATGAATCAGCCCGGCCAGGTTAAATGTCTTGGAACCTGCATTTAAGGTAATCAGAATATCCTTATACTTACCGTTCCTGACCACTGCGGATGATACGAACTTCTTCCCCTCATAGGTAAAATCCTGATGAATCTCATCGGAAACCACCAATACCCCATGTCTGCGGCAGATGGCGAACATGGTATCCAGCTCTTCCTCTGACCATACACGGCTTACAGGGTTATGGGGGGAACACAGGATGAACATCTCTACCTTGTTGTCTACGATTTCCTTCTCAAATTTTTCAAAATCCAGGGTGTAATAACCGTTGTCATTATCAAGCTCACAGGTTACCAGCTTTCTGCCAGTATTCAGTATGGCATCATAAAACGGGTAGTATACAGGAGGGCAGATAATAACAGACGCTTCCTCTTTGGTATATGCTCTTACAGCCGCATATAAGGATCCCACCACTCCGGTAGCAAACCTTACATTTTCCCTGGTAAGTTCTACATTATGATGCTTCTTCTGCCATGCAAAGAAAGACTCAAAACATGCTTCCTCCACCGTGCCATAGCCAAACACGCCGTGCTCCACACGCTTTACCAGCGCTTCCCTTACTGCTGCCGGTGACTGGATCTCCATATCGGCAACCCAGAGGGGAAGCAGGTCTGCATCTCCAAAAATCTCCTGAAGTGAGTCCACTTTAATGTGCCTGTTCCCCGCCGTTCCACACAATTTTCCCTACAGAACTTCTCAATGTCCATAAAAATACCATCCTTTTTCTAGTATAAGCGAGATATTGCAAAATATTGTTTACTAACTTAACTATATTATAAAATGTATAGTGCATGTTGTCAATATTATTTTAATATATATTTTATAATTAGGGCATTTTAAACATAAAGTATTAATCTTTTTTTATTATAGTTAATTAACTTAACAATATTTCCATTTTGTTTGAAATAATATATTGAAGCCCTATTCTATATATGGTACTATTACATGTACAGATATCATCAATTGAACAGGAGCATCTATATGAGTCATATTTCAGATATAAACAGCGCGTATCAAAAGTTGAATGCACGGGCAGATAAATTATATGAATTTATCATCTTATATCACAACTATATCTATGCCCATCACACATATGAGAATGAAAACTTTAACATGATGGAAATACACACCCTTACCTACATTGACGACTCCCCCGGAATTACTGCCACTGAGCTGTCAAAGATATGGCACAAAAGCAAAAGTGCCATTTCCCAGGTTATTAAGAAGCTGGTTGACTCCGGATATATAGAAAAACGCTACAAGGAGAATAATGAAAAGTCCGTATGCTTATACGTAACAGAAAAGGGGCAGAGGCTTTCCTCAGTTCACAAAGCTTACGATGTTGCAGACATTACACAGACCACTTCCTATCTGATCGAACAGTGCGGTGAGTCAGACCTGGACGCCTTTTACCGGATTATTGAGAAGTATAATGAACTTCTGAAATCTGATTTGGAATCATAGGCATATCAACAGTAACTATATTTAAGAAAAGCAAAAAAGCTGCATGATCGAAACCGTATGGTCAGATCAAGCAGCTTTTCTGATATATTGCATTCTTTTTATATTTCCATGTCAGTCTATGATGCCCAAAGGGGCCGTGTACTAAACGGCCAGTACCACAACCCCTTTCGAGTGTCATATATGGATTTTCCTATAATAGCTTTTAGAATCTATTATTTACCTTAATTGTTCAATGCTGCCTGTGCTGCTGCCAGTTTTGCAATCGGCACACGGAATGGAGAACAGGATACATAATCCAGACCGATCTTATGGCAGAACTCTACAGAAGAAGGATCTCCGCCGTGCTCGCCGCAGATACCAACATGCATTTCCGGACGAACGCCCTTGCCTAACTTGATTGCAGTTTCCATAAGCTTGCCTACACCGGTCTGATCCAGTTTTGCAAATGGGTCATTCTCAAAGATCTTGGTGTCGTAGTAAGCATCTAAGAACTTGCCGGCATCATCACGGGAGAAGCCATAAGTCATCTGAGTCAGGTCATTGGTTCCGAAGCAGAAGAATTCTGCATCTTTTGCAATGTCATCAGCGGTCAGGCATGCTCTTGGGATCTCGATCATGGTACCTACTTCATATTTTAAGCTGCTTCCTGCTGCAGCGATCTCTGCATCAGCAGTGTCAACAACGATCTTCTTAACAAACCTTAATTCCTTCTCATCACAGATCAGCGGAATCATGATTTCCGGGCAAACGTTCCAGTCGGAATGTGCTTCTGAACGTTGATGGCTGCACGGATCACTGCCTTTGTCTGCATTTTTGCGATTTCAGGATAGGTAACTGTCAGACGGCATCCACGATGTCCCATCATTGGGTTGAACTCGTGTAAGGAATCGATGATGCTCTTGATCTGAGCAACAGTCTTGCCCTGTGTATCTGCCAGCTTCTTAATGTCATCTTCCTCTGTCGGAACGAACTCATGAAGAGGCGGATCTAAGAAACGGATGGTAACAGGATTGCCTTCCAATGCCTCATAAAGCTTTTCAAAGTCATCCTGCTGTACAGGAAGGATCTTTTCAAGAGCTGCTTCTCTTTCTGCAACAGTATCAGAGCAGATCATCTCACGGAATGCGTCGATTCTGTCTCCTTCAAAGAACATATGCTCGGTACGGCAAAGGCCGATTCCTTCTGCGCCCAGTTCTCTTGCTTTTCTTGCATCAGCAGGTGTATCAGCATTGGTTCTTACTTTCAGCCTTCTGTACTTATCTGCCCATGCCATGATTCTTCCGAATTCTCCGA
Source organism: Clostridium sp. NkU-1 (assembly GCA_001312405.1). The sequence continues at coordinate 42,419 of BBDR01000011.1, read as the reverse complement.
TAATGGCTGCGTCTACTGTCGGAATGATTCCGTCATAGATCTTTCCGGTAGATCCGTCAAGGGATAAGAAGTCTCCTTCATGATATTCCTTGCCTGACAGGGTGAATTTTTTTGTTCTCTTCATCCATAACGATTTCGGAACAGCCGGATACACAGCATGTACCCATTCCACGTGCAACAACTGCTGCATGAGAAGTCATACCGCCGCGTACGGTTAAGATACCCTGAGCGGCCTTCATTCCTTCAATATCTTCCGGAGAGGTCTCAAGACGAACCAGGACAACCTTCTCGCCTCTTTCATGCCATGCTTTTGCATCGTCTGCTGTAAATACGATCTTACCGCATGCAGCGCCTGGAGATGCTGCCAGAGCCCTTCCAATCGGTTCTGTCTTCTTTAATGCATCCAAATCAAACTGAGGATGGAGTAAGGTATCGAGGTTTCTTGGATCGATCATCTTAACTGCCTTTTCCTCTGTAATCATGCCTTCGTCAACCAGATCACATGCAATCTTTAAAGCAGCCTTTGCTGTTCTCTTGCCGTTACGGGTCTGAAGCATGTAAAGCTTTCTATCTTCAATGGTAAATTCCATATCCTGCATATCTCTGTAATGGTCTTCCAGTGTATTGCAGATTCCTACGAACTGCTCATAGGCTTCCGGCATAACTTCCTTTAACTGGTCGATCTTCTGAGGAGTACGGATACCTGCAACTACGTCCTCACCCTGTGCGTTCATTAAGAACTCGCCCATAAGGTGTTTTTCGCCGGTTGCTGGGTCACGTGTAAATGCAACGCCGGTACCGGAGGTCTCACCCATGTTTCCGAACGCCATCATCTGAACGTTAACAGCAGTACCCCAGGAATATGGGATATCGTTGTCGCGGCGGTAAACATTTGCTCTTGGGTTGTTCCAGGAACGGAAAACAGCCTTAATGGCTTCCATCAGCTGTACCTTTGGATCTGTCGGGAATTCAGCACCGATCTTCTCTTTATATTCATCCTGGAACTGTTTTGCAAGCTCCTTTAAATCCTCAGCGGTTAAATCTACGTCCTCTGTGATTCCCTTTACTTCCTTCATCTTATCGATGAGCTCTTCAAAGTACTTTTTGCCAACTTCCATAACTACGTCGGAGAACATCTGGATAAATCTGCGGTAACAGTCCCATGCCCAACGGGGATTACCGGATTTTACAGCCAGAACTTCCACTACTTCTTCATTCAAACCAAGGTTTAAGATGGTATCCATCATACCTGGCATGGATGCTCTTGCACCGGAACGAACAGAAACTAAAAGAGGATTTTCCTTATCGCCGAACTTCTTTCCGGTGATCTCTTCCATCTTTGTGATGTGTTCCATGATCTGGTTCATGATCTCATCATTAATCTTCTCGCCGTCCTCATAATACTGAGTACAAGCCTCTGTTGTTATGGTAAATCCCTGGGGAACCGGAAGTCCTAAATTTGTCATCTCTGCCAAATTAGCCCCTTTTCCACCTAACAGGTTTTTCATGCTTGCATTACCTTCGGTAAACAAATAAACCCATTTTCTTGCCATAAGTATATTTCCTCCTCAAATTGTGTTGGTTATTCGGCCTTTCTGCCGATTTCTTATGCGGAAAAGCCCTGCAGATATTATAGCATAATTCAAACGCTAGTAAAGGGGGTTTCTTTAATTATTGCCAAAAATCAGCTCTTTTTTCAATACAATTATCTTGAAAGTACTTCCATATTCTGTTATTTTCTGATATGCGATTTTAGTTCGCATATGCGAATTTACCACTTGGAAACCTCTGCTTTTCCCCTTGATTTTAACAAGAAAATTTCAGAATTTTTCGGGCAGAACAGATTTCTTTTCCTTCAGCAGGATCAGGCAGGTTCCCAGCGCCAAAAATTCTGCTGCCGGCATGACGGACCATATCCCGGTTACTCCAAATGCCATTGGAAGGAGAAATACCAGGACACTGCTTAAAACAAGTCCCCTCATCAGACAGATGAACAAGGCCTTTCCCGGCTTTAACACAGACTGGAACCAGGTGCTGAACAATATATTAAATCCCATGGGCAGAAATGACAGGAAATAAATCCTGACAGCAGGGACCGACATAGCTAAAATCTCATCCGTTGGCCCTACAAAGGCCTTTGTTACCAGAGCCGGGAAAAGCATACCGATTCCCACAAACAGCAAACCGGAAAAGCATACGGCCAGTTCTCCCATGCGGCGTGTTTCCTTTAACCTGTCCTTTTTTTCCTGCCCCGTAATTCATGGCAAGAATAGGCTGGGACGCTGGGAGATACCATTATTAATAGAAGCAACGATCAGAGCGCTGTTGGATATGATACCATACACCACCACTCCAAGGTCGCCAACATAAGCCAAAAGCTGGCGGTTGAATAAAAACATGACAATTCCGCTGCATGTTTCCAATAAGAAGCTGGAAAGGCCGTTCACCAGGATTTCCCCTGCCCTTCTCCATTTGATGCGAAAGACGATCTTTAAGGAATTTCCCTTGGAAAACAAATGGGTAAGCAGAATGCCAAGAGTCAGGCAGGAGCCGATTACAGTGGCTGCTGCTGCTCCCACCATTCCCATGTTCATGGGAAAGATGAAAACATAATCCAGGATCACGTTGGTGATACCGCCGGAAATTACGGCTGCCATGGCTATTTGGGGAGCCCTGTCATTTCTGACAAAGGATTGCAGGAAAGAAGAAAGCAAGAATACAGGCGCTCCTGACACCAGTATCCTTCCATATTCCCTGACATAGAGATCCATGGTTTCATTTCTCCCCAAAAACTTTGTTACAGGATCAAACAGCAGATGCCCTGCCGTCACATAGAACACGCCGGCAGCAGCAGCCATGCAGAGTGCAGCCGTAAAATACTCCCTTGCCCCCTGCTCATCTCCCTTTCCCTTGGAAATGGATAAGAGCACTCCCCCGCCTACGCCAAACAGCAGGCCGGTTCCGAAAAACAGGCTGTATAAGGCAGAAGTAAGTTTAAAGCAGCAATTCCGATGGGACCTACTCCCCGCCCGATCATCAGGTATCCGCCAGGATATATATGGAGGTGACCAGAGTGGCACTGATGGATGGCATCAGATACCTTAAAAATAATTTCTTCACCGGTTCTTCCAGTAAATTTGCTTTTTTTCATAAGCAGCCTCCTTTTTCAAGTCTTTTAACAGTTTAGCATTTTTTTTCTTAAATAACAAGCAAAATCAGAGAAAACCGTCCTATATGCAGAGTTAAGGAATATATTCCATAAAATGCTTGATTCTTTTTTTGATATTTTCTGTAAAATAATACCAAATGAGATTGTTTCTGGGACAAAAATGTGGTACATTAGTGGTATCTCTAAAATCAATAAAAAACAGGAGGAAAAACAAGATTATGAAAAAGAGAGCACTAGCATTAGTAATGGCAGTTATGATGGCTGCAACCTTAAGCGGATGCGGTTCTTCCAATCCAGGCAGCGACGCTACCACAGCTGCACCTGCAGAGACCACAACTGCTGAAAAAGCGGCAGAGACAACTGCAGCAGCTTCAGACAAGCCTGAAAACGGGTATGAGCTTGCATTGGTTACAGACTTAGGAACCATTGATGACAAGTCCTTTAACCAGGGTGCATGGGAAGGCATGAAGAAGTATGCGGAGGAAAATAAAATTCCCTACAAGTACTACCAGCCCCAGGAAGGTACTACTGATTCCTATCTTGAGACCATCGGCCTTGCTGTCGAAGGCGGCGCCAAGTTAGTTGTTTGCCCGGGATTCTTATTTGAAGAGCCTGTATTCCTTGCCCAGGATCAGTACAAGGATGTTCATTTCATCCTTCTGGATGGCGAACCTCACAACGGTGATTATTCTGAATTCAGAACAGAGGCTAATGTAATGCCGATCCTGTTCCAGGAAGACGAGCCTGGATTCTTAGCCGGCTATGCAGCAGTAAAAGAAGGCTATACTAAGCTTGGATTCTTAGGCGGTATGGCAGTTCCGGCAGTTATCCGTTACGGCTACGGATTTGCAGAAGGTGCTGACTTTGCAGCTAAGGAAATGGGAATCGATGGCGTAGAAATCATGTACAACTACACGGGTGCATTTGCCGCTACACCGGAAGCACAGTCCATGGCAGCTTCCTGGAACCAGAACGGAACAGAAGTGATCTTTGGATGCGGCGGAGCAGTTGGTAACTCCGTTATGGCTGCTGCTGAAGAAAAGGGCACAAAGGTTATCGGCGTTGACGTTGACCAGAGTTATGAATCCAATACTGTTATCACTTCAGCTATGAAAGAGCTGTCCGTTTCTGTTTATGACGGAGTTAAAGCATTCTATGACAATGCTTTCCCAGGAGGAAAGACAAGCATTTTCACTGCCAAGAACGATGGAATCGGACTTCCAATGGAAACTTCCAAATTCACCAAGTTCACACAGCAGGATTATGACGCTATCTTCACTCAGTTAAAAGAGGGTAAGATCGAACTTGTGCAGCCTTCTCAGGATAACAACAATCCTACAGTTGACTTAAAGCTTGAAAAAACCAAAATCAACTTTGTAGAATAGTCTTCAGGCATACTTATACACCCGGTAAAGCAGGGTGGGCACTGCCCAAAAAGCGCGGGCAATGAAAAAGGAAAGGAGATGCCGTTTGATTCACCAGTCATAACAGACCTGGTCTCTTACGGCATCTCTTTTTTATTTCTCATAAAAGCGGAAAAATACCAAGGTATATTTTATTAACCAGGTCCCATAGATAGGTACCGAATTAAGGGGGATTTTATGGACTACATTATTGAGATGCTTCACATCACGAAAGAATTTCCTGGTATCATCGCAAATGATGACATCACTCTGCAATTAAAGAAAGGCGAGATACTTGCTCTGCTTGGTGAAAACGGCGCAGGAAAATCCACGCTCATGAGTGTCTTATTCGGCCTGTACCAGCCGGAAAAAGGCGTCATTAAGGTCAGAGGCAAGGAAGAAAAAATCACCGGGCCTTTAGATGCCAATGCCCTGGGTATTGGTATGGTTCATCAGCATTTTAAGCTGGTAGAGAATTTTACTGTGCTCCAGAATATTGTTCTGGGCATTGAAACAACAAAACGTGGATTTTTAAAGATGGATGATGCCCGCAAAAAGGTTATGGATTTAAGCGAGAAATACAAATTATTCGTGGACCCGGATGCAATCATATCGGATATTACCGTTGGCATGCAGCAAAGGGTCGAGATCTTGAAAATGCTTTATCGCGACAACGAAATCATGATTTTTGACGAACCCACTGCGGTTCTTACCCCTCAGGAAATTGAAGAACTGATGCAGATCATGAAAGATCTGGTAAAGGAAGGCAAGTCCATCCTGTTTATCACCCACAAGCTCAATGAAATCAAGGCGGTTGCGGACCGCTGTTCTGTCCTGCGCCGCGGTAAATATATTGGAACGGTAGAGGTAGCAGAAACAACGCCCGAAGAAATGTCAGAGATGATGGTTGGCCGCAAGGTGAACCTGACCGTTGACAAGAATCCTTCCAAGCCCGGAGATGTTGTGCTGGAAGTAAAGGATCTTTCCGTAGAAGCCAAAAGAGAAGGCCAGACAAAAAAACTGGTCCATGATGTCTCCTTTAAGGTAAAAAAAGGGGAAATCGTATGTATTGCCGGAATCGACGGCAACGGCCAGACAGAGCTTATCCATGCGATTACCGGCATTTCCGATATGAGCACCGGTACCGTTACCATCAATGGGGAAGACGTGACAAAAAAGAGCATCCGTTACAAAAATACCCATGGATTATCCCATATACCGGAGGACCGGCACAAACACGGCCTTGTCCTGGATTATAACCTGGCTTATAACCTGGTCCTTCAGCAGTATTTTGAAAAGGACTTCCAAAGCAGTACCTTCTTAAAAAAATGACAAGATTTATGAATACGCAGAAAAGCTGATCCAGGATTACGACATAAGAAGCAGCGAAGGTCCCTTTACCACAGCCCGCAGCATGTCCGGCGGAAACCAGCAAAAGGCCATTGTGGCAAGAGAGATCTCTAAGGCTCCCGATATCCTTCTGGCTGTTCAGCAACCCGCGGCTTGGACGTGGGGGCTATTGAATACATCCACCGACAGCTTGTAAAACAAAGAGATGCCGGAGCAGCTATTCTCTTAGTATCCCTGGAATTAGATGAAGTCATGAATTTAAGCGACCGGATTCTGGTCATGTTTGAAGGCGGAATCGTAGCCGACTTAAACCCCAAGAACGTCACGGTTCAGGAACTGGGTCTTTATATGGCAGGCGCAAAGAAAGAAGGTGGCAAATCATGAAACCGAAACAGATAAAGGACCATACAGGAATTCTCTCTTCCATCTTTGCCATTATACTTGGATTGATCGTAGGCCTGATCATTTTGTTCCTCTGCAATCCGAAGCAGGCTCTTCCCGGATTTGCAACCATTTTATCAGGTGCATTTACCCATGGAGCCAAAGGCGTAGGACAGGTATTTTACTATGCGACACCCATCATCCTCACCGGTCTTTCCGTGGGATTTGCCTTTAAGACAGGGCTTTTTAACATCGGAACTCCCGGCCAGTTCATCATGGGGGGATTTGGTGCTGTCTATGTAGGAATCCTCTGGACATCCTTAGGGCCGGCCCACTGGGTAGTTGCCCTTCTTGCAAGCATCATCCTGGGCGCCGTATGGGGCCTTGTTCCAGGACTTTTAAAGGCTTATTTTAACGTAAATGAGGTAATCGCCTCTATTATGATGAATTATATCGGCATGTATCTGGTAAACTGGATCGTAAAAAGCTATAAGCCCTTATTTAACAACCTGCGCAATGAGTCCAGGAATGTGGCTGCAACAGCTAACATCCCGAAGATGGGGCTGGATAAGATATTCCCAGGCTCCAGCGTAAACGGGGGAATCCTCATTGCAATCCTTACGGTAATTCTGATCTGGCTTCTCCTTAACAAAACCACCTTTGGCTATGAATTAAAGGCTGTGGGCTTTAACCGGGATGCCAGTAAATATGCCGGCATCAATGAAAAAAAAGAGCATCATCCTGTCCATGGTGATCGCAGGAGCCATTGCAGGACTTGCCGGAGGGCTTTTGTATCTGGCCGGCACCGGAAAGCACATTGAAATCAAGGACGTGCTGGCATCGGAAGGCTTTACCGGTATTTCCGTTGCATTGCTGGGCTTAAGCAACCCCATCGGAGTTCTCTTCTCCGGCATCTTTATTGCATACTTAACAGCCGGAGGCTTTTACCTGCAGCTATTTGAATTTTCAACGGAAATCATTGACATCATTGTAGCGGTCATCATCTATTTCAGCGCCTTTGCCCTTATGGTAAAGACCATTCTTTCTAAAATCCACAGGCAGAAAGATGAAAAAGCTGAAAGCACAAAGGAAGGAGGGACGAAATCATGAACGTAGTTTATTTTATTTTCCAGCAGACCATGTATTTCATGATTCCTCTCATGATCGTGGCTCTGGGAGCCATGTTCTCCGAACGAAGCGGCATCATTAATATCGCTCTGGAAGGAATCATGACCATGGGAGCCTTTACCGGAATCCTGTTCATTCATTTTACAGGCGGCTCCATGACTGGGCAGCTCCAGCTCATCATTGCGGTGCTGATTTCCATGGCAACCGGTATGGTATTTTCCCTGTTCCACGCTTACGCGTCCATCAACATGAAGTCCAATCAGGTAATCAGCGGTACGGCATTAAATATGTTTGCTCCCGCCTTTGCCATTTTCGTGGCCCGTGTTATTCAGAATGTGCAGCAGGTACAGTTTACCAACACCTTCCGCATTATATCCGTTCCGTTATTGGGAAAAATCCCGTTTTTCGGTCCTCTCCTGTTCCAGAACGCTTATATCACCACTTATATTGGCATTGGTATCTTTTTACTTTCAGCCATTGTCCTTTATAAAACCAGGTTTGGTTTAAGGCTTCGGGCCTGCGGCGAGCATCCCCAGGCGGCCGACTCCGCAGGAATTAACGTATACCGGATGCAGTATGCAGGCGTACTGATCTCCGGCGCACTTGGCGGGCTTGGAGGACTGGTTTTTGTGGTTCCCACCTCCACCAATTTTAACGCAGACGTAGCCGGATACGGCTTCCTGGCTCTGGCTGTTTTGATCTTTGGCCAGTGGAAGCCGGTCAATATCATGCTTGCCTCCCTTTTCTTCGGGCTCATGAAGGCTATCGCATCCGCTTATTCCGGAATCCCGTTCTTAAGCGCAATGGGCATTCCAAGCTACTTCTATAAAATGGTGCCTTATATCATCACCCTGATCGTGCTGATCTTCACTTCCAGAAACTCTCAGGCTCCAAAGGCAGAGGGTATTCCTTACGATAAGGGACAAAGATAAAAACAGAAAATGACAGCCTCAAAAAGAAAGTATGGATCTTCTTTTTTGAGGCTGTCACTTTTTTTATCCTGCTGTCTGTGTTCTTCCTGTTTACGGGGAAATTCCTGATTTCTCCTGATATCAGTCACTGGGAAAAGACAAAGCCATATAATACACTACAATGCACGAAAAGAGTGAGTCTAATGATGTCATATAGCTGCAATGTCAGCCATTCTAACTGCGTATCGGACAATACTTATCTTACCTGGGATATAAATGACTACGGGCCGGCTCCGCTGGTCCTCAACATTGTCCATGATACTCTCCGGAACCCCACCTTTCTCACAACCCGCTGGACCGGGAACCACATGCAGCTTGCCCTCATGAGCATTCCTGTAAACGGGGAGACAGGTCTGGAAAACAATCCGGAGATGGATCAGTTTATACGCATAGAAACGGGAGAAGGGCTGCTTCTTATGGGAGACAGTCCCTATAATCTTACTTTCCAGGAGCCTGTAAATGACAAATGTGCCATTATCATACCGGCGAATACCTGGCACAATCTCATAAATACAGGGGAAGATGCCTTAAAGCTTTTTACCATTTATTCTCCCGTCGTACAGCCCTTTGGAGCGGTACATTGGAAAATGGATAATTCAAAATAAGGGGAATAACAGTGAAATAAAAAGATGCAGGAAAGAGGTTTTGCCTCTTCCTGCACTTTTTTATAAATCCCACGGGCTGCTGCCCGTCAAAGGGAAAGGATCATATTTAGAAACGGAACTTATCCTCAAAATAACTTTTCAGCTCTGCAATGGGAACTCTCACCTGGTCCATGGTATCACGGTCACGGACAGTTACTGCAAAGTCCTCCTCGGAATCAAAGTCATAGGTAACGCAGAACGGGGTACCGATCTCATCCTGTCTTCTATAACGCTTTCCGATATTGCCTCTGTCATCGAATTCGCAGTTATAGTATTTGCAAAGCTCTTCATACACCTTTTCCGCGCCTTCATTGAGCTTTTTGGAAAGAGGCAGCACACCGATCTTAACAGGAGCAATGGCAGGATGGAAGTGAAGCACAGTACGCACATCTCCTTCTGCGATCTCCTCTTCATCATAAGCGGCACAAAGGAATGCAAGGGTCACACGGTCAGCTCCCAGAGAAGGCTCTATCACGTAGGGAATGTACCGCTCCTTCTTTTCATCGTCAAAATATGTCAAATCCTGACCGGAAGTATTCTGGTGCTGGGTTAAGTCATAATCTGTTCTGTCTGCAATTCCCCATAACTCGCCCCAGCCGAATGGGAACAGGAATTCAATGTCAGAGGTTGCCTTACTGTAGAAAGAAAGCTCTTCCTTCTCATGATCCTGACACGCATCTCGTCTTCTTTGATTCCCAGGGTCTTCAGCCAGTTGATGCAGAACTCTTTCCAGTATGCGAACCATTCCAGATCCGTATCCGGCTCACAGAAAAATTCCAGCTCCATCTGCTCAAATTCCCTGGTACGGAAGGTGAAGTTTCCTGGAGTGATCTCGTTACGGAAGGATTTTCCTACCTGTCCGATTCCAAAAGGAATTTTCTTGCGGGAGGTTCTCTGTACGTTCTTAAAGTTTACAAAATACCCTGGGCTGTCTCTGGCCTTAAGTATACAGTGTTTTTGGCATCCTCTGTTACTCCCTGGAAGGTTTTAAACATCAGGTTGAATTGACGGATATCCGTAAAATCATGCTTTCCGCAGCTTGGGCAGCAGATGTTCTTCTCATCGATATAGGTTTTCATGTCTTCCTGGGACCAGGCATCTACAGAGCCTTCGATGGTGATATTGTTTTCAGACATGTAATCTTCAATCAGTTTATCTGCGCGGAAACGCTCCTTGCATGCCTTGCAGTCCATCAGCGGGTCGGAAAAGCCGCCTAAGTGTCCGGAAGCGACCCAGGTCTGGGAATTCATCAAAATGGCACAGTCCACGCCCACGTTATAGGGGCTTTCCTGAATAAATTTCTGCCACCATGCTTTTTTTACATTGTTCTTCAGTTCCACGCCTAAGTTGCCGTAGTCCCAGGTATTTGCAAGGCCGCCGTAAATTTCGGAGCCAGGATATACAAATCCTCTTGATTTTGCAAGTCCCACAATCTTTTCCATTGTCTTTTCCATGATCTTAACCTCTCTTATTTAAAAATGATGTAATTTTTCCCTTGCGCTGTCTGAACGGTATAGTGATCCTTTATATCTACATTATTGGAAACAAATAAAAGTTTTCCCTGGGTTTGTATTGTCACCGGCTGTTTAGCCTCCACAACAACGGCGAAGCACTCCCCTTTACTGGATAAAGCTTTTTTTTCTGCCTGTTTCCCATCAGAGGCCTTCACAAAAGTCACTCCTTCTGACTCACTCTGCCCTAATACATCGGACAAAGGGGTCACAGAAATGGAATCTACCTGGTTTTCTTCATCCTCATACTCAGCGGAAAAGCCCACCAGATCACTTCCTGACCCATAGCGGAAAACCATTCTGGCATTCCCCTTTTCCAGAGTACAGGTATCCAGGGTCACTGCTCCCTGACCATGGGACTCGTTATATCTGGAAACGGCTTCTTCCAGATAGGCTTTTAATTCATCTGCACGATAGTAATCCTGATCCGCATAGGTTTCCACCGTCGCGGTCTGAAGGGTTCCTTCTTCCGTTACATAAATTCTGCTGCTCTCCGAATTCAAGGTGCCGCCGCCACTCCTGCCTAAGCAGCCTGTCAGCACTCCGGCAGCCAGAAAAACGGCCAGAACGGCTTTCTTTTTTTTCATGAATTTCCCTCCTACCAATAAAACCATTACAGCAATATTGGTCTATTATAACAAACACAAATGGGATTATCAAGGTACTTTCCTTTTATCATGTAAATATTTTCCTTTTATCATGAAAAATCTTCTTTCTTATCCAGGTAATTTATTTCAGACAATTATGCTATCTAAAAAAACGGATAGAGCCATGTAAAAAAAGACATACCAGATGGTCAGTTCCGCTTTCTTTGCCACGATCCTGAACCGGAATTCACCCGCCAGTCAATGAGATTTCCAATGGGACCTAAAAGCGCTCCGCAGCCATATATGGAAAACATTAAAAGAGAGGTCTGTCCCATAAGCCACCAATCATGGTGCAAAATGGATTCCGTTGCGATAAAGGTAACGTCCATTATATGCTGAATATGGAGATATTATAAAAATAAAATATATTTTCATAATCGCAGGGGGAGGTATACCAATTATATAATAATTTTTCCATCAAGCATTTTTAATTTTGTATCTCCATAATTGTATACTCTGATGAGCCACTATCGGTTTCCGCATGTTTCCCGGCATTCAACTAGACTCAAAAAAATGGAATTCTCTCTATAAAATCAGAACGATTGTGGAGCGTGCCATCAATTACTTTTAAACCAACATGTGCACAGCAGGGCAAAAAAACCCGCTGTCATGCAACCACAAATGGGATTATCACGGTACTTTCCTTTTATCCTATAAATATCTATAAATATTTTGGCTTATAATAAATTTTCTTTCTTTTCCATGTAATTCATTTCAGAAAATTTCACTAGCTAAAAACGGATAGAACCATACAGAAAAATCAAATGAGATTGCAAAATAACACAATTTCATAAACTATCTTTACAACTCTATCCTTTCCAATATTGGAATTTAACAAGAGAGTCCTGACATACTCTTATGATTCATTACGTCTTCATAACTTCCTGTCCCTATAATGGTTCCCTTCTCTAATAAAAAAATCTGGTCATACTGCGAAAGTAATTCAGAGGACAACCGATGTGTAATTGTAATCAACGTCAAACCAGAATCATGAAGAAGCTCATTTTCAACTTCAAATCCTGTTTCCATATCAATTGCTGAAGTTGCTTCATCAAGAATCAGTATTTGCTTTTCCTGAAGAAATGATCTTGCTAATGCGATTCTTTGTTTTTGCCCGCCCGACAATTTATTGCCATTCTCACCTACATAAGTATCTATCGATTCATTTAATTCCGGTAAAAATTTCATTACACCGCTTTTTATAAGAGCAGCATCCAACTGTTCTTTTCTGTAATCCCTGAAAAGAGTAATATTATCCTTAACTGTCCCTTCAAAAAGAAAAATATCCTGATGATTGACTGCAATCAGCTCATTCCGTGTTATCTCATTAATCGCGCTTGCAGGTATATTATCAATCAGTATTTCACCCGTATAATTATTTTCACGGCCTGTGATAAGATTGACAAGCGTACTTTTACCGCTTCCGCTTGCGCCGATGATTGCATATTTTCCGCCTTTTTTGATTGATAAATTAATGGATTGAAGATGAAAATTACAGTTATCCCCATAGCAAAAACTTACATTATGCAGAATAATTTTGTCACGGAAAACAAATCTGTCATGCCTTGCTTGATTCTCCCTGAAACAGCCCGCATACTCAGTCAATTTATCTCGTATAGGACAAGTGCTTTTTACTTTACTAAATGCCTGCATGATGTTCGATATTGGATTTACAAAATTACCACTTAACTGAATGATCGCAACGAGCATCCCCATAGTAATGTGGTCAGATAAAATAAGATACGCACCAAAAAGTAATATCAGCAGTTGAGAAAAAAAATGAAAAGAAAAAAGATATGCTTTCGTTGAAATTGAAAGCATTGTCTTTTTTCATTTTCACACTTGCCAGCAATTTGTTATCAATATAAAATTTCTGCAAAAAAACAGGAACGAGACCAAAAGATTTTATCACTTCAAATCCATTATAATAATCCTTAGAAACCTTTGTAAAACTGCTTAGCTGACAGGAATAATCTCTTTGCTTTTTCTGCAGTACCTTACTGTATAAGCCCGGAAAAAACATTGCCAGCACTACACAGAGAATCAGGCAAAAAGTAATGGCCAGACTCAGGCTTAAAAGAGCAATTAATGCTCCTGAAAATATGCAAACCTGCTGTATCCCATACAAGAATGGCGTGAAATACGATTCCTCTAATATATTTATGTCATTTGTAATTGCCGAAATATAATCTGCCGTATTCACGGAATGGAAATCATGATAACTCCTGCTTAATACTCCTTTAAAAACATCATACCGTAAATCTCTAAGCACTTTTTTTAATTGTAAGCTTAACGAAAAACAGATACAGGTAATGGCAAACCGTTATGCAGATAAAATACAATATTGTCTTGCCTATTATATGAAAAAAAGCGGAAAAATCCCTTTCCATAACTACATCAATGACCTGATTAAGCAAAAAAAGCAATATAAATATTAACAGCTGCAAAAATCATTCCCATCGCAACAGTAACTGCATAAACAGCAAAATGTTTTTTTATGTATCGGTCCATATGAAACCTCCATTAAAACCGTTCTATTAAGTCCATAATATATTTTTCCCTGTCACTTTGTTTTATGTCTTTTTCAAATATAAACTGCTCTTTTATAGTTCCGTCAAAAAAATACACAATCTTCTTTGCCTTTGCCGCAACCTTTATATCATGGGTCACCATAAGAATTGCTGTACCATTATTATTTACCGTTTTTAACACCTGTAATATCTGATTTGTTGCAGATGAATTTAAAGCTCCCGTGGGTTCATCTGCAAAAAGCATAGAGGGATTATTAATCAATGCTCTTGCAATACATCCCCTCTGCATCTGACCGCCGGATAACGTATTTACGGACGCCTTCTCTTTATCTGCCATTCCAAACAATGTTAAGAGTTTCACAGCTCTTTCGTAAATAATTACTGCCGGTTCCTCATGAAGCAGGTAGGCGGGAAGTATGATATTATCAATTAGATTAAGAGTAGGCAGCAAAGATGGCTGCTGAAATACCATGCCAATCTTTTTTTAGCCTTAAATCAGCAATCTCTTTATCATTCATTCCTGCAAGTTCATTTTCCCCAATATAAACCTGACCGGAAGTCGGTCTATCCATACCGCTTATCATATGCATAAATGTGGATTTTCCAGCTCCCGACGGTCCCATAACCGCCACATAATCCCCCTGGTTCAAATTAAAATTAATATCATTCAATATCTGCGCAATCCCATAAGACTTTGACAGTTTCACCGTTTTCAAAATACTTTTCCCCATATCAGTTCTCCTTTTTAAAAGAATGCTTTTTTTATAAATCGCCCTTGTGTAACTGCTGTTATGAATATAGTAAGTATCAGAAAATTAAACGGAAGAATTACAAATGACTGAAATGGTTCAGTCACAAGAATAAATCTTGCCAGACCGGTGATTGAAAACAGTTTTACAACTGCCAGGCGTCCCAATGATACCGCACACAATGTACCTGATAAAACAGACATAAGGATAAGCACAGTAACTTTTATCAACTGATAGCAGAACAGGAAATAATTATCTGCTCCAATGTCATATAACTGCCGCAATGCAAAACTATCTTTAAAACATAACATTTTATTAAATAAAATAAGTACAATGGCAGCAAAGAGAAAAACAAACAACATTAAAACATCGATTGCCAATATAATCTGTTCAATCATGTTTCCGGTGAATTTATCAATAACTTCTCTTGCTGTAAGACCTCTCATATACTCATATTTATTCTGCAAATGCGCAATCTCAGCATTTTTATCCCGGGCATCAATAAACGCAATCACCTGACAGGTAATTCGTTCACTTTTAATCTGATAATTATCAGATAACAATATGATTTCTCCCATGTTGTATAAGGCCTGGTTAACCGCAGTGATTTTATATTCTCCAGCCCTTCCTTCTACTTCCATGGTAATCCTATCACCAATATCCAATCCATATCTTTGTGCCAACACGTTTGTCAATCCTATCTCATATTCCGCTTTAGGCGCACTCCCCCTGATATAACGAAAATCTTCCGTTGATGCGGCTGATTTTAATGCTGTTATAGTGGAAGAAACGCCACTGCTATCAACAATTCGGCTATCTGCATAAAAATCAATTCCCAAAACAGCCTTTTCATGATTGTTCTTCAATTCCTCATTCAACTGAGCAACCTTCTCTTTTATTTTATCTGTCTGATGATCCTCAATCTGTAAATCACAATAGAGATCTCCCACTGTCAATCCAAAATATTTTAAAAACCCATCACCGGCAATCGTGTTTTTAAGATTTCCAACCGATACCAGCAAAGCAAAACAAAGCATAAGTGTTGCTGTTATTTTTATAAAGTGCCTGAAATTCTGAATCAAATCATTGATTGCAAGGACAAGGAGGGCACGGAACTGTGATGCATTTCGAAATGATAGATGAAGACATGGCATATTGTTCCTGGTTTCTCCTCCTTTTTTTATTTCTATTGGAGATAAACCACGAATACGCCGTAAGTATAACCAGGAGACAGCCATATATCCAGTACCTGTAAATACGATACACACACATGCAACAGCAGCAGTCTTTAACCAGCTTTCCACAACGATCATCTGAAAATAATTACCAAGAAACAGTCTGGAGCAGACAGCTCCCAATCCAGCGCCCAGGCACAATCCACAAATATTAATAAACATATACTTATTAAAATAAATGGAAATAATCTGTTTATTCCGAAAACCAATTGCTTTCATCATTCCAATATACAAATACTCATCTTCAACCGTAGTATGAATGGAATAACGTTGAACGAGAAAGAAAATTATGCCAATAAATAACGCTACAACAAGAAATAAAACAGCAATAATTCCATTAGATGCCCCATATATCTGCATAATTAAATTCCTGTCAAGGCTAAAAATAATTGGTATATCATATTCTGTGAAGGCTGAAATTAAAGCTGATGTTTTATCACCTTCATTTAAATTGACACCTATAAATGAGCAATGATTTTCCGGCTGACACACCGTCAGAATATTCATCATATCACTTTCCCCAATAACCAGCCGTTTCGTAGATATGTACTCACTGCCAAACAGTGCATCCTTAAAAATATACTTCACAGTAAAGTCAAATGATCTGTTGTTAATGTCAATACTCATCCTGTCATTAATTCCAAGTCCCAAGCCCTTTGCCAAATAAACCGGAACAGCAATTTCAC
The DNA here is from genome assembly GCA_001312405.1 of Clostridium sp. NkU-1. The sequence continues at coordinate 26,014 of BBDR01000011.1, read as the reverse complement.
CCATAGATAAAATAATGTCTTCATTTTTGTAAATAGAATAAATCTTATTATATTCATCATCAAAAGGGATAAGAAAACAGGAAATCGAATCCGGAACTTTTTCTCCATTATTGAAGGTAATATGATTACTTTCAACAGAAACTACATCGTAGTTTTTTACATTATCCACATAAGATATGCCTTTCTTTAATCTATTTAATTTCTCATTGTCTTCTTTCTCATAATTTTTCCATATAAGCACCGAATGCATGTTGCTCATATTGACAAAATCTTTAATCAATCCTGTTGATGAATAAATCAACAGGATGCTGACAAGAAGAAATGATAAAGTGAATCCAAGCATTAAAATCATTGCAATTGTCTGTGTTTTCTTCTTTTTCAATTCCCCTAAAAGCAATTTTTTTATCATTTAATCACATTCCTTTATTTTCAGATCAGCTAATGTCCGGATATCTTCATGAATGTTTGACAGTTACATAATCCCTCATAGACTTTCTTATTTGCTCCTCTGTCCAAAAACATTCTGGTTTTCCGGTTTCGACACGGTTTCTACGGCATCCTCCCAGACATATGGGAAACAGCCTGCATGGAAAGCAATTTGCCAATGTATTAGTTTCATCAAATACTGATCCCTTCCATACCTCCATTCCCTTTTCAATTATCAAATCCCCATCTTCACTGATATGCCCTGCCGCCTGCTTTTTATCTGACATAGTATCACAAAAAAATAAAGAACCATCTGCACCTACTATAAACGAATGGTACCATTCTGTTCCACACCATGAAAGTGCCGGCATAGGCAATGGGTCAGCTAATCTTCTATCTCCTATCTCTCCCCTTTTCTCCATTACTCTAAATTCCAGAGAATTTTGAAGTTCTATTCCTTCTTCTTTTGAACAAAGTTTATCAAGAATCGCATTAATGTCATCGCGATCAGTCTCAAAGTAATAAATTGGTCTGAAATAAAGTTTAAAAGCGCTTATGATCTCCAAAATCTTCCAGTAATTTATCAACAAATTTAGTTAATAAGTCTTGATTTTCTTTTAAAAAAATTAACTCGTATGGCGAATTTATAATATATATCTGAGCCTTTCGTTTTTTGTGCAATTTCTAATAAATTATGATAAATTGTTTCATAGGTGGGTGTTCCATTTCTTAATGGACGCAGCTTATTATGAACTTCAGGATATCCATCTATTGTTACCTGATAACCAGTCACCCCAGCCGATACTAATCTAACAAAGTTTTCATATGAAAGCAAATAACCATTTGTTATAATATTTGCTGTAATAACCAAAGGATACCTTTCTTTCAACGTATTTAATCGATTCATAAATTCAATTATTTTTTCTATAGCCAATAATGGTTCACCACCAAACCATCCTAAAGTCAGATACATTGTCTCTTCTGCATTTTTACAGCATTTTTCAATATATTTATAAACTGCATCATAGGTTGGTTGGTTCATTGCTATGTTGCGATGGGTATAAATAAAACAATATGGGCAATTAAAATTACAGCTTTCATCTGGTAAAAGAGTTACCTGTATGTAATTAGGAAATTTCATAGCTCGTTCATGCCATGTCTTAATTTGTGCAAGTTCATCCGTATTTTCTGATACGAGAAATCCCTGTTGTAAAAGTTGCAAAGCAATTTCAGGATTTTTTTCTTTATTATCAGGATTACTTAATATTTGCTGATAATCCATTACTTTATCTGGTTCGATAATGCCAACAGCTCCTGTTTTAGTACTATATAATATCATTTTCCCCTCATACATCTCGCAAAAATTATATCGGCTCTGTTTATATTTTACGCTGGTTTCACTCATATTCTTCACTCCTGTTTTCTTTTTCACTTAATATGTTTTACCTTATATCTTCTCGCTATATTTCATCAAGGATTCAGTAATTATTTCAGGTGTCCATGTACAAACCCCTTTGCCAGCTATCAGGCGCTGACGGGTACAGCCTCCGAGACAAACCGGCAATATTTTACATTTTTGACACTTGCCATACTTATCTGATTGAAAAATACTATTTCTCCATACAGATTTTTTTTCATTATACGCAATGGTTCCATCCTCTTGAATCACGCCAATAGCTTCTCTTTTATCACTCAACACAGAATCACATGCAAAAACCAATCCATCAGGATTGAAAATAAAAGAATTTTGCTTATTCACATTGCACCATTTATTAATAGGATATGGCAATGGATTAAACATTCTGTTTCCTTTATTTCCATATCCCTGCATATCACTAAATAATTTTTCCTGAATTTTAACAGACTCCTGTTTGTTACAATAATCATCTTTTGCCACCCCATGCTTATTCTTTTTTTATGGAAAAATCTACAACGGGTCTGAATGAAAGATTAAATCTTTCATCCCCTTTAAAATCAACAATCATTTTTTTGGCTAATTGCTTCATAGATTTAATATTACTCCGCAAAAAATTTCCCCGCAGAGATATTAAAAAAATCTTCATATTTACAATCACTTTTTATAGAAAGTAAATTTTTATAAATAATATCGAATGTAGGATTACCATCTTTAAGTGTTCTTAATTTATCGTGATTTTCTTTATCTCCGTCTAATGTTACCTGGAAATTTTTAATTCCAGCTTCATATAACCGTAAAAAATTATCATAGTTCAAAAAAAATCCATTAGTCACAATCTTTCCATGCAACGTAATGTTATTATATTCTTTTTCAAGTTCAATCAGGCGGTTCATAAAATTTTCCATATCTTTTACACACAGCATAGGTTCACCACCGAACCAGCCAATTGTAACTGTTATTTTATCAGAATAATTCTTTATATACCTGAGTATCAGATTATATATGGCATTGTATATTCTCTGTTTCATTGATGTGAATTTGCCATCTTCTACAACAAAACAATAAGGACAATTAAAATTACAATACATTGTTGGCAATATGGTAATTGAAAGACTTGATTTACTGTTATTTACCAGACTGAATCCTTTCGCAACTTCATGTATCTCATCGCAGTCTTTTAAAATAATAAATCCATTATCTCGTAGTACATTAAAGTCATCAGTTTCCAGATACTTATCAGGCTCATTCAACATTTCTTTTACTTTTTCTGCAGATTCAATCTTATCAATAAATATCAGACTGCCCGTTCTGGTATTATATAGTAATAATGTTCCATCATTTCTTGTAACCTGGAAATTATAATAACTGGATATATATTTCACATGTGCCCTCCTTTCAATTGAAAAACAAGTGGCAGAAGGAAAATACTCATTCTACTCACCTTCCACCACTTATTTTCTGTCATGACCTATGCACAAACAGCTCCTCTACAGCAGAAACCAAAGTTTGCGCATTCCAAATTCTCATCAACCTTAACATTCTGCATATCTTTTCCTTCTCTAATAATAGTCATAGCCTTCACCTCCTTGTACAATGTGCATATTTATTTCAAATTTGACAGATTATTCTAGCCCTTTATCACAATTATGTACGTTATCTGTCAAATCAAAATATTAAAACCACAATTATTTTTAATTTCAAATATTGATTTTACCTTTTGCTTTATGATTACATTTTAACAAATTGATATATCCTGAACCGCACCATGTAATTTTTTTCTGCAAATGATGGAACTTTCTCTTGAAAAAAATTCTATTATTAATTTTTACAATATAAAACAGGCAAGAACCACTGTAACAAGTCCTTGCCCTTAAACAAATATTCATATTGTTTTATGCATTTATGCGAAATTGAAATCACAACCTGTTCCTTTTGACAACTTCCAAAACTATGATTCCCAATATAATCCGGTTTCTCTGACAGGAAAAAAAGACCGTTTCAGCATCATCAACTATCTGTTTCTCCATTGTCACAGGCGCAAATTTACGGATTGTCCATAAACATACCATAGTAACAGCTAATGATACCAATTGAGATGGAACAAAATCTTTTGATATGATCAATACAACTGCAACCACGCAACAGGAACAAACGCAACGCGAAATAAAACGTTTAAAGCGAAATCCTCCTGCGTAAGATCTCAAAGAAAAAAATCCCCTTCTATCTTATTCCAATAAAGTTCATCAATTTCTCTTCTCCTATCTTCGCTGATAAACAACACTTTTCCATCAATCAACTCAATCTGGTCATAAGATTTCCTCACAACATGCCTTATATTTACCAAATAAGATTGATGTATACGCCAAAAGTCTATTTTTGACATCTTTAACCTTACTTCAAGTTCATTAAGTTTTTCATAATATTTAACAACGCTTCCATCCGTTTTATATATGAAAATAACACGCCTCTTACTTTGAAAATACAAGATATCCTTTACTGAAATCTGAAAGAAATCTTTCCCATATTTATATCGAAAATAACTGTCCCATGAAATGATCTTCTCATATGCCTTGGCAAAGTATTTATATAAAACCTCTTTTTCTACAGGTTTCACCAGAAACTGAAAAGGTTGGACGTCATATGCTTCAATCGCATAGGATGTATGACTGGTAACGAAAATAATCAACACAATTTCGTCTGCTTCACGAATCTTTCTGGCTGCTGTTATGCCATCCATGTCCTTCATCTCAATATCCAGAAAGATTAAATCATACTTCACTCTTTCATCACATATATTTCTCACCAGACTTTTTCCATTAAAAAAACACTTCTATACCGCCCATAATTTGATGTTCCCTCAACATCTGGCAGATTATATTCTCAAAATCGCCTGTAAATTTAATATCATCATCACAAACAGCAACTTTAATCATACCAAACTCAACCCCTTTAAATATCTTAAAAATCTCTTCCGCCTGATTTAAAATTCACTTTGCAACCTACATATATCCATAATTTATTATATAAATTTGAGAATAAAATATCAATACTCCCTTCCCAGTTTTTATGCTATTTATAATATTCCAAACTATCTCATGGCATTTTATAGTATTTTTATCTATAGCCAGCTTTATCAAAATAAAAAAAAGGAGGCCGCAAAGGCCATCCTTCATCATTCAGTTCGCAGAAAATCGTACTAAATATTGTTGTATCAAACTTTTTTTAAAGACTAGAAACCGCAAAATCTCCAGGGAATGAAATTCCCTGTCCACGTAGCGTTTTTTTATTGATTTCCACACAGCGCCCAAATTCCTCCAGCACCGGGTCTGTCAGGGTAAAGGTATATAGGTGCTCTGGGGGTGAGGCAATTACATATTCCCATGTATAGCCTGCCGAATCACTGACAGGGCAGGGAGGGGCTTCTGTGTATTCCCCGTTTAGCACCATTGCTTTCAGTTCAAAAACTCTCTGAACCAGTTCATTTTTCAGAGCCGGTTTTAACAGCGCCCGGATGGACTGGTAAAGGAGCTTTAACAGCCCTGTTCCGTCCATATTCTCCCGGGCGTAATAATCAGCCAGCTCCAGAAAATAAGAGCCATAACAGGTTCCTTCCATATCCAGGGCCAATGCTTCAAAATAATTGGTGATCTCCGCCGATCTAAGGGTATAGGAATCCCTGCCCTCGTACAGGGAAAACTGCCCGAAGGCAAAGGGGCGGCTTACCGCCATAAGCGGATTCCCCGGCCGCCTGGCCCCTCTGGCAAATGCGGTGATCTTTCCTCTTTCCCTGGTGAGTATCACAAGGCGCTTATCCATTTCTCCAACCGGGGCCACTCTTATTACCATCCCCGTCATGGTTTCAACTTCCCTCAATTTCTGCCACCACTTTTAAATGTCTTTATCATTATAGCCATAATTCTTCATATACAGCTCGCTGTCACGCCATTCTTTCCGGACCTTGACCCAAAGCTGTAAATTTACCTTTGTATCCATCAGGCCTTCTATTTCCCTGCGGGCAGCACTTCCGATCTTTTTAAGCATGGAACCGCCCTTTCCAATGATGATTCCCTTGTGGGATTCCCGCTCGCAGATAATTTCGGCTTCTATATCCATGATGCCATTATCCCGCTCCTTCATCTTCTCAATCGTCACCGCGATCCCGTGGGGAATCTCATCGTTTAAAAGACGAAGGGCCTTTTCCCTGATAAGCTCCGCTGAAATCTGGCGCATGGCTGGTCTGTAACCGTATCCTCATCATAATACTGAGGTCCCTTTGGAAGATATTTATAGATAAGCTCCAGCATCAGATCCGTATTTTTGGCCTTTAAGGCGGAAACCGGCACAATCTCAGCAAACTGGCACACATCCTTGTAAGCATTTATAAAGGTCAGGATGCCCTCCTGGTTTTTCAACGTATCAATTTTATTGATAACAAGGATCACAGGAGTTTTCACCTGGCTTAACTGCTCTGCAATATGCTGCTCCCCGGCCCCGATGTAGGTAGTCGGTTCCACCAGCCATAGCACCACATCCACTTCCTTTAAGGTGCGCTCCGCAACACTTACCATATATTCGCCCAGCTTGTTTTTGGCCTTATGGATTCCGGGAGTATCGAGAAAAATGATCTGTCCTCTCTCATCCGTATATACGGTCTGGATCCGGTTTCTGGTAGTCTGGGGCTTATCAGAAGTAATGGCGATCTTCTGGCCTATGAGCTGGTTCATCAGGGTGGACTTCCCAACGTTGGGACGCCCGATCAGGGTTACAAAGCCTGATTTATAGTTGTTTTCCATATAGGTTTTCCTTTCCTCTTTCGTGTCCATGTTCTTTGGACATAAGGGTATGCCTGCAGGGCGTAATGTCATGAGTGGAACAGGTTCTTTGTTTCTCCAAACAGATCCTTCTCCGCCATGATCTTTTCTTCATTTCCAATAACGCAGAGACTTCCACTATCCAATACGGCCTTTACAAGAGAGGCCAGGCCGCGGATGTCTTCCTGGGTAGCGTTTAATACCTCTTCCCGCTCTTTTTCCATCATTTCCCGGGTGACGCCGGATAAATAGGCAGAAAGCCCCCTGTTTCCTCTGGTAGACGGCGGGAACGGAACATCCATGTCGCTAATGGTGCCGATGACGTACTTTGTCATATCCCGGTCTGTGGCCTGGAAGCTCTCCAAATAATCCACGATTCCGTCATAAATCCGGTTTGTTTCTCTTACGTTTGGATCCCGGTAGGAAGTGAAATACCCTTCTCCTGAGCGTCCAAAGCCGCTCATGCAGCCATAGGCTCCTCCTTTGACCCTTAAATTGATCCACAGGTAATCATAGCTTAAAATGACCTTTAGTATTTTAAGAGCCCCGGTATATTCCCTGCCGCTTCCTGCAAAGGATCCGCATCTGGCTACATAATTGACCTGGGAAGCCGTACAAAAGCCCTCGTTCCTGTTTCCTGCCAAAAAGGTAAAGGGATAACGCTTTCCTTCTCCTTCCGGCAGCAGGTCCGTAAGCTTTTTAAGTGCCTCAGGAAGCAGCTTATAGCCTTCATCATCTGCTGTATAGCTGACCAGCATATTCTGGGTGGTGAACAGCTTTTCCATGACCGCCTTTAAGCGGGCAATGATCTCCTTCTTATGGGAAGGATATTCCTTTTCTAAATTCTCCAAAAATTCATAATACCCGATCCCGCCGGTCAAATCGTTAAAAGAAGAAGTGGCGGAATAATAAGAAGTGGCTCTGGCCACTGCTGCCGAATGACAGGAGCCTTCCAGCTTCATTCTGGCCCTTGACCTGGTTTCACTGATGATTTCGCCTATCCGCTTTTCATCATCCAAAATAGAACGGGTCAGAATCTCGCCAAGAATGGAGAAACCAAAATCCAGTTTCTCATAAAGCACTCTGGCACTTGCCATAAAAAAAGCCTGTAAACTTTCCCTTATTCTTTAAGTCAGGATAAGAGGTCACACTAAAGCTGACACCGCCGCTGTTTAAATGGATCTCGCTGGTCAGATCTCCATAGGTGAAATTTTCCGTATTCACATAGCCAAGCAGGGATTTTAAAAATCCCACATAAGGCAGATCCTCCACAGGAACTGCGGAAGTATCAAACAGAACCTTTAAATACCCGATTCCGGAGGTAAACATCTCATGATGGATCACTTTGACGCCATGGGCCGTTTTCTCTTCCCATATGATCTCCTCTGCCTCCCTGCTGATATCTTCTCGTGAAAGCATGGGAATCTTTTCCAGGGTCTCCTGGGGAGACGGTGTTTCCTGGTATTCCTTTAAAGCACGGGTCTGTTCAGCAAGTTCACGAAGCTCCTCTTCTGAAAGGGAGGCTTTATATGCAGCCAGCTTCTTCGCTTCCTTCTCATCTTCCATTGCCGTTAAATTCTTTTTGGGGCTTACGGTCAAGACGGCCTCAAACGGATTATCCAGAAGGTATTCCCTGATGAGCTGCTCAAAATATCCGTCATCCACTACCTTTTTTTAAATAATCAAAGGTCTCCTGATATTCTAAGTGCATCATGGGATCCCCGTCATAAAGCCAGCTGTCCATGCACTGAAGCCCATACATCAGGCCCTTTGGCGCTGAACCGTAATCCGCTTCCCGGTAACGGAATTCGTAATAGTTCATTCCGGCTTTCAGGCTCTTCCTGTTGATTCCTTCGTCTGCAAGCTTTCTTAAAGTCCCTTTTACAACGGCAAGGAATTCCCCTCTCTGCTCTTTGTTTGCATTTTTAGCAATAATGGTAAAATAGGGCTGAAGAATGCCGCTGTCATACCCGCCTAAAATGTCCTGGCCGATCCCGGCATCAATGAGGGCCTGCTTTAAGGGAGCGCCCGGTGCATCAAGAAGGGTGTATTCCAGGATCTGGAATGCAATATAAAGCCTGGGATCTAAATCGGTTCCCACTGCTGTGCTGATGGAAAGATAGGTGGCATTTTCTTCGGATTCCCCTTCGGTAATGGAATAGAAAGTCTCCCCCTCCACTGGCTCTGAAAATGGCTTCTGTCTTGGAATCCTGGAATCAATGGTTATTTCATCGTATTGGCTTAAGTATTCTTTATCAAGCCATGCAAGCTTTTCTTCCATATCCATATCACCATAGAGGTAAATATAGCTGTTGGAAGGATGATAATACCTCTTATGAAAGGCCAGAAAGTTTTCATAGGTAAGGTCCGGAATAAAGGCAGGATCTCCGCCTGATTCCTGTCCATAGCAGTTATCCGGGAAAAGAGTCTTCCTGGTGTAGCGGTCCAGCACTTCTTCCGGGGAAGAAAATGCTCCCTTCATCTCATTATATACCACACCATTGTAAATCAGATCAGATTCCGGACTTTCCAGCTCATAATGCCAGCCCTCCTGCATGAAAATCTTCGGCTCCCTGTAAATATTGGGATGAAGCACTGCATCCAGGTACACGTTCATCAAATTCTGGAAATCCTTTTCATTGCAGCTGGCTACCGGGTATACCGTTTTATCAGGGTAGGTCATTGCATTTAAGAACGTGTTTAAAGACCCCTTTACCAGCTCCACAAACGGATCCTTCACCGGAAACTTATCTGATCCGCAGAGCACGCTGTGCTCCAGGATATGAGCAACTCCGGTGCTGTCTGACGGCGGGGTACGGAATCCGATGGAAAATACTTTGTTCTCATCATCACAGGATAAGAGGAATAGCCTGGCTCCGCTTTTTTTATGGCGGAGGACATATCCGGATGCTTTGATCTCTTTTATTGCCTTTTCTTCTACAACCTCATAGGCTGCAAGGTTTTTAAACTGATTCATTCTGTGTTTTTTTCCTCCTGCATGTTCATATTTATTATACGTGAGTCCGCAGTGCAGCCAGCGAATCTGTAAGATTCGCTGGCTCACGGGCATTCGCCCTATGAAACAGGCCATAATAAGATTTTCTTATGTGCAGGCACAACGAAAATCTTCTCCTGTCCTGTTTCGCACTGCTAGTTGCATTCGTGTAATTACATATTGCCCACTAATTTGTCTTTTAATATAGCGGCGCACTCTCTAACGCAAAAGTGTACGAAAAGAATGGGGTCGGATTCACAGGATATGCCATAGATATCCGGTATTCCCCATTTTTTCCCAATCTGCAGCGCCCGAAACACATGAAAATCACTAGTGAGGACACCAATCTTAATGGGCTTATCCGGCACCTCCTCAAAGGTTCCCGGCTCCATGAAAATCGGCTGATTTTCCTGACGGCGGGCTTTTCTTTCCGCCTGATCTTCTTCAATGGCTACACGGCTGTATGCAATATTCTCAACGGTACTGGTGGAGCGTGTCTCTAATATCAGCTGCTCCTCTTTTACTCCGTTAAAAACCAGATAATCCCGCATGGCTGCGGCTTCGCTGACAGGTTCATCATCACCCTGGCCGCCGGACAGCACCAGGATCGTGGAGGGATTGTCATCTAAGTACTCCATAGCTTTATCCAGCCGTTTTTTTAAGGATTTGCTGACTCCTGTTTCCTTTACCCTGGCGCCCAGCACAATAACATAGTCCAGATTGGAAGTATCCCGGACAGCAACTCCCGTAAATACCAGGATCTCCACCACCAGAAACACCAGAATTCCGGTACAGCACATGGTAATCACTGACACCGGAATCCATAAGGGAACCTTATCCTTGTGCTTTACATAGGTTTCCCAACCTAACGGCAGCAATATGCATATGGCAGCAAATACAAGCCATATAAATGAAAGGGACGTGGTCAGACCTGAATAAAGAATGATCACAACATAATAAATGATGCAGGAAACGGCCATCAGCCAGAAAATTAACGCCATATGCCAGCCTCCCATTCCGCAATTAATTTAGATTTATCTAAAAATTCTCCCAGCATTAACTTAATATTATTTTCGTTTATTAATATCTCTTTATTTTCGTTTAAACTATTTTTTTATGACTGGAGGAATTCTGGCGTCTGCCAGCCTACGAAACTTTTGTTGAAGATCTGATAACATTTCATTTATTTCATGTTTTTTTTAAGCGGGTCTGTCTATTCAGTTCTTCTAATAATTCCTGTTCCACATGATAATAACAGTCATAAATAAATTTAAAATCCCATGTTCCTGTACATTCAATTTCCGAAATACGATCTTTAGAATCGTAGAAATCAATTTGATAACTTGGTGAATGATCCAGGAAACTTGTATACAAAAAGGATGAGTATATCCACTCCAGTTTCCCCACTTTACCGGCTTTCTTCAATTTTTCATATTGGCTGTAAATATTGTTTAATTCCTTTTCCAGACTTTTGCTGATTTCAAAAAAATGAAGCTCAAATTCATTCTCTATCTTTTCCGAGAAGTTCTTATAGCCATTGTCCGCAATTGCCTGCAATTTATTACGAACAATGTTTTTTTTAAATTTTCTTCATTAATCAACTTGTTAAAATTCCCTTCCTTTTAATAGCCACCCCATTTCAGGCAAACTTACTGTCATATAAAAACAGAAAAACTCAGGGAGGTAGCCAATGCACCCAGCATTTTAAGCATGACATTTCCAAACCCCAATAACATCCACATAATCACCGCACTCCAGACAGAAACGCCTTTGCATTCTATGGAATTTGCCAATTGCTTTATTTTACTTTTCTTATGGATATCTTCGTTATGGTCTGCATCAATCCTTTTCTTGATCTTTCTCCAGTAAACAGCATCAGCCAGCATTCCTACCGCGATAAATCGCGCAATAATAAGCAGAACGAATATCATATTAGCTGATTCTTTCCCGATATAAGCTCCTATCATCATACCACATATTACAAATATGGCAATTAATAATATTACAGAAGAAATGACCCACATTAGAATTCCTTCCAGCCATAATAGCCGATAAGCGAACCATTCAGCACAAAAGAAAGCGGCTGCTCCGTTAAATACTCTTTTTCCATTAATGATCATCCTAAACTTTTGTAAATACTTTTCCTGATTTTTTTCCAAATATTGCCTTATCTCCCATACGTCATATCCACCTATCTGGTCTTTCTCATTCTCCAAATATGATCCTCCTGTTCAGTATATACCTTTTGTAAATCCATTAACAGCTAATTTATATGATATCCTGATTGTTATATGAATTAGAGTTTATTTCTTTATAATCACCTTCCCATATTTCCCCCATTCTCTTTTTAAATCTTACCCTGCCTGTTTTAGCGCTTCTCCAACCAAGTTTCATAATCTAAATCCAGCTTTTCCAATTCTTCATATACCCTATACAATACTTTATTTACTTTCCCATCTAGCCAATCAAAGCCCTCTTGTTCCACAAATAATAAGCTCTTACAAAACACTCCGTGGCTTTTTTCTAATTGCTTCAATCAGTCATACATTCTCCTTAGCTTTAATAAAATAAGCTAGCTAATTCAGGATAGGAAGAAGACCACTCTATAGCTGTTCTATAATCTTCCATTGCCTTATCATCATCACGAAAAGAATAATAAGAAGTTCTATTGGCATAGACTATTAATAAATCATAACTGTCGTTCGTTTGCCAGCCTTCTAATACTTTAATACATTTGCTTTCATATTCCAGTTCTTTATCAGGATTCCCCCAACTATTATAACAGGCCATTTCATGGTATAGATTTGCTTCTATAATCTTTATAATGACAAGTTTCTTGGTTTAATCTTAAGGCCTTTTCTATGTAAATCTTAGCAAACTCTTCTCCTGATGAAGTATTAGAATAACTAGCTCTTGACATAATATAATAAACAAATATTCTGATTTGACCCCAATATCCTCCATTTTTTTTATCAATTTTTTTTAGCTTCTTTCATTATTTTCCTATATTTTTTTAATACTACTACGTTAATCTTCCATCAACATATTAGAACCCAGAATCAGCCTTTTAACTGGGTCTTAAATATCTTTTTCATAGCTTCTCCTTTTTAACATCATATTTCTGTGATTTTGTAATTTATATAATGATAGGAAATATTGTAATGTAAATTTTCAATAAACTTACCACACAAAATTAGTAAACTCACTTTTTTTAAACTCAAATAAAATTTTTAAAAAAAACAACAATAAGATCACTTCTAACCATAATAGTATATATTATTTAAAATAGTTTATTAATCAACTTTATAGAATATAAGAATTGTTATGATAATCCAAAATAAAATACAACAAAAACCAATAAAAGACTGTTTAAACCAGACATTCTCTTTGCCAATAGGAATAAAATTCCTGGGGTTTTTTTATCATAAAGAAGTATATTATCCTTACCAATTGGTAAAATAGATGATGATGTTTCGTAAAACGGAAACTTTTCTTCATATGTAATTCCTTCTACTGTATAAGAATATATCGGATAATAATAAATTCTTTTAGAAAATTTATACCAAGATACATGTTCACAAACTTTTATAATCTTACCAACAGTACGGCCTTTATACTTATGACTTTTGAAATTCATTATTGCTGCTTTAACAGAATAGTAAAATACATAGCATGCAATAAATATATAAAAAAATTATTAGTAATATTTGAACCATAATTATCTCTTCCTTTTAATATTTCCATAAATTAAAATTTTATTAAATTACCACATAAAATCAGTAATCTCTCCAGTTTGAAACATACCATCCTCATAAATTTTATATTTTATAGTTGTCTTATTATCTTCTGGTACCTTTAGCAAAAAGTCAGATTTTTGTATCGGTTTATAACTCGAAGTATACTCCCCTTCTTTATCCCCCATAATATTATATTTTCCCCTAAATTGATATTCTTCACAATATGTACTTACTGTGACCTTTATTTCTCCAACAAAATTTGCATAAGACTTATAAACTAAGGCTTCCAGTATACTAAAGCAAGTACTAGTAACTCCATATACATTACTAATTTCAGCTATAGATTCAAGATATGGTATTTCACCTGAATCCTTAAATATTTGAATCGGAATATCAATCAAAGATTGAATATCATTAATTTGTTCCCAACTTATTACCTTCTCGGATTCAACTATACTTGCCGTAGATAAAGCAATAGTTACACCCATCCCAATCCATGAATAAGGACCAGATAAAAAAAGTTACCGCATTTGCAGCCACTTCCCCATACTTAGCCTGTTTTAATACATCTCTTGCTGGGCGTAATGTGATTTCTACATGAGGAGCAGGCTTATGAGCCTCTTCACATTCCTTATCTTTTATATAATCTCTATTCTGTTTTTCTGTTCCAGTTGCATAAATCAAAATCCCATGTACAATATTAAATGCTTTAATAGCAGAAAATTTATAATCATTACTCATGCTGGAATTGAGACGTTCTATACACTTCTCATATAATGTTTTATCTGCATGCCTGATCAAATCAATAATATTACTCTCAATCCTGTTTTTGCTAATATTTATCCAACTTCCATTTTGTACAACCTTAATAATACCGCCGCATCTGCAGACCAGAAAAGAATCCTCTGTCACAATAGGGCGTTCATAAATACTGCTTCTCAATTTAGCCATTTCTGTACTCAAAGCAGTAAAATTAGAATAAATCTTCTGCACCAGATTTTCCAACTTTTTTTGTTTCCTCTACGATTCCATATTTTTCTGCAATAGCCTTAAACCCCCGAACACGCCCTAAAGCAACATAGAATTTGTTTTCCAATTTCTTAATATCTGATAAAATTATATCAATATCATCGATATAGACCAAATTGGAATCATAATCTTCATCAGAAGCAAATACAGACGCACATTTGCAATGTCCCCAGTTTTCCACATCATTTAAACATTCATTCACCTTTTTTATCATATCTGACTGGGCATTCAGTTCCTGATTCAATAGTTCCCTTTTTTTCTTTTCTTCCTCATCAAAATAGCTTAAAAGCTTTTTAGAATCCACTGCTTTTTTGTCCGTCCATATTGGGGGATTCAAATATCCTTTTTCCTCTTCTGCTTTCGGTAACGCCTTTAGTAAAGAAGAAGCAAAACCTTCATCTTCCAGATATTGATAAGAACCTCTGCGCAATTCAGAAATAGCTTCCCTGATTTGCTTCTTGTAACTATCCTGCATTTTCTTCATTCGCGCGATAACTTCCAGTTTATTACTCATTCTGGTCTTATCATCTGTATGAAACCAGCTATCTATTAATTCCAGAACACAAGGATAATTTCTAAATGGTTTAGCAGAATCTTTCTGATTCAGGGCAAATGAAACACAGCCCGAATAATATTCATATTTATTCAGCAATGTCTGATATTGACGGCTGTCTTGCGGATAGTTCTTCATACCCTTATACAAATTTTGTATAATATCATTCATAGCACTGATATAATTGTCAGCCTGACAACATCCGAATTTATCCAGATTTATAAAAGGTTCGCAATCAATATCCCTGATAAACGGACTATCCTTTCCGAATACTCCATTATTATTATCCGTTGCCCTTAACAGCCTGTAATACTCAAAACATTCCGTATCCAATTTTTTACAGTATTCCGGCGGCTGCTTTGCACAGGAACACATCACATACGACGAATCCAAAAGATAATTTGGTTTTTGCCTTCCACTTAAATTTTTCATAATCTCTTTCCCCATCTGCCTTATCTAGCAGTTAATCTTCCAGTACAACACGTTCCAATATCAACTTTGTAAATCCTCTTCTAAGAAGACTCTCAGCAACATCCAAGCGGATTATAACAATATCCGTATCAATGCCGGCTACCTTGCATACACTGTAATCCTCAACTGCCTTTGCTTTGATAATCAATTTCTCCAGCTTATTTCTATGTGTCATAATCTTATACATCTCAGGCAAACAATCTACCTCTGTAAACAAAGGCGCGTAATAATTAAAATAGCTTCCGTCCAGATTATTTAATAGAAACAGATTCTTAAATATCAAAGATGGATCATAAATGGATAGCACTCTTTTTATCCCTTCGCTAACTAGAAACAACTGATGGTCCAGTACATCCACATAATCCAATTGCTTTTCAGATCTTGCAAAACCTACATTGATATCGGATATATTTGATTCATTTTTCAACGCCATTGCTGCTCTGCGATTAACAATATCCCACAGATTTGTTATATCCGGCGTATAAAAATAGCTTCTATCCTCTCTGATCCGAAAATAATCCATAAAACCTCCTGTCGGTATTTATTGATATTGAATCGTAAGCCCGGTATGACTGATCCCATCAGAAATAATCAATGAATTCTGATTCTCCCGGAAAACAATTCCCCTTCCAGCAACAATACTAGTTTCTCCACCACTTGAGATTTCAACACCTTCCGAAGCTGTGATTTTGACTTCCTTGTCGCTGTTAATAAAAATCCCTTTATTATCATCCAAAACAATTGTTAATCCTTTATGATTAGTAATCATAATTTTTTCCGGGGTAAAACGGACTTCTTTGTTGTATTTTGTTCTTATGGACTTTTCTTCCGGATTTTTGCGCATATCCCCTCCACCTTCCAAATGAACTGCATTCACAACATAAGCATGTTTCTCAATTTCATCAGGAAAATACAGTCGGACTCTGTCTCCTTTTTCAGGCATGCAATACCAACCTGTACCGCCCGGTGTGGAATAAACCGATGCATAGGGAAACCAGACCGTATTCCCATCATTTACTTTACAACCATATTTGCAATTAATCTGAACCATTTCATGATCTACATCTGAGACCTCACCCATAAATGACGCTCCGATAATTTTATCATTCCGGCATGCCTTTACCCCAAACCCCTCTTTTCCTCTTAAATGATATCGATGAACCAATTCCTGTTTATCAAACCTGCTTTCAATTCCATATACATACAATCTGTGCCTGTGGAACTCTACATGGGTACATAAATCAAGAATTTCACGTGATTCAAACACATATTCCGGTATATTGCCTGAAATATTTAACTCATAAAATTCCGTATTTAGTTCTGCGCTTGCTTTATCCGGCAACCCGAAGTAGAAACAAATCCGGCTATTGGTGCAGTCTGGAACCAAAACAGTATTTAAACAACTTGCCAGCCGTTTTAAAAAGCACCAGTCACTCTCCCTGTACTGCGCAATTATGTCACATCGTTGAGCACTTACAGGTTCATAATAACACTGGTATTTTTATTAGCTGAGACAATATACCGTACAATCTCTGTGTATGTCTGATCCCTGTTATAGAAAAACCGGACTTGATCAGCAGAATCCAGCAAAGCTGTTTTTGACTTTGCATGAATTTCCAATCTGGTCAGAAAGCCTTCTTCAATCTGGACTAACCGTTCAAGAATCCCACGGAATATTGCATGAACATTTCCATCTTCGTCTGTTATCTCAATCACTATCTCCGTATCAGCTTCCAGTTCGTTTAAAACATCTTTATCATGGATATAGCCTGATATGTAAGCCAACATATGTTCATTGACCTCTTTTTTGATCTGGCAATCTGATAGTTCTATCATAGAAAAGGGTTTCACATTTACACTCATTGCTTTCATGATATCACTTCCCTTCCGTGAATGGTATTTAACAGTTCCAGCATAACCGGTTTCCATCCCATCCAATCTTCATAGGGGCAATTAAAGAGCCTAATAGAAGCCTTTCCTGTAATGCTGTTATGGATAGAATATTATAGACTGTTCCGTCAAGCGTATGGCTTTTAAATTCCATCCAACCTGATTGATATTTCTCATTCTCTATCTGTCCTCTGCCCATAAATTGGTTTGCAGGCTGGGCAGCCATAATCATGGTCTGAAACTGGCTTAACGTGCCAGAAATCTTTTCAGCTTCAACTTTCTGCTCAAACAGGCTAAAGGTAACGTTGACCTCCCCTTCCTCATCCGTCATAATGATTTGAGGCCTGTCCGCAGATGGATACTTCTTTTCCGCCATATCCGGGGTCATCACTGTAAAATCTTCCGGCATCATGATTTCAAAAAAAGAAAGCAGTTCTATTCTGTGAAATTTTATTAGATTATCACCAACGTACATTCCGGTTTCACTATTCACATACATTTTTTTCTTTTGACTATTTCGTAATAAAATTATTTGCTCATCCGTATATTCCATTGCTTCTCCCCTAAAACTCATTTATATCGAATTCCGTCCCAGAAAAATCAAATCAGATATCTGATGCTCTTTAACGGGATTTTGAAATAAAGGCAATCCTCCTAGTACTGCAGAAGCAACAGGGGAATCAGCCTTCCCTGTGGAATTCCGCCTATAATACTGGAAGCGTATTGGTATGGATTACCGATTCCAATATCCTGACCGCTTTGAAGCGGCTTATGTCCCAGCTTATGGGGAAGCCCGCTGATCACTGCCCGTTCCGTTGTCATCAACATTTCATTTCCTGACATGTCAATACAGTCTCCTGATTTCGTATTTTCAAAATGATATCCAATCGGTGTATTCATTGTTACAGTTCCGCCAGTCTGTACCTTAACATTCTTTCCGGCTGCTATATGGATTTCCTTCTGGGAAAACAGGTCAACTCCAAAACGGTCAGATAAAACCATGTTATTCTGGCTGGCTTCACTTTTTAGAGTCATTTGATCCGGTTTCAATTCTAACCTTTTTTTTCTCTTTTGTCTCAAAAATCTTATCAAATGCTTCCGGGTACTCCTGCTCTTCCCCTATACTCTCCACTACGATCCCGCTGTCTTCCTTTTCATTCGGAAAATACAACCAGACTCTTGCTCCTGTTTCCGGCATTGCATACATAATAGTTCCTGAAACCGGAGCATAGTCAAATGCATATAGCTCCTCTTCCGGTAGATTTCTGTTGTGATCTATTTCCAGGCTAACTTTTATTTTTTTCCCGGAATGACCATTTTACGCAACCGCTCAGCGACAGTCCACATATCCTCCCATTATAAAATGGCATGATTCCTGCTGCAACTTCTGATCCAAGCTTATATACAGCTTGAGCAAAACCACGTTTAAGGAAAACATGCTTTGATATCACGATCTTTTTTTCACCTTTAAACCATATTTTATCGCCTAGCATATAATTCAAATTCCCCATAACCGTATATACAAAAAAAGTCTTCTATCCTGCACCGGTAAAACAGTCTCTTTTTTTCTATATTCCTCCCAGTCTGTCCGGCATTCATAGCCATTACAGTCCTCAAGCCTGTATTCCTTTCCGTCAATTACCCCAACAGATATCTGAGGATACTCACTGGAAATTTCAGGTATCACAACAGAACCAAACCAACTTGCAATTCGTTTGCAAAATTCCCAATCAGTTTCTTCATATTGCAGTAATGGAGTTTTTATTTCTAATCCGCTGCCGCAGGTAAACAAAATATTACGCCCTTTTCCTGCAACGCAATCCAATACCTGGGCATAAGTCATATGTTGATTCTGATAAAAACAACATTTCTTTTCTTTATCAAACTCGTAACTGGCAGATATACACTTAAGTTTTATTTCATATTCTCCATGATTATGTTTAAATCTTAATTTCTGAATGATTCCTGTAAATAGTGGAACATTTCCTCCATCAATCTCACATCGAAGAATTACTTTTTTTTCCAATCAGATTCCAACAACTTTCATCACTGACTCTGTCCACGATCACATCCAATATCAAAACCGCGTGTTCATTTATGTCTGCCTTCAACTCAAAATCCAATATCCTTTTTACTTCTACTGCCCCTGTTACAAACACCTGATCCATACTAAGCCCAACCAATCCATTCCCCCCTCTTATGAAACAATCATTCAAAAATTAGCGTCTGTTCAAGATTTACCATGTTTTTCCTTTCATTTTATAGGATAGAAGAAAAAAAAGCAATAGAATGGAAGCAAAGCACTAAAGGTAATTTTTTAATGCTTTGCTTCCATTCTATTCCTTATATCTCAAACCCTATAAATTGGTATACAATTCTTTTCCTATTCAAAGGATTGAAATGTTTCAAAAAAAGTCATCCGTCCATGGAATATTCACATAATCTTCATTGATGTTTCTCTTAAACAAACTGGGGTATTTTTTAATCAACTCTTTTTTTATCCCTGTCCAATTTAAAAAGGTGCTTTTGCAGCACGTACAGCATTGCTTTCGTATCTCTTGTCTGCAGAGCAAGTATGATCTCCTCATGCTGGGCAACAATCTCTTTTATGTTCTGCATTTCCCGGCAGCTAAGCAGCCGTATTCTCCTGAAATGGCCTCCAACGTTATTAATGGTCTGAAAACTGAAAAGCCGGTCTGTTACCTGGTAAAACATTTTATGGAACTCATCATCCATATGCAAAAACTTCCTTACGTCACCATTGCCTGTCTCGGCAAAGGCTTTCTGTTCCATCAGGTTGTTCTGTAATTCCACTAAATCTGTAGGAGTATGGCATGCCATAAACAGCTTCATAACCTCCTCTTCTACAGCAAGCCTTAGAAAACGCTCCTGTTCCACTCTATCTAAATCTATCTTGGATACCCTTGTTCCTCTTTGGGGGAGAAGGGTCACCAGGTCTTCCTGTTCAAGCCTGATGAGCGCATCTCTGACTGGAGTCCGTCCAATGTTTAATAATTCACAAATATCCTTGATGCTTAGGTTGATTCCCGGTCTTAAATGAAGATCCAGGATTTTCTCACGGAGAAGCTGATACGCATTGCTATCTGTGCCTTCTCCCTGACGGGAAGCCTCCTCCTGGCCGTCAGCGGAAGATGATATGGTTCCTTTATATAATTCCAACATTGAACCTCCTTTTATTATTGACCATATTTTTTCTATAATCGCCATTTTCCAGCAATAAAATAATCATATTTCATTTTATAGGATAGAGGAGAAAAAAATCAATAGAACAAACATCCGTCTTAACTAATAAACACATTTCATACAGGCAGGGAGAATAGGATATCCCACTCATTATTTTGGAAAAATGAATGGCTCCCACCTCTCCTGCTCCGTCAAGGCCTCTGGACCTTGGAAACAGATTCCATACCGGCCTCTTTAACATTTTGCTGCGGGTATAGATCCCCGGCGTATTTTCTTCAATCCAGTGGAAAATTTCGTGGAACAGGACTACTTCTTCCAGTGCATCCTCCTTGATTATATCTGCGAAACCATATTCTTTTATAAAACCTTTCATTGCGATTAAGGTACTATCATTTAAAATGATAGTACCTTCTTCAGGCTCAAATATTCCCATATATAAAAATGGTCTTCTTAGTTCTTCCGACCTTCTTTTTATGGATAATCCCATTGCTTTGACCAGAGAAACGCCGGAAACTGACCCATAGCGCTTTTTTAATTCTAAGGCATAGGTTTCTGCCGTTTGCATGGAGTAAAACAGAATTTCCTTTTCTTCCTGTTTTGACAGTTCACAGGAAGCCGGGTGGCTTTTCAAAACCCGGCTATACCATTTTACATCTTCTACAGCAGCAATTTTTTCTATCAGCGTTCGCATACACACCGCCTTTTATAGTTCGTTGCGTGCCAGGACCAGGATAATTTCCGTATCCTCTTTTACATCAATAAGCTCAACTCCGGCTAATCCTGATACCTGTTCCAGAGCCGGAATTCCAGAATAATCGATAACCCTGGATTCTGCGGCAATATAGCAATCCGGATTGATCCTGACTTCGCTTGAAAAGTTGCTGGCCTTATCCCAAGCCAGTTTAAGATCCTCACGGAGCCTGGATTTTGTTGTAACAAGCACCGTGCCATTGGACCTTTGCACTTTCACAAAGCCTTTTTTATCTATTATTCTTACAGGAATCTTCCCATCTTTTTCTGCAGTTACCACAAATATGGAACCATTACTTCCTGCCATCTTCATCTTTGACCGGTCCAGGCCAATGGATTCCGCTGCAATTTGAAATGCCTCTTCCTCATCACAATTCTTCATTAGGTCTGTGGTCTTAACTTCTGTGGACCCCATGGCAATAGCCGTGACCTTCTGGGCCTGCTCATCAATTTCCACATAAACTTCAATGCTGTCTTCCACTGCACCGCTGTTCATTGCCAAAGCCTTTGCTTCTTTTTTTAAGGGCAGCAATATCTTCTGCAGTGGGATTGGGAATGGTCCGTTCCACCATTTCCCTGACCATTGCAAGCGCCACACCGATGGAAGAGATAACCTCTGCATTGACTGGTATCTGGTATTTAAAATTCATTTCATTGGCCGTAAAGGTCAGCAGTGTTCCGGCACCGCCCCCGGCGCCTACCAGCACGATCTGTTCTCTTTCAATTTTATATTTATCGATCAGGTCTTCGATAACTGGTTTGATTTTTTTTCACAGGCCTTTTGAAGGACAGCCCTTGCCGTATCTTTAATGGACATGCCCACTTCATCAGCCAGAAGCTGCATGGCTTTGCAGCTGGATTCGTAATTGCCCATTGCATAATCCCCGTCTTCCAGGATTCCCAGTACATTGGCAGCGCAGGTATTTGTAATGGTTACGCTTTCGCCGTTCTTTAAGCGGATTGCCACATAGTCACTTGGGTCATTTTCACGAGGCTTAATGTAGTATAATTCTGCCCCTTCAAACAGCTCCGGCGACGTAAAGCACGCATATCCCATATTGGCAATATGGGCGGAACGGGGACCGACATCAATGATCGCGCCTTTTTTTTGCACGGATCATACTTCCGCCGGCAACGCCAAGCACCCGG
This sequence comes from Clostridium sp. NkU-1, assembly GCA_001312405.1. The sequence continues at coordinate 3,582 of BBDR01000011.1, read as the reverse complement.
ACATCCAGGCTGTTTACATAGGTTCTGTGTCCTCCAATAATGGAATAATCAACGGCCGGACGGCCGTTTTTGATCACTCCGATATTTGTTGAGGTTCCGCCAACCTCAAAATATATACCGTTGGAGGCCCGCAGATACATAAGAGCCCCGATCACGCTGGCTGCAGGTCCTGAGAGCATGGTAAGAATAGGACGTTTTTTTCATTTCGTTGATTTCCATGACTCCGCCGTCACCACGCATGATCATAAGGGGAACCGTTACCTTTGCGGCGCGTACACTTCGCTCCGTGGAATTTGCTGTATCCAGCATTTTGGGCAGGATCGATGCATTTAAGCAGGCAGTGCGGGTACGGGTCGTCAGGCCATAGAGCTTTGTAATATCAGAAGCCACCGTGCAGGGAATTCCCTGATCTTCCGCAATTTCTGCAACCATGCGTTCTTCTTTCATATTATCCACGCCAAATGCCTTGCTGGCTACAATCACTTTATCTCCCTGGTCTGTCATCTTTTTGATCTCAGAAGATACTTTATCCGGAGTCATGTCCTTTGTTTTCATAAAACTATGGTCAATATTTATCCACTTTCCAGTACCTAAATCAATGTCCTTGATTTTTGTCTGGCGCTTTGTAAAGAATGCCTCCAGACCGCCGCCGCTCATTCCGATCACTCCGACTCTGGCCACATCTCCTTCCAGCAGGGCATTGGTGGCCTGAGTGGTACTGTGAGCAATAAAAATCACTTCTTCCGGTTTAATATCATTCTCAGAAAGGCATTTTTTTAAATGCTTCCACAACACCTGCCGCCACTCCGTTTTCGTCATGGTGGGTTGTCATTACCGACCCTTTTCCCACAATTTCGTTTGTGCTGTTATCAATTGCTACGGCCTTTGTGTGGGTTCCGCCCACATCAATACCAATTCTTATTGCTCTGTTGCTCATTTGTTGTCCTCCACTAAACCATTCTTCCTATCGTAAAGTAAATAAGTATTTCAATAGCGATCAGGCTGGCCCAGGCCCAGGGCAGATTGGTCTTTATGTACTGTTTGGGTTCTACCTTTGCATAGCTTAAGCCCCACATGGTCCAGGACTGGGTAGGACAAGCGCTTGCTACGATGGCAACCGGAGGGATTAAGAAAATAGCATACAGGAAATGGGGATTAAATGCCCCCGTTGCATTTAAAATCGAATACAGTGCAATACCAGAACCCCAGATCATCAGCGGTCCGCGGAACAATGCCAAAGGTGCCAGGATACAGAATGCAGCTAAAACTACAATTTCGGATCTTGGAACAACATCTCCAAGCAAGGTCTGAAGATAGGGCACAACCTTGGTAGCTGCTCCCTGAAAAATATTTACGCTGTAAAGCATACCGATCAGGAGTCCGCTGTCTGCAACGCCATCATATAACGTTTTCTGTGTCTTATCCACAGCCGTTTTATAAGTCCTTAAATTCCGTGTAAATAAAAGTCCTACAAAGCTGCCTAACAGGAAGGCTGGTACCGGCTGCCATTTAAAAATGCCCACATTGCAATGGGTACAAAGGGTACGATGAAACAATACCAGCCAAGAGGTCTTTCCTCGTAGCTTTCCTGAGCACCGGCTTCCCAGGCCCGTCTTCTTCCACGTTTACTGTTCTTGAAATGATGGTACACAACAAATACGATCATAATGACCATGTGAATGGCAGTTGCCATCAGGGCAAAACGAATGTAGTTGTCATTATAGGAAGCCACCTCTTCACCAAAGACCTTTTCAAACTGGCTCACATAAGCAATATTTAAATACATTCCTCCGGCAACAGACAGCATATAAGCGCCTAAGGCCGCTCTTTTTTCCACTCCCATGGAAAACAGAATAGGAAGTACGATCATACCGATTGCCATAACGGAGCCTACACCAAAAACGCTGGTGAAAAGCAGATTGCAGGTAATGCACAGCAGCAATGTAGTAACCAAAGGCCTGTCGCCCGCGAATTCCACGGTCTTTTTAATAATATAGCCGGCAATTCCCGTATCCACCAGGATGCGTCCAAACCATGCACCAAAGATAATGATTGCTATTGTCTTTCCATAATCATCAAGCGGTTTCTGGAATACATCGCTTACCACTTCATTGATCGGCACACGCCCAATTACACACCATAAAACAGCTGTGGCAATAAATCCGATCAAAAGATTCCCGCCTTTCATGCAGTACACTACCAGCCCCACAAAGACCAGCAGCAGCAAAACGCCAGTAATAATGTCAAGCATCGTTTCTCTCTCCTTTTTAATTGTAATTTTTTTGCAGCTTCTTACCTGTTTCCGGATTTGATTCTTGGTTTTGTTGCTGAAATTTCACCTGATATATCAGTTTCAATATATAATATATCACATGGAAAGTAGAGATACTATATGCATTATTTATAAAAATAAATAATTTTTTATAAATAATACACATTCATTTAAGACTTTTTCATTTCACCACGCAAAAAAATACCCGCCGATCAAAAATTATTAAAATCTATTATCTGTGCGGTACAGACCGGCTTAAACAGATAACATAAATTTTAATAATAATGATCAGCGGGCATTTTTCATATGCCTTATTTAAGAAGGCAGCGGAATCCCAATGGCTTTATTCCATCTCACTTCTGCGAAGAATATCATATGGCTCCATTTCCACATCCAGATCCACATAAAGGATCTGATGGGGATGAGGAGCGCTTTCCTGGGAGACACCGTCCTCATCATATATGGCTTTTACAACGGCTTCTAAGTTCCTGCCATCGGGCTTCATTACCTCAATGGTCTCTCCTACGGTAAACTTGTTCTTTTGGGAGATACGGGCAAAGCCTCTTTCATCCACCGCCTCAATGGTACCCAGATACGTATAGTTTTTCACATAAGTATTATTGTTATAGATCTGTGTGGTGGAATCAGGCTTTCCAAAGTAAAAGCCGGTGGTAAATTCCCGGTAAGTACATTTGCCGATTTCGGAGCGGTACCACTCCATATTGGCCCGGTAAATTTCAGGTCCTTGTTATAATCATCAATGGCTTTCCTATAGGTCCTGGCCACAGTGGCCACGTAAAGAGCTGTTTTCATGCGGCCCTCTATCTTAAAGCTGTCGATCCCCGCATCCATCATCTCCGGGATATATTCGATCATGCATAAATCCTTGGAATTGAAGATGTAGGTTCCCCGCTCATTTTCATAGACCGGCATGTATTCTCCGGGACGTTTTTCCTCAACAATGGAATATTTCCAGCGGCACGGATGGGTGCAGGCTCCCTGATTGGCATCTCTTCCTGACATGAAGTTGCTTAAAAGGCAGCGCCCGGAATAGGAAATGCACATGGCTCCGTGGATAAAGCTTTCGATCTCCATATCCTCCGGAATCCGGCTGCGTATTTCCTTGATTTCTGCCAGAGAAAGCTCCCTGGCGGAAACGACCCGCTTGGCCCCAAGCTGGTGCCAGAACAGATATGTCCCGTAATTGGTGTTGTTTGCCTGGGTGCTGATATGGATTTCCAGATCCGGCATGATGCGCTTTGCGATGGCAAATACTCCCGGATCGGAAATGATCAAGGCGTCAAGGCCTG
>BBDR01000010.1 GCA_001312405.1 Clostridium sp. NkU-1 | reverse complement strand
CAGCAGGTAATGGTGCATAGCACAGAATTTTAATGCGTAAATCCAGGTTTGGATTTGCGCTTTTTTTATTTTTAAATAAAATTAAAAAAAATAAAATACAAAAATTATATTGCATCAAAAGGCGTTCCGGGGTAAATTAAGAGGGTGGTCCGGCTTTATAACCATTTAAAGAATTAAGGAGATGTATGCAATGAAGAGAGAACAGGATGTCATCCGTATATTAATGGTCTGCCATGGAAATATATGCAGATCGCCCATGGCAGAGTTTGTTATGAAGGATATGATAGAAAAGGAGCATTTAGGCAATCGTTTCTATGTTGCGTCAGCAGCTACAAGTACAGAAGAAATCGGGAATCCGGTACATCCTGGAACAAGAAAAAAGCTTAAGGAACATGGAATTTTTCCAGATGGAAAATATGCGGTGCAGTTATCCCGGAAGGATTATGGCAAATACGACTATCTCATTGGCATGGAGCAGCGGAATGTAGCAAATATGCTTCGGATTCTGGGAGGAGATCCGGAGGGAAAGGTAAAGCGGCTTCTGGACTTTTCTTTTGATCCCAGGGACATTGCAGACCCGTGGTATACCGGGGATTTTGACCGTACCTATGAAGATGTTTATGAAGGCTGCAAAGCACTTTTATCATATATGCTGGAACAGGAAACCAAAGTTTATGAAACCACTTAATTATATTGTAGTAGGTTCCGGCTGGAGATCCCTGTTTTATGCCAGGATAGCCAAAGCTTATCCGGATTGCTTTAATCTGTCAGCATTTCTTTGCCGGACAAAAGAAAAGGCGGAGAGAATGCAGGAGGAAACCGGGATCAAGGCTGTGACAAGCCCGGAAGAATGTTGGTTGGAAAACCCGGATTTTGTTGTAGTGGCTGTAAACAAAGCTTCTATTTTTCAGGTAACAAGGGAATGGGCGCGGAAAGGATATCCGGTGTTCTGCGAGACTCCTGCTGCAATGGAATTAGGGGATTTGCAGGAGCTTTGGCGTCTTCGCACCCAGGAAGGGGCCAGGATTCAGGTGGCGGAGCAGTATTTTGAATACCCGGCCTTTCATGCGGCTATTGAGATCGTGAAACGGGGATATCTTGGAGATCCGTATATGGTTAATATCTCCGCAGTCCACGATTACCATGGAGCCAGCTTAATCCGGCGTTTTTTAGGGATTGGTTTTGAGAATATGAAACTGTACGGTAAGAAATTTCTGTATCCGGTGGTGGAAACGGATTCCAGGTACGGGGTTATTGAGGATGGCAGGGTGAGTGAGAGAGAACGGGTCAGGCTGACCTTTGAATTTGAAGGCGGAAAAACGGCCTTTTATGATTTTAACGGCATACAATACCATTCCAGGATCAGGAGCCGCCATTTAAATGTTCAGGGAGCGAAAGGGGAACTGGATGACTGGACGCTTCGTTATGTAGGGGAAGACAATCGGTCCAGAGAGTATCAGATCATGAAAGAACCCTTTGATACAGGAAGTGGAATGAATGAAATCTATATGGGACAGGAACTGCTTTACCGGAATCCTTTTTATGAACTGGGAAAGACAGAAGGGCTTCCTCAGGATGAGACGGCCATAGGAACCCTTATGCTTGGAATGAGACGGTTTATAGAGGAAGGTGTGGAGGTTTATCCCCTTTCAGAGGGGCTGCAGGATGCCTATGTAAGAATACTTATGGAGCAGGCTCTTAAAAGCGGTCAGGTGGTAGAATCTAAAGCACAGGTTTGGAGCTGATTAAAAGAAAACGGGCTTTTTCCATAAAGTAAAAGCCCGTCCCATGCTGATGGAGGAAGAGGATCTTCATCAATCATCGTCGATGATAGTGAGATTAAGAGCTTCGCAGGACAAGTCCACATCCCTCCCTGCTTTCATAGCAGGACTGATGAAACGGATAATGGGGCGCAGAGCAAATCCGGGCGTGTTATCCTTAACAACTGCAGAACTCCCGTCACTAAGGTGGACAATGGTACCGATGGGATATGCGGAAACACAATGAAGGAAAGCTGTCAGCAGTTCCGGGTCAAAATGAGTGTTGGAGCAGCTGGTAAGATAATCAAAAATCCTTCTGGGAGACCATGCTTTCCGGTATGGCCTGGTGGAATTGAGAGCGTCATATACATCCGCAATGGCCAGGATACGGGCATAAAGGGGAATATCCTTGCCTGCAAGGCCGAAGGGATATCCGCTTCCGTCATATTTTTCGTGATGGGTCTGGACCCCCTGTAATACTGTTTGGGAAATTATGATGTTCTCACCCAGTTTTTTTGTAGGAAAGGCTGGGGTGCTGCTTCATGATTTCAAATTCTTCGCTGGTTAAGGGACCAGGTTTGTTGGTAATATCAATTGGAATATCCGTTTTTCCAATGTCATGAAGAAGGCCGCAAAGGGCCAGATCATTTAAATTGGAAATGGAAAGTCCGATGTATTTTCCTAATAAAACGCTTAAAATGCCTACATAAAGACTATGTGAATAAGTATACCCGTCGTAATCCCTGATATCGATCATCTGAAAAAGATACTTGTCCTTATTCAGAACATTCATAACAACGGATTCTGCCACTTTGGCGATCTCCTCGTAAGCCTGTCTGCTGGACTGAAAGGTAAATTTTTGTAAACTCAGGTCAAAGACATCGCGGATGCTTGTCAGCATTTTGGCCTTTAGCTCCGGCTCCACGAAATCTTCTGGTTCAATGCCTTCCGTAAGTGCTGTGCAGATATAAGCCCCTTGTACTCCGATGGTTTTCATGCGGCTGATTATACGTTCACTCAGTTTGCAGCCGGTTACCGCAAAAGGAAGCATTGGGTTTATTCCCGGGATATTTCGGGCTAATTCCATACCTTCAGTCAATTTCTCAATAGGAAGATAAATCAATTCTTTCACCTCAACAGACTAAAACGCAGTCTCTTCTTTCTGTTCCTTAAATTCCTTTTTATGTTAAAGTTGGAAATATATGCACAATGACACATTAAATTATAGTGGGAATTATCCAATGAGTCAATGGGAATTTGAATTTTAAACACTAGTATATCAGAGAAAAGTCAGACATTTTTTTTATGCAATAATTCTTTAATCTCTACAAATTACAAAAAAAATAGGATTGACTGAGGAATGGGCATGGAGTAGTCTTTAAAAAAGAGGGTTAAAAAAGGGGAATTTTATGATTGAAATATTAAACGGAATGCATGAGACCATTCATTATGAATGCTCATTAGGACTTCGTCTGCATCATAATACGAATTTTGAGGATTATCCGGAACACTGGCATGGAGGAATTGAAATAATCATGCCGACAAAGGGAGGATATGAGGCCATAATAGGGGAGGAACGTTTTACCCTTGAAACAGAAGATATCATTTTGATCCATTCCGGCGTGATTCATTCGTTAAAGGCACCTTCTATGGGGGAGCGTTATATCCTGCAGTTTGATGCAGGCCTTCTTTACCATTTAAAGGAGATGGAGACCCTGCTGCACATGATTCCTCCGGTCATATTCTTAAGGAAAAAGGACAAGGGGTCCCTTTATGGGTCTATTAAGAAAAAGCTTGATAAAATAATTGAGGAATATGGAGGAAACAGCGGTTTTCGGGAAGCCTCCATTTATGCGGCACTTATTGAGATTTATGTGGAATTAGGGAGAAATAAAGTATGCCGGGATGGGGCCGGCAGAAAGATCCATACTATGAAGCAGCAGGAGTATTTTGAAGCTGTCATGAATGCCTGCACCTATATTAATCAGCACTTCATGGAGAATATAACGTTGGGGGAAGCGGCCCGGATAAGCGGATTTTCCAAATACCATTTTACCCGGATCTTTAAACAGTATATGAATATGACCTTTTACGAATATTTAAACTCCAGGCGGGTGAAAAGGGCGGAGGAGCTTTTGTATAATACAAGGGAAATGAGCATCACAGATGTTGCCATGGGTTCCGGCTTTTCATCCATGAGCGCCTTTAACCGTACCTTTAAAATGATAAAACGCTGTTCACCAAGTGATTACAGAAAGATCAGACAGCAGGCATATGAATCGGAAGGTTAAGAAATAAATTATGATAATAATTCCTCTTATGGGAAAACCGGATTTACGGTGCATTCCTGTAAGAGGATTTTATATTTTAAAGCAATATATGCGCCATTGGAAGCAAGAAGTGGGATGCCTGATCTGTTATGAAATGCTATGATGGGATCATGAAAAAAAGACAAGGAGACATAAGGATATTAGATTAAAGGGAAGGGAAAGGGTGAATACCATGAATCAGGATAAATTGCAGGAATATTGGAAAAAAAGCAAAAGAATTGGTGGCAGAAATGACACTGGAGGAAAAGGTCTCACAGACCGTACACAGCGCGGCAGCGATTCCAAGACTTGGAATCAAGGGCTATAACTGGTGGAATGAGGGACTTCACGGTGTGGCCAGGGCCGGAGTGGCTACTGTGTTTCCCCAGGCCATTGGCCTGGCAGCAAGTTTTGATGAAGATCTGCTTTTTGAAGTTGGTGATACAGTCTCCACAGAAGCCAGGGCAAAGTTTCATATGCAGCAGAAATACGGAGACACGGATATTTACAAGGGACTTACGTTCTGGGCACCTAATGTGAATATTTTCAGGGATCCCCGCTGGGGAAGAGGACATGAGACTTATGGAGAGGATCCTTATTTGACTTCGCGGATGGGGGTTCGTTTCATTAAAGGGCTGCAGGGGGATGACGAAAATTATTTGAAGACCGCAGCCTGTGCCAAACATTTTGCAGTCCATTCAGGTCCGGAGGATGAACGTCATTCCTTTAATGCTGTGGTGACAAAGCAGGATTTATTTGAAACCTATCTGCCTGCTTTTGAGGCCTGCGTAAAAGAAGGAAAGGTAGAGGCGGTTATGGGAGCCTATAACCGGACCAACGGGGAACCCTGCTGCGGAAGCAAGACCCTGCTTAAAGATATTTTGAGGACGGACTGGGGATTTGACGGGCACGTGACCTCAGATTGCTGGGCAGTAAAGGATTTTCATGAACATCACGGAGTCACAGGTTCGGCTCTGGAATCTGTAGCCATGGCCATGGAAAATGGCTGTGATCTAAACTGCGGAAGCCTGTTTTATATCTGACGGAGGCAGTGAACCGGGGATTGGTGTCTGAGGAACGGTTAAATGAGGCAGTTGAGCATCTGATCATGACCAGGCTTAAGCTTGGGATGTTTGAGGAGCCGGAAGCTGTTGGGTATAGTAAAGTTACCTATGAGGACAATGATACCAGAGAGCACAGGGAGCTGAATTTTAAAGCTTCCAGAAAATCCTTTGTGCTGCTGAAGAATGAGGGGAATACGCTTCCTCTTGACAAGAGCAGGCTGAAAACCATCGGCATCATCGGACCAAACAGCAATAACCGAAAGGCGCTTATAGGAAATTATGAGGGCACTGCTTCCAGATATTATACGGTTTCAGAAGGGATACAGGATTACGTTGGAGAGGATGTCCGTGTTATGGTTTCAGAGGGATGCCACTTATGTAAACCAAGGGTAAGCGGTCTGGGATTGGAAAATGATCGGCTGTCAGAGGTACGGGGAGTATGTGAAGCCAGCGATGTGATCATTGCCTGCATGGGCTTAGATTCCAGCCTGGAGGGAGAAGAGGGGGATGAGGGCAATGAGTATGCCAGCGGTGATAAACCCGATCTGTCTCTTCCAGGGCTGCAAAAACAGGTGCTGGAGGAGATCTGTAAGAGCGGGAAGCCTGTGGTCTTAGTGCTTTTATCAGGAAGCGCCCTGGATGTGTCCTGGGCGGATGCCCATATTCCTGCCATCATTGAAGGCTGGTATCCGGGAGCCCAAGGAGGCCGTGCACTGGCTGCTGTGCTGTTCGGTGACTATGCGCCGGAAGGAAAGCTTCCTGTCACCTTTTATCGCAGCACAGAGGAGCTTCCGGACTTTACGGATTATTCCATGAAGGGCAGGACCTACCGCTATATGGAACAGGAGGCTCTTTATCCCTTTGGCTACGGGCTTTCTTATACAGATTTTTCCGTAAGTGATGTAAGTCTTAAGCCGGACCGGATAGGGGCAGGCGATACAATAACCATAAAAGCGGTGTTAAAGAACGAAGGCCTTATGAAGGGGGCGGAAACCCTGCAGGTATATGTAAAGTCCTGCGCACCGGGGACACCCAATGCTCAGCTTAAGGCGCTTTTAAAGGCAGAACTGGAACCAGGGGAGGAAAAAGAATTACAGGTGGCCCTTCCAGCAAAGCCTTTGCCTTAAGGAATGAACAGGGAGACCTGGTAATGGAAGCCGGTACGTACAAGGTGTATGTGGGAACACAGCAGCCTGATAAACGGAGTCAGCATCTTACCGGGAAAACGCCGGAATGCATGACAGTATCCGTAGACCAGCCTGTTGTTCTGGAAAATGCTGCATTTAAAGAAAGTAGATATGCAAATCTGAGGTATATATGGCAGTCACAAGATAGAAAAATACAAACGATTTGCATAAATTAGTGTGTGGCGCTGTCTGCAGGCTGAGAAGTCTGAGACAGCGTTTTTTTAGAAAAAAAATTCATCTGAAAACAGTGGGGATAACCATTCATACTTGCCACTCCTCCTGCATAAGTATGTAAAAACGTCCTAGCAGGGGGATTTTCTTGAAGGAATATATTGAAGAACGCGCGGTTGCGATCGCCAACTACATCATAGACTATCATGCGACCGTGAGGCAGACAGCGAAGAAATTTGGGATATCCAAATCTACGGTACATAAAGATGTTACGGACCGTTTGGAACACATCAATCCGTCTCTGGCAGCCCGGGCCAGAGTGATTCTTGATATTAACAAATCCGAGCGTCATATACGAGGCGGTCTTGCCACCAAGGAGAAATATCAGCACCGCCTTCAGATGTGCAGCAAAAAGAATGGATAGGACTAAAAAGTGAAAAACGGCCGCTGATGGGGATGATACTGGTTTCCATCAGCGGCCGTTTTTCAAGAAAAAGTAAAAATATTATTGACATGAAGCTGTAAAATATGTTATTCTTTACCCCGGTATGAAGAGACATTATCGTTTTCATGCAAATATTGACCACTTCGCAAGAAGTTAAGCCAGACGGACAGGCGGGTCAGCTGCCGAGCGTGGGAAACCACATTATTGATTGAGTTAAAAGCTCAAATTTTATAAGTTGATTACTTTATAATCCGTGCGATTGCACATCACTTGTGAAACGATCAATAATAGCAGGGACAACATATTTGCTATGTAGACTCGAAGACGATAATTATCATGAATAAATGACGGGCAAAATGCCTTTACTGGAAATACCATTCATGAAATTGCAGGCAGGTGATGAATAATCACCTGCCTTTTTGCTATGAAAAAATCTGCGCCAATAAGGTGCCACTTACGTTTCAGCAACAAAAGAGGGTGTAATATTCCCGTGACAAGGAGAGGTAAGAGCCATATGAATAAAGAAGATCAGATGAGGGCGCCTATTTATGAAGCTCTTGAAACATTTCAAAAAAAGAGGGTAGTTCCCTTTGATGTGCCGGGCCATAAAAGGGGAAGAGGAAATCCGGAGCTTGCCCGGCTTTTGGGAGAACGGTGCGTCGGGCTTGATGTAAATTCCATGAAGCCTCTTGATAATTTATGCCATCCGGTGTCTGTGATCCGGGATGCAGAACGGCTTGCAGCAGAAGCCTTTGGGGCGGCAGATGCCTTTTTGATGGTGGGAGGAACCACGTCGGCTGTACAGAGCATGATCCTGTCTGTCTGCAAGGCAGGGGATAAGATCATTCTTCCAAGAAATGTCCATAGGAGTGCCTTAAATGCGCTGGTATTATGCGGGGCAGTTCCGATTTATGTAAATCCTGAAGTAAACAGCATGCTGGGCATTTCCCTTGGAATGGAAATCAGCCAGGTGGAAAAGGCGATTCAGGAAAATCCTGATGCAGTTGCAGTATTTGTTAATAATCCTACCTATTACGGAATCTGTTCTGATATCTGCTCCATTGTCCGGCTGGCCCATGCCCATGGGATGAAGGTCCTGGCTGACGAAGCCCATGGAACCCATCTCTATTTTGGAAAGGGTCTTCCGGTCTCTGCCATGGAAGCGGGCGCGGATATGGCAGCAGTCTCCATGCACAAGTCAGGAGGAAGCCTGACACAAAGCTCCCTTCTCCTTTTAAACAAGGGAGTGAACGGAGATTATGTGCGCCAGATCATAAATCTGACCCAGACAACCAGCGCTTCTTACCTGCTTTTGTCAAGCCTTGATATATCCAGAAGGAACCTGGCTCTGCGGGGGGAAGAGTCCTTTGCAAAGGTGGTGGAAATGGCGGAGTACGCCAGGGGAGAGATCAATTCCATCGGCGGTTACTATGCCTATGGAAGGGACCTGATCAATGGAACCAGTATTTTTGATTACGATGTGACAAAGCTTTCCGTTTACACGCTGGAAAATGGGCTGGCGGGAATTGAAGTTTATGACCTTCTCCGGGATGAATATGATATCCAGATTGAATTCGGGGATATCTGTAATCTTCTTGCCTATATTTCCATCGGCGACCGGATCCAGGATATTGAACGTCTGGTGGGAGCATTGGCAGATATTGAACGCCTTTATAAAAAGGACCGGACAGGAATGCTGTCAGGAGAATATATAGCTCCTAAAGTGGCGGTAACGCCTCAGAAAGCATTTTATTCCCAAAAGGTATCCGTACCGGTGGGAGAATCTGCAGGAAGGATAAGCGGCGAGTTTGTCATGTGCTATCCGCCGGGAATTCCCATTTTGGCGCCGGGGGAGATGATTACGGAAGAGGTCGTGGAGTACATCATTTATGCCAGGGAAATAGGCTGCTCCATGCAGGGAACCGAGGATCCGGCAGTGGAACGGCTGATGGTATTAAAGGAGCAGGTCCAGGAAAGGGAGAGGTAGGAAAAGATGGAGATATGGTTTTCAAAATTTCACACTTCCAATGTAAAGCTTTCTATGCGGATCGATAAACAGCTTTTTTCCGGTGAAAGTGAGTACCAGAGAATTGACGTATTCGACTCCCAGGAATTTGGAAAGTTTGTGTCTTTGGATGGAGATATTGTTTTTTCAGAAAAGGATGAGTTTATATACGATGAAATGGTAACCCATGTTCCTATGGCAGTCCATCCCAATGTAAAGGATGTGCTGATCATCGGCGGAGGCGACGGAGGGGTGGCCAAGGAACTTTTGCAGTACCCGTTTATTCAGTCCATAGATGTGGTTGAGACGGATAAGCTGTTTGTAGATGTGTGCCGGGATATTTTTCCTGAGGTATCCTGCGGCCTTAATGATCCCAGGGTCAGGGTTTATTACGATGACGGGCTCCGTTTCTTAAGAAGCAAAAAAGAACAGTATGACCTTATCATCAATGATTCCACGGATCCTTTCGGACATACGGAGGGGCTTTTTACCAAGGAATTCTACGGCAGCTGCTATAAGGCGCTGCGAAGCGACGGCATCATGGTCTATCAGCATGGAAGCCCTTTTTACGATGAGGATGAGGCGGCGTGCAGGAGCATGCACCGGAAGGTATTCCGCTCTTTCCCAATAAGCCGTGTTTATCAGGCCCATATTCCCACCTGCCCGTCAGGGTACTGGCTGTTTGGGTTCGCTTCAAAAAAGTATCATCCCATCAATGATTTTAAGCCTGAAATATGGAATCAGTTAAAAATTGAAACCTGGTATTATACAACAAATCTTCATACGGGTGCTTTCATGCTGCCTAAATACGTGGAAGATTTACTGAAAGAGGAGGAAAAAGAATGAGCAGATTATTAATTATCGGTTGTGGAGGGGTTGCCTCTGTGGCAATCCACAAATGCTGTCAGAACAGCGAGGTGTTTACAGACATCTGTATTGCAAGCAGAACAAAGGAGAAATGTGATGCCTTAAAGAATAAGCTTGAGGGAACAACAAAAACAAGGATTGAGACTGCCAAGGTTGATGCGGATCAGGCAGAAGAGGTGATTGCCCTTATAAAGGATTATAAGCCGGATGCAGTGTTAAATGTGGCTCTTCCCTATCAGGATTTAACCATTATGGATGCATGTCTGGCAGCAGGGGTGGATTATATTGATACCGCTAACTTTGAGCCTGAGAATACCGATGATCCGAATTGGAGAGCGATCTATGAGAAGCGTTGTGAGAGTCTTGGATTTACCGCCCTTTTTGATTATTCCTGGCAGTGGGAATATAAGGAGCGTTTTGAGAAGGCAGGTATCACTGCACTGCTTGGAACCGGATTCGACCCTGGGGTTACCAGCGTATTTTCTGCTTATGCCTTAAAGCATTATTTTGACGAGATTCATACCATTGATATTTTAGACTGCAACGGAGGGGATCATGGGTATCCTTTTGCAACCAACTTTAATCCTGAGATCAACTTAAGGGAAGTATCCTCTAACGGTTCTTACTGGGAGGATGGCCGCTGGATCGAGACAGAGCCCATGGAGATCAAATCCAGATACAATTTCCCTGAAGTAGGGGAAAAGGACATGTACCTGCTTCACCATGAGGAGATCGAATCCCTGGCTAAGAACATTCCCGGGGTAAAGAGGATCCGTTTCTTTATGACCTTTGGTCAGAGCTATTTAACTCATATGAAGTGCCTGGAAAACGTAGGCATGCTTTCTACCTCTCCCATAGAGTTTAACGGACAGGAGATCGTGCCAATCCAGTTTTTAAAGGCCCTTCTTCCGGACCCTGCTTCCCTTGGTCCCAGAACCAAAGGAAAGACCAACATTGGCTGTATCTTTACAGGAGTAAAGGATGGGAAGGAAAAGACCATTTACATCTACAACGTGTGCGACCATGAGGAATGCTACAAAGAGGTGGAATCCCAGGCGATTTCCTATACCACCGGAGTCCCTGCCATGATCGGAAGCCTGATGGTGCTGACCGGCCAGTGGAAGAAGCCGGGAGTATTTAATGTGGAAGAGTTTGATCCGGATCCCTATATGGAGGCCTTAAACAAATGGGGGCTTCCATGGGTGGTATGTGAGGACCCGGAAACTGTTACGGTATGGAGATAGGAAAAGAATGAGGATTGAAGAGCTTAAGACCCCATGTTATGTGATCGATGAGGCCAGACTGGAGAAGAACTTAAAAATCTTAAAGCAGGTAAAGGAAAATACCGGGTGCAGGATCCTGCTGGCCCAGAAGGCCTTTTCCTGCTTTACAGAGTACCCTCTTATAGGCAGGTATCTGGACGGAACTACGGCCAGCGGGCTTTATGAAGCCAGGCTGGGGAGGGAGGAGATGGGGCTTGAAAACCACGTCTTTGCCCCTGCCTATAAGGAAGAGGACTTTAAAGAACTGGTAGAGATCTGTGATCACATTGTATTTAATTCTTTTTCACAGCTTGAGAAGTATAAGGATGGGTTAAATAGGGTAAGTGCCGGTATCAGGATCAATCCTCAGTGCTCCACCCAGGAGGGCCATGAAATCTATGACCCCTGCGCTCCCGGCTCCAGACTTGGCATTTCCATTGATAATTTTAAGGAGGAGTGGCTGCCCTGGATATCAGGCTCCATTTCCACACCTTGTGTGAGCAGAATTCCGATGATTTAAAAAAAGACCCTGGATGCGGTGGAGGAAAAATTCGGGAAGTATTTATCCGGACTGTCCTGGCTGAACATGGGCGGAGGACATCATATCACCAGGGAAGATTACGACATCGGGCTGCTGGAAGCCTGCATTAAGAGAATGCAGGAGAAATATGGCCTTCAGGTTTATCTGGAACCTGGGGAGGCGGTGGCACTAAATGCAGGGTACCTGGTGACAGAGGTTATGGATGTGGTGGAAAACGGGATAAAGACTTTGATCCTTGATGCATCTGCAGCCTGCCATATGCCTGATGTGCTGGAAATGCCCTACCGTCCGCCCTTAAAGGACAGCGGGAACCTAGGAGAAAAGGCTTTTACCTACCGGCTGTCTTCCTGTACCTGTCTGGCAGGGGATGTGATCGGAGATTATTCCTTTGACAGGGAAATAAAGCCCGGGGATAAATTGTATTTTATGGATATGGCCATTTATTCCATGGTGAAGAACAATACCTTTAACGGAATGCCCCTTCCTGCCATTGCCATCATGGATAAAGGGGGAGACTGCCGTGTCATAAAAAGGTTCGGCTATGAGGACTTTAAGAACAGGCTGGCCTAGGACACTTGATTCATTAGGAGACAAACTATGGAAAAATTAAAAAGCCTTCCGGCGGCAGACGGATTTTACATGCCGGGAGAATTTGAGCCTCATTGGGGCTGTATTATGATCTGGCCCAAACGGCCCGGCTCCTGGCCCTTTGGGGCAGGAAAGGCCAGGGAGGCTTTTGCCAGGATCGCGGAGGCCATTGCGGACAGCGAGCAGGTGATCATGCTGGCAGAGGCGGATGTGAAGGAAAACGCCAGAGAAATGCTTTCGGACCGGATCCAGGTGGTTGTCATGGAATCTGACGATGCTGGGCAAGAGATGTGGGGCCAACCTTTGTGGTCAATAAGGAACGGAAAGTCAGGGGGATCGACTGGCGGTTCAATGCCTGGGGAGGAACCTTTGACGGGCTGTATCCTGAGTGGCAAAAGGATGACCTTCTTGCCAGGCGTTTCTGTGAGCGGTTCGGCTATCCAGTTTATGATGCCGGGCATTTTGTCCTAGAGGGAGGTTCCATTCATTCCGATGGGGAAGGCACGATATTAGTGACGGAAGCCTGCCTTTTAAGTCCCGGGCGGAATCCGTCTCTTTCTAAAATCCAGATTGAAGAACAGCTGAAAGACTATCTGGGAGCTGTTAAGGTCATTTGGTTGAAAGCAGGCATCTATCAGGACGAGACCAATGAGCACGTGGATAATGTCTGTGCATTTGTCCAGCCGGGGGAAGTTGTGTTAGCCTGGACAGATGATATGGAGGATCCCCAGTATGAAATGTCCCTGGCTGATTTACGGATACTGGAACAGGAGACGGATGCAGCGGGAAGGCATTTTAAGATTCACAAGCTTCCCATACCCAAAGAACCGGTCTGCATTACAAAAGAGGAGCTTTCAGGCTTTTCCTTTGAGCCGGGAGAGGATGAAAGGGAGGCAGGAGAGCGCCTGGCTGCCAGCTATGTGAATTTTTACATATCCAATGAAGGGGTGATTGTTCCCCAGTTTGGAGATGTTCATGATCAAGAGGCAGTACGGATATTAGGGAAGTGCTTTCCTGAGAGAAGAATCTATCCGGTGTATGCCAGGGATATTATTGTGGGAGGCGGAAATATTCACTGCATCACACAACAAATTCCGTTGTAGTTAAGCCATCCATTCCTATATCGGCGGAAGAACACCGCCGGATTATTCATGCCGGGCGTCTGCTCTATAGAAACCATACCGGAAGGAGAATTTCATGAGAGAGGTAACAGTGGCAGCAGTTCAGATGAGGTGCTGCGATGATGTTCAAAAGAATATTGCAAATGCGGAAAGACTGGTAAGACAGGCAGCAGGGAGGGGGCAAAGGTCATTCTCCTTCCGGAGCTGTTTGAACGGCAATACTTCTGTCAGGAGAGGCAGTATGATTTCTATGAATACGCAGAACCGGCAGAAGAAAACCAGGCTGTAAAGCATTTTGCCGGGATTGCAGCCGAACTTCAGGTAGTTCTTCCTGTCAGCTTTTATGAGAGATCAGGAAATACCATGTTTAACTCGGTAGCAGTCCTTGACGGAGATGGAACAAATCTTGGGATATACCGGAAGACCCATATCCCTGATGACCATTATTATCAGGAAAAATTTTATTTCACTCCCGGGGATACCGGTTTTCGGGTATTTGATACCATGTACGGGAAAATAGGTGTAGGAATCTGCTGGGACCAGTGGTTTCCTGAGACAGCAAGGTGTCTGGCTTTACAGGGGGCGGAGCTGATCTTATACCCCACTGCCATTGGAAGCGAGCCGATTCTGGACTGTGACAGCATGGAGCACTGGAGACGCTGCATGCAGGGGCATGCTGCTTCCAATATCATTCCGGTCGTTGCGGCAAACCGGATTGGAGTGGAATCTGTTATTCCCTGCATATCAAACGGGAATCAAAGCTCTTCCCTTAAATTTTATGGCTCCTCCTTTATTACGGACAATACCGGGGCTGTCACAGCTTCTATGGGCAGAGAGGAAGAAGGCGTGATATGCGCCTCCTTTGACCTTGACCGGATGATGGCTGACAGGAGAAACTGGGGGCTTTTCCGTGACCGCAGGCCGGAGATGTACGGAAAGATCACCGGAAAGTCTTAACCCCACTTTTTTGTGCAGGGAAAGTTGCGATAATATACGGAAGCTATATTATACTGAGGCTATCAAAGAGAGCGGGAGGTAAGAGCGTGGATTGGCTGGATAAAATGAACGGGGCACTGGATTACATTGAGAACAATTTAAGCGGAGAGATCCATCTGGAGGAAGTGGCCAGACGGGCATGCTGTTCCAGTTTTAATTTCCAGCGGATGTTTTCTTTTATGGCAGATGTGTCTCTTGCAGACTATATCAGAAGAAGGCGGCTTTCCATGGCAGCAATGGAGCTTCTGACCACAGGGGAGAAGATCATTGACGTTGCTTTAAAGTATGGATATGAGTCTCCGGTTTCTTTTGCCAGGGCATTTTATGCCGTCCACGGTATGAATCCCAGCCAGGTGAGAAAGTCTGGAAGGAAGATCAAAGCTTATCCCCGCATTTCTTTTGAAATAACCATAAAAGGAGTGGAGGCTATGAATTATTGCGTAAAAGAGTTGGGAGAATTCCGGCTGGTAGGTTTTAAGGAAAGAATGTCCGTGGATAATGGAGAGAATTTAAAAAGGATTCCAAAGTTCTGGAATGAGTTCTGCAGCCAGGCAGGTGCGAAGAAACATTGAAGTTTAATGACAATAAGGATCTGTTTCTCATGGGAGTGTGCGCCAATTCGGATGATAAGGGATTCGATTATTACATTGCGACCGGATCAAATCAGGAGATACCGGAGGATATGTCTGAACTGGTGGTACCGGCAGGCCAATACGTGATCTTTGAATGCATAGGCAGGCTGCCGGAGGGACAGCAGAATATATGGAAACGGATCTTTACAGAGTGGTTTCCATCCTCCGGCTATGAGATGACGGACGGACCACAGCTGGAATGGTATCCTGAGGGAGATATCACTTCTGAGGAATATAGGAGCGAAATTTGGATCCCGGTCCGTAAAAAGGTGTAAATCCCTTCATAAAATCCGTTAGTTCCCCATATATATAGTAATAATAAATAAGTTGGGGAGTGTGCTATGAAGAGACTGTTTAGCAGAAAATGGATGATTTTTTTCGGCCTGGCCATGTGGGTACTGGTTGTACGTACCTTAAGCGGGTGTAACTTAAACAAGGATAATGGTGATAAAGTGCGGGATCTGGAATTTACCGTGGTAGCTGACGCGGATATTCCGCAGGAACTTAAACAGATCATTGCTGAGAAGCAGCAGTCGCCCTTTAAGCTGACCTACAGCGATGATAAGAACCTTTACATAGTGGTGGGTCACGGAAAGCAGGCAAGCGGGGGATATAGCATCGCAGTAAATGATCTTTATCTGACAGATAATTCCATTGTCCTGAACACGGAACTGATCGGACCGGAAAAGGGAGAGGTCACAGGGACGGAAGCCTCTTATCCCTTCATCGTTATCAGAACGGAGATGTCGGAGCTTCCGGTGGTGTTTCAGTAGGAGAGAGAAATGAAACAGCCGTTTCGCAGACAGTAAAAGCGGGACGGCTGTTTTTGTGGCGATAAAACATAAAATTCCCCTTTTTTCTTAGGCTGTCATATGATATACTACTTCAAATAGGAGTAGGCTGTAAGGAGAAGAGGAAGGGTAATATGATATTAAAGGATATATGGCTTGATGTTACGGCAGTAAAAGAGCGGGATCCGGCGGCCAGAAGCAAGCTTGAAGTGCTTTTGCTCTATCAGGGAGTTCACGCACTGATCTGGCATCGTTTTGCCCACTGGTTTTACCAGCACAGGATGTTTTTTATTGCCAGGCTTATTTCCCAGCTGGCAAGATTTTTTTACACTGATCGAGATTCATCCCGGCGCACAGCTGGGCCATGGGATTTTAATTGACCATGGCTGCGGAGTGGTGATCGGAGAAACCACGGTGGTGGGAGATAATTGTACTATTTACCAGGGAGTGACTTTAGGCGGCGTGGGACTTAATAAGGGAAAGCGCCATCCAACTCTTGGAAATAATGTGACCGTGGGATCAGGGGCTAAGATTCTGGGGTCCTTTGAGGTAGGGGATAATTGTACCATAGCGGCAAATGCCGTACTTTTAAAGCCTTTGGAGAGCAATGTGACAGCGGTGGGAATTCCTGCCCGCCCGGTTAAAATAGATGGCGTGCCCCTTCCAAAGAGGGAAAGCAATCTGGTGACCATGGATCACTACTGCAAGATGGAGGAGCGGGTCAGGGAGCTGGAAGAAATGCTGTCTAAGCTGCAGACAGAGCTGTCTTCCTTCCGGGAAAAGGAAGATTCCCGTCAGGCGGAGGCTTCTTTGGAGGAAAAAAACTGAGGAATAGAAGGCTGAAAGCCTTTTATATTTCGGGAAGTCCGGGAATGATAACAAAAAAAAGTATAATGAAACATGCACCTGCATAAACTTTCTTAAAGGAATAAAGAAGGTAAGGCAGGTGCTTTTTTTATGTTGGAGCTGGTGAAGAAAAACATACATATGAATCGTTGGAAAGGATATGCCGCATCTCAGATAACTCTTGACGATGACTTCATCGTCCCGGACAGCATGGATGATGTGGATCAGATTATTTTAAGTTCCGGCGACATTACCATTGATTCTGTAAAGGTTCAGACAGAACGAGTCGTAGTCCGGGGCAAGCTGGATTTCATGATTCTCTACCGGGGAGCGGAAGGAGGGATTCAGACCCTTTCAGGAAGCATTAACTTTGAGGAGCCCATCAATGTGCCCGGACTGGAGGAAAAGGATTTTGTCCAGCTGGGATGGGAACTTGAGGATTTAAACGCTGGAATCATTAATTCCAGGAACTGAGCGTTAAGGCAATCGTATCGCTTAAGGTAAAGGTGGAAACTGCCTGCGATATAAACGCTGCCGTGGAAGTGGACACGGGAGGCCCTGCAACAGATGTACCCATGGTGGAAACTCTCCGCCGCAATCTGGATGTGGCATCCATTGCCCTCCGCCACAAGGATACATTCCGGATCAAGGATACCATTACCCTGTCGGGAAACAAGCCAAACATTGATCATATCTTATGGACCGAAATGAAGTTAAGAGGCGTTACCATCAGGCCCATGGATGGAAAGATGTCCCTTGACGGGGAACTTATGGTCTTTGTTATTTACCAGGGAGAAGGGGAAGGCGCGCCCATCCAGTGGGTGGAGGAAAGCATTCCGTTCTCAGGAGAATTGGATGTTCCGGATATGACTGAGGATATGGTTCCTTTGATTACGGTCCACATAATACATAAGGATATAGAGGCAAAACCGGATTCTGACGGCGAGATGCGGGAAATGGATGTGGATTCGGTTCTTGAACTGGATATGAAGCTTTACAGGGAAGAGAATATGGAACTGCTCAGCGACTTATATTCCACCAATCGGGAACTGACGCTGCAGACAGAGGAAGTCTATTTTGATAAGATCCTGACAAAGAATATGAGCAGGTGTAAGATTGTAGAAAAGGTCAGCCTGGATCAGGCGGACCGGATCCTTCAGATATGCCACAGTGAAGGGACCGTTAAAATCGATGATACGGAAATCAAGGAGGATGGACTTCATGTGGAGGGCGTTTTAGAGGTACAGATCCTTTATATGACCTCTGACGATGCTCAGCCTATCCAGTCTGCTGTGGAGGATATCCCCTTTCATTTCCTGATTGAGGCTCCAGGGATCAATGAGCAGACGGTTTGCCAGCTGAATTCGGGCCTGGAGCAGCTTAGCGCTGTTATGATGGGCGGAGGAACCATTGAAGTAAAGTCAACCATTTCCCTTGACTTACTGGCCTTGCAGCCGGTCCGTGAGCAGATCATCACAAACGCTTCGGAAGCGCCCATGGATTTAAACAACTTACAGAAGCTTCCCGGAATCGTGGGATATATCGTGCAGCCTGGGGATTCCCTCTGGAATATTGCCAAAAAGTTCCATACGACTATTGATACCATCATAGCGACCAATGGATTGACGGACAAATCAGTAAGACCGGGCGACCGCTGATTCTTGTAAAGGAATTGGCATAAACGAAAATTTCCCTCATTGAAGTGCCAGGCAGAAGGTATCACTTTTGCCTGGCATAATTGGTTATGCTTTGAATGATTTTTAAAAAAAAGGGTATGATAAAGATTGCTATTCACATATCAGCTTGCCCTGTTATATAATATACTATAGCTAAGCTATAGCTTCAACCATCGATGGCGCCAAAACGCATCCAGCTGGTGCTTTAGATAGATGACAGGTTACCCTGGACGGTAGTGACGTGATTGCAAGGCGTTATTACCGTTTACATACCCTGAATTTCCTTATACCGGAGAATAAAGAACATGAACTATACCTATATTTTAAGATGTGCAGATGATACCCTGTACTGCGGCTGGACAAACCATTTAGAGAAACGTTTAATAGCCCACAACCAGGGAAAGGGGGCCAAATACACAAAAGCCCGCAGACCTGTGGTTCTGGCCTACTGGGAGGAGTTTTCCACAAAGGAAGAAGCCATGCGCAGAGAAGCTGCCATTAAAAAGCTTTCCAGGAAGGACAAGTTAAAACTGATGGGAGAGTTTGTATGAGAAAAACCGTCAATGCCGCGAGTATGCGGGACTGACGGTTTTTCCGGCGTTATGCAACAAAATGATACATCAAAATATAATGGCATAAGCTTCCGCCCATGACGAAAAGGTGAAAGATCTCATGGGAACCGAAGTTTTTATGCCTGGCATTGAAAAGAGGAAGTTTCAGGGCATAGATGATGCCGCCTATGGTGTAGATGATGCCTCCGGCAAGCAGCCAGAGAAATCCGGCAGATGAAAGGGTTTCCGTAATCTTTGAGAATGCCAGAACGCAGACCCAGCCCATGGCAATGTAGAGGCTTGATGAAAACCATTTGGGGCACATGATAAAGCAGGCTTTTATAACAATTCCTGAAATAGCGATGCCCCAAACCAGAGCCAATAGGCTCCAGCCGGTCTTATCTCCCAGAACGATCAGGCAGATTGGCGTGTACGTTCCTGCAATCAGGATGAAAATCATCATATGATCTATTTTTTTCAGCAGACGGTTGATTTTCGGTGAGATATCAAGAGTATGGTAGATGGTGCTGGCTGCGTAAAGAAAGACCATGCTGATGATAAAGACCGTTAAGGCGGCCAGATGGAGCCTTCCGTCGGATGATGCCTTAATAAGCAGTGGTGTTGCGGCAATAAGCGCCAGTATCATGGCGATAAAATGAGTGATGGCGCTGACCGGATCTTTAATTTTAATTTTCATGGGGACCCTCCTTATAGAAAATAAAAGCTCATGATGTAGTATTTAATACTATGTATTGTATTTTTATATACTATACACCCTGAACGAAAAAAATGCAACTGATTTTTTTAAATATAATACAAAAGGGGTTTGCCATAATTTGAACTATAAAATATAATGAATAGATAAATTGAAATTTATAAAAAGGAAGGTATAACCGCCCCATGAATCAGACAATAAAAGAGCTTATGGAACGAAAATCTGTCCGGGTATATGAGGACCGTGCCATTGAACCGGAGAAAAAGGCGGCTATTATAGAAGCGGCCCTTCAGGCGCCTACGGCTGGAAACATGACCCTGTATTCCATCATTGATGTGACGGACCAGAAGCGGAAGGAAACTTTGTCAGTGACCTGCGACAACCAGCCATTTATTGCAAAAGCACCGTTAGTTCTGGTTTTTGTGGCAGATTATGAGAAATGGTATGAGCTGTTCTGCCATTATGAAGAAGAGGTCCGTCATCCCGGAATGGGAGATCTTTTGCTGGCCTGCGATGATGCCCTTATAGCCGCCCAGAATGCGGTTGTGGCGGCTGAATCCCTGGGCATTGGTTCCTGCTACATTGGGGATATTATGGAGCAGTATGAAGCCCACAGGGACTTGTTTGGCCTCCCAAAGTATGCGGTCCCGGCGGCAATGGTGGTCTTTGGATATCCCACCAGACAGCAGCAGGAGAGGAAAAAGCCGGAACGGCTCAGACCTGAGGCCGTGGTGTCCACGAATTCTTACCGCCGTTTAAGCCCTGAAGAATTTTCCGCTGAGCTTAAAAAGACCCAGGGCAGGGAAGAGGATTTTGAGCGCTGGGTAAAGGCATTTTGCAAACGCAAATGGAATTCTGATTTCAGCACCGAGATGAGCCGGTCCGTGGAAGCTATGATGGCTGCATGGAAGAAAGAGGAGTAAAAGGAGATATGGATCTTAATATATTATACGAAGATGAAGAGATACTAGTGGCGGAAAAGCCGGTTGGAATAGAATCCCAATCTGCAAGATCCTTTGAACCGGATATGGTCAGTGAAGTGAAGAAACATATCAACACTTTATCCCCAAAGCAGGGAGAGCCTTATGTGGGAGTTATCCACAGGCTGGATAAGCCGGTTGGAGGTGTCATGGTGTATGCAAAGACCAAAAAAAGCCGCAGAGTCTTTAAGCAGGCAGGTATCCCAGCATCAAATGGAGAAAATCTATTATGCAGTGGTTTGTGGAAAACCTGTGGAAAACTTTGGCGCCTACGTGGATTATTTGTTGAAAGATGGAAAAAATAATTGTTCTAAAATTGTGGATAAGGGGATAAAAGGTGCAAAACTCGCAGAGCTCCATTATCAGGTTGTGGAAAACAGAAACATAGAAAATGAGGAATGCAGCCTGGCTAAGATCACGTTAAAAACCGGCCGCCACCATCAGATCCGGGTGCAGATGGCGGGCCACGGCACTCCCCTGTGGGGAGACCGGAAATATAATCCCGGTGTTCAAAGAGGGGCTGCCGGCGGAAATGTAGCATTGTTTGCTTACAGCTTATCTTTTTCCCATCCTGTCACAAAGAAATGGATGACTTTTTCGGTGAAACCAAAAGGAGAAATCTTTGAGAAGTTTTCATTGCCTGAAATGGCATAAAGAAGGAATTTTTTTACTAATCAGATTTCGAATATTTTCTTCCTATACGGCTCATAATAGTGATTGTACAAAAGAAGTACAAATCAGAAACAGGTGAGTCCATGGTGAAACCGAGCAGGAAACTGAAGAAAACATTATTAATATTGGGAGTTACAGGGGCAGTGTATTTATGTTTTCGCTATCTGCTGCCCCTTGTGATTCCCTTTTTGATTGCATATGTATTTGCCCTTTCCCTTCGGCCTTCGGCTGTTTGGATTGAAAAAAAGACCCGTTTTATTGTAAAGGGAAAGGTGATATCCATCCCCCTGGCTGTTATCGGCGGAGTCGAGGTCATACTTTTTATGATAGTTTTTGGAATCCTTCTTTATGTGGGGGGAAGAAAGCTGTTTTTGGAAGCCAGGCTTTTACTTCAAAATCTTCCAGTTATTCTGGAAGGCGTGGATCGCTGGCTTATGGATAACTGTTCCTTTGCGGAGCGGTTTTTAAAGCTGCCTGACGGATATGCGGTAGAAGTAGTAAGGGATATTATTGCGGGAGGACAGACTGCAATAAAAAGCAGGATCATGCCCTTTCTTATGGTGAATTCCATGACTGTTATGAAATGGATCGTCCAGGCAACAGTAATCATCATCATATTGCTTATTGCCACGGTCCTGTCCCTTCAGGAAATGGATGACATCCGGGAAAGGCGGGACAATTCCATGTTCTGCTTTGAATATGCCATGCTTGGAAGGCGGCTTACGACAGTGGGAAGTGCCTGGTTAAAGACCCAGGGGGCTATCATGATGTTTACCATGGTGGTTTGTTCGGCAGGGCTGTTTTTCCTTGGAAACCCCTATTTTATTTTATTCGGAATCGGAATCGGGCTTTTGGATGCGCTTCCGATTTTCGGTACCGGAACGGTGTTCATTCCCTGGGCCCTTTTTCCATGATCAATAAAAACTGGAAATATGGAATCGGGCTGCTCATCATTTACGTGATCTGTTATTTTTTAAGAGAGATTTTAGAAGCCAAGATCATGGGAGGAAAGGTTGGCCTAACGCCTTTGGAAACCCTTGCTTCCATGTACGTTGGACTACAGCTCTTTGGGCTTTTGGGATTTATTCTTGGTCCTATCGGCTTACTTATTGTGGAAGATATTGTAGAGGTGTATGAATTTTTGTGCTATCATGATGGAAAGGAAACGGCAGAGCCGGAGGAATGAGCCAGCCGGACCCTCTTGACAAACTTTTGCAAATAACGTAAAATCAACCATACAATCTTTTATATAATGAAGTAATATGACGTTGAAGAGGACCAGTAGGTGATGACGTATCCCAGAGAGAAGGCCGTTTGCTGGAAGGCCTTTATACCTCTCATGACCCAACCTACCTCGGAGTCCCGCAGTAAACTGCGGCGCAGTTCCTGCGTTAACGGATAAAAAGTGAGTCATGGAATTTCCATGGCTAAATTGGGTGGCACCGCCGAGCTGTTCGGTCCCTTTTAAGGGAACGAATGGCTCTTTTTGATTTTATGAAAACACCCGTTCTTTAAGTATCCCCATTACCCATAAACATGGAAGGGGAAGAAGACACACCCTACGGGTATCCCTTGATGTCCAAAGAGCGTGGACAGGGAGATGAAAGGAGATTTGTTATGGCAAAGGACAAGAAATTAGTAGAAGCGATCACATCCATGGAGGTGGATTTCGCCCAGTGGTACACAGACGTTGTAAAGAAGGCGGAGTTAATTGATTATTCCAGCGTAAAGGGCTGCATGGCAATTAAGCCGGCTGGGTATGCCATCTGGGAAAATATTCAGAGCGAGCTTGACAGACGGTTTAAAGAAGTAGGGGTTGAAAATGTCTATATGCCTATGTTTATTCCGGAGAGCCTTCTTCAAAAGGAAAAGGACCATGTAGAGGGATTTGCCCCTGAGGTCGCCTGGGTAACCCACGGAGGCCTGGAGCCGCTGCAGGAAAGGCTTTGCGTCAGACCTACCTCTGAAACCCTGTTCTGTGATTTTTATTCCAGGGATATTCAGTCCTACAGGGACTTACCGAAGCTTTATAACCAGTGGTGCTCCGTGGTACGCTGGGAAAAGACCACCAGGCCATTTTTACGTTCCAGGGAGTTTTTATGGCAGGAAGGCCACACTGCTCATGCAACGGCCCAAGAGGCGGAAGAGAGAACAGAGCAGATGCTTCATTTATATGCGGATTTCTGTGAGGAAGTCCTTGCAATGCCTGTGATCCGGGGCCAGAAGACCGATAAGGAAAAATTTGCGGGAGCAGAGGCAACCTATACCATTGAGGCTTTGATGCATGACGGTAAGGCACTTCAGTCAGGAACCAGCCATAACTTTGGAAGCGGATTTGCACAGGCCTTTGAGATCCAGTATTCTGATAAGGAAAATAAGCTTCAGTATGTACATCAGACCTCATGGGGCATGACTACCAGGCTCATAGGCGCCATCATCATGGTTCATGGTGACGACAACGGTCTTGTACTGCCTCCAAGAATCGCTCCGACCCAGGTGATCATCGTTCCGGTCCAGCAGCAGAAGGAAGGGGTTCTTGATAAGGCCTATGAGTTAAAAGAGATTCTTTCTAATTATAAAGTAAAGGTTGATGATTCCGATAAGAGCCCGGGCTGGAAGTTCAGCGAATCAGAGATGCGGGGCATTCCGGTTCGTGTGGAAATCGGTCCGAGAGATATTTCAGAAAACCAGGCTGTTTTGGTGCGCCGTGATACCCATGAGAAGATCACCGTATCCTTAGATGAATTAAATGCAACGATAGGCGGGCTTCTGGAAACCATTCAAAAGGATATGCTGGAACGGGCCAAAGCGCATCGGGACAGCCATACCTACGAGGCAACGGATATGGATACCTTTGTAAAGACTGTGGAGGAAAAGCCGGGCTTTGTAAAGGCCATGTGGTGCGGCTCCCAGGAATGCGAGGATAAGATCAAGGAGCTTACAGGAGCAACATCCCGCTGTATGCCCTTTAAGCAGGAAACTCTTGCCCATACCTGCGTATGCTGCGGAAAGCCTGCTGTAAAAATGGTTTACTGGGGCAGAGCGTATTAAAAACGGCGGGATAAGAAAACCAGGAGGTAAAAGAAGTGATAAAGATTCAGGTTCCGGAGGCGGCAAGGAGGATCATCGAACAACTGAATACCAGCGGCTTTGAAGCTTATGTGGTGGGAGGCTGCGTGAGAGACAGCCTGTTAGGCCGGCAGCCGGAAGACTGGGATATCACGACCTCAGCAAAGCCGGAACAGGTAAAGGAAATTTTTAATAAAACGGTTGATACAGGAATCCAGCACGGCACGGTTACGGTGCTTATTGATCATGAGGGATATGAAGTGACCACATACCGCATAGACGGAGAGTATGAAGATGGACGCCATCCGAAATCCGTAGAATTTACGGGAAGCCTGCTGGAGGATTTGAAACGCCGGGATTTTACCATAAATGCCATGGCATACAGCGACCGGGAGGGGTTAGTGGATGCATTTGACGGGGTCAGGGATTTGGAGGGCCGGGTCATCCGCTGTGTGGGAAACGCTTTGGACCGGTTTACAGAGGATGCTTTAAGGATCCTCAGGGCCATCCGTTTTTCCGCCCAGCTGGGCTTTGACATAGAAGAGGACACAAGGGCTGCAATTTCAGTCATAGCCCCCAACATGGCTAAGGTCAGTAAGGAACGGATCCAGGTGGAGCTTACAAAGCTCCTCCTTTCCGATCATCCGGGAAGGCTTAAGGAGGTATATGAAAATGGGATCGGTCCTATATTTCAGAGCATTTTGAGGCTGCCGGCAAGCGGCTTTTTGAAGCGGAGAGAATAGCCGGGCTGCCTATTAAAAAGCACATGCGCTGGTCCGGTTTTTTTAAGGCTGGAGGAACCTGAGGATGCGGTAAAAATCCTTAGGGATTTAAAGCTGGATAATGAGACAATCCACCAGACAAAGACCCTGGTCAGCCTGTGGAAAACAGAAATCCCAGTTCATAAGCCGGCCATCAGAGAAGTCATGAGCGGACTTTCCCCGGAGCTGTTTGAGGACCTGTTGTGCTTCCAGAAGGTATTTTGCCAATCATCCTATAAGACCCGGTTAAAAATGGTGGAGCAGTATTCGGAGGAAATCTTAAGGGATGGGGATTGTATCCGCTTAAAGGACATGGCTGTTACCGGCAGGGAATTGATCGGTGCAGGCATGAAGCCGGGGCCTGAAATGGGGGCAATTCTAAACAGTCTCTTCCAATTGGTTCTGAAACAGCCGGAATGCAATAACAGGGAATATTTGATGAGATCAGCCCAACTTTTTTTTAAGGAACAAGGCTAAGGCACGTATAACTTTCTGCCGTATTTTGCATATTTTTTTTCCACCTCTTCATACCCTAGAAGTAGCTGATTAGCTAAGAGTTGGAGGGGTGGTTGTGAACGAGAAATACACAGAGGTGCTTTCGCAGTATGAGCTTGAAATTCTTGATGTGAAACGCGGCCGGGGCGCCTGGCTGTGTGAGACAAATCAGGGGCTTAAACTGCTTCGGGAATATAAAGGAACCTTAAAGCGCCTGGAATTTGAAGATCAGGTATTTTCACAGATGAAAGAATCCTGCCGCTTAAAAGTGGATCGTTACGTCAGGAATAAAGATGGTGAGCTCCTCTCCAGTGCCGAGGATGGAACCCGGTGGATCGTTAAAGACTGGTATGCGGATCGGGAATGTAATTTGAAGGATAGCAAAGAGGTATTATGTGCCATCGAACAAATTGCTTCTTTACATAAAGTGCTGCGGCGGATCGATTTTAAAGAGGAATGGAATCTGGGATCCATTTTGGTACAGCAGCCGGCTGAGGAAATGGAACGCCACAACAGGGAGCTGGTGCGTGCCCGCACGTTTATCCGGAATAAAAGAAAAAAAGTCTGAGTTTGAGCTATGTGTCATGGGGAATTATGATATATTTTTCGAACAGGCCATGGAAGCCTGTAAAGGGATGGCAGGCTTTTATGAAAACCGGGAGAACGAAGAGGAGTATTTGTGTCATGGTGACTTGAATCAGCACCACGTTCTGATGTGTTTTCATGATGTGGCTATCGTGGAATTCAACCGTATGCACTTGGGACTGCAGATGGAGGACCTGTATCATTTCATGCGCAAGGCCATGGAAAAGCATGACTGGAATTTAAAGCTTGGTATGGCCATGCTGGAAACCTATACAAAGGTTCTCCCTCTTTCGGATGCAGACAGGATATGCCTTTACTATTTGTTTTTATATCCTGAAAAGTACTGGAAGCAGATCAACTTTTATTATAATGCCAATAAGGCCTGGATTCCCGCACGGAATATTGAAAAGCTAAAGGATTTAGAGATTCAGCAGCCCATGCGGAATCTTTTCCTGTCACGGATTCAAAATTGAAAGGACTGGATATGCAGGCATATCCGCTTGATTCAATTAGGATACAAAATAATGGAAATACACTTTTCTTTTGCCATGTTATGATTTATAATAACCATAACATAAAAGGAGGGAAGGAGTATTTTGCTTATGAAAGATTACAGGAGTATTTATGAGGAATGGCTTTTAAATCCATATTTTGATGAGGCGACAAAGGAAGAACTCCGGAGGATCGCTGATGATGAGAATGAGATTAAGGAGCGTTTCTATCAGGATCTGGAATTTGGCACCGCTGGCTTAAGAGGCATCATCGGCGCTGGAATAAACCGGATGAATATCTATGTAGTAAGAAAAGCGACCCAGGGGCTTGCCAATTATATCATAAGCCAGGGCGGTGCCGACAAGGGCGTGGCCATTGCCTATGACTCCAGGCATATGTCTCCGGAATTTGCCGAGGAAGCGGCGCTTACTTTAGCTGCCAATGGGATAAAAGCATATAAATTTGAATCTTTGCGTCCGACACCGGAGCTTTCTTTTGCCGTAAGGGAATTAGGCTGTATTGCCGGCATCAACATTACGGCCAGCCATAACCCTCCGGAATATAACGGATACAAGGTGTACTGGGAGGATGGTGCCCAGTTTACTCCTCCTCATGACAAAGGGGTGACCGCAGAGGTTTTAAATATTACGGATATTTCAACGGTTAAGACGATTACTGTGGAAGCCGCAAAGGAATCAGGCAAATATGAAATTATCGGAGCTGCGCTGGATGATAAATATATAACTCACGTAAAGGCCCAGGTAGTAAACCAGGATGCCATTGACCAGATGCAGGATGATATTAAAATTGTCTATTCCCCTCTCCATGGTACAGGCAATCTTCCTGCAAGAAGAGCATTAAAGGAAATCGGATTTACCCATGTGTACGTGGTTCCTGAACAGGAGCTGCCGGATGGGGAATTCCCCACGGTCAGCTATCCCAATCCAGAAGCCGAGGAAGCCTTTGAACTGGGCCTTGCCCTTGCAAAGGAAAAGGATGCGGATCTGGTTCTGGCAACAGACCCGGATGCTGACCGTCTTGGGGTGTATGTAAAGGATGAGAAATCCGGCGGATACATCCCCCTGACAGGCAATATGTCAGGTTCCCTTCTGTGCGAATATGTATTGAGCCAGAAGAAGGAAAGAGGGGAGATTCCCGCAGATGGACAGGTAGTCAAATCCATAGTTACCACCAATCTGGTGGATGCGGTGGCCAAGGCTTACGGCTGTGAGCTTATTGAGGTTTTGACCGGTTTTAAATATATCGGCCAGCAGATTTTAAAGGAAGAGGCCACCGGATACGGAACCTATATGTTTGGCCTGGAAGAAAGCTATGGCTGTCTGATCGGAACCTATGCCCGTGATAAGGATGCCATTTCCGCAACGGTCGCTTTGTGTGAGGCCGCAGCCTATTATAAGACAAAGGGCATGACCTTGTGGGATGCCATGATTGCCATGTATGAGAAATACGGCTATTATAAAGATGCAGTAAAGGCCATCGGCTTAAAGGGCATTGAGGGCCAGGAAAAGATCCGGGCCATTATGGAGACCATGCGAAAGGAAACTCCAGCGGCAGTTGGCGGGTATAAGGTCCTTTCTGCAAGGGATTATAAGCTTGACACCGTGAAGGATATGAGCACCGGAGAAACCAGACCTACCGGGCTTCCCCAGTCTGATGTGCTTTATTATGACTTAACTGAGGACGCATGGCTGTGTGTAAGGCCTTCCGGAACGGAACCGAAAATTAAATTTTATTATGGCATTAAGGGCGATTCCATGGCTGATGCGGATGAGCGGTCTGCAAGGCTGGGAGAGGCTGTTATGGCTATGGTAGATAAGATGATGTAGGGATTTTAGATAGAATAAAGACGGGGCTTGGTTTTTACCAGGCTCCGTCTTTGTCTTTGGTGCTATGATTTTTTGTATTTTTTGGAATATTCCTTTAATTCCCTTAAGGCTTCGCCGAACAGCCGGGATGAAGCGGTAGGGTTCCGGCGGAGGATACCCTTTCGGTAAGAGGTCAAACGCCCGGTCATCTTCTCTTTGGTTTCCGTCAGAGACTGAAGACGTTCCACTAAAGCAGATTCTTTTAAGGCACTGGCAGTTTCGGCTTCAGAGAAGAGATCTTTACCATGGTTCCGTCTTTTAAGCTGGCAGCCTTCTGAATGGTCTCGGTTCTTATGTCGGACACCTTTTGGGCGGTTTCGGCCTTTAACAGGGCCATCTGCACCTGAACCTCCTCCAGCTCTGACTTTAGTTTTGTCATGGATTCCAGGATTCGGCCAAGGTCTAAGGCTTCCTTGGTGGAGTGTATGGCATCGGTGACAAAAAGAATTCCGATCACAGTCACAAGGAGAATGCATACCGTTCCGTTTAAGCGAAGGACCAGCCATTCTAAGGGGAGGTGAATAACTTCTGTCAGCAGCAGGGTAAGAAATCCCCAGGCGATGGAGTTGGGAAGACAGACATATCCGTTTAAATTAAAAGGATTGTTGCTGTAATCCCAGTATTTCATCTTAAACAGACGTTCCATAAAATAACCGGTGGCGTATTCCAAAGCGGAAGCGCCTGCCATACCAAAGAGAAACACCAGGAATAAGTTGCCCTGGACAGGCAGGGACAGCCACAGCATAATAATGGCCCCGCTTCCATAGAGAGGAAGAAGGGGAAGTCTGAGAAAACCGCGGTTCACAAAATGAAGGCTTCTTACGGAAACATAGGTGGATTCGATGATCCAGCCGATAAAGCAATATATAAAGAAAAACAGCAGCCATTGATACCATGTATACAAGTACATAAACATAATCCTTCCCTGGAAATTTCTTGTTGGATTTATCATAAACGTTTTTGTCGCTTTTTGCAACCATTGCTTGTCTTAATTGCATCTGCATCTAGAATTATGATGTTTCGTATTTGGACACCTGTACGCATTAATAAAGGAGTTTTTATCATGGGTTACCATTTACTGGAATACAGTATTTACTTGGCCTCTTCTTTCTCTGTTATATCTTTTTTTTGATCTGTATCCTTTGGCAGCAGGGGCTTTATTTGTTTTATTTTATTTCCTGGAAGACAACAGGCCGTTTTAATTCCCCGATACAATGAGGCTGTTTGAGCAACCGGTCATTATCCTTAGGGTTGCCGTTCCAATCTGGGGATTGTCATATGTTTTGAAGAAATATTGGCAGGTATTCGTGTTGACAAAGGCTGTATATTTTGTATAATCGCTAGTATTGCGGTCGGTTATGATTACTCCCTTGGGAACAGAGACACCTTCCATAATATGAAAACAGGCATTGACTCCTTCTATTTGGTTTTTTTGGCGGTTGAATATGGGTTTTTTTGATAAGCCGTTTTCACAAAACGTTCCGGGGAGGTATAGCCGCCAGGCAGCGGCAAAGTTCCCCCTGCCTGACCGAAAGGTTTTAATTTGACATTTCCCCAGGATGTTTCTTTTGTTTGTACAGGGGATGCATTCATATAGTTCCTTAAATTGGTCATATGCCACTGAAAATCAGGGCTGTTCGCCAGAACGCTACAGGGTTTTTTAAATAGCCGAAGCCCGTCTTCTGTTTGTTCTATAACGACGCTTTCTCCCGTTCGGTCCGTGGCAATCCAATGGAGGGGTGCAACGGTTTGGGTCACAGGGTCGGGAACGCCGATGATGGATACATTGTCCAATGCTCGTTTCAGATCCTTTAACGAGCCGCATTTGCCTAAGATATAATGAAGAAAATCCAAAGAAGAAACAGCATCCCGTTTTAAATCTGCTTGTTCACTGTATTTGGCAAAGCCGGCAAAGTACAATGCGGCGGCGGCAAATCCCTGTTCGTTGACGCCGTCAAAAAAAGCAAGCATATCCTCCTTTTCCTGTCCAATGCCGATAAAACTGTAGGTGTTATGGAATTTACACCCGGTCAAGGCATTCTGCCAAGCATAATTTTTCGGTACCACATATAGTTTCGGCTCAATGTCGTAAGAGAAGTCCATTGTTCTGCCAAAAAAATTTTCCGTCTCGCCGAATTGTAATGTAATCGCTGTACACATCTTGTTTTACGCCTCCTTGCATAAAATCCGATTCAGTCTCTGGTCCGCTATAAAGCGGCACTATTAGAAGCTTCTTTTCTTGATTCTTCTGCTTGCTCTTTTATATATTTTTGAACGGTTTCATCTGTGATATTACCAATTGTCTCAACATAGTATCCCCGTGCCCAAAATACTTTATCCCATTTACTTTGTAATTCCGGAAGTTTATCATAAGCGATCAATGTACTTTTCCCTTTTCAATATGGCGATGAATTTAACTACTCATGCTATAGAAGTTACGAAGATAGAAAAAATGAAAAACCAGAAAAACAGGCATAATGAAAAGGCCCATAAATAATGTGATTTTTTTTGCTTGCCTTAATAGCTTCATTCATGTAGAATTATGATGTTTCACAAAAAAGATGGTGTAAAATTGGTGTCAAACAATATGGTGCCGCAAATAAAAGCGATATTTAACCGCGTAGATAAAGGAGTTTTTCGATGAGCATATTAAACGTAGAACATCTGACACATGGTTTTGGAGACCGTGCCATTTTCCAGGATGTATCCTTCCGTCTGTTGAAGGGAGAGCACATCGGCATGATCGGAGCCAATGGGGAAGGAAAATCCACATTTATGAATATAATAACCGGAAAATTACAGCCGGACGAAGGAAAGGTGGAGTGGGCTAAACGGGTCCGGGTCGGTTATCTGGACCAGCATACGGTGCTGGAAAAAGGAATGACCATCCGGGACGTTTTAAAAAGCGCCTTTGCATTCCTGTTTCAGATGGAAGAGCAGATGAATGAGATCTGCGATAAAATGGGGGAGGCTGATGAGGAAACCATGGCTTCTATGATGGAGGAGCTTGGGACCATTCAGGACCTTCTCATGGCCCATGATTTTTATATTATCGATTCAAAGGTGGAGGAAGTGGCCAGGGCCTTAGGTTTAAGCGACATGGGCTTGATAAAGACGTAACGGAATTAAGCGGAGGCCAGAGAACCAAAATCCTGTTAGGAAAGCTTTTATTGGAGAAGCCGGATATCCTGCTTCTTGATGAGCCGACAAACTATCTGGATGTACAGCATATTGAATGGCTGAAGCGTTACCTTCAGGAATATGAAAATGCATTTATCCTGATTTCCCATGATATTCCGTTTTTAAACAGCGTGGTCAATATCATTTACCATATGGAAAATCAGAACCTGGACCGCTATGTAGGTGACTATGAAAAATTCCAGGAAGTATATGCGGTGAAACGGGCGCAGCTGGAGGCGGCTTATAAGCGCCAGCAGCAGGAGATCGCCGAGCTGGAGGATTTTGTGGCCCGCAACAAGGCGCGGGTGTCCACCAGGAACATGGCCATGTCCAGACAAAAAAAGCTGGATAAAATGGAGGTCATTGAGCTTTCAAAGGATAAGCCAAAGCCGGAGTTTCATTTTATGGAAGCCCGCACAGCCGGAAAATATATTTTTGAAACCACAGATATGGTCATCGGCTATGAGGAGCCTTTGTCAAGACCATTGAATCTTTCCATGGAACGGGGGGAGAAGGTGGTTTTATCAGGTGCAAACGGCATCGGAAAAACCACTTTGTTAAAGAGCATCCTGGGGCTTGTACCGTCCTTACAGGGGAATGTGGAGCTTGGAGATTATCTTTCCATCGGATATTTTGAACAGGAGATGGCTCCGGGAAATACTACCACCTGCATCGAAGAGATCTGGAAGGAATTCCCCTCCTATACCCAGTACCAGGTCCGGTCGGCCCTTGCCAAATGCGGCCTGACCACCGATCACATTGAGAGCCAGGTCCGGGTGCTCAGCGGCGGGGAGCAGGCAAAGGTCAGACTATGCAAGCTGATCAACCGGGAAACCAATGTTCTTCTTTTGGACGAGCCTACGAACCATCTGGATGTAGAGGCAAAAGAAGAGTTAAAGAGAGCCTTAAAGGAGTATAAGGGAAGTATTCTTTTAATCTGCCATGAACCGGAGTTCTATGAAGGAATTGCAACCAGAGTGATAGACTGCAGGGAATGGGCGCTTAGATTATCATGATAAAGAAATAAAAAAAATTGGGGTCTGGTTTCCTTTGGGAACTGGACCTCAATTCAAAGTATTGTAATTAGGAATAGTAGGTATAATAGACGCAAGCGACTATTATCGTACTGCATTTGCCAAATGCCGCTAAAGGGGCGCCCGCATGGTTGCAAGCAAACATTTTACCCGTGCGTCCGAAACCTGTGGCAATTTCGTCTGCGATCAACAGAACGTTATGTTGATCGCATAATTTTCGTGATTTTTTAAGATAAAGAGCTGGATAGATTCGCATACCGGCGCTGCCCTGCAGAATCGGTTCAACGATCATAGCACAGGTCTCATGGGCATACTTAGTAAATGCATGTTCGGCATGTTCAAAGCACTCGCAGTTACAGTGACCGCGGTTTTTCCCATAAGAGCACCGATTGCTTCTCCATGGTAGCCCTCGGAACGACACATGAAACGGGTCTTTTTGGAATGCCCTGTTTGATATTGGTATTGGAAAGCCATTTTTAAGGCGCATTCCACGGAGCCGAGCCGTTATCGGAAAAGTTGAATTTTGTCAGCCCCTTGGGAATGATTTTACATAATTGCTCGCACAGGGCAATAGCAGGCTCATGGGAGAAATTAGCAAAGATCACGTGCTCCAGCTTGTCGAGCTGATCCTTGATTGCGGCATTGATTTTTGGATTGGAATGCCCCAAGAGGTTGCATCTTCCTATGCTCCATTTACGGTTCAAACATGTATATATATTGTTTTTTTTAACATGGCTACATTTCCTGACAAAAACATTATACTTGGGAAGAAATTAACTGTAAACCATCAATTACAATATGATTAACAATTAAAACGAATTGGGAATAAGATTAGCGTGCAAATAAAAAGTCAATAGGAAATTGATAAGGATTATGCTGTTTGTTGCCGTCTTGATTGTGTCAGCCGACGATATTAAGTTTGATCATGAAATAGAAGACTTGCGATACTGTGATGGGGACTGGCCGGTATGTTTTTTAAAAATCCGGCTGAAGTAAAGTGGGTCCTGATATCCCACAATCTCGCTTGTTTCTGCCACACGGAAGCCCTGTGCCAGCAGTTCACAGGCTCTGGATATTCGGATGTTTGTCAGATATTGCTGGGGACTGGCACCAAGCTGCCGCTTGAAAAGGCGAGTAAACCAGCAGACGTTCATATGGCAGGAAGCGGCATAGTCAGTGATATTGAAGGGCTGGTTAAAACGAGTGTGAAATATATTGACGGCTTGTTCGATTTCCCTGGTATGAGGCGCTGTCACTTCGTTCAAAGTGGAAATTTCCCGTGCCATCAGACAAAGTAGTTCCCGGAAACGAGAATCAGCTATGCTGTAATAATATTGTTTTTTTTAATTGCAATTCCAGAATGATCTGATCAAAAAGTTGATCAAAGATAATATTGCATTTTGGATAAAAGATTCGTGCGGAGAAAAGACCGAGATTTTCCAGCTCCTTTGGAACATTTCCGCCAGTAAAATGAATCCAGTATACATCAGGTGTATCACGGCCGTCATAGCTGTAAAACTGGGGTTCAGAAGGATGATAAAATACAATGTGACCTGGAGTAAGGAGATGGTCTTTTCCGTGAATCGTGTAGGTTGCTTTGCCGGAGCGCAAATAGAGCAACTGGTAATCACGTCGTCCGTTTGGTCGTTTCACAGCTCTGAATTCCGGATTGATAAAAACGGAATGACCGCAGGAGATGACCATTAAAGGACGGTCAGAAGAAGGCTTATCAATTTCATCTAAGGGATAGGTGCGACTGGCTACTTCGTACATGATACAACTGCTCCTTGTTTTCTGTATAAATATTAGTTTTCTATGCGTTATTTTATTAATATAGCATAGTGATTCCGATTTGTCCATAAAGTCAATGAGGAATTGAATGTTCAAATAGAAAAAGATACAATTATTAACAGATATTAGGTTGAATAAAATATAAATACAGTCAAATTGTTACGATATAATAAAAAAAGGAAACAATTTAAGGTAACAAAACTAAATTTAATGTTTGTTTTTCCAGATAAATTCCGAGCACATGCTATGAGATTCAAGATCGGAGACCATGTTCTGACTCCGACATTGGATGCGTTTGCGAAAGAGAGCCTGGTATTTCAAAATGCAGTCAGCACCAGTTCAGTATACAGTCTGAAGCCAGACCTGGGGAACGGTGTCACGACATACTTGTTTCCTTTCTGGAGAAACATGGAGATTCTGTGTCAAAGGAAAATGATGTTTGCGTAAAAAGAGTATTAGTATCAAGTTGTCCATATATTGAGCAGAAAACTATATATACAAGCCATTATAATGACTGTAAAATACAGGTATATGTTCCAGAACATAAAAAGACGTTAAACAGGAGGCAGGAGGTATTATATGAAAAAAACATTTATGTGGATATTAGCACTGGGGATGTCTTTTACTCTGGTAGCGTGTAGTAGAAATAAGGAGCAAAAAGAGGCAGCAGCAACAGAGACAGGCGGTACTGGAGGAGGTGTGATAGATTAATGCCAAAACAGTTTATCGTGTTAATGACGGATACACAGCGGCTGGATATGGTCAGCTGCTATGGGAATAAGGATATACATACGCCTGGTATTGATGCTCTGGCAGCAGAAGGAATAAAATTTAATCAGGCTTATACCACCCAGCCGGTTTGCGGACCAGCCCGGTCTGCTCTTTTTACAGGTCAATTTCCTTGCGTAAATGGGGCGTTTTCCAATTGTAATGCTCCAGGATTAAATGTGAAAAGTATTGGACAGCGTCTACAAGACAAAGGAATTTTGACAGGTTATATAGGTAAGTGGCATCTGGATGGTGGAGATTATTTTGGCTTGGGTCGCGCGCCGGAAGGCTGGGATGCAGATACCTGGTATGATATGAGAAATTATCTGGAGGAACTTACCGAGGAAGAGCGGTTCAAATCCCGTAAAAGTGAAACCATGAAGCAAGAGGATATTCCGCCGGAATTTACATTTGCATTCCGCTGTGCGGACCGTGCCGTGAAGTTTATCCGGAGTCATCAGGATGAGGATTTCTTTTTGGTGGTAAGTTTTGATGAACCTCATGAACCATCTTTAGCTCCTCAGCCCTATGCTTCCATGTATCAGGATTTTGAATTGCCCAAGAGGCCCAATGTATATGATACTCTGGAAGGGAAGCCGGATCATCAAAAGGTATGGGCAGGGGAAAAACGCCTGGAAGACAGGGAGAGACTGCGGATTAAAGCACCGGAGCTGTTTGGATGCAATAGCTTTGTGGATAGTCAGATTGGATGGGTAGCAGAATCTGCAAAGAGATTTTTGAATATGCCGGCACTGCTTTATACCACAGATCACGGAACTATGCTGGATTCTCACTGTCTCAAGGGAAAAGGGCCGGCAGCTTACGAGGAAATTTGTCATATTCCAATGATTCTTTGCGGCTTTGGAGTTGGTGAGGTAAACACACCAGTATCTCATATCGATGTAACGGCTACAGTCTGGGATTATTTTGGATTTGAAAAGCCGGTGATGTTTCAGGGAGAAAGTCTGATGGCTTTTGTTTATGAAAAGGAAGCAAAGCGCAGGGATGTGTTTATTGAGTTTGGACGATACGAGACAGACCATGACGGATTTGGCGGATACCAGCCTATGCGATGTATTTTTGATGGACGATATAAATTGGTCATTAATCTGCTTTCACAGGACGAGTTTTATGATTTGGAGAAGGATCCTTATGAGATGGAAAACCGGATTGATGATCCGGAGTTTTGGGAAGTTCGAGACAATATGCTTGGCAGCTTCTGGATCATATGAATCAGATTCGAGATCCATTTCGCGGTTATTGTTGGGAAAGGCGACCCTGGAATACGAAAGCTTCCCCAGCTACGTGGGAGTATACAGGGTATACCCGTCAGCGGCAGGAACCGGACTATGAGCCGCTGCAGTTGGATTACAGCACAGGATTGACAGCAAAAGATCTGGTTAGAAAAAAAAGAATTGGGATAATACGAAAAACAAAAATCAAAGACTCCTGTAGCAATGCAGGAGTCTTATCAGGTATAAAGGAGATTTTTACAAAATCCAGTTTATTGTATTGCTGATGAAGACGCATGGAATCACTTTACAGATCATCAAACGGACGTTTGCTTCGACAAGTCAGAGTGTTATGAGAAATATGCTTTGTTAGCTTACAATAAAAAATCTCACCAGTATGTTCAATGATACCTTTTCAACTAGAATACCAGTAAGTAAAATTGCAGAAAAATTAAAAGTGTATGGAGTATGGGATGTGCTTGTCACAGATTCGTTCGATGAATACATAGACACCCTTGTTATCAATACGGATATGGATGAGGATGATTTGTTTCAAGAAGAATTCTGGGGCCATAGATATCATGCAATGAAATACGAAGTTGATATAGAAGTTTAAAGCAACTCTCATATATATTGATGCAGGAATGAGCCTGCAGACGCTGGAAGAAATACTCGGACATTCTAGCTACAATATGACAATGGATTTATATTATCACAATACAAGTGATGTCCAGAAAAAAGAGATGGAAAAATTGAGCAGGAATTTGAACAGGATGTAGTATAGGATTTAAATCCTGCTATCAATTAGTGTTATATAAGAATTGCTGACACAAATCCTGACACACATTTCTACTCGTAACAATAGTATTGGGTCATTAAACTACATGGAAAGACCGTAAACCATAATAAACTTAAATTGCAGGAAACCACGTATTTCCAAATAAAAAACCCGCTTCTCATCTGCAGAGAACGGGTAGATCAATCTTAGGGGGGCCGGACGGCTCGCGCCGTCCGGTATGAGTATGAAAAAGCTTTGTGATTTCAAGTAAGTTACTTGAAACAAAAGGCCCGTTATCCTTTCAGATAACGTATTAATAGTATACGTAAAAAAATGTGACTAAAATGTGTACCATATATTAAAAAAAATAAACATAATAAAAATTAAAAAAAACCTTTAAAATCCTGGGGTTATTGTATATAATAAAATAGATACTGTGACTTCATTTACGAATTAGACATAATTTTGAAGATAAAGAGACCCTGGGAACAGGATACAGCGAACAGGAGGAAGCAAGATGATGATGTCCAATGATATTGGAATCGATTTAGGTACAGCAAGCATACTGGTCTATATTAAGGGAAAGGGAGTTGTATTAAAGGAACCTTCCGTTGTAGCCATTGACCGTGACACGAATAAAATCAAAGCCATTGGAGAGGAAGCCAGACTGATGATCGGAAGAACGCCGGGCAACATTGTTGCAGTAAGGCTCTTCGCCAGGGAGTTATATCTGATTATACCGTAACGGAAAAAATGCTTAAATACTTTATTAACAAGGCGGTTGGAAAAAGGACCCTGAGAAAGCCAAGGATCAGTGTGTGCATCCCAAGCGGAGCCACTGAGGTGGAGAAAAAGGCAGTAGAGGATGCCACCTATCAGGCAGGAGCCAGAGAAGTTGCAATCATTGAAGAACCGGTTGCAGCAGCCATCGGCGCCGGAATCGACATTGCAAAGGCCTGCGGTAACATGATCGTTGATATAGGCGGAGGAACCTCCGATATTGCAGTTATTTCCCTTGGAGGTACGGTGGTAAGTACCTCCATAAAGGTTGCCGGAGATGATTTTGATGAAGCCCTTGTCCGCTATATGCGCAAGAAACACAATCTTTTGATCGGTGAGAGAACGGCTGAGGAAATCAAGATCAACATTGGTGCGGCATACAGAAGACCGGAGGTCTTGACCATGGAGGTCCGGGGCCGTAACCTTGTTACCGGTCTGCCAAAAACCATTGTGGTCACTTCGGACGAGACTCTGGATGCTTTAAAGGAACCGGCCATGCAGATCGTAGATGCGGTTCACAACGTGCTGGAGCGTACTCCACCGGAACTTGCAGCCGATATTTTTGACCGGGGGATCGTGCTTACCGGAGGCGGCTCTCTCTTAAGCGGTCTGGATGCTTTAATTGAAGAGAAGACAGGAATCACCACGATGATCGCAGAGGACCCGCTGACTGCAGTTGCAATTGGTACAGGGAAATTTATTGAATTCATGCATGGCGGAGATAATAAAACAGAATTTTAACCAAAAGTCAGGGCTGATAGAGATATCAGTCCTTCCTTTGGTTGACAGGACTGCTTTGGAACGGCCCTGACGGCATCGCAAGATTCCGGCGGGGCTGGTTTTACAGCAGTCCGCTTGTATTTGTACAGGAGGAACCATGGCAACAGTCTGCGGATTTGTAGAGAAAATTAAATACAGGAACGAGGACAACGGCTATACGGTCTTAAGTCTCGTGGAGGCAGGAGAGGAATATACTTGTGGGGAGCTTCCACTACATAAACGAGGGAGAAATGATCGAAGCTGTGGGTTCCATGACCGAGCATCCG
This sequence comes from Clostridium sp. NkU-1, assembly GCA_001312405.1. Next base: position 129,337 of record BBDR01000010.1, on the reverse strand, counting down.
GTTTATGGGGAGCAGATGACCGTAGAGAGCTATGAGATCAAAGCCCCGGAGGATACTGCGGCCATGGAGCGGTATCTGGGATCAGGAGCCATCAAGGGAATCGGGGCAGCTCTGGCAGCCAGGATTGTCCGGCGTTTTAAAGCCGATACCTTCCGCATCATGGAGGAGGAGCCGGAACGGCTTTCCGAGGTAAAGGGAGTCAGCGAAAAGATGGCCATGTCCATTTCCCAGCAGGTCGAGGAGAAAAAGGAGATGCGCCAGGCCATGATGTTCCTTCAGGAGTATGGAATTTCCATGAATCTGGCGGTGAAGATCTATCAGGAGTACGGCCCCAGGCTTTACAGCGTGTTAAAGGAGAACCCTTACCAGCTGGCAGATGATATTCCTGGGGTAGGATTTAAAATGGCGGATGAAATTGCCAGAAAAGCAGGAATTTTCACGGATTCAGATTTCCGCATTAAATGCGGGGTGCTGTACACCCTGCTGCAGGCTACATCAAACGGCCACACCTATCTGCCGGAGGTAGAGCTTTTGTCCCAGGCTTCGGAACTTCTTAAAATAGAATCATCCTTTATAGAAAAGCATTTGATGGATATGCAGCTGGATAAACGCCTTGTTATCCGGGAGTCGGAAGGAAAACGGATTGTTTACGCTTCCCAGTACTATTACATGGAGCTGAATGTGGCAAAGATGCTTCACGACTTAAATATCAGGGGGCAGATGCCAGAGGAGGAGATCAGGACTCAGCTTCTTAAGCTTCAAACGGAAGAGCAGATTGAGCTGGATGAAAAGCAGGTCCAGGCGGTGGTGGAAGCGGTCAACAGCGGGCTTCTCATCATCACCGGAGGTCCGGGTACCGGTAAGACGACCACCATCAACACCATCATACGGTTCTTTGAAAGCCAGGAGATGGAGATTCTTCTTGCAGCTCCCACCGGCAGGGCGGCAAAGCGGATGACAGAAGCCACTGGGTATGAGGCGAGGACCATTCACCGTCTGCTTGAGCTGACCGGAGTTCCGGGAGATGACCGTTCTCTTGGAATGCATTTTGAGAGAAATGAAGAAAATCCCCTGGATGCTGATGCAGTAATCATTGATGAAACCTCTATGGTGGATATCTATTTGATCCAGTCCCTATTAAAGGCAATTAATCCGGGGACAAGACTTATCCTTGTGGGAGATGTAAATCAGCTCCCCAGCGTTGGCCCTGGTAACGTGCTTCGGGACATGATTGATTCCGGAAGCTTTAACGTGGTTATGCTGACCAAGATTTTCCGTCAGGCAACCCAAAGCGATATTGTGGTCAATGCCCATAAGATCAACAGGGGAGAACAGGTTCCCTTAGGGAAAAAGAGCAATGATTTTCTCTTTATAAAAAGAGATGACCCCAATGCAATTATCAATGCCATGATCACACTGGTTCAGGATAAACTGCCCGGCTATGTCCATGCAAAGACCTATGATATTCAGATCATGACCCCAATGAGAAAAGGGGCAATCGGCGTAGAACGGCTGAATGGCATTTTACAGGAATATTTAAATCCTCCCGGAGAAGGAAAGGCTGAGAAGGAAACAGCCGGAGTCACTTACCGGTGGGTGATAAGGTCATGCAGATCAAGAATAATTATAACATTGAGTGGGAGGTCCGCAACAAGTACGGGATCCCTATGGACAAGGGCACAGGTGTTTACAATGGGGATATGGGAATTATCCGGGAGATCAACACCTTTGCCGAGCTGGTGACCGTGGAATTTGATGAAGGGCGCATGGTGGACTACAGCTTTAAGCAGCTGGAGGAGCTGGAGCTTGCTTACGCCATTACCATTCATAAATCCCAGGGAAGCGAATACCCGGCAGTGGTCATCCCTGTTTTTTCCGGTCCCAGGATGCTGATGACCAGGAACCTGATTTATACCGCTGTGACCCGCGCAAAATCCTGTGTCTGCCTGGTAGGAATGCCGGAAATTTTCGGCGGAATGGTGGACAATGAAATGGAGCAACGGAGATATTCGGGCTTAAAGGACCGGATTTGCGAAATCGGCAAATTATCTTAAATGAGAGAAGCATGCGCTGTGTGTTTTCTTATTGCCGCAGTGGCCGCCGAGTGAACATGGATGCATGTTTGTTCGGCCCGTCACATGCGTAAATTCTTTTAATTCTTTTTTCATTCAATCTTTCAATCTATTCTTTTTAAGGAGAATCTTTTTATATGTACCCATCTTTTTTTATTGATCTGTTATTTCCCAGACGGTGCCCGGTCTGTGACGATATCGTTATGCCAAAGGGCAGGCTGATCTGCCTGTCATGTGTGAAAAAATTATCATTTGTCAAGGACCCTGTCTGTAAAAAATGCGGAAAGGAGGTCATAAGTACTGATGCAGAATATTGTTTTGACTGTGTCAGACATAAGCGCACCTTTGAGCATGGCAGGGCTCTTGTGAATTATGATGAAAACGCCGGAAGGTCCATGGCGAAAATCAAGTATAAGAATAAGCGGGAATACCTGGATTTTTATGGGGAAGCAATCTGCGCCCGGTATGGGAAGCTGATCCGGCGCATGGAGGCTGACGTCCTTGTCCCTGTTCCGGTTCATCATTCCCGGAGAAAGGAGAGGGGATTTAATCAGGCAGAGCTTTTGGCCCGCAGGATCGGAGAACGCCTTGGAATCGCCGTTTGCCCATCAATGCTGGTTAGAAATAAAAAAACCATGCCCCAAAAGGGGCTTGACCCGGCGGGAAGGCTTAAGAATTTAGAGGAGGCATTTTCGGCGGGAAAGATGGTAAAAGGGGTGGAAGGAGTGATTTTAGTGGATGACATTTATACCACCGGAAGCACCATAGAAGCCTGTACGCGGGCACTGAAAAAAGCGGGAATAAAAAGGGTTTATTTTCTTGCAATTTGTATTGGACGAGGGCAATAGATTGATGTATGATAACATGTGATAAAATCAATCAGTCCCAGGAGGAAAGTATATGATAATCAGAACCGCAGAAGAAAAGGATATGCCTGAGCTTTTAGACATTTATAATTATGAAGTAGAACATGGACTGGCTACATTTGATTTAAATCCTAAGAACATGGAGGAGCGATTGGCCTGGTTTCGGGAACATAATGTAGGGAACCATCCTTTGATCGTGGCAGAAGATGATGGAAAAACAGTCGGTTATGCAAGCCTTTCCTCTTACCGTCCCAAAGAGGCTTATGCAGCCACAGTAGAACTTTCTATATATATTGATAAGGATTACCGCCGCAGAGGAATCGCCGGGAAGCTGGCTTCTGCCATTCTTGAGATTGCAAGGGAAAGGGATGACATCCATACGGTTATTTCTGTCATAACCGGGGAAAATGAGGCCAGCATCCGCCTTCATGAACGACTGGGCTTTATTCACTGCGGAACCATAAGAGAAGTGGGCTTAAAGTTTGGGAAGCTGCTGAATATTGAGAATTTTCAGTTGATGGTCTAGACTCTGTTCCGCAGTTAAAGTACTGCCGGTATAAAAAGTGATAACCCAGTATTTGTATTTATGACAAATAAAAGAATATCCCCTGTCTGGTTTCAAGGAATTTCTGGATCCAACAGGGGATTTTGTATCATCTTTAAAAATTCACTTGACCATGACCATACGTCACCCTATATAATACCTATATGATAATTCAGGAAAAAAGGAGGTGGCAAGGCCGGTGAACCAATACTACACTTCAGGCCAGTTTGCAAAAAAAGGCCAATGTTTCCATACGCACCGTCCGGTATTACGATAAGCAGGGGCTGTTAAAGCCATCCGGTATGAGCGAGGGAGGATACCGGCTATATACGGATTCTGATTTTGCAAAGCTTCAGAAAATTCTTTCCTTAAAATACCTGGGCTTTTCTTTAGATGAGATCCGTTCCATCACCATCAATGACAACGACAACGATTACGTTGAGGGGTCTCTTCGGCTTCAATTAAATCTTATCCGGAAGAGAATCGAACATTTAAAACTGGTGGAGCAGACCCTTACGGAAACGTCAAAGATGGTAACAGAAAACCAGTCTGTGGACTGGAATAAAATTCTTCACTTAATCCATATTACCAATATGGAACGGTCCCTTGTGGAACAGTATAAGGATGCAGCCAATTTAAGTATCCGAATCGGGCTTCATAAAAAAATACACAAAGAATCCTACCGGCTGGTTCCAGTGGCTGTACGGCCTTATGGAGCCTTTGGATGGAAAATGCATTCTGGAACTGGGCTGCGGAAACGGAGAACTTTGGAATGCAAACCGGGACAGGATACCGGCGGATGCAAGTATCTGCCTGTCTGATATTTCGGAAGGGATGATCCGGGATGTGGAAGAAAACCTAAAAAGCGTTCCCGGCTCCTTTACTTTTGAAGTGTTTGACTGCCGTCAGATACCAAAGCCTGAGGAAAGCTTTCATATTGTAGCAGCTAATCATCTTCTTTTTTATTTATCGAATCTGGATGGGGTACTGGATCAGGTGCAAAGGATTCTAAAACCGGAAGGCGTTTTTTTACTGCAGCACCTACGGTTCGGACCATATGAAGGAGATCAGCCAATTAGTAAAGGAATTCGATTCCAGGATCGCTCTTTCAGAAGTAAATTTATACGATGTGTTCGGACTTGAGAATGGAGAGGAAATTTTAAAAAGCCATTTTCATGGCCTGGAAAGGAAAGACTATAGGGATAGCCTGGAGGTCAGAGATGCAGGTGCGCTTATGGAATACATTCTTTCCTGCCATGGCAACCAGCAGGAATATTTAAGCGACCGTTACGAGGAATTTCGGGAATTCCTTGAAAAGAAAATGGAAAAGAAGGGTTTTATCCATATTACAAAGCAGGCAGGGGCGTTTATCTGCAGAAAGTAAAGAAAAATTAATGGAAAAGGACTTGACAGTGACCTAACGTCACCCTGTATGATGGTATCACGAATTGATACGGAGGAGAAACAAATGAAGGGAATTATACTTGCCGGAGGCTCCGGCACCAGACTTTACCCGCTGACCATGGTAACTTCCAAACAGTTACTGCCTATTTATGACAAGCCTATGATTTATTATCCGCTGTCCGTTTTAATGAACGCAGGAATCCGGGATATCCTGATCATCTCAACCCCAGATGACACGCCCCGGTTTGAGGCGCTTTTAGGAGACGGTAATCAGTTTGGAATCCGTTTATCCTATGCAGTACAGCCCTCCCCTGATGGCCTTGCACAGGCATTTATCATTGGAGAGGAATTTATCGGTGATGACAGCGTGGCAATGATTCTTGGAGATAATATTTTTGCAGGCCACGGACTTAACAAACGCCTGTTAAATGCCGCTAACAAAAAGGACGGGGCTACTGTATTCGGCTATTATGTGGATGATCCGGAACGCTTTGGCATCGTGGAATTTGATTCTGACGGAAAGGCAGTATCCATTGAAGAAAAACCGGAAAAGCCAAAGAGCAATTATTGTGTGACCGGACTTTATTTCTATGATAATAAGGTTGTGGAATATGCGAAGAATTTAAAACCATCAGCCCGGGGCGAGCTGGAAATCACGGATTTAAACCGCATTTACTTAGAAGAAGGAAAGCTTGATGTGGAGCTTTTGGGCCAGGGCTTTACCTGGTTGATACGGGAACCCATGAATCCCTGGCAGATGCCACTGATTTTGTCCGTACCATGGAGACACACCAGCACAGGAAGATCGCTTGTCTGGAGGAAATCGCTTATTTGAACCACTGGATCACAAAGGATCAGTTGATGGAAAACATTGAGCCTTTGAAGAAGAACCAGTACGGGCAATATCTGATGGATGTCCTTGCCGGAAAATACATTGACAGATTACATGGTTAAGAAGCTTAACCTGCCTTTGTCAAGAATATTATCGGAAGGAAAAGCACTTCCGATAATCGGCTGGATGACAGCAAAGAACGCGGCTTTTATTAGAAATATGAAAGGCGATTTCAGATAACCTATATTATGAAAACAAAAAAAATGTTTTCATAATCGGATGGACGGGGCAAAAGACGTCCCTTTTATGCCAATAAAAAGGAGAGTATATAAATGAAGATTATCGTTACCGGAGGAGCCGGTTTTATCGGCGGAAATTTTGTACATCATATGGTAAATAAGTATCCGGATTACCAGATCATCAATCTGGACCTTTTGACTTATGCAGGAAATTTGGAGACATTAAAGCCTGTTGAGGATAAGCCTAATTATAAATTTGTAAAAGGGGATATTGCGGACAGAAGCTTTGTCTTTGACCTTTTTGAGAAGGAAAAACCCGATGTGGTGGTAAACTTTGCGGCAGAGAGCCATGTGGACCGTTCCATTACAGACCCGGAGGCATTTGTAAGAACCAATGTAATGGGAACCACGACCCTTCTTGATGCCTGCCGCACTTACGGGATCAAGCGCTATCATCAGGTTTCCACCGATGAAGTATACGGCGACCTGCCTTTGGACCGCCCTGACTTATTCTTCACAGAGGAGACTCCGCTTCATACTTCAAGCCCTTATTCCTCCTCAAAGGCCAGCGCAGACCTTTTTGTTCTGGCATACCAGAGAACGTTTGGGCTTCCTGTGACCATTTCCAGATGTTCCAATAACTATGGACCTATCATTTCCCGGAAAAGCTGATTCCGCTTATTATCAGCCGTGCCCTGGCAGATGAAGAGCTTCCGGTATACGGAACAGGGGAAAATGTGAGAGACTGGCTCCATGTTTCCGATCACTGCGAGGCGATTGATCTGATCATTCACAAGGGAAAAGTGGGCGAGGTCTACAATGTAGGCGGACACAACGAGCGCACTAACTTAGAAGTGGTTAAGACCATTCTTAAAGCCCTTGATAAACCGGAGAGTCTGATCAAGTTCGTTACCGACCGTCCCGGCCATGACAGACGTTATGCCATTGACCCGAAGAAACTGGAAACCGAACTTGGCTGGAAGCCGAAATACAACTTTGATACCGGAATCCGTCAGACTATCCAGTGGTATCTGGACAATGAGGACTGGTGGAAGCATATCATCAATGGGGAATACCAGAATTATTTTGATAACATGTACGGTGAGCGTTTATAAATTCCCCGGCAGGATTTCGTGGGCATAATTTTCCAGGCTAAGACAGGTGCAGTGCCGGCTGGGCCTGGAAGATCAGCCGTTTGATGAGCTGTCAGGCGAATCGGACTTCCCTGTAGAAAAGAGGTATATATGAAAGTGTTTGTTACTGGCGTAAAAGGCCAGCTTGGATTTGATGTAGTAAATGAATTAAAAAAGCGGGGACATGAGGCAGTCGGAGTGGACATCGATGAGATGGACATCACAGATAAAGACAGCGTAAACCGGGTCATTAAGGCAGCCGCTCCTGATGCAGTCATCCACTGTGCCGCCTATACGGCTGTGGATGCGGCGGAAGATAATGAGGAAGTGTGCCGGAATGTTAATGCAAGGGGAACGGAGTACATTGCCAGGGTATGCCGGGAGCTGGATATCAAGATGATGTACATCAGCACGGATTATGTGTTTAACGGCCAGGGAACCCGTCCCTGGGAGCCTGATGATGAGAGGGAGCCGTTAAATGTTTACGGCCAGACCAAATATGAGGGAGAACTTGCAGTAGAAGAAAATCTCTCCAAATATTTTATCGTAAGGATTGCCTGGGTATTTGGCGTAAATGGAAAGAACTTTATAAAGACCATGCTGAACCTGGGAAAGACTCATGATAAATTAACGGTAGTCGCTGACCAGACCGGTTCTCCTACCTATACTTATGATCTGGCCCGCCTTTTGGTGGACATGATAGAAACGGAGAAATACGGGCGTTACCATGCCACCAACGAAGGTCTGTGCACCTGGTATGAGTTTGCCTGTGAAATCTTTAAACAGGCGGGCATGGATGTAAAAGTGGAACCTGTCGGTTCAGACCAGTATCCGGCAAAAGCAAAACGGCCTGCCAACAGCCGTATGAACAAGGATAAGCTTGAGGAAAATGGTTTTCTTCGCCTGCCTTCCTGGCAGGATGCTTTAAAACGGTATCTGGAGGTCGTTTTTCCCGGTTAAGCATCAGCAGAAGGTATTCCCAGGCTGTCCCGTGATCAGAGAAGGATATTCCTGTTTAAATGACAAGCCGGGAATTGGAGTCGGTTTTGATGAAAATGCGTCAGAAAAATATTCTGCAGTGGATATGGACCATGGCCGGCTCTTTTAAAGGCATCCTGACGGCCCCCCTGTAAGGCCATAGCAAAAAAATATAGAAAACATATTATTATAGCAGCAGGTCCGGCCGGAACAGATTTAAAAATCTTTAAATCTTCTAACCGGACTTGCGATTTATTTGCTTACATGATATAATGACGAAATACCGTAAATATCATTGCTTTTCATAAAAAAAAGATTGACGAATCCTGGCCTGTGTGTTATAGTAATTGGGCGAATGGAAGAGCTTAGGTCTTTTTTTATGCTCAAAATTGCTTGCGGCAGAAAAAGGGACTTAATACACAACAATGAAAATTTAAGTGGAGGTGGAAGTCGTGCGCACAAAAATCACACTGGCATGTACAGAATGCAAACAGCGTAATTACAACATGACCAAGGATAAGAAGACTCATCCGGACAGAATGGAAACCAAAAAGTATTGCAGATTCTGTAAGAGCCATACAATGCACAAGGAAACAAAGTAATCAGTTTGTAAAGGACGTGAAGGTTGAAAGAAAGACGTCTTCCAACCTTGAGTTTGTGAAGCAACTGGATATGCTTGCATATCCGCTTACTTCATTAGGAGGCAAATCATGGGAGATACAGTGAACAACGAGAGTGCTCAGAAGAAGAGCTTTTTTTAAGGGTCTGAAATCTGAGTTTGCAAAAATCGTTTGGCCTGACAAAGAAACCGTAACGAAACAGACGATCGCTGTCATGTCTTCAGCGATTGCTTTAGGACTGATTATCGGAATTCTTGATCTGATCATCAAGTTTGGTCTCAGTTTTATCTTATAATTCGTAAGGGTTAAGGTGAGTTTATGTCAGAAGCACATTGGTATGTAGTTCATACCTATTCAGGATATGAGAATAAAGTAAAGGTTGACATCGAGAAAACAATCGAAAACAGAAACTTACAGGATCAGATTCTGGAAGTATCGGTTCCGTTAGAATCCGTCATTGAACTTAAGAATGGCGTTGAGAAAAAGGCCGATAAAAAGATGTTTCCCGGCTACGTACTAATTCACATGGTCATGAATGATGACACATGGTATGTAGTGCGTAATACCCGTGGAGTGACAGGCTTTGTAGGTCCTGGATCAAAACCGGTTCCTCTGACAGAAGAAGAGATGGAGAAACTTGGATTCAAGAACGAAGAGGTCATCATTGGCTTTGAAGAGGGAGATACCGTTGTGGTAACTTCCGGTGCATGGAAGGATACGGTTGGTGCTATCAAGTCCATCAACGAAAGTAAGAAAACCATCACCATGAGCGTTGAAATGTTCGGCCGGGAGACTCCGGTAGAATTAAACTTCAGCGAAGTGAAGAAGATGTAACAAGTAAAAGCGGCTTATACCGGTGTATAGGCTCGTGGGAGGGAAATCCCCGACAATACCACATTTATTTAGGAGGTGCCTTATTATGGCAAAGAAAGTAACAGGATATATCAAATTGCAGATTCCAGCGGGAAAGGCTACACCAGCTCCTCCTGTAGGTCCAGCACTTGGACAGCATGGTGTAAACATCGTACAGTTTACAAAGGAATTCAACGCAAGAACAGCTGATCAGGGAGATTTGATCATCCCGGTTGTTATCACTGTTTATGCTGACAGAAGCTTCAGCTTCATAACCAAGACTCCACCGGCTGCTGTATTATTAAAGAAGGCCTGCAAGATCAAATCCGGATCTGCAGTTCCTAATAAGACAAAGGTAGCTACAATTACCAAGGCTGAATTACAGAAGATCGCTGAACTGAAGATGCCAGACTTAAATGCTGCATCTGTTGAATCAGCTATGAGTATGATCGCCGGTACCGCAAGAAGTATGGGTATCACGGTAGAAGAGGCTTAATTTCCTTAGGAAAATAGCCGTTCGAGGAGCCGGCAGGCGAATCGAACTTCCTTATAATATTGCAGTTAACGAAGTTTTAAGAACGTGGGAGGGAAAATCCCCGACAATACCACTAGGAGGTTATTTAGAATGAAAAGAGGAAAAAGATACGCAGAGGCAGCTAAAACAGTAGATCGTTCTGTTCTCTACGATGCACCGGCAGCAATCTCTTTAGTTAAGCAGAATGCAAGTGCTAAATTTGATGAAACCATAGAAGCTCATATCAGAACCGGTTGTGACGGACGTCACGCAGACCAGCAGATCCGTGGTGCAGTTGTACTTCCACACGGTACAGGTAAAACTGTTCGTATTTTAGTTTTCGCTAAGGGTCCGAAGGCTGATGAAGCACAGGCCGCAGGCGCAGACTACGTTGGAGCTGAGGAACTGATTCCGAAGATCCAGAACGAAGGCTGGTTGGATTTTGATGTAGTTGTTGCTACTCCAGATATGATGGGTGTTGTTGGTCGTCTGGGACGTGTCCTGGGACCAAAGGGCTTAATGCCAAACCCAAAAGCTGGTACTGTTACCATGGACGTAACAAAGGCAATCAACGATATCAAAGCTGGTAAGGTTGAGTACAGACTTGATAAGACAAATATTATCCACGTGCCAGTTGGAAAAGCTTCTTTTACAGAAGATCAGTTAGCGGACAACTTCCAGACGCTTGTTGATGCAATCGTCAAAGCAAGACCAAGTACAGTTAAGGGTGCCTACTTAAAGAGTGTTACACTGGCTTCCACCATGGGACCTGGCGTAAAACTGAACGTAGCTAAGTTAATGAACTAATTTTGTTTTGTGGTTGACATTAATTATAAATAATGTTATACTATGCAAGTATTGACTGCCGAAGACAGCAGGTGCCGCAAGGCATAAGGTGCTAACGCCTGCCGAGGAATGTACAAGAATCATTTTGTATAAATGAATTGTAGACCTCTCTGTCCATCCGGCGGAGAGGTTTTTCTTTGCGGTTTATACGAGCGGGCCTTACGGGCAACCGGGAGGCTCAGACTAAACAGGAGGTAAACCATAATGGCAAAAGTTGAATTAAAGCAGCCAGTTGTAAGCGAGATCAAGGAATTACTTGATGGCGCTGAGGCAGCGGTAGTTGTAGATTATCGTGGTATCTCAGTTGCTCAGGATACAGAGCTTCGTAAGAAATTAAGAGAGGCTGGTGTTTCCTATAAAGTATATAAGAATACTATGATTCGTTTCGCTGCTCAGGGCACAGCATTTGAAGCTCTGGAGCCAAATCTGGAAGGACCTACAGCAATTGCTGTATCCAAGACAGATGCAACAGCTCCGGCTAGAATCCTGGCTGAGTTTGCTAAGACAGCTCCGGCTTTAGAAGTCAAAGGCGGCGTTGTAGAAGGCACTTATTATGATGCAAAGGGTATGGCTAAGATCTCCAGCATTCCTTCCAGAGAAATCCTTCTTGGAAAGTTGCTTGGAAGCATCCAGTCTCCTATCACAAACATTGCTCGCGTTCTCAAGCAGATTGCAGATGCTCAGGGCGGAGAAGCAGCAGAAGCATAAGATTCTTAATGAAGGTAAGCACAGCGCACCTGAATTTAGAAAATTAGCCGTTCGGTAAGCTATCAGGCGAATCGAACTTCCTTAAAAAAACATATTAAATACGGAGGTATATTATAATGGCAAAGTTAACAACAGCTGAATTTATCGAAGCGATCAAAGAATTATCTGTATTAGAATTAAACGAATTAGTAAAGGCATGTGAGGAAGAATTTGGTGTATCTGCAGCAGCAGGCGTAGTAGTTGCAGCAGCAGGCCCTGCAGCAGCAGAAGAAGAGAAGACTGAATTCGACGTTGAATTAACCGAAGTTGGCCCTAACAAGGTTAAGGTTATCAAGGTTGTTCGTGAAGCTACTGGCTTAGGCTTAAAGGAAGCTAAAGACGTAGTTGATGGCGCTCCTAAGGTATTAAAGGCTGGCGCATCCAAGGAAGAGGCTGAGCAGATCAAGACTTCCTTAGAGGCTGAAGGCGCAAAAGTTACTTTAAAGTAATTTTATTTTGTGGCTATTTTGGACAGGGTTTGTACCTTTTTAGGAAGGGACAGGACCCTGTCTTTTCTAGTCTAAAATAACAGAATAGTCTTGACAATTTTGTAAATTCAGGTTAGAATGTACGTGTATTATCGAATGGAGTTATGATTTCACATATTTTTGTAAGTCATTATTTTCGGATGATGATTTACAAAATATGTGATTTTTTGTTTCAGGCGATATATCAAATATTTTTTTATTTTATAGGAGGTACACGTTATGAACAACGGTACAGTAAAATGGTTTAATGGTGCTAAGGGATATGGTTTCATCGTAAATGACGCAACAGGCGAGGAAGTTTTCGTACATTTCTCCGGCATCGTTGCTGATGGTTACAAGACTCTGGAAGAAGGCCAGAAAGTAACTTATGAAACAACAGAAGGAAACCGTGGTCTGCAGGCAGTTAACGTTTGCATGGCTTAAGAAAAGCTTCGATTTATATGTAAGCTTTAAAGGCTGTTCTCATTTAAGATGGGAACAGCCTTTTTTATCGGCTGGGGTATTGGATTTTATGGGAAGTAAGGAGGCGCTTGCATAGGATGCTGAATTTGTCGGATATACGGGAATAAGCCGGTGCTGGGGAGAAGAATCCAGGAAGTATGAGTGAAGGAATCAAAGGCCAGCCGGAGGGGTAAAGTGCCTGTCATTTGATCTGAAATGAGACTGCATTGAAGGCAGGGGGTTTATATGGGGGTAGATCTGTTGATAACTGTTGATTTAAAGTAGTATGTTTGTGTATAAAGTCCCCTTTTGTTTAGCAGATATATCTTGGTGATAGGATCATTTAAGGGAAAAGATAGAAAAAGACAGAAATGTTTTGGTTTTATTTTTCTGAAATACTCCATAGATTAATTAATAATGGCAGAAAGCTGGGCTTATGAGATTATGAAAATGAAATGGAAAGCGGCCTGTTTAGTGGTTGTTTTTATATTGGATATTATTTTTATAAAGGGCATGCACCAATCATATACAGAGGCAAAGGATACCCTGTTTCTTCCCGCAAGTGCGGACGCTGAGGCAAAGGATGAGGTCAGGAGACAATTCTCCGGGGATAAGGAGATTGCGTTGACTTTTGATGATGGCCCTCATTCTGTTTATACGCCAAAGCTTCTTGATGGACTTCGCAAAAGAGGAGTCCATGCTACCTTTTTTATTCTTGGAGAAAATGTGGAGGGGAAAGAGGCCATTTTGAAACAGATGAAAGAGGATGGACATTTAATCGGGAATCATGGATATACTCATGTACAAATGAGCAAGGAGGCGGTGAGAACTGCCTGTCAGCAGATTGAACAGAATAATCGGCAGATTGAGGAGATTACCGGTACAAGGCCTGAGTATTTGCGTCCGCCTTATGGTTCCTGGAATGAGGAACTGGAGTGTACAACTGACATGACGGTGGTTCTTTGGAATTTAGATCCTCTTGATTGGAAGACAAAGAATACCAAAAAGGTAGTGCGTTATATTGTAAAGCGCGTGGAACCTGGGGATATCATCCTTCTTCATGATGTGTATCCGACTTCGGTGGAAGCAGCCCTGGAGGTAATTGATACTTTGACAAAGCAGGGATATACCTTTGTCACGGTTGATGAGCTGTTAGTGGATTGACAGGAATCAGATATTATAGTGAGTTTGGGGAATATTAAGAGGGGTATGATATGTCCTGAAAAAGGAATAATTGAGGTTTTTAATGTTGGGAGTTGTGGTTGGACGGTAATTATTATAGGGGGTATATGTTTTTATTCAGCAAAGAATTAACATAGGGAACTGTGAGGGGATGTGATGAGGGGATAAAGCTTTTTTTTGTTATAAATTATCTGGGATATTAGTGTGAAGTTATGGAAGGAGTACATATTGTTTTAAAATATAGCTTGCATATATCACGTATGAGCAGGTTGATTTTCTGCTAAGTTTGTTGTATACTGTAATAGAAGTCAGGAAGCAGCTTGTTTGGTATTTTGTTACCTGGTGACAAAAAAGCAGTTTGGGTGATACCTTTTACCGTTTGATGTGATAAATGTACGGTTAGAAGGCTCCTTGCATTGCAGGGAGTTTTTTTCTTTAAATGGGGTGTCCGATTGGTAAATGCGGATTTGCAAAGCAGAAGAGGTTTGGATTGATTGGAGAACCAGGAGGTTTGGTCCATTTACCTGGTCCATTAAAACCTTTATTTACTGTAGGAGAAAAGGTCTGGTTGATTTTTATTTCTATTCTTAATTTATGTAAGTTTTTGATGGATTTATTAAAAATAGTATTACAGCAATCATTTGATTTTTCAAGTCAGTATCGACAAATATTCCCGTTTATAACATTGATATGCCGTGTATAGTATTAGGCTTTATTGGAGGTGTGCAATGATTTTATGATTCATTCTAATAAATAAGTTTTTTTTGTTTTTATAATTTTGCTTGATTTATTTTATTGGTAGTATATTAAATGTCCGCATTTCCATTAGTTATCTTTGAACATAATTCCTTTAAAATTCATATTAATCAAATCTGTTTCTGGTCTCATGTAATTGCCTGTTGAATCAGGAAATAACTTTCCCATTTCTGGGTCCTTTTTGCAAATCCCTATTTTTAATAATTGTATTTAGTGATTTTTTTTCATGTTTGCTGTCACAAAGGTGATAGGAGGCTTATTCTGTGTATTTCATTGTTCCTTTTATTATGAGTCCAATATTTTAGGACCATTTTATGCAGTACTTTAATACTGTCCCGTGAACTTAATATTTTTATTTATGATTATGTTTATATGTATAGGTATCGATAAATGGTGCACTGTTTCGTGGCTGGGAAATCTTTGGGAGTGAGTTTTTTTTGACTTTTATTTCATGTGAAATATCCGTCTGAAAGGAGTGATGTATTTTTTTTCTATCGGAGAATTTTCAACAAGTCTTATGGAGCGTATTGATTGAGGTAAATATCATGACTTCAAAGCATATGTTATCTTCTGATTTACATTTCTGACCTCTATCTCATAACTTACATTCTTTTTTTTCGTCTTATCCTTTCATAAGTGTATTTTGTGGTTTGCATTTAACTGGACTGCAAGGCTATATTCGGTAAAATGGGTTACATTTTTTAAATAATGCTTTGAGAAAATCCACTTTTTCTTTGAACTTAATTCACTGATAGGCGGATGGATATGGTATGGCGATTAAGCGACCAGATATTTAAAAATTTTTTGTAACAAATCATTGTGCGGATTTAATAGATATCGGAGTTCTTTCTAAAAAAAATGTAACTTTTAGCATATCAAGTTTATCAGCCATTCCGGCAATTAGATGTTCCTTCTTTGGATTTTTATTTACTTCTCCATTTTATTTCCATAATTTTGTCAATAAATTTATAACAAGAATACCATTATACTTTTCTCCATAAAACTGCTTTTGGCAGGAAGAATTTAAAGGATTAAACAATACAGAAGCCATTTATCCCTTCTTATGCAACAAATTGTAAGCACTGCTGTTATATACCGGCCTGTTCTATTTAGTACGAAAAGATTGCAGTGGTTGTAAGTTGTTAAGTGAGTAACTGAGGGATTTACTCAAGAAAGCAGGTTAGGCAGGAGAAATAACAAATAGTAAGGAGTGATGAAAGATTATACTGGACAGAAAAAAAATGTTTTGCTTTATTGAGCACAGTATTAATGGTAACGAGTATTTCAATTCCAAGTTATGGTGCATGGATACAAAAGGATAGCCATTGGATCTATGGGGAAAATCAAATTTACGAAAAGAATGCCTGGAGGCTGATTGAGGGGGCTTGGTATTACTTTGGCGATAACAGTTATATGGTTACTGGCTGGCGGCTGATCGATGGCAAATGGTATTTTTTTAAACCCTGTCTCTGATGGGACAAAGGGGAAGATGCTCACCGGCTGGCAATGGATAGATGGATGCTGTTATTACCTTACCGAACAATCTGGAATTAATCATCCCGAAGGGGCTATGTACATAAGTGAAAAAAACTCCGGATGGGTATTCCATAGATTCTTCCGGGGCTTGGATCGATGAAAACGGCACGATACAGTATGTATCTGGAAAAGGAATACAGACAACCAATACTAAAAAGTCAACATTGGCAGGTGAAATTTCCAATGGGAGCTCTGGTGGCGGTGGATCAGGGAGCCAGGGGGGTGATCCGAGACCAGATATGGCACAAAGCCAGACAGTAGTTCAAAGGATCTGGTACCAGGAAAGGGAGAATCGGAAACTGAGCCGGAGATTCCGGTGTCGGAGGAAATCTTGGAGGGAACCGAGGAGCCAGAAATGCAGTACAGATACTCGGTGCGGTATCTAGATATCAAAAATAAAACCGTATTGCAGGCGGTGGCTGGTGTGGGGACAGAAGGAGAAATGATTGATATTATACCGCCGATAATTGACGGTTATAAGTTGTGCGGAGGGCAGAAGGAAAGCTTTAGGCTGATCAGTAATCAAATGGTCCTGAACATCTATTATGAGAGAGAAAACGTGGCTTCCCCTTCGGAGGCCAAAAAAAAGTTGAATGGAATCTCTATTTTGTTGAAAGGGGGAATCACAACAACGAGATATTGAAAGCCCAGCAGGGATGTACAGAAGAGGGCTGGCCGCTTACCGTTGACTTTCCGGAAACTATATTAGGGACGGATCAGTATTATTATCATTCTCTTGTATCAAGTCCGTGGAATGTCATTGTAAACGGTAATGGGATTCAAAAATACTACATTGAATTTGAAAAAGGAGATTGCCTTCCTGAAGACGAGGAACCGGATCAGGAAGCCAAAGACAAGCTGGAAAAATGGCTGGAGGTTTCAAAGATGGCAGATTTTAGACTTAGCGGCCAGAAGTCATCATACCAGCAGCTCATTACAAAGAGTAAAGAGGAAAGTAATGAAAGGCTTCTTAATTTAGTGTCAATGGCAGATGGTACGGAGCGGAAGGAAATCTATCTTATTGCAAAGCGGCATGTGCCAAGTACCGTAATCGTAAGTCAGACATTCCAAAATATTAAGAACTTATCTGAGCTGGTCATGGATGAATTTACGATAGCTTATGAGGAATACACAGTTGTAAGAGTAGGCTTTGAAAAAAAATATGATGAAAGCACATGTAGCCATGATTACCAGGTTGAGGATAGAATCAATGCCACATGTACGGCAAACGGCCATGAAACGGTCCGGTGCCGGAAATGTGGAAAGGAAGAAATTGTGATACTGCCTGCGATTGGACATGTGGATGCAGATCATGATGGAATTTGTGATATCTGTTATGAATCCACTGGCAAAACGCTAGAAACCGTACATTACCATATCGGTGATGTACAGGTCCGGACCATTGGAAACAAGATTTACCTATTCCGCTGCATCGATGAAGATTATGAGGATACCATGGGCAACAATCAGCGGACAGCGCTGTTTCTTTGTGACAGTGTGATCCGGTTTGATCTGGATGGAGCGGCGAAGAAACTGAGTTTTGGGTTTAATAACAATTATAAGCACTCCAATATCCGAGAATGGCTTCTGAGTCATGCTTCAGATGATTTTGTCCATGAAACATATATCGGAATTACCAGGTCATACATAGGGGCTACATGGAAGGGATACTATGAGCAGTTAGATGACAGCAGCCTTAAGGCTGGTAAGGAGGTGTTTCAGCTTATACAGGATAAAGTATTTATTTTGTCAGTGGATGAGGCGCTTAAGTACCGGAATGTTCTCTGGAAGTTTTATGGAAGTGAAACAAACAATCCGGAATCGCAGGTTTCCGCTTATTCTAAAGGATATTATCTTCGTACCCCGCAGGATGATGGATTGGAAGACTTCCTTTATGGAGATGGGATCTATGGGGTCAGTCTGGTAGATGGAAATATTCAGCCAGTAAGTGTAAAGGAGACGGACTTTGGTATCAGGCCGGCCATGGCAGTCCTGCAGGGATAGGAAAGATTTTTAGGAGTCGTTATTATTTCTTGAAGCTGCCATATTGATATTATCCGGTTTGTTTTTTTAACCATGTTCCTGCAGTACATTCCAAACGAAAGGAGTTGGGGGATAAAGGGTAGATGGAGTGGATAAGAAAATAGCAGGAGATAAGTTTTGGCGTCATAAATGGCTGGAATTATGTGCTAATAGAGGTAAGAGGTACTTCTTTGATCCAGTCACTGCAAAGGTACTTATGGGCTGACAAAAAGTGGATAGGAGATGGTACGGCTTTATTGGGCAGAATGAATCACAAACCTATTATGGAGGTAAATGTGATGGAGTTATTTATAAAGCCGGGTAGGCCGTTTGGTTTCATGTATCAGGATGAAAGGATTCCAGATGGACATCTAGTAGTTGAAGATGGTATTTGGATTAATTCAGTAAGGAGGAATAATGAGAAAAGGACTTGTAAGAGGGCTGGCATACGTTATGTGTGCAGCCATGGCAATAACAGCAGTACCGCCTTGGGCGGTGTATGCAGAAAATGGACAAACCATTGAAAATGCAATACATACAGCTACCCCCTCTGAGGCAGACCGTGATACAGGAGACAATGAGGAGGTGGAGGAGAACGAAACCGGCGGGGAGCTGGAATTCGGTTTAGAAACAGAAGAAAGGGAAGAAGAGAATTTCAGAGAAGCCACTCCTTCCGAAGCGATAGAGGCACCGAAGGAACTTCCTACAATTCTTCCCGCTAAAATGGCGGTAAAGGCCGCTGCTTCCAGTTCCCTGGGAGATATCTGGGATACATGGGCAGGAAAGACAAGCTTTGAGTTTTTAAGCGGAACCCAGGGGGAGGGTACAAAAGAAAAAACCTTACCTGATCAAGAACAGGGAACAACTCATGGGATTTTCAGAATTGGCCGCCATGGGAATGACTGTTCCGGATGCCGAGGGAGCGAAATATGCCGGTGTCTATTCCGGATGTTATTTCGCCCTTGGAGGAAACATTGATTTACAGGGAGTGGACTGGATACCCATCGGTTTTTATCGGGACTCCGCAGAAAATTCCAGTGCGGTCCCCTATCCTTTCAGCGGGGAATTTGATGGAAAAGGCTATGCCATCAAGAACTTAAAGATTACCTCATTTGCTGGCTATAACAATGTCGGACTTTTCGGGGCAGTCACGGATGCAAGAATCCATGACGTGACTATCATTCCGGATAGCAGCGAGATTAAAGGAAAAGACAGGATCGGAGTTGTGGCCGGATATGCAGAGGATTCCCAGATCAGGAACGTGACCGTGAAAAACGCCTATATCCGTTCCACTGGCATTGCCGGGGGAATCGCGGGAGAGATCAGCGGTACCGTTATTGAAAATGCAACCTGTGAAAAGGTGATGATTGATGCCACCGGCGGAACGGATGTAATTTATGTTGGTGGGATTGCTGGGATTGCATCGGATTCCTATATTGCAGACTCAGATGTTTCTACCGGAGATGGAACCACGGCCAGAGTCCAGGGGACTGGCTACATTGGCGGGATCGTTGGATACCAGAACGCAGCTTATATTTACAATACCCATGTCAGCGGAACCATCGGCGGCTATCATTCAACGGCCATCGGCGGCATCACCGGAAGATATGCAGCCGGGAAGATAAAAGTGGCACGGTTTGAAGGGACTATCGGAAACTCCCAGCTTGGGTCCCTGGCAAGAGAGGGGACCTTCATCGGGACGAGGCAGGGAGCCGCAACAAACTTTAATTACATAGAGGATGTGGCCTATCTGTTTGCGGATTCCGAGAGCAAGATTAGTGCCAATGTATGCGGATCAGAGATCAGCGATGATAATGATTATAGCTATGCTGCCCATGTAGGATACTGGCATTCTGGGGATCTGTACTACACTCTAGTGCAAGGCGGAGCGAAAAAGACTATCACAGATCAGTATTTCTATGAAGAATTGGAGAACGGCATCCTGACAGTCATAGATGAGGAAAGCGGAGATTATATCCTGGATCATTTTGCCCCCAATTCCCTGGGCCGTCCGGTGAGAGGATATCTGTTAAACGTAAACCAGATCGACACGGTGGCAAATGGCCAGAACTTTTATGATGTTGCTACCCTTGAAGTAAGAGGCAGCTCCCAATATTCCAGGCCCCTTGATAAGGAACATCGGGGAGCCATTGCAGCCGCGACAACGGTCTGTGTGACAACGACCCCCAGGAATACGGATTCAGAAAAATACCAGATGGAAGGGACTCCAACTTACACCAACAGTAAAGGAATAAAGAAGAGTACTACCTATTCAGACGGCAGTCATGCCTATACCTTTTTCATGCCGCAGGAAGATATATCCGTATCAGCGGTCTATAAAAAAAGTGGCCGTGTCCATCAAGGTGGAACCGGAGGATTATACTTTTGCAGTAGTACAGACCAGGACAGGAAATCGGAAAAGTCCAGTAAAGACTACAGAAATCCGGAATAAGGAAGGTAAGCTTATTGCCCGCTATATCAACGGAGTGTTAGAGCAGGGAACTGAGGTTCAGCCGGTGAATATCAAAGCCATTATTGATACTAATAATGATGTGGAAGATAACCGGGTGAAGTGGAGCATTGATGATCCCCAGCTTATAAACCTGGCGAAAAACAATGATGAGGAAACCGATGGCTATACCGCCAAATCGGCCAGCCTTTCCGTAAACCTTTCCTCCTCCTTTTTTACAAGCATCATTGAAGCTGCGGAGAGAACCCAGGAGGATGGAAATTATCAATATAAGATACCGAACACGATTTATGGAGCTGGTCATCAGAACGGCGGTGTTGCAGTTCTGACAGCACAGACCCGGCCCTCTGCTTCCTTTGAAGGAAAGCCCTGTATAGCAAATAGCCGGATCAACGTTACATTTCAGATCCTGGATAATACCTTAGTGGCAACGGAAGGGGCGGCACTTGATAAACAGGCTCTTGCCTATACGGTAACAAGGACCTTAACCGGGGACCGGACCAATCCGCAGGAAACGGTGACAGTAACGGCTCCCCAATCATTAACGGCAACCTTTACACCGGACTTTTTCTCCAGAAATGAAGTAACCTGGACAAGTTCGGATCCAGCGGTGGTCTTAGTATCCCAAGACAACCAAGCTTACCGGGAAGCATCAGTTTCAGCCCTTAAGGATTCCGCCTGGATCAGAAATATCATGGCAACGGATAACGGAATCCGGGAGAATGATAAGTATGCAAAGATATCCGGGGCTGGAAGCCGGGACGTGACTGTTACCGTAAACGGAAAGGACAAGCTTGGAAATCAGGCTTCAGCTACATGCCAGGTGACAGTAAAATTTATGACTAACGATCAGACACGGATTGTTCCAGAAGGAATCCCCCTGGATCAGACGGCTCTTACTTACAGTCTTGGGTATCAGAAGGTAGGAGATATCCATTCTGAAACGGTCCAAAAGACCGGCTTTGAATCAAAAAAATTGTTAGCAGCCGTTCTTCCGGAGGTGGAGGATACCGCAGTGCATAAGCCTTATGACCGCAACGTTTTATGGATCTCTTCTGATCCAGAAGCAGTAAAGGTGGATCAGGAAGGAAATGTGACTCCGGTTGATGGAGCACCGTGGATCAAAGAGGCACTTTCAAAGGCACCGTACCGGGCAGAAAAGAACGTGGAGATCACAGCCGTAACAAAAGACGGCCAGATGGCCGCTTCCTGTAAGGTCACATTAACCTTCCAGACGGAATGCATAGAGGCAGACCGGGAGAGCGAGAAATTTGACCTGGTATTTACAAAGACAGGAAAATCAAACAATCCCGTTCTTTCATGGAAAGGACTTGAAAGTAAGAAATTCAATGCTTCCGTATACACCCGGTGGAGCGGGGCGGACTCTTCTGGAAGCCAGGATAAAAAGAATGTTTTATGGCGTTCCTCTGATGCCGGTATCCTTATAGTGGATCAGGAAGGAAACGTGACTCCTGTAGTTTTCAATGAGAAACAAGAGGTTACGGCCAGCTGGATCAAGGAGGCTATGGGAAGATCCCCATACACCGGAACTATAACGACAATAGTTTGTGCAGTCACCAGTGATGGAAAGATGTCTGATCCGGTCACTGTAACCCTTAATTTCAAAGTATTAGATCAGACGACTTCTGGGAGTTCTTCCGGAGGCGGGGGTGGAAAAGGTTCTTCAGGAGGTGGAGGCGGTTTCTATTCCGTGGGAGTAACGACCGCAGGGAATACCCAGGGACCGGCAGCTCCAGCCGGAGCAATAACGGGAACCTGGACACAGGTAGCAAATGGGAAATGGATCTTTGCGTCTAACCGGACTTATACAGATGAATGGGCATATATCAGTAACCCATACGCAACAAAAAAAGAGGATTCAGCTTCTTGGTATCGCTTTGACAAGGACGGATTTATGGTGACAGGCTGGTATATGGCTGCTGACGGAAACCTGTATTATTTGAAACCTATATCTGATGGGACACAGGGCCAAATGCTTACAGGGTGGCAGTACATGGAAGGCGCTTGGTATTATCTTAATCCGGTTTCTGATGGAACAAGAGGGAAGTTAATTACGGGAACCGTTATTGAAGGGCAATATCAAGTAAATGAGAAAGGCCAGTGGGTACAGGGCGGAAAAGTGGTTACTGCTATGCAGTAGCCTTCGCCCGGCCAAAAGGCCGGTGAACCTTGGCAATCGAATATGTTAAACCGATAGAAAAAGATCTTTGTATCATTTTGTGTTTATGAAAGGGTAACATGAAGAGAAAGCTTTTGACGAAAAGGTTATTAATAGAAAATGCTCAAAGGCCTGTTTGAAACACTAATAAGGTTTGTAAAAGTGACCGTAATATAGTATAATATGAAGTAGGTAATCAATCTGCTGGGTGATTTCCATCTCCGAAGGGAGGTGGTTGTTATCAGCACATATGAGGAATTTATGATTATTGTAAACGTTACGGCTTTGATCGTTGCGATCCTAACATACGCGAATAACAAAGATAAAGATACAAAAAATAACCACCCTGCCGACCAAAGCTGTGGGTGATTATTTTTTAATAATCCATTAAATTTGGAAGCCACTCTGTGGAGTTGGCTACCTTTTGTATCTTTAGAATAACATGAAATAGTGTGAATGTCAAATGAGAGATTTTGTAAATAGATTATAAGGGAGGTCATTGGATATGAAAAAGAATAACGCTGCTATTAAAATATTATCTGTAGCTATGGTAATGGGAATCCTGGCAACTTCCACTTCTTTTGCAGGTCAGTGGAAGCAGGAAGGTGCTGCATGGAAATACCAGAATGATAACGGTACTTATGCAACAGGCTGGAACTGGGTTGATGGAAAATCCTACTTCTTTGACACAAATGCTAAGATGCTTGCAAACACAACTACTCCTGACGGTTATTCTGTTAATACAGACGGGGCATGGGTTGTTAATTGTGTAGTTCAGACACAGAATACTAGCACACCAGCTAAGGCTAACACAGGTAATTATGATCCACAGCATCCCTTAAAAGGATATATGGAATCATGGTTTGTGACCAGCCCGATTACTGGTGCAACTGCATGGAAGAGTGATCCGGATAACTTTTTCTATGAGTCCAATAGTCATATGCAATATGTTTTTGATCTTGCAGTCAAAAATAGAGACCCTCTTTCTCTTACCTATTTTGGTGGACGGGAGTTGGCTACCATTGCGAGCTTAACGGATTATCCAACCGTTGGATTGGAAGGGGTGGATCAGGAAAAGTTGGGACGTCTGACAACTGAAGTCCGTAATTTTTTTAAATAGCTTTGACTGGAGAAATGCTTCCGATTATGAAAAAGCAGTACGGATTGCAAAGAGAATCACACAGGCGGATTATCTAGACAATGAAGGAACCCAATATTCTTACAGCTGTCTGATTGATGGAAAAGCAAACTGTAGTGGATATAATGGTGCTGCATACCTGCTTTCGGCTTGTGTAGGCTTACCTGTAAGTGGACTTGGCTTTGGCAATCATATTTATCCTGCATTTTTGGTAGATGGTGTGTGGCTTGCTTATGAACCAACCACGAAAAATAATTATTTTACCATAGCAGATGTCTATTCATCATCTGCTTATTTAAACGGTGAGTCAGAATTAACAAAATTAGGGAAATACTGTGAAGCGACTGGCTACAAAATTCCAGCAAGTGTGGATGGAAAGTTCCCCAATATCGCATATGGATACATTCATGGAGAGCGGGCACCGTTTATCAAGTTTAATTAATATTGAATATCATAAAGAAAAGCTATCGGTTAAATTAATCGGTAGCTTTTCTTTTTTTCCATAAATCACGGAGGATAAAATTATGAAAAGAAATAGATTACTATTACTTTCTGCTTTCTCATCAGTAAAAATGAGATATAAGTGGAGGAATAGTTTCCCTGTTATTGTGGCTTTGATGTATTTATATCGTATTCCACAAGAATTGGGTTGGAATGATTTAACAGACAATTATGTATTAGAAACAAAACGTCCATGTATGAGAACTAGAACAGTTCGATTCGGAATTTCAATCATCGCACTTTTTTTACTGGAGATATTTTAAGAAAAAAAGTTTTAATAAGTGAAAACTATGATATTTTAATGAACCTAACAGTTAAGGAAATGGTTCGCTTTACAGAAAAGTATTTTGTTAAAGATATACCTGCTGCCTTTGAATTTGCTGATAATCAGATGCATGGAAATGAACTGCTAAATGCTTTTCCGTTTGATAGCTCAAATTCATGGGTGAAGGAAATCAACATAGAAGACTTTAATTTTTCATTGCTAGGAAACAATCTGATTCATTGCATAATTAATAAAGAAGGTTATCAGGTAATGATTTATTGCACCTATGCCAAAAAGGATGGGCCTCTTCTTGTTAGTTAGAATATAAGGGAATCATTAAATATGTGCAATAAGTTTTGAAAGAGGCTCTTTATAGATGATTTACTTGTGTTTCATTTCAACGACGGAATACCTAAAATCAATATAGTCGAATTGTTAAAAGTTATCTTGGAGAAATCAAAGATAGAAAACGGAGGAAAATTATGAAAGGAAAGAAACTAAATAGGAAAATTGCTGGGCTTCTTGCAACTGTTCTCTTTTTCACCCCGATATTTACTTATTTACCGCGAGGTAATTTTAATTCTTGGGGCTTCAATTTGAAGTTTGTCAGTTCCGGCCAGCCAGGGCATCCATATCTGATGGGAAGAGCGCCCGGTGACGAAGAAGATAAATGGTTTTTATGCATGAATACAGGAGCTTCTGCACATAGCAATTATGATTATTCAAAGGTCAATGCAGATATCGATTATAACAAAGGTACCATTGAACAGAAAAGAATGTTCTGGGCATATATTTTTGCGTTTGGTAGTTCCGATAAAAAGCCTGATCTCAATGATAGATTTGGCTGGATCACTAAAGATGAAGCAAGAGATGTCGCTTGGTCGAAAGGAAAAAGCAATGGTGGGTCGGATAAGGTAGAAAACTATGCTAATGACGGTTTTATGTCTCTAGAGAACATTCCAGAAGGGTGTAAAAGCCCTGAAGACATTCTTGACTTGATTAGCAAGTTTAATTCTGAGAGCAAGGCGATGTATATAAATGATTTAAGAAGCGGACCCGGACAAATTGATACAACAAAGTTGTATCAATTAACTGGACTTAAAGATTGGGAAACCTTTAAGAAATATTGTGTCATAGAACCTGTAACGACAGGACTGGTCATTAACACTGAAGGACAGAACCTTACCTGGAGCTTCCCTAATACTCCGACTGGACAGAAACCTGCGGAAGCTGTTATGAAGATTACTTACGACCCAAATGTTTTTAGAATTTTGGAAGTCACTGGCAGCTTAGAATATTTCCAGTGTAATGTCCCAGGCTCCCAGCAACTATACAGGGCAAAAGGAAATGTAATAGAGAAAGGTTGTGAGTTTTTCCTTACTACAAAATATAGTGCAAATACGCCTACTCCTACACCTGGGGATGTTGAAGAGATATCTTTAAAGGTTTATCAGCATAATGAAACCTTTGAATCTAATTATAAAGTTGAACTGGAAAAAAGAGATTACGAAACAGGTAATCCTTTGCAGGGTTCTACATGGCAGGTATTGGAGCAGTTTGATGATACCCAGTTAAGCAATAATGAATCTCGTGGCGGAATCATCGAAGATAACATGAGAGAAGACCCAACAACCTGGCAGGATTGGTTAGTGTTTGATGATGACCTGGTAACAAATGCCAGTGGCCGTATTTCTCATAAGGATACCCGTTATTATGATTTTAGTCATTCCTATTGTAATGGGCACCCAATTCCCCCGGAGCCAGAAATAGAAGAATCGGAAGGTGGTAACGGTGAAGAAGGAGAGGAAGGAAGCAGCGAAGCAGACGAAGCGGCAGAAGCATATAAAAGATTAATGGAGGAATGGCGGGCGGCGGTAGACGAATGTGAAGCCCGTGCAGCATCCAGCGGAGGAACGTTCCATCATTGGTCATGTGAAAGAGAAGATGAGTCATCGGAAGAAGAAGCATTTGAAGAATCAGGCTGTAAAGATGCCAGAGACGATGCATATCAGACATTTATCAATCTTGAATATGACTATACCTTCCGGGAAACCAAGCCAAGAGATGGCTATATCATACATGATCCAGGGCATCCTGATGATGTTCCAATTGAAATCATCACGACGGCGGCATCTGAATCCGGAAAGGCTAAAAAAAATGGAGAAGCGCCAGTAATGCAGACATAAAAGTCTCAGGATATGTCCGTAACATGACAAAGGGCGGCTCAAGTGACATCGAGGGCTTTTCAGTATTAGCAATGCGGAGCTTTGCTGCAAATGTGGAAATTCCTGGATTAGAGGAATCCAACCAGTTAGATGAAAGAGAATTCACCTTTGATGACAATGATACTAATATCGCAAGTCCTTCTACATATTCTGATTCCTCAGAAGAGAGTGGAGACTTAATCCTTAAAGAAACCTACGACCTCCCATTGGGAGAAAGAATCATCAACAAGTTACTTAAGTTTATTGGACTTCCTGCTGCCTTTGCAGAGGAAAAAGAAATCACCGTGAAGCTTACCGCAAAGGATGATGATGAGTTATTTATTGATGATGAATTCGATGTGGAAGAGGAAGAAGATGAATTTGATGAATTTTCCAATGATGACGATGCAACCCCATCACAGGCCAGGAAGAGTTTTATGAGTCTTTCCTTAGCTTCTTCTTTAAAGAGTAGATCAAGTATGAGTGATAGCCTGGCTACAGCCTCAGAGGCATCT
Source organism: Clostridium sp. NkU-1 (assembly GCA_001312405.1). The sequence goes on along the minus strand of BBDR01000010.1, from coordinate 101,993 downwards.
ATCCTAAGGAAGAAAGAGTACGGCTAAGACAAATTAGTCTTCTGGCTGAAGATACTGAAGAAGAACCAGTTATGACAACAATGCTTGGTCGCAGTGCTCTTAGCAGAGCTTCCAGTAAAGGATACGATGATGGAGAAGAGGATAGTCAGCCGGAGGTAAGCAAAGGACCGAGTAATAATACTGCCCATACCTTTAAGGTATATGATCATCGTGTACCTGGGCAGCTTCATTTTAATAAAAGAGACATGGAACTAAAGGCTGGGGAGTCTGCAAATTACGATTCCTATGGAGAGTCCCAGGGAGATGCAACATTAGAAGGCGCGTTATACGGTTTGTTTGCGGCAGATCCCATTTACGGACCGGATACTGGGCGAGATGACAGCGGAAATGTAACATCCGGTATTGGAGTGGTATTTGATGCTAATGATCTTGTTTCAGTCGCAGCTGTAGATAAAAATGGGGAAGGTTCCTTCTTAGCAATAACGGAAAGACCTCATAGCATCTACAATTACAAGGCAGGAAAGATTGAATATACCGGAAAGAGTTATCCGGAGAACCTTTATGTGAAAAATGGTTATGAAAAGGCACAGTCGCAGGAAGAAAAGGGCCGTATCTATAAAGATAATAAAACCATGAATGGGGACAGCTGGATAGGAATACCATTAATCCTTGGCAACTATTATATTAAGGAGCTTACCCGCTCTGAAGGATATGAGCTTTCGATTACCGGAAAGGATATGGAGGTCACAAACGCAAGCGATAGCGCCCGCAGTTCCTATGGCGAAACGGCTGATGCAAAGACGGCTCCGGTAGGATCTGCCTGGATATCAAAACAGCTATATAATGCAGTTACTTTCCCTGAGGGAAATGGGGCCTATGGAAATAAGGAGAACTTACTTCTTCTTGAAACAAAATCAAAGGATGCAACAAATGGCTATAATGTAGTACTTGATGGGATTCCGGAAGGGGCAGATGTTTATCTCAATAACGTTACATTGAAACCTGTAGTGATCCAACAAGTAGATGGAGGTAAGTATGTTGATGCAAAGGAAGCACCTTTTTACCTAACAGCAGAATCTGACTCTGTTTACAAGCGTGATATCAATGGATACATGATCGAGAAACCAGGAGTTACTGCAAGTATAAAGATCCCATACGAAGCTGCCGGGACTGAAGCAGAAAAGCTACCTACAGAAGGAACAGCTACAGCTAGTGATCCTGCAAAGTTTACTAGTACCTTTACAAATTCAGATAGCAACATAAAATATGTAAAAGCCGAATTGGAGCACATGATGCGTAATTCTCTCCATATGGAAACACCGAAAGATGGTGATTATTCCACGGTAGATGCCTCAGTCTATGATGAGAAGCGGACCGTGAATGGTAAAACCGTTTATGGCAAGCCGGAGATGGTTCTTGAAATTGATAATGTCACAACTAATAAGTCAGTGATCGAAGCAATCTTAAATTATTACATCAATGAAAAGGTATTTACCTATGGAGGCCTTCAAAAAATAGAATATAGTGGTGAAAAAGCCATTGTAACTATCGTTGTTGGCATGAGTCCACAAAGGACTCTGCTGTATCAGACAAATTCCAGTGGCGATATTGTTGCGGGATATCTTACGAAACTGAATACAATCTATGGAAGATATGTTATTAGAAAGTATACAGGGAATGAATTAAATGCCGCAGAAGTAGGTAATACAGGCAAATACATAATTAACGTAACACCAGATTATGAAGTGGGCGATGATGGAATTCCTACAGATAAAACCATGTATCCATCGGATAGCGAGAGATATCTCCGTTATACAACAGGAGAAACCCTTTACGATTACTGGCACTTAGATGATGGCACTAACGTAGGCCACGCGCCCGTAACCAGAAAAGTATGGGAGCCTAATTACAAGGAGGTCATTGTACATGAGGAGAATGTAAGCACCTCTAAAATTATGAAGGTTGGCTCTCTGGAAGAAGTGGTGGACCGTGTTGGCAGTACCTATTATTACTATGACAACGTGGCAAAGCAATACATCATTCATGTTGGATCAAAAGACATGGATCTTACCGGAGTAAAATCAGGTAACTTTACTATCGCACTTAATAATGGAAAGACCGTTGTCACAGGTGATGACATAAGCAAGATCGGGTCAAATAATGTTTGGGGATATACGGCAGGAGGCAGCATATCAAATGCAGAATATGTCATTCGTATCTCCGGAGCTGGTGCGGGAGTCTCTACTTCCTCAGAATTTGACACAAACAAGACTTTCATTAAGAATCAACATTTGATTTGCAATGGATATCACAATCTGCTTGAGGACGCAAATACAAGAGAAACACCAACGCCCGTGCTGGAACGTATCATCGGACAGCAGATTAAGGTAACGAAGACCATTGATGAAAAAACATACGACAACACCAACTCCTATGCCGAAGTCCATGATGACTGGTTTACAAGAACCTTTGGTGGGCGTCTTGGAAGGGACACGGTGCTAAGAAGATGGGCAACTTCCGCTTTAAGGTTTACTTAAAATCAAACCTAGAACGACTGTACCGTGACAACGATGGAAATGTAATCTGGCAGGATCGCCTGGGAAATGAAATTAATGTGATTGAACGAAATGAGCAATTCCCGGCCCTGGTAAACAAGGTTTTCACAAAGGTACAGCACGTCACTTCTCCTTTATATAAAGACTCAGAGGATGCGATTGTAAGCAATGATTCCCTGTACAGCTATACAAATGTTTTCATAAATGATGGTCAGAATAACGGCTATACTTCCGTGCTGGAAACCATTGATGTAAAAGCTGGCAACAACAGGACGGTAAAAACCTATAATTATGAAAAGTTTTTTTGATGCCATAAATGTGGCCAATGATGATAAGTGGGATCGTACTGAAAATGGCAGCACCTCCTTTAAGCCCTTTGCCTTCATAAAGAAGCTCCTGTTTGGAACAGGAGGGGCGGAAGAGCAGTTCCCAGCGGCCCACAATAATCCGGAAATTAAGAATCGCAGCAACACATCGGATATAGCTGCGGATAATGCCCTGCGTTCTGACAACATCCGCCAGTTTGCCATTACCTGGTATCTGAATGACGAAGTGGCAAAGCTGGTGAAAAAGAATCAGGCCGGAGAAACGGAAAGCGCCACAGGTGGCAATGCTTATTTCGATGAAGTTTACGACAAAGCCCTTTCAGAAGCAATCCGAAAGGCAGAAAACTATTTAAAACCCTTCTTTGCATATGACCTTGACCGGATTTATTCCATTGAATGGGACTGTGCACAGGAGGGCGGTTCAGATAAGGATTTCACAACACTTTCAGCTGATACCCTGTACGGAGACGCTTCAGGAAGCAGCGCCGGTTATTATTTCGCCACATCAAAATATCTGCCATACGGAACCTATGTAGTGGCAGAACAGCAGCCGAAATTTAGTAACCTGGGGGATTTAAAGAACAAGCATTACCAGATTGATAAGCCAAGAGAAGTCTCTCTCCCGTCTGTATATGCGGATTATGATGGCTCCCAGGCTACACCTGAGGTAACAAATAATTATTACAATTATTCTGCCGGCATAACACAGCCTGAGATGGAGAGGAAGTACAAGATCCGTTTCAATGAGGAGAGTGTGAACGTAATCAAGGGCAGAAATGCGGATGGCGACTTTGAAGTTTACAAGTACGGCATGGACATTGACAACATCAGAAATGGCATGACTGGAACTGGATCAGGTGATTATTTTGCACTGAGCCAGAACGAATTCAAGCCATATAAAAACTACTACAATGAGCAGGATGACAGGATGAGTGGAAATGTTCCTTATTATCTTTCAGAGGGCATGAGTGGTAGAGAAGCGGTAGCAAAATATTACCGTTACAGCTCTGTTGCAGAAAACAAAGGTATCGCAAATGATGTTCCATTTGCAGGTGGAACCATTACAGAGATCAATGGTGCTGGAACCCAGTACAAAGATAATGTAACGACCATGCAAGGTGCACAGATTGCTTATGCTGGAAAATATGCTCCCATGCTTGTGCCATGGACAGTCGTGGCATCTGACAATGCAATTACAGAAGTAGCAGACAGCGCCCCTTCCACAAATGGAGAGAGTTCATACAAAGGCTTTGGGTATACGAAGTTTCGAAACAGTTTTATAAAACAAAGCTAAGAATTGAAAAGCTGGATTCGGAGACAGGGGAAAACCTTCTCCATGACGGAGCCTTGTTTACTCTTTATGCAGCGTCCAGGGAGGACGGAGAGAATACGGACGGCTGGTGAAGTTTTATGGAACGGATACCCGGATCGAAGGATCAAAGGAATTTTTAGAAGCCATGGGAGCCAGGAATATTGCCATGGAAGGGAATGCATGGAAGGGAACTGTTCAGGCAGGAACCCCTATCTGCAAGGAATCGGAACAGGTGATACTTACCGATCAGGAAGGTAGAAGGACAGGACAGTTTGAAGCCTTCACAACCACCAGGGACGACCTTCAGGCCAAGGAAGAGGATCTAACAAAAACTACCTACCAGGATCAGAATACCGGATATTTAATTACTCCACAGCCTCTTGGAGCCGGGACCTATGTCCTATGTGAAATTAGGCCTCCAGCTGGATATGTTAGGACAGAGCCAGTAGCCATAGAAATTTATTCCGACAGAATCACCTATTACCTAGATGGAAGCCGGGATAACCGGGTGGCGGCAGCTATATATGAGGATCAGACAGGGGATGTATCAACCGTAGACATGGCCAGAATCTATGTAGGAAATACCCCGGTACGCTTGGAGGTATCCAAAATCAAGGACTCTGAACAGAAGGTCACATACAAAACCGACACCAGGCTAGAAGGGACAGAGCTGGAATTAAAACAGAAGTATGGAATAGAAAACTTGGAATTGGCTTACAAAAACGGAACTTACTCAGGCTATGGCTGGTACAAAGGTACCCTGGAATACTTAGAATCCAGAAAGGCTGCTGGAGAGGCTGCGGAGCCAATCTATATAGATGGCGTGTTTGCAGGTTATGGCCTAATATCCAGGCCATTAGATACCGCAGACGATAATAACCGCTACGTAGCCGGGGCACAAATGACACTTTATGATGCCATAGAAATCAAGGAAAACGGCGATAGTGGTGATTATGGATATGATGGTGTGAAGGTAGAAAGGGACCGCAACAACAACGTCCAATCGATACAGGTATTAACAGGATACTCTGGAACCACCATTGAATTTATCCGAAAGGAGGATGAGAAAGGAAGCTTAAACGGAGAGCCAGGGGAAGGTACCTGGACTTACCGGACGGTAGAGCGAGGGGATACAGATATTCTTTTCTATTCTCTTGGAGATCTGAAAGTAACGGAAACTGGGGCAAATGGGACGCTTTACGGCTATGACCGGAACGGAAACCGGGTACAGATAAAAAAACCAGGAATCCATCTACGTGCTGAAGGCGGGGCAGACTGTCTTTGAACTGACCGGAGGGGATCTAACAGCGGTGAAATATTCCGCTGCGGATAAATGCCTCACCTTGAGTCCAGGAACCATCCTCTATCACCTTGACAGCAATGGAAACCGGGATGCATATGTAAATCCCACCACCGGAATGGCTTATACAAAGGAGGGGCAGAGGCTTCTTGTATGGCCGGTAAAGGTATCCAGAACTAAAACCGGAGCAGTCATTGCCAGGGAAAAAAATCAAAACCTGGAGAATTGCTTCTATTAATGCGGATACGGATCAGGAATACATCACAGGGACTTATGACGGAAGCCACTTTATTAAAAGCATGAATCCGGTTCTGAATGACCATGGCCTTCCGAAGTATTACCAGAGATCAGCAGAAACCTATAAAAAGGGCGATCCTGTCTATGACATTGACGGGGATTACGTCCACTATAAATACGATGATCTTCTTTCCGCCTACAATGATGCTGCTTACAAGATCAATGACAAGACCGGCATGGAAGATATCGGTGAAGAGGAGGATATCACAGACGATAAGAAACTCTACCACCGCCAGGGAGAAGCCTGGATCATGGAAAACACCTGGATTACCGGAGAAAAGTATCCCAATGATCCATTTAAGTCTGATATGACTGTGGGTCAGGCCGATGTGCTAAAGCGGGTGGTCCCAGGAACCTACATCATGGAGGAGTTGAAAGCTCCATCAGGTTATGCAAAGGGCTTTCCGGTAGGTGTTACCGTTATGGAAACCAGGGAAGTCCAAAAGACCGGGATGGAAGATGAAAAGATCAAGGTGGAGATCGTAAAGACCGATGCACCGGATCGGTACCGGATTGATGTACGCAGCGATTATCAGGAGGATCTTACGATCACGGAGCCGAAGGGAGCCTACAGTTACGGTCAGGTTACCGGGGCGCATTTGACATTTTATAAAGCAAAGCGGGTCTATACCACGGACAACGTAACCTATCCGAAAGGGTACTATTTTGTAAAGGCAGAAAGTAAGCCCGCAGAATGGACGGTAGAAAATACCGCTGATAATGCGCCAGTGCGGATCATGGCTGACTGGATCACAGATGGAACCCCGAAATACTTTGAGGGAATCCCGGCAGGACTATCTCCTGGAAGAAATAGAAGTAAGTGGCGGTTATATCCGCAGCTCCATAGAGCTTACGGTGAAAGCGACCGGAGAAGTACAGACCATAAACTTAAAGAACGATCATACCAAGCTGGAGGTTTACAAATATTACACAGACAGCACGGGGAAAAAGCTGCAGCTACCAAACAGCCATGCAGCTGGTCTGGCCCTCTATGAAGCAAAGACGGACGGCAACGGAACTATTATAATGACTGACGGAAAGCCAGTCTTTGATAAGGAGAAGAAGATAACAGAATGGCTGACCGATGATTTGACTGAGTATACCGAAAAGTTTGAAAAAAAGTACTGGCTTTATGGACCGCATAAAGGACCTTCTTGGCCTGTCAGAAAATCAGTCCAGCTTTATCACGGACTTTGAAACAGCCTACCGGGAGAATGGGGAAGGCCTCACTTCCCTCACCTGGTACACGAAAGACGGGGGGCGGACGGCAGAGCGCAGCGAAAGCCTTCAGACTGGAAAAGGAGAGGGAACCGTCCAGACCTGGATTACTGATGCCGGAAAAACAATCAGGATCACCATTTACCGGAATGTGAATAGCGGTTCCCTTGATTCGGACGGAAAGCTTCCCCTGAACTTTGAGTATCAATTTAATTACGAAGAATCAGGAGACATAAAGAGCTACGATATTTTAGAGGGGATGCACCGGATTGATTATTTATCCTTCAATGCAATAAAAGAAGGGAAAAAGGTAGGAAATTACGTCTTGGTCGAAGAAAAAAACGCCGGCTGGTTTTGAAACAGCGGACCCCAAGGCCATTACCTTGACCGAAATCGGGGCTGTGCAGAGATTCAGCCTGGAAAACGAGGAAAAGTACATTAACGTCCTCAAAGTAGTAACGGACGGAACAAATGAGTATGCCGCAGAGGGCGCAGAGTTGGCACTTTACCGGGCCGATGAAGCCGGGAAATTTGTGGAAGATGAAGCCTACCTAATACAAACCTGGCTATCCGGATCAGATGGAAGATATACGGAAAACGATAGATTTAATGGTGACATCCTGGAGGGATTTTCCATAGGAGATTTAAAGCCTCACCGGATTGATAAAATCCCTTATGGAACTTATTATATTGCAGAACTAACGGCTCCAGCCTATATGCAGAAGAGAGAGCCTGTAAAAATCACCGTAGGAGCAGAAAAAGTCCCTGTTTACCGGGTGGTCAATACTCCGACCGTAGGAAAGCTGGAAATCAAAAAGAAAGCTTCCGATACCGGAGAGGGACTGGAAAACGCCAGGTTTAAGGTGACGAATAAGGATACCAGGGATGTCTGGTACATGACAACCAGTACAGATGGAAAGGCAGAAATAACCGGTCTTCCAGTGGGCATGGTTCAGAAAGACGGAACCATAAAACCCTATAACTATATCATAGAAGAAATTTCACCACCGGATTTATACCAGATCACCGCTGGAATTAGGAAGTTCCAGTTTGCTGGAACCGAAAGCGGAAGAGAGGTCCTATATACTTATGAAGTTTTGAATGATCCTACAGAAATCCATTTTAAAAAGACTAACTTTGATAACGGGATGGCGATAGATGGGGCTGAGATTGCCGTATATGAGGCGGTGGTCATTGATGGAGAGTACCAAAAGGCTGGAAATGCCATTGAGACTTTCGTTTCCGAATCAGACGGCTTTACTTTGACAAAGAAGTTATCAGCGAACCGGGTCTACATCATGGAAGAAATAAAAGCTCCAGCCGGATATACTCTTTCAAAGCCGGTGATCTTTACCTTAAACAGGGCGGGAACGGGGATCAAAAATGTATCAAATGATTTTAGTATATTAAAGCTGGCCAGTGATAACGGTGCCATAGAAAACCTGACTGTTACTGGAAGGGTTCCGGTAAAGGTATATACCGTATTAAAAGATTTAGATGCAGGAACTGAGCTTCCTCCCTTTATTGGAACGGGAAGCGGCCAGACTGTAACGGCAGAAGATGGTATCATAAACGGTCATGCATATGAAATCACTGAGTATACCAAGTTTTCTGATGGTAGGACAGAGAAATCATCGAAAGAAATCAAAAGGATTTATTTTGACAAAGACGGATCTTACACCATTCCTTCCAGGACATATCTGGATACCAGGCAGGAGCTGGCCGATGCGGAAGGAAACATCCTTGCAAGCTGGACCGTTAATGAGGAAAACCATGATTATAAAATCAAAAATCCAGTAACCAGGGAAATTCCTATAGCGCAAGTAACAAGCAGCATAGGGGCGGATCATAGTGCGGTAAAAGCCGGAAGTGTCATAAAATACACGGTTACCTATACCAATCCTTACAATCATCCGGTAGATATCCGTATTAATGCGGTCCTTAAAGATGGACTTGATTATTTAAGATCCACCGATTATGGCGCAGAGCAAAATGGAATTATTACCTGGAATCTCACGGATATCGCTGCCCATGAAAGTGGTACGGTGGACGTTGTGGCCGTAGTCAGCGGTGAGATCGGAACGCTAGCAAACGTGTACTTTGAGACCGAGGTGGACACAGTTACGAAACGTACTACCCTCACAAATGCAATTGTCCCGGAAGGTTCCATTACCATCATAAATAAGCTGACTGGAACCGGAAAGGATCAGGCAGACAAATTTATCTTCCATGTAAAGCTTATGGATTCAGCAGGTAAAACCTTAACCGGATACCAGGCATACAGTGGTTCGATGGAAGGACGGATCAAAGGAGACGGAAATATCACCTTAATCGGCGATGGATACATTACCTTTGCTGGGCTGCCCTACGGAACCAGATATGAGATCACGCAACAACCCAAAGATGGCTATGACAGTATATTAAGCTCTACTGGGCAAATAGAAGAAGAAACGATAACAGGAGAGGTCTCAAAGTCCACCCAGAGCGCAATATTTAAAAATAACCGCAACAATGAAACGATCCGGGAGATCCTAACGGCAGGAGGAAGCTACCAGCTTACTGAAACCACAACGTACAGTGACGGAAGCAGTCTTACCAGCGGAATTTACCGCTTCCAGCTAAATGCTTCCGGAATGGTTGATAACGTAGATATGGAGGACCGACCAGTACATTTATATTTCTCCAAGGTGGATATAGAAACCGGAGAGGAGCTGGCAGGAGGCCGATTCATTCTCATAGACAAAGAAACTGGAAATATAATTTACGAATTTACAAAAAAAGAAAGAAGAGAAGATTGTCATTCCGGCAGAACTTCTTACCTCAGGTAAAAAGTACATCATTAAGGAAGAACTTTCACCAGATGGTTACACTTACGAAAAGGAGATCCTCTTTACGGCAGAGGAAAGCGGAATACCGGTAACTATCGTCATGCAGGATAAAAAGACAGAGGTGGAAATTAAAAAGATAGATGATGAAACCGGAGAAATCCTAACCGGAGGACGTTTCTCAATCCGGGAAAAGGAAACTGGTATTATCATTACTTCCTTTATGCCAGAAGGAAAACCAGTCCTTATAAAAGGGCTCCTGACAGCGGGAACCACCTATGAGCTGGTAGAGGAAGAACCGCCGGCCGGATATGCCTACAGCAAAAAAAGTAACCTTCACCGTTCCGAAAGAACCAGCATCAATCACAGTAATTATGAAAGATAAGAAAACAGAGATTCTGATTAAAAAAACTCAACGTCTCCCTTTTAACTGGAACCCCATCAAACGCCGCCAGCCAATTACCAGGGAGTATCCTTCAGGTTTTAAATGAGGATAAGACCCCAACCAAGGCACTTAGGGCCGGCAATGGATTAAGTGCCGGAGATGACCTTATCTTTACTACCGGCCAGCAGTTTGAAGAATTAAAAGGCCAGCTGGAAGCCGGGAAAAATTACTGGCTTCACGAAGTCAGCCCGGTAGATGGATATGCCTATGCAGAAGATATTCCCTTTACTGTGAGTTTAAATGGTGACAGGGATACAGTAATTATGATAGACAATCCGACCCATATGATTTTGTCAAAAAAGGCTATAACCGGCAATGAGGAGCTTCCAGGAAATCATATGAGCATAAAAGATAAAGAGGGAAACATCCTGGAAGAGTGGGTATCTGGTGAACAACCCCATGAACTCATTGCAAAATTAATAGCAGGAGAGTACTATTGGCTCCACGAAATCCTTCCTGCCGATGGGTATGCTTATGCGAAGGATGTTCCTTTTACTGTCAGCAAAAACGGAACAATTGACATAGTTGAGATGAAAAATGAAATTACTGCAGTCCGTCTTGAAAAAAATAGATCCATCCGGCCAACTGTTAAAAGGAGCCATTTTACAGGTATTGGATCAGCAGAAAAGTGTGGTCATTCCAGACTTTGAAACAACAGATAAGGCCATAGATATCACCGGAAGATTGACAGCAGGAAAAACTTATTATCTTCATGAAGTAAAAGCACCGTCAGGATATTACCTTTCGGCCGATGTAGCATTTACAATGCCAGAAGCGGCAGAGCTATTAAAAGTCACTATGACAGATTCAAAGAAGCAAAATCACGGCTCAGATAAAATGCATCTCAATAAAGTGGATGCAGCAACAGGCCAAGGCATTGAGGGAGTGGAATTTTCCATTTACCATCCTGACGGAAGTTTATATCTGACCGTAGATACAGACAAGAATGGATATGCAAAATTTGATATCCCGGCAAACGGAACCTATACCTACAAGGAAACAAAAGCAGCTCCCGGCTATCTTTTAACAGATCATATCTATTCCTTTACCATTAAAAACGGTGAGGTATCAGAAAACAGTATAATATCGGTTGTAAATCACCCTTCTCCGGAAGTGCTGATCCAAAAGGCAGATGCTGTAACCTGGAAAAGATTAGCCGGAGCAGTATTGGAGATCAGAAATGAAGCCGGAATGCCGGTATTTACCGGAATAACAGATGAAAGCGGCCAATTATCATTCCAGCCGCTGCACGTCGGCAAATATACCGTACATGAAATAAAAGCTCCGGAAGGATATATAAAGACTGATGCTTACCTGACTATTCAAGTAAAGGATGCCGGCGCAGCGACAGGAGAATTTGTGATGTATAACAGTCCGGAACAGGTCAAGAAAAAGGGCTTCATCACAGCAGCATATCAATCAAGTCTAAACAGCTTTGGAATCATCAATCATAGGGGAAAAGGATACTGGGGCTGGCTGAGCAGACTGCCTAAAACAGGCGATATAGGCATGGGCGGAGGATTGCTTTTAGTTATAGGGCTGTCCGGTATTGTGTCCGGCATCATTTTTGTAAGGAGAAAAAGAGATAAGAAGGATGAAAAATAAGCATAAGAAAGGTTTTATTGCTATGTTCCTTATCGCACCCCTCGTTTTGGGGTGCGCTGGGATTGTACATGCGGAAGAAATGTTCATTGAAATAAAAAAGGAGTATAGGACAGCCATAAAAGAGGAAGACGGAAGATCCCAGTTTAAAGATGTCTATGAAAAAGACGGAATTATCTACCGGTTGAAATCTGTTCAAATCGATAAAGTAGAAGAAATCGCCCCATGTGATATTGCAACATATGATTCTGCCCCCTTTGTTGGAAGTATTGAGGAATATGCGCCAGAAGAAACAATAGAGAGAAACGGAAAAAAAATATACTTTGAAAACCAGTGAGATCACAAAGGTAATCACGGAAGAAACTACGAAATATTCAGAAGCGTCCATACTGTACAAAGGAGTGGAATACATAGATACTCTTCCGGAAGATGCGGAAGTCAAGGTAATAAATGAGGATTTAAAACAGGAATTAAAGGCAAAACTTCCTGCGGTTGCTTACAGGGAGCAAAGTACTTACTGGGATTATAATTTTACATTTCCCATTACAGTTACCGGATATGATGCGGATTCATACATGCTGGGCCAGATTGAAATATCTAATCGTTCCCCTTTAATAGACCATGGCGATCAGTTTCTGGATTATTTGAATTTGCCGCCCCAATACTACAAAATTACCAGGATCCAGTGGAATGGGAGCCTGTGGAAAAAGAGGGAGAGGTGATCCGGAGAGCAACTGCTTACGGCCGGAAGCTGGTGAAAGATATCTGGGGAACTTATGGAGGGGAGGTCACCTTCCCGTCCATAGATGCCAATGTTTTCCACGGAACTTATATTGAAGCAGGAGCAGAAAATCAAACAGGCCAGCCCATTTACCGAAAGCAGGCAACTGCTATCTACAAACGGCAGGGCAAAATTGGATTCTGGAATTTCTTAAAATGGCTGCTGACAAATTCCGTTACTTTAGCAATCCTTACAATCTTATTTATCATGCTTATATTACTGATCATCATTAAAAAAAGGAACAGAAAAGAAACGGGATACAGAAAATCACGGACAAAGAAAATAAGATCCCCCAAAAAGGGCCAGACTGTTTCAGCACCGTCTTACTGCCTTACAATGACAACCAAAGTTCAGGCAACACAGATCCAGCATTTCATAAGAATCTATTATTGAATATTACCAATTGTGATGCTAGTATAAATACAAACCTATTCCACTAAAAAGAGGTGAGTCCATGACAATTTATGATATTGCAAAAAAAGCAGGAGTTTCTGCCAGCACGGTTTCCCGCGTAATCAATGATAAACCGGGAGTCGGTGAGGCGACAAAAGAACGGATAAGAGAACTTCTAAAAGAGTATAATTATTCTCCCAATGAAGCAGCCCGTGGCCTTGTGACCCAATCCTCAAAAATTGTGGGAATTCTGATTGAGGACATCCGCATCTCTCATCACACGGAATCTGCCTATATCATTGAGCAGGAGATGACCAAAAGGGGATATACCTGCATTACTCTCAGCACTGGAATGACTTCGGTAAGAAAAGCAGAATATATTAAAATCCTGGAGCAGAGAAGAGTAGATGGAGCTATTCTGATCGGATCCATGTTTGGAACACTTGAGGTAGAGAAGAGCATAAAGGAGCATTTGCCAGATGTCCCCATTGTGCTGGTAAATGGTTCCCTGAATCTGTCAAATGTACGGGGGATCCTGGTGGATGAAGAACGGGGAGTAGAGGAATGTGTGGATCTGCTTGTGAATAAAGGGTGCCGTAATCTGGCTTTTGCCGTGGACTCCATAACACCTTCGAACAACGGCAAAATGCAGGGATTTAAGAAGGGCCTTGGAAAACATGGCCTTGGAGACTATGAAGAGTTTATTTACTATGCAACAGACGGTGATACAGCTCCGGAACATACCATTGAAAGAGGAAGACAGGTAACAAAAGAAATCATTATGAAGTATCCGGAGGTAAACGGGATTATATATTCCATCGATTTATTGGCTGTGGGAGGGCTGCAGATGTGTTATGAAACAGGTATTGCTGTCCCGGACCAGATCGCAGTAATAGGAGTGGATAACTCCCTGTACGGAAAAGTCTGCACACCAAAACTGACGACCTTAGACAACAAACTGGTAGAGGTTTGCCAGAATGCCTCCCGGATTTTGCTGGAAGCGTTTGAAGGGAAGACTATGCTGCATGAGATGAAATTATCTACCGATATTATTCAAAGAGAAAGCACCTGAAAAGCTAATAGGAATCTTCAAGTGGATTAAAAAAACAGCGATCTCTTTACAAGAGTCACGGTATACTCCAGTTTTTACCTGCGGTATAAATTCCCTCCTTTAAGCAATCCATTACAAAGGAAAAACTTATTTCATAAGCCGTTAGAATACTTATGTTAAAAACCCACAAAAGGATATAAAAGAATTTAGCAATTAATATGATTGATTCCCAGGAAAAAACCTGATATCCTAATTAGGAGTTACGCAATCGATTGCAAAGGAAGGGGAACATTTATGATTTACGGACATATTGGTTCAGTGGAGACTGAAAATGCTTATACGGAAAAAATCCGTAAAGCGATGGCAATCTTAAGGGAAACGGATGTAACGGATATGCATCACGGAAAGTATCCTTTGGATGGGGACAATTTAATTCTGCAGATTAATGAAATCACTACCGGGCCAAAAGAGGAAAAGAAGCCGGAAGTGCACAGAAAATATATTGATGTTCAGTATATGGTGCACGGCCATGAATTAATAGGATTTTATCCGGACGACAGGAATGGAGAAGTGCTTGAGGATCTGCTTAAAGAAAATGATTTGCTTTTTTACAAAGAGCGGGAAGATGTAAACGAGCTGATGCTTCCCATGACAGACGGCTGTTATGCTATATTTTTCCCTGAAGACGTCCACCGGCCAGGCTGCCAAATGGGGGCTCCTGAGGCGGTGAAGAAAATTATATTGAAAGTAAAGGTAGATACATTATAAAAAGTATGGCTATGAAAGTAATACCATGTTAAGTTTCCTATAAGTCCCTATTTGCCAGGCAGTTTTTATTCCGAAGCAAATAGGGGTTTTTGTATACAAAGTACTAATGCAGCGTTCCGGATCATAAGACTCTGGCGGCAATACTTGACAAAGGAACAGGTACTGTCCATAATAAGCATTATATAGAAGAAATTGCAATGCAGCAATAACGGGTTCATGATGATATCATGACCATTGAGGAGGCTTGAGTATGAAAGAGTATCGATGGGCAACATTAGGCTGTGGGGAAATTGCCAGGCAGCTGGCAGAAAACATGAAGAAGCAGGGGAAAGCTTTGTATGGGGTTGGAAACAGAACTTATGAAAATGCGGTTAAATTTGCAGAAACATATGGGGTAGAGAAGGTTTACCATAATGTCTTTGATATGTTTCATGATGATGATGTGGATATTATTTATATTTCCACACCCCATAATACCCATATTACTTATTTAAAAGAGGCATTAAAGAATGGGAAGCACGTGCTGTGTGAAAAGTCGATCACGCTGAATTCTGATGAGCTTGCTGAGGCAGTCAGTCTTGCGGAGAAAAACAACCTGGTGCTTGCCGAAGCAATGACCATTTATCATATGCCGTTATATAAGAAATTGCAGGAAATTGTGCAAAGCGGTCAACTGGGGCCTCTGCGCTTTATTCAGATGAATTTTGGAAGCTATAAAGATTATAATATGAAAAACAGGTTTTTTAGTCCCAGTCTTGCCGGCGGGGCACTGCTGGATATCGGGGTATACGCCCTTTCCTTTGCAAGATGGTTTATGACAGAGGCACCGGATCAGATCCTGTCACAGGTAAAGCTTGCCCCCAGCGGTGTGGATGAACAGGCGGGAATCCTGCTCATGAACAATCAGCAGGAAATGGCCTCCATTTCCCTGTCCCTGCACGCGAAGCAGCCAAAGCGGGGAACAGTGGCTTTTGACAAAGGCTATATAGAAATTTATGAATATCCCAGCTGATAAGGCGGTGATCACTTATACGGAGGATAATCGCCGGGAGGTGATTGAAGCAGGAAACACCGATGATGCCCTGTTGTATGAGATCCTGGATATGGAGAAAGCAGTTTCCGGAGAACCTGACGTAATGCGGCTGGAATATACGGCAGATGTCATGAACACGATGACAAGAATACGGAATGACTGGAATATGAAGTATCCGGAAGAATTATAAAACGTTCCCTTAAGAAGGCGGGAGAATACGGGATATCATTGACACTTTATCAAAGCAGGGCTATACTCTTGTTACAGCCGGAAGGCTTCTTACAGGATAAGCCGCAAGAAGTCCTTCTCCAAGGGATTTCAGGATACGGGAGAATAAGAATGGATTTATTTGATTATATGAGGGAAAATACCATGAAAAATGAGTCCCCCCTTGCATCAAGCTTCGGCCGTCAACACTTGACGAGGTAGTGGGGCAGCAGCATATCATTGGCAGGGATAAACTGCTTTACCGGGCCATTAAGGCTGACAAGCTGGGTTCTGTGATTTTCTACGGCCCTCCGGGAACCGGAAAAACCACCCTGGCAAGGGTGATTGCCAATACCACCAGCGGGGATTTTAAGCAGATCAACGCCACGGTAGCCGGAAAAAAAGGACATGGAAGAGATCGTAAAGGAAGCCAGGGACTCCCTGGGAATGTATGGCAAAAAGACCATTTTGTTCGTGGATGAGATTCATCGTTTTAACAAAGGGCAGCAGGATTATCTTCTTCCATTTGTGGAGGATGGGACCTGACTCTCATTGGAGCCACCACAGAAAATCCTTATTTTGAGGTAAATGGCGCACTTCTTTCCAGATCCAGGGTATTTGAGTTAAAGTCCCTGGAAAAGGAGGATATCAGGAAACTGATCCACCGGGCAGTATATGACCGGGAGAAGGGAATGGGCTCCTATAACGCAGTGATTGACGAGGACGCGGAAGAATTTCTGGCGGATGTTTCCAATGGAGATGCCAGGGCCGCTTTAAATGCGGTAGAGCTTGGAGTCATGACCACGGACCGGGATCCGTCAGATGGAAAAATCCATATCAGTCTCCAGGTGGCCGAGGAATGCATCCAAAAGCGGGTGGTGCGCTATGATAAGACAGGGGATAATCATTACGATACCATATCCGCCTTTATAAAGAGCATGCGGGGATCGGATCCGGATGCGGCTGTTTACTATCTGGCAAGGATGTTATATGCTGGAGAGGATATGAAGTTCATTGCCAGAAGGATCATGATCTGCGCTGCAGAGGATGTAGGAAATGCGGATCCCCAGGCTCTTGTTGTGGCAGTGGCCGCAGCCCAGGCAGCGGAGAGGATCGGGCTTCCGGAAGCCCAGATCATTCTGGCGGAAGCGGTCACCTATGTGGCTTCGGCACCTAAGAGCAATGCGGCCTGTATGGCGGTGTTTGAGGCACTGGATACGGTGCGGAACCAGAAAACCATGCCTGTACCGGTTCATTTACAGGATTCCCATTATAAGGGAGCGGCGAAGCTGGGCCATGGGCAGGGCTATCTTTATGCCCATGATTATACGGGAAATTATGTGAAACAGCAGTATCTGCCGGATGGGATGGAAGGTATGACATTCTACCATCCCACGGAAAATGGCTATGAGCTTAAAATCAAAGAGCACTTGAGGGAACTGAAAAAAATAACTTTTCTTTTTTAATATTAAGGTATATAATAGGCGTATCGTACGACTGATTTAACATGATTTGGGCCGGAATGACATTTCCGGCCATCTGTTGCGATATTCTATCGTGAAGCATTCCCAAGATTACGAAACAACTGTTATAAGGAATCATGAAGGAGAATAATATGCGTGAAAAATTACAAACATTGCCGTTAGCAGAATTAAAGGAGCTCGCCAAAGCCCAGGGAATCAAGGGATGCAGCTCCATGCGAAAAGCTGAAATTATAGATTTACTTTGCGAAAAGGGAGAGGAGCCTCCTGCTTCGCCGGGGAATGTTTCAGCAGAGAAGGCGGAGGCAGTAAAAAAAAGAGGTTTCTAAGCCTGTTACGCCCCAGCCGGCCGCTCAGCCCCAGCCGACGACTCAGGCCCAGCCTCAGCCGGATACGGCAAGCCAGCAGGGACAGATGAATATGGATCAGCAGATGCAGTCAACGGGCGGAAACCAAAGGAAGACCGTTGTCCGTTCCTATCGTCCGGAAGGACAGCAAAGGACCTCAGGCTACCGTCCTTCACAGGGAAACAGCCCGGAGCCTTCTTCCAGAAATGAGGCAAGGCCGGAATCAATTACGGAAGAGCCAAGAGGAGATTTTCAGCCAAGTCCTGAACTGCAGGAATTAGACAGCGGTATCGAGGCTCATGGAATTTTAGAGGTCATGCCTGATGGCTTTGGCTTTATCCGCTGTGAAAACTATCTTCCAGGTGAAAATGACGTCTATGTGGCACCTTCCCAGATCCGCCGGTTTAACATGAAAACAGGAGACATCATTCACGGAAGCCGCAGAGTGAAAACGGCTGCGGAAAAGTTTGCTGCCCTCCTATATGTAAAGAACATCAACGGCTACCCCACCAGTGCGGCGGAACGCGTCCTAACTTTGAAAATATGATCCCGATATTCCCGGATGAAAGACTTCATATGGAGACACATGGAGGGAAAAATACCACTGCCATGCGTGTCCTGGATCTTTTAGCTCCCATTGGAAAGGGGCAGAGAGGTATGATCGTATCCCCGCCAAAGGCAGGTAAAACCACCCTGCTTAAGGAGGTGGCAAAGGCCATAACCGTAAACCACCCGGAGATCCATCTCATGATTCTATTGATTGATGAGCGTCCTGAGGAGGTTACAGATATTAAGGAATCCATTACCGGAAATAACGTGGAAGTGCTCTATTCCACCTTTGACGAGCTGCCGGACCGCCATAAGAGAGTATCGGAAATGGTGATCGAAAGGGCCAAGCGCCTTGTTGAGCATGGCCGGGATGTGGTGATCCTGTTAGACAGCATTACCCGTCTGGCAAGAGCTTATAACTTAACGGTGGCTCCCAGCGGCCGTACCTTATCCGGCGGTTTGGATCCGGCAGCCCTTCATATGCCCAAGCGTTTCTTCGGTGCAGCCAGAAATATGAGAGAGGGAGGCAGCTTAACCGTTCTTGCCACCGCTCTTGTGGAAACGGGCAGCCGTATGGATGACGTTATTTATGAGGAATTTAAGGGTACCGGCAACATGGAACTGGTTCTCGACCGGAAGCTGTCTGAGAAGAGAATTTTCCCTGCCATTGACATTCTTAAATCCGGTACCAGAAGGGATGACCTGCTGCTTACCAGGGAAGAAGCAGAAGCGGTTGACATCGTCCGGAAGGCTACCAATACCCTGAAACCGGAAGATGCTGTGGAGAAAATACTGGACTTATTCTCAAGGACAAGAAACAACAGGGAATTCGTGGAAACCTCCAAAAAAATGCGCTTTTTCTAGAGAATACGGGTTTTTTATAGAAATAAATACTTGCATTAAAAAAATTTCTATGTTATACTATGTAAGCTGTTTATTAGACAAAGTCGGTTTACGGACTGCGATTTAATAGAAATCAAAGTATGTGAGGTGAAAATCATGAAAGAGGGAATCCATCCAAATTACTATCAGGCAAAAGTTGTTTGCAACTGTGGTAATGAATTCGTAACTGGTTCTACAAAGGAAGATATCCACGTAGAGGTTTGTTCTAAATGCCATTCATTCTACACCGGTCAGCAGAAGGCTGCTTCCGCTCGTGGACGTATTGATAAATTCAATCGTAAATATGGCGTTAAGGCTGAGGCATAATTTACTTATTGAAGGCAAGGGTTGTGCAGCCTGAATTTAGTAAATTATTTGTTCGATGAGCCGCCAGGTAAATCGGACTTCCTTCATGAATTCAGGAAATCAGCCGTTCTATGTGCTCATTGGACGCATGGAACTTCCTTATTATATCAGGGGCAAAGAAAAGGTTGAGTTTGGTGGAAACACTTTAGCTCAGCCTTTTTGGGATTTGAACAAGTGTAAAGCTTCCATTTTAAACAGAGAGGTGGTTTGGCGTATGAAGTATTCAGGAATCGGCGGACAGGCCGTGATTGAAGGCGTTATGATGAAAAACGGGGATGAGTATGCCACAGCAGTCCGCAAGCCGGACGGAACCATTGAAGTAAAAAAAAGATAATTATGTTAGCATGGGAGAAAAGGTGAAGCTTTTTTCCCTGCCTTTTATCAGAGGAATATTCAGCTTTGTTGATTCCATGGTGTTAGGTATGAGGGCTTTGACCTTTTCGGCCAGCTTTTTTGAGGACGATGAGGAGGATTTGGAGCCTTCCAGATTTGAAAAACTGTTGGAACGGCTGTTTGGAGAAAAGATGGAAAAGGCATTGATGAGCATGGTCATGGCATTTTCCGTGGTAATGGCTATTCTGATTTTCATGGTATTTCCCATGTTTCTCGCCAACATATTTAAAAATTATATTAAATCCCAGACGGTTATGGCCATTCTGGAAGGTGTGCTCCGTATCGGAATTTTTATTGCTTACATTGGTCTGGTTTCGCGCATGGAGGATATCCGGCGGACCTTTATGTATCATGGAGCAGAACATAAGTGCATCAACTGCCTGGAGCACGGCCTCCCGCTTACTGTGGATAATGTCAGAAGCAGTTCCAAGGAACATAAACGCTGCGGAACCAGCTTTCTGCTGATTGTTATGATCATCAGTATTCTGTTTTTCATGGTGGTGAGAGTGGAAACTCTGCCCCTTCGGGTTCTCAGCAGGATCGTACTGATTCCGGTGATCGCCGGAGTATCTTATGAATTTTTGCGCCTGGCAGGACGCAGTGATTCAAAGCTGGTGGATTTATTAAGCCGTCCTGGCATGTGGATGCAGGGGTTGACCACCAAGGAGCCGGACGATGATATGATCCAGGTGGGCATTGCTTCTGTTGAGGCTGTGTTTGACTGGAGAGCATTTCTTAACAAGAATTTTCCGGAGAAGAAAGCATGAGTCTGACATTACAGATTTTGTTGGAAGAAGGAGAGTTGAAGCTGTCAAAGGCAGGGGTGGAAGAGGCCTCTCTTGATTCCAGATACTTACTTTTTGAGGCGTTCCATACAGATATGGTGCATTTTCTTATAGACAGGAACAGGAGGCTTCCGGATGAGGACTTTTCTCTGGAGGCCGTTTCAGAATACCGGTCCATGATAGAGAAACGTTCAAAAAGAATCCCTCTCCAGCAGATTACAGGAAGCCGGGAGTTCATGGGGCTTGAGTTTTCGGTAAATGAACATGTGCTGATTCCAAGGCAGGATACGGAAACTCTGGTGGAACTGGTCTTAAAGGATTATAAGGGAAAGAAACCGGAAGTGCTGGATATGTGTACGGGAAGCGGCTGCATTGCCATCAGTCTGGCAAAGCTTGGCGGATTAGACCGTGTGACTGCCGTGGATATTTCCAGGGAAGCCCTTAAGGTGGCGGAAAAGAATGCAGGAAAGCTTTTGGGAGAGGGAAAGATCACACTGATAGAAAGCGATTTATTTGCTTCATTAGAGGATCAGAAGAAATTTGATGTGATCGTGTCAAATCCCCCTATATTCCAACAAAAATAATAGAAGGACTGCAGCCGGAAGTCCGGGATTTCGAACCCATGCTGGCCCTTGACGGGAAGGAAGACGGATTGTATTTTTACAGAAGGCTTGCTTTGGAAAGCCGCCATCATCTGGCCCATGGAGGAGCGGTTTATTTTGAAATCGGCTATGACCAGGGAGAGGCTGTAAACGATTTATTAAAGGACTCCGGCTTTGAAGAAATCCGGGTAGTCAAGGACGCGGCGGAGCTGGACCGCGTAATTTGTGCACGAAAGCAATGACACTGCAGACTTATGGCAGTCATTTCCCGGAAATTCAGGAGGTTATCAATGTTTGATAGATTAGATGATATTTTAATACATTATGAAGAATTGATGCAGGAGCTAAACAATCCTTCCGTAATAGAGGATCAGAACCGGTTTCGTAAGCTGATGAAGGAGCAGGCGGATCTGGCAGACCTAGTAGAGACTTATAGCCAGTATAAGAAAGCAAAGCAGACCGTGGAAGACAGCCTGGCTCTTCTGGAGGAAGAAAGCGACGAGGAGATGCGGGAGATGGCAAAAGAGGAATTATCCGATGCCAAGAAGCAGATCGAGGCGCTGGAGCAGGAGCTTAAGATCTTACTTTTACCTAAAGACCCTAATGACGATAAGAATATTATTCTGGAAATCCGCGCCGGAGCAGGCGGTGACGAAGCGGCCCTGTTTGCTTCCCAGCTTTACCGCATGTATGTCAATTACGCGGAAAGCAATCATTGGAAGGTAGAACTGATCAGCGTCAACGAAAGCGGAATCGGCGGTTTTAAAGAAGTGGTTGCCATGATTACAGGCAAGGGCGCTTATTCCAAGATGAAATATGAAAGCGGCGTTCACCGGGTACAGCGGGTGCCGGAGACAGAGAGCGGAGGAAGAATCCACACCTCCACAGCTACCGTGGCAGTTATGCCTGAGGCAGAAGAGTTTGATGTAGTGATCGAAGATAAGGATGTGAGAATCGACGTTATGCGTGCTTCCGGAAACGGCGGACAGTGTGTAAATACCACCGACTCAGCCGTTCGTCTGACCCATATGCCTACGGGAATCGTGATTTACAGCCAGACAGAAAAGTCACAGCTTCAGAATAAGGAAAAGGCCTTTCGGTTATTGCGTTCCAAGCTTTACGACCTGGAGCTGGAGAAAAGGCAGAATTCAGAGGCAGAGGAAAGAAGAAGCCAGATCGGTACGGGAGACCGTTCCGAAAAGATCCGGACCTATAATTTTCCTCAGGGCCGTGTAACGGATCACAGGATCAAGCTTACTCTTTATAAGATTGATTCCATTATGGATGGGGACATTCAGGAGCTTCTGGATTCCCTCATTGCAGCAGACCAGGCTGTGCGCTTAAGCAAGCTGAATGAAGAGGCGTAAAAATACCGGATTTGCGGTGCTTTTCAGCTCTGCAAAGGATTCCTAAAAAGAATATGGATACATGTTATCGCCCCATTCCATGCTGGAATGGGGCCTTTTTTTACTCAAATCTCTGCCTTTTTCCATTTTCCCATTGATATAAACTTATGATTGCTATAAAAAACAGCTTCCCATTTCCTGGATATACGTTGTCCACAAATATCCAGGAATTATACACGCAACATTCAAAAAAATATCGCCTGATACGCCGGAGGAACGGATACAATACCTGTTGGAATATTTGTTCAACAGCCCTTCCTATGAAACTTGAAAGTGCCCATGAAGATTTAAACAGAACAATTGCTTAAAGGAAATTCTTAAAAGAAGAGAATTACTCCTTAAACAAACCTCTTGAGTGGGAAATATATGGAGCTCCTTTTAAGATTGATAAAAAAAATATAGTTGATAAAGGTTAAGGGGGTACCGTGCAATGACATCAAGTATCATGATTTCATGTATGCAACAGGGCTCTACTGCAAGAACAGGAAATCAAAGAAGAAATTGAGGGTAAGTGACCTACCACTTACGAAAGCTGCATGATATGAGGAGCTAAATATATATTTAAATTTTGGAATTCAGCAAAATCACCTATTACACCGGTTTTGTGAAATGTGCTATAATATTACCATATAACGTGCAATTTGCTTCGCGGAACGTAAGTCCAGTTGGAGCAGGCTGTGCTTTTTTATTCTTTTGCGTTTGTGTAACTTATCCTGATATTTGGAGGGTGAATCATATGCTAAGGAGAAACCTGCATCAATATGCATGTTTGAATCAGACAGTACATTTCCAGTTAAAAGAAGGTATGTCTCAAGATATAGCGGTAAGGGCTGTAAAGGCAGAATATGAAGATTATAAGGAAAAAATTGACCGCAGTAAAACGGCTTACAAAATCATTAGTGAGCAAACACAGAATGATGGTTCCATTATTGTGAAGATCAAAAGACAGATTAACCAATACGATGTTGGAAATTATTTGGACTAACGGTGAGGTAAAAGGCACTTCTGCTTTTTAAAACTAAAAACTCAACTGGTTTATCATTTCACTAATTCCGGCGGGAAGCCCTGCTTGATATGCCCGGAATCTGCATTATAATGCAAACAAGGGGGTGTTGCTCTGGCAGATTATTCAATTTACTTTTGCAACAACCCCAGTCCTTTTTTATCCCCCTATCATGATCCGGATAATTTCTTCGTTGGTTTCCCTCATCCCTTCTTTTCCCAGTCTCCCAACGTTTCTAAGGGTGGCTTCCACTCCTTTGGTGACGATCCCGTCGCCGTCAAAGAACTGCTGGCCCTGCATGTACATATTGTAACCCAAAATGCCGGCTTCAATGGAAGAGGCGATCTTTGCGGCGCAGGAGGATTTTGCCCCATCGCATACAATCCCGGAAACAATGGCCAGGGCATTGACTATGGTATGGGTGACTTCCTCATAGCCGCCTCCGCAGAGATAGGCAATTCCAGCTCCGGCCCCTGCTCCTGCATTGACGGCACCGCAATAGGCGGACAATCTGCCGATGGGGGTTTTCTGGTGAATGGCGGCCAGATTGGATAGGGCCAAGGCACGGTACATTTTTCATCACTGACCTTTAATGCCCTTGCATATACGATGACAGGCACGGAAACGGTGATCCCCTGATTTCCGCTTCCGGAATTGATAACCACCGGCAGTTCGCAGCCGTTCATGCGGGCATCGGAAGCTGCCGCCGCCATTGCTTTTGCCTTAACGGACAGGTCATTTCCGGAATTATTAAGGAGTACCTTGCCGATATTGGCTCCATAGTTTTCCTTAAGCCCTTCTTCGGCAATGGCCCAGTTGTACCGGATCTGCCGGTCCAGGATATCACGGATGTGGTCGATGTCCACGGTATTGATAAAATCCCAGATATCCTCCATATTAAGCAAGTTCCGGTCAGTCAGAGGTTCCTCTTCTAAAGCAGTTTCCTTGTACTTTAGTATGGTTCCATCCTTTTCAATGAGAACGATGTTGGTATGGTAATTGGCAATGCGCACTCTGCTGAAGGAAGCACCCTTATAAAGGGTAACAAGGATGTCAAAATTAATCCCCTGGTCCAGGTGTTCTACCGTGATCTCCTTTTCCTTCATAAAATCTCTCATCTGTATCATCTGCTCCGGCGAGACCTCTGCAATGACCTCCAGCTCTCTTTCCGGATTCCCCGCCACAATCCCTGCCGCAACTGCCGCAGGAATGCCTTTTAAATGGCCTGTATTGGGAACGATCACGGATTTCACGTTCTTAATAATGCTTCCGCTGGCGCCCACCACCACTTTGTCAGGCATTTCCCCCAGTGTTTTTCTGGCAACTGCGGCTGCATAAGCCAGGGCCACCGGTTCGGTGCATCCCATGGCTGGAACCAGCTCTTCTTTTAATATCTGCACATAGGCACGGTATTTATTACTTGCCTTCTCCATATGAACATCAATTCCTTTCTGAAATTGTTATTAATTTTCCGAAAACAGCCTGTTAATAAGCATTGATTTCTCTTCGTTTATAATGTACCATATAAAAACATGGATGTAAAATTTAATGTTTTTAAGATAACGTTTAATATTTTTAAATTGGTTAAAGAAAGGAGTTTTAATGATGGAGCTTCGGGAAATAAAGACATTTTTAGAAGTAGCGAACAGGAAAAGCTTTTGTAGGGCGGCTGAGAAGCTGGGTTATTCCCAGGCCGCGGTCACCGTACAGATCAAGCAGCTGGAAAAGGAATTAAATGTCCATTTGTTTGACAGGATCGGGAAGCAGACGACCCTGACCCATGAGGGGGAAACTTTTTATGAATATGCGGCTGATGTGGTGAAGAACTTAAACCATGCAAAAAACATTTTATCCGTATCTTCGGAGCTTACGGGCAGGCTGGTGATCGGGACCATAGAATCCATCTGTTCCACCTTATTTCCGCCTCTCATACAGGAGTTCCACCGCCTTTATCCCCAGGTCAACGTAAGCATTGTGGTGGATTCCCCTGGGGCCCTTCTTACCATGATGAACCATAATACCATTGACCTGGTGTATTTCCTTGATAAACGCATGTATGATTCAAAATGGGTAAAGGTGATGGAAGAGCCTGAAGACATTATTTTTGCCGCTTCAAAGAACCATCCTTTTGGAATGGAGACAGGTCTTACCATTGATCAGGTCATTTCACAGCCAATGATCCTTACGGAAAAGGATGCCAGTTACCGGCTTATGCTGGAACAGTACTTGGCAGCTTACGGAAAAAAGGTTCATCCCTTTCTGGAAATCGGCAATACGGAATTCATCATCAAGCTTCTTCGCAGCAATGCGGGAATTTCTTTTCTGCCGGAGTTCACCATTTGCAGGGATATTGAGGAGGGAATTTTAACGCCTCTCAAAATGAAGGATTTTCACCTGCAGACCTGGAGACAGATGGTCTATCACAGGGATAAATGGATCAGCAGGGAGATGAAGGCATTTATTGAGCTGGTTCAAAAAAATGGAGCAGGAATGCAGAGGGACTGCCCCTTCCGACATTCCAAAAGAATAAATTGTACAGACTGTTTTGGTATGCTATACTGAACAGGAAAATAAATGTACGGAGGTTTGAGACATGGAAGCGTTAAAAATCGGAATCATGGGAACTGGCGGAATCGCCTCCATACTGGCAGATACAATGCTTCAGATGCCGCAGGCAGTTCTGATGGGAGCTGCCTCCAGAAGTCTGGAAAAAGCGGAAGAATTTGCGGCGCGTTTTTCCCTAGAAAGGGCTTATGGCTCTTATGAGGAACTTGCAAAGGACCCGGATATTCAGTTGATCTATATTGCCACACCTCATTCCGAACATTACAGCAATGCTAAGCTGTGCCTGGAGAATGGAAAGCATGTTCTCTGTGAAAAGGCCTTTGCCGCCAACTATGCCCAGGCGAAGGAGATGACCGGACTGGCAAAGGAAAAAAAGTCTCATGATAACGGAAGCCATGTGGGTGCGTTACATGCCCATGGCAAAGACCCTGAAAGAGGTTTTAAACTCAGGCATTATCGGAGAGCCTATGACCCTTACGGCAAATCTCTGTTATCTGATTGCTGACAAGCCCCGCCTTATGAAACCGGAGCTTGCAGGGGGAGCCCTTCTTGATGTTGGGGTGTACACACTTAATTTCGCTTCCATTGTCTTTGGCGATGAGATCACAGATATCCAGTCCAGCGTAATTAAAACAGACAGCGGGGTAGATGCCCAGAACAGCATTACCTTATGCTATCCGGGAGAAAAGATGGCAATCTTAAACAGTTCCCTGCGGGTGCTCTCTGACCGCTTGGGAATCATATACGGAACCAGGGGATACCTTGTAGTCGAGAATGTCAATAATTTTGAGTCCATCAAGGTTTATGATGCAAACAGGCAGCTGATTGAAACCCATATCAGGCCGGAACAGATATCCGGATATGAGTACCAGATTGAAGCCTGCGGGGAAGCCATCAGAAATGGCTGGACAGAGTGTCCCCAAATGCCCCATAAGACCATCCTGGACATTATGAAGGTCATGGATGAGTTAAGAAGACAGTGGGGAATCCGTTATCCGTTTGAGGCATAATAAGAGGAACATATATGTTTACTAGAAAAGATTTGATGAAGCTGCTTGCCCCTTTGATCGTGGAACAGATATTGATCGTTCTGGTAGGAATGGTGAATGTCGTGATGGCGGCGGCAGTGGGAGAGGCATCTGTTTCCGGAGTTTCCCTGGTGGAATCCATCAACATTCTGATTATTCAGATGCTGTCGGCATTGGCTACCGGAGGGGCAGTCATATCAGCAGTATCTTGGGAAAAAGCAGTCAGAGAATGCCTGCAAGGCAGCAGGACAGCTCATTGGAGTCACCACCGTACTTTCGGTTCTTATTACCCTTATTGCACTGGCAGGCAGAGGAAGCCTGTTAAAGGTTATTTTCGGCAATGTGGATGAGGCGGTCATGAGCGCTGCTGTGGTTTATTTCTGGATCACGGCCCTGTCCTATCCCTTTGTTGCAGTCTATAATTCCTGTGCGGCCTTATTCCGCTCCATGGGAAACTCCAAAGCTTCCATGGCAGTTTCCCTGGTGATAAATACCGTGAATGTTGTGGGAAATGCAATCTGCGTATACGGTCTTCATATGGGGGTGGCCGGCCTTGCCTGGCCCACCCTGTTCAGCCGGATCGCTGCCGCGGTGCTGATGCTCTTCATGATTCAAAATCCCGGCAATGTTGTGAGAATCAACCGTCTGGAAGAGCTTAAGCCCAACCTTCCGATGATTAAGAATATACTGTCCATCGGCATTCCAAACGGATTGGAAAACGGCATGTTCCAGTTTGGAAAGCTTGCTTTGCAAAGCCTTGTTTCTTCCCTGGGCACGGCGGCCATCGCAAGCTTTGCAGTGGCTTCCAATCTGGTGACCCTGCTGTATCTGCCCGGCAACGCCATAGGCCTTGGCCTGATCACCATTGTCGGGCAATGTGTGGGAGCAGGAAAGAAAGAAGAGGCAAAGCGGTATACCAGGCTTTTGGTTGGGGCTAATTATGGAATCCTTCTTTTGCTGTGTACGATTATGGCCGTATTTTCAGACCAGCTTGCTTCTGTCTACAACCTTTCGGGGGAGGCGGCAGAAATATCCGCCCGGATGGTGGTGGTCCACAGCTATGCCATGATCGTATGGCCTCTGGCCTTTACCGTACCTTATGCCCTGAGAGCCTCCATGGATGCCAAATTTACCATGGTAGTGTCCATATTCTCCATGTGGCTGTTCCGGATCGCCTTTGCTTATTTCTTTGTCCGTGTGATGAATACAGGCGTAATGGGCGTATGGTATGGAATGTTTATTGACTGGATTTTCCGTGCTGTTTTATTTGGCTGGAGATTTCGGGGAATAGAAAAAAGAGCAGTGTCTGTTTCTTAAGCAGCACTGCTCTTTTTTGCTGGCAATGAGCCGGATGAATATGCCTGCATATTCATTCAGCGAACTACCTGATTTCATTCATGCGCCCGTTTGTATCCACATAAGAGCCATCAACAACCCGGCTTACAGCCATAAGTCCGAGTAGGCCATAGGAATTTGGGTTAAAATAATACCAGAGGAAACAGGGAAACACAATGCAGGGAAGAAAACTGTAAGATTTTTGTTTGAAAATTTGTTGGACTTCGGAGAAAAATATCTTGACACACGAAAAACTATTTGTTATATTACATATAGAACAAGTGAAGCAATATTTTTACATATTCGGAGAAAAAGGAGGAGCTATTATGAACATCAATAAATTTACGCAAAAATCTGTGGAAGCCGTCCAGAATTGCGAAAAACTTGCATATGAGTATGGAAACCAGCAAATAGAACAGGAACACATGCTGTACAGTCTTCTCACTATAGAAGACAGCCTGATTTTGAAACTCATTACCAAGATGAATATACAAAAAGAGCAGTTTTTAAATGAAACAGCTCAGGCAATTGAAAAACTTCCCAAGGTCAGGGGAGGGCAGCTTTATATCAGCAATGAATTAAATAAGGTCTTAATAAGCGCCGAGGATGAGGCAAAGGTCATGGGCGATGAATACGTTTCCGTAGAGCATCTGTTTTTAGCCATGTTAAAGCAGCCATCTAAGGCAGTAAAGGAACTGTTCCGGAGCTATGGCATAACCAAGGAAAGCTTTTTACAGGCCCTTTCCACGGTAAGAGGAAACCAGCGGGTTGTCAATGACAACCCGGAGGCCACCTATGATACCCTTACCAAATACGGCTATGATATGGTGGAGCGGGCCAGGGACCAGAAGCTGGACCCGGTGATCGGACGGGACAGCGAGATCCGGAATGTGGTGCGGATCCTTTCCAGAAAGACGAAGAACAATCCGGTCCTGATCGGTGAGCCTGGAGTTGGTAAGACTGCCGTAGTAGAAGGCCTGGCCCAAAGGATTGTACGGGTGATGTGCCCGATGGATTAAAGGATAAAAAACTGTTTGCCCTTGATATGGGAGCGCTGGTGGCAGGCGCCAAGTACCGGGGAGAATTTGAGGAACGTTTAAAGGCAGTTCTTGATGAAGTGAAGAAGAGCGACGGCCAGATCATTCTGTTTATTGACGAGCTTCATACCATTGTAGGCGCAGGCAAGACAGAAGGTTCCATGGATGCGGGCAATATGTTAAAGCCCATGCTTGCAAGAGGCGAGCTTCACTGCATCGGTGCTACCACACTAGATGAATACCGCCAGTATATTGAAAAGGATCAGGCCCTGGAACGGCGGTTCCAGCCGGTAATGGTCGACGAACCTACGGTGGAGGATACCATTTCCATATTAAGGGGACTGAAAGAGCGGTATGAGGTCTACCATGGAGTAAAGATCACGGACTCTGCCTGGTGTCGGCGGCGACTTTGTCTGCCCGCTATATCAGCGAGCGTTTTCTGCCGGATAAGGCCATTGATTTAGTGGATGAAGCCTGTGCAATGATAAAGACAGAACTGGATTCCATGCCGGCAGAGCTTGATGAGCTTTCAAGGCGTATTATGCAGATGGAGATTGAAGAGGCTGCCTTAAAGAAGGAAACCGACCGTTTAAGCCAGGACCGTCTTGCAGAGCTTCAGAAGGAACTGGCAGAGCTTCATGACGAGTTTGCTTCCCAGAAGGCCCAGTGGGAAAATGAAAAGGCATCCGTAGAACGGTTATCCGCCCTGCGGGAAGAAATTGAAAATATGAACCGGGAGATCCAGGCAGCACAGCAAAAATACGATTTAAACCGTGCGGCTGAGCTGCAATACGGAAAGCTTCCCCAGCTTCAAAAGGAACTGGAAGAAGAGGAAGAGCGGGTAAGGAACCAGGATTTGAGCCTGGTTCATGAGAGCGTGACAGAAGAGGAAATTTCCAGAATCGTATCCAAGTGGACCGGAATTCCCGTAGCCAGACTGACGGAAGGGGAAAGAAATAAGACTCTTCACCTTGATACGGAGCTTCATAAGAGGGTCATCGGCCAGGATGAGGCAGTATTAAAGGTTACAGAGGCGATCATCCGTTCCAAGGCAGGGATCAAGGACCCTACAAAGCCCATTGGCTCCTTTCTGTTCTTAGGACCTACTGGCGTGGGAAAGACCGAGCTTGCCAAGGCTTTAGCAGAAAGCCTGTTTGACGATGAAAATAACATTGTCAGAATTGATATGAGCGAATACATGGAAAAGCATTCCGTATCCAGGCTGATCGGAGCCCCTCCAGGATATGTGGGATATGATGAGGGCGGCCAGCTTACAGAGGCAGTCAGGAGAAAGCCCTATTCCGTGGTGCTCTTTGATGAGGTGGAAAAAGCCCATCCCGATGTATTTAATGTACTGCTTCAGGTCCTTGACGATGGACGGATCACAGATTCTTCCGGAAAAACCGTTGACTTTAAAAACACCATCATCATTATGACCTCCAATATCGGCTCCCAGTATTTACTGACGGGCATTGATGAGGCCGGAAGGATCAGGGAAGACGCGGAAGCAATGGTAATGAACGATTTAAGAAACCATTTCCGACCGGAATTTTTAAACCGTCTTGATGAAATAATCCTGTTCAAGCCTCTTGAAAAGGAAAATATTGCAGGAATCATTGATCTGCTTCTTGCGGACTTAAATAAACGGATTGGAAATCAGGAATTAAAGCTGGAACTGACTGACCAGGCAAAAGAGTTTGTGGTGGAACAGGGCTATGATCCGGTATACGGGGCCCGTCCGCTGAAACGTTACCTGCAAAAGCACGTGGAAACCTTGGCGGCCAGGATCATCCTTGGGGATGAGGTCCGGCCAGGTAATGTGATTGTGATCGATGTGTCGGAAGATGGCCAGAAACTGATTGCCTATCTGGAATAAAAGGTAAGACATAATACACATGTATTAAGAAGGCGCTGCAAAGATGATCGCTCATCTGATTTGCGGCGCCGTATTTTTATGCCTGCCAGAGAATATCTCTGTTAATGGTTCGGTAAAACAAATCCCGGATCTCTTTTTTTGTCGCTGCTCTGTCCCAGGATCCACATGAGCTTTGTCACAGTGGCTTCCAGGTCATGTCATAGGCCTCTAAAAGCCCCAGCTCTTTTTTTATGGAATGTCCTACTTCGTACACGGACATGTCGCTGCCTTCATTGGTCACCTGTGTAGCCATGACCACGGTTTTTCCAAGGGAGATCCATTTTTTAACAGCCTTATAAAAATCACCTGTATCATAGGAGGGAAGACCGCCCACGCCAAAGGATTCTATGATCACCGCATCATAATGCCCTGCCATAAAATCCAGAACATCGGATCCCATGGAAGGAATCAGCTTCATTAATGCCACATGAGGATTCAGCTTATGAAAAAACTGTACCTGCCTGGGGCAGGAAGCCTTATCATCTACGTAAAACAGCACATGTCCATCCTGAATGGCGGCAATATAAGGAAAGTTGATGCTGGAGAAGGCATTGTAGCTCTTGGTACGCTCTTTTTTTCCTCTGGTGCCTGCAATGACCTTGCCGTCAAATGCAATGGTAACACCATGGGCCTTAGACTCGCTGGCAAACCGGAGGCTGTCTGATAAATTGGTGCGGGCATCGGTATTCTCCATGTCAATGGGCCTTTGTGCGCCGGTGATGACAATAGGTTTTTCTGAATTCTGGACCAGGTAGGAAAGGGCAGAGGCCGTATAAGCCATGGTATCCGTACCGTGGCAGATGACAAAGCCATCGTACTCCTTATAATGGGTTTCAATAGCCTTTGCCATGGTAAGCCAGTGGCCTGGCTGCATATTTGTACTGTCTATGTTGAGTATCTGCAGGCTGTCTGCCTGACAGAATTCTGACGCTTCCGGAACATAGGAAAGGATTTCGTCAGTGGTGAGGAGAGGCTTTAGGCCACTGTCGCTCCGCTTGCAGGCTATGGTGCCCCCTGTTCCAAGCATAAGTATTTTTTTCATGTACAGGATACCTCCTAAAGGATTTCAATATCTGATTGTAACACTGATTTCCTCATTCGTACAGGGGGACTTTTGTTTAACAATCCCTTATGCTGATTTTGACGCCGATATCCAGGGGGGAAGTGGTATAAAGGCTTGTGGTGACGATGCCGTCAACTCCGGTATTTGCGTATTCAATCGCATTTCCAGGATGAATCCCACCTGCAGCCAGCAGTATGGATTGGGGATAATGCTGTTTGATCGATGCGGCGGCATGGTTTATGTCTTTTGGGCTCATTTTATCAAACTGTATCCCGTCAGCTCCAAGGGAAAGGAATTCTCCTGCTGATTCGGGATCATTGGTTTCGATGAGGATTTTTTTCTCAGGGCATTGTTTTTTCATGTCTGGGAGCATTTTTTTCAGTTCTTCATATCCGCCGAGCATGGAAACGTGCTGTTCAAAGATGAGCACTGTTTCAGAAAGTCCCAGACGGTGAGGTATGGCGCCGCCAGAAAGGATGGCGTGAATGCTCAGCTTTTTAGCGCCTGGAAAGCTCTTGCGTGTGGTCAGGACCATCATGTTTTTATTTACGCTTTGGACCGCATCCACCATGTTCCGGGTTTTCGTAGCGATTCCGCTGCAGTGATCCAGTACATTTTGGGCAGCCTTCCAAACGGTATGAAGCTGTCTGGCAGAGCCTGAGCCTGATATCAGCACACATCCGGCTTCCATCCTTTCTCCTGAGGCAATGATTTCCTCTGTCCGGATGTCCAGCCGGCGGAACATTTGCTCCACCACCTCCGTACCGCACACCACCCCCCTTTCCCGGGTAAAATAGGTAATAGTGCCCGGCCGTTCTGCAAGGCCCAGAAGGTGGCTGGTCAGGTCCATATATGGCACATCTTCCTCGATGAAATGATCAATTTCCGCACAGGTAAAAAACATAGGATTCTCCTTTTCAATAGGATTTTGGAAGCATCTGCAAGTCCAAAAATGATGGGATACAGGTTTAACAAGGGCAACTTCGTGTGAAAACAGCAGGACCGGCATGGTTTTTCCATGGTCAAGCAAAAGCTCAAGTACATAGCTTTTTAATGCTGCATCCAAGCCTGCAAAGGGTTCATCCAGAATTAAAATATTCCCTTCGTAAGCCAGTGCACGGGCCAGAGCCACCCGGCGTTTCATTCCGCTGGATAATTGGCCTGGATAGGCATCTTCCCATCCGGCCAGCTTTAGATGATGGAGCATTTCCTGGCTTTTAGCTTTGTCCTTTGCCGCATATTCCACGTTTTCAAGGCATGTCAGAGTGGGAATCAAACGGTTTTCCGGGAAGACCGGGGAAATGCGGATCCCCTCCTTATACAGGATCTCTCCTGAATCAGGTCTCTCCAATCCCATGATCAGGCGGGCAAGTGTGGTCTTTCCGCGGCCGGATGGGCCCGTCACAGTATATAGCCCGGTTTCCCCCACAATATAATCAAAATCTTTCAATACTATTGTTTTTCCAAAAGCTTTGGATATTTTTTTGCATTCAATCATAGGAGCTTATTCCTTCTGTATGTAACGGCGGAAAGTGCCGGTTCAGCCACAGCCGGATTCCGCCGGCAGCCAGTTTTTCAGTAACAATGCTGAGCAGGATCACCACCAGGGTCCAGCTAAATAAGTTCAATGTATCAAGATAAACCTTTGCATCAGCATGTTGCGGCCGATGGTCAGCATGGGGGAAGACATGACCTCAGCGGTTATGGCTGATTTCCAGGCATAGCCAAATCCGGTTTGAAACGCAGCCAGGAAATAGGGAATGGAGCTGGGAAGGTAAATGCGGCGCAGCTGGGATAAAAAGGGGACTTGAAACATCCGGGACATTTCAAGTAAATTACTGTCCACCGCAAGGAGTGCTTCTGTCATGTTTCCCCATACAAGCGGCATGACCATTAAAAATGATACCAGAATGGGCAGGTTTTTCGATTTCATAAATACCAGGGCTAAAATAATGAAGGAAGCCACCGGTGTTGCCTTCATCACTGAGATGAAAGGAGGAATAAGAATCCGTGCCACAGGTATGGCATAGGTAAATACAGCCAGTGCGATGCCAATTAGCATCGCACTGGAAAAGCCTGCAACTATGTTGCGCAGCGTATGAATTACAGTAATATAAAAGTCTCTGGTCTTCATCATATCCAACAGGTTGGATATGACGTGAGCCGGTGCGGCCACAAGCACGGCTTGTCCGACAGCTATGTAGAGAAGCTGCCACATCCCCAGCCAGAATAACAAAACGGCAATTTGCCGAAACAGGCCTTTCATAGGCTATGGAAGGTAGTAGAAGTCTTCCGCCGGAAGAACTCCGCCTACAGATTTTGGATTAGCTTCAAATAAAACTTCAAAGAAAGGCTCCAGGCCATCCTTCATTTCCTGGCCAACAATGTATACCTGATGGGATTCTGGTATGGCTTTCATGGCTATGGGCTTTTTCAATACTCCAAATTTTTCGCATAATTCAGATGTTTTTTCCAGATCAGAATGAACGGCCTTACAGGAAGACTCATAATCTGTCAGAAAGTTTTTTTAAAACCTCAGGCCGTTTTTCAATAAGATCACGCCGGACTACAACACAGCCCTGGGAGATAAGGGCTTTGGTACCCAGCTTGTTCCATTCATCTGTCAAATCCAGTATCACATGGGCATTTTGATTGTTGGCGGCCACCTGTGCTGCGGAAGGCATGGGGATGGTGGCGATTTCAATATTGCCTGCCGACATCTGGGCAGATACCTCTTCATGCCCTGGTTTGTATTCAACGGTCACATCCACACCCGGTTCAATTCCGTTCTGACGCAGCACGTAATCAAAGGTGTATTCCGGAATGGAACCTTGTCCGCTTCCATATACTGTTTTGCCTTTTAAATCATCAAGAATTTTGATGGAGTCATCGGTGCTCATCAGCTTTGTGACGCCCAGGGTGTTGACAGCCACGATCACCACCTTCCCCTCAGACTTGTTGTAAAGGGTAGCAGCCATATTGGTAGGGACTGCTGCAATATCAGCCTCCCCTGACAACAGCTTGGCGCTGGCCTCGTCAGGAGCAGTGGCAAGGGTCCAGTTATACTGGTTAAGAGAGGTGCCGGCTTCGTCAGCTTCCAGCAGGTTGACGGCACCAATACTTAGAAATCCGCCTACCAGAATCATGTTTGCCTCAGCTTCACTTACAGCGGCAGAGGTCTGAACCGGAGTCTTTCCGCTGCAGGCAGTAAGGCTGAACAGTAGTAGAAATGCAGTTGCGAGAGACGTTAACTTTTTTTAACATAATAATCTTTTTCCTTCCCGATATATTTTTATAATTATATCCGATGAAGGTATTATATCGTTTGCTTCCAAGGCTTGTCAAGATTTTTGGAGCGTAAACAGGCAGGGCCGGTCTTAAGGCC
Source organism: Clostridium sp. NkU-1 (assembly GCA_001312405.1). The sequence goes on along the minus strand of BBDR01000010.1, from coordinate 65,738 downwards.
AGAAGAATGCCCCGGAAGTTTTTTTCATGAAATTCCGGGACTCCTGTTCTGAAAGATTCACAACTGGGAAAAATTATGATAGAATATTCACGTAAGCAATGAGCAGTGCGAAACAGGACAGGGGAAGATTTTCGTTGTGCCTGCACATAAGAAAATCTTGTCATGGACTGTTTCATAGGGCGAATGCCCGTAAGCTGATAAAACCGCAGGTTTTATCAGCTTACACTGCGGACTCACGGATTTATATGATAGTATGCAATAATAATAGCATAACAGGAGGAAAAAATGTTTAACATACCTAAAGATCCAGTAATGCTGCTAAGCTATGTCAATACTCAGTTAAGAGATTATTATCCTTCTCTGGAGGAATGCTGCCATAGTCTTGGGATCCGGGAAGAGGACCTGACCCTTTCTCTGGCCGCGATTGATTATCATTACAACAGGGAGAGAAATCAGTTTGTATAAAAAGGGTCATCGCATCGGCGGTGGCCCTTCCTGCAATCGGATACCCTGCAAGGGCTGCTTGAACCTGCTTCATTGCCTGCAGGAATAAAGCGGATAATGACCGCTTAGACAGGAGGGATTTATTATGGAAACAGTTTTTTTACAGACAGTTGAAATCTGGAACTGGCTGATCGATCATCTGATTTATATCAACCTGATTCTTTCAATTATCATCGTGTTTTTCCAGCGTCGTGATCCCAAAGCGGTCTGGACCTGGCTCCTGGCCTTGTATTTTGTTCCCGTATTCGGCATTCTTGTTTATCTGCTTTTGGGCCAGGATATGCGAAAGGGCAAGCTTTTCCGGATTAAGGAAGTGGAAGACCGGGTGCGTTACTCCGCAAAAAACCAGGAGGAATTTTTAAAAAGCCATGACATCAGCCTGGTATCCTCTTTGTCCCGTGATTATGAGGATCTGGTGGTGTACAATTTAGAAACCTCCGGATCAGTGCTGACCGTTGACAACACTGCCCAGATATTTACTGACGGCGAGGAAAAATTCAAAGATTTAAGAATGGAGCTTTCCAATGCGGCCCATTTCATTCATATGCAGTATTACATCATTAAGGATGATGAAGTGTTTGATTCCATGGTCCCCATCCTCATCGAGCGGGCCAGAGCAGGGGTCGAGGTGCGCATTCTCTGCGACGGCATGGGAGGGCGTTTCATGCCAAAGAGTAAATGGAACCGGCTAAAGGAAAACGGGGTAAAGGTTGGAATCTTTTTTCCTCCCATACTTGGCAGGCTCCAGCTTCGGGTAAACTACAGAAACCACAGAAAGATCGTGGTCATTGACAACAGGGTCGGGTATGTAGGGGCTTTAACATTGGCCGGGAATACATTTCCAAGGATACCAGGTTTGGTTATTGGAGAGATACCCATTTAAAGCTGCAGGGAGGCTCCGTGCTAAGCCTTCAGATCCGTTTTGCACTGGACTGGAATTATGCCACAGGAGAAAACCTGTTTAGAAATATGAAATATTTTTGTGAAGATGAGGACGGAAAATGCCTGGAATTACTGGGCGTGGTTGACATGAATAATGAGGAAAAATATCTTGGAATCCAGATCATTGCAAGCGGCCCGGATGCAAGGAGCCGTCAGATCCGGGATAATTATATCCGCTTATTTTCAAAGGCCAGGGATCATATTTACATCCAGACACCCTATTTTGTACCTGATGATGCCGTGCTTTCCACTTTGCAGATGGCTGCCCGTTCCGGTGTGGATGTAAGGCTCATGATCCATGTAAGCCGGATCACCCTTTTGTTTACTGGGCTTCCTATTCCTATGTGGGAGATTTAATATCTGCCGGAGCCAGATGCTATACCTATGAAAACGGGTTTCTCCATTCCAAGGGGGTCATGACTGACGGAAAGGTAAGCTCTTACGGCACTGCCAATATGGATATCAGAAGCTTTGAGCTTAATTTTGAAGTAAATGCAGTAATTTACGATGAGGAGACAACCCGCAGGCTGGAAGCTCTGTTCCTGGAGGATCTAAAGGTGTGCAAAGAGATCACAAGAGAAGTGTATGAGGAGAGAAGCCTTTTCATCCGGATCAAGGAACAGGGAAGCAGGTTGTTGTCCCCTCTTTTATAGAATTCTTTTACAGAAGAACATAATAAGTCCATAACCGGCGCATAATGGAGAATATGAAGACACTATCACAATTAAACTTAAAACAGCTGCCACTTGATTTCTGCAAATGCGGGGTGACAGGCTGGTGCCTGGAGGTTATCTTTACCTCCACGGAATCCATTTTGCGCCATGATTGGCGGCTTATGGGGCAGACTTCTCTTTTAATGTTTCCCATCTATGGATGCGGAGCGCTTTTAGGCCCCATTGGAGATCTCATTGACCGGTGGGTGAATCCCGGTTCAGGATTTGCGGCAAAGAAAGCGGAACTGGCCATCCGCCATGGATTTCTTTACATGGTTCTAATTTTTGTGGCGGAATATTTTGCCGGTACTCTTTTGCGTGGCGGAGGGATATGCCCGTGGGATTATACGGGACGAAACACCAACATTGACGGGCTGATCCGTCTGGACTTTGCGCCTCTGTGGTTTGCCACAGGACTGTTGTTTGAACAAATTACAAAAAAGAAAGGCAGGTAGTATTGTAATTAAAGTCGCCATTTTATATAATAGATGAAATGGAGGGCTAGACCAATGATACGTTTTATTCTTGTAGCAGCAACAGTCATTTTATTTTTGATTTTAAGCATTCCGGTTATGGCCTTTTTGTGTCTGACCGGTAAAGAGGACCGCCGCCGGCGGGATATACAGAGCCTGGCGGCGGTTCAATGGATCTTCCGGATCCTCCTTAAAATGGCCGGCGTGAAAATCACGGTTAAAGGAAAGGAGAATATTCCGGCAGACCAGGCCGTTTTGTATGTGGGAAATCACAGAAGCTATTTTGATATTCTTGTAGGTTATGTGACGGTTCCGGACCTCATGGGATTTGTGGCAAAAAAAGGAGATGGAGAAGATCCCCCTCCTTTCCACCTGGATGAAGTTGGTTAATTGCCTGTTTCTAGACAGGAAGAATTTAAAGGAAGGCTTAAAAACCATTCTCACAGGAATTGATCAGGTAAAAAGAGGCGTTTCCGTCTGGATTTTCCCGGAAGGTACCAGAAACCGGGAGGAAAATCCACTGGACCTGCTTCCATTTAAGGAAGGAAGTCTTAAAATTGCGGAAAAAAGCGGCTGTCCGGTAGTGCCGGTTGCAATATCCGGAACTGCAGAAGTGTTTGAACGGCAATTTCCCCGCATCCGTTCCTCCCAGGTGACCATTGAATTTGGCAGCCCCTTTTATACAAAGGAGCTGGAACCGGAGTTTCGGAAATTCCCCGGAGCCTATGTAGAAAATCAGATAAAGACCATGCTGGAAGCGGAGCTTAAAAGCCAGGGAAAGCTTACAGACAGAGCTTAAGCACACAGACAGATAAGACAAAGGGATGATAATACTCATGAAGACATTGGATTTACAGGAGATCAGAAAACAGCTTGACGGGATTGACCGTGAGATTGTATCGTTATTTGAAAAGCGGCTGGAGCTTAGCGGCCAGGTGGCGGAATATAAGATTGAAACAGGGAAGCAGGTTTATGACAGGGAAAGGGAACAGCAGAAGATCCAGGCCATGACCGGTATGGTGGAGGATGAATTCCATAAACAGGCGGTAATGGAGCTGTTCACCCAGATGATGACCATTAGCCGCCATTTACAGTACAAGCTTATGGCGGAGCACGGATTGAAAACGGAAAATGATTTCCGTCCGGTAAAGGACTTCCTGTAAAGCAGGTTCGGGTGGTGTATCAGGGAGTGGAAGGCGCTTACAGCCACGAGGCGGCCTTAAAATATTTTGGAGCCGATGCCGATGCCCGCCATGTAGACTCCTGGGAGGATGCCATGAAAGAGGTGGAGGCAGGAACTGCGGATTACGCGGTGCTGCCTATTGAGAATTCCTCGGCAGGTGCTGTCACTCATAATTATGACCTGCTCATAAAATATCACAATTATATTGTGGCAGAAACCTTTCTTCCCGTAGACCATGCGCTGCTTGGGCTTTCGGAGGCAAAGGAGGAGGACATCCAGACGGTATTTTCCCATCCCCAGGCTCTTATGCAGTGCTCTGAATTTTTAAATGCCAACAGGGGCTGGAAGCAGATCAGTGTGGAAAATACTGCAGTGGCGGCTAAAAAGGTTCTTGAGGATGGAGATCCATCCCAGGCGGCAGTTGCCAGCGAGACCGCTGGGAAGCTTTATGGACTGAAGGTTTTAAAATCTTCTGTCAACCACAATAAAAACAACACGACCCGGTTCATCATCCTGTCAAGGGAGCCGGTATACCGGGAAAATGCGGACAAGATAAGCATAAGCTTTGAACTGCCCCATAAGAGCGGTTCTCTTTATAATATGCTGGGCAATTTTATCTATAACGGGGTCAACATGATGATGATTGAGTCAAGGCCCATCCTGGGAAGAAACTGGGAATATCGGTTTTTCATAGATATTGAGGGGAATTTAAGCGATGCTTCCATTCAGAATGCCTTAAAGGGAATATCCGAAGAGGGGAGCAACATGAGGATTTTGGGAAATTATTAACGTGTCTGTTTTATCTTTGGCAAAAGACCGGATACTTTAGAAGAATGCGATGAAATGATGGATTATGAGGTTCTTTGAAGTTTCGCAGAATGTTCAGTAACTACTTTTTTGATGATGTCAATATCTGTCTGCATGGTTTCCATTTGTTCAATACCACTTGTGTATCTGCGATGGGTGGAATATAGCAGGCATACTACGTACAATAATAGTCAGGAAGAGAAGAGGGAATATCAATATGCAGACAGGGCATACAAAAGAATTTATGAAATCCCAGGAATTGATTTTGTACTGCAATTTAAAATATCGTGAACTTTTTGACAAGACTGCCGGGCTTTTGAGCCTGGACCAGCGGTCTGGAACAGAAACAATGCCGGATTCCTATGCCTGCGCCGGTCAGCTTATAGAGCTGGCGGCTTCCTATGGCTTTGAGGGGAATCTCTGGCATTGTTTTTTAGCTTTCTGCCTGGCTGACAATGAAAATGCCTACAGCACCTCCTGTGAGATCACAGGCCCTGTTGAAGGAACCTTAAATGAACTGGCTGCCCACGATTTCCGGGTCATTAAGGAGTTGTTCGATTATGACATCAGAAAGCTGGACTGTTTAAACCATGAGGAGGGCAGGGGGATATGGACCGCACTTTCCCATTACCGGACAACAGACGGCACCAGCAAGATCTATAATAAGAGGATCAGGGATCAGATCGTGGCCCTGGCTGTTGCCCTGGAACAGGCCGGGGATGAAAAGGTCTTTGCTGCTGAGGTAACAGAGTTTTACCGTAAATTCGGAGTAGGGAAGTTCGGCCTTAATAAAGCCTTTCGTATAGAGGATGGAATGGGCGAACCCCAGATCCTGCCCATCACCAGCATGGAACACGTTCATTTGGACGACATCATCGGCTACCAGCTGCAAAAGCAGAAGCTGATTGAAAATACGGAGGCATTTTTAAACGGCCGCGCTGCCAACAACGTCCTGCTCTTCGGTGACAGCGGAACCGGGAAATCCTCCAGCATCAAGGCAATTCTCAATGAATATTATGACAGGGGGCTTCGGATCATCGAGGTCTACAAGCATCAGTTCAAGTCTCTTTCAAAGGTCCAGGAGCAGGTAAAGGACCGGAATTACAAATTTATTATTTACATGGATGATCTGTCCTTTGAGGATTCTGAACTGGAGTATAAGTATTTAAAGGCAATCATTGAAGGCGGCCTTGGGAAGAAGCCGGGCAATGTGCTTATTTATGCCACTTCTAACCGCAGGCATCTCATACGGGAAAAATTCAGTGACAAAAGAGAGCTGGATGATGACTTACATAATAATGACACCGTCCAGGAAAAGCTTTCCCTGGTGGCCCGCTTCGGAGTGACCATTTACTTTGGGTCGCCTGACAGAAGGGAATTCCAGGAGATCGTAAGGGAGCTGGCAGCCCGAAGTGATGTAAACATGCCTCTGGAAGAATTGTATGCAAAAGCAAATATATGGGAGTTAAACCACGGAGCTTATCCGGCAGAACGGCAAGCCAGTTTATCACACACCTTTTGGGAACAACCGATTAAAATGACAAAGTGGAATATAGAAGAAGCTGCCTGGCTCATGGGCAGTAAGGAGGAAAGGTATGGCAATAAGATTATTTGCTGCCATTGATGTGGGATCGTTTGAACTGGAGCTTGGTATCTATGAGATTTCCGCGAAAGCCGGAATCCGGAAGGTGGACCATGTCCGCCATGTCATTGCCCTTGGAAGGGACACCTATAACGAAGGAAAGATCAGCTACGAGCTGGTGGAGGAAATGTGCCAGGTCATCAAGGATTTTGCCGGCATTATGGAGTCCTATAAAGTGATCGGCTACCGGGCCTACGGCACCAGCGCTGCGGGAAGCGAAAAACAGCCGGATCGTTCTGGATCAGATCCGGGTAAGGACCGGAATCGAAGTGCGGGTCATCAGTAACTCTGAGCAGCGCTTTATCAGCTATAAGGCCATTGCTTCAAAGGATGCGGAATTCCATAAAATCATACAAAAAGGAACCGCCATTGTGGATGTGGGCTTTGGAAGCATGCAGGTTTCCCTGTTTGATCGGGATGCCCTTGTTTCCACCCATAATCTGATGCTGGGCGTCTTAAGGATCCGGGAAATGATGGGGACCGTACAGACCGACACCCAGACGCAGAATACCCTGATCGAAGAAATGGTGGATAATGAACTGTACACATTCCGCAAGGTTTACCTAAAGGACAGGGAGATCAAAAACCTGATCGGGATCGGAGAGAGCATCCTTTATCTGTCCAGGGGCAGCCATGGTGGAAAGCCTGTGGAGCGGGTCACTGCGGAAGAATTTGCATTTTTTTATGAAAGGATTGTGGAAATGTCCTTAGACAGATCCAGGACCGGTTTGGAGTCAATGCGGAATACGCGTCTCTCCTGATTCCGGCGGCCATCATCTTTAAACGTGTTCTGGAACTGACCAAGGCAGAGCTTTTCTGGATTCCGGGAATCCGCCTCTGCGACAGCATTGCCGCCGAATATGCGGAAGAGGCAAAGGCGGTGAAATTCAACCATGATTTTTCCGAGGACATTCTTGCGGCCTCCCGCAACATGGCAAAGCGTTATAAATGCCATGGTCCTCACACCGTCAGTATGGAAAAATACGTGCTTGATATTTTCGACAGCATGAAGAAATACCACGGAATGGGAAAGAGGGAAAGGCTGCTTTTGCAGATTGCCGCCATCCTTCACGCCTGCGGTAAATTTATCAGCATGAGAAACCCCAGCGAATCCGCTTACCATATCATCATGTCAACGGAGATCATCGGCCTGTCCCATATGGAACGGGAGATCATTGCCAATGCGGTCCGCTACAATGGAGTGGAATTTGATTATAACCGGATCCGTATAAGTGAGGAGGTGTTCCGGAACGCTAAGGGAGAATTTCCCCATAAAGACAGCCTCTTACTTGTGGGAAAGCTGACAGCTATTTTACGGCTGGCCAATTCCATGGACCGCAGCCATAAGCAGAAGCTGTCAGACAGCCATATGAGCGTGAAGAACGGGCAGCTGGTGGTGACGGTCTCCTATGAAGCGACATCACCCTGGAAGCGGTGGCATTCCGCCAGAAAGCAGATTTTTTTTGAAGAGATATTTGGAATAAGGCCCATATTAAAACAGAAGAGGAGGTTATCCTGATGACAGGCGCCAATGAGATATACAACAATCCTGAAAGCTATGTAAACCGGGAGCTGAGCTGGATCGAATTCAATTACCGCGTGCTCAGCGAAGCGAGAGATAAAACCCTCCCTCTTTTTGAACGGCTGAAGTTTTTAAGCATCACTGCCTCCAACTTTGATGAATTCTATATGGTCCGCGTTGCCTCCCTTAAGGATATGGTTCATGCCAAATATACAAAGCCTGATATTGCGGGCATGAAGCCACCGGAGCAGCTTGAAAGGATCAGCGGGCGGACTCATGAGCTGGTGGCTTTGCAATATTCCACCTATAACCGTTCCCTTCTTCCTGCATTAAAACAGAACGGGCTTCGGGTGGTCCAGTGCCATGAGGATCTAAGCGAAGAGGAGGGACGCTATGCGGACAGTTATTTTGAGAGGAATGTGTATCCGGTGCTCACTCCCATGGCAGTGGATTCCTCCAGGCCCTTCCCTCTGGTCCGAAACAAATCCTTAAACATCGCGGCTCTCCTTCAGAAAAAGAGCGGGGAAGAAGAACTGGAATTTGCCATGGTCCAGGTGCCTAGTGTTCTTCCAAGAATCGTGGAACTGCCCACAGGGAAAAAAAGAAGAACGGGCCGTCATTTTGCTGGAACAGATCATGGAACGGAATATCGGCAGCCTGTTTTTAAATTACAATGTCATTACCGCCCATCCTTTCCGCATTATGAGAAATGCGGATCTCACCATTGACGAGGAGGAAGCAGAGGACCTTCTGGAGGAAATCAAAAAGCAGCTTAAGAAACGTCAGTGGGGCGAGGCTATCCGTCTGGAAGTGGAAGAAAAGATGGATAAACGCCTGTTAAAAATACTCAAGCGGGAGTTAAGCATCAGCTCCGCCGATATCTTTGAAATCGCGGGCCCTCTGGATCTGACCTTTCTCATGAAGATGTACGGAATGGAAGGCTTTGATCGTTTAAAGGCTGTTCCCTATATTCCCCAGCAGGTTCCAAGGCTTATGAATGAGGATGACATATTTACCAACATCCGGGAAGGCGACATTTTACTTCACCATCCTTACGAGACCTTTGATCCTGTGGTAAATTTTGTAAAAACCGCTGCCAGTGACCGGTCGGTCCTGGCCATCAAACAGACCCTTTACAGGGTCAGCGGAAATTCCCCCATCATCGCCGCTCTGGCAGAGGCCGCTGACAATGGCAAACAGGTATCAGTGCTGGTGGAATTAAAGGCACGCTTTGATGAGGAAAATAATATTAACTGGGCAAAAAAGCTGGAAAAAGCCGGCTGCCACGTCATCTACGGCTGGTGGGCTTAAAGACCCACAGCAAGATCACTCTGGTGGTGAGAAGGGAAGAGGATGGCATCCGCCGTTATGTACACTTAGGTACAGGAAATTACAACGATTCCACGGCAAAGCTTTATACGGATTTCGGCCTTATGACCTGCAATCCCCAGATCGGGGAAGACGCCACCGCAGTGTTTAACATGCTGTCAGGCTACTCTGAGCCTCTTCACTGGAATAAGCTGGTGTTGGCGCCCATCTGGCTGCGGGCCAGGTTCTTAAGGATGATCCGCAGGGAGGCGAAAAATGCGGAAAACGGGAAAACGGCTCATATCATGGCCAAGATGAATTCCCTTTGCGACAAGGAGATCATAGCGGCCCTTTACGAGGCCTCCTGCGCAGGAGTAAAGATCGAATTAATTGTCCGGGGGATATGCAGCTTAAAAGCAGGAGTCCCGGGCTTAAGTGAAAATATTACGGTTCATTCTATTGTTGGAAATTTCCTTGAGCATGCCCGGATCTTTTATTTTGAAAATGACAACAGCCCGGAGCTTTATATGGGAAGCGCCGACTGGATGCCAAGAAACCTGGACAGAAGGGTGGAGATCATGTTCCCTGTGGAGGATGAAATATTGACAGAGCAGATTCTCCATGTTCTTAAGGTGCAGTTTCAGGATAATGTGAAGGCCCATATCTTAAAATCCGACGGAACTTATGAAAAACCTGATAAAAGGGGCAAGGTTCTGGTCAACAGCCAGGAACAGTTCTGTGAAGAGGCCATTCAGAGCGTTAAGGCGGAGCTTGGCAAATCAGATCCGGTAGGCAGCCGGGTATTTATTCCTACGGAAAGTCAGGGGTAGGCCAAAGGAAAGGCTCCCCATAGTTACCGAATTATAGCTTATTTGTAAGAAAATAGTAAGGCAAAGATACCTTTCTTGTGGTAAAATGGATAAGAGTCTAGCGGTGCAGAAACATTTGCACAGTATGTGCATGGGAGCTTGCTCACTAAGCACATACTGTGCAAGTGTTTCTATAGGGCGGAACGCCCGTCATGAATAATCTGGCGTCAGCCAAATTATGAATGCACCGCTGAAGCTTATATATACATACGACAAGGGAGGTATTTTTCATGTCCGAAACAATAAACATCTTGGTTGTGGATGATGAGAAAGAAATTGCAGACTTGGTGGAGATTTATCTGGTCAGTGATGGATATAAAGTACATAAAGCAAATAATGCGGAAGAAGGACTGGAAATTCTGGAAAAGACCCAGATCCATCTGGTTCTTTTAGACATCATGATGCCAGGAATGGATGGCCTGCAAATGTGCAAGAAAATACGGGAGACCAATAACATTCCCATCATTATGCTCAGCGCCAAGTCCACGGATCTGGACAAAATTCTGGGACTTGGAACCGGGCTGATGATTACGTGACAAAGCCCTTTAATCCTCTGGAGCTGACGGCACGGGTAAAATCCCAGCTTCGCCGTTACACCCAGTTAAACCCCAACAGTGCGGCAAACGAATCTGCTAAGAATGAAATCGCCATAAGAGGACTGACCATTAACAAGGATAACCATAAGGTGACTGTTTATGGGGAAGAGATCAAGCTTACCCCCATTGAGTTTGACATCCTCTACTTACTGGCTTCCAATCCCGGAAGAGTGTTCAGCACCGATGAAATTTTTGAAAAAGTGTGGAATGAAAAGGTTTATGAGGCCAACAACACAGTAATGGTACATATCAGACGGCTGCGGGGTAAGATGAAGGAAGATACCAGACAGAACAAAATCATCACCACTGTTTGGGGGGTAGGATACAAAATTGAAAAGTGATCTTAACCGCCGTTTTCATACCCGGGTCATTGCCAATATTTTTTACAGTGCAGTGGTCACGGTCCTGATCGAGATATTTCTGGTGACCAACGTATCTTTGGTAGCCTCCTACATGAGAAACACACAAAGGGATAATGCATTTGTGGAGATGCTCACCTCCTTTGATGTGGTGGTGATCCTGATTTATGTGATTTTCGGGATCGGAATATTTACGGTCACCTTTCTCCTCCTCCAGGAAAAGTCCATGCGTTATATCAGCCGGATTTCTGATGCCATGCAGAGCATTTCCGAGGGAGACTTAAATATTACGGTTGACATTGAGGGAGATGATGAATTCTCCGTCATGGCAGCCAGTTTAAATAAGATGGTGGGAGATTTAAGAGGCCTCATGGACAAGGAACGGGAGGCGGAGCGGACCAAGAACGAGCTCATCACCAATATTGCTCATGACTTAAGGACTCCATTAACCTCCATCATCGGGTATCTGGAATTGTTGTCCGGAGAAACAAAGCTTGATCCGGAAGTCCAGAAAAAGTACATAGGGATTGCATATGTGAAGACAAAGCGGCTGGAAAAGCTGATTGAGGATTTATTCGGATTTACAAAGCTGAACTATGGAAAGATCTCCATGCACGTAGCCAAGGTGGACGTGGTGAAGCTTTTAAGTCAGCTTCTGGAAGAATTTTATCCCAGTTTTGTGGATAAGAATCTTTCCTATGAGCTTCAAAGCAATGTTCCCGCCCAAATAATCTCGGCAGACGGCAACCTTCTTGCCCGTCTGTTTGACAATCTGATCAACAATGCCATCAAATACGGTGCGGATGGAAAGCGCATCCTGGTAAAGGTCCATGGAAGCGAAGAACTGGTTACGATCCAGGTGATCAATTATGGGTATGTGATCCCGGAGGAAGAACTGCCTCTTATCTTCAATAAGTTTTACCGCGTGGAACAGTCCCGGTCCACCAATACAGGAGGAACGGGGCTGGGCCTTGCCATTGCAAAGAATATTGTGGATATGCATGGCGGAACCATTCAGGTGACCAGTGATTTATCCGGAACAGTATTTACGATTAAGCTGCAGGTTGATTTTGATATTAATAAAGAGAACTTTGGAAAGATAGGGTGACAGAAATGAAATTCAAAAAAAGTATCCCTGATTTGTGCCATGGCGGTCACCATAGCAGGCAGCGTAATGCTGCCTGCTTTCGGTATGGCATATGAAACAACGGCCGGATTGGAGGCAGGAAATTCCTATACAGACGGAAATTATGCAGCTTTTAATTCCGGCGTTTCCATGGATGTTTCCTACGGCTATGAGGGAAATGCAAAAAGCGGACGTTACGTACCGGTAAATTTTTCGTTAAAGAACCAAATGGATTCCGAATTTCAGGGGACGGTCCAGGCCATTGCCATGGAATCCGATTACGACATTTACCAGTATGAATATCCGGTTTCCTTAAAGGCCTTTGAAGCCTCGGAGGAATCCCTGGATATTCCGGTGGGAAGGGCAGATGCTCTTTATGTAAAGCTTCTGGACTCCCAGGGAAGAGAACTGATCCGCAAACGTTTAAAAATGAATGTTACGGCAGATATAGCGGAGCTGTTTGTGGGAGTTTTATCTGATGAGCCGGAGGCCATGTCCTATATGGATGGGGTGGGAGTGAATTACAGCTCTGTCAGGATCAAGACCTTTGAGATGGATACAGAAAAGATGCCGGATAATGTCATTGGGCTGGACCTTCTGGATGTGCTGGTCATTACGGATTATGATACCAAAAGACTGTCATCAGACCAGGTATCAGCAATCTGGGAATGGGTAAAGGAGGGGGGAACCCTTCTTCTTGGAACCGGCAGCAGGGTGGATGACACCCTTTATGCATTCCGGTCCGATATCCTGGAAGAAGACTATGCTCCTCCATCGGAAAAAGCCGTGGACATGGGAGTGGAATATTCTTCCAACGGTCCGGGAGATTCCTTCATGAATCTGGTTTGTGCAGATGTATCCTTAAAAGGGGGAACTGGAGTTCTGTCCAATGATGAATTTCCGGTCCTTACCTCCGTATCAAAGGGAAAAGGAAAGGTAGGCGTGGCTGCCTATGACTTTGTGGACATCGCTTCTTTCTGCCAGGTCCAGCGCTCCTATGTGGATAAGCTTTTCACATCGCTTTTAGGAGAAGCCAAGTTAAATAATTTGTCCTCTTACCTTTACAGCGGCAATTCCGGCCAGTTCTGGTCTGTTCAGAACATGTTAAATACCGGAAATGTAGATAAACTGCCGAACCAGGTCCTTTATTCCGTAGTGATTCTGGGATACATTGTTTTGGTGGGGCCGGTACTGTACCTGTTTTTGAAGAAGCAGGAACGGAGAAGGTTTTACCGGACCGCGGTTGTGACGGTTTCCCTGTCCTTTTCAGCAGTGGTATATTTAATGGGAATTGGAACCAGGTTTAAGGATACCTTTTTTTACCTATGCAACCATTCTGGATACCACGGAAAACTATGTAGACGAATATACCTATATCAACATGAGGACGCCCTACAACAAGGCATATACCATTGCCCTTGATCCGTCATACGATCTGCTTCCCATTACCAGAAGCAGTTCCTATGAGATGAAGCCGGTTCCCAGATTCATAGGGAATGAAGACTATAAGGTGAAGATATCCTATGGGGAGGAAGACACCAGGGTTTCGGTCCAGAACGCAGCAGCCTTTACCTCCAAATATTATTCCTTAAAGAAAAGGACCCCTAATAAAGAGCATAAGGGCCTTATAGGGGACATCACCCTGTTTGAAGGAAACATATACGGCACTGTGACCAATGAATATCCTTTCCAGGTGGAAAAGGTAGGGATCCTGATGTACGGGAAAATGGTGGTCATTGATGAACTGAAGCCGGGAGAGACCTTGAACCTTAACGGGCTTCCTGTCATCAACTATCCCATCAATAATTCCTTCCTGGTATCTGCCCGGGTGACGGGAAGCTATCAATATCCAAAAGCGGATATTGAGGATCCTGCTTACATGCTGGCTTTATCAAGAACCAATATTTTAAGCTTTTACCTTGATAAATATTCCTCATTCTATAATCCGGAGGCAAGAATCGTGGCTTTCAGCAAGGACCAGTCTGACAGCCAGTTCCTTGCCGGGGGAAATTATGAGACCTACGGCATGTCCATGTTTACGTCGACCATTAATGTAAAGACAAAGAAAGACGGGGAGACCTCCCGTTCTGCCCTTATGAAGACACCTACAGTGGTAAGCGGGCAGTATTATGCGGATTCCAACGCCATTTACGGCGTGGACCCGGTATCCCTGGAGTATTTTCTCGGTAATGATCTGGAGGTGGAAAAGCTGATCTTTGAAAACCCGTCTGATGAGTTTTTAAACAGCGAAAACTTTTACTATACCACCATCTTTAAGGGAAATATTTATTTCTATAATCACGATACGGGAAATTACGATGCCATGGAACCAGATAAAACAGTTTATAAAGCCTGGGAGCTTACCCCTTATCTGTCTCCCGGCAACACGCTGACCGTGAAATATGTATGTGACAATGCGGCTGAGAATAACTGGTATGTGACTCTGCCAATGCTGACTGTGCAGGAAGGGATAAATGATGTTAGAGATTAAGGATTTGCGGAAAAAGTTTGGAAAATTCCATGCGTTAAACGGCCTGGACCTTCATATTCCCAAAGGATCCCTTTATGGCTTTGTAGGGCCTAACGGAGCAGGAAAGACCACTACCATCAAGATCATGACAGGGCTTCTTTTTGCCGACAGCGGCAAGGTGATGATCGACGGAGTGGATGTGTCCGGGGGCTTACATGAATTAAAGCTGAAGATCGGTTATGTGCCGGACTTTTTCGGCGTTTATGATAATTTAAAAGTCAATGAATATATGGAATTTTTTTGCCTCCTGCTACGGGATCGACGGGCTTAAGGGCAGGACCCGGTACATGACCCTTTTGGAACAGGTAGGGTTAGAGGATAAGGTGAATTTTTACGTAGACAGCTTATCAAGGGGAATGAAGCAGCGGCTCTGCCTGGCAAGGGCATTGATCCACGATCCCCTGCTGCTGGTTCTTGATGAACCGGCCTCAGGGCTGGACCCAAGAACCAGGTTTGAATTTAAAGAAATCTTAAAGGAATTAAAAGAGCAGGGAAAGACCATATTCATCAGCTCCCATGTGCTTTCCGAGCTTTCCGAGCTGTGTACTGACATTGGGGTCATTGACCAGGGGAAGATGATATTAAGCGGCAGCATGGAGGAGATCCTGCGCCGGGTCAATGCTTCCAATCCTCTGATCATCTCTGTTCTCGGAAATAAGGAAAAAGCTCTGACCATCTTAAAAAAGCCAGCCCTGCGTCCAGACCATAGCGGTAAAGGAAGAGGACATCCGGGTGAATTTCATTGGAGATGAGCAGGATGAGGCCATTCTTTTGCAGCAGCTGGTGGATGCGGAAGTGCTGGTACATGGATTCTGCAGAGAGCAGGGAAGTCTGGAATCCCTGTTTATGCAGATTACGGATCATGATAAAGAAAAGGCGGTGCTTGTACATGAAATTGAATCCGGTTTATAAGAGGGAGACAACCGTCAGCTCCAGAAGCTTCCGTCTGGCGCTGATCCTGGCGCTTTTTAATACGATTCTGGCTTTGGTGATTCTGCTTAATATGTACTCCGTGGTGGAGAGGGTAAAGCTCACTGCGGAAATCCAGTATTCTTCCTTTACCAATTTGTATGTATTCGTGGCTGCGGTGGAATTTGTGATGCTGATGTTCATCATGCCGGCGCTGACAGCAGGAAGCATCAGCGGAGAGAGGGAACGCCAGACCCTTGACCTTCTTCTCACCACCACCTTGAAGCCATGGGAGATCATATGGGGAAAGTTTACTTCATCCTTTAGTACGATGTTTCTCATGATCATGTCCAGCTTTCCCCTTCTGGCCGTATCCTTTGTGTATGGGGGCGTGATGATTTACGACGTATTGCTTTTGCTTTTGTGCTATCTGGCAGTTGCCCTTCTCTGCGGAAGCATGGGAATCTGTTTTTCCACCCTGTTTAAGCGTTCCACCATTGCCACTGTGGTAAGCTATGGGGTACTGGTTCTCATTGCCGCAGGCACCTATGCGATCAATGCTTTTGCATTGTCCATGGCCAGGATGAATATGAGCAGCACTTATGCCATGACCGTGGGCGGCATGGCTGACCAGACCAATTCCGGCGCATGTTTGTACCTGCTCCTGTTAAACCCGGTGGCTACTTTTTATGCCATGATCAACGGCCAGACAGGGGATAATCAGGTGGTAAGGAGTTTAAACAGCTGGTTTGGTCCCCATCCGGATAACTTTATCATGGAACACTGGGTGGTCTTAAGCATCTTCATCCAGCTGGCTCTGGCCGCCATGTTCATGTTCATCGCCGTAAATGCCATCAGTCCGGCCAAAGGGAAAAAGATAAGAAAAATAAAATGACAGGAGGCTTATATGCTTACGATCGGATGTCATCTGTCTTCCTCAAAAGGCTATTTTGCCATGGGGAAGGAGGCTGTGAAGATTGATGCCAACACGTTTCAGTTTTTTACAAGAAATCCAAGGGGAACCAGGGCAAAGGCCATGAATCCTGAGGATGTGGACCGTTTCCTGGCCTTTGCCGGGGAACACGGAATAAACAGGATTCTGGCCCATGCGCCCTACACCTTAAATGCCTGCTCCGCGGATGAAGGGCTCCGTGCCCTTGCCAGAGACACCATGAAGGATGATTTGGACCGGATGGAATACACTCCCGGAAACTGCTACAATTTCCATCCGGGAAGCCATGTGGGACAGGGAACAGAGGCGGGGATCCGTTATATTTCAGATATGCTGGGTCAGATTCTGACTCCGGAACATCATACCACCGTCCTTTTGGAAACCATGTCCGGCAAGGGCAGCGAGGTAGGACGGGAATTTGAAGAGTTACGGGAGATCCTGGACCGGGTAGAGCAAAAGGACCATATGGGAGTCTGCCTGGATACGTGCCACGTATGGGATGCAGGCTATGATATTGCCGGTGACCTGGATGGAGTTTTAAACCGGTTCGACCAGATCGTCGGACTGGATAAATTAAAGGCCATCCATTTAAATGACAGCCAGAATCCTCTTGGGGCCCATAAGGACCGCCACGCAAAGATCGGAGAAGGCTTTATCGGATTTGAGGCTCTGAAGCGGATGACGGTTCACCCGGCTTTAAAGAGCCTTCCCTTTTATCTGGAGACACCCAATGATCTTTCCGGGTATGCCAAAGAAATTGCCATGATGCGTGCTGTATAAATATGAAAAGCGGTATAGCATAGCGGTGGCGAAGGATAGAAACAGTATAGCCAACCAGTAAATTGTGTAGTATAATGAGCGAAAGAAAGTGCCGACGAGCAAGCTCATCGGCGCGGGCGGCGAATGACGATCAGGAACCGCAGGTTCATGATATAATAGGGAAAATAATTTTTGTTGAGGAGGTAGCAACATGGGAATTGTTAAGGCGCTTACTACCGCAGTAGGAGGCTCACTGGCAGACCAGTGGCTTGAAGTGATAGAAGCAGGCAGCATGGGAGATCAGACCGTATTTGCCAGCGGAGTGAAGATACGAAAAGGATCCAATACAAAGAGCACGGATTATACCATTTCCGATGGTTCTGTCATTCATGTTTACCCCAACCAGTTCATGATTTTGGTGGATGGGGGAAAAGTGATCGACTACACCGGGGAACCAGGCTATTTTACCGTAAAAAAACTCTTCCCTCCCCTCCCTTTTTAACGGCCAGTTTGATGAGGCCATAAAAGAATCCTTTGACCGGATTCGTTTCGGTGGCCAGACGCCCACTGCCCAGAAGGTATATTTCATTAATCTGCAGGAGATTAAAGGGATCAAGTTCGGTACTCCCAATCCCATTAATTATTTTGACCAGTTTTATAATGCGGAATTGTTTTTACGGGCTTACGGAACGTATTCCATCAAGGTGACGGACCCTCTGCTGTTCTATGCGGAGGCCATACCGAAAAATGCTTCCCGTGTTGAGGTAGATGACATCAACGCCCAGTATTTATCTGAATTTTTAGAGGCTCTTCAGTCTTCCATCAATCAGATGTCCGCCGATGGCATACGTATCTCCTATGTGGCTTCCAAAGGAAGAGAGCTGGGCCAGTATATGTCCGATGTCCTTGACTACCAGTGGAAGGACCAGAGAGGAATGGAGATCCAGTCTGTAGGAATCGCAAGCATTTCCTATGACGAGGAATCCAAGGAGCTGATCCATCTTCGCAACCAGGGAGCCATGTTAAGCGATCCGGGTGTCAGGGAGGGCTATGTGCAGGGAGCAGTAGCCAGAGGCTTAGAAGCGGCAGGAAGCAATGCCAATGGTTCCATGGCAGGATTTATGGGCATGGGTATGGGAATGAATGCCGGTGGCGGCTTTATGGGAGCAGCTTCAAGCGCCAACTATCAGCAGATGCAGATGAACCGGGCCCAGCAGGGAAATCCCGGAGAACAGACGGCAGCAGGCGGAGAGAGTAAGGCACAAAGTTCTTCAGAGAGCCCATGGACCTGCAGCTGCGGAAGTGTGAATACAGGAAAATTCTGTCCGGAATGCGGAAATCCAAAGCAGGCAGGACCATGGACCTGTGAATGTAAAACTGTAAACAATGGCAGATTTTGTTCGGAGTGTGGGAAACCAAGACCATGAGTGAGATCATAAGTTATAAATGTCCTAATTGCGGCGGACCGCTTATCTTTGATCCGAAAAAGCAGAAGTATGCCTGTGAATACTGTTTATCAGAATTCACTCAGAAAGAAACTGCAGACGGGGAGCAAAAAGAGCCTGAGGCAGGAAAGAAAAAAAGAGGGCGGAGAGCCTGTGCTTTATACCTGCCCCAGCTGCGGCGCCGAGATCGTAACGGATGAGACCACTGCTGCGACCTTCTGCTATTATTGCCATAATCCGGTGATCCTCTCAGGCAGGCTTTCCGGAGAATTCCATCCGGATTATGTGATTCCATTTGCAATGGAGAAGAAGCGGGCTGTGGAAATTTTTGAACAATGGATGAAAAAGAAACGGTTTGTTCCAAAGGCTTTTTACAGTGAAGACCAGATCGAGAAAATCTCCGGCGTATATTTTCCTTACATGCTTTACAGCTGCCGGGCGGAGGGAAGCTGGATGCAAAAGCGGACCGTCTGCGGGTCTGGGTAAGCGGCGACCGCCGCTATACGGAAACCCAGACCTATGATGTCCGCAGGGAAGGGACTATGCCTGTAAAATTCGTGCCCCGCAATGCCTTGAAGAAATCCAACCGGGAGCTGGTGGAGGGCGTACTGCCCTATGAAACAGAGAAAATGAAACCCTTTACCATGGGGTTCCTTTCCGGTTTTGTGGCAGAACGGCGGGATATGGGAGAGCAGGAATTTTCTGAGGAAGTAAAGTCTGAGGTGCGCCAGTTTGCCGGAGAGTCCTTAAAAAAACAGCATCACATCCTATGATTCTGTGAGAGTTCAGAATCAATCCGTCCATCTGGAGGAAGAAAAGTGGGAGTATGCCCTTTTGCCTGTATGGACCCTTACCTATCATGACGGATCAAAGGACCAGATGTATTATTTTACAGTGAACGGGCAGACCGGTAAGGTATGCGGCAAGCTTCCTGTGGACCGGAATAAGCTGATGCTTTTGTTTCTTGAAATATTCCTGCCCGTATTTTTTGCCATGCTGATTGTGGGGTATTTAATATGATTAGAACAAAGGGATTGTTTCTTCGGATATGCAGGACAGCTGTTTTACTGCCCATGGTTCTTCTGCTTCTGATCTTCTTTTCCGGGGGTATGAAAGCGTTTGCCGAAAGCGGGAGCCCTGAAGGTGTTTCCGGGGAAAAACGGGTTTATGATGAAGCAGGACTCTTTTCCAGGGAGGAAATAGATACGTTTGAATCTCAGATCCAGGCGATGAGAAAAGAGATGAACATGGATGTGGTGATCACGACCACAGACCGGGCAGGCGGAAAGACAGCCGGTGAATATGCGGAGGATTTTTACATAAGAGGAGCCTTTGGTGTTGGAAAGGATTATAACGGAGTATTGTTCCTGATAGACATGGATAACCGGGAGCTTTACATCCTTCCCGTAGGAAAAATGAACCGCTTTTTAACGGATAAACGCTGGAATTCCATCCTGGATGCCGCCTATGAAGAGGTAAGCAGTCAGGAATACGGTGCCTGTGTCCAAAGCTTTCTGGATGGCGTGAACAAATATTATAAGGCCGGGATTCCCGGAGGACAGTATAATTACGATAAGGAGACCGGAAAAATAAGCGTTTACCGCAGCATCCGGTGGTATGAGGCTGCTCTGGCAGCTCTCATCGGGCTCATTGCAGCGGCGGCTGCCTGCGGGTCAGTGACCAGCCGGTATTCCATGAAAAAGGAAAGAGGCTGGGCCAGAAACTCGCTGATGGTCTATCGTGCAAACTGTCAGTTCCGGTATACGGACCAGTACGACCATCTGGTGAACAAGACCGTGACCCATATGATAATTCCACGGAACCAGGGGAATGGAGGCCATGGCGGCGGCGGTCTTTCCTCCGGCGGCAGGAGTACCACCCACACCTCCTCAGGACATACCATGGGGGGCGGGGGACGGAAATTTTAACTGAATCAGGCAGGACCGCGGATTGCGAATATCTGCTTGACTCAATAATTATCTCACTGAAAAATCATACACAAAAACCTGCTGACAAAAGCCAAGACTTTTTGTCAGCAGGTTTTTGATGGGATGGAAAATCTCTTCATTTATCAGGCCAGATATACCGGAATGGGCAAGTCAAAGGTAATGGAATCCTCCGTAACGGTACAGTCATAAGCTAAAATATGGACACCGGCCTCCCTGGCTTTTTTTTAACCCTTCCGCAAATTCCGGATGGTTTTTTTTGTTTGGGGTAAATGCTTCCATCTCTTTCATCTGGATGACAAACAGGATGTAGGCTTCATACCCTTCCCTGTGAGCGTTTATAAGCTCCTGTATATGTTTTACTCCCCGCTCCGTGGGTGCATCGGGAAACATGGCAAGGCCGTTTTCCTCCAGAGTGACTCCCTTAACTTCCATGAATGCAGGGATTTCCTCCTGTTTCCCCTCACAGCTTCCCTGCAGCACCGCCTGAAAGGCAAGGTCAAACCGTGACTGGTCATAGGTGACTTCCCGTCTGATGTTTTTTTATTGTGGGGCTTAAAATGGAAGGTGTTTCCGCTGCCTGATGAAAAGGCAGGGGCGGATTTTCCCGGATGGATTGCAGCCATTCATAAGCCGCCTGATTGGGGGCCTGGGAATCCATGTTAATGAGGAGCGGCCCGCCTCTTTCCCGTTCTTTCCATACGCCGATCAGGGAGTATTCCGTTTTTCTTCCCAGGGCTGCGGCCTCCGGATGAAACTGCACCAGCACCCTGACGCCGGGGAGGAGTAACTCCCGGCAGCGTCCTGTATTTTTAACGTGACAGATTACCTCTTCTTCCCCATGGCCCTCTTTTGTGATCAGGACGTGGGCAATAAAACGGTTGGGGCGGCTTAAAAAGGTTCCTGTCATCATGTGTTCGTATCTCAATGAAGCTGTCTCTCCTTTCTGCATCAAAGGGTATTTTACCACACAGAGAATAAAAAGGGAACCTTGTGTCTCTATAGTGAATACATCTGTCCGTTATATGAAAACTTTTTCGCCCTTTTTTCTTGCGCTGTTAAAAAAAAGTATGCTACAATTCTGGCAAGGTTTTTGATCCATTGATATTATCGGAAGCAAAAATGCTTCTGGTAATCGGAGGGATGGGCTAAAAGGCAGCCCTTTTATGAAAGCTTGCATTGCAAGTTCCGATAAATTATATTTATGAGAGCAGGAAAGGAATAAAATACCATGGAAATATCCTATCAAAGTACAAGGGGCGGCGAAACCGGTGTGACAGCTTCCCAGGCAATCTTAAAGGGGCTGGCAGATGACGGCGGCCTGTTTATGCCGTGTTTTATCCCAAAGCTTGACAAGTCCACGAAAGAGTTGTCGGCAATGACATATCAGGAAACAGCCTATGAAGTCATGAAGCTGTATCTTACGGATTACAGTTCTGAGGAGCTTAAGACCTGCATTGAACGGGCCTATGACAGCAAATTCGATACAGAGGAAATCGCTCCTCTGGCCAAGGCTGACGGAGCCTATTATCTGGAATTATACCATGGAAACACCATTGCATTTAAGGATATGGCGCTTTCCATTCTTCCTCATCTGATGACCGTTGCGGCAAAAAAAGAACCAGGTAAAAAAATAAAATCGTGATCCTTACCGCCACCTCCGGCGATACGGGAAAGGCTGCTATGGCAGGTTTTGCCGATGTGGAAGGAACGGAAATCATCGTATTTTATCCAAAGGATGGCGTAAGCCGGGTCCAGGAGCTTCAGATGGTGACCCAGAAAGGGGAAAACACCCATGTGGCCGCCATTCATGGAAACTTTGACGATGCCCAGACAGGGGTTAAAAAGATATTCGGGGATAAGGAGTTCGCCCGCAGGCTTGATGAAAAAGGATTTCAGCTTTCCTCTGCCAATTCCATCAACATCGGAAGGCTGGTTCCCCAGGTGGTATATTATGTTTATGCCTATGCAAAGCTCCTTGCCTGTGAAGAGATTTCCGACGGAGAAGAAATTAATGTGACCGTGCCTACGGGAAACTTTGGAAACATTCTGGCTGCTTACTTGGCAAAGCAGATGGGTGTTCCCATTAAGACCCTTATCTGTGCCTCCAATGAAAATAAGGTTCTTTATGATTTCTTCCAGACCGGAACCTATGACCGGAACCGGGATTTTATTCTCACCAGTTCTCCGTCCATGGATATCCTGATTTCCAGCAACTTGGAACGTCTGATCTATTTAAGCGCAGGATGCAATGCAGAGGCCAATGCTGCCCTTATGAAGGAGCTTGGCGATAAAGGCAGCTATACGGTAACTGCCGGCATGAAGCGCTTTATGGAAGATTTTAAGGGAGGCTTTGCAGGAGAAAAGGAAACCGGGGAAGCCATTAAGAAGATTTTTGAAGATACCGGCTATCTGATCGATCCCCATACCGGTGTTGCAGCCTGCGTCTATGACAGGTACAAGGCGGAGACAAAGGATCAGACAAAGAATATCATTGCCTCCACGGCAAGCCCTTATAAGTTTGCGGGAAGCGTTCTGAAAGCCATTGAAGGGGAACAGGAAGAGCCGGATGAATTCCGGATCATTGATCATTTGTCAGAGATATCCAAGGTTCCCGTACCCCAGGCAGTAGAAGAGATCCGCACCGCACCTGTACGCCACGATACAGAATGCGATGGGGATAAGATGAAGGAAGCGGTTGAAGGCTTTTTAAGCTAATGAGTATTCCGGTTGGCATACCGGCACCATTTTCCGCTTAAGACACGGGTGGAGAAGAAAATGGCGCGCACCAGCCAGTCAATGGTCATGGCGATCCAGATTCCCATAAGGCCAAGGCCGAAATAGAGGCTTAATACGTAAGCCATGACGATCCGGCAGATCCACATGGAACAGATGGAAACTGTCATGGTAAAACGGACGTCATTGGCAGCCCTTAAGCCATTGGTCAGGCAAAAGGACAGGGGATGGATTATCATGCAGCAGATGCTGTGGTAAAGCATCAGCTTAAAGGCCAGGGCGCTAGTTTCACCGGACAGATGAAACAGTCCGCATATGGGCTTTAAAAACGGTATAATGGAAAGGTTTAATATCCACAGACAGATATATGCCGTTTTTAAAAGCCTTCCCATATATTTGCGGGCCTGTTTCAGTTCTCCGGCGCCTACGCACTGTCCCACTACCGTTACCAGGGCGATGCCTATGGCGCTGGCAGGGATGGTTTCCATGCCGCAGATGGTGCTTGCAACCGCATTTGCAGCAATGGCCATGGTACCGAAGCTGGCGGTCAGACTGGACAGCAAAAGCTTTCCAAGCTGGAAAATGCTGTTTTCCAGGCCGTTTGGAATGCCGATATAGAGGATCTGGCGAAGCATGTTCTTATCTGCGCGCAGACAGAATTCCACGGGGAAATGATTCTGCTTTCTAAGAAGGACCAGCATGACCACAGCGGACAGAATCCTGGAAAACAGGGTGGAAAGCCCGGCGCCTGCAACGCCCATTTGAAACACGTAGATTAACAGAAAATTTCCTGCGATATTGCAGAGGTTGGCACCCAGGGAGACCTGCATGGATACCTTGGAGTTTCCGGCTGTCCTGAAAAGGGCGGCGCTGCTGTTATAAAATGCCAGGAACGGATAGGAGAGGGAGGATATGTAGAAATAAATTCTCCCGTTGTGCATGACCTCCTGGCCGATTTCTCCGTAGATAAGTCTTAAAAGCGGCCCGTTAAAGATCAGGGTCACTGCCATAATGGCCAGGGAAAGCCCGCCAACGGCAAGGAACAGCTGGCCTGAGGCCCTGGCAACATTCTTTTCATCCTTTCGGCCAATGTACTGGGCCGTCACAACGGAACCTCCTGCAGCCATTGCCCCGAACAATCCGATCAAAAGGACGTTTATGGTATCCACGATGGAGATACCCGATACGGCTTCCTCACCGCAGGAGGCTACCATAATGATATCAGCCATTCCCATAAAAACAGCCAGTATCTGTTCTATGACCAGGGGAAAAATCAACTGGCGCAGCTGTTTGCGGGAAAACATCTCCGGTTTTTCCTGGTGTTCCTGCTTTTCTGTAGTTTCAGAGCTTGGGCGGCGAAAAATGCCGTGCCTCATCTTTCGTTTCATAAAAAATCTCCTATTATGTATTTGGAACCTGACCCCATTATAAAGCATAGTTATGATAAAAGCAAAATGTAAGTTTGTTATAAAAATGACAATCTGGAAAAATTATTCTTTCCAAATAAGGTAAGATGGTATATAATATAAAGATGTACGAGAAAAAAATTTAAATGGAGGTTCGTGATATGTTAGTTTCAGCAAAAGATATGCTTGAAAAGGCAAGAGACGGAAAATATGCAGTTGGACAGTTCAACATCAACAACCTTGAGTGGACAAAAGCTGTTTTACAGACAGCCGAAGAGCTGAAATCCCCGGTTATTCTGGGCGTTTCCGAAGGCGCTGGCAAATACATGACAGGCTATAAGACCGTATCAGCTATGGTAAAAGCCATGATCGAAGAATTAAAAATCACTGTTCCCGTAGCACTTCATCTGGATCATGGTTCCTATGACGGCTGCTATAAGTGCATTGAAGCGGGATTTTCTTCCATTATGTTTGATGGTTCCCATTATCCCATCGAAGAGAACGTGGAAAAGACCACGGAGCTTGTAAAGGTCTGTGCAGAAAAAGGACTTTCCCTTGAAGCAGAGGTCGGCTCCATCGGCGGCGAAGAAGACGGCGTTGTGGGTATGGGCGAATGCGCAGATCCCGATGAGTGCAAGCAGGTTGCAGACTTAGGCGTAACCATGCTGGCAGCAGGAATCGGCAACATTCACGGAAAATATCCGGAAAACTGGGCAGGCTTAAGCTTTGATACCCTGGCAGCCATCAAGGATAAAGTAGGCGACATGCCTTTAGTACTTCACGGTGGGACAGGCATCCCGGAAGACCAGATCAAGAAAGCCATCAGCCTTGGTGTTGCAAAGATCAATGTGAATACGGAGTGCCAGCTTTCTTTTGCTGATGCTACCCGCAAGTACATTGAGGCAGGAAAGGATTTAGAAGGCAAGGGCTTTGATCCCCGTAAGCTTCTTGCTCCCGGTACAGAGGCCATCAAAGCAACCGTGAAAGAGAAAATGGAATTATTTGGCTCTGTTGGAAAAGCTTAAGTAAAATATTTTTCAAAAAAAGTACTTGATTTTTTTGGGAAAAATGGTTTAACTTAATTTAAGAACGATGGCGTTCTCCTTATACCGGGAGGACGCCTTTTCTGATTTATGCGCATATTCAGATCGTGAGGAGACTATAAAGGCAGTTTGACTTATAGAAATATGGGAGGATGGAAAATTTATGAGCGAAGTTGTAAACGCAGCTGAGATGTTTGGCAGGAATGTATTTAACGAAACCGTAATGAGAGAGCGCTTGCCAAAATCAGTTTTTAAAAAAAATTAAAGAAAACCATTGAGGATGGTGCAGTACTTGATTCATCGATTGCAGACGTGGTTTCCCATGCCATGAAAGACTGGGCAATTGAAAGAGGCGCAACTCACTACACCCACTGGTTTCAGCCTCTTACCGGTATTACCGCTGAAAAACATGATTCCTTCATTTCCGCCCCTACATCGGAAGGAAAGGTAATCATGGAATTTTCCGGTAAGGAGCTGGTAAAGGGCGAGCCGGATGCTTCTTCTTTCCCGTCCGGAGGCTTAAGGGCGACCTTTGAAGCAAGAGGTTATACAGCCTGGGATTGTACTTCTCCGGCATTCTTAAGAGAAGATGCCATCGGTGTTACCCTCTGCATTCCCACCGCTTTCTGCTCTTATACAGGAGAAGCTCTTGACAAAAAAACACCTCTTTTAAGATCCATGGAAGCCGTCGACGAGCAGGCTTTAAGAATCTTAAGATTATTCGGAAATACCACCTCAAAAAGGGTTATCCCTTCGGTTGGCGCCGAGCAGGAATATTTTCTGGTTGATCATGAAAAGTATTTACAGAGAAAAGATTTAATCTATGCCGGACGCACTTTGTTCGGAGCAATGCCTCCAAAGGGACAGGAGCTTGATGACCACTACTTCGGTTCCATCCGTGAGAGGATCGCTGCTTACATGAAGGAAGTGAATGAAGAACTCTGGAAGCTGGGGGTACCGGCAAAAACCCAGCATAATGAAGTCGCTCCCGCCCAGCATGAACTGGCGCCCATCTATGAACAGGCAAACGTGGCCGTTGATCATAACCAATTGGTAATGGAAACTTTAAAAAAAGGTGGCAGGCCGTCATGGATTAAACTGCCTGCTTCATGAAAAGCCCTTTGCCGGAGTCAATGGTTCCGGTAAGCACAACAACTGGTCTTTAACCACTGACGACGGAATCAACCTGTTAAATCCAGGAGAAACGCCTCATGAGAACATTCAGTTCCTTTTGGTATTGTCCTGTATCTTAAAGGCGGTTGACCTCCATGCAGATCTGCTCCGGGAGTCTGCGGCTGATGTTGGAAATGACCACAGGCTCGGGGCAAACGAAGCTCCGCCGGCCATTATCTCCATATTCATCGGCGAACAGCTGGAGGATGTAGTAGATCAGCTTTGCAGCACCGGAGAGGCTACCCGTTCCAAGGCGGGCGGCACCTTAAAAACAGGGGTCAGAACCTTGCCGGATTTATCCAAGGATGCCACGGACAGAAACAGAACCTCCCCCTTTGCATTTACGGGCAATAAGTTTGAGTTCCGCATGGTCGGTTCCTCTGATTCCATTTCTTCTCCCAACGTGGTTTTAAATACCATTGCGGCTGAGGCGTTAAAGGAAGCGGCAGATGTCCTTGAGAAGGCGGCTGATTTTGAGACAGCAGTCCATGACATGATTAAAGAGCAGCTGGCAGCCCATAGAAGGATTATTTTTAATGGCAACGGATATTCCCAGGCATGGTGGAAGAAGCGGAAAGAAGAGGGCTTCCGAACCTTAAGTCAATGGTTGAGGCGATTCCTGCTCTTACCACGGATGCATCGGTTAAGATGTTTGAGGAGTTTAAGGTATTCACAAGGCTGAGCTGGAATCCCGGGTTGAGATCGAATATGAGGCTTACAGCAAAGCCATTAACATTGAGGCCAGAACCATGATCGATATGGCCGGAAAACAGATCATACCTTCTGCTGTAAAATATGCCTCCCTGCTGGCAGATTCCTTAGGAAAGGTAAAAGCAGCGTGTCCGGCAGCCGATACCAGCGTTCAGGAAGAGCTTCTCATAGAGGTGAGCGCTTATCTGTCTGATATGAAAATAGCCCTGGCCGCCCTGGCAGATGCCGACGAGAAGTGCTCGGCAATGGAAGGGAACAAAGAACAGGCTAACGCTTTCCGGAATGAGGTAGTACCTGCTATGGAAGCTCTCCGCGCTCCTGCCGATAAGCTGGAAATGATAGTAGATAAAGAATTTTGGCCAATGCAAGCTACGGAGATTTAATCTTTGAAGTGTAATGATGCAGATTAAAAAAGAAAGGTGCTGCCCTGCTTGCGGGACAGCACCGTATTATTATAAATCCCAGTAAATGGGCTGCATGTTTTCAAAGGTACAGAACTGTTTAAATCCAAGGTCTTTTAACATTCCTTTTACTTCCGGAATGTAAGCTCCCAAATGCTCAAATTTATGAGTGTCAGAACCAATGGTAAGGATACGGCCTCCTAATTGAAGGTAACGTTTCAGGATCTCTCTGGATGGGGTTAAGTCCTTTAAACCATATCGAAAACAGGAGGTGTTGACTTCAATCCCCTTTCCATCGGCAATCACCTGGCGGAGTATTTTGTCCACCATATCCATAATACAGTTGTCCGGGTATTCCCCGTAAGTGTCATACCTCTTGATCATATCAAGGTGGCCAAGGACAGAATAATCTTTATACTTTTGTACAACCTCATAGATCGCCTCATAATAAGCCTTTTGAAATTCTTCCTGACTTTTTCCCTCCTGAAACTGGTAATTCCAGAATTCCTTGTCACCTACCTGATGATTGCTTAAAATGATGAAATCAAAGGGATATTTCTCATAATCCCTTTGAAAAAGAGGGATGGTGTGGGTCTGGATCCCGAATTCAATTCCTGCTTTTATGGACAGTTTTCCTTTGTATTTTTCTTTCATCTTTTCTATTTCTTTAAAATAATTTTCATAATCACAATTTAAATCTGTTTTTACCCCATAATCCACGTGCTCTGTAAATGCGATTTCATTAAGTCCCACAAGAACTGCCCTTTGTACGATTTCTTCCATAGGGCACTGGGAATCATCGCTGAAATAAGTGTGTATATGATAATCTGACAGCATGCTCTGTTCCTCCAGCCTCATTTTTGTATACGAATGAATTTTTTCTTTTAACCTGCTTTGCCGGTTTAGAATTTATATGATATAATGATAATGCACCAAGACCCACTTATCTAACACAATTATTTTTATTTATTATAACAATCGTATTTAGAGAAAGTGAGGGAAGTTTGATGATGGATACCAATGTCATGCAGAATGCCTTTGAAATCGTCCGTTATGATCAGATGGGGATTCCCCTTTACATCCACAGGGACAGGTTGTCAGATTATCCAGATTGGAAGGCCCTTTGCCACTGGCACGAGGACCTGGAATTTATCCGTATTTTAAAAGGTCAGATGTATTACCATATCAATGGAAAAAGGATTTTGCTGAAAAAGGATGACTGCCTCATGGTCAATGCCAGACAGATGCACTATGGCTATTCCTGCAATCGCCAGGACTGTGATTTTATCTGTATCCTGTTCCACCCTCAGTTATTTACCGGTAATAAGCTGCTTTTCCAGAAGTACATAGTCCCGATTATGGAAAATCAGGCCATGGAATCTATTTATTTTGACGGTTTAAGCAGTGAGGGAGGGGAAACGGCAGCCCTGCTCGATCAGGTTTATTTTTTTAAAGGAGCATGCAGCCGTTGCCTACGAGATCGAAGTAATAGGGATCATGCTTGCGTTATGGAAACGGCTCTGTGAGCGCTGCGAAGCCATATCGCCGGAAACCGCGGGCCAGGGAGGTTCGGATCTAACGGTCCAGAAGGATATGGTATCTTTTATTCACCAGCATTATGGGGAAAAGCTGTCCTTGTCTGATATTGCAGCATCCGGCAGCATATGCCGGAGCAAATGCTGTATGATCTTTAAACGATATCTGCAGCAGTCCCCCATTGATTTTTTTAAATTCCTACAGGCTGGAAGTCAGCCGCGGCCTTTTAAAAGACACTGCCGACAGCATCACCCAGGTTGCTCTTGCCTGCGGCTTTAATCATCTCAGCTATTACTCCAAGCTGTTTTTACGAAGCTATGGATGTACTCCAAGCCAATACAGGAATCTGCATTCACAGTAAAAAGAGCACAAAAAGAAAAAAAGAAAGAAGAAGGTAGATCACCATGGAGACAATGTCATATGTCACATCAATTTTAGAAAAGATCGTAAATATTCCAAGTCCCAGCGGCTATACCAGGGAAGTCATAAAAGCGATCCAGGAAGAGGCTGCAAAATTCGGCTATTCTTCCGTTTTTAACAAAAAAAGGCGGCCTTATCATCAAGGTTCCCGGAGAGAAACAGGAGGTTTTAGCTTATCCGCCCATGTGGACACCCTGGGAGCCATGGTCCGTTCCATCACTCCGGAGGGGATGCTCACCCTTGTGCCTGTGGGAGGTTTCATGATGGAGACCATTGAAGGCATGTACTGCAAAATACACACTAGAACCGGTAAAACCTACACCGGGACCATTCTTACAAAAGAGCCATCCGTCCACACCTATGACAATGCCAAAACTCTTGAGAGGAAGGCAAAAAAATATGGAGATACGCCTGGATGAGTTGGTAGACAACGCCGATGATATAAAGAAGCTTGAAATATCCCCTGGGGATTACATCAGTTTTGATCCCATGTTCGTCCATACGGAAAACGGATTTATCAAATCCCGCCATTTAGATGACAAGGCTTCTGTGGCAGTCCTTATGGGAGTATTAAAGGATTTATGGGAGTCCGGGCATAAGCCGGAAAGGACCCTTAAAATAGTGATCAGCAATTATGAAGAGGTGGGATATGGCGCAAGCTGGATTCCCGGGGATATAGAGGAATTTCTTGCCGTGGACATGGGGGCTCTGGGGGATGATTTAACCGGGGATGAAAAAAAGGTATCCATCTGTGCCCAGGATTCCACCGGGCCTTATGACTATGAAATGACAAACCGCCTCATAGCCGTTGCAAAGGAAAGAAACTTAGATTTTGCGGTTGATGTATTCCCTCACTACGGTTCTGATGTGGGAAGTGCCATCCGGGGCGGACATGACATCCGGGGCGCTTTGATCGGCCCGGGAGTCCATGCCTCCCATGGAACAGAACGGACCCATGAGAAAGGCTTAGAACAGACTTTAAAGCTGATTGAAGGGTATATTGGCCTTCCATTTTCCGGCAGGCCTTAAGAATTTTTTTTTCTTTTCCTTTTTACTTTCTCTTGCAAAAGAAAAATCCTTGTGCTAGTATATAGGCAAATTTGACATTGGGGAGGAATATACCATGGATGAGAATTATGCTATAGCATTTCAGCTCATTATGAACGCAGGAAATTCAAAATCGCTTTCCATGATGGCGATGGAATCTGCCAGGGAATTTAACTTCGAGGAAGCGGAGAAGTACTTAAAAGAGGCGGAGGCTGAGATGCGATCCGCTCATCAGTCTCAGATTGATTTGATCCAGCAGGAGGCCCAGGGCAATCCTGTTGAGGTAAACATCATTCTGGTACATGCCCAGGATCATCTGACCATGGCTATGATGGCAAAGGATCAGGCGGCAGAGGTCTTAAACCTTTACCGGATGATCAAGGATTTAAAGGATGCCATTGAAAAGTAAATAAGCGTTTATCAAAAACAGCCTTCTTGCACACTGACACAATCTCAGGAGCAAGAAGGCTTATTACAATCCAGGAAAAGGAGAGAGATTATGGAAGGGATCAAAATCGTTACCATCGGGGGCGGCTCCTCTTATACGCCGGAGCTGGTGGAAGGGTTTATCAAACGTTATGAAAAACTGCCTGTAAGAGAGCTTTGGCTGGTGGATATTGAAGAGGGAAGGGAAAAGCTGGAGACCGTAGGTGCCCTTGCGCAGCGCATGGTAAAAAAAGGCAGGGCTTCCCATGAAGGTAATTCTGTCCTATGACAGGCGGGAGGCTTTAAAGGATGCAGATTATGTGACAACACAGATGAGAGTGGGGCTTTTAGAGGCAAGAATCAAGGATGAGCGGATTCCCTTAAGCCACGGCATGATCGGCCAGGAGACAAATGGAGCAGCCGGCATGTTCAAGGCATTCCGGACCATTCCGGTGATTCTGGATATTGTAAAGGACATGGAAGAGCTTTGCCCGGAGGCGTGGATGATCAACTTCACCAATCCCGCGGGAATGATCACGGAGGCTGTGTTAAGATATACGGATTTTAAAAAGGTGATCGGTCTTTGCAATGTTCCGGTCAATATGGTGAACGGCTTTGCCAGACTGTTGAATGTGGAGCCGGAGCGGGTGACTATGGAGCTGTCCGGTTTGAACCACCATATTTTTGCAACGGATGTATTTGTGGCTGGGCAGTCAAGACTGGAAGAAATCCTGGAAATATATCAGAACATCAGCGCGGAGGATGCCATTTCCATGAAGAATTTTTCCACCCTGCCGTTTTCACCGGAGTTTATCCGTGGACTTCACTGCATCCCCTGCCCCTATCACAACTATTATTTCTTTACCAGGGAGCAGCTGGAAGAAGAGCTTAAGGAATACAAGGAAGGCCGGGTCCGGGGCGAAGTGGTGAAAAAGGTGGAGGAGGAACTGTTTGAACTGTACAGGGATGAGAATCTGGCTGTGAAGCCAAAGCAGCTGGAGATGAGAGGCGGCGCCAGGTACAGCGATGCTGCCTGCAACTTAATCTGCTCCCTGCACAATAATACCGGTGATATCCAGTATGTAGACGTACGCAACAACGGGACAATTACAAATCTCCCGGCAGACAGTGCGGTAGAAGCCGCCTGCATTATCACAAGCGGCGGTCCAAAGCCCATTGCCGTGGGCGAATTAAAGCCTCAGATCAACGGGACCATACAAACCATCAAGACCTTTGAACGTCTGGTCTGCGAAGCGGCTGTCACCGGAAACCGGGATCTGGCAGTTACGGCCCTTAACATGAATCCCCTTTGCGCAAGCGATCATGACGCCAATGTTGTCATTCAGGAATTACTGGAGGCCCATAAAAAATACCTCCCCCAATTTTTTAGAGACGAAAGTCAGAAATAAAAGAGTTGCTGTGAAATTGACTGAAAAGGTCTGTTTCACAGCAATTTTTTTGGCGTTATAACGGAGAAAATGTATGGACAAAGGGAGAATTTTCGATTATTAAATAAAAAGTTTATTTTTATTTTAGAATTTGCTTGTGTTTTTGCATATGATATAGTATTATATGGGTAAGAAGAAGTGGTCTAGACCACAGAAAGGGGTGCGAGGATGTATCATATTTTATTAGTTTGCTCAGCAGGAATGTCTACAAGCATGCTTGTAAAAAAATGCAAGATGCAGCATCAGAAAAAGGCGTGGAGGCCACCATTTGGGCGGTGGGGGATGCTGAATCCGTTGAGGAAGTAAAAAAAGCAGATATTGTTTTATTGGGGCCTCAGGTTCGTTATCTGGAGAAGAAAATGAACGAGAGAGTGAAAAATGAGAAACCTGTGCTTGTCATCGATATGATGGCTTACGGCACAATGAACGGCGCCAAGGTACTGGATCAGGCGCTGGAAAAATTAAACGGGTAAGTATGAAAAAGAAACTCCCCTTACCAATGGTTTAGGGGATGATAAAAGAGGGAGAGAAAGTTATGGGTGCATTTAATTCATTCATGGAAGCTAAATTTATGCCAATCGCAGCTAAAATTGGTTCCCAGAAACATCTGGTTGCCATTCGTGATGCCTTTATTGCCATCATGCCAATTACCATGGTTGGTTCCATAGCAGTTTTGCTTAATGTATTTTTAAGAGACCTTCCAAATCAGGCAGGTATGACCGGTTTTGTTCAGGCTATGAACCCGATCATCAGCGTCAACGGCAACGTATATTTTGGTTCTATCGTAATTCTGGCTCTGGTATTTGTCTTTGCCCTGGGCTATAATCTTTCAAAAACCTACGATGTAAACGCCATTGCAGGCGGAGTCATCGCATTTGCAAGCTTAGTTACCTGTATGGGACAAAGCGCTACCTTCGACTATGAGCTTCCAGGTATTGCAGCGGCTGCTGTTGACCAGTTAAAAGGCCTTGGACTTGATGTAGCTGCCACACCAGGCGGCGGTGTAGCATTAAGCGGAGTCAGCGGCTGGGGATACTTAGGTTCCGGATACACCGGTTCCGGCGGTCTGTTTACCGCACTGATTATGGGCTTTATCTGTACCATGATTTACATAAAGCTGATGCAGAAAAAAAGTAACTATCAAACTTCCGGATTCCGTACCGCCGGCAGTAAGCAAAGCATTTGCAGCAATTATCCCAGGTGTGATCGCCATTTATGTTGCAGGTATCTTAACCCAGATCTGCGTATCCGCAACAGGCTCCACCATTAATGAAATGGTTTTAAGATATATCCAGAGGCCGCTTCTCAGCTTGTCACAGGGCTTCTTCAGCGTAATCTTCATGGTATTCCTGATCCAGCTGTTATGGTTCTTTGGTCTCCATGGACACAACGTACTGGCTCCTATTATGGATGGAATCTACTTAACGGCATTAAACCAGAACATTGAGGCATTTACCACCAACCAGAGCACTGCGAACCTTCCATACTTATGGACACGTGGTTCCTTTGATGCCTACTGCCAGATGGGCGGCTCCGGAATTACCTTAGGACTTATTATTGCAATCTTCCTGTTTTCCAAGAGAGATGACCAGAAAGCCATTGCCAAGCTGTCCTGGCCCATGGGTGTATTTAATATCAATGAGCCGATCATCTTCGGTATGCCTATCGTATTGAACCCGGTATACTTGATTCCATGGCTGATCGTTCCTCCGGTATGTGCAGCCATCGCATACGGCGCAACTGCCATAGGCCTGATCCCACCGGTATTCGTAGCTGTACCCTGGGTAATGCCTGCAGGCATCTACGCCTTCCTTGCAACAGGCGGAAGCATAATGGCGGCAATTGTATCATTGTTTAATCTGTTTATATCTTTTGCCATCTGGACACCATTTGTAATGATGGCAAATAAGATGAAGAACGAATAGTAACTTAGATTAAGAAGGAGCTGCCAGACCAGTTCACAGGGGATGTCCTGACAGAACTGATTTGGCAGTTCTTAAGTTTAGCAAAGAAAGAAGGGGAGAAAGCTCCATGAAAAGCTGGACCGTATTTTTAATCGCCATAGGCTGCCTGTTCATTACTGTATCACCCCAGCTTCCATCCCCTGTCATGTATATGATTGTTGGTCTGATATTTATACTGTTGGGTGCAGTCATGCTGATAAAGAAAAGGAAATAAGGGGGTATAAGATATGTTACTTAAGTTTCCGGAAGGATTTTACTTTGGAAGCGCAACCAGCGCCACCCAGTGTGAGGGAGGTGCAGAAGATGATGGGAGAGGAAAAAAATATCTGGGATTTGTGGTATGAGGAGGAAAGCTATAAATTTCATGGAGCCATTGGCCCGGGCATTACCTCTTCCTTTTACCAGAATTATAAAGAGGATATTCAGCTAATGAAGCAGACAGGCCATAATTCTTTTCGGACATCCATTAGCTGGTCCCGCCTGTTTCCGGAGGGGTATGGTGAGGTGAACGAAAAAGCGGCTGATTTTTACCGCAGCCTGTTTCTTGAATTAAGAGAAAATGGGATCGAACCGTTTGTGAATCTGTATCATTTTGACATGCCGGTAAAGCTGCAGGAGCTGGGAGGCTGGGAAAACAGAAAGGTCGTGGGTTATTATAAGGAATATGCCTGGACCTGCTTTAACTTATTTGGAGATCTGGTTAAACACTGGTTTACCTTTAATGAGCCCATCGTCCATGTGGAATGCGGATATCTGCAATGCTATCACTATCCCTGCAAGGTGAATCCCAAAGCAGCGGTTTTAGTGGCTTATCATACGGCCCTTGCCAGCGCTTTAGCGGTGAAGGAATATCATAGCATGAAGCAGGGAGGAAAAATCGGGATCGTCTTAAACTTAACCCCGGCTTATCCCAGAAGCTCCCATCCAGAGGATGAGAAGGCGGCAAAGATTGCCGAGCTGTTCCAGAATAAGAGTTTTCTGGATCCTGCCGTAAAGGGGGCCTATGATCCGGAACTGGTTGCACTCATAGAAAAGCACGGGTTGCTTCCTGAGGCTTCCCCTGAGGATTTGGAGATTATCCGCCAAAATACGGTGGATTTTCTGGGAGTAAACTACTACCATCCGTTCCGTGTCTGCGCAAAGGCCAGCCTTCCTAATCCAGCGGCTCCGTTTACACCGGGCTATTATTTTGATAACTATGACATGCCTGGCAAACGGATGAATCCATACAGAGGCTGGGAAATCTATCCCAGAGGTTTGTATGACATTGCTGTCAATATTCGTGACAACTATGGAAACATTGAATGGATGGTTACGGAAAACGGCATGGGCGTGGAAAATGAGGAACGTTTCAAGACAGACGGCATGATACAGGATGATTACCGCATTGATTTCTATAAAGAGCATTTGACCTGGCTTCATAAGGGGATAGAAGAAGGAAGCAATTGCATTGGATATCATGTATGGACTTTTGTGGATTGCTGGTCATGGCTCAATGCTTATAAGAACCGTTACGGGCTTGTGGAGCTGGATTTGGAAAACCAGAAACGGACCATAAAAAAAGTCGGGCTATTGGTATCAGGAGCTGCTTAAAAACAACGGTTTTGAATCTGGCAAATAGGAGAGACATATGGAAGTAAATCAAAAACTGAACGTAGAGGCAAAGGAATTCTTTAATGCCCTGGCGACCTCGGTTGCCTATGATATCAGCCAGGCCACAGGGAAAAAGGTAAATCCAGACCAGATATATTCCGGTTTTCGCTATAAAAAGAAGATGAAAAACAAGATGGGGCAGGAGAACAATGTAGATGTGGTGATCAAGCAGTTTGTCTCTCCCAGCTGCTATGAGGCAGGCTTCCGCACCTCCCATGGGACAAATTTTATACTTTACGAGATTGCAGATAGCAAAGACGGAAACATTATGGTACACTACAGGGAGGAATTTGAGGGAGAGAGTACTTCCTACTCTTTGAACCATAGGATTGTCTCCTGGTTTTATCAAAAAGCTTCAAAAAAAAGAGGATTACCAGGATGCTTTCATCCATGGAAAGCTTTATAAAAGGACAACGTGCAAAAGAGAACTAAATGTGATAAGAGGTGATACAATGGGGGCTCCTAAATATCAGAAAATTAAACAGGACCTTATGGAAGAAATTAAGGATGCATCTGTCAATACCCCTATTGCATCAGAACGGGAGCTGGCCAGCCGGTATAAGGCCAGCCGTATGACCGTGCGCAATGCTTTAAATGAACTGGTGGAAGAGGGAGTATTATATAGAGATAAAAATAAAGGAACTTTTGTTGCAGACCAGAGGCTGATGAAAAAAAACACATCGGCAGAAACTTTAAATAAGCCTTTGGATGATACCTATGATTACAATGTGATCTATTTCAGCTCCTGCTTTTCCGATGAAAAGGTGGCTTCCTGTCTGGAAATCGGGTCTGAGGAGCGGATGATCCGGATCGTCCGATTAAACCGGAAGAATGGAAAGCCTTTAAGCGTTGAGGAAATTTATTTGATCCAAAGCCTGATCAATGACAATGATTACAACAACTTAAATAAGCTTTTGGATCTGAAAGGATACATTGATGAAGGCTCTGTTACACAGAAGTTTCTTCCTACTACGGTGCCTGTAAAATATATTAACCTGCTTCATGTAAAGCTGAATACTCCGATTATTATGGTTGAGAGCACCATTGTGAGCAAAAGCGGCAGCCCGGTCGTGTATATCAGAGAATTTAACAACCCTTTTGAAAAGATAATTGAAATAACCACATAGAAACACCCTGCGGGTGTACCTTTAGGCCCGGAAAAACGGGCAGAAAAATGGAAAGGAGTTTCATGATGGGAAGACTTGGTATCTCCCTGTATCCGGAGCATTCCACTCCGGAACGGGATAAGGAATATATCCGGCTGGCCGGTAAATACGGGTTTCAGCGGATTTTTACCTGCTTATTGAGCGTGGGGAATAAAAATAAAGATGAGTTATTCAATGAATTTCGTGATATGATCGATACGGCTCATGAATCCGGGATGGAGGTAATCCTGGATGTGGCGCCTCCTGTTTTTGAAGCCCTTGGGGCTTCCTATGATAACCTTGCCCCTTTTAAGGAAATGCATGCAGACGGGATCCGGCTGGATGAAGGGTTTGACGGCATGAAGGAAGCTGCCATGAGCTATAACAAAGAAGGGCTGAAGATCGAGCTGAATGCCAGCACTGATCCAAGCTATGTGGCAAATGTTATGAATCATCGTCCGGTACCGGAAAGAATCATTACCTGCCACAACTTTTACCCCCAGAAATATACGGGGATCAGCCTGAAACATTTTGATTACTGCAACCGGGAAATGAAAAAGCACGGCCTAAA
The DNA here is from genome assembly GCA_001312405.1 of Clostridium sp. NkU-1. The sequence goes on along the minus strand of BBDR01000010.1, from coordinate 27,473 downwards.
GGTTGCTGCTTTCGTATCCAGCAACAATGAAAATACCTTTGGCCCATGGCCGGTGAATGAGGGATTATGCACTCTGGAGATGCACCGGGGCCTGCCTGTGGATGCCCAGGTACGGCATTTGCTTGCGACCCGCCTGGTAGATGATGTGATCATTGCCAATGCCTATGCATCTGAGGAGGAGTTAAAGGCCTGTGCCTCGGTAACACCTGGAAAGCTGATGTTTGGCCTTCGCCTGGAAAAGGAGCTGACGGAAACAGAGCGGAGATCCTCTACTTTGACCGGCAGCATGTGATCAGAGGCGATATCAGCGAATATATGATACGGTCCACCTGGCCGAGAGTAGCATTTGCAGACAAGACAGTGCCCCCGGCCAATACAAGGGATTTAAAACGGGGAGATGTTGTGATCTTAAATGACGGCTATTCCCGTTATAAGGGAGAGCTGCATGTTGTTTTAAAGGATATGCCCAATGACGGACGAAAGAATGTGATCGGCCATATACCGGATTATGAACTGGTACTGCTTGATTATATTGAGCCCTGGAAATTGTTTGGTTTTACGGAAGTGTGATTTGCTTTTAAAAGCCGGAGGAGACAGAAAGTTATTCATCTGTCTCTTCCGGCTTTTTCTGTTTGTTTTTATACATTTTCCTGAAACACAAGCTTATGAATGGCCCAGGCGACTCCATCCTCTGCATTGGATCTGGTATGATACTTTGCTGCATCCCGAATGCATGCCATGGCATTTTCCATGGCAACGGTCCAGCCAAATTCCGGTGTGAACATGGATAAATCATTGTCGCTGTCTCCAAGCACCATCACATCCTTAAGAGAGATTCCCTTGCGCTCTGCATAGGCTTTTAAGGCCGGCCCTTTCTGGGCGGCATGGTTGGTCAGCTCAATATTGTCAGGAAAAGAGGATGCCGCAGCCAAATCCGGATAGTCTGCAAAGATTTCCTTTAATCCCGCAGCTTTATGGACAGGAAGTCCGTTGCTGCATATTTTAAATACAGCATCCTCCTTGGGAAGCTCCTTGAGAGAAGAAATAAAGGTCGTGGATTCTATCCGGCTCTGTACGGCAGCATCCAGCTCCTGAGAAGCAAAAGCATGAGAACTGAATTTCTTTTTTTTAAAAAGGAGTATAGCCCGTTCAGCATCCGTTCTTTTGTGGAAGTGGTATACCGCCCGCTGGAAGCCAGAATATCCATATCCGCCTCCTGCTCGGTCAGGATCCGGTCAATATCTGCAAGATTCTGAGAGGTGAGAGGAATCTCACTCAGAGTTTCGCCATCCTGACTGTATACGGCAGCCCCGCTTAAGCAGATGTAGCTGCATGTGATATCACAGGCATCCATAACGGCTTTTGCTTCTTGATAATCCCGTCCGCTGCAGATTAAAAATTCTATGCCGGCGCGCTCAAGCCTGCGGATTGCATCTACATTGGCTTTTGAAATATTGGTCTGAGGGTTTAGAAGGGTGCCGTCCATATCGGAGGCGATCAGTCGGATGCTCATGGCAGGTAATCTCCTTTATCTAGTCAAGTATTTTTTGTTCTTATACCTAGCTTATCCTAAATAAGCCGGTTCGTCAATGAAGAGGGGCAGGAGAACACTAATTTCATCAGATTTCATATCTTTCATCAGGTTTCTTCCCCTCCTTTTCACAATCCTTACATATAACCTTTCTGATAAAACAAAATTCTTTCTCCATTCTGCAAAATACTGCAAAAATTTCAGGTTTACAGCCTGATAGTTAAATTCTTTCAAAATAATGAATATGGTGGAATGTTTTGCGGTTTTTATGGTATAATCATAGCCAGATAATTATGCCCCGCTTCATCGGGCGTCAACTGGATATGCAAGCATATCCGTTTGATTTATTAGGAGACAAAATATGAAACCACATGCATTTGCGGTCTGTGCATATAAGGATTCGCCATATCTTGAAGCCTGCCTCCGTTCTCTTTTGAGACAAAGCGTTAAATCGGAGGTCATAATATGTACATCAACGCCCAGCCTTATATTGAAAAAATGGCGGACAAGTACGGAGTCCCGCTGTTTGTGCGGAATGGGAAAAGCAATATACGGGAAGACTGGAACTTTGCCTATAATAAGGCTTCCGCCCGTTTTGTTACCATCGCCCATCAGGATGATTTATACCGCAAGGATTATGTGAAGAAGCTTCTGGAATGTTATGAAAAATACCCGGACATGACGCTGTTTACAGGAGGGTATACGGTAATCAGGGGGGATCAGCCTGCTGTCTTTGAAAAGGTGGAGTTTATCAAACGTTTTCTCAGGCTTCCTTTGCGTTTCCGGCGTATCAGCACTTGACCTGGGTTAAAAAAAGTGCTTTGATGTTTGGCAATTCCATCTGTTGTCCTGCATGCGCATATAATAAGGAAAGATTAGGTGAATCTCTTTTCACCTCTCCCTATCAGTTTGCCCTGGATTGGGACACCCTTTATCAGTTATCCGGGCTGCCGGGACGTTTTATTAGTGTAGAAAAACCGATCCTGTATTACAGGGTTCACGGGGAGGCTACGACAAAGGCATGTATTGCGGATAACAGCCGTGTCAGGGAAGAGGCCCATATGTTTTCAAAGATGTGGCCGGGACCGGTTGTAAAATTGCTGATGTATTTTTACCGGAAAGCATATAAAGAGTATGAATAAAAGAACATTTGGAGGATGAAGTGATGAAGGTAGTATTATTAGCGGGAGGCTTTGGTACCAGGATCAGCGAGCAGAGCCATTTAAAGCCGAAGCCAATGATTGAAATTGGGGAAAAGCCTATTTTGTGGCATATTATGAAATATTATTCCCAATATGGTTTTCACGATTTTGTTATTTGCCTTGGATATAAACAGTATGTTGTAAAGGAATTTTTTTGCGGATTATTTTCTTCATACGTCAGATGTTACCTTTGATCTTGCCAACAATAAGATGGAGGTACATAACAATTATTCGGAACCATGGAAGGTGACCCTGGTGGATACGGGATTAAATACCATGACCGGAGGGCGTATTAAGCGCATCCAGCCTTACATCGGCGATGAGCCTTTATGATGACCTATGGAGACGGAGTCTGCGATGTGGATTTAAAGGCTTTGTTAAAATTCCATCAGGGCCATGGAAAAACTGCTACCATGACTACTGTCAATATCGCCCAGCTAAAGGGAGTTCTGGATATTGACGAAGGCGATGTGGTCCGTTCCTTCAGAGAAAAGGACGAGGCAGATAACAGCCTGATCAACGGAGGCTTCATGGTCTTAAATCCGGAGATCTTTTCCTATTTAAAGGATGATACCACCGTATTTGAAAAGGAACCGTTGCAGAGCCTGGCGGCAGAGGGGCAGCTTATGAGCTTCCATCATAATGGCTTCTGGCAGTGCATGGATACTCAGCGGGAAATGAAGAAGCTGGAAGATTTGTGGCAGTCCGGACAGGCGCCATGGAAGATTTGGGAGAAGTGACATGACAAGCTGGACAAGTATTAAGTGGAACGAATTTTGTGATTTTTATAAAGGAAAAAAAAGTTCTGATCACAGGGCATACAGGCTTTAAGGGAAGCTGGCTCAGCCGGCTCCTTGTAAAGGCCGGTGCATCGGTAACAGGGTATTCCCTCATGCCTTCCACTGACCCAAACCTGTTTGAGGTAATCGGGCTTTCTGATACCATAAATTCCGTAATCGGAGACATCCGGGATTTGGAGCATTTAAAAAAAGGTGTTTTTACAGGAGGAGCCGGAAATCGTGTTTCACCTGGCTGCCCAGCCAATTGTCAGGGACTCCTACAAGGATCCGGTCTACACCTATGAGACAAACGTCATGGGCACGGTCAATGTACTGGAATGCATTCGTCTGACCCCTTCGGTCAAATCCTTTTTAAATGTTACAACGGATAAGGTGTATGAAAATAAGGAATGGGAGTACGGATACCGGGAAACCGACCCGTTAGATGGTTATGATCCTTATTCCAACAGCAAATCCTGTTCTGAGCTGGTGACCCACAGCTATGCCAAGTCCTTTTTTTCTGACGGACGTGTGGCCATCTCCACATCCCGCGCAGGCAATGTGATCGGAGGCGGGGATTTTGCCAATGCCAGAATCATTCCGGACTGTATCCGGGCGGCAGCGGCAGGGCAGGACATCATCGTAAGAAATCCCCATTCAACAAGGCCGTATCAGCATGTGCTGGAACCTTTGGCCATTTATATGACGATTGCAATGAAGCAGTATAAGGATTCCAAGTTCCAGGGATATTATAACGTAGGCCCTGATGACAGAGACTGCGTGACCACAGGAGAGCTGGCAGATCTGTTCTGTGAGGCATGGGGCCAGGGGATAAAGTGGATAGACAAATTTGAAGGAGGCCCCCATGAAGCCAACTTCTTAAAGTTAGACTGTTCCAAGATCAGGAGTGTTTTTGGCTGGTGTCCCAGATATGGAGTAAAGGAAGCGGTGGAAAAGACCGTGGAATGGACCAAGGCCTATTTGGATGAAGCAGATATGCTGCCATTCATGGACTTGCAGATAAAGGAATTTTTCAATTAATGTGGGCTCTGCCCAAAAAAAACATTGGCAGGAAAGAGGAAAAAAATAGAATGTTTGAGAACAAGACAGAAAAAGAGGCGCGGGAGGAAATCCTTTCTCTGGTAAAGGAATACTGCAGCACCTACCACAATCAGAAAACTCCGTTTAAGGAAGGAGACCGCATTTCTTACGCTTCCCGTGTATACGATCATCAGGAAATGGTGAACCTGGTGGACAGCTCTTTGGAGTTCTGGCTTACATCCGGGCGGTATACTGATGAATTTGAAAAAAAGCTGGCACAATATTTAAAAGTCCGGTTCTGTTCCCTTGTGAATTCCGGTTCATCGGCGAATCTGATGGCATTTATGGCCCTCACATCGCCGCTTTTAAAGGAACGCCAGATAAAACGCGGTGATGAAGTGATCACCGTAGCAGCCGGATTTCCTACTACAGTGACCCCTATGATCCAGTATGGGGCTGTTCCTGTATTTGTGGATGTTACCATCCCTCAGTATAACATTGATGTGAATATGCTTGAAGCTGCCCGCTCTGAAAAGACCAAGGCAGTTATGATTGCCCATACCCTGGGAAATCCCTTTGACCTTTCCGCGGTTAAGGAATTCTGTGATAAGTACCAGTTATGGCTTGTAGAGGATAACTGCGATGCCCTGGGAACAACTTATACGATAGATGGGGAAGAACGTTTCTCCGGCACCATCGGTGATATAGGAACCTCCAGCTTTTATCCGCCCCACCATATGACAATGGGAGAGGGAGGCGCGGTTTATACGAACAACTCCCTGTTAAATAAAATTATCCGTTCTTTCCGGGATTGGGGCCGTGACTGTGTATGTCCTTCCGGACGTGATAACTTATGCGGACACCGGTTTGACCGCCAGTACGGGGAGCTTCCCGTAGGCTATGACCATAAATATGTTTACTCCCATTTTGGCTACAATTTAAAAGCCACTGACATGCAGGCTGCTATCGGCTGCGCCCAGATTGAAAAGTTCCCATCTTTTGTAGAGAGAAGACGCCATAATTTTGACCGTCTTTACAAAGGTCTGGAAGAGGTTTCCGACAAGCTGATCCTTCCTGAGGCCTGTCCAGGCTCCAAGCCAAGCTGGTTCGGCTTTTTGATAACCTGCAGGGAAGGAGTAAGCCGGAATCAGGTGGTGCAGTATGTGGAATCCAGGGGCATTCAGACAAGGATGCTGTTTGCCGGTAATTTGACAAAACACCCTTGCTTTGACCAGATGAGAGAGTCCGGGCAAGGATACCGGATTGCCCAGCAGCTGACCAATACTGACCGGATCATGGAGGATACCTTCTGGGTAGGAGTATATCCGGGAATGACGGATGAAATGATCGACTTTATGGCAAAGACCATCAAGGAGGCACTGAGCCTGTAAGAGGTTTTATACCTTTATGCCCAGAAAGCATGGGCGGAAGAGAGGAAACACCCTGCGGGTATACCTTTATGCCCAGAAAGCGTGGGCGGAAAAGAGGAAACATGAAGGAATACGATTTAACGGAGGTACATCAGGCGAACCTGGCTATTTTAAAGGAAATTGACCGTATCTGCCGGAAATACAAGATTAAATATCTTCTGGATGCAGGAACGCTTTTAGGCGCCGTAAGGCACAAAGGCTTTATTCCCTGGGATGATGACGCGGATGTGGCGTTTACCCGTTCCAATTATGATGCCTTTTTAAAGGTAGTGCGCCGGGAACTTCCGGAAGAAATGGAACTTCTTGAGCCAAAGGATTTAAGAGGCGGAACCGCTTTTTATGATTTTACAACAAGAATTATTTATAAAAACAGCCGGACCCATGAGGACTCAGAAGAGATGAGGTTTTATGAAGGAAGGTTAAACCATCTGTGGGTAGACTTATTCACCATTGATGAACTTCCTGAAGGCAAGGCAGCTTCTGCAATTACCCGCCTTCTTCACACCGTGATCTACGGTATGGCCATGGGCCACCGTTACCGGCTGGATTTTAAGAAGTACAGCCTGGTTAATAAAATCGTTATCGGCGGGCTGTCAGCTTTGGGAAAATTGATTCCAATGAAAGCCTTGAGAAAACTGCAGCATATGACAGCGGTCAAGGATCAGAAGGGAAAAAGCAGCCTCAGGTATTACAGCAACTACCAGCCGGATTATCTTTATGTGACGCTGAAAAAGGAATGGTGCGAAGAAACGGTTGATCTGGAATTCGAAGATACCAGGCTGATGGCTCCAAAGGGCTGGCATGAGGTTCTTACCTGGATCTATGGTGATTATAAGAAGCTTCCTCCGGAGGGGCAACGGGTGCCCTCCCATTCCAGCATGGAAATTAAAATATATCACTAAACTGCAGCTGTTAGAAGATGCAATATAAAAATCCGCATTGATCAGGCTTATAATAAGCCATTTCAATGCGGATTTTCTTGTCTTTGAAGTTACCTGCCTGCCTTTATTGCTGGTTTAAATATTCCTTTGCATCTTTAAAGAAACTGAAAATGATCAGGAGTATGATAATTCCTATAGGAAATGCTGCAATGATGGAAACGGTTTGCAGATTGGTCATGGAATTCTTGGAAAATATAAGAGCAATGGGAAACAGCATTAAAAGCACGGACCAGAACAGCTTTACACGTTTATCCGGCTCAGCGTCCTCAGGAAGCTCCTTATAGGAGTAAGTGGAAGCCACCAGGGCCAGGGCATCAAAGCTGGTTGCGTAAAAAGCTACCATGGTAACTGCTAAAAGGATCAGACCCAGCTTTGCAAATGGCAAGGTCTCAAGGATTGCCATGATCGTCTGGTACAAGTCTCCTGTGGAGGAATAAATGCCCATCACATCCAGCACGCCCTTTGTCTGAAGGGCAAGGCTGTAATTCCCTAATATAATAAAGGAGGTAAAAGTTCCGGAGATACCAAAGATATATCCTCCAAGGATGGTCTGCTTAATGGTTCGCCCTTTGCTGATGGCTCCGATAAAGAAAGGAGTGGCTACACACCAGACCATCCAATAAGCCCAGTAAAAAAATAGTCCAATTCTGCGGGAAGGAGGAGGTACGCAGGGCATCGGTCCAGGTGGACAGGCTGATAAAATTCTGCGTTAGGTTCCCCACTGCGGTAATCCCTGTTTCAATGGTATATCTGGCTTCTCCTCCGCCGATCAGCACATAGAGAAGCAGGCCAAAGAACAGGTATGTACAGGAAGCAGCCAGCTTTGCAATGCCCTTCATACCGAAATAAACCGTAACAGTATAAACAATGCATATAATGACCAGAATTGCAATGGTCAATAAACTGGATTCCGGCAGGCCGGTCACCCGGCTGATGGCCATGGAAAGAAGGGGAGTTGCCAGGGAAAACGTGGTTGCAGTGCCGGCCAGTAAAGCAAATACGGCAACCAGGTCAATAAGCTTTCCCCAAATGCCGTCTACGTGCTTCCCTAAAAGGGGGCGGCAGGCTTCCGAGTATTTTTGCTTTGTCCGTTTTTTTAACATGGAGCATGAAGCCGAATGCTGCGGCCAATATCATATAAAAGCTCCAGGGAATAGGGCCCCAGTGAAACAGCGTAGGTGGAAGCCCAGTCCTGCATGGCTCCTAAATCTGTGATATGGGGTTCCCCTGCATAGAGGATCCATTCACAAAGGGAATAGAAGAGGATATCGGCAGCCAGACCGGCAGTAAACATCATAGTCCCCCATTTAAAATTTGAATATTGGGGTTTTCCAGATTTCCAAGCTTGATGGTACCGTATTTGGAAAAAGCTATATACAGGGAGCATAAGAAAGTAAAAAGTCCGATAATAAGGTAGTAACTACCCAGTTCATCGCCTAAAAAGGACCGGATAGCTGCCAGGGTATCTGCAGATTTACCGGGATATATGGTGAAAACAAGGCATAAAAGAATGATGCTCATAAAAGGAATCAGGGTCGTTATCCAGTCCAGCTTTTTAAACAAAGCCTTTTTCTCATTGTGGTCCATGTACATAGCCTCCTAAAATGTTCAAAAAAAATAAAATTATTGTTGATATTGAACATAATACCATGGATAACCAGAAAATGCAAGAATTAAGTGAGAAGATTATTTGAACAAAATGGTTTGGATCTAATGGAGAAGTAATTTCGCAATAATAAGGGATATGCAGAAAACACTTTTAAAAATAAATCATAAAGTCAAAAGCACATGGTATGAAAAAGGAAAAACAAGGCATTGATTCCAACAAAAACACTGACGTATTTGTGAAGATTTTCTGACATTTTGCAGAAACCACTACAAAAAAAATGGATTACATCCGATATAATGTTAGATGTTCAATAAGGAGGATATTATGATGAAGAACAAAGCTCTTATGATATGTGCGATGTCGGCAATGTTACTGACGGGCTGCACGGAAAGCCACATTCTTTCTTCCGGAGGTCCTGCAGAGCCTGTTTTTGAAACTCAGCAGGGGATTGTTCTGGATTGGGATCAGATTGGAAGTGATATGGATGATGAATTCGTAGACAACGAAGAATATCCTATGGCGTTAAGCATCAATTATATGGTAGATAAGGAAGATCCGGAAAAGAAACGCATCGATTTGACACTGATTGTAAAAGAAGGAACCACGCCTGAGGAAGCAGTTGTATTTGCTAATGCAGCGGTTCGATACATAAACGATGAGGCGGCTATGCAGGATTTTTCCTTTGAAAAGTCAAGCGCTACTTCTTATGGCGGATTTTTCAAGGAATATGATATGCATCTTATCGTGATGCCTGATTATGCGATGAATGAGAAGAAGTACTGGCTGGTAGATATGGACATCCCTAAGGGTTCTGATGAAAAGATTGTTCCAAAGGAAGGTGCAGTTATTATGGAGACCACCGCTGAGGATGAGGAGACGGATACTGAAAGCTCAGAGTCAGATCAATAGATTTATAACACAGGATAAAAAACATGGATGAGGAATGGTTAGCCAATCACTCCTTATCCATGTTTTTATTGTTTCGCTGTCGTCTATCTGCTATTGGTCAACCGCCAGTCCGCTGTGGTAGGAATAATTGCCAAGCTCCTTTAAAAGCTTATTGTGATCCAGGTTCTTTAGCGGAACCGGCGAGGTCAGTTCCTCGTTCAGCAAAAAGAACACGTCACTGCATTTTGCCATGGACTGATAGAAAAGATCAGGGAAAGAGGCCTGGGATGCAAGGCGGCGGTTCCAGGGATTACACCAGGTTTCATGGTTTAAATTCATGGTGACAACAGGATCCGGTGGAATGTCCGTAACCAGCTTCCGGGAGGCAAGGTGCGTACGCAGGAAAAGAGATTCCACAAATTCGATGCTGTTTTTCTTACGGCTGGAAGGATCGGCAAGAGTCCGGCATCCTAAGCGCATAGCCAGAATGGAGCGGGATACCATCCGGGAAGTTACCCGGAAATTATTCCGGTAATTTAAGGGATAATAGGCTTCATTGATGCATACAGACAAAAACCCGGAGATGAACTGCAGCTCCTGGCCGTTTAAACAGATGGTAGCCGCCTGATTGAACTGAGATGGCTTTTTCCTTTTGTATTTCATCAGAAGCAATGCATCAATATCATTTTCCAGCATGGCATGAAGCCCGTGATGATAGTTTCCGGAGTTTTTAATATCATATTCAATCCTGCCGTACACATAAGGGTGGCAGATGGAGTCTCCGATGTAATGGCAGAAGTAGCCGCTCATATAAGAAATGGCCTGTTCTCTCTGCTGCCGGGACTCGATCTGGGATAAATGGTTTAAGCAGGAAACAAAAAAATCATGTACATGGTTTTCGTGCATATAGGAACCTACATTGCGGTAATCCCGGTGGCGGAGAATGGGGATATTGTAAAAAAATATATCCGGTCCCTGGAGACCAAGCTGATAAAGCCATCGGTATTTGGAGATTATACGCTTTAAAGGAGTGTTAGGCATATCATTAAAAACTCTGACTCCCAGTAGATAGTGAGTGGTAAAACCAGGCATATTGTTCACCTCGCATTTTTTTAGCAGTTTGCGGTGCAGCCCGCGAATCCGCAGTGGAGTTCGCGAATCCTGCGGATTCGTTCGCTCACGGGCATTCGCCCTATGAATTAGAATACAGAAAAATTCTTACGTGCGAGCACGACAAAATTTTTCTGTATTCTAATTCGCACTGCTCATTGCTTATATGGAGATTATACCACAGGAAATTTTATTTTGTGTGAAAATCATTGGAAATTTTCATACTAACCGGCCAGGTTGAATAAGTGTTAAAGAGAGCGTTCAGGAGCTGATTCTATGATACATCGTATACATGAGCTGGTGTGGGGGCCGTGGCTTTTGGTTCTGTTTCTGGGAACCGGAGTCTTTTTTACGTTAAAAACAGGTTTTTTTCAGATCAGAAAATTCCCCTTTTGGTGGAAACATACCATTGGAAGCATACAAGAGGATGAGGTGGAAGAAAAAGGTGAAGTGACAAAATTCCAGACAGCCTGTACGGCTCTGGCGGCTACCATTGGGACCGGAAATATTGCCGGTGTGGCTACCGCCCTTACGGCCGGTGGACCTGGAGCCATATTCTGGATGTGGGTTTCTGCTGCAATCGGTATGATGACAGGCTATGCGGAGACCATGCTGGGTATCCGGTACCGCTACCGGGACAGAAACGGCGCCTGGATATGCGGGCCCATGGTTTACCTGGAACGGGGGCTTAAGCTTCCGGTACTTGGCATGGTATACAGCTTTCTTTGTATCATGGTTTCTCTTGGAATGGGAAGCATGGTCCAGTCCAATTCCATTGCGGAAACTCTGGAATATTCCTTTGGCATACCGCCGGTTCCTATTGGTATTCTGTTGACTGGAATTGTATTATTGGTGGTTCTGGGTGGGATCGCAAGGATTGCTTTTGTCTCTGAGCGGCTTATTCCTATTTCGGCCGGCGCTTATATGCTGTTTTCCATGGTTGTGATCATGTCCTGTTACGATAAGATTCCGTATATCTTTCAATGCATTTTTCAGGATGCCTTTCGTCCGGTTTCCGTATTTTCAGGAGCTGCGGGCTACCAGATCAGCAAAAGCCTGCAGTACGGCATATCCAGGGGAGTATTTTCCAATGAAGCAGGACTTGGGAGCATGGCAGTCCTTCACGGTGCGGCAGAGGATACGACACCGGAGCAGCAGGGAATGTGGGCCATGTTTGAGGTGTTTTTTTGATACCATTTTGATCTGTACCATGACCGCCTTTGTGATCCTGTGCATGACGGATGGGGATGCTGCCGGTTCCGGCTATGACGGAGCGGTTTTGACTGCCTTCTGCTTCTCAAAACGTTTAGGGCCGCTTGGGGAATATGTGGTATCAGGAGCCATGCTGATTTTTGCATTTGCTACTATTATTGCATGGTATTATCTGGGCCGTCAGGCCGCCATATATCTGGCGGAAAGCTTAAAAAGACGGGGATCCCTTTACATACTGCAGCGCATTTTAAGAGGAAAGGTCTATACCTTGCTTTATCTGGGGGCCGTTTTTCTTGGGTGTATGGCAAAGCTGGAAACTGTGTGGGAATTTTCCGATATCTGGAATGGGCTGATGGCGCTTCCCAATATCATTGCCATTATCTTCCTGATGAAGGAGGTAACGGTTCCTGGAAAAGCAGAAAAGCGGGCGCTGAAAAGCACCCGACTGTAAAAGGGGAAGGGGCCTGACCAGCATAGCGGTCAGACCCCTTTATGATGAATTAGTTGCAAACAAATGATCAGCAATCTCCGGCGTAATAGGAGATAATGCTCATATAATCCTTTGGAGCCGGAATATCCAGGGTAAGACACAGGAAGTTTTTATTTTCCCTGTACTGATGCAGCAGCTCCATCTGGAGTCCATGGTGTTTGTTGATATTTTCTTTTCTTCCGTCCGGGTACAGCAAATGAACCGCATCACTGCATGCATTTACTGTTTGTAAAAAGCTATCCATATCCAAGATGTTCAGTTTTATCATTACAAACCCTCCATTGTGAAAAACAGTGATTATATGGTGACTGCAATGACTTTAAAATTAAAAAGATTGCCCTATCACCTCTACAGGTATCATTATAGTGCAATCTTTTTTAAATAAATATATTATTTCTGCCGTTATATGTTATTATCCTGCCATTTACGGCGGTATTCCAGGGGCGTGCAGCCAATATACTCCCGAAAGACCTTTCCAAAGTAGCTGCTGCTGCCCAATCCGCAGGCATGGCTGATAGAGGTTATCGTTTCCCTGCTGTTTGCCAGCATATGGCAGGCCATTTGTAAACGGTAGGTTTTGATATATTCCACCGGTGTCGTATGCAGGCAGTCATGGAATACCCGGAAGCACTCCCGTTCACTGGAAAAAGCGGCGGCAGCAATCTCTGGGATTGATATTTTTTTCCCCATAATGCTCATGGACATAAACCATCATTGATTTTATTTTATCATTTGCTTTGCTGGAATTCCCCTTTTCTTCCAGCAGAGGACGTGATATCTGGAGAAGCTGGATCCATATGTCGGATAAGACCTCCCGCAGCTTTATTTCATATCCAAAATCATGTTCGGAAAGGTAAAAAGATTCACGAATGACATCTATAACTTTCGCCTGTTCCGGATCCTCCGGATATAAGGCAAAGATTTCTGCCTGGGTTGCTGCGGTAATCGGCGTAACGTATTTTTGCTCAATCCGGCTTCCATGTTGGCCGGCTATGAAAGAAGGATCAAAAATATGAAGGAACTGAAGGTTTTTTTCTGATTCCGCCTGTGGCCTTGCCATGTGAAGCACATTGGAATTGATCATCCCGCCGGAACCTGCGGGAAATATCATTCGTCCCTTTGGTGTGCAATATTCCATTCTCCCGCTTTCCATATAAAACAGTTCCACGTTTTTATGCCAGTGCCATGGAACAAAACCTCCCATAAATTTATCCAATTGGGAGCAGGAGGCAGTATATGGAAAATCTGACGTAAAACCAGGAAATAATTCTTCTTTGCTTCCCGTATGAAATTCGATTCTATGAACGTTCTTCAATGGTTTTTCATCCTTTCCCGATTATAAAACAAGTGACATTAAGAAATGCATTTACAAAGTTTTAGTAAAATAATAGCGTTTTCCTGTCACAGGGTATTCTTCCAGTACAAACACGTTCCTGTATCCGTGCTTTTCATAGAAGGCAGGCGCCTGAAAACTGAAAGTATCCAGAAATGCGTACTTACACCCACGCTCTTTTGCTGTTTCTTCCGCCTGTTTTAAAAGCTCACTGCCAATATTTTGACCCCGCATTTTAATCATTTCTCCTTATTGGCTTATATGAAATTTCCCTTGCCGTTATCATATCATATCCCTCAGCACAATTCTACAGTCCATATAGGTATGGAGGGAACCCTCTCTGATCTATAATGAAAAGAAAAAGCTGGATTTAAGCAAAGATTATCAAGAATTAATTTCAAAAGGAGTATATAATGATAATATATTTTGGGAAAGGAGCAGGTATATGGATTATCATTCAAAGGTAAAGGATTCACTTAAATATATTGATGAAAATTTAAATAGTAAGATTGACCTTGATGATCTTGCAAAAAGAGCTTATCTGTCAAAATATCACTATCATAGGATTTTTCATAAAGTATCAGGAGAATCCGTTACCAGATATATCACCAAAAAGCGGATGGAGAAAGCTGCGGGAGAGCTTGCCCGGACAGACAGGCCGATTATTGATATCGCCCTGGAATACCAGTATGCTTCCCAGGAATCCTTTTCAAGGGCTTTTTTTAAAGATTTACGGTCTGACACCGGGGAAATACCGGAGAATGTATGGCGGCAATTCCTCTGATCAAGTGATCAATCTCAGCAGCCGCTTCAACAAAATCATGGATATGGCTGCATAATAGTCAGGAGGTTTACATGAGCAATCTTATTCCAATGGTAATTGAACAGACATCTCACGGCGAGCGGTCCTTTGATATTTTTTCCAGGCTGCTGAATGACCGCATTGTCATGCTTAACGGCGTTGTGACCAATGAAATGGCAAGCCTGATTATAGCCCAGATGCTTTTTCTGGAATCCGCTGACAGCAGCAAAGACATTCACTTGTATATTAACAGCCCAGGAGGGTCTGTAACGGACGGGTTCGCTATTATGGACACCATGAACAACATCAGATGCGATGTTTCCACCATCAGCATAGGCCAATCAGGAAGTGCGGCCTCCCTGATCCTGGCATCTGGGAAAAAAAGGAAAGCGTTTTGCCCTTAAAAACAGTGAAATACTGATCCACCAGCCGTCAATATCCGGGGGGCTGCAGGGACAGGCCACGGATATTAAAATCCATAGTGACTGGCTTGAAAAGACAAAGGAAAAGCTCAATAAGATATACAGTGAGCTTACAGGCCAGCCCCTTAAAAAAATCGAGGAAGATATGGAACGGGATCATTACCTGACGGCTGAGGAGGCAAAAGAATATGGCTTAATTGATGAAGTTCTGTTATGCCGCAGATGATACCGGAATATTGAAACAAGAAACCTGCCTGCGGAGGGCCTGACAGGGCATCCGTTAGCGGGTTTTTCTCATTTCAGATGATAATCGGATCAGATGATCCGCTGCCTGCGGTATTCAAAGGGAGTCATATGATAATAGCTCTTGAATTTTCGGTTAAAATTAGACAGATTGCGAAAGCCGCTTTCAAAAGCAATATCTGATATGGACAGCCCTGTTGTCCTTAAAAGGTTGGCAGCTATCTTAAGGCGGTGCTGAATCATATATTCCACACAGGTAATTCCTACAGCCTGTTTAAAAAAGTTCATGAAATATATATTTTACCGCTTTTTTACTTTATCCATATGCGCATGGGTGGGAGATGCAGCGTCTGTATTTGTAAAGCATTGATGTTGAAATAACAGGTAAAAAAGATGGTGAAGCTTCTCTTTTAAGACCATTTCAAAATAATTATCTTTATTTTTTTACACAAAGGAAAATCTGGTTCATGCACTCATAAAACTCCGGATAAAAGGGGTGGTCCTGATTCATATGGGAAAGAGGCCGGAGAAAACCATTATGTATGGGCTGGAGATAGGTTAAGCTGTATTGATCCATGAGAGAATATCCCAGCATATCAAGATGAAAAACCAGAGTATCGGAAATATGGGTGTTACCCGGCAAAGGTTTGACTGAATGCAGGGTGTTGGGTGGTACGAAGATCAAATCCCCTTTTCTGGATTGAAAGGTTTCTTTTCCGATTTTATAAATTGCACTTCCTTCTAAAATAATGGTAATTTCAGCTTCCACATGCCAGTGAAGCAATACGTCAGGCATAACCGTTGGTAAGATACAGTGGTAAAGCGCATAGGGTGAAAGGATGGTTCCGTGGTTCACATCCTGTTTTTGTGACGACAGCAAATAGGGTTCCAAAGCAAACTCCTCCTGGTTTTACAATTAAGCCACTTCAATGACAAAATCATACAATGGTATCAGATTTTAATAGTATTATATAAGAAAATACTGATATACCATGTTATAATATCAAAATGTGATATGGAAAGCAAATGATTATTGCACAGCTTTGCCCACAGATTATTACTTTTTTTTGGAGGAAAATATATGCTATCCTTATTGCTCGTCATTATTTACATATCCTTTATCAGTCTGGGATTACCGGATTCGCTGCTGGGGTCCGCGTGGCCTACCATGTACCGGCAGCTTAATGTTCCCCTATCCTATGCCGGTATTATTTCTACTATTATAATAGGGTGCACTGTTATTTCAAGCTTAAACAGCGACCGCCTTATTAAGAGATTTGGAACGGGTAAAGTAACGGCTGCCAGTGTTGGAATGACCGCCGCAGCCTTATGGGGCTTCTCCGTTTCTCCCTCTTTTCAGGCCCTGTGCCTGTGGGCGATTCCCTACGGATTAGGTGCTGGTTCCGTGGATGCTGCCTTGAATAACTTTGTGGCACTTCATTATAAAGCTAAGCATATGAGCTGGCTTCATTGTTTCTGGGGAATCGGGGCTACCATGGGGCCGTATATTATGGGGTATTTTCTGACCGGCGGCATGCCATGGTTCATGGGATACCGTTCCATTTCTGTAATTCAGATCATATTAACCGGGCTGCTGATTTTCTCTCTGCCTCTTTGGAAGAAGAGCCATCAGGAATCGGAAGAGGAAACCAGGGAACATAAACGTGTAACCATAAAGGAACTGCTTGGACTTAAAGGAGCAAAGCCTGTGCTTACTGCTTTCTTCTGCTATTGTGCTTTTGAATCCACCGCAGGACTGTGGAGCAGCAGCTATATGGTAATGGAAAAAGGAATCCCGCCGGATGCAGCGGCAAAATGGGCTTCTTTATTTTTCTTTGGCATCACCTTTGGAAGATTTTTAAATGGTTTCGCAGCCATGAAATTATCCGATAAAGAAATGATCCGCATCGGACAGGGAATTATCTTCCTGGGTATCCTGGTAATCATACTGGCTCAGGGGAATCTGTTCCTGTGTGCAGGGTTTATTTTAATCGGAATGGGCTGTGCGCCTGTTTATCCCTGTCTGCTTCATGAGACTCCGGAGAACTTTGGCAAGGATTTATCACAGGCCATTATGGGCATCCAGATGGCCTGTGCATACGTGGGTGCAGCCCTTATGCCTCTTCTCATGGGAATCATAGCGGAATACGTGACGATCCGGTTATACCCCTATTACCTGATGATATTTGCAGCAGTCATGATCATGATGGTTGAACAGGTAAACCGTATTAAGAACAAATAAGAAATCATCATCATTTGAAATATTGCAAAATAGAAGCGGTAATACCTAACACCGGTCTAATATGTGCACCTGTCATTGCTACCGGTTTTCCTATAACAGATTTTTATAAAGCGCTGCTTGTTGGCATATTATGCCTGACAAGTGGCGTTTTTTTGCTTTCAATAAAAACTCTTTTAGACAATTAAGGTATTCGCGTGGACGGCGGCTTTGCCTTTCTTACTTTACCTGTGTATGCCTCCTGCATCAATATATGAGGTAAAATATAGTATAATCTTTTGGTGGTAAGATGAAATAATTCAAATTGGATGTGCAAAACCCGTCACAAATGAAAAAAATTCACGTTATATAAGGAAAATGGGTAATTTAATCAGATATTAGAAAAAATAAAATTTAGAAGAAACAAATACAATGTGTGAAAGTTATATAAGGGGAATACCAGTACTTGAGTGAAAAGGATATTGTACAAAAAGGGGTGGCTGTTATGATAAAAATTGCAATTTGTGATGATGAAGATAAGGTTGTAAGTTTAATTGAGAAAATGCTATTGGATGTAAGTAAGGCAAATCATATACCTATAGATATTGATGCATTTTACTGCGGAGAAGATCTGGAAAAAGCTATGCGAAATGAATCACAATACGACTTACTCTATTTAGATATTCATATGAAGGGGGAAAGTGGTATATTAGCAGCTCAAAATATTAGAAAAATGGACCAAAACCTGTTGATTATTTATGTGTCAAGCTACGATAGATATTTAATAGAGTTATTTCGCTTAGATGTATTTGACTTTATAAAGAAACCAATTCAGCAGGAGGTTTTGCAAAACATTTTTAGCAGCAAATGAAAGGATATGCAGCAGAAAGGTTTACTTTCCATTTCAATATAAAAATAAGGAGCATAAGATTCTTTGCAGTGATATTGTTTATTTTGAAAGTAAAGGCAGACAGGTACAGATTCATATAAAGCCTGGAGGAATAGAAGTTTTTAACGATAAACTGAATGCAGTTGAAGAACGAATGTATTCAGGCAAGATTCCATTTTTGCGGATACATCAGTCGTTCCTTGTAAATTATCATTACATTGCAGCACGTACAAAGACAAGTGTAATTATAGTAAATGGACAAGAACTGCCTATAAGTGAAGAAAGACAAAAAAAGCTTTGGACAAATTTATGGGAGATTGCTGAAAGATGAAATTAGTGTATAACTATATAGACATTTTATTTGATATAACAATGGCATTTATTACAATGTGGATTGTATACAAATATTTGTCTGCTTTTTTTTGAGAAAAAGAAAAACAGGCTGTCTAATATATTTATATGGTGTTTATTTTATATATACCAGGTTATAGCAGAACACGGCAGCGGAAACGCTTCCATATGGATTTTTGTGATAAATGTTGTTTTAGTTTCACTTATTGCTGTTATTGGTTTTCATAAGGCGGGAAATAAAAAAAGTTTTATATGTAGTGCTTTTATATGTAGTTTGGATGATCATAGAATTACTTTGCTATCATTTCCTTAAATTATTACCGGTTGGAAATATGGAGTTTGTTACCCTGGGTTCGGGCATATCTAAATTAATTGTAATAATGTTAGTCAGCATAATGAGCATAAGATTTAATTCAAAGGATAAAACAACGATCCCAGCCATTTATTATTTACTTATGTTATTTATCCCCTTTAGCAGTGCTTTTATCGTACATAACATTTTTATTTTAGGAGGAAATAACCATAAAATAGCCGTTATGGTCACACTCAATATAATTCTGCTTATAAATTTAATAATCTTTGAAATCTATGAAAAACTTGCCGAGAGTTTTGTAATACAAAAAGAAAATATTATTTATGAGCAGCAGATTGAATTATTGGCGATGAATACGGATGAACAAAAAAGGGCCATGGAGAATTTTTATAAAGAAAAGCATGATCTGATAAATCAGTTAATACTGCTAAGAGAGACTGTAAAATATGGCAGAAATCAGGAGGCTGTCAATGACCTGAATCATTTGCTTCAGATATCTTCAGAAGATGAAAAACGGATATTGAATAGCGGAAACAATGTAATAGATACATTGATCAATTTTAAATATTCTTATGCAAAGAAAATGGGAATTGATTTTAAAATCAAGAGTTTTATTCCGGAAGACATACCAATTCAGCAAAGTGATTTGAGTATTATCCTGGGAAATTCTTTAGATAATGCCATAGAGGCAACAAAAACATGTGAGGAACATAAGAGAACCATCCAGATATACATGGGGGTAAAGAAAGGGGCTTTTGTACTTGTTATTATAAATCCTTACAATCATACCTTAAAATGGGATGACAGGGGGAACTTAAAAACAACTAAAGCAGAAAATGCCAGACATGGATATGGTGTGAGCTTTATTAGAAAGACAGTGGAGAAATATCAAGGATCTGTAAATGTAGATACAGAGAACGGAGTATTTTCCCTGACAGTTATTTTAAATATATAATTAATTTTGACAGCAAAACCGGTAATTATGGCAGGTGCGGCAAATGGAAGTTATTAAGTGATATAATCGGTTTATCAACAACTTAACCATATTAATGTATGAAGAGAGGATGAAGGATATGAAAAAATTAAGTGCTAAAATCACAGTAGCTAATGTTATGGCATTATTTGCAGTGCATATGGTGGCTTTAGGAGTGAGTACTCAATGTGCATATATTTTTCACCAGCCAAAGTTGCCAGATGAAGTAAAAAAAGTTTAGAAAATTTTAACATGCAGAAGCTTGCAATCAGACTAACAAATTATGTTGTATGTAAAGGAGTAGTGAAAGAAGAAGAAAGGAAAGTATATGAGTACGGCTTTCAGACAGGGTTAGAAGTTTCGTTAAGCTTCCTAATTAGTATTTTGATAGCGGCCCTAGGCCATATGCTGCTTGAAGGATTATTATTTTTGGCAATATTTATACCATTAAGGCTTATGCGGGAGGGATGCATTTAGAACATTATTCATATTGCTTGATATTATCTAACCTTACATATACAGGAATTCTGCTGCTTGTTAAACTTATTGCTGTGCCTATGCTATTTTCCATATTGCTTTTATCTGCTTTTATTGTGGCAGTATGGATGCTTTATCCGGTAAAGCATATGAATCGGCCCATAGATAGTGATGAAGAAACATATTTTAAGAAACAACTCAAACGATATTTGCTGATAGATGCTGCATTAGCCATCATATGTCTGATTTTTAAAAAATGAAAAATATTTATTTTTAATGATGATTACATTTCTTTTAATGGTTATTACGATGCTTGTTGGTAAATATAAGGAATGGCATTAATAATATCTTTTTACACTTTAATTACTTTATCAAAGAAATCATTTAGTTAAAGGCTATGCTACAGGGCGTTTAACTAAATGATTTTTTTTAATGTAGGATTTAAGTATTTCGCTCATTTTAAGGTGTACTATATAAAGACTAATCGGAGAAAATTATATTATGTTAAAAAAAGGTCATTATAATTTTTTTGTTTCTGTTTTTAGCTTATAGAAATTGATCACACCATTTTATAACGGCTCCTTATTAAAAAAATTTGTACGAGGGGTTTCTATTTTGGATAAATCTTTCTTTCTAACTTATAGAAGACGCTTCTGAAAAGGCGCGCGACACTTTAGAAGTGCTTCAATTAATTTATGAAAGAAGGTAAAAATTATGGCAGCAACTCCAGCATGGCCTGTTTTACAGACAGGCAGTTCAGGGAAAAATGTGAGCGCTTTACAGTGCTTGCTGACTTTTAAAGGGTATTCTCTCACGATAGACGGAAGTTTTGGTTCAGGTACCAAAACTGCTGTGACTAATTTCCAGAAGAGTAAGGGCCTTGCGGCTGACGGGATCGCAGGGGCGGGCACCTTATCTGCATTGATTGTCACGGTACAGAATGGAACCAGCAACTATGCAGCCAGAGCAGCGCAGTATTTGTTAAGCAAATTTGAAACCATTACTGTGGATGGTGCTTTTGGTGCTAACTCCGTAACTGCTGCAAACAATTTCCAGAAGAAGATGGGGATTTCGGCCGATGGTATTATTGGTCCCACCACCTGGCAGTTCCTTTTTGGTTATAATACTTATCCGTCTTCTGGCAATGGAACGATATATTGCAGTAATAGTTATCTGACACAGAGTCAAATGGCCGTGAACGCCCAATATATCCTGAATTATTTACGCGGTAAGGGTTGGACGAAAAATGCTATCTGCGGTATGCTTGGAAATATGCAGACAGAAAGTACAATTAATCCAGGTATCTGGCAGAGTTTAAAAGAGAATAACATGAGCGGAGGTTTCGGTTTAGTCCAATGGACACCGGCAACAAATTATATAAACTGGGCGCAGAGCAATAAATTGCCGGTTGCTGATATGGACAGTGAATTAAAACGTATTCTGTATGAGGTAAGTGCGGGCCTGCAGTTTTATGCTACTTCTAAATATAATATGTCTTTCACACAGTTTACCCGTTCTACAGAAAGTGCGTATTACCTTGCCTGTGCATTCCTGCACAATTACGAAAGGCCGGCAAATGCTTCACAAGATCAGACACGGGGAAATCAGGCAACCTATTGGTATAATACATTAAATTAAAAGCAGTAGTTTACATAATGTTCTAAACGTAAATAATCGGTCAAAGGTAAAACACTTTGGCCGATTATTTATTTTCCCAATAATTCTGACTGAGCAGATAGAACTGCTGTATATCACTGTATTTAAGCTGAGCCTCGAAATGATCGCTTCCGGTTGCGTGTACAGCAGGCATACTTAGCACAATGCCATCAGGCTTAAGAAAGCAGGAAACGTTATCCGGTATGCTAAATGGGTCCACTGTCCGGTATTCCGGCGATTGAAGCCTGAGCATTTCCGGGAAGCTGGTTTTATCATATGAGGTTATTGGATTCTCAGGGAAAAAAAGCTTTATTAAAAAAATACTTTTTCAAAGTCAGCATTGGTTGTATACAAATCTTTGAAAGTGATTTCTTTTAAAGACTGTAAGTCTATATTAAGGGTGATCAGATTACTGACCGGATATGCGCCGCCTTCGATATAGCTTGAACCCCAAAAAAAACAATGCTTACTATTTTGCTGTTTTGCAGTGTAACTGCGGATTGATAATCAATGGTTAAGCCGGTATCGCCTGAGAATAGAGATGTATCAATTTTGGCAAAGCTCTGAACTTTATTATAGATCAATGCATTTAACGCATCTAAACCATTGCCTGAGAAACTTGGATATTGAATTTTAATTGAGCTGTTTTTATTGGGTGCTTCTGTATAAACTGACATCTTGTACGTTTGGGATGAAGATTTTGTACTGCTGGTCTGATCTTCTGCAGCGCCTGAACCCGGGGAGGGCTGCAGTGATTTTTCACTTGGTGTTTGGGAAGAATCAAGTACGATGGAGGAAGATCCAGAACTGGAAGGCGCAATGGAAGCGCCGCTGTTTTGGGAACAGGAACTAAGAAGGAGCAGAAGTACGGACGAAAACTGGATAGCAACTGCTTTCTTAGAAAAATGTAAATATTTCATGGCGGCCTCCTAAGATAATACTTTTATACAATACCATATCTTATTCATCTTTAGATGACAATTATACTATAAAAAGACAAATTTTTCCAGGAAGGATTATTTGAAGATCACGAAAACAATAAAATGAACTAATGTATTTAAAACCGGGTTTACATATAGGAATGAAATACTTTTTAAAAGATATATGAGTAAAAATCCTGCTATTTGGGTAAAAAAGCTTTTTAAATATGTCAATGCTAAATCAGGGTGCTTTATCTATGGAATAAATTATATGGGGGGAGTGCTTTATGGATAAGAAAAAAATTAGAAATGGGGATAACTGGTATAATCGGTACATGGATTATGGATAAGTGCAGTTTATTAATTCCGGCAATCATTCTATTAATGATATTAATGATACTGGATTATATTTCGGGAATGCTTGCAGCAAAAAAAGGAAGCAATAGAACACCCTAATAATAAAAAAATATGGGTGGAGCAGTAAAAAAAAGCATCATTGGGATTTACAAAAAGGTTAGTTATATCCTGATAATTCTGGTGTCAATTAGTACTGACTTTATGTTACATAAATTTGCTGGTGAGATTGGGGTCAATTATAAATATACATCAATATTTACACTCCTGGTTTCTGCCTGGTTAATTATTAATGAGCTATTGTCAATTTTGGAAAACGCTGGACGCATGGGAGCAAAATTACCTGATTTTCTTAAAAAGATTTTAACCGAATTGCAGAATGATATTGATAATAAATCCGGGTTTTAACCGAATCAAGCAGCGAAGTGGATTGTGAATATCCGTTTGACATTACTCTTTTTTTTATAACTTATATGCGTGGTTTACAATATGTTATCGTTTTTCTTTCTAAATAGTGTAGTCAATAACACAAAAGGAGAATTATACAATGAAAAAAAATTATCAATTCAGGAAATGTACAAAATAAAAGGCGGAAATGCACACTTAAAAATGGATCCCAAATACCGTAAGAAGGCTAATTGCTTAGGTGAAGCGCAGGCTCAGATTCAGAGAGGAATTGTTATGGGTATGACGGAATTAGAGATTGGACAGGAAATTTTTGCTCATGCAGTTGCTTATTATAAGGCGGATATTTTAAGTAAGATCATTCCTTTCATAGGTGATGATGTAAAGAACTATCTTATTTCTCACGCCAGCATAATTGATATCATGGTTGGTGGAGACATTACATACAGATGGAAAATATGGAAAAGAGTAAAAGAGACCTAAAAAAGTGTTAGGTCCCTTTTTTTAGACCTAATATTTCGGATAGATAAAAACACAGTCCATCAAACAAGTGCTGGCAACACTTGGGGAACGAATCTGGCAAATTCGTGTAATTCAATGCGAGCAGCACATACAATTTTAAAGTTCCAAAATTTGATGTTACCACAAGCACCCCGATTACGTCCACGGATGATGTGTATATAGAAATTATAAAGATTAAAATTTCAAATAAAAAAGTGAAAAAAATCATGAAGTCATGAAGAATTAGCTTTAATTCAAGTATTTGATAATTTGATAATACGATTAACTGAGATATTTTTTATTCACACAATTATAGTGAGAAATTGTATTGGAGGAATAGCGTGGCAATGAAAGAAAAAAGGGGAGGCCGATATCAATCAGGCTGTTTCCGGAAACAGAAAAATATCTGATGCGATGTAAAGGAAAAAATCTTACTGATAAATTTGAGTACCTGGTTCATTTCTGTATGAAGCGTGAGGAAATGCTTGCTAAGGTGGAAGAAGAATATCAGGCCCGCTTTAAATGAGTATGAAGAAAAAATTAATAGGCAGGCTCAATTATTAAACAAGTTTTGTCTGGCTGCCAAAAAGAGCACTGATTATCTGGATCCAGTATTAGAGGAAATTAAGGAGGAAAGTATACATGAGTAAGTTTATAACTAAAAAAAGTAGTACAAGAAATTGTGGAATTTTTTTAACTTGTCAATAAAAGACTTTCAAGATGAGTATACCGACCACTGGCATTTGGATTATAAAGGGTCTGGAACTGTGAAGATGATGGATATTTATCCAACGAAGTATAGTAATGTGGTTCGTGTAAAAGTTCATTGTTCTGATCTGGACCAACTGTATCTTTTTAAAGAATCTGTTATGATGCCAGGCCATTGGGGATATAGGGAGCCTATTTATAAAAAGGAAGAACTAGATGAATTAATAGAAAAAGTTGCAAATAGATCTTAAATCTAATAAATACCAGGAGGATAAAAATGTGGCAACCGTCGTAAGCGTTAACAACAACAAAGGTGGCGTTGGCAAAACCACTTCTACTAATGCATTAGGAGAGCTTTTAGCTTATTTGGAAAACAGAACTCTTCTCATTGACCAGGATCCGCAAGGGAATGCTTCTATGCAGTATCACTTATATCAGAAAGATAGTGCAGAAGTGGCAAAAGGAATTTTACTTCCGGAAAAGGAAGATTATCATATTGCAGAGTTATATCGATTCCGGTATCGGGATTATGAGGATATAAGGCCTTTAATCAGGCTACCTACATTGAGAACCTATATGTTCTACCTAGCCAGCCGTAGACATGAACTGACACAGGATTTAGTGGTCAATAACCCGGGTAATAACAATACCATCTTAAAAAGGTTAAATGAAAAAGTAAATTTTAGTGCTCATAATAAAGGTTTTAGTGCAAGAGTAATCGCCAGTGCCTGGAAGATAAATAGTTAAACATTATTAAATTTACGCAAAAACATATATAAACACAGGGTTTCCTGGCACCAAAACAAGGCAACCAAAATAAGTGTGCGAGACTAAATTCTGCTTGCACAAGAAAAAAATACAAGATTTGATGGAGGAATCTGCCCAGATCGTGTAATGCTTAGTTCAAAAGTTGCGGATTTAATGTTACATCATCCGGCTCTATTTCAATAAGAGACAGTACAGAATGCAGCTTATTGTCTATAAGGAGACGAGACAGCTTAAAGGGAGTGCATCCATTCAACATATCCCTGGCCTCACTGTTGATGTGGTTAATCATGAGGGTGACTTGTTCTTGTGTAAAGAAATCAAAGGTATATGACTTTTTTTACGACATGTCTTATGTATTCATGGTTCTTCTCAATCATGCCTTTTTGCCAGGAACTATAAGGGGCGCAGTAATAAAGGTTAGTCCTACGTATATCATTACTGGTATATTCCCGGAGATTGGGATTCTGGAACTCAATTCCCCCATCAGTAAGGATGACAGGGAAAATTTGGCGGAACAGAGCATCGCCAAGAGCGCTGGTAAGATCATTAAAAACCCTTAGAACTTCTTCCTGTGTCTTTGATTCAAGGAGAAAGGCTAACATAAGTGAGCAGTTCCGAAACATTAAGGTAAGCAAGACCTTTCCACCTTTGGTTCCTTCTACAGTATCCATTTCAACTACATTTATATTAGGTGAGTCTTTGAGTAGCATTTGAAAATCTTCATAGTTACGACCAACTCGGAAATTCCGATCTTTTAGGCTACAAGTAGTTGATTTTCGCCGCTGTTTATATTTGACTCGGCGTCGTAAATCAAGGTTTCTAGCCGAAAAAACGGATTGATCAATGTAATGATATAGAGTACGTCTCGAACAGCCTATTTCTTCTGCGTGGTGAGCATATATGTGTGCAATAGACTGACCTTTCTTAATTAAAGGTGAAATAAGTTCTTCCATGTATAGGATAGACTCGGCCGTCTGGTTGATGCCCTCTCTGGAGGAGACTAACAATTCTCGGTAGCAATCGTCGGCGTACTTAGCAGAGTATAAATGTTTCAGGAATAAGCAGTTGATACGTTTGTAGCAATTATTGCAAACATATGGCGGCTTTGAGAGCTTGTCGCATATTACAGGTTTATACTTAGTACAGAAGTCTATGCAGCGCATGTGTGGCTCCCGACAAACCTTACACTTAATACCACAGTCCTTTAGGCATAACGATTTTAGGTCACATTCTTTTCTTAATGAGCAAGGTATTGGAGCAAATCCGATATTTCTTCTCTGTGAGGGCTTAGAATGCTTTCGGACTTCTTTAGATACTGTACTAGGATCTTTATGAATCTCTTTGGCGATTTGGGAAAAGGATTTGCCACACCCTAATCCCTTTTCAATTTCAATCCTTTGTGAAAGTGTCAGATGTTTATGCTTGGTTTTCTTTTTCATTCGTAAAGACCTCCAATCTTGAAACGGGCAGAAAACCACCTAAACTGACTTTAGTATTGCATATTGCGGAGTTAAAAGCAAAGAATATGGAAGTTAATATTGCATACTGGACGTTACTTTTTCATTTAAGGTAAAATAACTACTTTTCCTTATATTAATTGCAAAAGAGAACATATGTTCGAAAAAGGCATTGACAACAGGATTATAGAGTATTATAATCTAGATGTCGACAAAAAGAACATATGTTCTAATGCTGGTATGGAATTAGAGATTGTTTCGTGGCAATATGTATGTAACAGTTAAATGATCAGAAGAAATTTCAAGCAAAATTCAAATTAAAAGAGGAGAAATAATATGTCAAGTACAAATAAAACATCATTAGGATTAAATATGTGGGAAGCATCGGATAAGCCGGTGAGACAAGATTTTATCAATGATAATGTTATTATTGATGAGAAGATAACTAAG
>BBDR01000009.1 GCA_001312405.1 Clostridium sp. NkU-1 | reverse complement strand
TACTACAATAACCTTTTCTGATGTAATCCGCGTTCCCCTGACAAAGTCCCTGCGGAAACTCTCATAAACAAATCGAGCCCCGATCCTCAAAGACTTCTTAAATTTCTCCAAATCCCGTGCCGTAATTTCTGGATCCTCCTGGCCGGCTTCGACTTCACCGGATATGCCTGTCCCCACCGCCTTAAACGTATACCGGCCTTTGTAGGCTCTTCCTTCACGGGCATAATCATAAATGGCCTGCCGGGGTATGGACAGTGCCACTTCCCATTCCTTGGAAGTACGTTCTCCCAACAGCTTCCCATCATCATATACCGCATATAAATTTTCAAATGCCATGATCCACTTTTCCTTTCTTCACCGGCGGTTCCCGTAGCCTCCGATCTGAACATAAACTTGTATATGTATAAGCCGGCATCGTTGCAGAGAAGGTCATGGCAGGCGGGGCCTTTAATGCTATGGCTGCCTCTGCCGTGGTGATCCTCTGCGCTTGCACATACTGGTTCCGGCGCTCTTTTGGTGATTTTCTCAATCTATCCACTCCTTTTATTTTCCCTTTTATTCCCTGTCGCAAAAAGAACGTACGTTTGCTATAATCCCTATTGAGGTGATGCATATGCCATACATTGATCTATCTGTCAAAAAAAGAAGTTCCCGTAATTGCAAGTTTTAATGAAAAAGGGGATTGCGTGCCTCTTTATTTTCGGTACATATTTTTTGACGGTTCTTTCACTGATATCCAAATTGACCGTATCGCCGAAATGAGAAGAGCCTCCCCATATACTTATTATTTTTGCTACGTGACCACCTACGATATCAGGCACAGGATAAAACTTGTACATCATCGTGATCGGGGAACCTGGTCCCTTAATGCCTATTAAATCTTAATTTTAATCTTCATCTGGCTCTATTTTTAGGTATGAAAATCCCCTTATCGTGCCACTGCCGACCAACACGTCTGTAACGTCTGTGCCTGCCTCTTCTCCTATATTTATCAGCAAAATATCATCCTGCGGGCATTTTTCCAGTAATTTTATCAGTTCTTTTACTAACATGGCTTACCTCTTTCTCCTGGCACTCCAGGAAATCCTAATTTAAATACGGTTTAAAGATATCTTCGTGAGCCCATGCGACAACATTACTCCAACCGGATGCTATTAATTTAAATCCAGTGCCTAATTGATAGTATCCGTTATGAACGCATCTTACATTTTCCGGATATTCTACGGTTACCCAACAATACATATCTTCCTCTGGCAATCGCTCAGTTACCGGAATCCACTTCTGCATCTCCCTGTTGTATGTATTCAATATCAAGCATGCATACTTTCCCATTTGACACTCTGCACATATTCCCTCCAGGCTTCCTGATCAGTGACCTCCTTAGGAAACCGGCACAAGTGATCGCATATATCCTCCATCATGGGAGTGACTATATTCTCCATTTCATTTTGCTCTAACATGAACTTTTACCCCCTTTTCCGCTCATAATCTTCTTAGCCAAACGCTGCCACCATGTCCTCTTTTTCCACATGAAGCATCTACGCGAGTAATAAAGCTGATACACTCCGGTACTGCATGGATACCGTAAGCTGCCCCGGTTTTTATATCTACAATTTTTACAATTTTCTATCATGATTCATTCCCCCTTCCTGGCATACACTCAAAATGTATATGCAGCTTACTTCTTCTCTTGGTTTCTATGTACACGTGCTCCCCGTGGATCTCCTTGCCACAGATAGAGCAAAGATAAACCTTTTCCTGTTGGGGGGGGGCACTGGTTTTCTTTTTACCTGCCATCATCACGCCTCCACATTCTTTGTCCTAACTCCGCTATCAATTCCGCCACCAGCTGCTCCATGAAGGGATACTTCTTCATCAGGACCACGGCCCAGGTGTTCATGCGTTCCCATTCATCTGATCCTCGAGTAAGAATCTTTCCCCGGTAATTGAGCCAGAACTTGTTATACACCTCTTCAAAGGCTTTCTGTACTTCCTGATCCGTCATAGGCTTTCCACCTTCACATAAATCCCAGGGAGATCCGCCCAGTACTTTTCAATCACTTCAGAAGCCACTTGCGCATCGTCCTTCCAGAAGCGCAGCTCTGTCATAACATCCTTAAGGAGCTTTACCAGATTGTCCGTGTCAGGCTTGCTGGTCTTATACTCCCCGTTCTTATGCTTGCCAGTAACAGGAAAACACCACCACGTTGTCAGCCTCACAGGACCGGTGAACCTTTTCTCCGGTACGTGTTGCCCTAAGTGCGCCTGAAATTTCGCCCTTGCTGCTTTCAGCTCTTCCGGTTCATAAAAGACCGGCTTCCCATTAACCACATGAACCTGCTTCTCCTGGTGCGTCACGGTAGGGACCTTTTTCATTGGCATAAAAAATTCAGTCTTGCTTATCATCTTCTGATCCTTCATAGATCTTCACCTCAATTCCACACCTTACCATAAGCCTCACAAAATCTACGACATGCATTGAGATTAGATGACAATCACCCTTACCACCTATTGTCTTGCAAGGAATCCTGTTAATGCTTTGCCGATACTTCGCAACCCTGGGTAACTTAAAGATTACAGGAAGCTCAGGCATACACCTTGTGC
Organism: Clostridium sp. NkU-1; assembly: GCA_001312405.1. Next base: position 174,183 of record BBDR01000009.1, on the reverse strand, counting down.
GTGCTGCTTAAAAATATCTATCAGTTTTTGCTGTTCCGGTAGATAACCTTTTTCAATTATCTCAATCACCTTCAATCACTTCACCTCTTTAATGTGCAAAATTATTCTTGCTTTTGAAATTCGCCCTGTCATGGGAAGGGGAAGGGAGGGGACGGGTGTCAACTTAGACCCGTCCTTTCCTACCCCATGACCACGTGTAACGGGGGAAAATGTTATATTATAATATAGAGACTTCCCCGCACTACGGGGATTCCTGATTTTAAGACTTCCCCACACATTTGACCTTTTAACGGGGAAGCCTGTTTTTAAGTGTTCCCCGCAATTTATCACTTGACGGGGATTCCTTATCATTCAGGCTTTCCCGTATCTTGCTTTTCATCACTTTTCTGAATAAGACCATCTTCAATTATGTATCCACCATGCTCTTTTACCCTGTCCCGGACGGTTCTTTCTGATATACCAAGATACTCCGCAACCTCTTTTACGGAGGGGGATTCTCCGAAATTACTACCGTCTATTGCTTCTTCAAGAGCTGCCTTTCGGTCAATTTTTCGGTTCTTAGCATTCTTCTTATTCTTTGCGCTCCCTCTTTGCCACGGCGCCTGCTCTGCCTCTGGCTGAATATCTCCCAGGACTCCAGATTGATCCAACGCGTGAACCGGATAATTAAACCATAGATTCACCGGATCGAACTTTGAAAACTCTCTGAGAGTCCCCTCAATCCTCCAGGCGGTCATACCTTTTACCCTGGCCTTTGCAGCTTCGATGCTGCGTTCCAGGGCTGCCATTTGCCACTTATCCAGCTTCTCTTTGCAATAATTGAGCATCTGGAAGCTACTGCATAAATCGTCCTGAGAAAGGTCGTCTTCCCATTTAAAGTGTGCATCAAGGTACTGCCTGCAGGCGTCACAGATTACTCGGTTCTCCTGTTGTTTCATCAACTCTTCTGTGACTTCCAGCTCTATTAAGTCAATAAGCGCATCCGGATCCCTGGCGAATACGCCAGACCCGCTGGCCCGGTCCATGGACTTCTTTCCACCCTGGCTTCCTTTGCTGTGATGATGGCAGTAGATCACCGCCACACCAAGCTCTGTACATACCTTGTCAAACTGGTTGCAGAAATTAGACATCTGATCCGCGCTGTTTTCGTCACCAGTGATGACCTTGTAGATCGGGTCAATGATTATGGCTATGTAATTCTTTTTCGCTGCCCTGCGTATAAGCATCGGGGCCAGCTTGTCCATGGGCCGGGACTTTCCTCTTAAGTTCCAGATATCTATGTTTTTTTAGGTTCTTAGGCTGCCACCCAAGTGCCTGATATACATCTTTAAAACGGTGGAGGCAGCTGGCCCGGTCAAGCTCCAGGTTCACATACATAACCCTTCCCTGCGTACAAGCCCAGTTAAGCCACTGTTTTCCCTCAGCTATAGCAATACACATTTCTATCTGAAGAAACGATTTCCCGGCCTTAGAGGGACCTGCAATCAGCATCTTGTGGCCTTGTCTTAACACTCCATCAATCAGAGTAGGGGCCAACTCTGGAAGGTTCTCCCATACATCATCAAGGCTTTCCGGATCTGGAAGATCATCATTGATGGACTCAATCCATTCTTTCCACTCCGTCCAGCTCTCTTTTCCTATATTAGTATCAACGATAAACTGTTTCTGAGTGCCCCGCATGACACCGGGCATTCTGGATAACCTGGAAGGATTCCGGTTCTGCTGATCAATAGCAAGTCCATTCTTCTTGCAGATATCATAAAGATAATCCACACGCTTCCGGTACTCTGCATAATCAGCAGCATCAATTTTTACAATGGCGTGAAGACTTTTCCCACCGCTATGAACCAGACAGGCCACAGGTAACTCCAGCTCCCGAATAATAGCGTGCTGCTTCTCAATATCCATCAAGTCCGATTCCACCAGGGCATATTTAAAATCAGTTACATTCTCGTTTTTAGCACCTTTTCCGTCCATGGGATTAAATCGGATCCAGGCTCCGCCCTCCGGATCGTAGTCACCAAGCACGCTGCCTATATCCCCATTGCACTGTGATAAGAGCTCAATCAGTTGTCCTGCAGTTCGGTCGTAGGCCCCGCGGTCTGCCGGTACCCACTTTTCTTCATCTTCCTTTTTGTAGCTCTTAACTACATAACCAACATTCTCGCCAGCTTCAAAGAGTGTTTCCAAGTATTTGATAAGCTCCCTCGCTGGATCCCACCGATCAGGCTCAACAACTTCCCGGCCTTCTACCCAATTTCCGTCAACGACTACACCTTCCACCGATATAGTGTCGTTCCAGTCAAGGGCTGTCCCAGGATCATAGGGAGGTGTCCATCCCTGATCCCTGGCATACTGGACAATGGTTCCACCTGTTACCGGAGTACCGGCCCCGTGGAAGCCCCGCCATTTCTGCTCACATTCACCTGCGTGATAGCGCCGGTCATTCATGCTCCAACGGTCCCATACATCAACGGAATACCCTTCATGCTGCAGGGCCATTCCAACATTAACCCAACCCTGGTAGTCAAGCTCTGATGGGTCTATATGATTAAGGACCTCCATGAGGTCGTATGTACTATCCATGTTTCAAGTCTCCTTATTCCGGTATGTATTCCTGCGGATTTACACCTGCAGGAGCTCCCCGCCAACCTGCCGCTGCGATACGGTCAATCATATTTTTCGCAGAATCAAAGTTCCATGTTCCTACGTGCTGGAATCCGTACTTTTCCAGGCAGCGGATCTGTTTCGGTGTGCTTAAGTTTTCTTCCTGCCGCTTGTGCAAACGATCCAGGATTAAGCTGGCTTTTCCAGCATTGTCTATCTGATCAGGGAGAATCCCGCGCTTTTCAAGCTCTCTTTTCTGGCTGTCTGATGGAGGTGCCATTTCCCAACCAAAGGCCGGCACATATCCAGATAGATCCTCTGCCTGGATACTCATTTCAAACTGCAGAGGATCCACCAGCTTCTTTTTACGGTTTCTCATTTCCTTAAGCTGCTTTGCAAGTGCTTCCTCTCTTTGAGCGACAACATCTTCTGCGGCCTGCTTTTCTGCTTCTTCAATATCTATAGGGCAGCCGGCCTTTTCGATGTTCTCCGTCATTTTCTTTGCGACTTCCTCATCCTGACAGATCAGACTTGCAGGATGGCATAATTCATGACGTTCCGTGTGCCATAAGAAGTCCAATAATAGTAAGTGGTCTTTTCCTGGGAATAACCGGGTGCCGCGCCCTACCATCTGGCTGTAAAGGCTTCGGACCTTTGTGGGTCGAAGCACCACAATACAATCTACACTTGGGCAGTCCCAGCCTTCCGTAAGAAGCATGGAATTGCAGAGAACGTTATAATCTCCCCGGTCATAAGCCGTCAGGACCTCCGCCCGGTCTTTGCTGTCCCCATTTACCTCGGCAGCCTTAAATCCCTTTTCATTCAAGATATCCCGGAACTTCTGGCTTGTTTTTACCAGAGGAAGGAATACAACGGTCTTCCGGTCTTTACAATGCTTTTCCATTTCATCTACGATCTGATACAGGTATGGATCCAGAGCCGTTGCAATATCTCCAGACTTAAAGTCCCCTGACTGCATACCAACACCTGAAAGATCAAGCTGCAGGGGAATGGTAAGGGCTTTGATCGGGGATAGAACCCGGCCTTAATTGCTTTGGGAAGCGTATATTCATAAGCCAGGCTGTCAAAACATTCACCCAGGTTTCTCATGTCGCCCCGGTCTGGTGTGGCCGTAACCCCCAGAATGTTGGCCCCTTTGAAATAATCTAAAATCTTTTGGTAACTGTCGGATAAACAATGATGTGCTTCGTCGATAATGATGGTGTCGAAATAATCCACCGGGAATTGTTTTAGTCTCTTTTCTCTCATAAGGCTCTGGACGGATCCAACTACAACCCGGAACCAACTCCCCAGGCAGGTTTCCTCCGCCTTCTCGGTGGCACACCCAAGACCCGTGGCCTTTCCAATCTTATCGGCGGCCTGATCCAAAAGCTCCCCACGGTGAGCCAGGATTAACACCCGGTTACCTCTTCGTACACAATCCTCTGTTACCTTGGCAAACACGATTGTCTTACCACACCCGGTGGGGAGGACCAAGAGCGTCCGTTTGACGCCCTTGTCCCATTCTTCAAAGATTGCAGCCTTTGCCTCTGACTGATAGTTCCTAAGTTGCATTTTTCTTCACCCCTTTTACTGGGGTTGAGACTATACGTCTTATATCCCAGCCCCTTTGAATCCTTTGGTTAACAATGCGATATGGTATATTGCACTTTCTTGCGAATTCCGCTAACGTTAGATTTTCCCCGCCGAAATCAACAATTCTGTTTCCACTTTTGTTGTTGTTTTGAATTACAAAAGTTTCCCACCTGCAATTACCGGGTTCATAGTTACCGTTTGAATCAACTCTGTCAATTGAAAGAGTATCATCATAACCATTCTGCATTGCCCAATTTCTGAATGAAAGATAATCATTATCCCATTCATAGCAAACACGAATCCCTCTTCCTCCATACCTGTAATAATCTGGAGAGTTTTCATCTCTGCATCTTTGTTTCATTCCGACCCAGATATTGTACAGGCGTTCTTTATGCGATAATCCGTGCTTTTTTTACTATGCAACCACAAGATTTTGCATGTCCTGTAGATAAGTTTGAGCTGTTAACCACTATTTGATTGCCACAATCACATTGGCATAGGTATTTGGCTTTTTCATATTTCTGCTGGGGCATTCTTTTGAGAACTACCAGTTTTCCAAATCTCTTTCCTGTATGATCAATCTTTGCTGGCATAGTTAAAACTTCCCTGCTTCAAACTTTTTCGGTTCATACGGAAGGTACTTGGAAATCTTATTGTTTCTCCTGGGCTTCCCTTCCTTATCCTTGTACTCATCTATGTAAAGCTCTAACTTTCCGGTAGATCCAGGGACCGTATTCCAGTTGGGTTTTAATGACTCCCCTTTCTTTTTCTGACCGATCCCAAGGAAGAACTGGCTTAACTTCCATTCAGCCTTAGAGTTCAAGTACAGGGTGTCATATACATGGCGATCATTACCATCTGCATCCTTGACGATCAAGTCCAGGCTGGCCATGTTGCAGGCCGTCATCTTGGCGCTTCCAGGAAACCTTCCGCGCTCCATAGAAGCTACTGTAAATTCATATTCACCGTCTGGGAGGGGTTCAAAGTCCTGGCCCTCGTTTTCGATTTGATCGTCCCAGCCTATTTCTCTTCCCATTTCTTCGTTATTCATAAATCACTACCTCCTTAATTAAATACCAAGCTGTCTTTTTCTTTCATTTCCTTAATTATGTCAAACATCTGATCCCAGGCTCCCACCAATACACCGGCAATAAAATCCGGCGGATAATCAGCGACCGCCATATCTGCAGGAAAGTATCCTCTGGCAGCCACAACATTCTGGATATCCCACTCGTCAACCTGATTATTGATCATCAGATCACGAAGGGCTTTCGGGATCCGTCCGTCAACCTTCACTTCCGGTGGATTTATAGGCCCCGACTTTGTTTCCACTGGTGGAGCTGTTTTCTCTTCCTTTGGAGGCTCCTGATTGCTTTTACTGACTGTACTCCCAGCTTCTTCCTGCCTCGGCTGTGAAGGGGGTGGAGCTGCCTTTCTCTCTTCCTTTACAGGGGTTGCCTGGCCTGTCGATTCTTCAATAATGTGACGAATGGCCCCATATTCAAATGGCATTTCATCAGGAAGCCCGTACCGGTTCTTAGCGTCCCAACAGGAATGATGGGTCGTATACATGACACGCTTGCCACCTTGGGCTTTGTTCTTGCCCTTCTGCGCTCCTTGTCCATCTACGTTGACCACCATAGTCTTATAGTTGCAAAACAGGACCATATCCGCCCATTCCTTTACCATAGGGGCCACCCCCTTGCTAAGCTTCATTTCCCATCGGTCATAAGCACCCAACTCATCCGGCTGCTCAAACTTCCGCATTTTAGCGTGGGCCGTAAGAACTACATTGATACCAACTTTTATCACGTCTGTGAGGAGGTTCAAAAGCTTTCCAAAATCCTCCTGAATGTATATGTATCCCTTTCCATATCCAAACTCTTCAATGCTGCTTTTATGGTTCTTATCACAAACACTGGCAGTACAAAGCATTTCCGCCCAGTCTGCGGTATCAACGATTAAGGTCTTGCAGATACCCGGCGTCCGAATCACCTCTGAAACCTGTTCCATGATCATGGTCCAGCTGCTGGGCTCCGGAAGCCTTGCCACATCCATGTCTTTGGTGCTACCCTCAGTATCAATAAATACCGGATCCGGGAACTGTGCAGCAAACGTCGATTTGCCGATACCCTCCGGGCCGTATACAATAATCTTTTTTGCCCCCGGTAATTTCCCTCTGATAATCTGCATTAAAATACTCCTTTCTTCCATTCTGGCTTCCACCTTCTACAACCGGGTGCTCTTGTCCTGCCACATATCCATCTTCAATGATTATGGAACACTCTTCCCCGGTGCTTACTCGGGTTGCAATAGCCTGCAGGCCCTCTGATTCCAGCCACTCCCCGAACTCCCTAAGTACTTCAAGGTCCATCTGCTCCAGCTTGTCCAGGAGAACGAAACCGCATTCCGGGTTGAGCTTTCTTACAATGGCAGTGGATACTTTCAGTCGATCAGATCCAGACATGTTGTCCCACTGCTGGCCTTTGTAAACCAGCTCGCCATCTTTGATGGAAAGCTCTGGAAGGGGCAACGCCGCCGATTTAAGAAGGTCATTCTTTGCGTCACGCGTGCTATTAAGCTGTTTGGTCAACTGATCGTACTGCCTGCGGTACTCTTTGGCATCGTCCTCCGCCTTTTCCTTGTCAAGATTCGCCCGGACTTTCCTGTTGATCTCTTCAATATCAGAAATGTTCTGCTCCAACTCTGTGGTAGACTGGTCCTCTAAATCCTTGGCATCCATTCTGGCAATGGCAAGATCGGCCCGGACCGCTTCCTGTTTCTTAAGTAACTCCTGAATCTGCTCCATAAGTCTTTGGTCTTCCTGTTCCAGTTGATGGAGACGTTCCTTTTTTTCTCCGGTTCTCACCATTCTGCGCCAGGATATCCTGCTGTTTCTTAATGAGCTCCGAAGCTGATACAAGTTCCGCCGGGGCATCGTTATAATAGGGCTGCTCCTTGGCGTACTTCTCTTTCTGATCCGCAATACGGCCAATGGCAAGCCGCTCATTGTAATGCTCCTGCTCTTCCTTTTCCAGTGTCACCAGCTTGTCCCCCACTCCGATGATCTTAAGAAGAATCTGAGCCTTTTCCTTTGAGGTTGATTCCATGAACTTTGGAAGGTTAAGGGCGAACTGCTCCACAAAGTCATTAAGGAGCTGCTGACCTCCCTTTTGCCCGTTTGGGTCCGTGACCTTAAGGGCGCTGTTCTTTCCCTTCCGCTCCACTACAAGGCCATTGCTCATAGTAATACGCAGGTTCGGAGGGATCACGGATTGTTCCCGCTGGGCCTGTGAGGGTCGGAACTTGTCTCCGCCCAGCACCCAGGCAATGGAATCCAATACAGAGGTCTTTCCCTGATTATTCCTTCCTCCGATGATAGTGAGGCCGTTGGCCGTTGGCTCAATCTTTACGGCCTTAATTCTCTTTACGTTTTCAATCTCTAACTGATTGATTTTCATAGACATTGTTGCAATCCTCCTGTAAATCCCTTATAATAAGGGTGTAAAGTTATTATCAGTTACCTTGATTCCCTGGGAGTTGCAGCTCCTGGGGTTTCTGCTTTTTCATAGTCCTTAGATACTTCATAACGCGAGGGACCGTCATCGAGGTCAAAGGCTTGTCCACCTCCATTTTCGGTAATCCACATACTCACATAACCCACGCCGTTCTCCTTGCGCCACTCTGCCAACAAATCCATGATGGCTTCCAAATCTGCTTTAGGATTTTTCATGATTTCTCACCCCCTCTCACAAAGCTTCCAAATGCCCGCATGTTCCCAAAATCACAATCACACAGGCTACAAAGATGACTGCCGGCAGAAACCACTTCGTAAACTCCATCAAGCGTGACGGGCGGGTGTCGGTGTAATCATCTAGGTTATCAAAGTACTTTTTCATAATAGAATAAACTCCTTAATCTCTTTACTGGTGAGTGGTCTCCCCAGGGCTATGCTAGCCGCCTGTATTGGCGTAAGCTTTAGAGCTTTGCTTAAATCCCACAGCTCATTCAAGGTAAGTGTCCCTGGCTTAGATCGCTTATTCTGAATCGTTCTGGTTGTTACCCCAAGCTTGACCGCCATTGCTTTCTCGCTGCAATCGTAAAGAGCCATATTGCTGGAGATGCAGGCCTGGACCACCCGATTGGACACTTCTTTGTCACTTGGTTTTAGTTTTGGCACTTGAATCCCTCCTTATATAATCTTTGCATGGATATCGCCTGCTACGCTCAGGACAACGGTTGCGGTGCTTGCAGGACTTACATGAATATGTAACCGTAACCATGCCTCACTTCCTCTTTTTCAATGTACTGTTATGTATCCTGGGTCCCATTTGTGAAATACTCAATCGAAACATCAAAGTACTTTGCCAGAGCCGTAAGCTTGTCAAGCTTTGGGGTGTATCTTCCGTATTTCCAATTTGTTAATGTCGCTGTGGAAACACCTGTCTGTTTTGCAACTTTATAATCAGTTACTTTTGCTTTGTCTCTTAGATCCACATATTTCTGGTACAAATTTACACCTCCTAACTAAGAAATCTATTGACATTAGCTAAGTTTTCTAATATAATCAAGATGTCGGTCAAAGTTATAGAAGAAATCCAAGCTAATCGCTTTTGTTTTAGCTTTTATATCAAAGCTATGTCCATATAATAGCATTGATTTCAAAGCTTGTCAATAAGTTTAGCTTATTTTTCGAACTTATTTTTAAGAGGTGCTATATGTATGATATTTTTGAGAAATTATGTAAAGAAAATGGGGTAACTCCATATCGAGTATGCAAAGAAACAGGGATAACTACTGCCACCATTAGCAATTGGAAAGCAGGAAGATACGTACCAAAACAAGATAAGATGAAAAAAATTGCTGATTTTTTTCGGAGTATCGGTTGACTATCTTATGACAGGAGGAGAAGAATCGGAGAAGAAAGAATCAGAGCTTACCGCTAGAGATAAGCGCGATATAGCTAAAGATCTTGATCGCATAATGGAAGAAATCTCAAGCGCAACTGACGGGCCAATATTTTACAATGGGCAACCTTTAAATGAAGAAGATGTGATTTTTCTGCAAAGAGCTATCGAAGTTGCTCTTACAGACGCCAAAAAGAAAAACAAAGTAACCTATAATCCAAACAAAAATAGGTATAAGAAATAGGTTTCTTTTGGGGGTGATGTTTACGTTAAGCACAGAAATACCAAAGATAGTAAAAGGTTTGGTTGATAAATATGGGACTAACGATCCGGGGGAACTGGCCGATTACTTGAATGTAACTATAATAAATATGCCAATGGGGGACAACATTGCTGGATATTATAAATATTTAAAGCGTAGAAGGTACATATTTATCAATTCCAACATAAAGGATAATTCTTACCATAAAGTTATACTGGCGCATGAATTGGGACATGCGATAATGCATCGTACTCAAAATTGCACCTTCATGAATGGATACACACTGCTTTTAACATCAAAGATAGAACGGCAAGCAAACCGATTTGCTGCGCACCTTCTTATTAATGATGAATTGATGCATGACTATGAAAGCTTTACACGGGAACAATTCTGTGATTGCACTGGATATCCGGAGGAACTGATAAAACTAAGGTTAGAATAGCCTATGGCTTTTTTAATAATAAATGCTATTTTAGGAGGGAAATGATATGAAGAAGAGTATTATTGTTACTGTCTTGGCCGTATCTATGCTCACAGCCTGCGGTACCAAAACCACAGAAGTACCAGGTCAAAACGTGATTACCACGGAGTCTGTAACGACGAATGGGTCCAACGCCCAAAATGAAACCGAGGAGCAAGCAGTCACCAAAGCCATTGTGGAAGTAGAGGAACAGGAAATATACAACCAAGATGGAGTTAAAGTAACAGTTAAAGGCTTTGATCAAGATGCTGATGGACCATATCTGAATGTATTGGTTGAAAACGACACTGACAAGAATATAACTGTACAAACAAGAAAATCCAGTTTGAATGGGTATATGGTCGATTTCACTTTTTCTTGTGAAGTAGCTCCCGGGAAAAAGGCAAATGATAAGATTTTAATGGATCTTACGTCAATCGACATAAGTGGAATTGGGAAAATTTACGATATTGAATTTTGTCTCAGCATAAGTGACGAATACTTCATTCCCATTGCTGAAAGCGATATGATTCATTTAATTAGAAATCTTAGTGAGCCATATACGCAAACTTATGATGATTCAGGCACGATAGTTTGCGACCAGAAAAACATTAAAGTCGTCTGGAAAGACTTTGCCTCGGATGACCATTATTCTGCATTACTATTTTATATCGAAAATAATAGTGACGAAGAAATAACTGTTCAAGTTAGAGATACTTCCGTAGATGGTTTTATGGTTGATCCTACCATGTCCATAGATGTGCTCCCTGGAAAAAAAGCTGTAGACACCATGACTATTTATAATTCTGATTTGAAGTCAAACGGGATTACTGATATAAAAAGCTTAGAAACAAGCTTTCATATTTCATCATCAGATTTCACTAGAACTGTTGTAGACACTGAACCAATAACCATTGAACTAAATTAATATATGAAAAAACCGCCCGGTGCTGGTAACACCGAACGGCTTCACATAGATTTTCTCTTACCAGACATCCTGGAAAGATATATTCTACCTGATCAATAGAATTATATCATTTTCGGAACGTCCTGGCAAGGGGCGTATTTTTGTACCCAAAAATAAGTTGTGACATCACAACTCACGAAAGGAAATGATATTATGGCAAAAGCAAAGAAACTTCCCTCCGGATCCTGGAGATGTCTGGTATACAGCCACAGCGAACCCGTATTCGATGAAACAGGAAAGCCCGTACTTGAAAAGAATGGGAAACAGAAACAAAAACGGATTTATGAATCTTTCACCAGTGACGATCCCAGTCCGGCCGGCCGTCGTGAGGCTGAACGTTTAGCGGCCGTGTATGCGGATACAAAAGAACAAAACAAAAGGGTTAAAACCGGTATGACTCTACAAGAGGCTCTGGAGCAGTATTGTACTTTAAAGAGCAACGTTCTCTCTCCCAGTACCCTCAGAGAATATAAAAGAATGATTAAAAGCTACTATTCACCTTTAATTGCACTCCAGATTTCCAGAATAACGGTTGTTCAGATTCAAAAATGGATAAACAGTTTTTCCGTTTCCCACTCCCCAAAAACTACTCGTAACGCATTTGGACTGCTTACTTCAACTTTGACTATGTTTAAATGCTCAAAAACATTAACTGAGGTTACGATGCCTCAGGCTATCATACCCAACTTGTATACGCCCTCTGATAGTGATGTAAAAACTCTCTTAGAATACGTCAAAGGAACACATTTGGAAACAGCCATCTGCCTTGCCGCATTCGGCCCTATGAGAAGGGGCGAAATATGTGCTTTAACTAGGTCAGATATAAATGGTTGCAATATAAGTGTTACAAAGTCAATGGTGAAAGGTGATGATGCTCAGTGGCACATCAAGCCTCCAAAAACAATGGCTGGATATCGAACTATTGAATTTCCAAAATTCGTCATTGACATTGTTTTGAATAATTCTTCCAATGACAGAGTTGTCCCTCTTTCTCCTGACAGCATTACAAAACGATTCATTGACACTATTAAGTTGTTAGATATTCCACGCTTTCGTTTTCACGATCTGCGGCATTATGGAGCTTCAATCCTCCATGCCATTGGCGTACCGGATCAATATATAATTGAGCGCGGCGGCTGGTCTACAGATAATGTAATGAAAACAATATATAGAAGTACCATAACGGAAGAATCTAAGAAAATAAATCATAAAATTAATCAGCACTTTGAAACCATGCAACACGAAATGCAACACAAAAATAAAAAGCCTAGTAAATACTAGACTTTTTGAGTGGAGCAGACGGGAGTTGAACCCGTGTCCAAAAACCAATTCCCTGTTCTTCTACTATCATAGTTAGTTTATTGACATTCCCTCCACCGCCCGGGAACTAACACCCTGACAGCTTCAGTAGCTTCATATTACGACCGCGTGCTCAAAGCTTTGCATACGTCGTTTCTCACATAGTCGATGCCGGGATCTTAAAGTGTGAGTGCCTTAAGGCCGACAAGCTGCATTAAGCAGCTAATGCTAATTCGTTATTGTTAGCGTTTATATTTAGGTTTGCCATTTAACGCATCGCATGCGGATAGCTTCACCAGCTGCATAGCCCCTGTCGAAACCAGTACTGCCCCTGACTGGTACTCTTCTAGAGAGCATTCTCATACTAACATGAATGAAATCAATTGTCAAGACCTGTGCATTTCCTGCTGCTATTACCTTGTGGCAACGCTGCCTCTTGATTCACCTTTTTCCTTTTTTTGGTTTTTAATTCCTTCTGTTATCCGGCATCTCATCTGAAAACCTGTTTTTAACAGCAGGAAAAGCACACGCCCGTTAAAACCTATTTCGCCTGCAGTGCAGCCATTGTAAAGTAATTATAAGGCTGGTTAAAATGAGGCAGGAAGAAAATGTCCGTCAGTTTTAACCGGTCGATGGTTACCTGCTCCTGAATGGCAAGGGAGAACATATGTATTGCCATGGAGACATCATATTCCGAGCATAATTGTGCCCCCAGAATGATGCGGGTCTTCTTATCATATACAATCCTGATTTTTACCTTGTAATTGTCATGCTCAATAAACGCCGGTTTTTGGGTATCCTCATAATCCGCTGCTGCCGCATCATACCCCAGCTTTTTGGCTTTCGCATAGCTGATCCCTGTAGAGACCATTTTAAGATTCCAGATGCAGATTCCGTTAGATCCCTGAACGCCAACAGATTCCAGGGGAGTGCCGCAGACGTTATGGGCAGCCACGATTCCGGAACGAACGGCATTGGTAGCCAGAGCAATGTAGTTTGTCTTTTGGATGGAATTATCAAAAACAGTGGCACAATCACCGATCGCATATACATCCGGGCGGCTGGTCTGCTGCCGTTTGTCAACCAGAAATGCCCCATTGCGGAACAGTTCAAGCTCCTCTTTACCTAACTGATTGTTAGGCTTAAAGCCGATGCCCAGTATTACCATATCAGCATGGTATTCCTTTTTGTCGGTGACCACCTTTTCTACCTTGCCGTTTCCTTCAAGCCTGGTCACGATTTCATCATAAACCAGCTGAATTCCATGGCTTGATAAGTTCTCGGACATGATATCTGAAAACTCCTGATCATAATAGCTGGACAGACAGGTGTGCATATTGTCGATCAGGGTGACATTCTTTCCCACACGGCGGAATGCTTCCGCCAGTTCAACGCCGATATACCCTGCTCCTACTACCACAATATCTTTCAAGGCACTGTTATGCAGCTTGTCAATGACCTCTTTCGCATTCTGAAATAATTTTACAAATTGAACGTTGTCCAGCTCTTTCCCTTCAATATCAGGAGAAATAGGAAGAGAACCTGTGGCAAGAATCAGTTTATCGTACTCCTGCTGGTATCTCTGTCCATATTTTCCCACAGCAAAGACAGTCTTTTTATCATAATCAATGCGTTCAACTTTAGTTTCCATGTAGACCTTTGCGCCCTTTTTTTCAAAAATATCTTTGCTGCAATAAAACAGGCCGTCGGAGGAGTGAATCTGGTCCCCAATCCAAAGAGCCATACCACAGCCCAGAAAACTGATGTTGTCATTGGAATCAAATATAATAACTTTCTTGTCCTTATAATTATCTAAAATTGTGTTTATTGCTGCCGTTCCGGCATGGTTTGCGCCGATTACCACAATGCGTTCCATAAATAGCCTCCTTAAAAATTGTTTTTCTTAATTATAACACGTTGTTAAAATAAAAACAATTATTATTATCGAAATTCATCTATTTTTTTTTAGCATATTTCACCTGTTACAGGTCATCCACCAGAGCGCTGCTTTTTGCATAGGCCGTGCTTTTTGCTTCAAAAAAATCAGTTTTAATCAAATTGGGGTTGCTGTACTGATTGACCCATGTCATGCTTTCCGGCTCCCTCTCATGCCCCTCATAAATCCGCTCCCAGCCAAGGCTTGCACAGCGTAAGTTTCCCAGATACATGATATAGTCCGTGATCATTTCCCTTGTAAGCCCGGGCACTTCATCTCCGATGGCATAGCAGCCCCAGGCGATCTCCTGCTCGCAGCCTTCCCGGATCATGTCCCGGTAAACCTCCACCCGTTCCCTGGTAAACAGCTCCGGTTCTTCCTTTTCCAGTTCCAGAATAATATTGCGGAACAGCCACAAATGAGTGTTCTCATCCCGGTTGATGTAACGAATTTCCTGGGAGGATCCGGTCATTTTATGGTTCCGTCCCAGGTTATAGAAGAACATGAATCCACTGTAAAAATACACGCCTTCCAGAATAAAATTAGCCACCACCGCTTTCATGAAAGCAAATGCGCTCTTGTCCTTTTGAAACTCATTGTACAGGTCGCCGATAAAGGTATTGCGGGCAAGAAGATGGGGGTCGCTCTTCCACTGATAGAGCACCTCATTCCGTGTCTGAGGTTCACAGATGGTATCCAGCATATAACTGTAGCTCTGGCTGTGTACTGCTCCTGAAAGGTTTGAATGGAAAGGCAGAGATTGATCTCATTGGCAGTCACATATTCTCCAAGGGCCGGTAAATTAGCGGTCTGGATGCTGTCCAAAAACACCAGAAAGGATAATATCTTATCATAAGCTCTCCGCTCCTGAGGACTTAATAAAGGATAATCCTTCCTGTCCCTGCTTAAATTAATTTCTTCAGGTATCCAGAAATTATTCATGGCCTGCCGGTACCAGTCGCTTACCCAGGTGTATTTCATATTGTTAAAATCATTGAGGTTTGTGGTGTTGCCGTTGATCATCCGCCGTTTTCTTACCTCAATCTCCCCATCCGGATGAAAAAGGGGTCTTTTTTTTAATTGTTCCATATCACTCTCTCCAAACTCTCCTGTTTTATTATGGTCAACCGTCCGGTTTAACCAGAACCGGCCTCTAGCTGGAGCAGGCCTCGCATTCATCCACTTCCAGGCTTTTGGAACGGATATAGTAAATGGTTTTTACGCCCTGTTCCCAGGCCAGGATATAAAGCCCCAGCACCTGACGAAGTATAGTCATTGGTTATATAAAGATTCATGCTCTGGGCCTGGTCCACATGGCGCTGCCGGACTCCCGCTGCCCGCACAGACCATCTCTGGTCAATATAATGGGCATTTTTATATTTCCAGAATGTTTCCGGTGATAAGTCCGGTGCCACCCGGGGTACCAGGCCATTCTTTTTTTTCCTCCAGATAATACCGGTTCATGACTGGGTCCAGCCCTGCCGTGGTTCCGGAGATCATGCTGGTACTGCTGGTTGGTGCAATGGCGATGAGCCAGCCGTTTCTCATGCCGTTTTCTGCCACCTTTTCCCGAAGACGATTCCACTTCTCAGAGCAATATCCCCGTTTGTCAAAATATGCCCCTGTCTGCCATTCGCTGCCTTCGTACAGGTTATATCTCCCTTTTTCCCTGGCAAAATCACAGCTTGCTTCAATTGCCGCGTAATTGATGGCCTCAAATACCTTGTCAGCAAATTTAAGATGCTCCTCTGATTCCCAGGAGATCCCATTTTTTGCCAGCATGTGATGGTATCCGCTTACCCCCAGTCCCACCGGGCGGTAGCGGAGGCTGGTGACTTTTGCATAGGGCACAGGGAAAAAAATTCAGATCAATTACATTGTCCAATGCCCGGACAGCACTTCTTGTCAATTCCGTCAGCTCCCCGGTCTCCTTAAGATCAATCTTTCCCAGGGAAAGGCTGGCCAGGTTACACACAACAAAGTCTCCCGGCTTTGTCACGGTAACCACCACAGTTTCCCCGTCCACTGTCTGTATCTGCTGGTCAACCTGCTCGACTCCGCTCATGTTCTGGGCAATTTCCGTACACAGGTTGCTGCAGTAAATGATGCCGCTGTGGCTGTTGGGATTGGCTTCATTTACAATATCCCGGTTAAAGGTAAAGGGCGTTCCTGTTTCTACAGCACTCTTTAAAACCAGGCGGATAATATCTTTAATGGGAATGATCCGCTTGTGGATACGGCTGTCATTAACACAGTCCAGATAACGTTCCTCCCACTGGGCTCCATAAGAGTCCTCCAATGCCCAGCCCTTTATTGTCAGGATTTCATGAGGGCACATTAAATACCAGTCTCCCTCTATGTTCTCCTTTGCCTGTTTCCAGAACAGGCTGGGATAGCAGACAGCCGGAAAAACATCATGCGCCTTCATGCGGTCGTCTCCGTTATTGGTCCTGAGAGTCAGAAACTCCGGCAGGTCCTTGTGCCAGACATCCAGGTAAACCGCCACGGCTCCCTGCCTTACTCCAAGCTGGTCCACTGCCACAGCCGTATCATTGGCCAGCTTGATCCAACGGATCACACCTCCTGCAGCTCCCTTAAAGCCGCGGATCGCACTCCCTGCGGCGCGGACCTTTCCAAAATAAAGGCCCATGCCTCCCCCGAACTTACTGACCTTTGCAAAGCTGTCAATGCTCCGGTAAATGCCATCCAGGCTGTCCGGAACCGTATCAATAAAACAGGAGGAAAGCTGATGGTAAGGCTTTCTGGCGTTTGAAAGGGTGGGGGTTGCATGGTAACCTTTAACGTACTGAGCATATCATAAAACCGTTTTACCCAGGTGTCCCGGTCATCCTTTTCCAGCATGGCAAGATGCATGGCAATTCCAAGAAACATTTCCTGAGGCATCTCTAAAGGTGCATTCTGGCGGCTGCGGATCACGTACCGGTTAAGCAGCAGTTCAAGTCCGGAATAATTGAACAGATGGTTTCTGCTCTGATCCATATACGCTTCATATCGGTCAATTTCTTCTTTTTTGTAATTCTTCAGAATGTAATCCCCGTAAAGCCCGTCCTCTGTCAGAAAACAGATCTTATCGTAAAAGCTTCCGATCTTCCTCCGGTCCAGCTCTTCCTTTAGCCTGGTTTCAAAGCGCAGCATAAGAAGCCTTGCTCCTATATACTCCCAATCCGGCGCCTCTTGGGTCGTCAGCTCCACTGCCGCCTGGATAAGCGCCTCAAACCGTTCCCCCAGGCTCATATTTTTCTTACAGAACCCTGTGAATTTTACGGAGAGGTGACAGAGGTCATATGATGCGGAATCCCAATCCTTACGGATTCCGTCTAAAATTCCATCCAGTGGCTTGACCTCTTTAAAATATTCCAGAATCTCCTGTTTTCCATCTGTCTTATCCATTTATAATTCCCGCCATTCCATATTTTATATTAGTATCAATAACTGTTATTGAATCTCATATGTAAAAATATACCACAACATATAGTTAATTTCAACCACCGAGATACAAAATATTCGTTTTCACACGATCTTCTTTTTTTTCTTATTGCCAGACAAAAGCTGCAAAATTAATTAGTCAAACGGATATTCCCAATCCTCGCCCCTACTTGCTCACAGCGTGCCCCGTTACACCGGACATAACTGAATAGCAGCTACCGCCGCCTGTCAGGTGGAGCGCTTGTTTCTTGTCGCAAAGCGGCAAAATGATGATACTTCACCTGACGCAAGTAAGTCCCCTCCCGCCACTTAGTGCTTTTCGCATTTGAAGTGGGAGACTTACTTGATTCAGTTAAAAAAACGCCTGAAGTCTTACAACGTAAGATTTCAAGCGTTATCATTAATAGGAACATCATAGATAAAAAGGCCTAAAAATTTTTATCTGGCGCCGCGAATAAATGGCTTCCCAAGGTTTTCCGGCCCATGATTTTTGTGGGCCGAACCCAGCAGGGCCGCTAAGGTGGTCTTATTCTCCGCCAAATGTTCCTCCGGATTCTTTTAAATCCAGTTCTCCAAACAGGCTGTCAACCACTGCCCTGTAATCTGCTAGGTGCTGGGACTTCCGGATCTTTTTGCCATGTTTTTCGCCTCCGTCAAACATCTGAATCATATAAGCCCATAACTCCTTCATCTTAAACAGGACGTTGCGGTCCCCGGATATGATCTCTTCGTATCCTTTGAGAACTTCGTCATGAAAGGCTTTTAGCTGCCTCTTTTCCATTTTCTCCCCGCTCTTCATTTCCCCTGCCAGACCGGGATTTGCCACCATTCCCCTTCCAAGCATGACACAATCTATGGAAGGAAAGGCAGCAGTGAATTTCTTATAATCTTCTGCCGAAAACAGGTTTCCGTTGTAGCACAAGGGATTATTGCTTAAAGAGACCGCTTCCTTCATACTTTCCAATCAGGCTCATTCCTGTAATAGTCCTTCTGGATACGGGGATGGATGATCAGTTCCTCTATGGGATATTTATTATAAATCTCCATAAGCCTTCCGAATTCTTCAGGGCTGTCCTTTCCGATCCTGGTTTTTACAGAGATCTTCATGTCCAATGAAGAAAAAATCTGATCAAAGAATATCGTAAGCAGCTCCGGTTCTCCAAGAAAGCCGGATCCTCTTCCCTTGGAAACCACCGTTGGAGAGGGACAGCCCAGATTTAGATTCACCTCTTCATATCCAAATTGTTTTAATTCCTTTGCCGCCCATATAAAATCTTCCCCCTTATTGGTGAGAATCTGAGGAATCACATGCAATCCCACATTATGCTCCGGCAGAAAATCATTTTTTTCCCTGGAGGTAAATTTCCGGTTCTGGGTGGGCACGATAAAAGGAGTAAAATACACATCTACCTGCTTAAAAAAACTTGTGGTGAGCGTTCCGGTAAATATAGCCGGTGATCCCTTCCATGGGGGCAAAATAATACTTCATATTTCAGTCTCCTTTTTCAGTTATTTCTATATCGGTACATTTTACCACAACAAGAGACAAATTCATAGAATGCCATTTACAGAATCTGCCAAATAGTGGTATAATATAATGCAAAACGCATTATTCTGGAGGATCGATCATGACTCAATTAAAGAACTTAATACCAGCAGCCGCCAAGGCCCTTTTACTTGCCGTTCTTATTTCCACCGCCTCCTCTTCCGTCTCATGGGCAGAAGAAGAAACCGGGCCAGCCTTTGCTCCTCCGGTAACCAAAACAGTAACGCCTGAAATCGGACCGGGCATGCAAAACAGCTCCAACTTTATCGTAGTCCTGGACCCGGGCCACGGCAAGACAGGCGGACATTATTCCGGCTGCCACTTTGAATATAACGGAATCACCTACTATGAAGATGAAATCACCATGAAGATCGCCACTTATACAAAACAGTATCTGGAGCAGTTTTCCAACTATACGGTTTATTTAACAAAGGACAGTGCGGAAACTACCGTCCCCCTGGATCAGCGGGCTTCTTTTGCCGCCTCCGTGCATGCGGACCTTTTTGTAAGCCAGCACATAGACTCGGCATTGGGAAACGGTACGGTGAAAAATGCTTATGGAGTCAGCTCCATGGCTCCCAGGACCGGCCGCTATAACAATGATTTGGCCATCCAGTCCCAGGAAGCCGCCAATACCATTTTAAAGCAGTTAAACACTCTGGGGCTGCACAACCGGGGACTGATCCTCCGGGATTCAGAGAACGGAACTTTATTTCCCGACGGAAGCCAGGCCGATTACTATGCAATTCCCCGTTATTCCCAGATGTATGGAATCCGAGGCTTTATCATTGAGCACGGCTTTTTAAACCACACCAGCGACTTGACCCTTTTTCTGTCAACAGAGGAACAGTATAAGGCATTGGGAGAGGCAGATGCAAAAGGAATCATGGAATATCTGCAAAAAGCGGGAAAATCTAAATTTGTCCAGACAACTCAGACCGCTCAGGCAGCTCAGGGTGCCAGCAACCAGAATGAAGGGACTGTTGCCCCTCCCCCTGTATCTGAAAGCAAAGGACCGGGCGTGAATTAATATCTGCCGGTTAATGCCTTGCCGGAGAAAGAACACAGCAGGCATCCTGCCCATAAAAGCTTCAGCGCAAAAGAAAGCCCACGTCTTCATCCATGAGGACATGGGCTTTTTTTGCGCTGTTTTATTACTTTGTTAAAATACTGACAAAATGATTCTTTCGTGCATTTCACTAAAGGCTATTGCAGGATAGCAAAATATGCTATGTCTCCCAGGATACTATGTCTGGAAAGAAATAATAAAATTACTAATATTGCCGATAATAATCCTGTAAAACCCGAATATCATCATTATTAGAGATTCGCAGACACGGTTATAATTGCAGGAACAGGAACAAAAACAAAGAATGCCGTTAAGAAAATGCTAAAAATAATACTAGAATCCAGATTTCTTCACAACAATTAGATAAATCGTTCCTTTTTTTAGTAAATTCATTCATTTATTTGTTGAAATTATATATTATTTGGTACTATAATGAAATCATCAAAATATAAAACAGGAGGTATGAATTAATGGATGCAATTTATTTTGTATCAATGGGGTCATTGTTG
The DNA here is from genome assembly GCA_001312405.1 of Clostridium sp. NkU-1. The sequence continues at coordinate 153,578 of BBDR01000009.1, read as the reverse complement.
GGGATATTCTTTGCCTGGGTCATGTTTCTTCGTGTAAAAAAACAACCAGAGGGCACCTCGGAGATGGCCCGGATCTCTGAAGCTGTAAGAAAAGGGGCAAATGCCTACTTAAAACGGCAGTATTCAGGGGTCGCAATATTTTTTATCGCAGTCTTTTGCATTTTACTTATTATGGCATTTAACGGTTTCTTAAGCTTTTTTACCCCGTTTGCATTTCTGACGGGCGGCTTTTTCTCAGGTCTGTCGGGATTTGTAGGCATGAGAACGGCAACCATGGCTAACTGCAGAACCGCAGAAGGCGCTTCAAAAAGCTTAAATAAGGGACTCCAGGTGGCATTCTCAGCCGGCTCTGTTATGGGCTTTACCGTGGTTGGACTTGGTCTTCTGGATCTTTCTATTTGGTATTTTATTTTAAACGCTGCCTTTCGCCATCTTCCGGTAGACCAGCGAATTACAGAAATAACAGCGAATATGCTGACCTTTGGTATGGGTGCTTCCAGTATGGCCCTCTTTGCCAGGGTCGGCGGCGGTATTTTTACCAAGGCTGCAGATGTGGGGGCAGATCTTGTTGGTAAAGTGGAAGCCGGCATTCCCGAAGACGATCCGCGTAATCCGGCTGTTATTGCTGATAATGTAGGGGATAATGTAGGGGACGTAGCCGGAATGGGCGCTGATCTCTATGAATCCTATGTTGGTTCTATTGTTTCAACTGCAGCTCTTGCGGTTGCCGCAGGATACGGAATCAAGGGCGTGTCCATACCCATGCTCCTTGCAGCGCTGGGCGTTGTAGCATCCGTCATCGGTACCTTTTTTTGTCAAGACAGAAGAAGGCGCTTCTCAGAAGAATCTTCTCAAAGCGCTGAGAACGGGCACTTATATCAGTGCGGCAATCATTATTATTGCAGCATTTTTTATCATAAAGCTGATGCTTCCCGGCCATATGGGGCTTTACGCTGCCGTTCTTTCGGGATTGATTGCAGGAGTTTTAATCGGAGCAATTACAGAATATTACACATCAGATACCTATAGCCCTACCCAAAAATTAGCGGAGTCCAGTGAAACCGGGGCCGCAACAGTAATCATCAGCGGATTATCCCTTGGTATGCTTTCCACTGTCGCACCGGTAGTAATTGTAAGCATTTCTGTCCTTGTAAGTTACTATTGTTCCGGAGGCGCCAATGATTTTAATCTCGGACTTTACGGCATCGGTTTATCTGCAGTTGGAATGTTATCCACTTTAGGCATTACACTGGCTACGGATGCTTACGGACCAATCGCTGACAATGCCGGTGGCATTGCTGAGATGACACATATGGATGCTTCCGTAAGACAGAGAACAGACGCGCTTGACTCTCTGGGCAATACCACCGCTGCTACAGGAAAGGGATTTGCTATCGGATCCGCTGCCTTGACCGCTCTTGCACTGATTGCTTCCTATGTTGATAAAGTACATCAGATCCAGCCGGATTTAAATCTGGATTTAACCATAACCAATCCAAAAGTACTGGTCGGATTGTTAATTGGCGGTGTATTACCCTTTTTATTTGCTGCTCTCACCATGGAAGCCGTTGGCAAAGCAGCTCAGGCAATCGTATTGGAAGTCCGCCGTCAATTTAAGACCATAACCGGGATTATGGAAGGAAAAACGGAACCAGATTATGCTTCCTGCGTTGACATGTGTACAAAATCAGCCCAAAAGCTGATGATCGCACCGGCCATGATAGCCGTTGTTATTCCTATTGTTATTGGCTTGTTATTAGGGCCGGAAGGTGTATCAGCTCTTCTTGCCGGTAATACCGTTACCGGTTTTGTACTTGCAGTTATGATGGCTAACTCCGGAGGTGCGTGGGATAATGCAAAGAAGTATATTGAACAGGGCGCACATGGCGGAAAGGGAAGCAGCCAGCATAAAGCTGCTGTGGTAGGCGACACCGTAGGCGATCCGTTTAAGGATACTTCCGGGCCGTCGATCAACATTCTCATAAAGCTTACTTCCATGGTTTCCATCGTATTTGCATCCCTTGTCCTGACCTTCCATTTATTATGATGAAGGATACGTATTCCTGCTGATTCTAAAAAGAACAAAAAAACCTTCAAGCCCGGCAGATCATCTGCCGAAAGCTTGAAGGTTTTATTTGCCGGCCATTGGCCGCAAAATTACTCTTCAACAAACATGTCCTTACCAACTCCGCAAACTGGGCAAACCCAATCTTCGGGTAAATCTTCAAATGCAGTACCTGGCTCAATGCCAGAATCTGGATCACCGATTTCAGGATCGTACACATATCCGCATGGTTCACAAACATACTTTCCCATCCCTATCACCTCCTTTAACTTACTGTGCTTTCTTTATAGCATATTATACCATTTTTATCAATAGATTTATTTCGCATGTCCCATTTTTATTTCCAGTAAGACTCCGTTATTTATAAAAAATCTTCTCTCATGGGCGTAAAGATATCTACCAGTATTCCCTTTTCAAGGCATATGCAGCCATGGGTGATTCCATTCTGCTTTAAAAGACTGTCTCCTGCCTCTACGACCTTTTTTTCATCCCCTATGGTGAACTCAAACTTTCCGCTGGCAACATAAGTGATCTGGGTATGGGGGTGGCTGTGCAGATTTCCCACTGCTCCCTTCTCAAACTGGTTTTCCACACACATCATGCCATCACAGTATGCCAGAACCTTTCTGACAACACCTTCTGAAGCCTGTTCTCCTTCTATGTCCTTATTAAATACCCACATCTGATCTTTCTCCGGTTTTTTCATCATACCTTCTCCTAGCTCCAATTCTTCCACACCTCCGGCTGGTATCCAACCGTAGCCAGCTTTCCGTTTCTGACAATAGGTGTTTTCAGTACCTTCTGGTTCTCTAAGACCTTTTCATCTTTATCCTCACCGGCAATGTATCTGATAAGCGCCAGGGCTTCCTGATCCTTACATTTTTCGTCAAGCATGGCCTCAAGTCCTCCTACTGCCTGTTTGACTCCATTGTACTCGCCTTTGCTCAGCCCCTTTTCTTTCATATCAATAAACTGATATTTGATTCCACGTTCCTTGAAATAGCGCTCGGCCTTCCTGGTATCAAAACATTTTCCGGTTCCAAAAATTTGTATGTTCACGGGTCTTGTCCACCTTTCTGGTACTTTTCTTTTTGACAGGCCAATTATAACACAGGGAACCGCTGGTTTCAATAACCAGGGGTTCCTCATTTTTATCATATTATTTTACATACCGGTGTAATGTCTTTCTCACTGCCCCCGGGCCTTCCAGCATTTCATAAAGCATGGCTTCAATCTTTCCGGAAAGACCTGCCTGAACCAAATCGGTTCCAAAAAGAAGGGGATTGGAAAGGATCTCTTTAAGTCCCTCTTTTCCATCAGGCTTTTCTCCCAGCCTGATTCCCTTTAACTGTTCTTTTAATTCTGAAAGCATTGGATCGCTGCTGATCTCCATGGTTTTTCCCTCATCATCCACACCAAGGAGATAGCGGAGCCAGCCGGCAATTGCCAGCGGGATGGCGGTCAGATTCTGGACTTCCAGATGATCATCTGCAAGATAAGCCTTTATGGTTTCTCCAAAGCGGATGGGGATCTTCTGGCTGGTATCGGTTGCAATTCTCTGGGGGCATCGGGGATAAATGGATTAGGCAGACGGTATTCAATGACCTCCCTGATAAAATCCTCAGGGCTTAAGATTCCCGGATCCGTAACCACCGGCAGGCCTTCCTTGTAACCGATCCGCTCCACAAGGGAGGTCAAGTCCTCATCTCTCATCTCTGCGGCTATGCTGTTATATCCCAGCAGGCAGCCAAACACCGCCAATGCCGTGTGCAGGGGATTTAAGCAGGTGGTGACCTTCATCCGCTCTGTCTTGTTTACCGTATCCCTGTCCGTCAAGTATACCCCAGCCTTTTCAAGTGCAGGACGTCCGTTTGGAAACCGGTCTTCCACCACTAAATACTGAGGGATCTCCGCATTAACAAAGGGGGCAATGTATGTGTTCTTGCTGGTGATAATGGGCGCCATATCTTCGATCCCGTCTTCCTCCAGTAATTTCTGCACCACCTCAGCAGGACGGGGAGTGATCTTATCGATCATGGACCAGGGGAAGGAAACCTTATGTTCATCCTGGACCCAGGAAAGGAAGCTCTCGGAAGCAAACCCCTTTTCAGTCCATGCCCTTGCAATGGAAAGGATGCTGTTCCTTAGCTTTTCTCCGTTATGGCTGCAATTATCCATGCTGACCAATGCCAAAGGATGGCCTCCTGCAAGATACCGTTTAAGAAGAAGAGCCGTCACCACGCTCATGGCATGGCTGGCTTTTTCCGGGCCTTCTTCCATGTCCTTTTCCACTGCTGGAAAAAGCTCTCCACGGAAATTGGCAAGAGCATATCCTTTTTCGGTTATGGTAAAGCTCACCATCTGAAGAGATGGATTCTCAAAAGCCTTTACCAGATATCCGAAATCCTTTTCATTGCCCACATCAGCCTTTACGCCCCTGGCAACGCTTGCCACTACCTCCCGGTCCATGGTTCCGTCCGGTTTTAAGCTGACCATCATGGTCATATTGTCAAAGGGAGTATATATTTTATCAATGATATCATAATCAAAGGTGTCTGTCGCTATGATGCCGCTTTTTTTCTAGACCTTCATTCAGCAGGCGCTGCTGCAGCACTGCGATGAATCCCCGGAAAATATTCCCTGCCCCAAAATGGATCCATGTCGGCGACTGATCCGTAGCCGACCTCATTTTTTCCCAGTCAAATTCCGGCAGCTTTACAGAAGCCTTTTCCCAGGCTTCCCGGTTTGTTAAACAGGACCGATTCAGTTTCATAAATCCATGCCTCCTATTTTCTGTTTTTATGGGTTTTATCAATGGCTTCCCAAAGACCTAATAAGTAATTTGCCCCAATGGCCCGGTCGTATAAGCCGTATCCAGGACGGGCCTGTTCTCCCCAGATCATACGTCCGTGATCCGGACGGATATATCCCTCAAAGCCGGACTCATAAAGAGCCTCTACAATGGAAAACATATCTAAATCCCCGCAGGAAGAAAGATGAGCCGATTCATCAAAATCCTTTTCCGAAATATGGTGAACATTCCTGATGTGGGCAAAATGTATCCGCTTCCTGTTTCCAAACTCCCGCATCATGGCCGGAATGTCATTGCTTAAATCACTTCCCAGACTGCCGGTGCATAAGGTCAGACCATTATAGGGACTGCTGTTTAAGTCAAGAAACGTCCGGATATTTTCCGCATTGGTAATGACCTTTGGAAGTCCGTAAAGAGGCCACGGCGGATCATCTGGATGAATCGCCATTTTAATATCATACTTCTCTGCATAAGGAACTACCGCATCCAGGAAATATTTCATATTGTTCCAGTATTGCTCCCTTGTCATGGACTGGTAAAACTCGATGTCCTGGGCCATGGCACAAAGCCGCTCCGGCTCCCAGCCCGGCAGGGAGTATCCTCTGGCTTTTCCCTCCATGGCCTTTGCCATTTTTTCCGGATTCATCTGAAGCACTTCATCGTGGCGGTAAGCCATGACATAGCTTCCGTCTTCCGTTTGAAAAGCAAGATCACTCCGCGCCCAGTCCATTACTGGCATAAAATTATAACAGAGACATTTAACCCCTGCCAGGCTTAAATGCTCCAGTGTCTTTATATAAGCATCAATATACTCATCCCGGGTGGAAAGGCCTTTTTTTATGTCTTCATGGATATTGACGCTTTCGATTACCTCCATCTCAAGACCGGCCTCATTGATTTCCTCTTTCAGGGCTTTTATGGTCTCCAGGGGCCAGACCTGTCCCACTGGTACCTTGGGCAGACAGGTGGCCACACCGGAAACTCCAGGTGTCTGGCGGATCTGGCTGAGGGTCACGCTGTCATCCCCAAAGGGAAACCAACGCATAATCATTTTCATGTTTGAATACCTCCGTTTCTTTGCGGCTATTAAGTCCTGTTTTAAGTATATATCTAGTATACTAGTAGTTCAATCAGCATATTTCATAAATATCGATTTTTTTTTATGTATTATGTACAAGCATCTGATTGCTCTCAATGGTTTGCATCCGATCATCAAAAACGGTAATAAGAGATGGGGCTTTCCCTCTCTTATTACCGCTTTCATTATGCATCATAAAGGTTAAATCACAGGAAATACCCCGGATATTCTCTTCGCAAGGCTTCCTCATCAATTTTATATCTGGATAAATGCTTATCCATCAGTTCTTTTGCCAGGTCACCATCCTTTGCGGCAATGGCTTCCACAATGGCCTGATGGTCGGAAACTGTCTTCAAATCCTTTACTGCAATCAGAGACATGCTGCGTATTCTGTCAAAATGAATGGTGATGCTGTCCATAAGCTGATAAACCTGATCCTTGCCGGTTATATGAAACAGCAGCCGGTGAAATTCATCATCCAGCTTAAGAAGCTGCTCAGGTGAACGGTTTTCCAGATAAAACTCCTGAAGCTTTACATTATCCTTTAACTCCCTGACCGCATCTTCCCCAGCCGTCTTACAGGCCAGCTCCACGACCGCGCATTCCAGGACATTGCGCATAAAACGCGCCTCTTCCACCAGGTTATAATCGATCAAAGCCACCGCGCTTCCCTTTTGGGGATAAATTTCCACGATTTTCACCTTTGACAGCTCAATCAAGGCTTCTCTCACCGGGGTCCGGGACAAATTCATTTCTGAGGATAATTCATTTTCGCTCAGCAGCTTTCCCGGAACCAAATCAAGATGTATGATATTATCCTTTAGCATCCTGAGTGCATATTCCCTTCCAGTCTCTTTGGAATACCGTTCTGTCAGCCGCATATCATGACCTCTTTTCTCAAATTCTGTTCATACATAGAATAAGCGAAATCAACCTCATTGTCAAGCACTAGTATACAAGTACATTGTTACCTGGAACCCACGGCCATTCGACAATTCTAATACCTCATGGGGATGATTTCCAGATAGTCCTTAACCGTGGCACCTGCCAGGAACATATCTATGATCTGCTTTCCTAACGGATTTAAATCATCGGTATAATATTTCATCAGCTCCTGTTTAAAGAAGTCTGTCAGGATTTTTGCTCCGTCGTCGTAGCCCTGGATGCCTACCTCCTGCTGGGTTTCCGGTCTTAAAAATGCTCTTCTGATGTACTGGCCGTCAATTTTTAGGGAGTCAAGTCCAAAGCCAAGAAGCGGACAGCGTGCTTCCACAAGATGCTCCGGTTTAAACTTGGCGCTGCCCCGGCGGGCAATGTATTCCCTTGCAACCCATTGGGGCATAAAGCTCACCTCATATGCCCCGATATGCTGGTTGGGGATCAGGACATACCGGGTATTGGTTGAACTTAAAATCTGGTCAAGCAAAAGGTTGGCCTGAGTCACCATTTTACCGGTTGCAAAAGGCCAGTAAGAACCGACTCCTTCACTGGTCATTTCAAGAGAATCGATAATGCTTGGATTGTTAAATCCTCTCGGAGCCACAAGACGCCATAACCAGGCCAGTGCCGGAGGAAGTATGTGGAGAATGCCAAGAATTCCGTATGTCGGGTTTTCCTTTGTACATGCCGGAGTCCGTACGCCAAAGCTTCTCACATCCACTTCCACGGGAGTGTCAATGGCTTTGGGAACCAGTCTTCTTGGTAAAACAACGCGGGGGTTGGGACAGGGCTTTCCGTTCTGATCCAGGGTATGTTCCCAAACCAGGCAGGTGGCACCAGGTACTGCCTGCATGTTTAAGAAAATAAGGGGCTCTTCCGGCTGGATCAGTATTTTTTCATATTGGGGAGAAGAACCATAGCATTTAATGTTATCAAGGCGTAAAAACCAGGCGGATTCTGCATCCTTTACTACCAGCTTTTTGCTGTCATTCTGCATTTTGGGATGACATAATGCCATGTCATCTGTCACTGGTATCAGTTCACAGGTTTCACTTAATACTAAATAATTTTTTTTCACCTGTAACCGTATTTCTTCCTAATATGGCTCTGCCATCCATTTCCTTGTGAATGTCTTCGATCATTTTCACTTTTTCCGCCTCCGGAGCGCCTTCGTGCATGATGACGATCTCATTGTCATAAGGAGTGATTACTTTTACCGTTGATGCGTGTGCTGTAACCCAGCCTTCCTCTTCTCCTATATTAAGAAGAACTCCGTAAATACCCTTTTTGGCACTTGGTCCGGGATATAAATTATAGGAATAAACTTCATGAATTCCCTCCAGACGGTTATGAACCACGATCTGTTTTCCGTCAAAATGAGTATGTCTGAATGGAGGAGCCAGAAATACAACCGCTCTTGGCTTAAAGTCGGAAGAAATCTCGTCAATATTTAAAAATCCCTGTAAATCTGCAAGTCCGGCAGCGAAAAATCCGGCGTTTAAGGGGGCAATCAGGATTGAATCATATCCATATTCAAGTCCGCCTGACTTAAATGGAAAGAAAATCAGCTCCTGCTGTTTCAGCCAGTCAAAGGTTTCTGTTCTCAGGGTCTCAAAATCAGAATGATAAATCTCCTCATATCTGGGTTTATCCGTTGGTTTTTGATCCGCAATTAACAGACAGTCAGGATCACGCCTTCTCATGTAATCGTCCGTATAATTGACTACAACTCCATTTTTACACTTTATAGCTGTGGCCTCCAAAACCTTGCCTTTGCCTTCCACTTCATATTCAATATCAAACTCGGTATTCTCAGAATTTCCCATTGCAAGCGTCAGCAAATCTTTCCTTGTCTTAGGAATGACAACACCTTTTGACTGAACCAATATATCCTTTACATACTCGGGTAAATTCATATCACGTAAACATTCCAGCATATTTTCCTCCGTTCCTGCGCACGCCATTATGCACATCTGATGTTTGCACCAAATATGGGTACGGCGCAAACCATGTAGTTAAAATGGTTTTCTTCAACCTTCATTTCCCAATTTTGTTAAGTATTACATAGTTTCTATTATAATATTCCATGCATGAGATCCTTCTGTTATTTTCCCCAAAGCCTTTTTAGACTCATGCCGAATACCTTCTGCGCATAACTGAAAAACTCTTATGACTTCCATTGTTGCGGTGTTTTCCTGTTCACCTATCGCCTCCTTCCTTATATATATAAAGCCGATATCCATAAAATGGATATCGGCTTACTTACAACTTAGAATGATGATTCTACTTTGTGACGTCTTCCGGTGTTATTTAACTGTATAAAACTCCTCTAAATTCCTGTCAACCGTTATGACAATGATCTTTTCACCTGTTTTAGTGCTGATATCGGAATGAGTGCTGATAACGGTCACATCCATGACTTCTGTTAATAATTTCTCCAGGTATTCTCTTCCGCCCTCAAACAGGGAAGTCCGGACTTTTTTAAGCAATTCAATACCCTGGGCACTTTCCGTAAGCTTTTTCTCAGAAGGGCTTAAAAATCCTAATAACCTGACAATGATCATGTCATTTAATACATAGGTACGGACCATCTTGGGACCCCTGCCCATATATTCAACTTCAAATTTACTGACGACTTCACTGATTTTAGCTTCCAATTGACCTTTTGTCATATTGCATCACCTGTGAGATACAATATCATGAAAACCGGGTCGTGTCAATAATTTTTTAACCGAATCAAGAAGCTTCTTCATAAACATCAAACTGCCGGGAAACGCCGTGACCAGCTACATGTTCCCAAATGTTTTATGGTGCAGCTCCCCGGAATCTGAATATTTCCTGTGGTTTTCCGGTTTTATTTATGGTAAGATAGAATAAACTGGGTTTTAAGCAACTTAAGCTTGAAACGAAAACCAGGGATATAAAAGGAGAATTAAAATGCAGCTATGCATTGGCATTGCTCCGTGCAAGGTCTGAACCGGACGAAACTGCATGGAGCGGATTGAATTCGTCCGTTGGACTTTGCACTTTCATTAAATCGTATCGATTTTATTTGAAAAAGGAGCAAAGTCATGATAAAAAAATTTAATAACAAATATCAGGGAACTTCGAACTTTCCTGATTTTATGGATTACACAGTCATTTTCGGCCCTTGGCAGTGCAATGACCAATTTTGCGCTGGTGATCTGGTCTTATCAGCAGGAAGGATCGGCTCTTACCACCTCGTTATTGGCCATCTGTTCCTACGCACCATATGTCCTTTTAAGTATTTTTGCAGGTGCACTGAGTGACCGGTGGAACAAAAAGGCCACCATGCTGCTCAGTGACAGCTTTGCGGCACTTTGTACTGTTTCAGTGCTTATTCTGCTGACAACCGGTAAACTCCAGATTTGGCATCTGTATTTGATTAACACCTTAAATGGACTTATGAACACCGTACAGCAGCCTGCGTCGGATGTGTCCATCAGCCTGTTGGCTCCGCAAAAGCACTACCAGAAGGTCAGTGGGATGCGTTCCTTATCCAATTCCCTAATTACCGTACTGACGCCTGTACTCGCTACGTCCATGCTTTCATTTGCAGGAATCCGGTTTGTCATCCTGTTTGATCTGATTACATTTGTAACAGCGTTCGTTTCGCTGCTTTGCTTTGTCAGAATCCCTCAGGTAACAGAAGACCGCAGCATGGGAAAGGAGACGGTATTGCAGTCTGCCAAAAGCGGCTTGCGGTATTTAAGGGACAACAGGGGAATTCTGGATCTGATTCTGTTTTTGGCTGTAATTAATTTTACTGCTCAATCTTCAATGCCGCCATGCCCGCTATGCTGCTTTCACGTGCCGGCGGCGGAGAACTGGCCCTTGGCATGGTCAACACCGTTACAGGAATCGCAACAATGTCTGGAAGCATTCTGGTTTCTATCCTGCCCCCGCCCAAAAGCCGGGTCCGGACGATCTGCAATTGCCTGCTTTTTTCCATGAGTACCGAGAACTTTATCCTTGCTTTTGGAAAGAGTACTCCTGTATGGTGTTTTGGTGCAATCCTCGGCTGGATATTCATTCCTGTTATGAATGCCAATATGGATGTACTTTTTCGTACAAAAATCCCTATTGAGATGCAGGGCCGTGTCTATTCAGCAAGAAATACCCTGCAATTTTTCACCATTCCCTTAGGATATCTATGCGGCGGGATTTTAGTTGACCGGGTGTTTGAACCATTTATGGCAGGGCAGCCGGCGGGCAGTCTGTTGACCGCACTGTTCGGAACAGGTAAAGGCTCCGGCGCTGCTTTGCTGTTTCTTGTTATCGGAATTACAGGATCATTATCATGTCTGCCCTTTCGGGCGGACAGAAATATCTGGAAACTGGAAAAATAATTGTCCTTGTATCCAATTAGCTCAGTAATGTGCTCTTACAGCTTCTATGTACCTGTTAAGCTGGTGCGGGCAGCAAATTAAACCAGGAGGTGTTTTATAAATGAATAAACCCAAAATAGCGTTTGTATGCGTCCATAATTCCTGCCGAAGCCAGATAGCTGAAGCACTTGGCAAGCACCTTGCCTCAGATACCTTTGAAAGCTATTCTGCCGGAACAGAAACCAAACCGCAGATCAATCAGGATGCAGTACGGCTTATGAAACGGCTTTACGGAATTGATATGGAGCAGACCCAGCATAGCAAGCTCCTGTCTGAGATTCCTCAAGCAGATATTGTCATAACCATGGGCTGCAATGTGAAGTGTCCGTCCCTGCCATGCAAATATCGGGAAGATTGGGGACTTAAGGATCCCAGCGGTATGGATGATACCGTTTTTTTAGAAACCATAACCTCATCCGGGATAAAATTTTAGACCTTAAAGATCGTATCCAAAACGGAACTTTATAAAAAAGGCTGGCAGGTGTTTTGCACTTGCCAGCTATTTTGTTGCATTACGGGAATCAAGCAGTCCATACCTGGATGGAGTTTTCTACAATGCATGGTATGATAACTATTCAAGCGGATATTCGCAATCCACGACCCTACCTGATTCAGTTAAAAAAACGCTTACTCATTATTTATAACAGAAACTGAAACAGAAATTCTAAGGCGGTGAAATCGTGACCAATGATAAAGTAAATAGTAAATATGATAATTTGATAACAAAGTTGAAAATTGATTGTAAGAAATGCAGCGGATTATGCTGTGTTGCTTTGTACTGCACAAAAACAGATGGTTTTCCTGGGAATAAAGAAGCTGGAATACCATGTAAATATCTGGATTCAGATTTTCTCTGCAAAGTCCATTCCAAACTGGCTGACAAAAATTACAAAGGCTGTTTAGCCTATGACTGTTTCGGTGCGGGACAAAGAACGACCCAGCTTTATTTACCAGATGGAACATGGAAAACCAATTCTGAACAAGAGGACAAACTCTTTCATATATTTATGATTGTATATCAGTTGCATCAGATGCTATGGTATCTGGTTGAGGCATTTACTTTGACATCAGACGAACTTCTAAAATCAACCATTGATTTGCTTATCTCAGAAAATGAACAAATGGTACAGCAGCCCATGGATAATCTTTCTACCCTGGATCTCTCAAAATACAGATTAAAAGTGAACAAAGTATTAAAACAAATAAGCGCCGCAATTTCGGCAAATGCTTCATCTAATCAAATTCACGGTGCAAACTATTTGGGGAAAGATTTTAAGAAAGCAAATCTTGACAGTAAAAACTTCAGTATGTCATTATTGATCGCGGCAAATTTTTCAGGATGCAGTCTAAGAAAGACTAACTTTTTAGGCGCTGACCTCCGTGACGCAAACTTCAAAAATACCGATTTAAGCGAGAGCATCTTTCTAACACAAATGCAGCTTAATTCCGCAAGAGGAAATTCCAATACAAAAATCCCCGTAAACTTGTCCCGTCCGGCTACATGGGAAAAATGAGCTGGTTTTCCTGGATGGTTACGTGGTAAACTTATACCAGATTAGCAAAAATAATCGAGAAGTTTCTCCCACTGGAGATGTAAGATAAGAAACGTAAGGAGGTGGTAAGATGGAAGAAAAAAATCGAAGCTGTCCAGCGGATGCAGGATTATATTGCAGAACACCTGTCAGAGAATATTACATTGACCGCGTTATCAAGCGTTTCATATTTTTCACCGTGGTACTCCTATCGTCTGTTTTTGCAGCACACCAGCATGACACCAGCCGATTATATTCGGCGCTTTCGGCTCTCTAAGTCAGCAATCAAGCTGCGGGATGAATCCTGCAAAATTATAGATGCAGCTTTGGAACTTGGATTTGGCAGCGTGGACGGCTATCAGAGGGCGTTCTTCCGTGAGTTCGGGTGCAATCCCGGGGAGTATGCCAAAAGCCCAGTTCCGCTCTATCTTTTCACACCTTATGGAGTCAAATATCGAATAGCCAGAAAGGAGAAACACATGGAAACTGTAAAAAGTGTATTTGTGCAGGTTATGGAAAAGCCGGAACGAAAGGTACTAATCAAGAGAGGGGTAAAAGCTGCCGGCTATTTCGCTTATTGCCAGGAGGTCGGCTGTGATGTGTGGGGACTTTTGCAAAGCATCAAATCCATTAGCGGTGAACCGGTCTGCCTGTGGCTGCCCCCAAAATATATTGTTCCCGGCACCTCAGAGTATGTGCAGGGCGTTGAAGTGCCAGTGACTTATGATGGGGTTGTTCCCGATGGATTTGATGTTATTGAGCTTCCTGCCGCGAAATACCTGATGTTTCAGGGAGAACCCTTTGCTGAGGAAGATTACTGCAAGGCCATCGAAGATGTGCAGACAGCTATCGGTAAGTACGATCCTGCTGTTATTGATGCACAGTGGGATTCATCAAATCCACGAATCCAGCTTGAGCCTATAGGCTCAAGAGGCTACATTGAACTTCTGCCAATCAAATAACAAAAAAAGCACAAGGTGGCTTGGATAAGCCGTCTTGTGCTTTTGAATCATAAGCCGGAAATCGTCCGGACATACAGTAGAGCTGTCAGCGCTCAGACGCTCTTATCTCCCCGCCTCTTTTTCAGACTACTCAATCCCTTTGCCAATATCCCGCCTCATATACTTATTCTCAAAAGAAACCCATTCCGCCGCCTGATAGGCATTTGCTCTGGCTTCCTTTAGATCTCTTCCGATTGCCGTCACTCCCAGCACTCTTCCGCCATTGGTCACCACTGCCCCGCTGCCGTCCAATTTACTTCCTGCATGAAAAGCAAAATATCTTTCCTGCCCCTTAAATGCTTCCAGCCCGGCAATGGAATACCCCTTTTCATACTTCTCCGGATAGCCATCCGATGCCAGCACCACACAGACCGCCCCATTATCTTCAAACTGCAGGTCAATCTGATCCAGCGTCCCGTCAATGCAAGCCTCAAAAACTTCTACAATGTCATTTTTCATCCTGGGAAGCACCACCTGTGTTTCAGGGTCGCCAAACCTGGCATTATATTCCAATACTCTGGGGCCTTTTTCCGTCAGCATCAGCCCAAAGAATATAATCCCCTTAAATTCCCGGCCCTCTGCTTTCATGCATCCACAGTCGCCTGATAAATATATTGCTTACAAAACCTATCCACTTCTTCCGTATAAAAGGGACTTGGAGAAAAGGTTCCCATTCCTCCCGTATTAAGGCCCTGGTCTCCATCCTTTGCCCGCTTATGATCCTGGGCAGATGTCATAATTTTAACAGTCTTTCCATCCACAAAGGAAAGCACTGATACCTCCCGGCCAGTCATAAACTCTTCCACCACGATCCGGTCCCCTGCGGAGCCAAACCGCTTATCAAGCATTAAGTCCTTTACCCCGTTTTCTGCTTCTTCCTTGTGCTGCATATCAAAACGCCCTTTCCCAAAGCCAGGCCGTCAGCCTTTAATACAATGGGCATTGGGACTGTTTTCACATAGCTTAATGCCTCCTCAGGAGAATCGAAGATTTCATATGCCGCTGTGGGAATTCCATACTTTTTCATCAAATCCTTAGAAAATGATTTGGAGCCTTCCAGCAGTGCAGCACGTTTTTGCGGGCCGAATACCCTTAGCCCTGCTGCTTCAAATGCATCCACTGCTCCGGCCACCAGGGGATCATCCGGTCCTATGATGGTCAAATCGATCTCCTTTTCCCTGGCAAATGCCACCTGCCTGCCAAAATCCATTACCCCAAAATCCACGCATTCCGCAAGCTCTGCGATTCCTGCGTTTCCGGGGGCACAATATATTTTATCAACCTTAGGGCTTCTGGAGATTTTCCATACAATGGCATGCTCCCGCCCGCCTCCGCCTATGACCAAAACCTTCATTGCGATTCCTCCTGTCCGTTTGCAATCAGCTGTATGGCTTCTGGAAGGATCTGCCATTCTGCCTCTTCCATGACACGCCGCTGCAAAATCTCCGGCGTATCTCCTTCCCGGACCTCTACTGCCTTTTGCAAAAGAATTGGCCCCGTATCCATCCCCTCATCTACATAGTGGACCGTGGCTCCCGTAACCTTCACTCCCCGTGCCAGGCAGCCTCATGAACCTTAAGCCCATAATACCCTTTTCCGCAAAAAGACGGGATAAGGGACGGGTGAACGTTAATGATCCGGTTCCTGTACTTTTGTATCATGGCTGCCGGAACAGCAACCAGATATCCGGCCAGAACGATCAAATCAAGGCAGTACTGGTCTATCTTTGAAAGAAGGGCTTCATAAAACTCTTCTCTTTCCTGAAAATCCCCGGGAGAAATACAGAAAGCCTCAATTCCATGGTTTCTGGCTCTTTCCAGGGCATAAGCGTTCCGGTTATTGCTGATGACCACCTTTACCTCTGCATTTGTGATCCTTCCACAGTCTATCGCGTCTAAGACTGCCTGAAGATTGGTTCCCCCGCCGGAAACCAATATACCGATTTTCAGCATAACGTCACGCCCTTCTCTCCTCTTTCCGTATGACCGATCACATAGGGAACCTCTCCAGCCTTACAGATGGCTTCCATAGCCTTATCTACATCTGCCGGGCTTACTGCTAAAATCATTCCGATTCCCATGTTATAAGTATTGTACATGACCTTTTCTTCAATACCGCCTTTATCCGCCAGCAGCCTAAAGATAGCAGGCACCTGATAGCTGTCCTTTTTAACCACCGCCCGGATGCCCTCAGGAAGCATACGGGGGATATTTTCATAAAAGCCGCCTCCGGTGATGTGGCTGCAGGCCTTGATCACTGCCCCGCTGTCTTTTACGCTTTTTAATGTATTTACATAGATTTTGGTAGGAGTGATCAGCGCTTCGCCAAGGGTTTTACCCAGCTCCTCATAATAGGTATCCAGGCTTTCTTTTGTCATGTCAAAGACTTTGCGCACCAGGGAGAAGCCATTGCTGTGAATGCCGGAAGAGGCAATACCTATGAGAACATCCCCCTCTGCCACATCAGCCCCGGTAATAAGATTCTTCTCATCCACCACGCCAACTGCAAAACCGGCAAGATCGTATTCGTCCTCAGGATAAAACCCCGGCATCTCCGCTGTTTCTCCGCCGATCAAAGCAGCATTTGCCTGCTTGCAGCCGTTTGCAACCCCGCTGACGATTTCCGCGATTTCCGGATAATTCCTGCCGCAGGCAATATAATCCAGAAAAAAACAAAGGTTCTCCGCCTGCGCAGGCAATATCATTGACACACATTGCAACACAGTCGATTCCAATGGTATCGTGCCTGTCCATTAAAAATGCAAGCTTCAGCTTTGTGCCCACCCCGTCGGTTCCTGATACCAGAGTCGGCTTTTCCATGTTTTTAAAAGCTGACATGGAAAATGCTCCTGAAAATCCCCCGATTCCTCCAAGGACCTCGGGTCTCATGGTTTCCTGCACATGCTTTTTCATTAATTCAACCGACTTATACCCGGCTTCAATGTCAACTCCTGCATTCTTATAATCCATTTTTCTCCTCGCCTCCGATTTTCTCACTTCTTCATCTGGGATAAATATTCCTGATAGCCGATCTGATCCAGTTTCTCCGCTTTTTCTGCTACCTCATTTTTTAAGTTTTCCGAGTATTCCTTCAGTCTTCCTAAAAGTTCCCCGTCACTGACTGCTAAAATCCTGGCTGCAAGGATTCCTGCATTGGTTCCTCCGCCTATTGCAACGGTTGCAACCGGAACTCCGGAAGGCATCTGTACAATAGAATAAAGAGAATCCACTCCGCCAAGGTCCGAAGTCTTCATGGGGATGCCGATCACCGGCATTGGGAACAGGGCCGCGCACATTCCCGGAAGATGGGCCGCCTTGCCTGCGCCGGCAATGATGACCTTTATGCCTCTTGCTTCCGCCGTTTTGGCATATTCAAAAAATATATCCGGTTCCCTGTGGGCGGATATCACCGTCATCTCAAATTCCACTCCCAGTTTTTTTTAAAACATCTGCCGCCTGAGCCATAACAGGCATATCAGAATCACTTCCCATAACAATCGATACATTTGCCATAGTAAATTCTCCTTTTTTTGTTTGATGTGAGGATTCATTATTTGCAGTAATACTTCCTATTAGTTTTATTAATAATTATCGCTTATTAATTAACTTTTACTTATTAATTATAATACAAGTTTTTTTTCTGCTTCGTCAATGGTTTTCTTAAAAATTTGGCCACAGCCCCATAAGGGATACAAAAAGGCGGGAGAACCGGAAAGATATCTTATTCTCTCCGGTCTCCCGCCTGACTATGTATGGTTAATACTTTCCGCCTCCAAATGAGGATGGCTCCTCAAAATAAACCGGATCAATGGTAAGGGCCGGGACCTCCTGGTCTTCTGCATAAACCGGTTTTTCCGGTTGGGAATCCTTAGGCTTGGATTCTGTCGCCTCCTTCTCACCCTCATAAAGATCAAAGCCCTGAACAAGTCCCTTCATGATCTGGGCCTGACCTGACAGTTCTTCGCTTGCTGCAGCACTTTGTTCCGCTGTGGCGGAGTTGGTCTGAACCACGCAGGATATCTGGTCAATTCCCTGTGCGACCTGATCAACTGCCACCGCCTGCTTGTCAGAAGCCAATGCAATCTCTTCAATAATCGTATTAATGCGTCTGCTTCCTTCCACAACCGCCTGCATAGCCTTCGCTGTCTCAGCGGTAATTCTGGTTCCATTATCCACGGCGTGCATGCTTTCCTCAATAAGCAGCGTGGTGTTCTTTGCTGCTTCTCCTGATTTGCTTGCAAGGTTACGTACTTCATCTGCCACAACTGCAAAGCCTTTTCCGGCTTCTCCTGCACGGGCGGCTTCAACGGCCGCATTCAACGCCAGGATATTCGTCTGGAATGCAATATCCTCAATGGTCTTTATGATCTTTCCAATTTCATTGGACTTATCACTGATCTCCATCATGGCCTGATTCATTTCAGACATTTTTTTCACTGCTCTTTGCCACATTCCTGGTAGATTCTTCTGATGTGGAACGTGCCTCTTTTGCATTTTGGGCATTGACGTTTATCTGGTTTGATATATCGCTTATGGCAGCTGCAAGCTCCTGAATGGAAGAAGCCTGCTCCGTAGCGCCCTGGGACAATGCCTGGGCGCCGAGGATACCTGCTCCGAACCATTGGCTACCAGATCCGCTGACTGGTTAATGCGGAAAAGGGCTTCGCTTAAATTATTCCTGATACCACACATGGCCATAAGAATAGGCTCATAATCCTGGACATACTGTTCCTGATGCTGGGATTCAATCCGGAAATCCCCCATTGCCAATGATGTCAGCAAGTTGCTGATATCGTCAATCATGTTTCCGATATTGGAAATGGTGGCCCGCATGCTGTCAGCCAGAACTCCCAGCTCATCCTTCGACTGGTAATTTAACTGAATATGAAGACTTCCCTTTGACATTTCCCCTGCCGCCTTCTCAATCTCCTTGACCGGCACCACGATGCTCTTGGTCGTGAAAATCGAAAAGCCCAATGTAGCTAATATAGCAAGGAACTGCAAAGCGACCACTGCCGTCTGGGTTAGTCCTGCCGCCTTCTGAGCGTTCGTATAATTGGCATTGGCACTTTTACTGGCATCGTCACTGATTTTCACCAGATCATCCTGAACCTTGGTGAAATAAGGATTTAATGATTCAAAGAATATATCTGCTGCCTGTCTGGTCTTATTTTCCCTTGCCAGGCTAAACACCTGATCCTTAAAAGCTGCGCCTCATTTAAGGTGTTCTCGATGCTGTCCACCATGGATTGGTCTCCCTGATAGTTTTCCCTTAAAAACTGTATTTTGTTACGAAACTCTTCAAGGTCAGCCTCTGCAGTATCAATATATTCACCAGTAGTCTGTAAATCAAGGCTCATGGTTGCATATCCTACATTTTTAGCCGCAGACTGGATATCACGTCTCATCTCAAGAGTCTGCATATCGATCTGGTGTCCGTTGTTAAAGAAATCTACAAATTTACCGTTGTTTTGCCTTAAGCTTACCATGGAAATTGTGGAAACTATTAAAAACAGCACAAGGATAGCCCCAAAAGCAAGTCCAATTCTATTACCAATCTTTAAATTCTTCACCTTTGTCCTCCAATCACTTTATCTATCCCATTTTTGTATAACTAATAAATCCATATATATCTTATCGGCAAGTCTTGCTTTTTTATAAGTATTTTAATATAATTTGTTAAATATTTGGATATTTCTCGTTTTTTTAATTATTTTTTTGCAATTAAAGTCCTGATAAGGGAATATTTAATTCCTCCGTGCCCTTTAATACAAATCTGCCGTCATCAATAATTAAAACCCTTTCTCCGGAAGCCGTGACAGCCTCTATCCTATCCAGCTCGGCATAAGGTATGGTTATATCCGTATGACAGCTGAAATAAGCCTTAGATACATCTTCTTTTCTGAGAATGGAAACTTCATTATCCCTGGCAATGATCTCCTTGCCATTGGATTGTAAACAGGGCTATCCTCTGCCCAGCTGTAACAGGTGTCGCCCACTGCAAAATGGGCCCATCTTTCCACAATGAGAATTGGCAGCTTATCGATAATTCCGAACTTACGGGCCATAGCATAAGCCGTGGTATTGGTACCTATGGCAAACTCTCCCATGGGAAGGGTGTCGTGGTTCTTTAAGATCACCTGTTTCACAAGAGCCTTTCCTTCCGACGGATCCTCAAAATTGCTGCAGGAATAGTCCTTTATCATACCATTTTCAAAGGTCATGACAAGATCTTTAAACTGGAAGTCCGTAATATACACCGAACTGACTGCCAAAGTCCCTTCCGTTCCCGCAAGCCTTGGGGACGTAAACACTTCTCCAAGGGGAATGTTCACATCAGCCACACAGTTTTCAAACTTTGTTTCCTTATTCTTGTCTGTCAGCGGGCGAAGGGCCACTTTAAGGTGTGTCCTGTTATTTCCTTTTCCCGTTACCTCCACGTAATCTGCCTCATCCAGAACATCAATAACCGCCTGCTGGATTGCCTTATATTTCTCATAATCAAGGGTGTTGATTGCAATAGTCTCTTCAAAGATCTTTTCAAAGTCCTCCCCGATTTCCGGTACCGGAAAAGCAATGATGGTGAAGCTGGTCTCATCTCCAGGTACGTATTGATTGAGAATTCTTGAGGTTTCATTGGACATTTCCGCTGAAAGCTTTTCCTGTCTGGCATCCAGACGGTTGGCTTCCAGCTTATTCACCGGCTTAAAGCCTTCTTTTCCAAAGGTTTCAAGGACCGCAGGCCCTGCAAAGGCTGCCGCCTGTTCCTTGTAGGTTTCATAGGCCACCTTTAAAACTGCCGCTTTCCGGTCTTTAAATGCCTTATTCAGATAAAGGGCATCGTCGTAACGGTGATCATAATCATACTGTCTGTTGGGAGATGTGCTGTAGTAACCGGATTTCCGGCCGGCATTGGTATTGACTGTCCAGACAGCTGCACGGCAAAGGATGACCTTAAGACCAAGCTTTTCGAAGTTTTCCATGGCATATTTCACCATGCGCTCAAAGCCCAGCTCATAGCGGATCTGTACTGCTCCCTTTTTCTTTAAATCCCTTCCCATTACCTCAAAGCCTTTGCGGTATCCTTCGGTGTAGGTATCCGCCATAAGGCGTACCGTTTCCTCTGGCAGGGAATTTAAGAATTCTGCGGTTTTTAATTCTGAATCGGAAATGTATTCGCCAAAATAATACAAATACCGAAGATCCCCTAAGCCATTTTCCCGGATGATATCCGCTGCAAAGGAAAGCGTCGGATCAAGCCCTTCCCTGACCCGGAAGGTAACCGTATGATCCGTATAATCGCTGACAAACCAGTAGATTACTTCCTTAATTTTAGAAACCTCAGGGATTTCCTCCTCAAATATGTTGTAAATTTCAATAAGCGTTTCATTTAAAATGGTAAGATCCGTAAGTCTCCACTCATGGACAAAGACAATGTCCCCCCGGATCTCCTTATACAGATACGAAAGAAGCTGGCCATAGCCCTCTCCCAGCTTTGATACCGCATATGCCGGGTTGGCATAGCTCTCCTCATAATGGCCGGGTAAAATATCCTGGTAAAGCTTCTGGTTCCATTCTCTTAATACCTCCGCAGAAGCCTTTTTCTGGTCTCCGGACTCAATAAACCGGAGATACTCCCCCATCATGGTGATAAAGGACGCTGTCCTGGCGAAATAATCACGGTAAGGTTCCGGCACAGTTTGTTCCGTTGCCATCTGCCCGATCCGCTCCATAGACAGCTCAAAGCGCTCCTTAATATCCTCATTTTCCTGTTTAAACAATACTTGATAATCCATAATCGTTACCCCTTTATTCCTATAATGATAAGCACTGTCCAAAGAATGATAAGACCTAAACTGATCCCCATTCCTATTTTAGACAGTATGTATTTCTTTTCCTTTTCAAAGAAAGAAAGAACACCGTAAATCAGTGAAAAAAATGAAATCAACAGGCTGCAGAAGCAGACGGCTGCCACATTAAGCTGCGCCTGCCCTTCAGCCATTACAGAGCTGACGATTCCAATGATTCCTAGTATAAGTGCCCCGACTGCAAGTCCCAGGGACAGAAAGCTTCTTTTTGCAAAGGGCTTTCTAATGTAGGACACTCTTTTCTGCTTTTGCACGCCTTTTCCTCCTCATTCTCACTCTTGTATGCTGAATGATTTTATACAGGATGTATCCAAGGACACCTCCCAGTGTATTCAGTAACATGTCATCTACATCAAAGCACCCCACCTTGAAAATAAGCTGGGTGGTTTCAATGCTTAAGCTGAACAAAAAGCTTAACAGCATTGTATTAAACCATTGACGGCTCCTGCGGCTGATGACCGGAAGAAAGAAGCCGCAGGGCATAAAGCCCACAATGTTTCCCACAATATTCATCAGAAAGGATTCCAGTCCGACCACATGGCGGTAAATAATAAAACGCCGTATTTCCTTAAACGGGGTTAAGTTGTATGCATATTCCTGCCGAACATGGCTCCCCCTGCCGAAATAATCGGAGAAAAATAAAAAGTATGCCAAAAAGATCAGGTAAACTATAAAGATTACCCAACCCATCTTCTGCCGTTTTGTCGCATTTCTAATCATAACAGCTCCATCTATATGCGGCACTAAGGAAAACAGGTTTTCCTTAGCTGCCGCGGTATTGGCCCAATGAATATGCTTGCATATTCATTCCGCTCATTACTCGCGCAAAAAAGAGAGGGGCTGCTTATAAGCCACACCTTTCCACCAGCATCCTCTCCCATAATAACAGTTAAAATGTAATTTCAGATTTTCTCTTCAGCAAAAACGCTCCATTTATAATTGATATGGTCCCGGCGGCAATTCCGATAACGGTCATTACAATTCCAACACCAATGCTTAAAGCTCCTATATTTCTCATAGTTTTATAAACTCTCTCCATATTAAGCTCTCCTTTCCTTATTCCCGCCCATGCTCTTTGGGCATAAAGGTATGCCCGCAGGGTGTTTCCTTATTCCCATCCACGCTCTTTGGGCATAAAGGCATCCCTGAAAGGGATTATTTTACACCATAGATTTCGTAATAAGCATCAATGGCCTCTTTTATACCATTATCAATAATAACTTTTCCATTATACTCCCTGTTATGCAGATATTCAATGACTTCTGCCATGGAAACGATGGCTGCTGCTTTAAATCCATACTTTTCCTGGATTTCATCCAAAGCTCCCTTGTCCCCTTTTCCCTTTTCCATGCGGTTTAAGGAAACCATCAGGCCTAAAATCTCCACTTTTCCCTGGGCCTTGATAATAGGGAAGGTCTCTTCAATGGATTTTCCGGAGGTCGTCACATCCTCAATGATCACCACCCGGTCTCCATCCTTTATGGGGCTTCCAAGGAGGATTCCTGCATCACCGCCGTGATCCTTCTCCTCTTTTCTGTTTGAACAGTACTTGATTTCCTTTCCGTACAGCTCATGAAAAGCGATGGCAGTTGCTACGCTTAAGGGGATACCCTTATAAGCAGGCCCAAACAGAACATCAAAATCATCCCCGAAATTATCGTGAATGGCCTTTGCATAATATTCTCCCAGTTTTTTTAACTGCGCTCCTGTCACATAGGAACCTGCATTCATAAAAAATGGGGACTTTCTTCCGCTTTTCAGTGTGAAGTCGCCAAATTTAAGGACATTGCTGTCTACCATAAATTCAATAAATTCCTGCTTATACTGTTCCATTTTTTTATCCTCTCTATTAAAATAGTGCCTCTTACCGTACAGCTCCTATCAGTTCCCTGATATCCTCTACATGATATTTCTTCATATAATCCTCTATGCCCTTAACTACCTCTTCCGCCGCATAAGGATTCCGGAAATTGGCTGTTCCCACGGAAACAGCCGTAGCCCCTGCAAGAATGAATTCCATGGCATCCTCAGCATTCATAATTCCGCCCATGCCAATTATAGGAAGCTTCACCGCATTGGCAGCCTGGTATACCATGCGCACCGCAATGGGCTTAATAGCAGGGCCTGATAATCCTCCCGTTTTATTGGCGACTGCAAAGGTACGTCGGTTAATATCGATTTTCATTCCGGTCAAGGTGTTAATGAGGGAGAGCACATCTGCGCCTCCGGCCTCAGCCGCCTTTGCCATTACCCCAATGTCCGTCACGTTGGGGCTCAGCTTCATGATGACCGGCTGCTTTGCATACTTTTTAACTTCCCTTGTTATGGCTTCAACCGCTTTAGGATCCTGCCCAAAGGCGATTCCTCCCTCTTTTACATTGGGGCAGGAAATGTTGATCTCCAGCATATCCACCGGCTCATCTGCCAATCGCTCCACAACTTCAATATAATCTTCTGTGGTCTTTCCGCATACATTGACAATGATTTTTGTATCATACTTCTTTAAAAACGGAATATCTCTCTTAATAAAAACTTCCATTCCAGGATTCTGAAGGCCGATGGCATTGATCATGCTCCGTAGGTTTCCGCGATTCTGGGTGTAGGGTTACCGGGCCATGGTACATTAGCCACGCCTTTTGTAACCACAGCGCCCAAATGATTCAAATCAATCATCTCGCTGTATTCTTCACCGGAACCAAAGGTGCCGGAAGCAGTCATAACCGGGTTCTTAAGCTCCACTCCGGCCAGATTCACTTTCGTATTCATCTAAAATTCTACCTCCTCAGCCTTAAATACCGGACCATCCTTGCAGATACGCTTATTGTGAACCATGGAATGCTCGTCCACTGACTTGCTTTTGCATACGCAGGCAAGACAGGCTCCAATGCCGCAGGCCATCTTTCCTCCAGGGAAAGATAACATTCTATTTCATTTTCAAAGGCATAGGCCTTAAGAGCCTTTAGCATGGGAGTAGGGCCGCAGGCAAAAATCACATCGCCTTTTAAGCCGTTTTCCCGGATGGCATCCAAAACATTGCCCTTAGTTCCGGCGCTTCCGTCCTCTGTGGCAATATAAGTATCTCCATATGGGTGAAATTCTTCATTTAAAAACAGGGCATCCCGGTATCCAAGTACCACCTGTTTCTCGCAGGGCAAATGCTTTGCCAGCTCCAGCATGGGAGGAATTCCAATTCCGCCGCCGATCAAAAATGCTTTTTTCCCTTTTCCACCGGCTTCAAGGGGAAATCCATTGCCCAAAGGCCCCATGACCTCAACGGAATCTCCTTCCCTGTAATGGGAAAACTCTTCCGTTCCTCCCCCTGCAACCCGGTAAACCAGCCTTAAAAGCCCCTTGTCCTTATCTGTCTCGCAAATGCTGATGGGGCGTGGCAGAAGCTTTGCTCCATCCTTCGTATATAGGTCAACAAACTGTCCCGGTTCTGCCTGGCCAGCGATTTCCTTTGTCTTAATCCACATGCTGTATACATCGTCTCCAAGCCGTGTCTGGCTGGCAACCACTGCTATTTCCTTTACCTTTGCCATGCAATCCCCCTATAATACCCTGTTGATATCGGAAACCATGTCAATAACCGCCTGTCTGGAGGCTTCACCGAAATGCTCTCCGCCAAACCGGGCGTAGCTTTCAGATTTATAAGCTGCAATAATTCCCCTGGAGGAGTTTACAATGGCTCCCAGGCCGTCCTCGTTAAAGCAATGCTTCAAATCCTCTGCCGTTCCTCCCTGGGCGCCGTATCCCGGTACCAGAAATAGGTGTTTGGCATCAGCTTGCGGAGAATCCTGCTCATCTCAGGATAGGTGGCCCCCACAACAGCTCCCACATTGCTGTAAACACCATCCATGCAGTCTGCTCCCCATTCCACAACCTTTTCCGCAACCAGTTCATACAGCGGCCTTCCGTCAATCAGCTGATCCTGGAATTCTCCGCTGGAAGGATTGGAGGTTTTCACAAGAACGAAAAGGCCCTTGTCTTCTTCCCTGCACACATCCACAAAGGGCTTCACGCCATCGGTCCCCAAATATGGATTGACCGTAAGGAAATCTGTACCGAAAGCAGAAAAGCTTTTGTTTCCAACCTTCACCTTACCGATATGCGCCGTAGCATAAGCGGCTGATGTGGAACCAATATCTCCTCTCTTAGCATCTCCAATGACGAAAAGCCCCTTTTCCTGGCAATAATTCACAGTCTTTGTATACGCTTTCAGGCCTTCGATGCCAAACTGTTCGTACATGGCAATCTGAGGCTTAACGGATGGAATCAGATCATATACATGATCAATAATTTCTTTATTGAACTGCCAAATAGCTTCCGCAGCACCTTCTAAGGTTTCACCGAATTCTTCAAATGCCTTCTTTGTAACGTGCTCTGGTATATAGTTTAACATGGGGTCCAAACCTACACAGATTGGGGCCTTTGTTTTTTTGAATTTTGTCTATTAACTGCCTGATCATAGCTTCCTCCTTGGATCTCTTTGCCCTTATTTTTCTCTATTCTTACCAATTCTATCATAAGAAAGAACTGCTTCAAGCCTTTTGCCAAACTGATCGAAAAAAATCCTGGTCCCTGTCATAGGGCGTAAGATAAAACTGCTTTAAAACATACATGCTGATCTTATTTGCCAACGCCTGATCCCCATCTTCTTCCATCTTTCTTTTCAACCGTTTTAAAAAGAAATGCCAGTCTGATACGTATTTTTCATACCTCTTTGCATCAGGGGTATCAATCCATTTGCGCACCTTGACCTTTGCCCTGTTTTCCCTTCTGCACTCATGAACCTGGAGAAAATACTGAAACCCCTGCTCATCATAGATCCGCCCCAATGGGAACAGACGGCAGATTCCAGGGCGGAAGCTGTGAATCCCGCATCGTCCCTCCTGGTTTAAAAAGCCGCACCTTTCCACTTTTCCTCCCATTTTTAAGTTAGGAAGCACAATTCCATCCACACATTTAGTTCCAGCTTATCTGCAAGCAGTTCCTCCAGGGTACAACGGAGATTTTCCGTCAGCCGGAAACAGTCAAGGGGGTCCAGGATGACCGACTGCCCCATCCCTGACAGCAGGCAAAACAGCCCTTGCAATCACCGCAGTCAGCCTTTACCATATCGTTTAAGCCATATAATTTTCCATCTGAGATCTCTTTCCAATCGATTTCCCGTTTCATGAATCATTTTCCTCAACTTTCTTTTTAACAAACATGGATATTCTACCATTTCCGGCTAATACATTCAATGACAGATTAATTTGTTTGTAAAAATCAGCACTTGTCTTTGTGAAACCGTAAATTCAGTACTTCACAGAATTTTCACAAACTAATTAGCACTCACCTCTTGACAGTGCTAACAACGTGTGTTATATTACATGTATAACAAATAGAAATGCACCGGATAGCCGGTGACAAATATATTACCAAAAAGGAGGAATCTTTTATGTTATTAACCAGAAGAAATAACTTATTTGATGAATTTTTCAATGATCCGTTTTTTTACGGATGCTTATCACAACAGACAGTCCCTGATGAAAACCGACATCGAAGACAATGGAAACGACTATGTCATTGAAATCGAGCTTCCTGGCTATAAAAAAAGAGGAAGTGCGAGCCGAATTAAAAGAAGGATATCTGACCATATACGCGGAAACTGTTTCCGAAAATGAAATAAAAGATCAGAAAAACTATATCCGCAGAGAGCGTTACAACGGCTCTGTGAAAAGAAGCTTTTATGTAGGTTCCGGCCTGAAGCAGGAAGATGTCAGGGCCTCCTTTGAAAACGGCATCCTGAAGCTGGTTGTTCCAAAAGAAGCTCCAAAGCAGATCGAGGAAAATCACTATATTACCATTGAGTAAAATACCTTGGATAACACAGAACAGACAAAAAGGGAAGACCCCCATTTTCAGGGTCTTCCCTTTCTTTCTGTACCAGCAGATCGATCTTATCAGCCTTTATACTCTTTTAAAAATGCCGTAGTTACATATGCCCCGCTTTTATAAGACTTTTTCTCCATGGCTTCCTCTGCTTCCAGCTTTACATTCATCCACATTTCTTCTGCAGCAATGGTCAAATGAGCAAGCATGATCCCCATGCAGATTTCCCGCATGGACACAAAAGAAGATGACGGCAGGAATTCCCTGCAGGAAAATACATAGATTTTATCACGATAAACGATAAAACGCCAGGGCTGGGTATTCATGGCCGACGGAGCAAGGCGGACAGCCTTTAATATATTCTTTAAAGATTCTCCTGCTTCTTCCTTAAACACGCATAATTCCTTTAAAGGAAGCCGCTTTGCCGTTGCAGGGTCACGGTAAAGCAGGGTTTTGGGATATCCAAAGGCAACTACAATTACCTGCTTTAACCCTGTCGGACCAGGCTCCGGAACCTTGGTGTTCCCCAGATAACAGGTACCAAGCCCTTTTCCTGTCATATATAAAAGAACATGCTCCAGCACATATCCTGCGTTTGCCAGATATCCCTCCTTCTCCTCGGAGTAAAACACCAGATAATAAGGAGCCTCCACCTTCCACAGTCCCTTAACAGGCAAATGCTCTTCCATATTTTCACTTATTCCCAGCTTAATCTGAATATCCCCGTGCAGCCTTGGTATATTTTCCCCAAAATAAAGAATGTCCTTTAACAGCTGCCCCGGGACTTCTTCCTTCTTAAATTTCCTGATCGATCTTCTTTTAAATATCATCTGATACAGATTCATACCTGCTCTGCTCCCCTCTCCTCTATCCAACCACCGGACTTAAATAAGCCGGCTCATTTCTTCCAAAAGCCCGGCAAATACCTGGAGTGCGTCCTTCACCGGTTCAGCTGTCCCCATGTCAACGCCGCACAGCTTTAATAAGTCTATGGGAGTCATGGAATTTCCGCCGCTTAAAAATTCATAATATCCCTTTACCGCATTCTCATCTCCCTTAAGAATCCTGCTGCTGATCGCAATGGCAGCCGAAAACCCTGTGGCATACTGGTATACGTAAAACGGTGTATAAAAATGCGAGATTCTGGACCATTCATAATCGATTTCCTGATCGACCACCATATTAGGGCCAAAATACTCCTCATTCAGCCGGTGATATATCCTGCAAAGGACTTCCGCAGTGAGCACCTCTCCTTCCCCTGCCAGACGATGGGTTTCTGCTTCAAACTCCGCAAACATGGCCTGCCGGTAAAGAGTCCCACGGAAACTGTCCATAAAATGATTTACAAGGTAAGCCCGTTCCTTTTTATCTGACGTGGTTTCCAATAGATGACGGATGAGCAGCGCTTCATTGCAGGTAGAAGCCACCTCCGCCACAAAAATCTTATATCCTGCATCAACATAGGTCTGGTTTTTATCGGAAAACCAGCTATGGAGCGCATGCCCCATCTCATGAGCCAGGGTAAATACACTGTCAAGAGTTCCATTAAAGTTTAAGAGCACATAGGGATGGCTTCCGTAAACTCCCCAGGAATAAGCACCGCTCCGTTTTCCTTCATTTTCATATACATCAATCCACCGGTTGCTGAAGCCTTCTCTTAAAAGAGACAAGTATTCCTCTCCCAGAGGCTTAAGGCCCTCCAGCACCATGGCCTTGGCTTCCTCAAAGGTAATTTTACGCTCTTCCCTTGAAACCATGGTACATAAAGGTCATACATATGCAGTTCGTCTACCCCAAGGGCCTTCTTTCTGATGTTTACATATCCATGGAGGTCTGGCAGCCCCTCATGAACTGCTTTTATGAGATTATCATACACTTCCTCCGGAATCTCATTCTCTCCAAGAGAATGGGCTCTGGCAGAGGAATAATTTCTTGCCTTGGCGTAAAAAGCCGCCTGTTTCACATTGGAAGAAAAAGTCGCAGCCAGGGTATTGCTAAACTGTCCATAGACGCTGTACAAAGCCTCAAACGCGGACTTTCTCACCCTTCTGTCCTGCTTTTCCATAAGGGCAACATAATTTCCATGAGTGATCCTGACCGGCTGATTCTTTTCATCCATTATTTCAGGAAATTTTACATCCGCATTGTTAAACATATTAAAGATTTCGGAAGGGGCTGATGTGGCTTCCATGGATTTTGCCAGCAGGGCTTCCATAGGGCTGATAACGTATGGGCCTTCTTCTTTAAAATAATTTCAAAGGTCCTGTCATAACGTTTAAGCTCCGGCGTGTTCTTCCGGTACCGGTCAAGGGTTTCCTCCGGTATCTCCAGGATTTCCGGTATCAAAAATGACGACAGCCCAGCCGCCTCATAGGAAAGGGACCTTGCCCTGGAGGAAAATTCCTGATACCTGGCATTGCCCGTATCTTCGTCGGATTTCTGCCTTCCGTATACGAATAATGTTTCTATTTTCAGGGATACCTCTTCATCAAACT
This sequence comes from Clostridium sp. NkU-1, assembly GCA_001312405.1. The sequence continues at coordinate 123,503 of BBDR01000009.1, read as the reverse complement.
TCAGACAGGAAAAAAAGCACCTCGCCAGAATCTGCCAGATGTCCTTCATAACTTTTATAACCTGAAAGCGAGCGTTCTGTTTCGCGGAACAGATCCTCCCATGCACTCTCAGACGGCAGAATGTCCGCCAGGTTCCATGTATCGCAAACCGGTATTTCTTCTCTCTTTTTCAAATAAATCCCTCCAACTCCTTCACTTGTGTTTATTCTATCACCCAAATTTGAAAGAGACAATCAGCAATATGGAAATATTTTATTGAATTTTGATATTTTTATTGTATTATATTATCGGAAGCCAAAAACACTTCCGGTAATCGGATGGACGGGGCACAGAACGCCCCTTTTATCTTCACTTGCGCTGCAAGTTCAGATACCCTATACTATACGAAAACGAACCAGGAGTCCAGCCATGAATATGATACGAACAAAAACCCCCAGCAAAACCCAAATCAGCGACTTGCACCGCCTGCAGGAAACCTGCAGAAAACATGACCATATTTCTATCACCTTTCCTATGGATGAGGACTGTATCTTTTACTTATTATACGACGAAGCCAGCCTCTTATCCGCCCTTTCCGCTTTTTTTAATGAAAACGGGGACTATGAATGCTGCGCTTATACCCTTCCGCCAAACAGGCAGAAAGGACATTTCAGGATGCTTCTGGAAGAACTGCTGAAGGAAACGGATGACAGTGACCTGGTCTTCCCTGTGGATGAGACCTGTGAGGATACTGTCCAAACCCTTAATGCCATAGGAGCCTCCCTTTGGTATCAGGAGCATTTAATGGCGCTTTCTGCTTCCGCTTTTTTGAAAACCGGTCTGGCTAAAGACAACCGTTTTTCTGCGTCTCTTACGCTCTCTATGGCTTCTGATGATGAAGGCCCTTCCCTTTGTACCTTTCTGATAAAGGACACCCCTGTAGGCTCCTGTTACCTGGATTTCAGGGGACGGAGCGCCTATTTTTACGGGTTTGAAATTTCGGAAAATTTACGGAACCAGGGGCTTGGCAGCGCCTGCCTTTATCTGCTTTTGGAAACCTGCTTTTCCCTGCCTGGCTCTGAAAAACTGAAAAAGCTTTCTCTTCAGGTGTCCGGCCAAAATGCCCCTGCCATGGCAATATATAAAAAGGCAGGCTTTCAAATTACGGAAAGCCTGTCCTACTATCTATACTAAGCATTATTTTATTTCCCGGACCATGCAGTATTGTTTTAAATGAAAACGCTTTTCCACAATGCTGAAGACCTTGAAGCCGAAATGTTCATAAAACTGTACATTGCTTTCATTGTGTGTTTCCAGGGAAATCATGAGCTTATTTTTATCTGCGTAGTCAATGGCTTCCCTTAACAGGAGAGAGGATATTCCATGATGCTGAACGGCAGGGCGCACAGCCAGATAAATGATGTGCAGCCGTTTCTCCTGGTCAAGCCGGTCCGTCCAGCTGGAATTCAAATAATCCCTTCCCTGGAAAAAAATTCCAGAATGTTTTTAAAGAAGGATCTTCCTTGATCAGATAGCCGTCCGTTTTTAAAAGGGCGGCTGCTTCTGCCAGATAGTAATGAAAGGCATTGTAAGGCTGGGATTCATCATCCACCACAAGGATCCCGTTAATTTCCGGGCTGTCGGCATATATTTCACAAGTTTCTAAAAATTCCTCCATATCACATTCAAATAATTCCGGGAGCAGACGGCTCCTGGTGTTTCCGTCAGGGATCAGGCTGCAATAAAGCGGATCTCCGGCAAAGCATTCTGTCAGCAGTTCCTTTAATTTTTCCACATCTTCTTTTTTTACCCGGTACAATCGGTCGCTATCCATAATCTTAATCCTCTTCCATTTCCTTTTAACACCGTACCACCTTTTATGGCGTGTATTCATTTCTTTTCGTCTTTTGCTCGATTACTTGCTTGTAATTCCTTCTCCAATATTATATAATATTATACATAAAAGTTGTATAGCACTTTACTACAGAAAGGGCGGCAAAAAGAGTATGATTGACATCAAAAAAATTCATTGATCTAAATGCTTTGCAAAAAAATCCAGGATCAATTTTCCGACTCCACCGGCCTGGCAGCCATTACGCTGGACGCAGAAGGCAATTACATAACAAAGGGAAGTAATTTTTCTGATTTCTGTATGAAATACACCAGAGGGAGCCAGGAAGGCCTCCAGCGGTGCCAGAAGTGCGATGCGGAAGGAAGCGGAGCCTATTTCTGCCATGCAGGCCTTATGGACTTTTCCACCGACATCATCATAAACGGTGAAAAAGTGGGCGCTGTCATAGGTGGACAAGTTCTCCCGAAAGAACCGGAGGAAGAAAAATTCCGAAGCATTGCAAGAGAAATCGGCGTAAACGAAGCTTCCTATGTGGACGCACTTAAAAAGATTCCTGTCCGGTCCGAGCACATGATCCAGGCTTCCGCCCAAATGCTGGGAAACATCGTAAACCAGCTGGTCAATCTTGAATATATTAAGGCCATTACACAAAAAAGAAACAACGTTCTTGATTCCGAAATAGGAAACATCCAAAGATCCTTAAGCGAAGTGACAAATAAAACCCGTGATCTCCAGAATGTTGCCTCCATGGAAAATATCCTTTCCATCAACGCCTCCATTGAAGCCGCCAGGGCTGGAGAAGCAGGGGTAGCTTTGCCGTGGTTGCCAGAGAGTTTGGAGATATATCAAAAAGCTCCGGAGCTGTCTATCAAAGGATCCATGAGCTTGTTGGAGCGATCGAAAAGTCCGTAAGGAATCTAACGGAAATCGACTAACATATAAAAAGTGAGGAAAGCCTGCTAAAAGCTTTTCCTCACTTTTTTATGATTGTATATAAACTTTATTCTTCCCAGTTATGGTAAGTGGCCTGTACGTCATCTTCCACATCTAAAAGATCCAAAATCCGGTTCATCTTCTTAACGGACTCTTCATCCGTTAATTCCACCCAAGTCTGAGGAATCATGGTAACATCTGCTTCCACCATGGGAACGCCTGCAGCTTCCAGTGCCTCACGCACTCCACTGAATTCCTCTGGTCCGGTAATTACTTCAAAGCTGTCCTCTTCCTCAGAAAAGTCTTCGGCGCCTGCTTCCAGGGAAATCATCATCAGCTCATCAGGATCCAGTTCACATTCTTCTTTATCAATGATGATCTGGCCTTTTCTATCAAACATAAAGGACACACAGCCGGGAGTTCCCACATTGCCGCCGCCTTTGGTAAATGCGTTTCTTACGTTTGCTGCAGTCCGGTTCTTATTGTCTGTCAGCGTATCTACGATGATTGCAACCCCGTTAGCCGTATCCTTCGTATGTAATGGTTTCATAATTAACAGAACCTGCATCGCCGGCTGCTTTTTTAATGCCGCGGTCAATGGTATCATTGGGCATATTATTGGCCTTCGCCTTTGCGATAATATCACGGAGCTTACTATTGTTTGCAGGGTCTGGTCCGCCTTCTTTCACCGCTACCGCCAGTTCTCTTCCAATGACAGTGAAAACCTTGCCTTTTGCGGCATCGTTTTTTCTCTTTTTTTGTGTTTAATATTCGCGAACTTTGAATGTCCTGACATTGTTTCCAACACTCCTTTTCTTTCTCTATTTCGTCCTTATAATTTGTCAAGCGGATATTCGCAATCCGCTTCGCTACTTGATTCGGCTAAAAAATCAACATCTTTTTCATTTTAGCACTATTTTTATTATCTTGCAAGAAAATAATGCACAGCCGCCGATTCCCCTTTTTACCTGGGAACAAATGACAGCTGTGCACGTTTTACACTTTTTACTCCGGAGATTCCTCATGGGCCTCTATTTTCTTAAGGTCCGCATCCTCCTGCTTCTCTTCCGGTTCTTCTTTCCTGACCCGGATGGTATGAATGATCTTATTTTCCACACGAAGGATTTTGAAACAATATCCCAGAATGGACACCTCCGTCTCTTCCCCTTCCTGGGGAATCCGGTCCAGCCTGGAAATCAGCAGACCGTTTATGGTATCATAGGAGTCGTAATCCTCCTCGTCAAATTCAATGTTCAAGGCCCTTTCTACATCTTCCAGGGGAGTCATGCCGCTCACCACATAGGAACCGTCGTCTGAAGGGACAATGTATTCTTCATCCACATCATATTCGTCCAGGATATTGCCTACGATCTCTTCCAGAATATCTTCCATTGTCACGATACCCGCCGTCTGCCCATATTCATCCACTACAATTACCATATGGATCTTTCTGGACTGCATTTCCTTAAACAGGGTATCAATGTTCCTGGTTTCCGGAATGAAATGAGCCTCTCTGAGAAGTCCCTCGATCTCCCACAGCTGACGGGACGCATTCCTTTTATTTTCCACGGCTATAAGAGCATCCTTCATATGAAGGATCCCGATAATATCATCCACATCTTTTTTATAAATCGGATAACGGGAATTGAATCCCTCTTTCAGTATAAAATTCACAGCCTCCCGAAGAGTGATCTCGCCATCCAAAGCGACAAGATTCTTTCGGTGGGTCATAATATCCCCGGCTTCCTTATCATTCAGCTCAAAGATGTTTGTAATCATCTCCGCTTCCCTGGCCTCTAAAACGCCTTGTTCATGGCCCTCGTTCACCATGGACATGATGTCCTCTTCCGTAACGTTCTCATTATCTGATGCCATATCGATACCCAGCAGCTTTAAGACAAAGTAAGCCACCACATTGGCCAGCCAGGTAAAGGGGATAACAGGTATCATAATGACAGATACCGCAGGCAGCATCCGATACCCCCATTTTTCAGGGTTTTTCGCCGCACATCGTTTTGGAATAATGATGCCAAAGCTGATCAAAAGCACGACCAGCAGGACAGAAACCAGCAGCAGGCTGATAAGGGATATCCATTGGCTGGCATAAGCCCCGTCTCTTGTCAGGACAGTCTCTAACCTTGCTCCCAGCTGCTCCAAAACAAAAGCCCCGGTTACCATACCGATTAAATTTGTGGTGATCTGGATAGTATTTACAAACCTTGTCGGCCTGTTTACAATATGTAACAGCTGACCGGCCTTTTTACTACCCTCCTCCATCTGATGCTCCAGTTCGCCTGTATTCACGTTTTGGATTGCTGCTCCAAATCCATAGAATATAGCGTCCAGCACGATAAAAGCAATAAAAATAATCACGCGTATAAGCGGATTGCCATCGTCCATTCTAAAAATCTACTCCTTTTGTCCATTATCATTCGTATTTTTTTCTCGTAACTACTTAGAAATATACCATTTTCTCAGTAATCCGTCAAGGAAGTTCGATTCCGGTGAACTATGTATCCAGTTCCAGGCTCACCCTTAATGCACAGTCCACTTCCTGCTGTAGCTCTTCGTCAATATGACAGATCTTTTCCTTCAGTCTCTGCTTATCAATGGTGCGAAGCTGTTCTAAAAGGATTACCGAATCCTTAATCATATCACATTTTTTGGTATCCAGCTCCACATGGGTGGGAAGCTTCGCCTTATTCATTCTTGATGTAATTGCTGCACAGATTACGGTAGGGCTGTGCTTATTGCCTATGTCGTTCTGTATAATAAGAACCGGACGGATCCCGCCCTGCTCAGAGCCGACCACCGGTCTTAGGTCTGCATAATAAATGTCTCCACGTCTGATTATCACACTCTCACACTCCGTCAATTATTTAGGAATCTTACCTAAGTCTAGTATTGACCTTCTTTGACTCGAGTATTCAATTAAGTTTTTCCGCCGCATACCTTATCATATGTTTTGGACATGGAGTATGTTATCAGCCTTGCAAAACCCTTCGTAACAATCATCAAAATAATCTTTCGTTCCAATGACCCGGCCGTTTTCCAAATAGACCCGGGGGACCCGTTTGCCCATATCGCAGACGATTTCATAATGAAAGCCGCCACCGGCTCTGGCAAGCTCTTCTACCGTAATTTCTTCCTTTCCCTGCCTGCCGATCAAAACCACCTCATCCTCTTCTTCTGCGGCCTTTATTTCAGTCACATCCACCATGAACTGGTCCATGCACATACGCCCTAATATCCTGGCGCGCTGTCCCCTTATAAGCACTTCCCCTTTTCCGGAAAGATTCCTTGGATAGCCGTCCCCATATCCTACGGGAATCGTGGCGATTGTCATCTCCCGGTCAGCGGTAAATGTCCCCCCGTAGCTTACAGAAGTTCCAGGCTCGATTTTTTTCACGTAAGAAATAAAGCTTTTCAATTCCATGGCAGGCTTAAGCCTTACCATATCCCTGTCAACCTCTCCTGACGGATAAATGCCGTATATGGATATCCCAGCCCGTACCGCCTGAAAGTTAGCACGCTGTATATCCAGGATTCCGGCGCTGTTGGAGCAGTGAAGGACAGGGATCCTGATCCCCCGGTCAGAAAGCATGGTTACGAATTTCTCATACCTTTCAATCTGTTTATCGGTGGCTGCCTTATCCCTTTCATCTGCCTTTGCAAAATGAGTGAACAGTCCTTCCACTTCAATTCCAGGAAGGCCGCAGATTTTCACCGCCTCATCTGCCGATTCCTCTGTGACCGGATATCCGATTCTGCTCATGCCCGTATCCAGCGCCAGATGTATCACTGCCTTTTTCCCCGCCTTTTCCGCCAGAGCAGAAAGGCGCTCTGCCCGTTTAAGCTGAAATATGGAGGAGCTGATCCCATATTCCACCAAAAGGCTGTACCCATCATAAGGCACGACTCCCAGGACCAGAATGGGCTTTCTGATTCCGTGTCTCCTTAAAATCACACCTTCTTCCACGGTGGCCACCGCATATCCCCACACATAGGAATCTATGGCCCAGGCTACAGGAACCGCTCCGTGGCCGTATCCATCAGATTTTACAACGCCGATCATCCTGGTCCCTTCCTTAAGATTTGCCTTCATGGCCTCCATATTGTGCCGGATAGCATCTAAATCAATTGTTTCATAAACTCTGCTGTATAATTTCATCACTTTGACCTCTACCGTATCGAATGTATTTCTTCCGCCAGTTCCCTGGCAAGAAGGCTGTGATCCCCCTGTTTCTCTTTTACCATATCTCCTGCACGGCCATGAAGCCATACGCCGAAAGCCGCTGCATCTGACTCTTCCAGACCCAGAGCTAAAAGCCCGGCTATGATCCCGGTCAGCACATCTCCTGCCCCGGCTTTTGCCATGGCGCTGTTGCCGCTTCCATTGATATAGGTCCTCTGGTCCTTTAATGCCCCAATGGTCACCGCATCCTTTAACACGCAGGTGATGCCGAACCGGTCCGCATATTCCCTGGCCGCAGCAATCAGTTGTTTTTGTATTGTTTTTAAGTCGCTTCCCGTAAGCCTTGCCATCTCTCCCAAATGAGGAGTTACAATGATATTTTCCGTAAAATAGCTGGTCAGCTCCGGGTTTGACGCTATCGTATTCAGCCCGTCTGCATCCAGAACAATGGGAACATAGGCATTGGCAAGGACTTCTTCCACCAGATTCCTTACATAGCCTTCCTGCCCAAGCCCTGGTCCCAGAACAATGGCAGTGGCCCATTCACACTGCTTTACCAGCAGCTTTTTAAATTCATCTGTCCCTGCTTCTGCCTCCCCGGCATCATAGGTGGTAATGATAGCTTCCGGAAGTCCGGTTTGAAGGATGGTCCTGTTTTCCTCCACAGTAAAAATTTTCACCAGGCCGGCTCCTGTCCTGTAAGCGGCCAAAGCGCACAAATAGCTGCCCCGCTCATGTTTTTAGACCCTGCCACCACAAGGACTTTTCCAAAGCTGCCTTTATTGGAATAGGCCGGGCGCTTTGGAAGCTGTTCCTCATCTCCCGGATCCAGGGTGAAATATTCTGTCTTAAGGCGTTCTAAGCTCTCCCCCGGAAAACCGATGTCAGCAACAAGCACCCTTCCGCCGTATTCCTTCCCCGGATACAGCATGGTCCCCAGCTTTTCATAGCCAAAGGTAACGGTTACGTCCGCCTTTAAAGCAATCCCCATAATCTGTCCCGTATCGGAATGAATGCCTGAGGGAATATCCACTGCCACCGTAAATTTCGGTCTGCAGCGGAGTACTGTCTCCGTGATTTCCCGGTATCTGCCAAGAATCTCCCGGTCCAGCCCCACGCCGAAAAGCGCGTCAATGAGAATATCACAGGTACCTGGTATGAGATCAGAAATTTCTGCCAGATTGACGCCCGTATGTTTTGCAATAGAAACCTGGGTCAAATATTCGCTGCTTCCCTTTTCTCCTCCGGCTGCCAATAGAGCAGACACCGTATATCCTTTTAAATGCAGCATTCTGGCAGCCGCGACTCCATCCGCTCCGTTATTGCCGTTTCCGCACAAGACCCATATCCGGTCCGTCTTCTGCCCAAGGTTTATCACTTCTTCTGTAACCGCCAGGGCGGCCCGTTCCATAAGCACCAGAGAGGGAACCCCTATATTCTCTATGGTGTAGCGGTCCACCTGCTTCATCTGTCCTCCTGTTACCAGATATCTCATATATTCCCTCCTTGAACTCTGTCTATAGAAAAACTACCGGCAGCGAAGAGATTTCCCTTCGCCTGCCGGCAGGTATGTTACTCCAGTTCTTCAGATTGTCTGTTTCTTTCTTCCTCGGTTTTATCCTGCATGTTGCAGACCCGGTAGGATAACCGCATCAGGCTTTCCGATAAGTGGACATTTTCTACAACCACATCTTCCGGTACGCTTAAATCCGTATGGGCAAAATTCCAGATCGCCTTGATCCCTGCCTTCACAAGGCGGTCTGCTATCTCCGGCGCCTTTGTCTTTGGAATGGTCAGCGCCGCAATCTGGACATCATTGTCTTTCACGAACTGCTCCAGATCATCTACGCTGCGGATCTCTATCCCACGGACCACAAGGCCGATCAGGCGCGGATTGATATCAAACATACCTTTAATGAGAAAACCCCGTTTTTCAAAATTGGCATAATTAGCAATTGCCTGTCCTAAATTTCCAGCGCCTATGATAACGATATTATGCTGCCTGTCTATTCCCAGTATCTTCCCGATCTCTGCATATAAGTATTTTACATTATAGCCATAGCCCTGCTGGCCGAATCCGCCGAAATTATTCAAATCCTGACGGATTTGAGAAGCGGTCACTTTCATTCGTACACTTAGGTCATTGGAGGAAATACGTTCCACTCCATCCTCCATTAATTCACCCAGATACCGATAATATCTCGGAAGCCTGGTAATCACTGCTTTGGAAATTTCTTTCTCTGACACTTCTTCACCTTCTTTAACTTAGAATCAAACTAATATTATTATAACTGCATGACAAAATAATGTCAAACGGGTTTTATCATTGTATCCTTGAAAAAAGAAAGGACCTATATTATACTATTTCTATTGCCTTACATTCATACAGGAGGATAATACCCTACGGGTATAGTTATATACTCTGAAAAACAAGCAGGAAAGAGGAAACACCCTATGGATATACCTTTATGCCATAAAACAAGCAGGAAAGAGGAAATGAAACATGATTCTGTCATGCAATAATATAAGCAAAGCATTTGGAAGCAACCAGGTGATCAAACATGCTTCCTTTCACATAGAAGACCATGAAAAAGCCGCCATTGTGGGAATTAACGGAGCCGGGAAATCCACTCTTTTAAAGATCATCATCGGAGAGCTTGCTGCCGATGAAGGAGATGTAATAGTTTCCAAGGGAAAATCCATCGGCTACCTGGCACAGCACCAGGATTTATCCGGAGACCGGACCGTTTATGAGGAGGTCCTGGAAACCAAGCGGCCTGTCATGGAAATGGAAGCAAGGATCCGCCAGCTGGAAGTGGATATGAAGCACGCCACAGGAGAAGAGCTGGAAGCCATGCTCACCGCCTACAGCCGCCTCAACCACGAATTTGAGCTGTTAAACGGCTACGCCTATCAAAGCGAAGTGACAGGAGTACTAAAAGGACTTGGTTTTACGGAAGAGGAATTTCATAAGCCTGTCATGGCTCTATCCGGCGGCCAGAAAACCAGGGTATCCCTAGGCCGGCTCCTTCTCACCAAGCCGGACATCATTCTCCTTGACGAGCCTACCAACCACCTGGATATGGAATCCATTGCATGGCTGGAAGGATATCTGATCAACTACGACGGCAGCGTTATTATCGTTGCCCATGACCGCTATTTCCTTGACCGTGTGGTCACGAAGATCATGGAACTGGATAACGGCCTTATGAGCGTGTATCAGGGAAATTACACCGATTACAGCGGAAAGCGGGCCATGATCCGGGATGCCCAGATGAAAGCGTATATAAACCAGCAGCAGGAAATCAAGCATCAGGAAGAAGTTATTGCCAAATTAAAATCTTTTAACCGGGAAAAATCCATCAAACGGGCGGAAAGCGGGAAAAGATGCTGGATAAAATCGAAGTTCTGGAAAGGCCAACAGAAATAAACGATGAGATGAAGATCCGTCTGGAGCCCAATATCATCAGTGGAAACGATGTTCTCACCGTCCGCGGCCTGGGAAAGGCCTTCCCTCAGAACCAGCTTTTTGATAACGTCAGCTTTGAAATCAAACGAGGGGAACGGGTAGCGATCATCGGCGGCAACGGAACCGGAAAAACTACCATTCTTAAAATATTAAACGGTATTTTAGAACCGGATGAAGGGGAGATTTCCTTAGGCTCCAAGGTACATATCGGCTATTATGACCAGGAACATCAGGTGCTGAATATGGAAAAGACCTTATTCGATGAACTGCAGGACACTTACCCTTCCATGAACAATACCCAGATCCGGAACATCCTGGCTGCTTTTCTGTTCACCGGAGACGATGTGTTCAAGCGGGTAAAAGACCTAAGCGGCGGCGAACGGGGCCGGGTATCCCTGGCAAAGCTGATGCTTTCAGAAGCCAACTTCCTTATTCTGGACGAGCCTACCAACCATTTGGACATTACCTCAAAAGAAATTTTAGAGGATGCCCTGGTAGGTTATACGGGAACCATTCTGTACGTGTCTCATGACCGTTATTTCATCAATAAAACCGCTACCAGGATCCTGGATTTAACCAATCAGACCTTGGTCAATTACATCGGCAATTACGACTACTATCTGGAAAAGAAAGAGATCATGACCAGTCTCTATGCTGCCCCTCCTTCTGCAAAGGCGGTTCCCCAGGAAGAGATCTCCGAGACCAAGCTGGACTGGAAGGCGCAAAAGGAAGAGCAGGCCCGTCTTCGCAAACGCCAGAATGATTTAAAGAAAACCGAGGATGAAATCCATCAATTAGAAACCAGAGACGGAGAAATTGATGAGCTGCTTGGTAAGGAGGAGATTTTTACCGATGTACCAAAGCTGATGGAGCTTAATAACGAGAAGGAAACCATCAGGCTGCGGCTGGAAGAGCTGTATGAGCTGTGGGAAGAACTGGCGGAATAAATAATATTTTAAAAAGCTGATTTACAAAGCCTCCAATAAGGGTACTTACAAAAATCATAGTTGTTTCCCACAAAGTGAAACGATTAATCTTTATTGGAGGCTGTATTATATCCTCATCTTAAAATACAAGCTGTACCATCAGCATATAGGCAATGGTTCCTCCGGCAATGGAAAGCAGCATTTTCCTTTTCCAAAAATGAAGTCCTATTACGATTGCTATGGCGATCAGTTCAGGGATCCCCTTATTTCCGGCAAGGACATTTACATCCTTTAAGCAATAGATGACCAGCATCCCGAGAACTGCCGGCGGAAGTACCTTTCCAAGATACTGAATAAATTCCGGTGCCGGCTTATCCGATGGAAAAAGAAGAAATGGTAAAAATCTCGTGATAACTGTTCCCAAAACCACAATGCCGATGGTGATAATCTGTTGGCCCAGTGTCATAGTCATTGAAATCCACCTGCTTTCTCCAAAGGCTTTCTAAGTAAAGTAAGAACTCCAAATATCGTACACATTGACGGAATGATAAAATTCGTGTCTCTAATCAGGAGCAGGCAAAGAAGCGATAAACCTAATCCTAAAAGTGAGCTGTAATGAGTTTTTTCCTTCATCCACTGTTCAAGAAAAATCACCACAAACAGTGCAGTCATCACAAAATCGAGCCCTGTGGTATCGAAATGAATAAACGAGCCGAACAAGCCGCCGATTGTTGCACCTACAACCCAATATATATGATTTAACAGCGTAACAAAGATCATAAACCAGCCTCTGTCCACATCCACAGGAATGTCCGCCGTGCAGTTAATGGAAAAGGATTCGTCACACAATCCAAAAATCAGATAGATTTTTTTTAGCCCCGGCAAGTTGTATTTATCCAGCATGGACAGTCCGTAAAACAGATGTCTGGCATTTATCATCAAGGTAAGCGCAAGTGCTTTTAAAGGTGAAAAACCACCCAGGAGCCATCCCACTGTCAAAAATTCTACCGAGCCAGCGTAAATGATCAGGCTCATGATCATCGGGTATACAAAATTAAATCCCGAAACATTCATATAAATTCCATAAGCAAGTCCTAAAAACAAAAAAACCTGCCATAATAGGTATTGTCATAGGAAAAGCTGCTTTAAAAGCCTTTCCTATGACTTTTTCTTTTGCATTCATGTTGATCCTCCACGATTGATGTCTAATTGTTTTATATTTATAACATTTTAGCCTATACAATCCATACATTCAATTGTATAATTGTATGCATTACAATATTATGAAAACAAAAGATCTTTGCAAGTTCGGATTACTATATGATTGGAGGTGACAGGGCTATGCCTGTCAATTCTTTTTTTGAATTATCACATGAGCTGGAAGCCGGAAAAACACCAGCTAAAGCGTCCAATTTATCTTTCTCTTGCTGAAAAGCTGGAACAGGATATTAAAAGCGGCTTGCTTGCCCCTGGCACAAAATTGCCCCCACAGAGAGAATTAGCAGACTTTCTGGACATCAATTTTACTACGGTCACAAGAGCCTACAACCTATGTGAGCGGAAAGGCCTGATTTATGCAGTAACCGGCAGCGGTACCTTTGTATCACCTAATGCCAAGCTGCCTATCACGATCTCACTGGATAACACGCCCAAAAATTTAATTGAGCTTGGATTCATCGCCTCCTTTGAGCAATGCAACAGCATGGTCGTGGAAACCGTTCAGGAGGTATCCAGAAAAAAATATGTTGAGCAGCTATTTGGCTACGATGATCCTACTGGGATGCAGCATCAGAAAATGGCGGGAATCAACTGGATGAAGCCATTTGGCGTTGAAGCCGGGCCAGAGAACATGGCCATTGTTTCGGGAGCACTAAATGCTTTGGCAATCACCTTATATGCCTTATTTGAACCAGGAGATAAAATCGCAGTGGACACGTTCACTTATTCAAACTTTATTGAACTGGCAAGAACTTTTCAAATACAGCTTATCGCAATATCCGGTGATGAGGAAGGAATGCTGCCGGCAGAGCTTTATAACCAGTGTATTTTAAGCGGAATTGACGGAGTGTTCTTAATGCCTTCCTGCAGTAACCCTGCTACTGTTATGATTTCGCAGCAGCGAAAAAAAGAGCTTGCCAACGTTATACGGGAACAAAACCTGATCCTGATTGAAGATGACGTATATGCGTTCCTCTCTGCCGGACTTATAAAGGATTATGAAGGGCCTATGTACCAGTTTATCCCTGATCAGACCATTTATATCTGCGGCACTTCCAAGTCCATTTGTTCCGGCCTGCGAATCGCTTATATGGTATTTGGCGAACAATTCCGTGAAAAGATTTTAAAGGGTATTTTTAATATTAATGTGAAAACCTCTTCCTTTGACGCTGAAATCATAACGGAATTGATTTTAAACGGCACAGCTTACCAGATTGTAAATGAAAAAAAGCGGTTAGCTGAATGCGCAAACAAATTGTACCAGGATTGCTTTTCCCGCCATGCATTAAACGAGCATCCATACAGCTATCATCGCTGGCTGCCTATCAGCACAAAGCTAAGCAGTGAACATCTTGAAGCCAGCTTAAAAGAGCGTGGAATACAGGTCTTTCACTCTGACCGTTTTTTTATGCAACACAAGCGAACAAAAAAACCTTTCTGCGGGTAGCATTATCATCATGCAGCACTCTGGAAGAATTGGAAAAAGGTCTGCATATATTAAAAAATGCATTAGAATTTCTATAAACAATCCAAGAGAAAAGCTGCAGGATTTTAAAATCCTGCAGCTTTTATGTATACAATATCCTTTTTAATATTTCCGTTACCTGGGGCGCCTCCTCTTCCATCTCTCCTCTTGTATAGGAGCTGCCCACATAAGCTGCAACCAGCTTTCCAAAATAAAACCTTATATCATCAGAAAAATAATCCGGGATATACACGAATTCCTCCACCGAATCCCTGCTCATGAGAAGATCCGTCCCTTCCTGGCTGGCACTGCCATAGCAGCCGGAGGCATAACCGATGTATTCCCCAAAAGCTGCCGTTAAGTCTTCCGGCTGGCATATTTTAATTTTTTTATAATTAGTATCAAGTTTATGGCAAACATAATAAATGCCGCTTTCTGTCATAGGCGCAGAGAAATACCTTTTTCCGGGATAGTAGATAATCTCCCAGCTGAGCATTAAACTTCCTGATCCAATCTCTGGGAATGTTCTTTGTTGCCTCTGTAAAAGCATCCTTCACCTCAGAAGAAACAGATGAGGAGGTTTTCTTTCCATCAATGCTGATATCGAATTCCTTGTTTCTCTGGCCGTTTTCGTCCATATAGAAAAGGCCTACATACTGGTTTGCGGCCAGCTGTCCATTATCAAAGAAATAATACCGTTTTCCCGCCACGTTTTTATAGCCGGAGGAAGCCATCTCCCCCTTGGGGAAAACCAGTACCAGCTTCCGTTTGCCTCCTGATACCAGCCTTTCTGAGCTATGCCGTCTTCATGAAAATAATGCCATTTCTCTTCCTCGTCGTTGTAACACCAGCCAAGCTGCAGCTCCCCTGTCTCGGAAAAGCAGTAGTTCATTCCGCCGATCCTTGTCCAGTCAGAAACCATATATCCTTCATTGTCAAAGTAATACCAATACCCGTTAATCTCTTCCCAACGGTTTTTTTCTGAATTCTCCCGCTGCATTGACATATTTCCAGCCGCCCGAGTCCTCCTGCCATTGCCAGTCCGATACTGCCGCCTGCTGGCTCTCGCCCTCTCCCTGTATCATCTCTTCCGCTGCCGTGGAAGTCATCATGCTTCCCATGGTGAGAATGATACTTGCCGCCGCTATCCATCGTTTCCTCAAGAGTTCTGCACTCCTTCCAGGGTCTTCCATTTTATAATTAAAATATTACTATATTTCCAGAGAAAAGTACAGGTTTCAAAATTAAAGTTTTTATTAACAATGAAAAGCCCTTCTTTCTATTTTCTCTTTTATAGGCTATAATAATAAAAAACAAAGTTTCAGAAAGGGAGGTGATACCTGTGAAATGGAAACGTCCTTTGGCTATGGCCGGAGTGGTGTTCATTCTCTCCATATATGCCATAGCTATAATATCCGCCTTTTCCCATAATCCGGAAGCAAAAAAAACTGGCTGACGGCCGCTATTTTTTCTTCTGTCGTCATCCCCGTCTTTCTCTATGCCGCCCAGCTGGCCGCCCGGGTAATCAGACAGAATAAAAAAGAACCGGATTCTGCCGGAAAAAAATGAAAAACATTAAAATAATAAGAACAGGAAACGCAAGCGCTCTTTCAGCAATTCTCCAATAAGGATATTTACAAAAATCAGTATTGTTCATCATGGCAGCCAAAGGATTACAGGCAATTAGTAAATAATCTTTACCGGAGAATTTGCTTTATGCGTAAAATAGGACTGGAATATATCAGAATTGTTGTTCTGCCATATCCAGACTTTTTCCATATCATTCAACACAATGCTTCTGACCCTTTCATTGCATTTTCATAATAACTTCATTCTTCCAATCATCTTTTTTTCCTTCACGTTTTACTCTCAATCAACTTGGATCGCAATCTGAATGATGTAATCCAAAGGATCTTCTGCCGCCAGATAGCTAAGTATCTCATACTCATAAGCATTGCCTGTAATGCTCAAATGATTTTCTTTTATATAGTTTGCTAACACCCCATAGGACTTTGGCAGCATATCATATCCGCCTTTATGATTCATGACAGCGTACTTGCCCCTGGGCTTTATGTGCACCTTCTCCCCTTTTTGCTTTTTCAATAATTTATTAAAAAAAGAACTCCGGCTTATTATAGATTCCCCGCTCCAAATAGTCTTTCCCTATAATAATGCCTGACGGGCAGGTATACTCGATATGGTGGTCCACGCAATAGTCAAAATGTTCTCCCATATTTTTCACATCTTCTTTTTCAATTCCCTCAGGAGATAAAGCCACCGTTATCAAATACTCCTTTTCAAATTCCTGCATAAACGGAACACCACAAACTACCTGCAATGCATTTTTCGTCATATCATAAGTGATTTGCAGCAATCGTTCCATTCGCTTAATCTTTTTTTGTTCTAAAACCAGCTTTTCTTTTTTCTCTTTCAAAATAGAGAGAAAACGGGCAGGGCTCTTATGGTCCAAATATTCTTTGATTTCGCTTAACGGCGTTCCTGCTTCCTGCAGGGTTACAATGATATCAAAAATGGAAAATTGCTTCAAAGAATAAAATCGGTAGCCTTTATCATTTACATATTCTGGTTTTAAAATGCCGATATCATCATAATGAAACAGCGTATATTTGGTTACTCCGCAGGCTTTTGCAAATTCACTGGTCGTAAGATACTGATTGTTTGACACTTTTTATTCCTCCTCTTGACTATTGGGTTACCCTATACCTTATAATGTCATGATGCAAGAAAATTGTCAATGATATTCATATCTCTGAAATTATTTATATGAACGCACTGTATACTGTGCGTTTTTCGGCGGAAATATTATGATTAACAGAAATGGGACAACATCCGGTTTGCCGGCCTGCAGGTTCGGGCCTATGAAACCTGACAGAGTGCCGTTTTATGCTTTATGCTAAAATAGAAATTATCATGAAAGGAAATGGTTTATATGGAAACTAACAGAATAAAAGTAAAAAGTGAATTTGCTCCTTTAAAAAAAAGTTATTTTAACGCAATCGGAGTTCATCTATCCCTCCCGAACGGAAGGCATTCATGATGACGCATTTCTTTCAAAGGAAAGCCTGAGTTTGCTTGAGGGCGTTGATCATGCAGGGAAAGACTATAAAGAGGTTTTCCCAGAGCGTCAGCGAAAATGGGAAAAAGAACGGGAAAATTTAAAAGAAGTCCTTGAGAAATATGGAGTTGAAGTAGTGCGCCCACGGTTGCTCACTGACTATGAGAAGGAAGCCGGAAGAGAGTTTGGCTCCAGTAATTTCTTTGCACGTGATCCTTTCTTTACGGTTGGTCCTTCCATTATTGAAGGATCATTACGTTTTTTCCATCGCAGAAATGAAATTCTGCCAATCAGGGATATCCTTGTTAAAGAAGCTTATAACACAGGAGCTTTCTATGTCTCTGTACCCAGGCCTGATATTTCAGAAGGCATTGATGCCGAACAGGGTCCCTTTTTGGAAGGCGGAGATGTTCTGGTTTTAGACAAAACGGTTTTTGTGGGTAATTCCGGATTAGCTTCCAATCATAACGGTTATCTGTGGCTTCAATCATTTTTATCCCATTTTGGCTATGAAGTAGTTGAGGTTCCCCTAAAACAGGATGTACTGCATTTGGATTGCGCATTAAGCCTTGTAAGAGACGGGCTGATGATTATATGTGAAGAAGCCCTCATAAATGGAATTCCAGAATCCTTAAAGAATTGGGATAAAATTTCTGTTCCTTATAAAGATATAGCTTATTTGGCGGTGAATGGGCTTCCAATCAATGAGTCTACGTATATTTTAGACCCCCAATTTGAATATATTGCAGAACAGCTAAAGACAAGGGGTATAACAGTGGAGTACATTGATTTCCAAATCTCCAGAAGTTTAGGAGGTTCCTTCCGGTGCAGCACGCAGCCGCTTATAAGGGGATAGCTGTGACTTGCCCATTGCACTAAATTGCAGGGAAGGGGCAGATAAAAGGCCGCAGGATTATAAATGTTACAATCCTGCGGCTTTTCTCAAAAACCCATAATACCTATATGGGAAAATCCCATTCATTATTCTCTGTTTTTCTATTTATTCCTGCCTGTTCATTTGCGGAAAATAATCTCGTCTCTTCCCGGTCCATTGGAAACCATGGTAATGGGCGTTTCAAGTTCTTTCTCAATGAATTCAATATAATTCCTGCAGTTTTCCGGCAGGTCTTCGTAATTCTTAATTCCCCGTATCTCACATTTCCAGCCCGGAAGCGTGGTATATACTGGTTTTGCTTTGTTCAGCTCTACAGTTGTGGGGAAATCCTTTGTAACCTTTCCGTCTATTTCATAACCAACACAGATGTGAAGCTCATCAAGATATCCAAGCACATCAAGAACCGTAAGAGCAACCTCTGTAGTACCCTGGATCCGGCAGCCGTATCTGGATGCAACGGCATCAAACCAGCCATACGTCTTGGCCTTCCTGTGGTTGCGCCGTATTCTCCGCCGTCACCACCGCGCCGTCTCAGCTCATCAGCCTCATCTCCGAATATCTCGCTGACAAACGCACCTGCTCCTACTGCACTGGAATAAGCTTTTACCACAGTGGTAATATTCTTAATCTCATAAGGCGGAATGCCTGCGCCAATGGCGCCATAGGCTGCAAGAGTCGAGGAAGATGTAACCATAGGATAAATTCCATGGTCAGGATCCTTTAAAGATCCCAGCTGGCCTTCCAAAAGGATGTTCTTTCCTGCTTTGATGGCCTCATGAAGGTATTTGGATACATCACATACATAAGGCTTCACCATCTCCCGGTATTCCAGAAGAGTATTATACAGTTCCTGAGGGTCCATGGCCGGCTTGTGATATAGATGCTCCATTAAAACATTCTTTGTTTCACAAACCCTGTCGACCTTTTCCTTTAACGTTTCTTCGTCAAAAAGCTCGCTGACCTGGAATCCGATCTTTGCATATTTATCTGAATAAAATGGAGCAATCCCTGATTTTGTGGAACCAAAGGACTTTTTGCCAAGGCGTTCCTCCTCATACTGGTCAAACAGAATGTGGTATGGCATCAGGATCTGGGCACGGTCTGAAACCAGGATATCAGGCTTTGGAACCCCCTTGCTTACGAGATCCTCAATTTCCTTTACCAGGAACGGGATATTTAACGCCACACCATTGCCGATGACGCTGGTCGTATGATTATAAAATACGCCTGAGGGCAGAAGGTGCAGGGCGAATTTACCATAGTTGTTAATGATTGTGTGTCCGGCATTGCTGCCTCCCTGATACCGGATGATGATATCTGATTCCTTTGCCAGCATATCCGTAATCTTACCTTTTCCTTCGTCGCCCCAGTTGGCGCCTACGATTGCTCTTACCATTCGATTGTTCCTCCTTCGAGTGAAAAATACCTTTTACTTACTTATGATAACGCAAGGTTGCGCATAAGTAAAATTAATATTATTTATGTTTAACATAATTTCAAATTATGCTTTCTGTCATCAGTCGTAAAAGGCGCTTCCCTGCCGGAGATACGGGGGTTTTGCTGTCAGTGACAATGGTGAAATGACGTTTTGGCATTTCATCACGGAACTTCAGCTCTACAAGAGTTCCCTTTTCCAGCTCCATCTGTGCAAATCCTGACATCACACAGCCTATCCCAAGATTGCGCATGGCAAACTGTACGATCATATCACTGGTGGAAAGCTCAAACTCCGGTTCCACCACGATCCCATGGTCTGCCAGATATTCATCCATAAATGTCCTTGTGCTTGTGTTTTTTTTCCAGAAATATGCAGGACAGTTCCTTCAGAATATCATAATCCAGTTCCTGGTCCTTTAAATAACGGAACTTATCCCCTGCCACAAACACATTCCGGATTTCCTTTACATCGGTCCGCATAACCTCGTTCTTTGCTTCAAAGGGAGTGCTGACCACCCCGAAATCAATCTTGCCGCCGTATAAATGCCGGAGCGTCTCAGGCGTAGGCCCATTGGAAACACTTACCTTAATACCAGGATACAGCTCATGAAATTTTTCAAGATAGGGTAATAAATAAAACTGAAGCGTCATATCACTGGCTCCGATCCGCACTTCGCCCGTATCCAGATCTTTTAGCCTGTTTAACATACTTTCTCCATGCCAGATGTTTTCTAAACCGGTTTTTACATATCCGTAAAAAAATTCTCCCTCCCGGGTCAGACGAACTCCTTTGGACGTCCGCAGAAAAAGCTGGCTGTCCAGGGCTTTTTCCAGCTGCCGTACCGCCTGGCTCACGGCAGGCTGGGATATGCACAGCTTTTCCGCCGCTAGGGTAATGCTGTTAAGCTGGGCCACATAATAAAACACCTTGTAATATTCCAAATTGCTGCTCATGACTTCCTCCTGATATGAGTATCCAGAAAAACAGGCAGACTTCCCATAATACTGTCGTCTGCCTGCAAGCTTCTATACGTTAATCTCTGCTTTCATCCCAAGAAGTTCTCTGTTTTCTTCAAGAAGGGGCTTAACCACCTCTTCCAGATAAGCAGTTACCTGAGCTGGGGCGCAGCCCACATATCTTTTGGGATCCATGCTTTTCTTTAAATCCTCCAAAGAAAGGTTGAAGGAAGGATCTGCTGCAATCAGCTCCAGCAAATTGTTATCAAGGCCATTGACCTTCACATTTCGGCCTGCTTCCATAGACAGTTCCCTGATACGCTCGTGAAGCTCCTGTCTGTCCCCGCCGGCCTTTACCGCATCCATCATGATGTTTTCCGTAGCCATAAAGGGAAGCTCTGCCATCATGTGCTTTTCGATCACTTTGGGATATACCACAAGCCCATCCACAACATTTAAGTAAAGATCCAGAATTCCGTCAACCGCCAAAAATCCTTCTGGAATGCTTAATCTTTTATTTGCAGAATCATCAAGAGTTCTCTCAAACCACTGGGTAGAAGAAACCAGCATCGGATTCATTACATCTGCCATTACATAATTGGACAGGGAGGCCATCCGCTCGCTTCTCATGGGATTGCGCTTGTAGGCCATGGCGGAAGAACCGATCTGACTCTTTTCAAAAGGCTCTTCCACTTCCTTTAAATGCTGCAAAAGACGGATATCATTGGAAAATTTATGGGCGCTCTGGGCAATGCCCGCCAAGACATTGACCACGCGACTGTCCACCTTTCTGGAATAAGTCTGGCCGGAAACAGAATAACAGCCGGCAAATCCCAGCTTCTCTGCAATCATGGAATCCGCCCTTCTCACCTTGTCCATATCGCCGTCAAACAGCTCCAAAAAGCTGGCCTGTGTCCCTGTGGTGCCCTTAGAGCCAAGAAGCCGTATAGAACCGATGATATAGTCCAGATCTTCTAAGTCCATGGTCAGATCGTGAAGCCAGAGTGTGGCTCTTTTGCCTACGGTTGTGGGCTGAGCCGGCTGGAAATGTGTGAAAGCCAGGGTAGGCAGGTCCTTATATGAGTCGGCAAAACGGGCCAGTTCATCAATAACATTGATCAGTTTCCTGCGGACCAGCTTTAACGCTTCTGTCATAATTATTAAATCGGTATTGTCCCCCACGTAACAGGAGGTGGCTCCCAGATGGATGATTCCTTTTGCAGTTGGGCACTGGACGCCATATGCATACACATGAGACATTACATCATGACGGACCTCTTTTTCCCTCTGTATTGCCACATCGTAATTGATATCATCCTGATGGGCCTTTAATTCTTCTATCTGCTCTGACTGATGGGAAGTCCCAGTTCCTTTTCTGCTTCTGCCAGGGCAACCCACAGCTTTCTCCATGTCTGAAATTTCCTGTCCGGTGAAAAGATATACTGCATCTCCTTACTTGCATAGCGCTCAGACAGCGGGCTTTGGTATCTATCTGTCATGGTTCTTATATTCCTCCTTGGGCTTCATTTATATTCATAGTAACATATTTTTTTATTGATGGGAAGAGGAACCGGGGACCCTCCGGGCTGGATAAACACAATCAGCCCGGCGGTCCCCGTCTCTAATAATATCCATTTTTACTCAGTGTATTCTCCCCGAATATCCTCTTTTGGCGGTTCCATGGGATAATCTCCGCTAAAGCATGCGGTACAGATCGGAAGTCCCTCTGCCATTTCATTTAACCGCTCAGTATTTAAGTAAGACAGGGAATCCGCTCCCAGAAGATCCCGGATTTCTTCAATGGTCCTGTTATGTGCGATCAGCTGCTCTTCGTTGGGTATATCGGTTCCAAAATAACAGGGATGGAGAAATGGCGGGGAGCTGATCCGGACATGGACCTCCTTTGCCCCTGACTCCCGAAGCATATTGACAATGAGGGCGCTGGTGGTTCCACGGACAATGGAATCGTCGATCATGATGACCCGTTTCCCCACCACTGCTTCCTTTAACACGTTTAACTTGATCCTGACCGAGGATTCCCGGTTGCTCTGCTTTGGCTTTATAAATGTCCTGCCAACATAGGAATTCTTTACAAAAGCGGTCCCATAAGGGATTCCGGATTGAAGGGAGTATCCCAGGGCAGCGGCGTTGCCTGATTCCGGCACTCCGACCACAAGATCCGCTTCCACCGGAGAATCCATGGCTAAAGCACGGCCGGCGCACATCCTGGAATGATAGACGCTGACACCGTCAAACACGCTGTCAGGCCTTGCAAAATAAATATATTCAAAGATACATCTGGCTTCCTTTGATTTATCCACAGGGCAGAGGCTTGTATCAGAAGTGATGCCTTCCTTTGTAATGGTCACAACTTCCCCAGGGCAGACGTCCCGGACAAACTCTGCGCCAAGAGTATCAAGGGCGCAGCTTTCCGATACCAGAATATAGGCGTTATCGCGTTTTCCAATACACAAAGGCTTAAATCCATAAGGATCCCTGGCTCCGATCATTTTACGGGGACTCATGATGACAAGGCAATAAGCGCCTTTAAGCTTTTTCATGGCATTTGCTACCGCAGCCTCAACGGTAGCAGCTTTCACTCTCTCCCTGGCAATGTGGTAGGCGATCACCTCTGAATCAATCGTCGTCTGGAAAATAGCCCCGTTATACTCAAGCTCACGTCTCAGCTCCGGTGCATTGACCAGGTTGCCGTTATGAGCCATGGCCAGGGTTCCTTTCAGATAATTGAGCACAAGCGGCTGGGCATTCTCCCGTGTGCTGCTGCCTGCAGTAGAATAACGAACATGACCCACGCCGATGTCGCCGCGAAGACCTTCTAAAATTTCCGGTGTAAAGACTTCATTGCATAACCCCATCCCCTTATGGGCGCTTACCTTTGCCTTAAAGCTGCCGGTATCGCTGACCGCAATTCCGCAGCTCTCCTGGCCTCTGTGCTGCAATGCAAGCAATCCATAATAAATGGTGGAAGCAACGTCGCCGCCGTCAAAATCGTAAATTCCGAATACGCCGCATTCCTCATGCAGCTCATCCTCAAAATTGAAATTCAATTCGTTATTCATTTGATGTCTTTTCCTCTCTCCTGCCCATGTTTTGGGGCAAAGCTGGCCCCGCTTTACCGGACGTAAAGGTATATCCGCAGGGTGTTTCCTCTCTGTGCTGTTTACCGGATGCCGAGACGGCGGAACACTTCCTCGTATGCGTCCTCCACGCCTCCTAAATCCCTGCGGAAACGATCCTTATCCAGTTTTTCATGGGTATCCTTATCCCACAGCCTGCATGTGTCAGGAGAAATTTCATCAGCCAGAATGACCTGTCCATGATAACGGCCGAACTCAATCTTAAAGTCAATCAGGTCAATATTTAAACTGTCAAAATATTCTTTCAGCACTTCATTTACCTTAAAGGCATATTCTGTAATCTTATCGATCTCTTCCTGGGTGGCCAGATTGAGGGCCAATGCATAGTAGCTGTTGATGAACGGGTCGCCCAGATCATCATTTTTATAACTGAATTCAAGAGTCGGACAAGCGAACTTCACTCCTTCTTCCATCCCCATCTTCTTGGCGAAGCTTCCTGCGGAATAGTTTCTGATGATCACTTCAAGGGGAATGATCTCCACTTTCTTCACTGCAGTCTCACGGTCACTCAGTTCTTCCACCAGATGAGTGGGAACGCCCTTGGCCTCCAGCTTTTTGAAAATAAAGTTGGTCATTCGGTTGTTGACCGCGCCTTTTCCAACAATGGTGCCTTTTTTTAAGACCATTAAATGCTGTGGCATCGTCTTTGTATGAAACAACCAATACATCCGGATCTTCCGTTATATAAACCTTTTTCGCTTTTCCCTCATACAGCAATTCTTTCTTTTCCACGGTATCCACCTGTCCTTTTCTGAATTAATTTATAAGTTTTTCAAATAAAACCACGGTGTTTCAGTAGAAATTATAATACAGTAAAAATAGGATTGCAACTGGTTTTGTTATTATAAATACTAATGACCTTATTATGATTTTGTTTCTCAATCAGGACCTTGAAGAATTACACGCTCTATCTTTTTCCAGATTTTAACCCTGCCTTCCTTCCAGTCAACAGAAAGCCCCTGTTCTTTGGTCTCCCCGGTTTTCCGGCCCCAAAAGGCATCAGCCAGCCATTCCTTCTCTGTTTCCGCTTCTCTGCTGACAGGCAGGAATTCATGAGCACTTTCCGCAATTATTTCTCCATAGGTCAGGAAAAATACCGCCGCCTCCAAAAGGATAAGAAGCTGCAAGCCTTTTCTCAGACGGAATCCGGAGCATTTCTTAAGAGGAATCACTTTCTTAAGACTTCTCCACGGCTTTTTCCTTTTATCATTATACCGCTGATATTTAAAATAATCAATTTTCCTTTTCATGAACGTTTTGCCTCTCTGCCGGGAAGGCTCTTGTTATTTTGACGTTGCCTCTGGATATTTGGCCTGAATATGGTCTTTGATAAATAAAATAGAATTGTTTACATAATACGGCAAGATATATGTCGATACTATTATATCTTATAATAAAAAAGCTTCAAGCATAGATTCCATGCCTGAAGCTTTTTTATTACAAATTTCTTTTTATTATGGTGCTTTTGTCGCTCCTGAAGTTGGCTGGCCATTGCTTTCCCCTGTAATTTTGTCAACCCCTTTTTCTACATCATTAACAACACCGTTAATCACACCGGTGCTCTCATTGGCGCTTGTTGTGTCAGTCACAGCAGTGGTTTCAGTAGTTTTGGTCGTTGAAGCCGCAGTTGTCTGGGTTGTTGCACCTGTGGTACCTGCTGTGGTTCCATTGTTTCCTTTTGTGGTACCGCAAGCAGTCAGACACATTACTGTCATAATGACAATAAGGGTAATTGCATAAGGTTTTATTCTTTTCATAATACATTCTCCTTTCATTTTCTACGATTAGTATGTGTAAAGGAAGAACGAATTATGGTGGAAGATATTGGAAAATTTATGATTTTATTACATCTTTCATGGTATATAATCCCGGAGCTTTTCCCGCCAGGAATTTTGCCGCAGAAACCGCGCCTTTTGCAAAAATCGCCTTTGAATATGCGGAGTGATGAAAGGTGACGATTTCATCCTTTCCGGCAAAAATCACATCATGTTCTCCGACAATCGTTCCTCCACGGACAGACTGGATCCCGATCTCTTTTTTTGTCTCTGGCTTTTCTGACCTGGCTTCTGTCATAAACATAATGATATTCCTGCTCCATGGCCTCATTAATGGAATCCGCCAGGGCAAGGGCTGTTCCGCTTGGGGAATCCAGCTTCTTATTGTGGTGCTTTTCCAGTATTTCAATATCAAACCCCGCGGCTGCCAGTACCTGCGCTGCCTCTTTTACCAGCTTCATGAGCAGGTTGACGCCAAGAGACATATTGGCGGATTTAAGGACCGCAACGTGATTGGAAGCCTCCTCAAGTTTTTTCATCTGTTCGTCCGAAAGGCCGGTGGTACATACTACCACAGGTATTTCTTTCTTTACGCTGTAATCAAGAAGGCCATCCACTGCTTTAGAGGAGGTAAAATCCACGATCACATCCGCCTCTTCACTGCAGGCTTCCAGTGACGGAAATACGGGATACGGATTCTGCCTGGTATCATGGGGATCAATTCCCGCAACAATGGTTATATTTGTTTCCTCTGCAGCAATTTGGGATACCACCTGGCCCATGGCCCCGTTACAGCCGTGCATTATCATCCTAATCATGTTTTCCTCTTTCCTGCCCATGCTTTTTGGGCATAAAGGTATACCCGCAGGGTGTTTCCTCATAGGCATATCGTTTACTGATTATAAAATTCCATACTCTTTCATGGCTTGTTTTAAACGTTCCTGATTCTTAGGTTCCATCTCGGTAAGAGGCAGACGCATAGGGCCTGCAGCCTTTCCCATAAGATTTAAGGCAGCCTTAACCGGAATCGGATTGACCTCACAGAACAAGGCATTGATGAGAGGAATGGCAGCCAGCTGAAGTGCGGCGCTCCGTTTTACATCTCCCTTAAAATAAGCCTCACAGATTTCGTGAGTCTGGGCGGGCGCAATGTTGGAAAGAACGGAAATAACACCTTTTCCTCCCAGGGACAGCATGGGAACGATCTGATCGTCATTGCCGGAATATAGATCCACACGTCCATCCGTAAGGTTCATTAAGTCTGCAATAGCTGAAAAGTTGCCGCTGGCTTCCTTTACCCCTACAATGTTGGAGATATGTAAGCATAAATCCGCTATAGTCTCAGCTGCAATGTTTACTCCGGTTCTTGACGGAATATTATACAGAAGAACAGGAATCCTCACCGCATCAGCAACTGTCTTAAAGTGAGCCTTCAGCATTTTGAGTTGCCTTGTTATAGTAGGGAGATACGAGAAGAAGCCCGTCCGCGCCGTGCTTTTGCGCCTCTTTAGACAGGTAAACCGCTGTATCCGTACAATTAGAACCGGTTCCTGCAATGACCGGGATCCGTTTTTTTCGTTATCTGGCATACGTATTTGATCACGTCCAAATGCTCCTCATGGGTCATGGTAGACGCCTCGCCCGTTGTACCGCATACAATGATAGAATCCGTTCCAAAAGCGATCTGTTCTTCTACCAGTTCCTCCAGCTTCTCATAGTTTACATCTCTGTTTTCCTTAAATGGTGTGACAAGCGCCACACCTGCTCCCTCAAAAATTGCCATGATATCATCCTCCTGATTCTTTTTCGTCATACACAGTAAACTTACATCCGGCCCGCAGTCTTCTCTGCTGCCAAACACTGAGCCGCAAAGCAGGCTCTTACGCCGGAACGCAACTAATTCAGCAGCCTTAATGCATTTGTGGGTCATGTACATCCATATTGGAGCATTTTTAATCCATAAGCCGTAATCTCCCATAAATTAAAAAGAGAGCTGACAACAGGGTCAGCTCTTAAAGTTCAGAATCTGGTAATCTCATCTTTCTTTAAGTAGCTCCCCATCCAAAAGGATGACAGTCATATGGCTATTAACCATATGCCCAGAACAAGTATGCTCAGGCCATACCCTTCTTCGGCGTCTCTTCCTTCCCCCTGCCCTCGTCTGTACCTGATACATCGGACAGAGTACTTATAAGCAACGCAACCTCTACTCTAATATGTATGTTACCATACTATCATTATTATTTTATATTGTCAACTTTAACATGGTTGATTTCCAGAATACTATCTACATAAGGTTCTATTTCCTTTTGAAATACCTTACCGGTTAATATGACCTCCATATCATCAACTTTGGACTGAAGCAGCTTTGCAAGCTCCTCTGCCTCTATGATGTTCTGGTCCAGAAGTCCAAGGATTTCATCCAGGATCAGCATATCGCATTCCCCTGTTGATACGACCTTTCTGGCAAAATTCAGGCCGTTTCTGATATTCATCCGCTCCTCTTCCTGCTGTTCTTTGGAAAGACTTTCAAAAAAACCATCGGATTTTTCAAACCGGAATATTTTCATCTCAGGTTCCATGCGTTTCATAATGTCAAAAGAATCCCGGCCGGAGCAGCCCTTTAAAAACTGTATCATGATCACAGTTCTGTTCTTGGTCAGAGCTCCGATTCCCATACCCAACGCGGCTGCAGTCTTTCCTTTTCCTTCCCCGCATATAACCTGTATCGCACCTCTATTCATCCTTCAGCACCTCATAACAGCTAAAAAGCAATTATTTACATATTATGTTAGAACCTGATTATAGTATCATAATTTTAATTTTTTTGCAAGTTTTCTTACCTTTTCCTTAATTATTGCCCATGGTTTCCGGGCGCTCCTTACATTTATAAATAACAGCTTTTATTCCGCACACTCCAGTTTGCTGACTGATACCTCATAGGCCACTCTTTTTTTTCACACTCTGTTTCACTTAATTTTTTGGTGTATTCCCTGCTCTGGACCCTTCCCCATACTTTTACTCTTGTTCCTACTGTGAATCCTGAAGCATATCTGGCATTTCTCCCCCATGCGATGCAGGGTATGTAATCTGATTTTCCATATGGGCGGTTAACCGCAAGAAGCAGGTCCGCAATTTCCCTTCCTAAAGGCGTTTTTCTGTAAATGGGAGCTTTGCATATGTATCCATCAAGAAAAATTTGATTGGTCTTCGTATAATCCGTAAACTCTTCTATAAAATGAACTTCTCTCACAAATACAGAAAGCACCAGCCTGTTTTTTGTTCCTTCATGACGGTTGTAGGAACGGAACTGGCCAATGGCTTCTATCGTTAAGCCTGAGTAATCTCCTTCCACATCAATAAGACGTTCTGAAATCATGAGCGGTATGATATCTGCCTGTTCACTAAGACGATTTACCGCAACATCCACCATATAGAATCCTTCTCCAAATACTTCATGGCTGAAGGTGAAGCCGGAGACGATCTCTCCGATGACGCTCACTTTGTTGTTTTCAATCATTTTTTCTGACATTGTATTTCCCCTCTTCTTTCACTTATTTGCTAATATGCTTCACAGCTAATATTAAATTTATGTGATAGAATCCTGTAAAATGATAGAAAGCAATCCAAAAATATCGACAGTTCCAGGCAGAATGCGCCGGAAAACAAAAGAGAATGCCGCCTCTTTGCCGAATTATCGGTTTTCGAAGGCAGCATCCTCCTTTATATTACAAATTATGCCAATGATTTTTTATTAAGAGAAGACCTTTTTCTCATGGTAGGGTCTAAAATTTTCTTTCTGATCCGAAGATTTGAAGGAGTGATTTCCAGCAATTCATCGGTATCAATAAAGTCAAGGCACTGCTCCAGGCTCATCTCTCTTGGAGGAGTCAGCTTAAGAGCCTCATCCGCACTGGAGGAACGGGTGTTAGTCAGCTTTTTCGTCTTGCACACATTGATTTCGATGTCCTCTGCCTTTGGATTCTGTCCTATAACCATGCCGGAATAAACCTTTACTCCAGGTCCAATGAACAGGCTTCCTCTTTCCTGGGCACTAAATAAGCCGTAGGTAATGGATTCTCCTGACTCATAAGCGATCAGGGATCCTGTCTTACGGTATGATAACTCTCCCTTAAAGGTCGCATAGCCGTCAAATGACGTATTCATGATTCCGTTTCCTTTTGTATCCGTCATAAACTCTCCGCGATAACCGATCAGGCCTCTGGAAGGAATTGCAAACTCCAGCCTTGTATAGCCTCCATTGGCGGGACTCATGCCCTGAAGCTCTCCCTTACGGCTTGTAAGCTTCTGGATAACTGCACCGGTAAATTCCTCCGGTACGTCAACATAAGCGATCTCCATAGGCTCAAGCTTGTGGTTTCTCTCATCAAAATGGTACAAAACCTCTGCCTTGCTGACCGCGAATTCAAAGCCTTCTCTTCTCATGTTCTCAATCAAAACAGACAGATGAAGCTCCCCGCGGCCGGAAACCTTAAAGCAGTCCGGAGAATCAGTTTCCTCTACCCGAAGGCTGACATCTGTATTCAATTCCTTGAATAAACGTTCCCTGATATGGCGGGAAGTAATGTATTTTCCTTCCTGTCCGGCAAGAGGGCTGTCATTTACCATGAAATTCATGGCAATCGTAGGCTCTGAGATCTTCTGGAACGGAATTGCCTCCGGATTTTCCGGAGAGCAAAGGGTGTCACCAATGTGGATATCCGCAATTCCGGAAATGGCAACAATGGCGCCGATGGTGGCTTCCTGTACCTCTACCTTGTTAAGACCTTCGTATTCATACAGCTTGCCCACCTTTACCTTACGGAATTTATCCGGTTCATGGTGGTTTACGATCACACATTCCTGGTTCACTCTGATACGTCCGTTATCCACCTTGCCTACGCCGATACGTCCAACGTATTCGTTGTAGTCAATGGTGCTGATCAGGAGCTGGGTCGATGCATCCGGGTCTCCTTCCGGAGCCGGTATATGATCGATGATGGTCGTAAACAAGGGGGCCATGTCAGTTTCCGGATCATCAAGCCCCTTTTTGGCAAATCCGGTTTTTGCAGAAGCATAGACAAAGGGACAGTCAAGCTGTTCTTCACTGGCATCAAGATCCATGAGAAGCTCCAATACTTCTTCCTCTACCTCCTCAGGTCTTGCCTCAGGACGGTCGATTTTATTGATACAGGTTACTACAGACAGCCCCAGTTCAAGTGCCTTACGAAGCACGAACTTTGTCTGGGGCATAACTCCTTCATAAGCATCTACAACCAGGATTACGCCGTTTACCATCTTTAAAACACGCTCCACCTCGCCGCCGAAATCCGCATGGCCAGGGGTGTCAATGATGTTGATCTTGGTTCCGTTGTAATGAACGGCTGTATTCTTGGATAAAATGGTGATTCCCCGCTCTCTCTCAATATCATTGGAATCCATTACCCGTTCCATGACTTCCTGATTCTCACGGAAAATGCCGCTTTGCTTAAGCAAGGCGTCCACCAGCGTTGTTTTACCGTGATCGACGTGGGCTATAATCGCCACATTTCTTACGTCTTCTCTTTTCATTTTCATAAACTGTACTCTTCTTTCTCTTCTTTAAACAAAGCATAAAAAACTAAGGACCAGATCGCCCTTAGTCTCATTTACATTATCACAATTATTCAGTATATCATCCTATATTTCATATTGCAAGATTTTTTTCCTATATTTCGACAGTTTCCAGGGCTGCATAGGATCGCCATCCAGTTCTCAGCCCGGAAACAGGACCACTTCTTTATTAAAAATGCCGTAGTAGACCTCTCCCGACAGAAGAAGACCTGCTTTTCCGCCTGTCACCTCTGTGATGTCTGCCCGAAGCTTATCCAGGGCTTCATCAGGAACCAGGGCAGTAAGCTCCACCCGGTCCGTATATTCGGCGCCAAGGGTCGTGATTTCCCGCTGTCCCAGAAGATACTGGATCTTCCCAATGCCGTTATAATCCGTAGTAACGGAAAGCTTTACCGCCGGTTCCACGGTTAATGCCGTACAGGACTTTAACCCTTCCTGCACTGCCTTTGAATAAGCGCGTACAAGGCCTCCTGTCCCAAGAAGAGTCCCTCCAAAGTACCGGGTCACCACCGCGCAGAGGTTCACAAGCTTTTCTCCGTCCAGAACATCCATCATGGGTTTTCCCGCAGTCTGGCTGGGCTCCCCGTCATCGCTTAAGCGCTTCTCTTCTCCGCTTCTCCCCAGAATCCAGGCGTAGCAGTTATGTCTTGCATCCCAATATTTTTTTTCTTGTTTCCTCTATAAACGCCAGAGCCTCAGCCTCTGTTTCCACCGGCTTTAAATTAGCAATGAACCGGGACTTTTTTTTCTGTAATTTCCCCTGTGCCGCCCTGATACAAAATCCTATAAGCCTTTCTCATAAACTTCCTCATTCCTTATTTTTAACCGATTACCCCCATTATAACCAAAAGTACAGGCCCAGGCAAGCTTTCATGTATATTTTGCCTGATTATCTCCAAAAATGGTAGGTGTTGAATTGCAAGACAATTTTTGGTATAATGTACCGGTAATGCCTTACAGGCATACCTTTACGCCCGTAAAAGCGGGGCAGGCTCTGCCCAAAAAGCATGGGCAATAAAGTGGAAAGGAGGCTTCCTATGAATTACGGCAAACAAGCGACAGAGAAAAAAATCAGATCTGCCAATTCAAAGACAAGGAAATATACCACTAAGGTCTTTCTTGCCTTTTTAAAGAGTCTATTTGTGCTATGCTTGTTTGGCAGCATTGTTGCTGCCAGCATCTGTTTTGGCATGGTAAAAGGAATCATAGACAATGCTCCTGACGTAGATATCGCAACCATTGTTCCAAACGAATATGCAACAACCGTCTATGACAGCGCCGGAAACGTCACTGAAACCTTGGTAACCGCAGGTTCCAACCGGGAGGAAGCCAGTTATGAGGAACTTCCGAAGAATCTCGTTAATGCGTTTGTTTCCTATGAGGATTCCCGGTTCTGGGAGCACAATGGAATCGATTTGCGTTCCATTCTCCGCGCCGTTAAGGGCGTTCTGACAGGGGATTCCACCGCAGGCGGAGGAAGTACCATTACCCAGCAGTTAATTAAAAACAGCGTCTTTGGAGGCGGCATGGAAAAAAGCTTCGGAGAACGGCTGGAACGAAAGCTGCAGGAATGGTTTTTAGCCGTCAAGCTGGATAAGGCCATGGCCAAGGAACAGATCATAACCAACTATCTAAATACCATTAACCTGGGCAACAATTCCCTGGGAGTCAAGGTGGCTGCCAGAAGATATTTCAATAAGGACGTGCCGGACTTGACATTATCAGAATGTGCAGTCCTTGCAGGGATCACCCAGAACCCCTCAAAGTTTAACCCCATCACAGGGCAAAAAGCCAATTCGGACAAGCAAAAGGTAATTCTTCAATATATGAATGACCAGGGATATATCACAAAGCAGGAAGAAGATGAGGCGCTGTCCGATGACGTCTATTCCAGGATCCAGAACGTAGATACCGCTACCAAGGAGACTTCCACCCCATACAGCTATTTTACGGATGAGCTGGTGGAGCAGGTAAAAAAAGGCCATGAAGGACCAGCTAGGATACACGGACACCCAGGCCCACAACATGCTTTACAGCGGCGGACTGTCGATCTATACCACCCAGGATCCTAAGATCCAGTCCATTGTAGACGAGGAAATCAACAGCCCTGAAAACTATTTTGCCGCCAGATATTCCATCGAATACAGGCTGTCCGTCACCCATAAGGATGGAACCACAACCCATTACTCTGAGGAAAATATAAAACGTTATCACAAGGAAAACGGGGATACGGGATTTGACGGCTTATATAATACCGAAGAAGCAATCCAGGACGATATAAACGGATACAAGGCTTATCTATTAAAAGAAGGGGATACCATTCTTGGTGAAAGCCTTCATAAAATGCTGCAGCCCCAGGCTTCCTTTGTCCTCATGGACCAGAAAACCGGGGAAGTAAAAGCCATAAGCGGCGGGCGGGGACAAAAAACAGCCAGCTTAACCTTGAACCGGGCCAGCAACACATACCGTCAGCCAGGATCTACCTTTAAGATCTTAACAGCCTTTGCACCTGCCATTGATACCTGTGGGGCCACCCTGGGATCCGTTTATTATGATTCTGTTTACACGGTGGGCACTAAGACCTTTTCCAACTGGTACAGCTCCGGCTATCAAGGCTACTCCAGCATACGTGACGGAATTATCTATTCCATGAACATCGTGGCTGTCCGCTGCCTGATGGAAACCGTAACGCCTCAGCTTGGTGTGGAATACGCCAAGAATTTCGGAATTTCCTCCTTAACCGATACCGATTATAATGCGGCCCTGGCCCTTGGAGGAATCACCACCGGCGTTTCCAACTTAGAGCTGACCGGCGCCTTTGCCACCATAGCAAACGGAGGAGTTTACAAAAAAACCTATATTCTTTACCAGAATTCTGGATCATGACGGCAAGGTGCTAATTGACAATACGCCGGAAACCCACCGGGTATTAAAGGATTCCACTGCATTTCTTTTAACCGATGCCATGGCCGATTCCATGGAAAGCAGCAGGAAATTCTCAAGCTCAGGGCCAAGCTCCACCAGTGCCTCTGCTCACATTCCCGGTATGTCAGGGGCAGGAAAAAGCGGTACCACCTCCGCAAACAATGATATCTGGTTCGTAGGTTATTCCCCCTATTATACTGCCGGTATCTGGGCCGGCTGTGACGACAACCAGAAACTTACGAAGCAAAATGGAGGAGCCTCCTTCCACAAGGCCATCTGGCGGAAGATCATGACCAGAGTCCATGAAGGAATGCCCGATCCTGGCTTTCCAGTGCCTGACAGCATAGAAACCGCTCAGATCTGCCGTAAATCCGGCAAGCTGGCAGTCTCCGGCGTCTGCAACAACGACCCCAGAGGCAATGCGGTATACACCGAATATTTTGCAAAAGGCACGGTTCCAACCGATGTATGCAATAATCATGTACGCGCAACGGTCTGCTCTGTATCCCACCGTCTGCCTACTCCTTACTGTCCGGAACGGACCACCGCCATATTTATGGCAATTCCTTCGGGAGAAGAAGGGTCAACGGATGACTCCAAATACGCAATGCCAGGATATTGCACCATCCATTCTGCCAACTCCATCATCCTTCCTCCGGGAGATAATTCGGATTCACCCGGCGGAATTCCACAGCAGTATGGACCTGGACATGGGCCTCAGAATCCTGGTGGAGCAACACAGATTCCTCCCTGGGGAGGCTATTAAATAACACCTGTGGATGGGATGCTGCCTCCGGTAAGCAGGGCGGGGCTATGACACAGGAAAACGGAAACAATAATAAAGAAAAACACAAGAATGCCTCAAAAGCCGATTTGGCTTTTGAGGCACTCTTTTTGCATTATATTTTCTTATATTTTCGTTTTATGCCAATCGTATCAGCTCTTCATCTTAGGCTTAAATAGAATAGAGCCCAGGTATCCGAAGATCAATGCTCCGGAAATTCCTACTGCGCTTGCAGTAAATCCCCCTTTAAAA
Organism: Clostridium sp. NkU-1; assembly: GCA_001312405.1. The sequence goes on along the minus strand of BBDR01000009.1, from coordinate 88,594 downwards.
ATCCCTAAAAATCCATCCTCTCCCATGCTCTTTGATACGCCTTTCCATAAGGTGTTCCCAAAGCCCAGAAGGGGAACCGTTGCCCCGGCTCCGGCCCAGTCGGCAAAGCTGGTAAATGCCAATAGCGCCCAGAATGCTTCCGGTTACCACCAGAAGAACCATGATGCGGCCGGGCATCAGTTTTGTATTGTCCATTAATATCTGCACCAGGGCGCAGATCGCTCCTCCGACTAAAAATGCTTTCACGTAATCCATGGCTGTCTCCTTTCTTTTTACTGTCCATGTGTTCACCATTCCATTCATAATTTGGCGGAAAACGTTGCCAAATTATGAATGCGGGCTGTGCCCTATAGGTTTCCTATATTCTCTATCACAACTGCATGGGCAATTCCAGGAATCGTCTCACCTTCGTTAAAACTCACTGTGGAAAGGAGGGCGCCGGTGGGCACGAACAAGACCCTTTTCCATGTGCCGTCTTGTACTTTAGGAAGTATATAGGAGCAAAGGGTGGAAGCCGCACATCCGCATCCGCTGCCTCCTGCATGAGTATCCTGATTATCACTGTTAAATATCTCCATCCCGCAATCCGTATGCAGTTTTTCCAGGTCATGTCCTTTATTTTTCATAAAATCAAGCAGAATCGTCCGGCCGACCTGGCCCAGATCTCCTGTGATGATTTTGTCATAATAGGATTCATCCACCTGAAAATCATCAAAATTCTGCTGAATGGTGTGGAAAGCGGCTGGCGCCATGGCTGCCCCCATGTTCATGGAGTCCTTGATGCCCATATCCACCATGCGTCCTGTGGTGATCCCGGTGATGGCTGCAATTCCTTCTTTCCTGTGCTTGGTGAGTATCACCGCACCGCAGCCGGTGACAGTCCATGAGGAGGAATACGGTCTCTGGCTTCCATATCCCAGGGGAAAACGGAATTGTTTTTCAGCCGTTGCAAAATGGCTGGAAGCCATGGCCATGACCTTATCCGCATAGCCCCCTGCTACGGTCATGGCCCCTAAATTAAGAGCTTCTCCCATGGTGGAGCAGGCTCCGAACAGACCGAATAAGGGGATTTCCAAATCTACCGTTCCAAAGGAAGTAGCGATCAGCTGTCCCAGTAAATCTCCTGCAAACAAATAACGAATGTCCTTTTTCCGGATATCTCCCTTTTCAATGGCCAGATCAGCCGTCTGCTTCTGAAGGGCGCTTTCCGCCTTTTCCCAAGTATCCGCTCCAAACATATCGTCCTGTTCTACCACATCGAATAAATTTCCCAGGGGACCCTGGCCTTCTTTTTTTACCGACAATAGAAGCCATGCTTTCAATAATCGGAGGTTCATCAAATTTAACACTTGCTTTTCCTATCTGCATTTTCTCTCTCCATTTCTCTGACCGGTTCATTCCTACAGTATTTGAAAGGCCTTTAATACATAGGCGATGATTCCCAGGATCCAGGAGCTTAATATCCCATATAATATGACGGGACCGGCAATGGTAAAGATTTTACAGCCGATTCCAAACACCTGGCCTTCCGCCTTAAATTCCACAGCCGGAGCGACAACGGAATTGGCAAATCCCGTGATCGGCACCAGGCTCCTGCTCCGCCAAATTTTGTAATCTTGGGATAAATGTTAAATCCGGTCAGGATGACAGTAGCTGCAATCAGAACCAAAGTGGTCCAGGCAGAGGCAGCTTCCTTTTCCATGCCTGTATTCATAAATAAAGTTGTAGTAAGCTGTCCAAGGGTACATATGATTCCCCCTACAAAAAAGGCCTTTATAAGCCCCGGCCATTTTTTGTGCACCGGAGTCACCTGTTTTACATAAGCTTCATATGCTTTTTTGTTTATTTCCATGATTTTCCTCCTTTGCTCCCATTCTTTCCGGGCATATAACATGCCTTCGGGCGTTTCTACGTTCTGTAAATCCTTTTCCTGATACTACTGCTTAAAATTCCCTGTAAAATAGATCAGGGACCGATCAATTTGCCAAGACCCAGGGAAAGGATCAAATATTGCAGGCCAACAGCCAGATGAATTCTACGGCTGATTATGGGCAGGGCTTTTAAAGTTTCTGCAAGAGACATGACAAGGATGCCTATAAATATTCCGACGGAAAGCCCGTATATTCCAAGAACCAGATTTCCGCCGAACCCTATGGGAATTCTATAAATATCACATATATTCCCAAGGACACCGCCAAGAATGATAACCGACTCAAAGAGCAGAATATGCTTCTTTGTTTGGGTTGCTCCGATCAGTCTTGGAAACACGCCAATAATTGCCAAAAAAAGCAAAAACGCCGGCTGCTATAATGCCGCCAGCGCTGAGCCCAATAAAAACAAGAAATACTTCTTTAAGAAACATCAATGTCCGACTCCTTTCTACCATCGTTCTGGATCAGAGTCTTACTGATATTGTCTTCGTAAAGCCGCATTTCCACCTCTAGCGGAGTTGGATCGGTATTGATCTTGTATTTTGCGAAATGGTTGAAGAATCCCACAATTCCAAGAGCCAGTCCAACAGAATAACTGACCTCCAAAATCGTGAATCCGCTTGACTCCTGCTTCATGATGATCCGGTAAATTTCCTTGAAAACATCCGTAACGCTGGCATCATTATTAAAGGTCATAATAGCAAAGGATGCACCGCAGAAACATACGATACAGACAAAAATGGTTTTGGCCCACTGCCAGGCCCATACGGGAGGTTTGGGCTTATGGTAGTCTATGATAAAGTCTACCTCTCCCACATTATTGATCTGAAGAGTCGGATCCATTTCTATCAGCTTCTTGATTACATCCAGAGTTTTTTTCTATATAACGCTTATTGCGGTCCAAATGGATGGTTTTGATCCGAAGGGCCTTACACTTATTCATAATAGCCGTATCGTCGCAATAAACATCCGCCACATCCTTTAACTGGATTTCCTTGTGCCGCACCTCAGTAATCTGGCTGATATTCAAATAAACAGTCTTGCTCATGAAACCATCATCTCCCATCCCGGAATGGCTTCAACAAGCGTCCCTTCTTTTTCTGACCCGTCCGGCATAACAGCAATCATGTACCAGATAGCAGCAGCAACTGCAATCAGGCATAATACAAGAAGCGCCATGACAAGCTTATGTTTTACGGATTCCATACGTGCTCACATCCTTTTCTCTGGTTTTCAAAGCTAGTATGAGCCGTATAAAATTATTTTATTCTACAATTTTTCCCGCATCTGTTTTAAAATCTTTTTTCCAGTCTGGAAACCTGAACCTGGGATATTCCAAGCTTTGCCGCAATTTGACTTTGAGTCTCATTATAATAATAACGCCTGATAATAATTTCCCTATCCTTGTCGGAAAGCGCCGTTAAAAGTTCCCGCAGCACCATGCGGTTTAACAGATCTTCCTGGGCAGAACTTTCCTCTTCAATTTTATCAATGAGTAAAATGCTGTTTTCGTCATTTTTGTTGACGGACCTGTATAAGGATTCCACTTCCGCTCCCGCTTCAATGGAAGCTGCCACTTCTTCTTTGCTGGCCCCTATTTCTCCAGCAATTTCTTCCACCGTAGGCTCTCTCCCAAGACGATATACCAATTCTTCCCTGACGTTTTTCACCTTAAGCCCCATTTCCTTTATGGAGCGGCTGACCTTGATCATTCCGTCGTCTCTTAAAAAAACGTTTGATCTCTCCTGTTATCATGGGCACCGCATAAGTGGAAAATTTCACCTCATAGGATAAGTCAAATTTATCAATGGCTTTCATTAAGCCAATGCTGCCGATTTGAAACAAATCCTCAGGTTCATAACCACGCCCTGTAAATCTGCGTACTATACTCCAAACCAGCCCGAAATTGTCGGTCACAAGCTGGTCTCTTGCCGCTTTATCTCCTTCGTGAGCCATTTCTATCAATCTCATGGTCTCATCCATAAGGCTCACCTGTCAATCTTCTTTTTCATGGTTACGGCAGTTCCCACTCCGGTCTCCGACTCTACTTCCACCTGATCCATAAACGCTTCCATAAAGGAAAATCCCATGCCTGACCGTTCTCCATCCGGATCTGTGGTATACATAGGCTCCATGGCCAGCTTGATATCGGGAATTCCAATACCCGTATCCCGTACGGTTACTGAAATTTCCTGGCCGTCTATCCCCACTTCCAGATAAATGATTCCTCCTTTCCCCTGATATCCATGGATGACCGCATTTGTGACTGCCTCCGACACGGCTGTTTTCACATCATCCACTTCTTCCAGGGTGGGATTCAATCTTGCCATAAAAACTGCCACTGCCACTCTGGCAAATTCTTCATTCTTTGACAGGGCTTCCAATTCCATTTTCAGAATTTCTGGTTTATTCTGTTCTGACATACGTTCCTCCTCAACCTGTGACTGCTGCTTCCTTAGAGTCATATAATTTCATTAATTTTAATATCCCCCTATTTTAAGAATGCGGAGAGCCTGGGTCCTGCACCGTAGATGGCTATTGTTCCCCCGCTTAAAGCCATCTGCTTATACCTGTTCAGCAAGATACCGATTCCCGAGGAATCCATGAACCTGGTCTTTGAAAAATCGAAAACAATGCGCCTGATATAGTTCTCGGAAAGGATTAAATCGGTTTCGCATTTAAGCCCTGAACAGTTATGATGATCCAACTCCTCCGGCAGATGGACGATCAGCGTCTGCCCCTCTGCTTCATATGTAAAGTGTGGTTGATTCATATGCAATACTCCTCCATTCCTTATTGTCTGTCCGTAATGCCAAAAAGAGCGTCACCCGGCCGCCGGAAACGGCCCGGGAAAATGAAAAAAGACACCACAAAAAAATTAGTCTTCTGTAGTGTCTTTCATTAGCTAAAATTAAGGAAATTATGTCAAAAACCACGTTCTGATTTTGCCTTAGCAGATAGCTCTTCATCTTTGCTGTTATTTATAATATCGGAGAACAGCCCGTTGGCCTGCTCTTTCTGGTCCATTCCCTTATAAATGACTGCCGTCTTGTATTTTGCCTGCCAGCTGTCCGGCTTTAAATCAAGGCATTTCAAGTAGTAAGCAAGTGCAGTCTGGGCATCCCCTGCCTCCATCGCCTTGTCCCCAAGTCCTTCCAGAATTGGGCAGCCATTCTCCACCATATCCTTTCTTATCTCACCTACGATTGCCTGGACATCGGAGGAAGTGATAAGATCCGGATTCAACCCGGCATAAATCTTCACCGCGGACGGAAAGTCATCTTTTTTTGTAAGCCTGAAGGATTCCAATCACGGCCTGATACTGAGCCAGAACACTGTCGGAATCACTGGTAATGGATGCTAAAGAGGCCTCTGCAGTCTTCTTTTCTGTTTCCAGGGATTCCAGCTGTGCAGTCAGGCTGTCAGATTTTTGATTGGCCTGGCTTAACTGTTCGCTGTATTTTATTATTTCCTTATTATGTAATTCATTAATAGATTTTGTCTTGGCCGGCATTACCAGAAAAAAGATTACCGCCGCGCCCAGCAAAAGCCCGGCAAGAATGTTCCCCACCGCCTGATCCTTGGTATTCTCCCGATAGCTTGGGGGTATGATCACATCATCATCTTCCATCTGCCTGTGGGAAAGCACATTTTTCAGTTTCCGCTTTTCCGGTTCCCGTTCACTTTTTCCATTCCCGGCCGTATCCTTTACCAGGGACTTATAATAGAGTGCCTTTGGATGGTTGCGGTCGATCTGTAATACCTTATAAACGGCTTTGCCAGCCTTCTGATAATCCTCTCTGGCTATGCAAAGGAGTGCCAGCAAAAGCTGGGCCTTCACATAGTTGGGCTTGCTTTCCACCACCTTAATAAGCTGCAGGATCGCCAGATCCTCACTGCCGCTCTGGGCGTAGATCAGGGCCTGGTTGAATCTTCTCACTGCCCGCCGTTCCGTCTCCATGGTGCCTGATTTTCTCTGTATCTCACCGAGGTATTCATCTGCGCGGTTTCCTTCTGGCTGTAAGTTCATGCTGATTACCCATTGCACAAGAGCTTCGCCCACTTCTCCGACCTCATAATAAATCAGCCCCAAAAGGTTCCTTGCGTCTGTCATATACTTGTTAAAATGGAGGCTTTTTTTTCAGACATTCGGAAGCTCCTGATAAGTCCCTGAGCTTTGCCCGTTCCAGCCCCATGTTATAATAGCTGTTTGCGATTACCCGGGTTTTTCTTTCATAATCCATATTTTAACCGCCTATTCCTTGTTGATTTCTTTTATAAGATCCATCATTAAGTCATTCATATCCGTCAAATCACTTCTTACAATGGCATCTTCAATGGCATCAACCTCCAGGCTTGGCCTGTAACTGTCAATCTCAGCTTCAAAATCAATCATATCCGTTCCTCCTTAATACTGCCTTTATCTCCCCCATCAGGTAAAGAGAACCTACACAAAACAGCAGATGCCCTTCATCCTTTTTATGAAGCATGTATAAAACAGCCTCTTCCACTGTCTGAAATCCTTCCACACCGCATCCGCAGGCATTTTGAAACTCTTTTAGCAGAACCTTAGTTTCAAGCCCTCTTTCCGAATGAATATGAGCCACCGCTACTTGATCAAGAGGCAGTGCACCTGCAATTTCCTTTATCATTTTATCGTGATCCTTATCGGATACTGACGAAAACAAAAGCTCAGCCCGTTTCTTTCTTGCTTTGCACAAACCGGCTGCTGCCCTGACAAAAGCCTGGATACCGCCCGGATTATGGGCTCCGTCCAGATATACTCCAGGAAGCACCTCTTCCATTCTTCCCGGCCAGTACATGCTGGCAATTCCTTCTTTTACCTGCTCATCAGATATCTCTAAGTCCATGATTTCCTTAAGCCTTACTGCCTCAAGAGCCTTAAACGAAAGAAAGGCATTCATCACCTGATACTCCGCAACGGTGGGAACGGTAACTTCAATGAAACCTCCTCCTGCTTTAAAAAATCTGGCCTTACAGCTTTTCTTCATATCCGGTTATCTCATATCCCAGCCTGTCCACTTCACAGAAAGGGGAGCCAAGCTCCTTTGCCCTGCAGCGGATAACCTGGGAAGCCTGTCCGTCATTTCCGTCAAAAACTACGGGCACCCCTTTTTTTTATAATTCCAGCCTTTTCCCATGCGATTTTTTTCAATGGTATCTCCCAGATATTCCGTATGATCCAGGCTGATGGAGGTAATCACCGACACCAGAGGGGACTTAATGACATTAGTCGTATCCAGCCTTCCTCCAAGACCTGTTTCCAGAATTACAATATCCACTTCTGTCTTACGGAACATGTCCATTGCCATATAAAACAGAAATTCAAAATAAGACGGATGGCAATATCCTTTCTCCATCATATTCTCAGAAAGATTTCGGACGGTCTGATAGCTTTCTTCAAAAACCTTTGACCATATCATCTCTCCATTTATACAGAAACGTTCTCTGGTTTCAATCAGATGAGGGGAGGTAAAAGTTCCCACCCTGCAGCCTGCTTTTCTTAAAACAGACTGTAAAAATGCGCATACCGACCCTTTTCCGTTGGTACCTGCCACATGAAAAATTTTCATCCCTTCATCCGGTTCCCCCATCTCACAGAGGAATTCCCGGATATCTTCCAGAGAGTTTTTTTCTTTCTGGCCCACATAGGAATCCGGCCCAGATATTCTTCTGCCGTTTCATCAATCTTCATCGTTAGAGTACCAGCTTTCCTATGTAATTTCAAGCCTGATTTCCGATGAGCCAAAAAAATCGGACTTTCTAATTTATTATAATATAAGTCCGTCAATATGCAACCCATTTCTTTCGCAAAAAGCCCTTTATTTCTACAACTGCCCTTGAAATACGCCTTATGTTTACAGAAATACAAAAAGAGAGCAAAGCCCTCTGAAACACTGTCAAGCATCTCAAAGTGCTGTACTCCCTGCTTTCGTTTCCTTAAATCAAACTCTCAGAAACTGATCTGACGATTATTCACGCGGAGGCAGCGAGCCGGGCAGATATGCTTGCATATCCATTTGGCGACTGCCCGCGGGAAAAATACCTGCAACTTGTTGTAGGTATTTTACTTACCGCAATATGCGATGGCCTCGATTTCAACCAGAGCATTCTTTGGAAGAGCTGCCACTTCAAATGCGGCTCTTGCCGGGCATTCTCCTACAAAGAAGGATGCATAAACTTCGTTCATTGCTCCAAACTCACTGATATTCTTTAATAAAACAGTTGTCTTAACCACGTTGGCCATGGATAAGCCTTCGCTTTCCAGAATGGCTTTGATGTTTGTCAATGACTGCTTTGTCTGGGATACGATATCCTCACCTGCAAATTCTCCGGTAGCAGGGTCAATTGGAAGCTGTCCTGATATAAATACGTAATCGCCTCCACGAACGCCCTGAGAATATGGGCCGATTGCTGCCGGCGCTTTTTCTGTTGCTAATACCTTTTTCATAATGATGTGTCTCCTTTCGCTCATTTCTCTGATAATTCTAGATTAGCACACATTCCGTAAAAGTCAAGAAATTTTTTTTAGGTGTTCTTAAAAAAATTCAGTCCATTATACCTTTTTACCCCTTGTCATCTGGTATTGAATACTATATAATATGATATAATAAAGGGGATCATCCCTTATGTGCGGCCGCCGCCGTGCAGAAGGCCGGCGCCCCGCGGGCATATTTTTATGTCCAAAAGGCATGGGCAGGAAAGAGGAAAACATATGAAGACCAACGACGAAAGAATGCAGGACATCCTGAAGCATCTGGAATCCTTAGACCATATCACGCCGGAAACCATTCCAAATATTGATCTGTACATGGATCAGGTCACTACCTTCATGGATGAACACTTAAAGGACACCAAACGCTATCCTGAGGACAAGGTCCTGACCAAGACCATGATCAATAATTATGCCAAGAACAACCTTCTTCCGGCTCCTAATAAAAAGAAATACTCAAGAGAACACATTCTGCTGCTGATATTTATATATTATTTTAAAAATCTGCTCTCTTTTCATGATATTGAGCAGCTTTTCCGCCCCATTACGGAAAAGCATTTTAATTCTTCGGATGGGATTCCTTTGGAGGACATCTACCGGGAAATTTTCTCCCAGGTAGAAGGCGGAATCGACCGTATCAAAGAGGATATCCTCCAAAAATACGAGCACGCCAGCAAGACCTTTGAAGATAAAGGGCTGCCAAAAGATGATCTGGAATATCTCCGTCTCTTTTCCTGGATCTGCGAGCTTTCCTTTGATGTATATTTAAAGAAGCAGATCATTGAGCAGATTATTGATGATTTAAGAGAAACCGAACCAATAAACGTAAAAAAAGAAAAAAAATGATACATGAAAAACAGGGGCAAGTACCGGCTCCCGGCTTGTCCCCTGTCTTAATCAGTCTTCTCTTTTTTCTTCCTCTAAACGCTTGAACACCATATCATATCCATCGTTTCCATAATTTAAGGAGCGGTTCACACGGCTGATGGTCGCAGTGGACGCCCCCGTCTTTTCTGCGATCTCCAGATAAGTACGGCCTTCTCGCAGCATCTTTGCCACCTCATACCTTTGGGATAAGCTTAACAGTTCATTGACTGTGCATACATCCTCAAAAAAAAGTATAGCACTCCTCTGAAGATTTCAAGGTTAAAATGGCTTCAAACAGATGGTCTACCGCATCTGTTTTAATCTTTTTATTCATAGTATCGATCAATCCCCTTTTTCTTGTTTTTACCCTTAGGTGCATTTTAACATACTAAAGTTGTAAAGTCCACCCTTCGGAGACATCATGAAAGCATAAATTTTTCTATAACATGAGCCACTCCGTCATCGTTATTGGAAAGGGTCACATAATCAGCGGCCAGCCTCACCGGGAGAACTGCATTTTCCATAGCAACGCCAAGGCCTGCATACTGGATCATGGACAAATCATTGTAGCCGTCTCCGCAGGCAATCATCTCCTCCCTGCTCATGCCAAGCTTCATAAGCAAACGCTCCAGACTTGCCGCCTTGTCAACTCCTTTAGGAAGTATCTCCAGAAAATAGGGTTCTGAACGGTAAACGCTGTAATCACGCCCCAGGGCCGCCTTTACCTTTGGTTCCACCATGGCAAGGTAGTCACCTTCATCAAGCATCAGGAATTTTACAACCGGAAACTGTACATAAGCCTCCATATCCTGGATTTCTTTTACTTCCAGCTTGTTGATGGTCGATTCCTTTTCCACATATTCATCCCCGGCATTGGGCGTGATGATCAGATCATCCTCATAGGTAAGGATGTTCACCCCATGCTCCTTTGCCATACGGATGATTCTGGAATTTGAGGACACAGGCAGTTCTCTTGCAAAAACCGTTTCCCCGGTTCTGCAGTCAATGATTCGCCCTCCGTTAAAGGACAGAATGTATCCTCCTGACTCATGAAGCTCCAATTCTCTGGCAAGGGGCATTACCCCATAAGTCGGCCGTCCGGAAGCCAGTACAATGATTCCGCCTGTCGTTTTAATTCAAAAAGTGCCTCTTTGGTCCTGGGTGTGATCTTCTTATTTCTGTCGGTCAGCGTCCCATCCAAATCCAGCACAATCATCCGATAGTCCATTGAATTTCTCCTGTTTTGTAAATTTTACTATAGCAGTATAACACAGTTTCTCTTCTTATTCCATCCTAAAATACAGAAATATATAAATGGGCGGAACTGCAGCCTGGCCCCTCTCATACATTGCCACTAGGAGAGAATAAGAAGGGGAGAATCATATGAAAAAGACAATCGCCTTATTCCTGGTTGCATTCATGCTGGCTGTCTCCCTGACAAGCTGCAGAACTACGGCCAGAAAGCATATAAGACCTCTTTTTTTATCATGTATCTGTCAGGGCCACGGTATTATAGAAACAAGCGTCTATTATCCTGCGACATTCGCCAAATGCCGCTTTGCAGCGCCTGGTTCATTGCTTTCATGGCATTATAAAATTTTGTAAGACAAAGTACCTTCCCATATTCTCATAATAAAATGTAGTATTAAGATTTCTCAAAGGAGGATTTTATGAGAAAAGCCTATCACTTACTTCTGGCGGCCATACTCACCGGAGCGTCTTTACTTAGCCTGACTGCCTGCGGCCCAAAAGCAAAGGCATCTGAATTAACTCCGGTCACACTAAATGAAGTTGCCCATTCCATCTTCTACGCTCCCCAGTATTCAGCCATTGAACTGGGATATTTTGAAGATGAAGGCATTAACTTAACCTTAGTCAACGGGGCCGGCGCCGACAAGGTCATGACTGCTCTGATATCAGGCGATGCTGATATCGGATTTATGGGTTCTGAGGCCAGCATCTATACTTACGCAAACGGATCGAAAGACTATGCCGTCAACTTCGCCCAGCTGACCCAGAGAGCCGGAAACTTTCTTGTAGGAAGAAACTCTCAGCCTGACTTTAAATGGACGGATCTAAAAGGCAAAAAGGTACTGGGCGGAAGAGCCGGGGGAATGCCGCAGATGGTATTCGAGTATATCCTGAAAAAAAATGGCATTGACCCTGTCACGGACTTATCTATTGACCAGAGCATAAACTTCGGCCTGACTGCTGCGGCATTTACCAGCAATGACGCAGACTATACCGTGGAGTTCGAACCATTTGCCACAGGGCTTGAAAAAGAAGGCAACGGCCACGTAGTGGCTTCTCTTGGCGTTGATTCCGGTTATGTTCCTTACACTGCCTACAGTGCAAAGAAAAGCTATCTGGAGAAAAATCCGGAAACCATTCAGAAATTCACCAATGCCATTCAAAAAGGTCTGGAATATGTAAATTCCCATTCATCGGAAGAAATCGCAAAAGTGATCCAGCCCCAATTTAAGGAAACCGACGTAGCCACCATTGCAGCCATTGTTGAACGCTACAAGGCACAGGATACCTGGAAAAAGGATACCGTGTTTGAAAAAGAGAGCTTTGAGCTTCTGGAAAATATTCTGGAGGAATCAGGACAACTAAAGGAACGGGTTCCCTATGAAACCCTTGTGACCACAGTTTATTCCGAAAAGGCCGCAAAATAAATCCCGTCTTTTTTTATTGAACAATCAATTATATAAAAAATAAATTGTACCCTGATAGTAAGACATAGAAAAAGTAGCTGTGTCTTACCGTCAGGGTACCATTTACCCCTTTTCTTCCACAACCAGGTTCTTTCATATCATGAACGGACCCCGGTTCTGCTCATCTATATGGCACAATACGTCAAAAAAAGGAGGATAATATGCTCGCGAAACCTAGGAACATATGATATACTTTACATAGAAGCACAATCAAAATAGGAAGATGGAAAGGACTTGATAGAATGGACTTAATGGAAGCAATCCTCACAAGAAAAAGTTATCGTAAAACATTCAAACCGGATCATGTACCTGATGCCGATTTAAAAGAGATTCTGGAAGCAGGCGTAGCTGCTCCCTCCGGCTGCAATCAGCAGACAACCTGTTTTATTGCAGTAAACGATCAGAAGACAGCGTATGATCTGGCTGCTATTTATGGTGCCTCATGGGCACTTACCGCTCCTGCAGCAATCCTTCTGTTGTCAAAAGAAACGATTTCCTATAAGGGTAATTCCTATCACATACATGATTACTCTGCCGCAGCTGAAAACATTCTTTTGGCTATCAATGCAAAGGGATATGCAGCTACCTGGGTTGAGGGACAGATTGAGGGAGAAAAGGCAAAGAAAATGGGAGAGCTTCTTGGCGTACCGGAAGATTTAACGGTAGCTATCTATATGCCTTTGGGAATTCCAGACGAAGTAAATCCTGGTGTAACAAAAAAACCATTTGAAGAAAGAGCATGGTTAAACGGATACGGAAAAGACTTTTAATTTACAGTGGATATAAAAAGGACCAAACCTAACAAGTAATTCTTGTTAGATTCAGTCCTTTTTCTCATAATGACTATTGTCAGAAAAAAACTCCTGGCACGGTTCTGGTTATTTACCTGTAATAGGCAGTATTCCAGATACGGAGGTATGGTCCTTTCATTATTATATCCCATTCCAGGAACCATCCGCTTCCACTTTGTATCCATCAGGAGTCACGGTATCCGTAAGCAGAGCACCTCTGGCTCCGTCTGAAATTGTATTAAAATAGTACCATTTTCCGTCCAGCAGATTCCACCTTCGGCCATCTGTCCCTGAATAGCCGCTCCCGGCCGGTCAAGATAATATTTTCTTCCATTTTCTTCTATCCAGCCGATCAGCATATAGCCTTCTTTGTTAAAATAATACCAACCGGAAACTCCATTCCAGGTAACATATTCCCAACCCAGGCACTGGTCCGGTCAGATGTATAGTTAAACTTCCACCCCTTCCCATCCTTTGCCCAGGAACCTGCCGCCGGAGATTTTCCATCAGAACGTGTAGTACTAGGTCCGCCGGTTACGTTAACAGGGCTGCTTGCATTTGCTCCTGTCCTTGAAATTGTGTCTTCAGAAGATGACTTTTCAGAGGATGTATTTCTAGAAGGCTTATCTCCAGAAGGCTTATCTCCAGGATTCGTCCCGTTTTCATTATCCTTAGGGTTTGAAGGATTCTGGTTATCGTCTTTACCGCCCGAATCCTGACCCTGAGTAACAACATAGTTGAATTTAGGCTTATGGTCGCTGTGTACTTGAAAATGCCGTTTCCTCCTGCACACCCGCAGTTCGCCGTAGCAGCAGATGCACTTCTGGTCTTTGTTCCGTTGGATCCATTTGTGTAATTCATGACCTCATTGTAAAGGTTCTCCGTTTTATCTGCTTCTGGGGTTATAATATCTGTATTAACTGTAAATCCGTTTTTCGTAGAATGGTGGTGTCTGCCGGAATGTATAAGTCATAGTTTGTTCCTTCATCCCACTCTCCATATCCAAAATAACTGTTTAAATTAATTGCAAAGCAATCAAACACGGACCTTTGTAAATTTTTATTTTTATACTCCACTTTTTCCAGACTTTCACAGTATGACAGGGAGCAAGGCTCCGTCCTGGCAATGCTGGCCGGTAAGGTGAGGCCGGTAAGATTTGTGCAGTAGAAAAATGTATCAGAAGGAAGATCTTTTAACTTCATATTATCCGGGAAAATTACTTTTTCCAGATCCCGGCACCATTCAAAAGTACAGGTACCCATGGTTTCCAGCGATGCCGGCAGCTTTACATACTCTAAGAAACTGTTGCGGAAAACACCGGTTCCCATATAGCGGATGCTGTCTGTCAATTCCATGGTCCGGATGCCGCTTCCTGAAAAGGCAAAATCTCCCAGTGTCGTTACCGTAGATGGAATTCCCACATACTCCAGAGAATCGCAGCTGCTGAAACAGCCGTTGTCTATGACTTCTACCCCGTAAGGCAGCGTTATGGTTTCCAGCTTTGAACAGGAGTTGAACGTAAATGCCCCTGTATTCTTTAAAGCAGAACCCTCTTCAAATACCACATCTTTAAGATTTTTATTAAGATAAAATGCACGGTCTCCAATGGTCTTTACGGTTTTGGGAATTTTTATGCCGGTCAGCTTGCTGCATTCAAATGCCTCCACTCCGATTTCTTCCAGACCCTCCGGCAGTTCAATGTTCTCCAGCGGGAACCTGTCAAAAGCACGGTTTCCAATCCGCTTTAAAGATGCGGGAAGGGTTAGCTCCTGAAATCCGGCTGCACCATAGAAGAAGTTATCTGGGATTTCCGTTACGCCTTCCGCAATTTCAATGGTCTTTACCTTACAGTTGTCAAGTACATAGGTTCCCCATTCTATATTTGGCGTAATGGTTATACTGTCTAATGTCCTCTGGGCAAACGCTCCGTTTCCAACCTTCTTAAGGGTAACAGGAAATAAGATTGTATTCAGATTATCGCCTTTGGCGGAATCCCAGTTGGCCGGTCTCTGCCCTGCAGGAACCTTAAATGCGTATCCGCTGATTTCCTCTACGCCCTTTGGGATTTTATATACAGTATCTTCCCTTCCATTGGGATAATAAAGCAATGTTTTCTTATCCTTGGTGTAAAGCACGCCCTCCACATCCGCATAGGACGGATTATCTTCACTTACATTTATTTCTTTAAGTCCGTCACACCAGAATGCCTCGGCAGCAAATTCTTTGTCCCCAATCAGCCCTACACCTGCCGGGATATCCACCTTTGTCAAATGGGCATACTGGAATGCTCCCTGGCCAATTCTCTTAAGACTCTGGGGCATGGTAATCTCTGTAATAGCATTGCATTTGAAAAAAAGCGTACTGTTCGATTGTCTCCAGACCTTCCGGCAATACCACATCTGATAAAACCTGGCAGCTTTCAAATGTATTTTTTTGCTATAACCGTGATTTCCGTCTGACTTAGGTCAACACGTTCAAGAGCAAGACACTGATAGAAAGCGTTGCTTCCGATCACTCTCAGACTTTCAGGAAAAGTTACACCGGTCAGCTTCTGACAGTTATAAAAAGCCTCACTGCCGATACTGGACAAGGTGTCGGGGAGTGTGATTGTCTCCAGCTGCTGCAGCCATTAAATGTCCCATCTCCAATGGAAGTTATTCCTGCTTCTATGGTTACCGTTTTAATTTTTGTATTATTGTTAAATGCTCCGGCCTTAATCTTTGTAACAGTCTTTCCATTGATGGTTTCAGGAATCGTAATAGAAGTTTCCTTGCTTCCGGATTTTAACCCTTTGATAATAACTCCTTCGGATGATGAATCAATCACTGCATCCAGGTAATCTTCTGGCCCCGATAAGACTTCATCATCTTCATATGGATCAAGGTCATTTGAAAGCTCGTTGCTAGTCCCAAATAAACACTCACCTAATGCCTCCTCATACTCATCCTCCAGGTTCTTTGGGCAATGGAACGTAATTTCATTATCATCAAAGACCGCATTACCCATCTTAGGTGCTTTTCCATAAAAATAAACCTCTTTCAGATAATCATTATATGTAAAAGCAAAGTCTCCTATTGTTTTAATCGTATGAGGTATTGATACCTTCTCAATCTCAATACTAAGCCACTGGAAAGCATTATCTCCAATTCCTGTAATGATTACCCCATCAATCTTCGACGGTATCTCTATATCCGTGTCAGTCCCATTATATCCGGTAATCACTCCATTTTCACTGACCTCAAAGCCTTCACCCGATACAGCAGCCTGAGCCTTCTTTGCTGATCCAGCCTGATTTAGCGGCTTACTCTGTTCTTCATCCACATGTCCTGTCAGGCCGTCATCTGACGCCGGTCTTTCATTTTCCGGCTTTGTTTCATTCTCATTTTGCTGATTTTCGTCCGTTTTCTCTTTTTCTGTCTGGCTTTCTTCTTCCTGGCTTTTTTCCTCCTGACTTTCCTCCGCCTGGCTCTCTTCCGTCTGGTTTTCTTCCACCTGACTTTCTTCCGTCTTGTCATCTTCAGACTCGCTGTGGTCTTTCTCGTCCGTCTCCTGATTCTCTTCCTTACTGTCGTTCTCTGAATCAGCAACCGTTTCTTCGGACTCTTGAGCTTCCTTTTCCTCTACCAGCTCTTCTCCATTACTTTCATCACCTGCATCATTAACCCCTTTGCCAGACTCATGACTTTCCTGTTCCTTTACCAGTTCCTCCCCATAAACAGGCAGGTTTAAAGGGATCGCTGTTGTAAGGACCACTGCCGCCATTATAGATGCGGCTGCTCTCCATACTCCCTTGCCTCTCACATGTTTTCTTCTCATTTTTCTCTACCTCTCCTTTACTTATAATATTGGGATTCAAACATAACATGCGGTTATGTTTTTCCATTTGTGCCTGGGCTTTAATAAAAGGATTATCAGACTTCCCTCTTATTTCAGCGTTCGTTTTAAGCAGGTTAGACCACTAATTGCCAGAGTGTTCACATTACCAGACTAATTAACTCAGCAATGAGCAAACGGTAACTCCCCACTACCTGTCATCACTGATTGGAAGATTACTTATAAACACCACTGGTATTGATGTCTCCAAAAGCAAACCCATGATCACCGTCATGGAACTTCTGGGTGAAATTGTGGAAAAGCCTTTTGCAATCCGCCGCACCGCAAGAGAACTAAAAGAGCTGGCCTGCTCTCCCGAAAGCTTATACGATGAGACTTGAATCATTGTGGAGTACACCGGCAAATACTAGCCCCCCTTAGCACGATATATCCCGCTGATTCTGGTTCTTATGTCAGCGCTGTCCATGCAAAGCTGATCCATGGCTGCGATAACAACTCTGTCCGTAAGGTTAAGACCGGTAAAGTGGATGCGGTCAGAATTGCTGACTACGGACTTTCTAACTGGGTACTTTTAAAGCCTTACGCCCCACAGGAGGATACCCGGCTCCTTTTAACAGCTAATAGATGCCAGTACACCCAGTACTCGAACCTCATATCAGCTTCCAAAAACAATTTCTATTCTTAATCAGGCCTTAGCAGGCACCGATACCTATTTCCTTGAACTACGCCCCCAAATGAAAACTAAGAATCACACTATCAGCGAAGGCAGAGGCTCCCATGATTTTCTCTCCCTTAGCACCAGGCAAAAACCACTTCTCGACTTCGCAGCAGGCTCTTTACCTTTTGCAAATTTTAAGTTTGGAAATATCTAATTTATGTAAATAAAAATGTTTAAAAAAACAGCAATTCGCTATTCTCAAATGAGAATAACGATGGTATAATAAAAGTTAGGTACAATTTTTTTAGGTCACCTAACTTTTTTTGTTTATTTTCACTATAACAGCATTATATTTAAAAAATCAACCCTAATTTTTTTTATAAGGAGTACTTTGCATGAATTTTCAATTTTTATCTTTCCTGCCTATTTTAGCCTCCCTGATTCTAACAGCCCCGGTCGTCGAATCCGCATCCGCAGCCCAGGAAATTCCCGGCCTGATTTCCCAATGGGAGGATACATTTCCTTCTCCTGTTGCTGTGATACAGCTGCCCAAAGGATTATCTGATGATTCCATTTTCAATCTCATTGACAACTATGAGATAAACTGTGCTTCCTTTCCCTGTGAAGCCTCTGACCTAAGCTTTACCCTTCTGACGGAGAAGGGGGATTTCGGCACCTACGAATTCCGGTTATCCATGCAGGCCTCTGAAGATTCGCTTCATACAGCGGCAGACAGCCTTTCTTCCGCAATGATCCAAATGGCAGAAGACGTACGCCGTACTGCCCCATCGGACCTGCCTCAGGATCTTCTTTACACGGCCTTCCAGAAAGTATCCGGCAATGCTTCCTACGATTACACCCTTGCCTCCCTTTCCGGTACCGGCCGAATGGCGGAATCCATGCACTTTGACCGTACTGCCTATGGCGCCCTGGTTACCAAAAATACCGTCTGCACCGGCTATTCCAGAGCACTGAAAGGTATATGTGACCAGCTGGGAATCCCCTGTTGGGTCATAATCGGTACAAAAATGGGAATCGAACACAGCTGGAATGCCGTTAAACTAGGCAGCCAGACTTCCTATATAGACTGTACTGCTGCTGCCGTTGGAGGACAGGAGTTCGATCCTTTCCTATTTGACAAGGTACTGGCAGACCGATATCAATATTCTCCCGCCTCATATTCCATCCCACCGTGCAATCGGAGAGCCAATGAAATGCGATCTTATCATAATGCAGTCTCAATTCAAGAAAACCCGACGCAGCCGCCATTGAAGCCATTGTTGACCGCTGCAAGTCACAGGATGCCTGGAAAAAGGATACCATGTTTGAAAATGAAAGCTTTGAGTATCTGGAAAATATTCTGGAAGAATCCAGGCAATTGAGGGAATGGGTTCCCTATGAAAACCTTGTCATCACAGTTTATTCTGAAAAGGCCGAAAAAATAAATACAATCTTTTTTTATCCTACAATCAGTTATGCAATAAAAGATACAGGACCTCAGCCGCTGTGGTCCTGTATCTTTATACCATAATTGAAATAACACTTACGAATATCCATACCCTTTTCTTCCAATCAGTCATACTATCACAGTCTCAAATGGCGATACCGGCAGACCCGATACGGCGCGGAGATTAGCATTCACCGGATTATTTGACCAGGCATAGCGTACTCCGGTAATTGCCTCTCCTTTTTTGGCATACAAAATCACCGCACCGCCCTGGATCCGGATATCTATGCCATCTGAGATCCATTCCCCTGATATGCAGACTTCAAATCCGCCTGGTTCATTTCCTGATACAGCAAATCCTCCCTCTCCATGATCAAAGTGAAGTATTATCTCATTACCGTTCCTTTTCCCATGGGAAAATATTGGTGACAGCCATTCGCCAGGCTCATGATATGCAATCTCATACGCCGCCATGGCCATTCTCTCCCCTACCGTCTTTTTATCCGTTGGATGAAGGTCATTGTATTCGCCGCAATCTATGGCAACTACCATGGCGCTGTTCGCCAGCTTGGCAAGACTTTGCTGCATATTCCGAAACTGAACCCAGTTTCCTGCATCTTCAAGATCATAATTGGGTAACTGTACATAAATAACGGGGAATTTCCCCATATGCCATTTTCGTCTGTAATCCCCTATCATACACTTGAAATACCGGGGATAGGAACGGGCGTCATCCGCGTTACACTCTCCCTGATACCAGCACATACCCCAAATAGGAAAATCATGAAGAGGCGCTATCATAGACTGGTACATCCCCATGGGTTTTTTTCTCAAAAAAGGTCTGAGGAACAAGAGTTTCCATGGATGCACCTCTCTTATACTTCCAGCCTTCAGAGATGGGCAGCACCTCTCCTGTTCCAAAAATCATTTGATGGGACTTCCCTTTGGTGAAATCAATCCATCTGGACACAGCGATCACACGTATTGTAATCTCATGGTCCCCTTCGGTCAGGCCTTCCAGGTGATATTCTCTTGGTGGGTATCTGTATGTGATATTTCCGATGCACCGCCCGTCTACGTAAGTGTAATCCGCATCCTTAATGGTACCCAGGGAGAGGCGGAGCGGCTTGCCTGAACGTTCAGGCGGGATCGTCACAGTCTTTTTAAACCAAACAGAACCAGGGTTTTCAAAATCTTCATTCCAATAGAAATTATCGGTAAGGTCGACAGCTTTCCATGTGTCCTGCAAGCCGGCATTTAGCCAGTCTTCTAAAATCCCACTATCCGTTTCATCTAATTTCTTATACCAGGATAAAGTCCTCTCTTCATCTTCTTTCTGTTTACCCCTGACATATTCATCCGATTTGCACTCGTCAGCTATCTTTGCTTTGCCCGGAAAAGCCGCAAGCGCTTTTCTGCTCATCCACGCCTCTATCGGCGTACCGCCTACCGCAGTAAGGATAAGACCTATGGGTACAGGATATTTTTCCCGCAATTTTACCCCAAAGAAATATCCTGCGGCTGAAAAATAAGAAGTGCTTTCCAGGGAATAGCTTTCCCATTTTCCGCCTGACAGTTCATCTGCAGGTGTCTTAAAATCCCAATTGATCGGAACGGTAAACTGGCGGATAAGTGGATCCCCGTTTTCACCATATTCCTTTGGAAAACGATACCTGACTCTTTGCATGGGCAGCTGCATATTCGACTGGCCGGACATGAGCCAGACATCTCCTATATAAATATCGGAAAATTCCTTTCTCTCACCTGCACATGTTACGGAAATAGAATAGGGGCCTCCTGCCTGCATGGGCATAAACACGAGTTTCCAATTTCCATCCTCTTGCGCCAAGGTCTCTTTCCTAAATTCGATGCTCCCATCTGCACTAAAAAGTTTGGCCTCTACCCACTCTCTCCCGGCCGCTGTACCTCTAATGGGTATCAATTCATTTCGCTGCAAGACCCCATGATCTGAAATGTATGGGGTTACACAAAGGCTGCTCATCCTTTCACTCCCGAGCTGGTCACTCCCTCTACAAAATACTTCTGGCAGCAGAAGAACAGGATCAGTGCAGGAAGCAGAGCCAGGAATGACATCGCAAGGATCTGGTTCCATTCCACTATGCCGCTGCTTTGGTCTATGGACATCTTAAGAGCCAGTGACACAGGATATTTTGAAAGGCTTGTCACATAGATCAGGGGGCCTAAGAAATCATTGAAACTCCATACGAACTGAAAGATCGTACAGCTTATCAGTGCCGGTTTCAATGCAGGGAGCAGTATCATCGTCAAAATTCCAAATGAATTACAGCCGTCTATGGTTGCCGCCTCATCCAAATACGTCGGTATGGAACGCATAAACTGGATCAGCATGAATACAAAAAACGGCTCGTTGGCAAATAAGGTTGGAGCAACCAAAGGCACATATGTATTTAACAGACCCAGGTTTTTCCATAAAATATACAGAGGAATCCTGGTTACCACCGACGGTAAAAACATGGTCGCCATAAGTATGGAGAAAAATAATTTCTTAAGCGGAAAATTAAATCTGGCAAATCCGTACGCCACCAGGGAACTGGTTACCAGACAAAACAATATCTTAGGTATAACAAAACTGAATGTGTTCAAAAAAAACGTGGTGAACGTAAATTTCGTCCTGGTTTTCCAGCCATTGATATAAGGCGTAAAGTCGATTTTGCTGGGTATGAAATTTACTGATGTAAATATTTCATTGTTCGTCTTAAAGGTAGCTCCCACAAGCCAGACGATGGGGTAAATCATAATAAGTGCCACTACCGTAAGTATGGTATATCTGAAAACAGCATTTATAATGAACTTTCTTCTTCTGCGTTTTTCAACTTCGCTGATCAAAATTGTCCGTGCCATGTCATTCCCCCTTATCCGAATAAAATACCCAGCGGTCCTGGGTAGCAAATAACACTACCGTAACAGATACGATAATAATAAACAGCACCCAGCTGGCAGCGCTTGCATAACCCATATTAAATAGCTGGAAAGCATTGTCATATATGAACATAGAGGTAAGGTAAGTAGAGTTTAAAGGCCTTTCTTCGTGATAAGGTAAGGTCCGTTGAATTCCTGGAAGGCATTGACCAGCTGCATGACCAGATTGAAGAAAATCGTCGGTGTGATCAAAGGAATCGTAATTTTGAAAAAAAGAATAAGACTTCGCAGCTCCGTCCACGCTTGCTGCTTCGTAAAGATCCTGAGGCACATCTTTAAGAGCCGCCAGAAATATCAGCATGGCTGAACCAAACTGCCAGACCTTTAAAAGTACTATGACAGCCATGGCTCCGGATCCGGAAGACAACCATTTTACAGGTCCAACACCGAATATACCAAGAAAATGGTTGATAAACCATCTTGTTGAAATAAAAAAACGCCATAATACGGCAACCGCTACATTTCCGCCCAGAAGGGAGGGTACATAGTAAGCCGTCCGATAGAAGTTTATTGCCTTAAGTTTAAAATTCAGGATAAACGCAATAAAAAGTGCAAATGCGAGCTGCAAAGGCACTGTGATTACTGTATATTTAAGAGTCTGTCTCAGTGTGCCTAAAAAGTCTTTATCTTTAAATAACTTCGCATAATTGGCAAATCCTATAAAGTTTGGCTCTCTGACCAGGTTGTAATCCGTAAAGCTGATAATAAGAGCGTTGATAAAGGGATACAATGTAAGAAAAACCATTCCGATTATCCAGGGGAGAATATACAAAAGCCCGATCTTGCTGTTTTTCAAAAAAATTCCTCCTAGTTATTAGTGAAATAGCCGCAAAAAGCTATATGGTTAATATGTTCTTAAACCGGAGTACCGGTTTGTCATTGCGGGCCACCGGGCAGTGAAAGGCCCCATTGTCAAGGGGATATTCGCAATCCGCGCCCCTACTTGATTCGGTTAAACAGCGTGAATCCTTCGCCTCTCTTCCGGCAGACCTACAATGACCAATGAGACAGCAGCTGATTTCCCAACCGGCAGTTATTATTTCATTTTATTTCCCGTATTCCGCTTTCAGCTTTGCAACCTGAGCAGATGCTTCATCAAAGAATGCCTGTGCAGCTTCATCTGCAGTGCTTGCACCCAATTCATATTTCTCATAGTTGCTCTCATAGGAACTTGTAAATACAGCATCTTCAAAGATAGGGGAGTTATTGATAACTTCTGCCTTATCCGTAAAGTCATAAGCCTGCTTTACGGCTCCCGTAATCTGTCCGTCAGCTTCAAGTGAAGCTTTTGCAGCCTTTGATGCCACCATACCTCTCTTTGAACCCATAAGCTTTGTACCTTCCGGATCATTTAAGATATACTGTAAAAATTCTGCTGCTTCTCTGGGGTGCCTGGAGTTTTTGGAAATGGCAAATGTCAGTGAGGGTTTTGCCATGGTTCCTTTAAATACTGCTCCGTCTATAGTTGGAAGAGGTGCTACGATAAGTTCATCTCCTTTATCTGCAAGTGTCTGTGCGTTGGAAGCAATACCACCTGTCCACTCAAGTACTCCCAAATAACCGCCATCAATATATTTTGCATTTTGGGCGATGGATACAGGGTCATTTCCTACATTTTCAAGATAATCCTGCCTGGAGCAGAATACATGGAGATCTGCCAGTTCCTTGTACCAGGTCATAGCATCTTTGTAGTCCTCTACCGTGTAATTCATATTCAGATTTTCATCGAATTCACCCTTACCTGTCTTCTGCTGCAGATAATAAATGGCCGCAAAACGGAAAGTCGGGCTTACGATCAGGTAAGAGTTGGGATTCTGCGCCGTAATGACTTTTGCCGCTTCCTTGTACCCTTCAAATGTAGATGGGATCTCTTCAATACCCGCTCTTTCAAATGCAGATTTGTTCAAATAAACGCCCAGAGTGTTCTGTCCGTAGGGGACTGCCTGCATCACACCGGCAGTTTTTCCTGTCTCTAAAAATCCCTCATCATACTGGGAGAAGTCAACTATATCCGCAACCTGGCCCAAATCATAAAAACCAGTGCCGTCCGGGCTGTATTTGATGAGCCACGGATAATTGACCGTCATGATATCGGCTTCCGTACCGCCTGCGTAACGGGTAGTAAAGGTCTCTTCCAGGTTGCCGAAACCGGAAGGCTCACCTGTCACTTCGATTGAGCCCGTATGAGCCGCATTAAATGCGTCAATAGCTTCCTGGGTGGCCTGATGGCGGTCGTCATTGCCCCACCAGGAAAAACTGATCTGAGCCAGCTCACCGTCCGCCGCCCCATCTGACTTTGCCTCACCGGCATTTCCCGATGACACCGCCGTTGCCGAGCCTCCTCCATTACCGCCGCACCCGGTGAAACTGACTGTTGCCGCTAAAACTGCTGCTAGTACAACTGAACTTCTCTTCCACTTTTTCATAATACTTTTTCCTTCCTTTTCTTTTTTATTTGCAGGGCCTGCAAAACCCCATGCCGCCTGAATTTACAATGAGCAGTCATTAAAACCATTTTTATTTGACAACTTTTAGTCATAGATCTTCCTGCCACGGGCATCAGGGATTCCTGACTTGCGGCAGAAGTAAGTATTGATTTGATCCCGCCAATTAATTGCATTTTCTCTTTGTTTCAAAAGACGGTCTCTCACATTCATATAGCTTTCTTTATCTAAGAAAGGCTCAAGACTCTCCCAAATTCTCCCGTACTGCTCTACTTTCTCCACTCCTTCAAAATGCGTGTCATATATATGCTGTATCACAGTCTTTCCTGAGCGGAGGACATGGGTATAGGGCACATGATGGAAAAACAGCAGAAGTTCATCAGGACAGGAGGATAAGTCTTCGTATTCACTGAATCTGGCATCTGAATACTGCCTCGTATATCCGGTCCCCCTTGCGACCGAGCGTTCTCTGCCTATCCCGTTGCGGTCCGCATAATGGTAGGTACCCCATTTGTCATATTCGTATCCGTCAATGTCCACTCCGTAATGAATACCCGGTTTGCACATAAATCCTACTGCCAGAGGACAGGTATAGTTTTCATAAACACCTCTGGAAGTAGTAAGGATATCCACGACCTTTGCAGCCCCGTCTTCAGGGAGCTCAAAGGTCAGGTTTACCCATTCTCCGGCTATCGCTTCAGAGCTGAGGGAGTTGTCCCATACAAGCCTTCCATATCCATAAAGATTTGCCTGAGCGAGTTTGCTGCCTGTCCAGTTTGGATCCATGCCAACACTTCCCACTGCCGCTATTCCTGACCGCTTGGGATCCGGCGAGTTCTTTTTGATCTCATTCTTAATAAAAGCATCTTTCCCGTAGCAGGTGTCAAAATCCAAAGTTTCTTTCCACATGGGTATTAAATAACACAGATCGATCTGATGTCCTGTGTACTCCTGGGTGATCTGAAATTCCAGTATTTGATTTGTTTTTCTAAGCGCTCCGAAAAGCGGGGAATTAGGCTCTCTGATCTGAAAATCAATAGGACCATTTTTGATCTGGAGAATGACATTGTCCTCGAACTTGCCGTCGTATGCCATAAATATATCATAAGCAGCCTTAGCGCGGTCAAGAGATCTGTCTCTCCAGTCCTGTGCACAGTTGTATACAAAACACCTCCAGATAACAATGCCTCCAAAGGGTTTAACCGCATGCGCCAGCATATTGGCACCATCTTCATGTGTCCTGTCATATGTAAATGGGCCCGGCTCTCCCTCAGAGTCCGCTTTCACGATAAAACCGCCAAATTCGGGGATTTCTTTGTATATATCAGCTGTCACTTTTTCCCACCATGCATCAACTTCCGGTGCAAGGGGATCCGCTGTGTCAAGCCCGCCTGCCGCTATGGGCGCGGCAAAGTTGATGGCAAGAAAAGTCCTGATTCCGTATTCACTGAACACATCGGCTATCTTTCTGATTTCTTTCAGATTATCGCCCGTTATGAAAAATGTCTCTTTTTTATGTACATTTACATTATTGATTGATATGGCATTGATGCCCGTACTTGCAAGAAGTCTTGCGTAAGAGCGGACGATTTCCATATCTCCTCTGAAGTTGTTTCCATCATAATAGATTGACTCTCCCGCATAACCGCGCTCAATGGAACCGTCGAAATTATCCCAATGGTTTATCATGCGGATGCTCTGATCCGGTTCGCTCATAAAGGGAAGCGTTCCTTTTGTGATCAGAATGCGGTGAAGGCTGAACACTCCATAAAGAAGCCCTTTCTCAGTAGAAGCAGTTATTCCATAGCCTGTCTCTGTCTTTCTTATCTCATATCCATCACTGCCACCAGCACCTGCCAGTGACAGCACCAGGGAAGATCCCGGATCATCCGACGGCTCTGCGCCTTCAAATAACAGGGTCAGCTCTCTCTCTATGGTTTTCATTACAATACTGTCTTTTTTATCTTTGATATGATAACCGGATATATCCGGCTGATGTACTTTCTTTATCAGCCAGCACAGATCCCTTGTTTTTGACATCACTTAAGTTCCTCCTGATTTCCGCTGCCAGCATTTCGATTTGCCGCATGGAAATTCCTTCCATTTTCATTTATTCCATTTTTATCATATAAAAGACTGTCCTTGCCCAAAGGCAAACGGACCGTCGATTTCGTAAATCCGGATTGATAGATAGCCGTAATGACTTCCAGAGCCAATCGGCCGTCTGCGCTGTCTTCCCGATGTATTTCACCTTTTTCCATAAAGCAGATAACCCGCTCTATCTGTGCCTCATGATTCTCCCTCTCTGGCTTTGGCATTGATTCCCGCACCTTCTCAAGCTCTGCGACAGTATCGGGGTCGTCTACCGGAAATCCTGAGTCTGCAGAGCGGCTGCTCCTGATCTGACAGGGGGATGAGATACCCGCTTTTTCACACTGGAAGACGAGCCTTTGGTACTGGCCATGGGTCACCAGATTTACCGCAAGGGTCACTACCGCCCCGCTTTTATAGGTGAGTATTGCCACCGACAGATCTTCTGTTTCGGCATTATCATGTGCAGCATTTGCCAGGACAGCTGTCACAGTCTCAGGAGGCCCATAATCCAGTTAAGCAGATCGATCTGGTGTACGCCGTGATTCATGGTGCAGCCTCCGCCTTCCTTCTCCCAGGTGCCTCTCCACCAAAGATCATAATAACTGTGACCGCGATACCAGAATGACTCCACCTGGCCAAAGAGCACTCTGCCTGCGGCTTTACTCTCTATCAGTGCCTTTAGTATCTGATTTTCTTTCGTAAAACGATTCTGGCAGATAACTCCCAGATAGGTGTTGGTCTCCTTTTGGACCGCTATCATTTCGTCGCATTCCGCAAGAGACAAGGCCATGGGTTTTTCCACCAGTACGTGCTTCCCTGCACGCATACATGCTATGGAAGCCGGCGAATGGGTGAAAGGCGGAGTACAGACACTTACAAGATCAATTTCCGGTCTTTTAAGCATCTCGTCATAATCCTCATAAACTTCCGCTGCAGCCAGACCATACTTCTCTTTCAGCCTCTGCGCTTTCTCAGGAAAGATATCACACAGCGCAGCTATCTGACATCTGTCTGAAAGTGCAAGGTATGCCTTAAGATGTGTTTCTGCAATAACGCCCGTTCCGATGATACCTACCATGATACTTCCTTTCTTTAAACAGTTTTCCTGGCCCGTCAGCATTTTGATTAAATAAACGTTTATTATGCTTTACATTTTAGCCAAATCCTCCAATTATGTGAATGTAATATTAAAATACCATTTGTAATTTTTTAAACATTTTTTTACTTTGTATTCTCTATTGCACATTTTTACCGGACAAGATATACTAAATGTACTAAAAAATCCTGCATCAGAAACAGCCACTGTATTTTTTTCTAAAAAAGCAGTAAAAAAATAATGGGAGGCGCAGCTTATGGAAGTAGATTTTGATAACATGATTCCCGAACTGCACTACTACATTCACAGGAAATGTACTGCGGGTTGGAAGATAGACCCGGATTACATATCTTTCATTGACATCACATATGTCATAGCGGGAAAAGCCAGATATTTCATAGACGGAACAGAATATATCGTCCGGAAAGGCGATCTGATCTGCATACCCAAGGGCACTCACAGGGCGGCAGTCAGCGTCCCGGAGGATTTAATGGAATGTTACTCCACAAACCTTTTCCTCAAAGATCAAAAGGGCGATGATATGTTTCTGCCCCTTGACCTCATCAGTCATATCGGCAATGTTCCCCAGCTCATTTCATGTTTCCATGAGATCCACGAAGAGTGGTTAAAGCGAGAGTTCGGTTATAAACTAAAGGTACGGGCCAGCATGTGCCTGATCCTCTATCATATACTGGACCTCCTTTTTAACGACAACCGGATCAGCAGTAAAGACATCCGCATCATCAACAGCATCCGCTATATGAGCACTCATTTTGCAGAGGATGTAAGTATCGATACTATGGCCAGTCTGTTTCATATCCATCCTGTGTACTATGGAAATCTGTTTAAAAAGGCAATAGGCATGACATTTAAACAGTACCTGATTTCACTTCGTCTGAATCATGCGGAAAATATGTTAAGGAGCGGTGAGGGCAACGTGAGTGATGTAGCTCTCCAAAGCGGATTTTCCGATATTTATTATTTCTCAAAACTGTTTAAAGAAAAAAAAGGAATCCCGCCTTCAAAGCTGCTCCCGCCGGAGAGGAAGAAACATGCAGAGGCATTCAAATAAGGAGGAGGTGCAGTATGCAGAAGAAAGCGCTCATTATCGGAGGAAGCGGAGGTCTGAGCGGCCGTCTGGCTGCATTGGCGAAAGAAAAATATGAAGTCTGGGCGGTCACCAGAGGGCAGCGGCCCTTAGGTGACGGGATCCATCTTCTGAAGGCCGGCAGAAACGAACCTGAGAATTTCCAGAAAACGATTTTAGATGCGGATACCAACTGGGACATTGTCTTTGACTGCATATGCATGAATGAAAGACATGCCTTACAGGATTTAGATATATTTCCCGGTGTAACGAAGCGTCTGGTAGTGGTCTCCACGGATTCTGTGTATGATCCCCTCAGAAAAGATACACCGCAGAAAGAAGACGGATATTTCGTAGAGGAGGATGGTGAACCCGAGACACTCACGTATGCAGGCAACAAACGCCGCATGGAACTTATGATCTGTCCGCCCTGTCGGAGGCGGGAGTGCGTCTGCCGGGTACTGCCCTTGAGACAGGGTTGAAAATACAGTTAAAATCACTGGGGTATCTTTATAATCATTTTAAGCTCATAAATAAATCCCATCTTTTTTAATCTTTCAATCAGTGCTATAATAAGAATTGCAGGGCCGTGCTTACTGCGGCCCTGTAATTTTATGCAATGATTGGAGTGAAACCTATGAACATCGTACTATTAGAATCCCTGGGCATCCCGGACAGTCTTTTAAATGAATACGCAAAGCCTCTGACGGATGCCGGTCACTGCTTCACCTCCTATCCGAAGGATACGGATCCGGAAGTCCAGATTCAGCGGGCCAAACAGGCAGATGTCATCATGATTGCCAATATGCCTCTGTCCGGGCAGGTAATATCCGCCTGTGAGCATTTAAAATTTATAGATGTTGCGTTTACAGGTGTTGACCACGTAGACCTGGAAGCAGCAAAAAAAAGAGGAATCAAGGTCAGCAATGCAGCCGGATACTCCACCGAAGCCGTGGCAGAGCTTTCGATCTGCATGATGCTCTCTCTTCTTCGCAATGTGCCTCAGGTGGAAGCCCGGTGCAGGGAAGGGAAAACAAAGGACGGCCTGGTAGGCTGCGAGATTATGGGAAAAACAGTGGGCATCATAGCGCCGGCGCGATTGGTACAAGGACTGCGGAACTTTGTTCTGCCTTTGGCTGTAAGGTTCTCGGATACAAACGGCGTCTGACCGGGAGCGAGCCTTCATTTATTGAATTCGTATCCCTTGACGAGCTGTTATCCTGTTCTGACATTGTAAGCCTTCATTGTCCTTTAAACGATGATTCCCGCCATTTAATAAACCGGGACACCATTGCCAAAATGAAAAAGGGGGCATACCTAATCAATGCCGCCAGAGGACCTGTGGTGGATTCCAATGCTTTGGCTGACGCGTTAAATAACGGCTATCTTTCCGGCGCCGGAATCGATGTCTTTGAGACAGAGCCTCCCCTTGATCCGGAACATCCTCTACTTAAAAGCAAGAATACCATTGTTACCCCTCACGTGGCCTTTGCCTCGGTGCAATCCATGGATGCCCGGGCAAAAATCGTCTTTGACAATATTAAAGACTGGATGGAAGGCTGTCAGTCAAACATCATTCTTTAAAATATTTGCCGGGTAAAAAATAAGAGAGTTTTTGTCTCATTTGTATAAAAAAATACTTGTAATTCAGAATCTTCGTGCTATAATTTAGACATGGGGATATAGCTCAGTTGGGAGAGCGATGCGTTCGCAACGCATAGGTCATGGGTTCGAGTCCCACTATCTCCATGTAATGGAAGTATAGCTCAGCTGGGATGAGCGTTCGCCTCACACGCGAAAGGTCATGGGTTCGAGCCCCATTACTTCCATTCGTATACGCCTCAAGATCCTTGATTTATATAGGGTTTTGAGGTGTTTTATTTTCACCGCTTGAATACATCAAATATCAGAATACATTTTTAATCATATCTAATATTTCATCCTTTGGTAATGGATTAAAAATATAACCTAAAGTGGTTTGTGCGTCGGCATATCCAAGCAAAGTCCTTATTTCATCAATAGGTACTCCATTTGCTTCAATCTACTTGCAAATGTTTTCCTTTTCTTGTGAGTGGACTTTTGTGGGATACCAGCCTTTTCGCACGCTCTCAACAAAGCTCTACCAACAGAGTGTGTATTCAAATGATTATTCTTTTATGAATATATAATCGAATTTAATGTTATTACTCTCATGTTCCAATAATGGCCTGGCAGAGGGAATCGTAAATAAAGTCAAAGTAATCAAACGAATCATGTATGGCCGAAATAGCTTTCACTTATTAAAAGCAAAGTTGCTATTAAATGAATATTACTATCAAATCAACTGACTTTGGAAAGAACCTATTTGACGCTTACTTTTTATCAAATTGAAGAAGCTATGTACTGATTTAAAAGTCAGTACATAGCTTCTTAGTTAAAACGAGCATTCCTAAAACATTTAAGTTTAGTAGGTCTGTAAATAAAGATATATCATTTGATGTAAATCCTAACATTGTCACATTAATATACCTTAGAATTTCATTACTATTACGAAAAATAAATTTACCTATTTATTAATGTATCTATTACATTGTCTTTTTTAGAGAGATACCAAGAAAGACAATACTCTAAATCCATTATATATTGGTCAGCTATCTGGTCAAATCCCCACCTTTTTTGCTGGTCGGATTCCTTTTCCATAAGAGTTTTAAAATTCTGTTTTTCATGGGCATCCTCAGTTTCGAGTATCCGAGAAGCGATTCTCCGGACGTAAGACGGTTCCTTTCCTGGGGCATTTTGTTCCCTTAAATGCACACTCAGTGCTATCATTTCAACCGGAGAGGCATTTTCTGGATTTACATTATTTATATAAATTTACTCGTAAAATTATTCCCTTGCTTATCCCTTCCTATAGCCAAAATGACAGGATTCTCTTTTGTAGAAGTATCATCATACTTCATATGCAGAGGCTGATTTGTTAGACAATGAACCACGCTATACAAATAATCAGGTCTTAGATTATCCACGTTTTCCTCTGGTCTTATCTTTTTTTATTTCCGAAGAAGTATTCAATTGAAAAATATTATCTTCAACATTTCTAGCAGTTGGATAACTTAGGGGTTTTGTTACATAGTTATTGCCAATAGTTAAGCTCATTTAAAACCTCCAATATCAATATATTGATTAGTATGTAACTGTACCAGTTTTCTCTATAGTATTATATGGAGAACCATAAGAAGTAACTTTAATTCTAAATGTATGTTTTCCCGACGTAACAGGCCCACAGTCATAATAGCGTTCAAAACCAATCGGCGTGCCAGCATAATTTTTTAATTACATCGTACCAAAATTCCTTTGTATTAACATTATCGTATGTGGCAACCGAGCCCCCATGCCCCATTGTTCTTACTACAAAATATACATGACCATTCATAGAATCTAGAGCAGGACTTCCAAAGTTCCTATTCCAAACTCCTTTTTCTATAATACTCACACTTGTGACCGGTTGTAGCGGCGCCCTCTGCTGTTTCGTTTCCAAAGCATTATCTGCCGCAAAAACATTCATTGAAAATAACATTAAAATAGAAATCGTTATTAATAATGTTGATATTGCTCTTTTCATATACTTTTTCCTCTCTTTCATACAGTAGAATTAATATCCTTACTTACCCCCTAAACTCCCATAAATAATACCATATTTATCCAATTAGATCAAGTGACGTGGATTCCAGTTCACGCCCATTTACAGTTAACTGGGACAACAAAATTTACATAGAAAAGGATAGGAAATCCTTATAAAATCCTGATTTTATCTAATCATTGCATCTTATGTGAATCCCTCTTTCGGCGGTGCCTTGTATGGATGCCCTCTTTGTGGTGAGCTTAAGTTTGTTCCTTTCCGCTGCCATTCCAAGTTTTGCCCTACCTGCGGCAACAGATATTGTATTGACCGCTCAACAAAGATGGCCTTTACGGTAATTCTGCTTGATTTTCTATGGGTTCGAGCCCCATTACTTCCATTATCCCACGAAAAACAAAACACCGGGTTTCCTTGCAATATAAGGAATCCCGGTGTTTTTGTTTTTCGTGAAACATGGTTATTTTTCAGATTTTGACACTCAAGCGACACTTATCCACAATAATGTGGAAATAATTGTGGATTGATTGTTAATGTCTGAATATTCGACACAAAGTCTCAAATTATTATAGGTTTACTGTCATTAATTATCCACAATCGGAAGGTGAGACAAGTCTGATGGCATGTTACCAGCTTTATGCTGATAGTTAGAAGCTGTCTCATTTATTGAATTAAATATCTGCTAATATGCATCGATCATTTTCACTTTTTCCTCCCGCCCCATCAGTTCATAATAATTACGCCATTCTTCAAGGGAATGCAAAGGAACTTCAATACCATTTACTTTTGTATAATCATTGATTTCTCCCTTTTTCAAAGGAAAATAATATTCCTTATCATTATTAACAATAGTAAAACCTGCCATTACATCAATATCAACGCCATCAACAATGAACTCCATAAAACTTTTGGATTTGTATTTAAGATTTGGATTCGGCTGCTGAAGGGTTCCAAGGGATAACAAAACATCTTTAATTATTTCCGCATCTTCTTCAGCCGCAATAATATCTATATCATGAAATTCAGATGTGATTCCTTTGAAGTACAGCAGCAAAGAGGCTCCAATGGCCCATGTGACATTTTTCTGATTTAATTCTTTCGCAATTTGTGATAATACCATCAGCTTGTTTTCTATACTTTCCATATCAATATCCCCCTTGAATTACTATTTAGGTACTATTTTATCCCAAAAACTACCAGCAATCAATATTTAGCTTCCAATGTACTATTCTTACTTTCACAAACTCTTCACAATTTTCCTGTATATTAAAGACTGTAAAGAGGCCAATAACCTTAAAAGTAGTACCTTTTTTTCATATCAGCCGGCAGGATCTCTCCCGATCTCGCCGGCTCCCTCCCTTTTTATCACACAAATCTTTGATTACCTTACTTATTTCAGTAAAAAACTGTCAACTAAATATTAATCGTTGGCAGCTTTCTCCGTAGTATCTGTCTCCTGTCTGAACAGTACCTCAAAAAACTTCCAATATCCTTCCATTAACCTCGCGTTTTCAGCTTCCCGTATATACTCCACCAGCTTTTGCCAAACAACCTGTTGCGCTCTTTTACCCATGTACAGCAAAAACACCGGAAATCCCTGCTTCCGCCAGGATTCCGATGTTTCTGTTTTTCGAAAGTTATTGATCTTTTTCTTACCCTGGTACTCTTTTCTGCAATTAGTATTTTCCCAGTTTCATATGTCCTGCAAGTTCTGTTTTTGATCTTTGTTTAATTACCCATGCTTCATCCTTTGCCTGGGTAAATGCGGAAACACATTTAGGATCTAAATTATCCTCAATTCCTTCCTTACTTAAAGCAATGATCTTTTCTGCCAATGTGATGATTTCCATATGAATGGCATTGGTCCGGTCAGAACGATAGATTTTCTCTGCATCTTCGTCACTGAGCTCCTCAAATTTCTCTGCACCCATTTTACATTTTGGACATTTTTCCGGTGCGGTCTCTCCTTCATAAACATAGCCACATACTGTACATCGAAACAGCTTCATAACAATACGCCTCCTTGATCAAAGAATATTTTTTTATTTCCTGATAAATATTATATTACCTGCTATGCCGTATTTGTCAATCCATAAAAGACATATTAACCCATTCCCTTAAGGTTTTAGCAAATTAAGGCGCTTGGGCAAACAAGCTCCTCTTCCAGCTCCGTCCCTTGTGCCTACAAGGATTCCGGTGTTTTTGTTATCAGCGAAATGCCGTGCAAATTCCTGCTATCAGCAATCAGCAGGATCAGACAGCCGCAGTGTCAAAATCTTTTACAGATCTAAATTAAAACAAACCTCTATGCTGCTCATAATAGCACTCCTGCTGCATAATATAAAACAAATGCTCCTTTTGAGTCAGACCTGGAGGCTGAAATTTGGAAAAAGTTCTGGACAATAACTACTATGACCTTATTATTAATAACGTTTCAATCCCAATGTATGCTTCCGAGGATAACATTACTACGCTGAATTTCAGGCACTCTCTGCTTCATGTCCCTAAGGAAAACTCGGATCCCTGCAACCTGGGCCTGTATCCTTATCACAGCTTTCCGACGCTCTATGTGATAACCTCTACTGTCAGCATTGAAAAATCAGGGATCGGCACCGTACAGAGAAATCCTTTTTTTAGGCCTGTTTGGGAGGGGAATCATCGTTGGAGTTATAGATACCGGAATTGATTACCAGCACCAGGCCTTTCTTTATAATGACAACACCACCAGAATTCTCTCTATCTGGGACCAAACCATCCAGTCCGGTCCCATTCCCGAAGGATTCACATTTGGTACCGAATATAGAAGAGAGCTTATCAATCTGGCCTTGAGATCAGATAACCCATTATCCATTGTGCCTTCCGTTGACACCAACGGCCATGGCACATCGATCGCAAGTGTAATCGCCGGCAAGCCAAATGCGGATGGCACCTTTTCCGGCGTTGTTCCGGAATCCGAACTGGTGGTTGTAAAGCTGAAGGAGGCAAAGCAAAATCTCAAGGAAATCTTTTTTTGTGCCGGATGATGCTCTTTGCTTTCAGGAATCTGATATTATCCTTGGAATACGCTATTTAAATTCCTATGCGCAAAGCATCAGCCGCCCCGTGGTCATATGCATTGCATTGGGAAGCAGCCAGGAAGGGCATGACGGCAGCGGCGCCCTCAGTAATTACTTAAACTATCTGGGAAGACTTCCCGGAATCGGCCTTTCCGTTTCAGCCGGAAATGAAGGAAATAACCGGAGGCACTACTTTAACAACACCACAGAGCCTCCATTTTACAATGACTTTGAATTAAGGGTCGGGGAACAGGATAAATTATTTTCCATGGAAATATGGCCTTACGCCCTTGGACGGTTCGCCGTTGATATTTCAACTCCAAACAGGGAATCCACCCAGTTGATCTATCCCACCATTGGCTCCTGCAGAATGTTCAACTTCATTTTTACCCCAAGCGTACTTTGGGTAAATAACTTTATCTTTGAGGAGGAAACCGGGGACCAGCTCATATTGCTGCGTTTTAGAGACGCCCTGCCCGGAGTCTGGAGCATCCGGGTCCAAAGTGTTGAAAATGAGCCGATCTCCTTTCACTCTTGGCTGCCTTCCGGTAATCTTATTTCAAATGAGACTTTTTTTTCTTAACCCGGATCCGGATACCACCATAACCTCTCCCGGCAACGGCCTTCATCAGCTGACAGTTACTGCCTATAACCAGTTTAATGACAGCATACTCCTAGAATCAAGCAGAGGTTATACAAGAAGCGGACTGGTCAAACCAGATATTGCAGCTCCAGGCTACCAGCTGCCCTGTGCTGTCCTGAGGAATCAGTACGGAACAATTACCGGAACAGGAGCCGCCGCCGCTCATACGGCCGGCGCCATTGCCATGATCTTAGAATGGGGAATTTCCAGAGGGAATTATACATCCATGACAGGATACGATGTGAACCGCCTTCTTATAAGAGGCGCCAGGCGGGAAGGTGCCAATGTTTTTCCAAACAACATATGGGGATATGGCCAGCTGGATGTAAATAATCTGTTCCGAAGGCTTACCAATGTATAATCTGTCTGCCGGGACCGGCATAGGTCCCTGGCTCCAGGGTTTCAGAATGAGCGGGCAGACAAGGTCTGGCAGCCGGATACGCATAAGGGTGTCCCTTTCTATGAATATCATAGTTCGGGGACACCCTTTAAAATTTGGTTTTTCACGTCGTTTAATTCATTAAGGATATGTGATATTTAAACTTCCGGTAAATCTTCCATATAATAACTGCCGGCATACTGAAAAACAGATACAGAGTGGACACTCCACCTATGATTGCATAGACAACAATCAATAAAATAATAATGGCATTCATATATCACTCCTCCTTTTTATGTCTTTATTTTAGTAAAAATTACCATAAAAAGGAATAGAGAAAAGACAATCTTAACACC
The DNA here is from genome assembly GCA_001312405.1 of Clostridium sp. NkU-1. The sequence goes on along the minus strand of BBDR01000009.1, from coordinate 52,103 downwards.
ATCTTAACAAAGCGTTGCCGTTGACAATCCACACGGATCACCTTTATAATGAAATTTGCTTGTATTTTTAATATAAGCAAACGGTTGATGAGTTACTATACGAAGGGAATGATAAATATGGCAGAAGTGACAATGTGTCAAAGCTGTGGTTTACCTTTTAACAAAGAACACTCTCATTTCATTGCAATAGAACCTGACGGAAGCAGATGCATTTCCTGCACAAATTGTTATAAAGACGGAGAATTTATTGCTCCTGAGCTATCGATGGAAGATATGACTGAGATGATTGTACCTATTTTAGGGAAGGCCATGGGCGAGGAAGAAGCAAGAAAAGAAATGACAGCTTTGCTGCCAACCCTTAAACGTTGGAAGTAATTATAAGCGGCATAAACTTTAATAAAACTGCTGACATTGACAGTCAGCAGTTTCTCTATTTTCCTGTCAGAATCCATGAGGCAGATTACTTTCTGTCGGAAGCCAACAAAGCATAATAACACAAATCAGAGATCCCTTGATTATTACGGCCTGCCTGCCGCATCGTCCCCTCATATCTCATACCGCATTTCTCCATAACAGCTCCGGAATGGGGGTTTTGGGTATCATGCCTTGCTTCTATGCGGTTCATTCCCACCTCATCGAATAAATAGTCCATAACACGCTTAAGCGCCTCAGAAGTGATTCCCCTGTGCCACCACTTACGGCCGATGCAATACCCTATCTGGGCTGCAGCAATGCTGTCATCCCGGTATACCACGCTTATGGAGCCGATCGGCTCACAGGGGGATTCCCTTAAAGCAATTGCCCACTCATAATTATCTGCCACAGAGTAGCCGTCCACCCATTTTTTCAGTACCATCCTGGTAACAGCAACATCCTGGTGGGCCGGCCATGTCAGATACTTTGTAACTTCGGTATCAGAGGCCCAATTTTTATACATCGCTTCCGCATCTCCTAAGGTAAACCGCCTTAATACTAACCGCTGAGTTTCCAAAGATTCCGTTCAAGTGTTTCATGGCTTTTCCCTTCCTTCCACTTTTTTCCAGCTATTTGTACCATAATACTAGAAAAGCTTTGGGCAGTCAATATTAAGCTTTTAACATCAGCATGAATAGAGGGAAAACACCCCGCTTAATTGTGTCATTATTTTTTTCCTGAGTCTTGAATAATAGGTATCTTCCATGGGAAGCTTTGGCCTTAATACATGGTCACGGGCATAGTAAGCTCCCTGGACAGCAGGTGCTGTGGGTATGGTAGTGATCTCTCCAATTCCCTTTGCACCATATGCCACTCCAAGCAAATCTTTCTTTTCCACGTAAATGGCATGAATATCGGGAATCTGGTCAGCTCTCATTAAGCCAAGGGTTCCGTATTTTACCTGGGGAACACAGTCCTTTAAGGGCCAGTCTTCTGTCAGGGCATAGCCTAGGCCCATCAGAACTCCCCCTTCGATCTGCCCCTGTATTGCAATGGGATTGACCACCTTTCCGGAATCATGTGCAGCGTAAACTTCCTTTACACATCCTTCATCATCTATAATGACCACATGGGTCGCGAACCCGTAGGCAACATGGCTTTTCGGATTAGGCTTGTCTGCCCCCAGCTTATCTGTAGGTTCAAAATATTCTGCAAAAAAACACCTTTCCTTCAAGGGCAGCTAAATCTCCGTCTGCCTCCTGCAATGCCTGACTTAAGTCTAAAGCAGCCATGCGGACCGCTTCTCCTGTAACCAGGGTTTGGCGGGAACCTGATGTTGTTCCCGAATCAGGCGCCACTTCCGAATTTGAGCCCATGTTTTTAATTCGCTTTCTTGGCAGGCCGGTTGTCTCTGCAACCATCTGTACAAATACCGTAGCGCATCCCTGGCCGATATCGGAAGCTGCCGCATAAATTTCCACGATGCCGTTTTGAACCGCCAGCTTTGCCCGGCCTTTATCAGGCAGGCCAACGCCTACACCTGCATTTTTCATAGCACAGGCAATACCCGCCCGTCCCGAATTCTGTTCATAGGCTTCCCGTACCGCCTCCAGGGTCTCTTTCAAAGCCGTTGAGCAGTCCGCAATCTGACCGTTTGGCAAAACTTTGCCCGGCTCAATGGCATTGCGGTAACGGATTTCCCAGGGGGATATCCCTACCATCTCTGCCAGTATATTAATATTGGATTCCAGGGCAAATTCACTTTGACACACACCAAACCCCCTGAATGCTCCTGCCGGCGGATTATTGGTATAATATCCAAAGCCCCGTATATCTGTATTCTGATAGCAGTACGGTCCCACTGAATGGGTGCAGGCACGCTCTAATACCGGCCCGCACAAAGACGCATAAGCGCCTGTATCAAAGTAAATCTCACAGTCCAATCCGGTGAAAATACCATTTTCATCACAGCCAAGTGTAAAGGTTCCCTCCATGGGGTGTCGTTTTGGGTGGTAATTCAACGATTCCTGGCGGGAAAATTTCACTTTTACCGGGCGCTTTACCTTCAAGGCAGCCAATGCAGCAATATGCTGGACCGACACATCTTCCTTTCCGCCGAATCCGCCGCCTACCAGCTTATTTTCAACTACAATGCAGTCCTGCTGGTCTTCCCAGTTTAACATCATGGATATTTCATGTCTGGTATCATACACCCCTTGATCCGTAGAATACACTTTTACTCCGTCTTTATAAGGAAATGCAACGGCGCATTCCGGTTCCAGAAACGCATGCTCTGTAAAAGGCGTTTTATAGCTTCTTGTTACCACGTATTTAGAATTTTCCAGGGCCGTTTTTGCATCCCCACGGGTCACATGGCGTGACTGGCATAAATTTCCATTTGGATGAATGGCAGGGGCTCCTTCCGCCTTGGCTTCATGAACGTTTCTGACCGGCTCCAGTTCTTCATAATCAATCTGGACCAGCTTTTTGGCTTTTTCCAGTATTTCTTCTGTTTCAGCAACAACCAGACAGATTGCATCACCGACGCAGCGGGTGATATCTCCTTTTGCGATCATTACATCCCAATCGTGCTGGATATGTCCGACCTTGTTGTTTGGAACATCCTCAGCAGTTAAAACTGCCAGCACTCCCGGCAGAGCCAGAGCCTTTTCCGTATGAATATCAAGTATCCTTGCCCTGGGATATTTGGAACGGACCGCCGAGGCATGTACCATTCCATCCAGGACCACATCATCCGGATACTCGCCATATCCCAGGACCTTTTCCCTGACATCGATACGAAACGCCCGCTTTCCTACACCAAAATCGTCACCTGTTTCCAAATCCTTTTCTATTGTCTGTTCCCCACGGAAAATTGCAGCCGCAAGCTGGATGCCTTCAATGATTTTTTTGTATCCTGTACACCGGCAGATATTCCCCTTGATTGCCACCTTGATCTCCTCTTCCGACGGATCAGGATTTTTATCAATCAGGGCTTTTCCCGCCATGACCATACCGGGAATACAAAATCCGCATTGAACCGCACCTTTGGACCCAAATGCATAAACAAATGTCTCCTTTTCTTCACTGCTCATCCCTTCTATTGTTATAATATTGCGTCCCACCGCCCTTTTGGTGGTCAGAACACAGGCCTTTACCGCCTTGCCGTCTACAATAATGGTACAAGTCCCGCAGGCTCCCTCACTGCAGCCATCTTTCACTGAAAAAAGCCGGAGATCATCACGCAGATACCGGAGCAATGATTTATCCTGTGATGTTTCACACGTTCTTCCATTTACAGTAAAACTATATATTTTATCTTCCATTTCCTCACAAATCCTTCTCTACCGCATTTTTATTATTTTTCTCACTGTCCATGACTGTTTACAGCACCGTAAAAATCCCATCCCTGTCAACAATGGTGCCCCGTGGACATTTTACCGCACACATTCCGCAGCTGATGCATAGATCTTCGTCAATGACTGCGCAATTATCCGTCACATGGATTGCCTCTACCGGACAGTTTTTCTCACAGATCCGGCAGGAAATACAGCTCACCTGACATACTCCTTTTGCATCTGCTCCCTTGTCATGGTTGGAACAGCGGGGCATGATCGCTAAATCCGGCGGGATCAGGCGAATCAGATTTTTGGGGCAGGCCTTCACACATAGGCCGCAGCCCACACATGCTTTTGGATCAACCTCAGCCGTTCCATGGGAATTAATATGAATGGCCTTCAGCTGCAGGCAGAAACACAGCTGCCGAATCCAAGGCAGCCGGAGGAACATTTAAGGATTCCCTCCGGATAATTCTCCATAACACTGACACAATTACCTTCTATCGCGGTTCTATCTGTTATTTCCGCTGCCCGCCTGCCCCCGCTGCAATAGACCAAAGCAACCTTTTTTCTTCTTTTTCTGTTTCACAAGAAATTCATCCTTTCCATCCTTTTTCCATCCTTTTTTCATCCTTATTTTTTTGTAATTAACAAAATTTTTTAGATAAAGCTTTAACAAGCCTTGAAAAACTTGTTCAAATTGCCTAAAAACCAGGAGGATTTTTCTCTTTTTTTTCGATATAAACATAATAATATATCGGATTCAAAAAAATCAAGCTAACAAAAATTTTGATTTTTTATTTATGTTCCCCTTGCCACAAACCCAAAAACTTTGTATAGTAAATTTGAGGTGATGAATGATGCGCGTAATTGCAAGAGTAAGGATCGGAAAAGATAAAATTTTCATGGGTAAAGGCGTAAAAGAAATGTTAGATGCCATTGAAATGTATAAATCCATTAAAAAAGCAACGGAACACACGGGGATTTCCTATCCAAAGGCCATCCGGATGATCCGGACCCTGGAAGAAGAACTGGGTTTTCCTGTTGTTATTTCTGAAAAGGGCGGAAATGAACGGGGAGGAACCCGTTTAACAGATAAAGGCAAAGAAGTCCTTGAGACCTATCGCAGAATTGAGAAATCCGTGGACGAATATGCAAAAAAAGCTTGTCGAGGAAAAATTTCATTTTTAATATCCCAATGAGCAAGAAACGATTTTCCCGTATTTTACAGATCATTTTTCAAGAACGCATATTTTTTTCCAGCCACTGCGCATACTCAACTGGTGAGGTGATGATATGAAGCTTTTGAGTCTCTGCGAGATAATATTTCGGTGTGCTTTATTTGCGTTAGTAATTTTTCATGTTTTTAAACGGGAATTTAAGTTAATGAAGTCCGTTATTTTAGTATTTGTATTGTCATTCTTACCGGAATTATTAAATGCCTTATTTCGAATAAGAATTGATGCTTTCAGCATCATTGTGTATTTTATCATCATATTTATGGCGTTATACCTTGGAAGCTCTTTTCTTTTTTTATGATAAATATAAATGGTGGGACCGGGCAATACATTTCCTGTCCGGCATCGGGTTCGCGGGCTTTGGAATTGCAATTGCAGGCACAAGCTCCGGCATTATGAAATTGGTAATTCTGTTATTGGGCTTTACCTTTCCCATAACTCTTCATGTAATTTGGGAAGTACTTGAATATTTAAGCGATTGCATTACTCATGGAAATGCACAGCGGTGGCAGAAAATCAATGCATCCAATAATCATGTATCTGAAAAGGCAATTCAGCCTGCAGGTCTTGTGGATACGATGAATGATGCGATCTGCTGCATTGCCGGCTCTGGGCTTGCAGTCCTTATCTGGTGGTTTGTTATATAGCCATGAACCCAGAACTCATGAATATATTCCTATATGCTTCTGAATATTTTTCCCTAAAAACTTTATAATATCTTATAAAACGAATTGAGGTGATACTATATGCCAAAAGGAAATATTATTCCGGAAGCAAAGGCGGCCCTTGACCGGTTTAAGTATGAAATTGCAGAAGAGACCGGCTTCCCTATAAAAAGCAATGATTATAGTAAGATGACATCTTATCAATATGGTTATATGGTTAAAAAAAATGATTGAAGAGCAGGAAAAACAGATAATGGATCAATCTTTATGACAATTTTAAGCGTTAACAGCCAAATAACATTACCATATAAAAATCATATGATCAGAGAGGTCTAACCATGGGAAAATATAACAACGGTGCGGAATTACCGGTGGGTTTTGGGTTGGCACTTGAAGAATATAAAGCAATGGATTACTTTTTCTCCCTACCCACTCAAACACAACAGCAAATGATCGATCATACTCTTACGATACAGTCGAGAGAAGAAATGCTTGCTTATGTTCAGTCTTTAGTGGCGCCGAAATAAATAACAATCTCCAATTAAAAACAGCCACACTTGCAAAAAGGCAGATACCTTTCACAAGTGTGACTGTTTTTAATGAATCTCAATGATAAAAATAATCAGTTCTGTCATAAGCCGTGCGCTACCGGAGTTCATCCCTCCAGAATGCCACCCTCTTCTCATTAATCTCCTTTATCTTCTCCGGATCCACCTTGAAATTTCTCCTGATATCCATTAATCCATTGATTTCCTGCTGCACATCCGTGACCTGGGTATAGCAATAGCCGCATATATAGGGAATCTCCTTAATGGCTGTAGTAATGCTCTCAAACCTCTTTAAGAATTCCTCTTTTGTATTGACCTTGTTACCATATCCCCAGCCCTCTTCGTCCCCAGCAAATGCAATGCCGCCGAACTCGCTGATCATCACCGGCTGGCCCTTGTATGAAAAACCATTGGCAAAGGCTGATTTATAGGTGGAATGGTAAACCTCTGCCGTCATTATCTCATCCCTGTATTCTGTATAACGCTTCTTAAGCTCTTCCCCCTTCTCTTCGTAATCGTGGAGGGTGATAATATCTGAAACCGTATGCTCCCAACCATCATTGACAATCACCGGCCGGTACTTGTCAATGCTTTTCGTCAGATGATAAATCCCTTCCGTAAAATGCTGCTGGCTCCTGTCGGTCTCAACCTGAGGAACTCCCCATGATTCATTTACCGGCGTCCATGTAATAATGCAGGGATGATTATAATTCTGCTTTACAATATCCAGCCATTCCCTTGTAAACAGCTCCACTGCCCGGTCGGAGTAAACATAAGCAGCTGGCGCCTCACTCCAGACCAGCATCCCCTTAACGTCACACCAGTAAAGGAATCTTTCATCCTCTGTCTTCTGATGCTTCCTCAAACCGTTATACCCAAGAGCATGGATTTTATCAATATCTTCGATCAGCGCTTCCTCATCCGGCGGCGTTAAATGACTTTCTTCCCAATACCCCTGGTCAAGGATCAGCCTCTGATATAATGGTGCCCCATTTAAAAGAATGTTTGGACCATCGATCCGGATCTCACGCATTCCAAAGTAAGATCCAACCTCATCGCATACTTCTCCATCGTACCGGGTATGGAAGCTGATATCATAAAGCAGGGGATCCGCCGGGGTCCATGTGCATATCCCCCATGGATTATCTGCCTCTGCCCCCTCCAGATCAATGAAAGCCTTTGTGGGATTTTTCCCTATGCCGGTCAAAGTCCTTGCCACAAACCTGCCTCCAAAGCTTACAACCGCCTCTACCTCCAGTCTTCTTCCATCAAGAGGGTCAGGACAATCCACGGTATATTCCAGTTCAAGCCTGCCTTTTGGCAAATTGGGAGTCATTTTCACCGATTTTAAGCTGACATCTGGTACATACTCCATCCATACGGTCTTCCAGATCCCCGTCGTCTGCACATACCAGCAGCCAAAGTTTTCAGAAACCCACCGCTGTTTTCCCCTTGGCTGCTGAGGATCCAAATGGTCCTCCGCCTTTACGGCCACAAGATTTTCCCCATCCTTTACAAGGTTCGTGATATCAAAGGAAAAACGGGAATATCCCCCTTCATGCATACCAACATATTGCCCGTTGATCCACACCTTTGTCAGAAAGTCGCTTCCCTCAAAATGCAGAAACAGCTTACTATCCGATAATTTTTCCTTCTCCGCCTGGAACCTGCGGCAATACCACACAAAATTGTGTACTCCTTCATCATGGATATTACTTTTCTTTGTTTCATAGGTAAAGGGTACGCAAATCTCTTTTTCCGTCTGTAAGCCCTCATACCAGCGCTGAACCTCTCCTTTATTGTCATCATCAAAATCAAAGTCCCAGATACCGTTTAAATTGATCCAGTCCCTGCGGACAAACTGGGGTCTTGGATAGTCCTTTTGATAGCATAGCATGTGATAATTCTCCTTTCCTCTTACCCGCCTGCTCTTTGGCAGAGCCCACCCCGCTTTACCGGGTGTTAAGGTATACCTGTAAGGTGTTTGTTTTTATTTAAGTCAGCCCTTAACGCCGGACATTGTGATTCCCTGGACGATCTGCTTTTCAAATATAAGATAAATGATAATGGCAGGAATGGAAGCGATCATATTCGCCGTCATCGGCTTCACATAATCCACGGTATAGGTTCCTGCAAAAATGGGAATGCCTACAGGCAATGTAAATTTACTGCTGTCCATGGCACAGAGCAGAGGCCACAGATAATTATTCCAGCTTCCGATAAATGCAAAAATACTGATGGTGGAAACAACTGCCTTTGATAAGGGCATGATGATCCGGGCGAAAATCGTAAGTTCTCCGGCTCCGTCGATCCTGGCGGCTTCTATGAGGGAATCCGGAATCCCCTTAAAAAAACGTCACCATGATGATCAGATTCATGGACACTGCCACAGACGGAAAAAGCAATCCTGCATAAGTATCGATCAGCTTTAATCCGTTGGCAGTGATAAACAGCGGCACAATAGTCGCTTCTCCTGGTACCATGAGTCCCAGCAAAAAGTAAATATACAGCTTATTTCTTCCCGTAAATTTAATTTTTGCCAGAGCATAGGCCGCCATGGCGGAAAAAAAGAATCGTTAAAACTGTAACGAGCACCGCAACGATCACGGAATTCAGCAGCCACCTGGCAACATCGGAGCCAATGATTAAGTCCACATAATTCCGAAAGGTGTAGGGAGGCGAAAACCAGCTGACCACGCTTTTGATCTGCTTCCCCTCATACTGCAGGGATACGAAAAAGGCCCAGAACACAGGTGCCAGAAAAAGGACACCCAGCAATGCGGAAAAAACAGTCAAAGCGACGCTCCCTGCCTTTACTTTCTTACGCTTCATCTTCCTTTTCCCCCTTCCTCTGAACCGCCTTCTGGATGAATGTACATACTACCAGAATGGCAAACAGCACATAGGACATGGCTGCGGCATAGCCATATTGTTTTTCGTAAATCCCGTCTCGTAAATATACTGGATCAAAGGCTTTGTGCTTCCTGCAGGCCCTCCCGCCGTAATCAGGTAAATCTGGCCGAACACTTTAAAGCTGGCGATGATCTGCAGCATGACGATCAAGTAGGTGGCTGGCTTTAACAGGGGCAGGACAATGGAAAGCAGCTGCTGCCATTTCGCCGCTCCGTCAATCTCTGCCGCCTCATAAATCTCCAGGGAAATGTCCTGCAGAGCCGATAAATATAAAAGCATGGAAAATCCTACGGTCCACCATACGGTCATCATGGTAATTACCGCCCATGCATGATTTGTGTCAATAAGCCACTGGATTTCCGATCCGGGTCTTAAAATCCCGGTCAGATGTAAAATTCCGTTTACAAAGCCCATATAGGGCGCAAACATATATTTTGCAATAAAGGACGCGACAGAAACGGATATGATGCTGGGAAGATAATATGCGATCCTTAACCCCCGTCTGATCTTCACCGGCCGGTTGGCAAACAGCGCAAGTATCAAAGCCATGATCACCAGAAAAGGTACGGAAAGGATGACAAAGATGATCGTATGTTTCAGTGCGTCAACAAACTTCTGATCCGATAAAAATTTAATATAATTATCCAGCCCTACAAATTTTACCTTACCCATTAAGGACCACTTATGCAGACTCACATACAGCCCCTGAATAACCGGCCATATGGTAAAAACCGTATATAAGACCAAAAAGGGAAGGCACAATCCCAGGCCCGTAGCCATATCTCTTTTTTTTCTGCTTCTGCTCAAATTCCTGTCCTCCCTGACCATGCAATCCTTTTTATAAAGAGGGGAGAAATATTCCCCCCTCAGTTTCATTAAAAGTTACGGAAGGTTTGACTCAAGCTCATCATAAAGGGCATCAATACCGGAGGCAGCATCTCCCTTTCCAGTCCAGATAGTATCCAGGCTGTCGATCATCCCTTTCTTCATTCCGTTAAAGGTAGATACCTTTGCCGGAAGAACTGCTTTTTCTACCTCAGACATGTAGCTGCTTCTGTATGGAAGGGCCTTATAGGCGTCGCTTGCAAGAACCTCCTTGCATGCCGGAATCTGTCCGGAGCTGGCCCAGGTCACGCCGCCATTCATGGAAGCCCCTGCCATGAATTCCACCGCTGCCTTGCTGTCGGCCTCATTCCTGGAGTTCTTTGTAGGAAGAATGAAGGTATGGGAATCAGCCCAGCAGTTATCGGTATCAAAAAGCTTAGGGAATGCCATGGGTACAAAGCTCAAGTTATCCGTCTGCTCGAAAGCGCCCACTGCCCAGGTTCCGCTGATGCAGATTCCTGCTTTTCCGCTCTGGAAAATTTCTGGTGGTCATCAATGCCTTCTGCAACGTATCCCTTATCATACAGTCCCTTTACAAACTCCGCTGCTTTTACTGCCTTTTCCTTATCAAGAGTGACCTTTTTGCCGTCATCGCTGACAATAGGAGTTCCTCCCATCTGGAAATAGGCTGCCCACCACAAACGGTATGGATCATCTCCATTATTGGTAATGGAGATGGTAGTTCCGTCTTCCGGGATCACAGACTTGATCTTATCGCAGACTGCATAGAAATCATCCACGCTCTTAATATCAACGGCTCCCGACGCATTTAAGGCCACACCGGCCTTTTCCAAAATCTCTTTGTTGAAATACATGATCTCCGCATGAGTATCCAGAGGCACTGCATAGATCTCTCCGTCAAAAGTCACGGCATCAACAGAGGCCTGTGAATAATGCTGGCTTAAATCGATCCCCAGCTCGTCAAGATAAGAAGTGATGGGCTGTACCACACCGTCTTCCACCAGCTGCGGCAGAGAGGACGCATGGGAAATACCGATATCCGGCCCTTTTCCGGCAGCAACCGCTGTCTGAAGCTTTGTATAATAATCCGCCCATACCAGCATAATGGACTGAACCTGCTTAGTCGGATTCGTGCCGTTATACTCCTCAATCATCTTATTCATGAAACCGCCGTCGCCGCCGCTGAACAGGGACCACATGACCAGCTTGTTGGCGTCTACCGCCACCTGCTCCGGATTGTTGACCGTTCCGTCATCATTGACATTTTTTGTTTCTTCTGCCGTACCTGCCAATATTTCCCCTCCTGAAGTCTCCTTGCTCTCCTGTTCCCCTTTCGTTGCCTGGGCACCCGAAGTTGTCTGCGTTGATGCGCTGCTTCCGCATCCTGACATTGCTGCCATAACCAGTGCTGCTGCACCTAATGCTGCCATCCATTTCTTGCCCTTTCTCATAATTACCTCCTTGTTTTGTTTGATTTACCGTGCAAACTATAAAACAGCCTGTCGCATTTCGCCTGATAAAAATTCATCTAGCAACAGTAAAACTGTTTCAATACATCAACAATACACCTTCCAGTTGTGTAAGTCAATATATTATCTCATAAACGATATAATAATTTGTATATTTTTTTCTATTTACAACAATATTACTGTTTTATTATTTGTTTCTTACATTCAAAAAAATAGAATTCCTGTTATAATACAAGCCCTCCCCCTTTCTTGCACATGGCAACGAAAAACAACCATCCGGAAAATATGCATATTCTCCAGACAGTTGTTTTACCTATCGTCATATATCATCAATATTCGATTTCCATAATAATATCCTGGGCATAATCCCCAAAGGTCTTTCCAAAAAGATTAAAGCCACCCTCATATTTTGCATTCTTTTTATTCCCAATGGCCATGCTGATAAAGGAGTTCTCCGATAGCCCGATATCATTGACCGTGACCATGGAAGCCCGCTCCCCGTTTATATAGCTTCCGTCTTCCCTGATCTCCCATTTTACCAAAAGGCCGTACTGGGTAGATCCATTGGGCCATAGGGAAGGCGTTAATCTCCCCCTTCTGGACCCGAAATCCCCTGGACTGCACCAGGTAGCGCACTCTATGCCATTTACCCACATGGTGATGTCGGACTTCCAGTCCTCCGCGTACCCAGGCGCTTCCGAACATATCTCCATACAGAAGGATACCCGCACCGGCTGTTTCCCTGAGGGAAGCTGATCGGGAAAACGGTATTCCACGTGCCCTTTTGAGGTCCATAAGAGACCGGCATCCAGCCGCTCCGGCAGATAAAAGCTGTATACCTTGTCCTCCATTCCTACCACACCAAAAGGCGTATATAAGCCGCAGGTAGGAAAAATGCTGCAGTCCACAAATGCTCCCACAGGCATTTCAACGCTTAATACCTCATTAATCTGGCTGCTTCTCGGCAGAAAACAGAGATTGGCATAATCCTGTTTCCGGCTGCAGACCTTCATGGTTCCATGGCTTCCCGGCTGTTCTTCCATGCGGATTAAATCCGCTGCCTCAAGCAGCTTTAAATGGAAAGCGGCGCTGGACTGGGGAAGATCAAGAGCTTCCGCAATCTGGCTTATAGAAAAATTATCCTGGTATAACAGCTTTATGATCTCCAGCCGGACAGGCGAAGAGATCGCCTTGCCGAATTCGCAGATTTCCTTGATATTTTCCAGAGTATACTCCTTTATTTTTGCCATGCCGCCTATCTCCTTTCATCCTTTTCAGCGCCCGGCGCGAAAAGGCTTTGCAGGTTCAACCTTGAGGGGTTGGGATCCATGACTTACCGGCCCTCATGTTTGATACTTATCATACATTATCTCCTGTAATGCTGTCAATCCCGGCCGCCGGTCTTTTACGTCTTAAAACATTCCATGGATCACCGAATTGCTGCTGTTAGGAAATTGTTATAATTTCCAGGATTATTTCCAAAACAAAAAAATCTTGCTGAATTATGTCTAATCTTATGATAAAATGAAAAAAAGTTTCTTCATTAATAAATATGGCCATAATAATATAAAATCCTGCTATATGGCACTTATTTTCATTCGTGATGAAAGAATAATAAAAAAGGAATCTTATGGAAGAATAGGACTGGTTAAATTATGGAACCGAAATTAGAAAAGAAATATGGTCTTTTTACAGCCATTGCAATGGTTGTAGGTATCGTCATCGGAAGCGGTGTGTTTTTTTAAGGCGGAAAAGATCCTTACGGCAACCGGGGGCAATTTAAAAGACGGCATCCTGGCATGGGTGATCGGCGGCATCATTATGATTTCCTGTGCTTACACCTTTTCTGTCATGGCTACCAAATATCAATATATCAATGGTGTGGTGGATTACGCGGAAGCAACAATGGGAAAAAAATATGCCTATTATGTCGGCTGGTTTATGGCTGCAATTTATTATCCCACAATCACCTCGGTGCTTGCATGGGTCTCCGCCCGGTACACCTGTGTAATCTTTGGCTTTTCCATTACAGGCGGAGAATGTATGACCATCGCCTGCCTTTACCTTATTTCAAGCTTTACAATGAATGCTTTGTCTCCTGTTCTGGCAGGGAAATTTCAGGTGAGCACCACGGTCATTAAACTGATCCCACTTTTTTTTAATGGCAGTTGTCGGAACGTTTACAGGACTTCGAAATGGTATGACCATGTATAATTTCACCCATTACGTGTCCCAAAGCACTTCCAACGGTTTGTTTACAGCTGTTGTGGCCGCCAGTTTTGCCTACGAAGGCTGGATCATTGCAACCTGCATTAACGCAGAATTAAACAATGCAAAGAGAAATCTTCCCCTGGCTTTGATAGCAGGTACATTTATTACCATGTCCGTTTATATCCTGTATTACATTGGTTTGGCCGGAACGATTAAAAATGAAGTGATGATGGCTGGCGGCGAAACCGGCGCCAAGCTGGCATTCCAGACGGTTTTCACCTCTGCAGGCGGTTCCCTTTTGTTTGTGTTCGTCATCATTTCATGCCTTGGAACTTTAAACGGGCTGATGCTTGGCTGCACACGTGGATCTATTCCATTGCTGCAAGAGGCCTTGGCCCAAAGCCCCGGGTTTTCAGCCAGGTTGACCCGGCAACTAATATGCCTGTTAATTCCGCAATTATGGGCTTGTTTCTTTGCGGTATCTGGTTATTTTATTTTTACGGGGCAAACCTGACCGCCAGTTGGTTCGGGTTCTTCAGCTTTGATTCTTCGGAATTGCCCATTATCACAATTTATGCCCTGTACATCCCTATTTTTATTATGTTCATAGCAAAAGGGAAAGGGCTTAATTTTTTCAACCGGATACTTATGCCCTGCATTTCCCTTGCTGGCTGTGTATTTATGATTGCTGCCGCCTGGTTTGCCCATGGAATTGCTGCGGTTGCTTATCTGATTGTATTTTTTTGCTATCATGCATTTGGCGCTGTGCTTTTGCAGAAAGCAAAACTGCCGTTAAATAAGGTACCACATAAATAAAGAATGAATGTGAAATTTAAAAGTCCTGCAGATCCGGATCTTTATACGGCAGGCATGGACAGGAATGGAACAAAGTATAAAAATATTGTGCCGCTTCATAGCTAAGCCTTAGCTATGAAGCGGCACCTCTTTATTAAACACCGTCATGTTTATTTCCCATTTTGTAATCATCTCTAGCCCAGTTTGGAGCATTGACTGTACCAGCTTTCTCATGCCCATTTTTCGCAGCGCCCTGGATTTCCGGCACCTTGGCCTGCTCATTCTTTGGACGATGCATTTTCTCATGATTCTCCGTTCCATGATTGTTTGAATCATAAGGACTCGGTCTTCTCATACCTGCTTTTGCCATAATGATACCTCCTATCTGTCAATAGTTTTTGTATTTCCACAGAAACTATACAGAGAAAATCAGGAGATGGACGGCAAATATTTTTTTATTATGATTATTGCAGCCTGTCAATATCTTCTAACAGCCTGTATCCCACTCCCATCTCTGTTATAATGTATTGAGGATTTGACGTATCTTTTTCTATTTTCCTCCGCAGGTTTGCAACATTAACCCGAAGGCTTTGCTTTTGTTTACATAAGGCCCCCAAAGTTCACGGCATAAAAATTCATGGGTCAATACAGTACCTGCATTAATAGAGAGCAGGACGATAATCCGGTATTCAATAGGGGTTAAATGTACGGTTTCTCCGGCCACCGTTACGATCCGCTTATCATAATCAATATATAAATCCCCAAAACGAAAAGGATGATTCACTTTGCTGTTCTTTATTTTCGATATATGTCCTCTCCGCAAGGCAGTTCTGATTCTTGCTACCAGAATTGCATTGTTAAAAGGTTTTGTAATATAGTCATCTGCACCACTGTCAAGAGCCGTTACAATGAACTTGTCTTCATGCCTGGCCGAAATAATAATAACAGGAACCATGCTCCAGCTCCTAATAGACTTCAGTACTTCCATGCCATCCATATCCGGCAGCCCTAAATCCAGTAAAATTAAATCCGGGCAATGAGAAGAGGCAAAGGAAATGGCTTCTTTTCCATTGACGGCTTTCAGTATCCTATAGCCTTGCAATTCTAATTTTACAGAAATGAATTCGATGATTGCGTCCTCATCCTCTACTATCATAATAACGTGTTTATTTTCCATAGCAAAACCTTTCTGGTAAACTGTATCCCCTGGACCGCAGGCGCAAACAATCTTTAAAAATTATTTCTCACTGCCAAGCGGTATTGTAAACATGAATTGTGCCCCGCCTTCTGGACGATTAGCTGCATATATCTCTCCTCCATGAGCTCTGATTATGGTTTTACAAATGGAAAGCCCTATCCCCAGATTTCTTGTCGAATCTTTATATGGGTTTTCCTGCGTAACCGTAAAATCAAATAGCTTGGGAAGAATCTTTGGATCTATTCCCGGACCGGTATCTGTTATTAAAAAACTTACAAAATCATCCTCTTCTTTTACTTCTATTACCACATCCGACCTTTGGCCTCCGGCATGTCTTTGAGTATTTTCCAAAATATTAATAATGACCTGAGAAATCAACATAATATCTATGGGAATTAAAATCACATATTCAGGCTGATTTATGGTGATTTTGGTATTAGGAAAGCGCTTGCGAAAAGTTGAGACAGCCTCTTCTATGACCTCTTCAACGATTTCTTCTGATTTATCAATCACCATGCCATTGTTCTGAACCTTTGTAATGGACAAAATGTTTTCAATCATATTCAAAAGCCATTGGGCATCATTTTGTATCCCCTCTGTCAGTCTGGCCTGTACCTCATAAGGAATCTTATTCCCTTCTTCCAGTAAAGTAGAACTTGCACCTATAATACCAGTAAGCGGAGTTCTCAAATCGTGAGATATACTTCTTAAAAAGCTGTTCTTTACTTTTTCCGTTTCCATCATCACCTTAGTTTCCTGCTGTTCCGCCATAAGACGGTACATCCTAAGTGCCTGAGCCGTTTGCTCCGCTATTAATTCCAAAAACATCTTTTGCTTTTTGTCCAAATCCTTTTCATTAAAAGAAAAAGCAAATACTCCATATGTTATGCTCTGAGTCATTATGGGCAAAAAGTAGCCATAGTCTTTATCATCCAAAGCTTCCTGCTTATCCGCAGCAAGCCTTACTAAATGAAATATTTCCTCTTTCGTAAAATACTCAATACCAACATCATCTTTTACATATGTGAAATAAGGATTCAACTTTCCCTCTGGTTTGATATCTTCAAAAAAAGCTACAGAATGAATAAGTTCATCCTTTAAGTAATCCATTGAATATCTTACAATTGTATGCAGATCCCTGGTAGAAAGAAGCTTCCGGTTAATACTGTATAGCAATTCAGCATGCTGGCACTTCTGCCTGGCATGTTCAGCCTGTGCCTTAATGCTGGTAGTAATAATGCTGCTGGTGAAAACTACAAGCAGAAGGATAATAAGAGTTAATGGAAAATTCACAGTAAAACTAAAACCAAATCTTGGTGAAGTTATTAAAAAAATCATAAGTAAATACTCCTATAACTGCTGATAACAATCCATATATATACTCTTCTGTAACAGCTGTAATAATAAATATTGCCATAGCCATTACAATGTTTATATTCTGGTATCCAAAATTATTACGGTAAAGAACTTCGCAGATAAGTAATGTACTGCAAAGAATACAGAAAGAGAAAATAATATTTTTAGCCTTTTTCTTATTCAAATCAACTCACCCTACACCTTTTCATATATTATTGACTAGATGCCCGGAATCATCTTTCATCTTCATACACTTATTATTATACATTATATCATTGTTTAACTGTGCCAGCTATAAATATTGTATTATCCGAACATGGAAATAAAAATACCTGCTATTATTGCTGAACCTATGGTGCTTGCAACAATCGGTCCCATTGCATGCATTAAAAGATGGTTTGAAGGATTGTATTTATGACCTAGCTTTTGTGATATTCTGGCAGCCATTGGCATCGCAGATACTCCTGCATTTCCAATGAGGGGATTTACCTTTCCTCCTGTTAATTTGCATAAAACTTTTGCTACCAGTACTCCTCCGGCTGTTCCCATTATAAATGCAAAAAGGCCTAAGATAATAATAAAAAGTGTTTTAATATTTAATACCCTCTCAGCCGTTGCACTACCTCCAATGGATAAGCCAATTAACAGGGTAAGCAGATTCAGCAAATCCCCCTGCAGCATTTTGACTAACCTTTCTGCCACGCCGCTCTCTCTGATAAGATTACCAAGCATCAGCATTGCTATTAACGTTGCAGCAGAAGGTACGAAGATTAAAACCAGCAAAGTAGTTACAATAGGAAAAAGAATTTTCTTTCTCCTGGACACCTTTTTAGGCATAGGCATAATTATCACTCTTTCTTCTCGGGTGATAAGTGCTCTCATGATAGGCGGCTGAATAAGAGGAACCAAAGCCATATAGGAATACGCTGCAATAGTAATCGTCGGAAGCAGATGGCTTGCCAGCTGCTTTGTGATATAAATGGAAGTCGGACCGTCTGAACTTCCTATTATTCCGATAGCTGCCGCTTCCTGTATGGTAAAGTTTCAAAGCCGGGGATAAAATGAGAAATTACAGATCCTATGCCTAATGCTCCAAACATCGCCGCAAATATACCAACCTGGCCTCCAAGACCAATTAACGCTGTTTTAGGCGATGATATTAATGGACTGAAATCTGTCATTGCACCAATACAGATAAAAATCATGGGAGGATAAATTCCAAGCTCAATGCCCTTATACAAATAATAAATCAATCCGCCTTCATCATAAGAGGACAGACCCGCAATTGATATATTGGCAATAATCATTCCAAATGCCAATGGAAGAAGAAGCAGGGGCTCATATCTTTTTTTCTATAGCCATATATGCAAGAGCAAGTGCCAAAATTATCATTATTATTTCCGACAGTGTTAAATTACTTATTATATTTGTTATATAATTAATCACAATCATCTCCTAGTTGTTTGTGTAGTTACGTTATTGTGGTTAACAATTATATCTAGCATTGGGTTTTCTTTACATATTTTATATTCAATAGTTTTGATATGTAAGAAATGGTCATTTTTCTTTGAGAATTGACTGTAAAGGTGTATTTTTCCAACCTATTTTCCTCCTTTTTTTATTAATAGTTTATTCTTTTGTATTAATTATAAAAGAAATACGCATAAAGAAGCTGTTAAGAAAATCGGAAGACTTTAAAAAATCTCCCCTGTTTCCCACAGCACCTATGTGAATTTTGACAAACAATTACAAAAAAAGTCAGTACAGTGCCATAGGCAAAATACTGACTTTTAGGATCATTGAATATGAAGTTGTATTGGTGTAAAGGATATGTACGGCAGAATCGTAAGCTTTGTATTAGAAGCATAAAAGGAATTTAAACGAACCGGACAATTTCCTCCAATGGTTTGCGGGATTTCTTTCGTACCGTCTGATCTGCCGGATATCCGGCTGCAATTAATCCGCATATATGCTTTTCCTTTGGAATGTTCAGCAGTGAAGCAATTTTCTCTCTATCATACATTCCAAAAATGCAAGTACCGATTCCCTGTGTTTCAGCTTCCAGGCAAAGATAGGCAATTGCCGCTCCAATATCGCCGGGAGCGAAATACTGACTGTCTACAAGGCTCCTGACATGGGGCATTAAATTTGCGTGTTCTTCAACCACAACAAAAAATGCCTGCGCTTTAGAAGCAAACCCATTTGATCCCAGCTGCTGTGCAGCTTCCGCTACCTTTTCTACAAGTTCTGAATTTTCGACTACCACAAAACTCCAGGGCTGGCCATTGCAGCCGGAAGGTGCCAGGCGGGCCGCCTCAATACATTTGACCAGCTTTTCATGTTCTACCGATTGATCTTTAAAATTTCTGCAGCTTTGCCTGCGAAGGCATAAATCCATAAAATCATTCATTTTAATTGCTCCTTTATGTATGAAACTTGCAAATATAACGTGTTCCAATTGATCTTCCCTAACTTGCCAATGGAAAGAGTCTCAAGCGGTGAAAAGTGTACTGCCTCAGTTAGAAAGATTGACTCTAAGTTTTTCTATTTCATCATCAGTTAAACCGATTGACTTGATATAACTCTCTGCTGCTTTGGACAAATCTACCCCTTTAAGACTGCTTCCTTTGGAAATACCAGCCATCTGTCTCATACTCTCCAGGATGTTGTTGTTCCCAATCCGGTCATATTGACCGGGTGCCACAGGCACATGGTAGAAATTAACAAAGCTGTCCATATAGTCAGTCTTAATCTCCCAATATTTCGCACCCATCAGGGACTCAAGCAATGCAACAACAAAACCGGTCCTGTCTTTTCCCTCTACGCAATGGATGAGGTACGGACCTTTCTTTTCGCCCATTTCCCGTAAAACAACAGCAAGCTTCTGCTTGAAATCTTCCGATTGTAAATCAAGTCCCATACCCAGTGCGTACACATTACCGATATCATTCAGTCCCTTATAATACGCAAGCTCGCCGTTGGCATCGGCTCTCAAGTGAGCCCCAACCTCCTCGGCTGTTTCGGAAAGATTAAATATAACATTCACTCCCGCATCCTTTGTAAGCCGCATAGCGTATTGGTTTCTTCCGATTTCCGGATTTATGGGGTTGGAAGACCTGTACAGCCTGCCCGGAGCGATGCTGCCAAAGGCTGCTTCACGGAAATTGGCAAACACCTCATCACTGCTATAATCATCTCTGTTGTTAGTACGTTTCAGTTGGCGTACTTCGTATTCATCCAGGTATCCTCCCTTTTTTGAAAGGGCAATGGTTACCTGATCATTAACAGCCGTCCCGTATGTATCGGCAAAGCTTCCGAGATTTATTGCCAATATGATGTCCTCATTGGATTTTTCCGCAGCTGACGATGCAACGATAACGACCTTCTTACTGTCCACATCACTATATGAAGAACATACCGGAACCTCTAATAACTGCCCGCCAATTGCCACATTCACGATGTCGCCATATTGGAATAACTTTAGGAAATCAGGGTTTTTAATATTAATATATACATTGCCATATTTTTCATGCACTTTTGAAACATTAACGGATAACTCGTTCTGCGACTCTTGAATTACACTGGCATTTTCATAAGCCATGGTGTAAACAGGCTTAGCACCACTTAAGAACACAGCAATAAATAAGCCAATCGAAATACATTTTCTCCTTTTCATTAAAACGCCTCCAAATATAATATTTTGTAAACCTCACATATCAAGAATACCACAAAATAAGCAGGATGTTAAGATTAATTACGCATCAGTTTTCCCATTTTTGCAGGCATTTTCTTAAATCTTTTATTTCTCACATCAAATGAGCTTTATTTCTTTTTTTCCCTTTCTGCTAAAGCCTTTTATAAGGCTGATTAAACAATTTTATTAACTTACTTTATAGGAAAATAAATATCAATTTCAGAATCAGGATTATCAGGCCCTAAAATTTTTTTCTGTATAACATTCAAAATCATCATGGACGGCGATTTCATATCGGCTATTCGGAAACCATCCCCCCCCATATATACTGGTATGTTTTAAGTGTAGATCCAGCGGTTCCAGTATGAGTAAATTTTGCATATTTATTAGAGACTAACCTTTTTATTAGCATTTCCTCCGGTATATCATTATTTTGGTGTACTTCAATGCCTATAAAGACAGTTGCTTCACTGTCTGCATTAAATTCATCTACGGAACATGACTCTGTTGATTCATATATACTATATCGTTTGCATGTACATACATCACAGCACAGCCTGGACACCAACTCATTGAAGATACTCCACATTTCAACAATATCGCTTCTATCAATATCCGTTTTAAATTTTATACATCATATATTTGGGAATAGTATTTACTATCTGAGCTTTCAAACTACATTGATTTTCCAGTTTAAGTTGCCTGCTTAATGGTAAAAACTCTGTATAGACAATAAACTCTTTCAGTCATATCTTCAAGAAAATGTTACTGGCAGTAATAGTAATATTAATTTAATTTTAAAAGATGCCCCTAACTTCTTTTCAATATAAGCACGTCGAAGATAGGATGGTATTTTATAAAATCTATCAGCAAAGTTATACAACGGATTTGGATGTTTTTTTTAGTAGAAATTGTTATACTCTCAATATAATTATTTCTTTCTTTTAATAGCAATGGTTCTATTATATCCCATTGTTTACCACATACTTCCAGAAAGAAAGCTGAATTTATAAGCATTATAAATATGTAGAGAATAATAACAATAAGCAAATGGTATTCCCATAATAGACAAACCTTGCCCGGCTTTACCGGGTATAAATATTTATTACAATATCATCTCATATTTATTTGTAAATATCGCATTACCTGATTTAGTACGAACAATGAAAAGCTATACTACATACCATATCTGGAGATATCCGAACCACGCCTATCAGCTGCGCTCCGAAAACCGTTGCCACCACATGCTGAATCGCCAGCGGCAAAGCTTCAAAAAACGGGGAATCTCATTTAAACTTGTAACTTCCACATATTTTTTTAGTTACTTTTTTTAATTATTCATTTTTTTACCCCTCTATCTTTCCGGTCTGACAGAGGGGCAGCATTTCCCGCCATTCTGTTCAGTAATGCAGGAAATGTTTTAATTATTTAAATAGTCAGCCACGGTCTCATTCGCTTTCCGAACCAAATTCTCTTCGTCCATTCTCACCAGCCGTCCTTCTTTTACAACAATATTACCGTTTACAACCGTATAGTCACGCTGCCCTTCAGTCCCACCGTACACAAAACCGACATTGGGTCAAACTGAGCACCTATCATATCAATACGGTTTAAATTAACAAGAAAGAAATCCGCTGCCATACCTGCAGAAATTTCTCCTAAGTCTTCCCGGCCCAGCACCTTCGCACTGCCCTTGGTTGCGATTTTCAGCATGTCATATCCGGCAGGCGCCTTCCGGCTGTCATTTAACCTGTGGAGAAGATAACCCACTCTCATTTCTTCCAGAAGATTGGAGCCGTCGTTGCTGGCTGATCCGTCCACAGCCAAACCTACAGGAACATTCAGATTAAGCATTTCCGGGATGGAAGCGATGCCTGAAGACAGCTTCATGTTGGAGATGGGACAATGAGCTACACCTGTCTGAGTCCTGGCCAAAAGTTTCAGTTCATCCTCGTTAAAATGAATCCCGTGGGCATACCATACATCCGGGCCTACCCAGCCCAGGCTTTCCATATATGCTAAAGGCCGCATACCAAAGTGAGAAAGGGTAAATTGCTCCTCATCCTTTGTCTCTGCCAGATGAGTATGAAGTCTTACCCCCAGCTTTCTGGCCAGCTTTGCAGATTCCTTCAAAAGTTCCCCGGTCACACTGAAGGGAGAACATGGAGCCAATGCCACCTGGCGCATGGAATATGGGCTGCCGTCATGGAACTTTTTGACAGCAGCTTCGGAATCTTTTAAAATCTCATCCACTGTCTGGACAACGGAATCAGGCGGCAAACCGCCATCCTTCACACTCAAATCCATGCTGCCTCTTGTGGCGTGAAAACGGATGCCAAGCGCTTCTGCTGCGGAAAACTGGGCATCCAAAAGCCCTGTCCCGGCATGCCTTGGGAACACGTAATGATGGTCTAAACAGGTGGTACACCCTGTTTTTAACAGCTCCCCAAGTCCGGTAAGGGAACTATAATAAACCACGTTTTCGTCTACGTGCTTCCAGATTTCATATAAAGTTTTTAACCATGGGAATAATTCCATCCTCTGAACTTGAGGCAAATTACGGCTGAAGGTTTGATATAAATGATGGTGAGTATTAATAAGTCCCGGATACATCACCATATCAGATGCGTCAATCACATCATCAGCTGTTTGTGCATTGCTGCAGACTTCGGCTATTACACCGTTCTTGATCAGCACATTCACTCCCTCCAACAGTCTGTCATCAGCGTCACATGTCACAAGATGTTTTACATTCTTTACAAGCAGGGTTCCTTTCATCATTACCTCCTAGTATTAAATACATAACAAGCTTTGTTTCATAGACTATATGACTGGTGTACTGCCGGCGGTTTGGGTGGCCACGAAACACCCTCATATGCTAATAGGTATATATGATACCAGCAGTATGCCGCGTGTTCCCAGCTACGTTTTAAACAGCTATATAGATATGATTTTTTCAAAGAACAATAGATACCCTAATATTATATTTATTTTCTTTTAATTATTCAATGATAATTATATAACAATTATCAGAATTATTTTGTGTAAAAATCACAATTTTTTTAGTTTTTGCTTTCCGTTACTTCCGGCTTTATTTGTATTTTCCATGCCTTTGCAAGAAGTCCCGGTAGAAATCTTCAAATCCACAATCTTATCTCAATGAGCATAATCGGAAATTTGGGTCTTTGGCTCTATGTGAATCATTTTAACTCTAAACTTCTGATAATCGAATCTATTTACCAGACAATTCCAAGGCCCTGAATCTTCTCTGTCAACCATGCAAGAGATTCAGCTGATCCTTGAAAGTGCTCTTGATGGAGGATTGTAAAGAATACTTTTTCCATAGCGAGCGGAATCTGTATGGGCAGAATAAATAACAGGATACTCCAAAATCATTTCCGGACTACCCTTTTCATCTTATTTTCTTAGATTATAATATAGGCAAGCACACCCGACAGATCAGGTGTGCGCCTCACAAAACTCTTTGTAATATCGGTTTCTTCAGCAATAAGAACCGATATATCATGTTTTTCATATCTGAATTTTTATAATCAATTACCTGCGTGGCAGTACATGAATGGCCCCGCCAATACAGTCCTCAAGCGCTTCCGCAACCGATTCATTATAGGTAGGATGAGCCCGCATAGCTTTTAAAAGCTGCTCTGCAGTAAGTTTATTGGAAATGGCAGTTCCCATCTCACCGATCATGTCCGTAGCTCTGGCGCACATCATCTGCGCTCCCAGCAGTACGCCTGTTTCCTTATCTGTTACAACTTTAACGAAGCCTCTTTCTTCCTTAGTAATAAATGATTTACTGTTGCCATGGGTTAAGAATTTCCCGGTAACTGTCTCGATTCCTTTTTCTTTTGCTTCCGCTTCCGTTATTCCGACACATGCAATTTCAGGATCCGTATAAACACATGATGGAACCACCGACAGGTCAATGGACGGTTCTTTCCCATTCATTCCTTCCACCGCGCAGATGCCCTGGGAGCTTGCGGCATGGGCAAGCTGAATACCTCCGATAACATCTCCGATCGCAAACACGCCAGGCATACTTGTCTCAAAGTTTTCCTTCACCACAATCCTGCCCCGGTCCATTTTAAGTAATGCCTTTTCTTCCAGCAGTCCATCCGTATTAGGGATGCGCCCGGTGGCTGAAAGCAGGTACGGCGTCTTTAAGACTTCAAGCTTTTCTTTGTCTTTTACCTTCTCTTCATAGGTACAGATAAAATCCAGACCCTCCTTTTCTATCTTCCGGACAAATGCTTTGGTATGAATGTCAACGCCTCTCTTTTTCAAAAGCAGCCTTACATTTTGGGAAATCTCTTTATCCAGGCCGGGCAAAAGTCTTTCTTCCGCCTCCAGCAATGTGACCTTGGAACCAAAGGAAGAAAATACGGTGGCAAACTCCACCCCTATGACCCCGCCGCCTATAATAAGCAGGCTTTCCGGGACATGATCAAGCTGAAACATCTCATCGCTGGTCATGATTCCGGGAAGGCGGATTCCTTCAATAGGCAAAAGAGCCGGTTTGGATCCCGTTGCCAGCAGGATATGTTTTGCCTGAAGGATTTCTTCTCCTTCCTTTGTCTTGATCCTGACCCTTCCTTCCTTTGTCAGCGACCCTGTCCCGCTGATCCGTTCCACTTTATTTCCCTTAAGGAGCTGTTCCACACCAAGTCTGAGGCTTTCGGAAGTTTCATTTTTATAGGACAACACTTTTCCGTAATCATAGCTCACCTCTTTTGAGATGATTCCAAATCGTTCTCCGGAGAGAACCTCCTGATATAATTTGGCTGCATGAAGCATGGCCTTTGCCGGAACACAGCCCCGGTTCAAGCAGGTGCCGCCGACTTCCCGGTTTTCTACCACCGCTGTCTTCATTCCCAGCTTTGCAGCCTTGATCGCTGCTACATACCCTCCGGTCCTGCACCAATAACAATCAGATCATATCGTTCCTCCATCCTATCCCTCCCTGGTCTTTATAATTCTGCAGCAGCAAAAAACTCTTTTAAGTCTTTTATCATGGCCGACTGAGCCTGGGTTTCTGCAGGCACCTGATCCAGCTTATTATAAATATCCTCATTTTCATATTTGCTTCCCTTTATATATCCGGGGATCCGGTCCATAAGATCCGGTTCCATGGAGTCGGAAAATAATTGGATATCCTTTATGATCCCGCTGTTCACCTGAAACTGCCAGATTACATTTCCCCATACAAACCGTTTTGAAAGTTCGTACTGGAAATCCATGTTTCGCCCGTACAGCCAATCCCAGGAAGAAAATTTCTTTCTTCCCTCCGCCAATGCTTCCCGGTCTAAGTCCTCCTGCCTGCAGAAAACCGCCTTACGTCCATAAGTTTCCTCAAATGCCTCCAGAAGCTTTTCTTTTAGCATATCGATAGTTAAGTCAGCCCGATATTCAGAAAGATTAGTCACCCTGGATTTAACAGAGTCCACTCCTTTTAAGGCCAGCTTATCCTTTGAGACCTGGAGATATTTGGAAAGCTTCTCCATATCTGCACCAACCAGCAGGGTTCCATGATGATAGCATTTCTCCCCTCTGGTATAAAAGGCATTGCCGGAAAACTTCCTGTCTGACACGGTAATATCGTTCCGTCCGGATTTCTCTGCATGGATTCCCAGTTTTTTTGACCCCGCTTAAAATGACCTCAAGCTGTTTATCCAGATCATAATGTTTCTTATTTACAAGGAACGTAAAATTTAAATTGCCCAGGTCATGGAATACGGCGCCTCCACCTGAAAGCGTCTTACCAGGTGACCCCCATCCTGTTCCAACTCCCGGATCCTGCATTCCTTCCATGGATTCTGGTTCTTA
Source organism: Clostridium sp. NkU-1 (assembly GCA_001312405.1). The sequence continues at coordinate 25,577 of BBDR01000009.1, read as the reverse complement.
CCGATTACAACGGTATTTTCATTCTGCCAAAGGTATAGGATACAGGTATCCCGCCCTGCGGTTTCTAATAAATACTCCTCAATGGCAAGATTCAGATAGGGGTCATAGCTGCTTCCATTTATATATTTAATTTCCTGTATCATCTTTATCTGTTTCCTTATCTAAGAAGTCATACTTTAACATTGGATTTCTGGCTGCCCTTACTTCATCAAGTCTGGTGACCGGCGTATGGATGGGGGCCTGATGCAGAGCTTCCGGATGAGACATTGCTGTTTCATGGAGGCTGCGCAATACAGAAATCACTTCATCCAAGGTTTCCTTTGACTCCGTTTCCGTAGGTTCTGCCATTAAAGCTTCCGGTACGATCAATGGGAAATACATGGTCGGCGGATGGATTCCATGGTCCAAAAGGCCCTTTGCTATGTCCATGGCTGATACACCGGTTTCTTTTTTAAGCCTTGCCAGGCTCATGACAAATTCGTGCATGCAGGGTCCCTGGTATGCCATATCATATACATCCTTTAATTGGGCCATCATGTAATTGGCATTTAAAACGGCATGCTTTGAGGCCTCCGGAATTCCTTCCTTTCCAAGCATAAATAAATACGTCATGGCCCTGACCACGATCAAAAAGTTACCATTAAAGCTTTTCACCTGTCCAATGGTGTGAGCCGGACGCTGAAACAGATATCCCTTATCTTCTTCCACCATGTTACCCGGTAAAAATTCAGCCAGGAGATTCTTGCAGCCTACCGGTCCGCTGCCCGGGCCTCCGCCTCCGTGGGGAGTAGAAAAGGTTTTATGGAGATTTAGATGAACCACATCAAACCCCATATCACCAGGTCTTATCATACCCATGACGGCGTTTAAATTTGCTCCGTCATAGTAATTCAGGCCACCGGCATCATGAACGATTTTTGTGATTTCCAGTATGTTTTTATCAAAAAGACCTAATGTATTGGGATTGGTCAGCATCAGTCCGGCCGTATCTTCCCCGACAGCTTTTTTTTAATTCCTCCAAATCTACTCCGCCGTCGTCAGCAGACGGGATACTGATTACGGAAAAGCCTACCATTGCCGCACTTGCAGGATTGGTTCCATGGGCGGAATCCGGTACAATGATCTTAGTTCTTTTTTTGTCACCGCGGCTTTCATGATATGCCTTTATCAGCAAAAGCCCGGTAAATTCACCGTGGGCCCCTGCTGCCGGCTGAAAGGTCATGCGGTCCATTCCGGTAATCTCACATAAGTATTGCTCTGCTGTTTTAAGTACCTCCATGCAGCCCTGCACCGTATGCTCCGGCTGCAGCGGATGGATCTGCTTAAATCCGGGAAGGGATGCCACGTCTTCATTGATCTTGGGATTATATTTCATGGTACAGGAACCCAGAGGATAAAAACCATCATTGACACCATATGCCTTTTTCGCTGCTTCTGTATAATGCCTGCTTATATCATTTTCAGACACGTGTGGAAGGTGCAGGCTCTTTTTTTCTTAAGCTGCCTTCTTCCGGCAGGCTCACCGGCACATCACATTCCGCCAGGATGCTCATCTTTCTTCCTTCCTGTCCCTTTTCAAATATCAGCATAACCTTACACCTCCTTCAGAATGCCAATGACACGGTCAATGTCATCCTTTGCATTCATTTCCGTACAGCACCATAAAATCTGTCCCGCTCTTTCACCGTTTAAAGGATAGCCGCCAAGAATTCCATGTTCTTCCAGTACACTCATCACCTCTTCTGCCGGAAGCTTTGAAATGGTCACAAATTCGTGGAAGAATTCCCCGCGGTTTACAACCGGATATCCGATTGCTTCCAACTGGTCTGCCATATAATGAGCCTTTGACATGCATTGTATGGCTGCCTGCTTCAGTCCTTCTGCTCCCATTGCCGCTAAATAGACTGACACTGCCAATGCACAAAGGGCCTGGTTTGAGCAGATGTTGCTTAACGCTTTTTTCTCTCCGGATATGCTGCTCCCTTGCCTGAAGGGTCAGGACGTATCCTGTTTTTCCGTTGGAATCAACAGTTTCTCCCACGATCCTTCCCGGCAGCTTTCTGGTCAGTTCTTTCGTACATGCCATGAAGCCGATATATGGTCCGCCAAATGCCAGAGGCAGTCCAAGGGGCTGCCCCTCTCCCACTGCAATATCAGCACCGTATTCTGCCGGCGTCTTTATGATCCCTAAGGAAATAGGATTTACGCCCATGATATACCGCGCGCCGGCTTCCTTTGCCATACTTCCAATTTCGGCCGACGGTTCCAGGCTGCCGTAATAATTGGGATTCTGTATATAGACACATGCAGCCTGACTATCCAGATTCTTTTTCAGAAAATCCAGATCCGTTACACCGTCTTTCTCAGGAATAACAGTCAGTTCTATCCCGTTTCCAAAACAATAAGTCTTTATGGTCTCCATTACCTGAGGATGAACTGCTGCGGATACAAAGGCCCTGTTTTTCTTTCTGTCCCTGCACATCGCTACTGCTTCTGCTGCCGCGGCCGCGCCGTCATACACGGAAGCATTGGCTGCATCCATTCCTGTAAGCTCGCAGATCATCGTCTGGTATTCATATATGGATTGTAAGATTCCCTGGCTGATTTCCGCCTGATACGGGGTATACGCAGTGTACAGGGTTTCTTTTGATAATACGCTTTTCACAATGGACGGAATGTAGTGGCTGTAAGCGCCTGCCCCTCTGAATATGACCGGAAATACCTTATTTTTTTCCGGCAATGCCTTCCATCCTCTTATACACTTCCATTTCAGACATTCCACTGGGAAGATTCAATCCATCCTTTAACAGAACTTCCTGGGGGAGCTGCCCGAAAAGGTCTTCTATGCTCTCAATTCCGATCGCTGACAGCATTTCTTTTCTGTCATGATCGGTTGCCGGTACAAATGAACCCATATGCAGATCTCCTTTATTCCATTTCTTTTTTTTACAAACTCTCCGTATTCCTCAGGACTTAAGAATTCTTCTTTATCCGTAATATCAGTTATCTTTACAAACCAGGCATCATAAGGAGCCTCATTGATTTTTTTCCGGTGCATCCAGAAGTTCTTCATTGACTTCTGATACGACTCCGGTCACCGGGCAATACACATCCGAAACGGCTTTTACAGATTCCACATCGGCAAATGGTTCACCGGCTGTAGTTTCGTCACCTTCTTCCGGAAGATTGACGAAAACAAGCTCCCCCAATGACTGCTGGGCGTGATCCGTAAGTCCGACCACAGCTGTTGTTTCATCTTCAAATCTCACCCATTCATGTGTTTTTGTGTAAACCAGATTTTCTAATACCTTCATGTTTCCTTCTCCTTTTCCTTGTTATTGCCCGCGTTTTCCGGGCATGTAAGTACACCCACAGGGTGTATCCTTGATGGATTATTTTGATTTTTTATAAAATGGCAGGGCTGCCACTTCTGCTTCCACTTCTCTTCCCCGTACGATTACCGTCACTTTTGTCCCTGTTTTCCCATATTCCTTATCCAAAATAGCCATGGCTGCCGGGTACCCCAGATAGGGGCAATGGGTTCCTGATGTTGTAAAACCGGCTTTCTTCCCGTTTACAAGTACATCCTCCTGTTCCCTTATGATTCCCCGCCCTGTGACTCTTAAGCCCACACGTTTTCTTATGAGGGAATCCTTATCCGGCAAATGGCTTTTACCGATAAAATCCTCCTTCTGCATTTTGACAGCAAACCCAAGACCGGTTTCTACAGGATTGATTTCATCGTTCATTTCATGTCCGTACAGCGGCATGCCGGCCTCCAGCCTCAAAGTGTCTCTGGCTCCCAGTCCGCATGGGATCAGTCCGTATTCCCTGCCTGCCTCCATGAGGGTCTCCCACATTGTCTCAGCATATGCATTGTCTAAATAAAGCTCAAAACCATCTTCCCCTGTATAACCAGTCCTGGATACCATGCATGTGATTCCTGCCACTTTTCCATCAAAAATTGCATGATAGTATTTTTCAGGAATATCTGTTGTCAGTTTCATAAGTATTTCCTGTGATCTGGGACCCTGCAGGGCGATTTGTGTGATTTTATCAGAAATATCTTCAAACACCACTTCTCCTAATTTATGTTCCAGCATCCACCTGTAATCCTTTTCTTTATTGGAAGCATTTACAACGATAAAGTACTCCTCTTCTTCTTTTTTTATAAACAATCAGATCATCCACCGTTCCCCCGTGTTCATTGCACATGGGGCTGTATCTTGCCTGTCCGACTGCCATATCGGTAAAATCATTGGTCAGCAGCCGCTGCAGATTTTTAAGTGCGTCTTTTCCCCTGCAGCTTATTTCCCCCATATGGGAAACATCAAAAAGCCCTGCCCTTGTTCTTACTGCCATATGCTCCTTTATGATCCCCTCTTCATATTGGATGGGAAGCAGATACCCGGCAAAAGGGACCATTTTGCCGTGATGCTTTAAATGCATCTCATAAAGCGGTGTTTTTAGTTCCATGTCTTAATCCTCCTTAGATAATTTATATGATAATATAGGAACATCATCGGTTTATATGCACAAAAAAAGGCAGAAAGAAATATCCGTATCAAATATTCCTGTCTGCCTCTGTCCTTTTACCTGAAAGATTGACTTCGTCGGTACATAAATGTTCTCCAGAGTTACGTCCGAATCCGATCCTTTTGCCTGAGAGTTTCTGCCTTCCCCTTCGGCGGCACAGATATGTGCTCTCTCTCCGATCCATCATCCGTCACTTATTATTTATAATTGATATTATCAGACTACTTAGGCACTGTCAATCATTTTTTTCCTTAACTTTTTACAGAGAGTCTTTTATCTGTCAATAGGCTTCTGACCGCAGTCTTAATAATCACTGGATAAGGGAGACGGCACGATCCGGCATCTGCCGGACATTCTCCTGCTTCCTGCCAAATTAATGATGATTGCCTCTGGACTTTTCTAATTTTTCACCAAATTATCTGATATTATGATATTGTTAAATACATCTGATATTTACAACCTAATAATTTTACCCCCTACTGGTATCGCGGAACAGATGATTAAAGATAACCATGATGAAAGCGGCAAGCAGCGAATTAAGAAAGCCGCCCATGCTTATATCTGTTACAAAATGATCTGCAATCATGATCGTCCAGGCATTCACAATAAAGCTGAATAATCCTAAGGTCAGCAGACTGACTGGTAATGTAATCAACAGCAGAATCGGCTTTAATATAAAGTTTACCAAAAGCAGCACCAATCCCATGATAAGAAGTGCCTGGATACTGCCAATATAAACCGTGTGTGATACAAATGACAGCAGATATATGGTCAATATGATAGATATATATTTTATGAACAGTTTCGACATTTTACCTCCAAAAGACATGTGTTACCTGATTTTAATTATTACTTTGACTTTGTCAGTTGTAACATCAACAAGATCATAGGGTGCATCCACGGCTAAAGAATCCAGAAGTTTCATGGCCATGATAACGAGATCTTTCACGGAATCGATGGTGATTTGGGAGGATAAACCCGGATCAGGCACTTTCGGTACAAAAAAACATGCAGCAGCCAGTAAGTCCTGAAAACAGTCCAATAATTCCCGAAAAATATACAAAGGAATTGGAAAGGGAATATTCATGAACCTTCTGTTATCAATCCAGAGCCTGATCCACAAAAAACGACAGCTCCTAATCAACATATACTCTCACCTTCACCATCGCATTATGGCTTTCATCCCATGCTTCCACATCTACGATATTCGGTTCATCCAAGGTACCGTTTATGATCTCCTCAATTATTTTTGCAAAATCAATGCTGGAAATATCAATACCTTTCGCTTCCATCTCCCTTCTGGCATCCGCAGGAACCATAGTAGTCATCTTATCAGCAATTTCACTGATCGTGGTCAGCAGACGTATGGGTATATTTACGTTAACATTAACAGAATTGTTATCCGACGTAACCTTAACTTTAAGGAATTTATAAGTTCGTCTTGCAGTAGTTACGGTTTCCACCATCTGCTTTGTCTCTGCTTCCTTCGTCATATTCAGAGCTTCCAAAAGCTCCATGCCCTCGGCAGCGGTAATCTGACCTTTTTCTATCATTTCTAATATTTTTTGTTGTTCACTCACAGACTGACCCTCCTATTTATTATAGATTTTTTTTATCCGTTCTGTTGCTTCTTTCGATGAGATTTCACCTTTTGACAATTGGTCAAGAATTTCATTCCTGGCGGTTGCTTTGTCTTCATTTTCCTTAATCAATTCTTTTGATGACACTTCATATCCAAGACTTCTTATGACTGAATCCAGTTTACCGCGGACCGTGGGATAAGAAATCCCCAGTTCTTTCTCAACATCCTTGATATTACCGCGGCATCTTATGAATACCTTGACAAACTCAAGATCTTCTGCTGGAAGACGGCAGAATTCACAAGGCTGGAAATCTCCTTCAATAACTGTTGAGCACTTGGGACAGCCTAGCTTGGTTATGGAAAGTTTTTCACCACATACGGGGCATTTACCCGGGGCTTTGTATTTCATTGATTTCACCTTCCTAATGTATTATTTGATTATAGTATATGACCATCAATTAAATATGTCAATATTAAAATCAATAATGTTAACTATAACATTAAAATTATTAATACTTAATTTAAATATATAAAAATAACCTTTTAATAATATTAATCTTGCGTTTATCTGTTTTGCTCCAGCGCCGCCATAGGGCTTGTCCTCCATTTCATGATTTTTGCAATCGGAAAATGAAGAATAAGCAAAGGGAACGACAGCCTGCGTCGTGTTTCTCTGATAAACAAAAAGGCCGTAAACTGCCACAGACAATTTACAGACCTCTTTGCTTTAATATTCTTGTTTTTTATATGCCAAAAAATGCACTGCCCATGTGGAGCATCTTTATTTCCTTTTTATTGTTTGTTTTTATGTCTTGCCAGAACCAGACTGGATAATAAGCTAAGTACAGAAACCAAAGCACAGGTCAGCCAACCGGCAGTCCAATGTCCATTGCTACCAAGTAATACGCCCACGACCATAGGCGCGATTGGATTCGGAATATTGGCCGCACCGGAACAGAATGCTGTTCCCGGGATATTATCGTCTTCAGTATACACTTCAATGGGAAGCGCCCAGAAAACTCCGGCAGCCCAGGATACTCCAAACATCATTGCGCAGGAGACCAGTGCCAATGGCAGGAACCCTATGGCAGATGCATTTGGAAGCAAAACAGCCGCCATAGTACTTAATCCATAGCCAGTCGCCATGATCATGCTTCTGCTTTTTACTTTGTTCTTTGCTCTCATGGCAAACCAGTCAGAAACCCCGCCGGCCATAATTGATGAAATTACAGTCACAAAGCTGATTGCCAGCATCAGATTACCGGTTTGACCATAGCTGTATCCGATTATATTTGCATAGACAGACATATCTACGGTAACAGATTGGCAGACCCATGTATTGGCGATTAGGGCCAATATCAAAAGCCAGGTAACAGGCTGCCTGATGACGTTTCCGTATACGTTTTTTTGAAGGGACGTTAAGCCGGCTTTTCTGGGGAACTTCTATAATTTTTTTCTTTTGTCAGCAGCCACGCCGGAATTGCAAAAAACAGGCAGATTCCGCCGACAGCATAGAAGGAAGCCTGCCAGCCCAGTACCGGTACGATCCTTCCGGAAATCCATGCCCCAACTCCGCTTCCGGCTACAAAGCTGCCGTTAAATAAGGCTGTTGCCAATGCGGTATAGCGTTTGTCCATCCATAAAGTTATGGTTGAAATATAAAGCGGAAAAGCCATTGCATTAAAACCCTGCATTCCTTTAAAAAGAAATAATAATAGTATGTATTTTCCATTTACAGCCATAGGTATGAGAAACTGGGGCAGTATTTGAAACATCAGTCCCAAAGCCATTGTTTTTTTCAGTCCAAAACGTTTGTAGACATAACTGGATAAAAACATGGCCGTGACAAGGCACACGGCCCGGGTAGTATCAGCCAGCAAAATCACCTGGCGGTCAACAGCAAGCGCTTCCGACAGGCTGTTGACCACCATACTGAACTGAGTGACTGCTGCCGGAAAAAATATTCCCAGTAATGAATAGCATACTACCAGCAGCCACGGGTAACTTTTATAGTTTGTAATTTTCACATTTTACTCCTGTTTTGAGAAGAACCGTTCAAAATATTCCTCATAAGAATTTAAAAGGTACATCATATGCTCCTTCATATAAAAATAAGCAAATTCCGAATCATGGTTCTCTATTGCCTTAAATATTTTTTTATGCTGACTATTCAGTTCAGCGGAAATCCTTTTTTGATGCTCAGGGGTAACCAGACTCAGGACAGCCCGATTGCGGCTTTCATTCTGACTTTCAAGTTCTAAAAGCTCTTTCATAAAATCTATCAGTACTGCATTGCCGGCAGTTTTTGCAATCGCATAATGAAAATTGTCAAACTGGTTCTCAGCCGCCGGTACAGACTGTTTTACAAAAAGTGTATTCCCGATTTCCTGAATATCTGCTTCCGTTGCCCTTACAGCAGCAACACGGGCAAGCTCTGGCTCTAATATCAGCCTTGCCCTGCTGGAATTTAAGAAGTTTTTCTGATAATCTGCCTGCTGCTCTACCGCAGTCTCATCAGGAGTCAGAGTTTTTGCATCCACTAGGACAAAGCTGCCTTTTCCTTTTTTTGTTTCAATAATTCCAACCTCTGCCAGAGATTTCAAAGCTTCACGGACGGTAATCCTGCTGACTCCAGTCATCTGTATCAGATCTTTTTCACTTGGAAGCATATCCCCTTTTTGATATACACCCTGAGCTATCATAATTTTTATCTGTTCTACCACCTGCTCATATAACGTGGTTGTGCTTTGTACTTTTTTTCAGCATAATATTTCTCCTGTCATGCAATATTGGTTTATCTTATTATATCACATGACATGTAAAAAGTAACTTTTATTCTCCTGACTTGGCGGAAGAATAATGAATAACTTTCTTTTCCCTTATAAATGCATAGATGATGACAATTATGCTGTATACTGCCATTATCTTCCATGCACTTTCAATATCGCTGAAATTTAATACCGCTGCTAATGCATATCCAGCCAATGCAACGGTTGTCAGTATGGCAAGGATGGGTCTGCTGATTCTAAATGTTGTTTTTTTCATTGCATCCGGATTTTTCTTATAAATCAGATATCCGGTAAAAATCGGGAACATGACATAAATAAGGGATACTCCATTGCCCAGCATTGCGATTGTTGCAATATCAATTCCGGTTAATACCGGTACGACACCGACAATATAGAATACCGTAAGCAATACCCATGGTGTTCCTCTTTTTGTGAGAGATGCTGCCTGCTTTGGAAGCCAGCCTTCTTCTGCCGCAATCAATAACCCTTTTGTACACCAGGTAAAGGTTGCATTTAATGTGGAAGCAACTGCAAACATACCTCCGCCGACGATAAAGAACACATACAATGGCTTTGGCAAAACTGCACTTGCTACAAGCACCAGGCTTTGGCCTGCCACCTGATCAACCGGTAAAACACCAACAGCTACAATTCCGATCAGCGCATAAATAACAGCCACAAATATGGTGCTTCCGATCATAGCCCGCGGTAAATCACGCCCCGGATTTTTCATTTCTCCGCCTAATTCGCTTAAAAATTCAGCTCCGCCGGTCGCAAAGGTCAGGAGACTTGATGCGGTTAAAAAAATTAATAAATCCATTTGGCATAAAGCCTTCTCAGCCCGAAATACAGACCAATCTACCTTTGGAAGACCTAATATGATAAACATTGCCAAAGCTGCAATCAGTACGGCTACAAGGATGTTCTGCAGCTTTGTGGCCATATCAACTCCCACCAGATTCATAACATAGCATAAGGTCAGGATCCCGAATGCAACAAAGGTCTGATTCATGCCGGGTATCAGGCTGCAGGCATAAGTTGCAAAGGTAATCGCAAACATAGAAAGTACCAGCTGTCCTGCAACCAATAATGAAAGATAAAAGAAACTTGTTTTTTTACCAATGTAGTCTCTGACATATGTATACATACCACCAGTTGCCGGCACCGCACTCCCCAATACAGCGAGTACCAAATTGGGGCATATAACCAGAACTGCGGCCACTAAAAATGCCAGCGGCGTACCTGCTCCCGTCAGTGCAATGCAAATTCCTGTCAATGCCATAATACCTGATCCAATAATCTGTCCGACCCCAATTCCCAATAAATCACTGAATCCAAGAACCTTTTTTTTAAGCCATCCTGTTTATTTTCTTCTGACATAACGCTACCTCCTCATTGTAAAATCACCCAATATCATTCAGTGCCTGTTTCATACACTCAAGTCCCGCCATTAACTGTTTTCTTGGACAAGCAATGTTCATGCGGACAAATCCATCGTATTTTTCCCCATAATGATGGCCGTTGTTCAGCCCGGCTCCGGCTTTTGCGATCCGTTTTACCAGCTCCTCACTGGTAAGATGGTATGCCCGCATATCAAACCACAGCAAATAGGTCCCTTCCGGTTTTGCAACCCTTACCTCTGGAAGATATTCCTTCATGAATTTACAGACAGCCTCTGCATTTTGAGTCAGGTATTCCCGTTCTTCATCTACCCACTCATCCCCGTCTTCATAAGCTGCTCTGGTTGCTTCAAGACCTAAGGTATTAGGGCAGAAAAGATATCTCGCATATAACCATTGCTGATATTTTTCCCTTAATTCCTTACCGGGAATGATGAGGTTTGAAGTCTCAAGTCCTGCTATGTTGAAGGTTTTACTGCAGCTGGTACATACAATAAGCCTGTCTTGGATTTCTTCAAATTTCCCCATGGTCGTATGTACATTATCACCTAAAGTCAGGTCCCAGTGAATTTCGTCGCTAATGATAATAACCCCATACTTTTTGCTGATGTCCACAAGGCGCTTAAGCTCTTCTTTCTTCCAGACCCTGCAAACCGGATTATGAGGACTGCATAAGATTATGACCTTACCGCCAGCCTTACAGGCAGCTTCCAAGCCATCATAATCCATATGATAACCATTCTCATCCAGAATTAAATCATTCTTTATCAGCTGCCTTCCGGATGCCTGAATGATGGAATAAAACGGATCGTAAATCGGTGGCTGTATTATGACTTTCGCATCTTTTTCCGTCAGAGCTTCTAATGCATTACAGATTGCCGGAACAATTCCGCCAGTGGGTACGATCCAACTGTGTTTTATCTTCCAGTCATGACGACGCTGGCACCACCCTGAAACTGCAGTATAATATTCTTCATTCAAATCCGTATAGCCAATCACACCATTGTCAATGCGCTTTTTTTAATGCATGAAGTATCGGTGTGTAGGTTGGATAATCCCCATCGGCAATGGAAAACGGCAGCAAACCGCTCATGCCATAATCAGTTTCCTGAAAGTCCCATTTAATGCAGGCCGTTCCATGACGATCTACTCCTTCATCAAATGAATTTCTCATAGTCTTCTCCTTTTATCATGTTATAAAATAGTATATATTACGCAAGTCAACTTGTTATATTATATAATAAGCTGACTTGCGACAATTTTCAACAATTAAAAAATGATTTTTATGAATTTCAACTTTTTTTAACAAAAAAAAGTTTAATTTTTGTATATTATTACAAAACAAAAAAAATACGCCCTGGGCCAGGCCTGGCCGCAGGACGTTGAAACAATAATTGGATCAATTGTACTTTTCCTATTTGCAAATGCTGTTTATGCGCTCCGGAGTTATTTCATCATAATATTTTTCTATGATCTGGCATTCCTTGATCCAGACCATACAGGGTGCTTTCTCAACATGAAGCCGTTTTGCAATTCCATCTGACTTATAAATATCGATACAGGATACCCGGATGTCGCAATGATCCTGTTCAAACTCTTTGAAAACCGGCAGAAGTTCCCTTGCATGGGGATCGATTGCATTATAGATATACACCAGGGAAGGCTTTCCTTCATTCATGATCTGCTTTTCAAATATTTCGCTTTCCGACACATACTTTTCTGCGCCATATCCGGCAACAGCCCCATCTCCTACTGCTGTCGCAACCTGCTTTAAGTATTTGTCCCGTACATCTCCTACTGCAAATACACCGGGTATATTTGTTTCCATGCGTTCATTTGTTATCAGATAACCTCCCCGGTTCATATCCAGAATATCACGGAATAATTCTGTATTTGGCAGGTAACCGATAAACAGGAAACAGCTGTCTACAGGAACAGGGATCTTTTCTTCTGTTTTCACATTTTTCAATACAACTGTGTGCAGCCTTTCCTCTCCTTCAAAGCTGTCCACAACCGTATTCCAGATAAATTCCATTTTGGGATTAGCAAGAGCCTGTGCTTTTGCAATCTCGTTGCAGTCCATTTTACCGTTCTCATGCATAACAGATACCATAACCTTGTCTGCAAATTTGGTTAAAAATATCCCCTCTTCAATGGCTGCATCTCCGCTTCCGATTACCATAACGGTCTTCCCGGTATTTGCCGCTGCATCACAGGTGGCACAGAAAGAAATTCCTTTGTCATAAAGATATAAGTCCTCGTTTTTTGCTCCGGTCAAACGAGGCTTGCCGCCGCTTCCGATTATCACAACCTTTGCCTGGTAAATGGTACGGAAGGTCTCTACCTGCTTCATATCCCTTCCAGGGATACGGATTTCACATCAGTTAATTTAAATTCCACACCGAATTTTTTTAGCCTGTTTATGGAATAATTCCATCAGTCCAAGCCCTGTTGCTCCATCTGGAAAACCGGGATAGTTTTCTATTTCATTGGTATATGTTGCAAGCCCGCCTACCAGAGTTTTTTTCTATAATCAACGTTTTAAGCTTGGCTCTGCCGCAATATATTCCTGCAGTTAAGCCGGCTGCTCCGCCTCCTATAATTACAACGTCATATGATTCTGTCTTTTTAGTCATTACAACCTGTTCCTTTCTGAATACTCTTATTCAGCCTTCACAGCCGTTTTTTTCTTTTCCCATGATTGGATATTGATATTTTTTTTAGGGGCAATCAAATATGATCGCCCCATGATTACAAATCACATAAAATATTTGGCCAATAATTTGCTTCCCAGAAAAGCTCCTACAAGCAAAAATGCACCGAATACCCAGCCGGATAAGGAAAAAGCTGAAATTGCTGTAAATAACGCTCCTATATTACAGCCATTTGCAAGCCTTGCTCCATAGCCCATTAACAAACCGCCGAGAATTGCCGCCACTACCTGCCGTAATGACTTGATTTTCTTGATCTTAAACTGTGATGCAAATAGCGTTGCCGCAAAGGCTCCTAATACAATGCCTAAATTCCTGATGGACGCGCCGTCTGCCAGAAAGCTAGTATTCAGCTCCTTCTGCATTTTTTCAGAAGCATAATATACCCAGCCGCTTGCGTCACCGCCAAGTGCTTTGTAGATCCAGGTGCCCCAGTTGGCAAATGCACTTGTTACTCCCCAGCCGCTGCCCAGGGCTGCAAAATGGGCAATTTGAAAAACTGCAAGCAAAACTGCACCAGCCACGTATGTTAAAGGTTCTTTTAACATTTTTTTGTAAATCGGATGATCGCCAAGCTTAATAAAAAAATTGCTTCAAATTTATTCACCTGCTTTCACAGAAGTTATCTACTTCGTCTTTTCAATGACAATTTCCCACTCACCATCATCCACTTCTTCAATTTCTACGTTATGTCCCTGTTTTCTTGCCCACTCAGGAATATTCTTCATTGCACAGCTATGATCGATGGATACGGCTAAAACGTCTCCTACGGATAACTCATTCATTTTCTTCTCAGTTTTCATAAGCGGGACCGGACAAGCCTCTCCCAGACAATCTAATGTAAATTCAGCCATTTTTATATCTCCTTTAATTTTAAATTTTATTCCGCACTTCCCATTTTCTTTTCCTGCCATTTGACGGCTGCTATGTATAAAAGGACAATGATCAATCCCTGTACAACGATTGCACCAAACCAGCCAAACACATTCGGCAGAAAGATTTTCGGAGCATTTTCATTAAATCTGCTCCAGAAGTTCATATCGTGTGCACCCCAGAAAGAACCTGCTATAAAAAAATACCAAAGACAGCATTTGCATGGTAAAGCCCTCTCCAACGCGCATCAAGGTTCCGGATGCGCAGCCACCGGCAATGACCATTCCGATACCAAACAGAACCGCGCCGACCATCAAGGGCAATCCAATGGGCGCTACGCCGGTCATACTGAAATTGGATTCTGCACTAGCCATTACGCTGGCATACTTGATTGCCCAGAAACCAACGCTTCCAACTGCAACTGCCACCAGTACAGCTCTTGTTACGGATGTGCTTCCGGTGATACATGGGTCACGGAATGCTGCCGTAAAGCAGAAACGAGAGCGCTGCAGGATATACCCGAATGCAATTCCGAATCCCCAATAAACGGGCAGCTTACTGTTCCCTCCTGCCAAATAAAATCCAAAAGCAATAATCAGGATTGTAAGCAAAATTGCATATGGAATCTGGCTCTTTTTGGGTTTTCTTGGTTTACGCACTCTTCCCCCACTTATGCTTGTGTTTACCTCTGACACGTAAATCCCCCTTTCTTAAAATAGTATTTGTTAATATTATAACAAAATCACAATTCAGATTATACCACACTTATGAAAATTCAGTTAATCAAGAATCTGATATGTCATAAGATTTACTTATAACCCATTATTTTATCACACTAGCCACACCGAATTATATTTGCTATAATAAAAGAACAAAAAGAACTGTTAAGTTTTTAACAGTTCTATCAACTGATTTAGAATTAAATTTCAGAAAGGCGGGGTAATATGAACATTCATAACCTGAAAATGTTTATAAAGATAGTGGAATCCGGCAGCATCTCAAAAACTGCGGAACTGATGAATATCAGCCAGTCCGCACTAAGCCAGCAGCTGCGGGTCATGGAGCAGGAATTCAGTGCACGGCTTTTCGAACGGAGCTATCAGGGCGTGATTCCGACTAACATTGGTATGCTTGTTTATAACCGTGCTCTTGAAATATTATCGTCCTATGACAGAATGCTGGTTGATATATCCAATGCACAGAACCAAAATAAAACCATACATATCCTTGCTTCTCCCTGTGTGTATTCTTATGCCCTGCCATGCACCTTTTACCATGTAAAAAACAAGTACCCGGAATTTACACTTAATATGGAGATGATGTCCAGCAAAATCATAGAAGAAAAAGTTTCAAAAGGCTTTGCTGATATGGGAATTATCATAGGCAGACCCAATGATAAAAATTTAAGGGCTAAAAAAGTATTTTCCGACCGTGTTTTTCTGGTTGCCGGAGAAAAAATGAAGGTTCCTTCCCAGTTAGACTGCCAGGATCTTTATCATTATCCTCTGCTGATGCTGGTAAAAGCCCAAAAAAACAAGACAGGTACTGGATAAAATGCTGGGCAAAAACGGAATCCTCATCAGTCAGCTTCATATTCCTTATACTCTTGAATCTACGGAATCCATTAAATTATCTGCTATTAATGGCTTCGGGCTTGCTTTTCTTCCTTATATGGCAATTAAGAAGGAACTCTACAATAAACAACTCCGCATCATTGAATGTCCATGCCTGGAATTTGATAATGAATATTATTCCATAAAAAAATGCTGCCAGTGTTCCTCTCAATCATGAATCGTCAAAACTCATTAAGTATATTGAAGCAATACTAAAAGAGACTATTTGTTAGCAGAAACAGTAACTTCCCAAACACCGTTAATGACTTCTTCCGTAGCATAACTTAAATTATTTGCCTTACAAAAAGCTTCAATATTTGAAATTGTACAGCTGTGATCCGTAACCAACATACATTCCTCACCGTTTTTATGGAATCAATGACAGTTTTTAATCTCATAACAGGCACAGGGCACATATCGCCCAGACAATCGATTTTAACCATAAATACTCCTTAGGCACATTCCTATGTCTTCACAGGCTGCTGTGCTTTATTTTGAAAAAACATGGGGTTCCGTTTCATTTTATATCTTCCAGCTTATGCCCACATGGGTCATCCGGTCATCCTCGTCACTGGATAATGCATACGATGTATTATGGCTCTTTATTACACTGATTGCAATATGCTGGGGAACTTCTTCTGTATTATACGTGAGCTTAAAAAGATCAAACAATGGTTCCCCTGTATGGCACTGTAAGTACCTGGAAAATTCCTTTGTGGCTCTTCGTACCTTTAATACTTTATGATACCCCTTCAAATTGACGCAATAACCATTCTCCATGATCCGGAACACAGAAAAATCCCCTGTCATTCGATCAACGATCCCAGGGAAACGCTTTAACGGAAGGTAGCACATATTCACCATCATAGGAATATCATCTGCATACATAATGCGCTTAAGATATACCACATCGTCATCGGTCCCGATCTTAAGATCCTCTGCATAAGAAGCATTTACATGGATGATTGATTTTTCCAGGATTTTTGTGCTGGCCTTTCTTCCCTGTCTTTCTATGGAATCATGGAAGCCGCACAGACGGTCTGACCGGTTCTTTAATCCCATATTCAATACAAACGTTCCTTTTCCCTGTTTACGAACAAGAATTTCCTCTTCACACAGCTCTTTTACTGCTCTTCTGACAGTGATACGGCTAACCCGGTACTTTTCCTCAAGCGCCGCCTCACTGGGAATACGTTCACCCGGGCAATATATCTTAGCCTTGATATCGTCTTTGATTGCATCTTTCAGTTGTTCGTAAAGTGGAACCAATGCATTCTGATCCAGCATAAAAGTTTCTCCTAAAATTTAATTTTCCCTCTTAAAGACCTTACCCACTCCTTTAAATTCTCCGCTCAGCTTTGTGGGAACGTTTGTACTTATACATTTTTTCATCAGCCATATTCAGCCATTCAGCTGCACTTGTGGAAGATCCGGCAGGAATCTCAACAATGCCATAGCTGATACAACAATCATAAGGAGTTTTATTTTGATAATAACTTTTTAATGTTGTACGAAGCATTTCACATCTCTCTTCTGCATTTTGCTCATTCATATTCTTTTCAAGAAGCATAAACTCATCGCCGCCCAGCCGGCAAACGACTGCCCCTGCAGAAAACTCATGTAAAAGTTCTACAACATAAAGAATATAATTATCACCTTCCGTATGTCCAAATGTGTCATTTACATATTTTAGATTATCTAAATCAATAAAGCACAATATAAAACGTTCTTCTTCAGTCATCCATTTTTTTGAACACATCCATACCATAACCGCGATTATAAACCATCGTCATGCTATCAAATCTGGTCATACCCTGAAGCCTGTGTATTTGTTTTCTTTCAGCAGTCACGTCAGAAAAAGCAAATACAAATATCTTATGCATGAACCAATTCATGGAATAAATATTTACATCGAAATACTGGCTTCCAACATGGTCGCTTTTCAATTCCAGTTCCACAGGAAGAGACTGATTATTATTCTGATTCATATAAATCTGGCTGCCCATCCAATGGCGCAGCTGCCGTTCAGACCCTAAATCGCTCAGAACCTGATCCACTTCGCTGCTGACGTATAACCATTCAAAATTGGATCCATCCATTACAACTACCCATTGGGATATCTGATCAACAATCGCTTTAAACAAAAGACTGTTGCCTTTCTCAAATGCAAGGGATTTTTTTACAGCTGTTTTCGATTTTCTTTATCTTTTCCAGATGTTTAAGTGCCAGCTGCTTCATCATAGCAGAAAAAACATCGGAAAAATAATCCATGTGAATTCTGGATGGAAGCATATCCTTTAAAATGAGATCTAGTTTTTCCATACAAACATTTAGTTCATTCTCCGTTGAAGGAAGATCCACATTTTTATAAAACTCTGTGACAAATTCCATTAATTTTATAACTTCTTCCACAGACTTCCCGAATAAAACCAGTTGCTTTCCAAGCATTCTAAAATCTTCCGGAAGATCCTCTGTATTCAGTTCCGCATGTTCCAGATCATAAATCATATCCAACAAATAATCATACAGCAGTTTCACTTCTGAACTCATAAAATTCCCTCTTTATATCCATTTAATTTCAGAACCTGATCCTGTGCTATTCTGTTCCAGTCAGCAATTTCGCTAATATTTCAGGAATATCATCCAGATCCGCCAACTGTTCCACTGCTCCAATTTCAAAAGCCACTTTAGCCATTCCATAAACAACGGAAGATTCTTTATTCTGACCAATCGTCCGTCCGCCATTTTTTTCTTATAGCCAAAAGTCCCTGGGCCCCATCAAACCCCATTCCGCTCAAAAGGATCCCAATGGCCTGCTGTCCGCTCACTTCTGCCACTGAATGGAACAATATATCTACAGACGGACAGGAATCATCTGCAACCTCAGCAGAAAAGCACTCTACCTGTATTGCCTCTCCATTTTTAACGAGCCTCATGTTATGCCCTCCAGGGCAAATCAACACCTGATTAGGCACCACTGCATCGCCGGTTTCGGCTTCTTTCACATGAAGAAAGGTGACTGACGAAAGACGGTCTGCAAACATTTTTGAAAAAAACGGGGGAATATGCTGTGCGATCAGTATTCCTGGCAGGGTATCCGAAGAAAATGGGGGCGCAATATGATTTAGAATACTCCGGATTGCTTCCATACCTCCGGTAGAAGCACCAATCGCAATCACACCATCGCTGCTGGAAATGGTTTGGGTAAATGAAGATCCGGCTGTATTCTGAACCGGATTTTTCTTCCTTATTGTAGAAGCAATTCTTATTTTCTTTATCAAATTCTGTATAAAAGCAGTTCTACCCCCTGAAAAACTAATATCCGGTTTCACTACAAAATCGACAGCGCCTGCCTCCATTGCTTCAAATACTGTATTACTGACTGAACTTACCATAATAATGGGAATAAAGCAACCAGATAACATCCGCCTGACAAAATCAATCCCGCTCATTCCAGGCATCTCTACATCACAGGTAATCACATCCGGGGGATTTTCCAAAACGGCCCTGAGAGCAGAAACCGAATCTTCAGCCACTGCTGCAACTTCAATCATTGGGTCCTGAATAATCCCTTTGCTTATAATCTTACGATATAAAACGCTGTCATCAATAACTAATACTTTAATTTTACGCTCCTGCATGATATACCAGCCTTCTTTAGAATTATAATTGTGTCACGATAAAAATACGAAATTAATTATTATTATAACATATCAGTAACTTGTAAATAATACCTCATTTTATGGTATAATAAAGCAATTTTAGTTACTGACATATATTAACTTTCTCTTTCATGATCTGATCTATCTTTTTTCCCGCTCCTTCATAATCAAATAATAAAATAAAAGGTTCAATCTCACCAAAAATCCTTCTGGCAGCCGATCTTGGTGTTAAGTCCTTATATCCTACTATCAGACTGTTTATTGTATGGATATCCATTTCTTCCAATGCTTTCTTTAAAAGATCCAGATGAAGTATGGAAATATTATCTTCATCACATTTCTCTTCCTCCCAAAGCTTCAAAGCTTCTTTAATATCAAGAGTCAATTTCTTAAACTTTGCCAGCAGCCATTCCGTATCCTCCTGCCACTTCTCCAGCTTCCCTGTACATATCTGCTCTTCAAGCGCTTCCGCATACTTGGAAAACTGAAGCGCCCCAATTCCCCGGGCAGCCCCTTTTAAGGCATGAACGCATACTACAAACTCCTGTCTCCTGTCACCAGACAAGCTCTGTCTGATTTTAGAACTGTATTCTCCCGCCATCCTGCAAAAATCTGACAGAATGTCAAGATAAGCTTCCATAGAACCTCCCACATTACGCAATCCATCAAGTGCAGATACACCTGGTATTTCCAATAATTTCTCCATGGTTCCCGCTTTTGTTCCTGTCACCTCATAAGCAGCATCAAACTTCGGAAACCATTTACCCAGTATCTTTTTTAAATCGCTCACACTCACAGGCTTGGTAAGAAAATCATCGATTCCATTCTTTTCAAGATAATCCATCTGCCTTCAAAACTATTGGCAGTCAAGGCTATAATTGGCAGCCTGCCGTAAAAAGGATCTTCATTTCTCATGGCACGTATGGCACGTGCCGTAGCAATCCCATCCATGCCAGGCATCATATAGTCTAAAAATACAATATCATAATGATTTTCTTTCATCAGTGAAATTGCTTCAAATCCGCTCATACATGTATCCGCTCCTATTCCTATGGTGCGGACCAACTCTCCGGTTATCCGAAGGTTGACTGGCATATCATCTACGATCAAAACCCTTTTACATGAGACATAAGATGAATTGCCAGCCGTTTTCAATGAACACTTCGGAACCTCTTCCCATGATCTGTTTATAATATCCGCAACATTCAAACAATACAAAGGACGCCATATCTGCCTGATTCTGTGCTCAGAAAAACGGTATTCCCTCCTGTCATCAAAATCCATGATACACACAAGCCTGGTCTCACAGGCAGACAAGATACCGGCTTCCTCACATTCAAGAACCACAGCAGCAGAGGCAAATCCATAATCATAGGCACCCCTGGAAATTTCCTTCTGAAATTCTTCCCTGCTCTTTGCGGAAAATGTCTGCAGACCCAGGCAGTTCAGTGCATATAAAAGAGAAAAAAACCTGATCTGGTTTTTCTTCAAAAATCAAAACCTGGTTTCTTTCCCCATGTTCTACCCATGCCAGCTTCTGCTCATCTTCAACAGATTGGACCAGTTCGAAAACGAACTCAGAGCCGGCTCCATACTCGCTGCTCACGCTGATATCCCCACCAAGAGCCTGACTGATTTCACGAGCCACAAACAAGCCAAGCCCATTCCCTTCGGTCTGTTTGTTTTCATTCAGGCGGCCAAATTCCTGAAATAACTTCTCCATATCCTCCTGACGGATTCCCACCCCTGTGTCTTTGACGGAAAATGACAACCGGACCTGGTCATCGTCCAGCTTCCTGAAGCTGATACTCAGTTCAATATAACCCTCCGTTGTATACTTTACCGCATTATTCAGGATATTGATAAGAACCTGTTTGATGTGGCGCTTATCACCTTTCAGCTTTTCCGGAATCCTGTTGTCTGCCCGAACCGAAAATGTCACCGGACTCCCCATCAGCAGGACTGTTATCATATCCTTAATTTCAGAAATCAAAGATGACATGGTATAGCTGTCACAATCCACCTCTATTTTTCCTGATTGAATACTGGAGAATTCCAGAATTTCATTTATGATTCCAAGCAAATGATATCCTGACTGTTGAACCAGGGTCAAGTATCCCTTTGCAGCTTCCGGGATTCCTTTTTGAAACATAAGCTCTGCTGCTCCGATAATCACCTGGAGGGGGGACCTTAATTCATGGCTCATCATAGCAAAGAATCTGCTTTTTGCATTTTCGCTTTCTACTGAGTTGCTGTAAGCCTCTTCCAGATCCTTTTGCACCGCAAGCAAATCATTAATATACTTTTTTTTCTCCCAGAAGATTCCTTTCATACTTCACAAGAAAAGTACTGCTGTCGGCAGAAATCTTCACAAGTTTGATTTTTACAGGAACCGTTCTGTTACCATTCACATATTCCCATTCAAAACTTACCTTTCCAATATCCAAGGCCTTCATCATCATCGCCCGCCATTTGTCCCTGCTTAACAAACCATCCGGTTGAAATTCCGGTACAAACTCCCAAAACCGTCTCAAACATTCTTTACTGTCTGCCACTCCGTGGAGAAACAGTTTCTCCCGGTTACATTCCAGAAAACGAAAATTCTCATCAAAAATACTGAATGCAAAAGGCGCTTCATTCATGACTGCATGGATGTATTCATATCGCTTTTCATCTTCCATGGATAATCCTCCCTGTCCAATCTTTCCATTCCTCTTCACCGGAAGTGCAGCGGAAATCATTTAACCTCTTATACGGTTTGCCACACAATAAAATACATCAGAGAGTATTGGGTCAAAATGATTCCCCTTTGACTTCATAATAATATCCATTGCTTTTTCATGTGAAAAAGCCTCTTTATAAGGACGTTTGGATACCAGGGCATCATATACATCAGCAATCGCCATCAGCCTGCCTTCCAGCGGAATACTGTTTCCGGAAAGCCCCAGCGGATACCCGGAACCATCCCATTTCTCATGATGAGAACCTATGATACTTTTTGCATATGTCAATAATAATTCTTCACCGCAATCCTTTTGAATCCCATCAATGATTTTTTTTCTCCTAGCTGCACATGCTGCTTCATAATTTTAAATTCCTCTTCTGTCAGGCGGCCTGGCTTCAGTAAAATCCTGTCCGGAATTTTTATTTTTCCAATATCGTGCAAACGAGAGGAGGTTAAAAACAAATTAATGTCCCAACCTCCTACAATCTCTTCGTAAATGCCCTGCTGCTGCATTTCTTCAATAATAAGCTGCAATAATTTTTCTGTTCTCACAACATGGCTTCCTGTTGTATCATCCCGGGCTTCAATAATATCGCTTAAAACTTTCATCATGGCCCCCTGCAGCCTGTTAAGAGAGCTGGTCCTTTTATCTACAAGTTCGAAAAGACCGGAAGTGTAAATTTTCAGTTCTTTCTGCTGCTTTGCCATTTTAATATGAAGAGAGACCCTTGCCTGGAGCAATTGAGGCGAAAAAGGCTTAAACATGTAATCCACGGCTCCCAAAGCAAGACCTTCCAGTTCCTCTGACTCAGCCGTTTTTGACGTTAGAAAAATAATCGGTATATTATGTATCTTATCATTTTCTTTTAATTGCCGGAGAACTTCATAACCGCTTTTATCTTTCAGCAGTACATCAAGAAGAATCAGATCAGGAACTATCCGTTCAATGATCCGGAACAACTCCTCTGCCCTTGGAATCGTCACCACATCCATCTTAGATATCAGCGCATCCCTTGTCAGCTTTAAACTGATCGGATCATCATCAACTACAAATACAATATCTTTTTCATTCAAATCCATAACTTCCTCCAACGATTTTGAATGCTTCCATTATTTTCCTCTTTATCTTAGTATAAAACAGACTAACAATCATACCTTTCTTTGGGGTATATTTCTCTTTAAAACAGAGTATCCAGAATAATATTGCAGTTGGAGGAGTAATTGCTGCAGCTTTTTATTGTTCCGAATCGACCGGGCCGTCTGACAGAAGTACCTCAGTCAGATAGTGGCAATATCCGGATAAATGATGTGCTACGTCATCATTTCTAACTCTGAATGTATGGTGCCTTATAAAAACACCCCACAAAATCGTTTCCGGCGATTTAAAATACATGGCAAGCTCCGGAAAAAAAGATACCATTAAGCTGACGTTCCGCCCTTATTTGTAATGCTGATTCAAATTTTTCTATATCGTAGCCATCAAGGAGATATTCTCTCCCCTGCTTTTCTATATGGCTAATCATGGTTTTAGCTGCCATCAGCATTTCAAGAAAAGTTGCCCATGTTGTGATCCTTTTCATAATATAATTAAGATTATAAAACGTGTTCTTTAGTCCGAACTCAAAATACCGGTCTTCCGGTATTACTGCAGTCAGTTCATTTGTACAATAAGCAAGCCAATGGTCACTGTTCTTCCAGTAATCATTTTCAATAAAGTAATCAAATGCCTTTTGCACGGTTTCCAGCCAAAGATCATTTTTATCTACAGAATAAATACGCATCAGGGCAAAAGCAGCTTCTCCAGAATAATAAACAATCCGGAACCGTTCTACCACTTCCAGATCAGGAAAATGCAGCACATGGGTAAACCGGCCTGTTATTTCATCCTGCATATACCGTATGCCTTTTCCAATCTGTTTCAATAAAGGAAGATAAATTTCTTTTTCATCAAATATTTCAAGATATTTGACAATTGCCAAAACAGCAACTCCAAGTCCTCCCAGCTTAATCTCATGATTGCTTTCATAATCCACAACAAACGAGTAACCCTTGATGGTATAAATATAGGCTTCAACCAGATATGCCAAAGATTTTCGAATAGGTTCTATAAGCGTCTGATCTTTTGTAACAAGATAGGTTTCAGACAGGGCATAAACTCCTAATGCATGACGCACAGAATTGTAAGAAGCAATTTCCTTGTTATAACAACTGAAATATCCATAAATGAATCTTCCGTTATCCAATACGGTAGATGCCAGATATCTGGAGCTGTTTACCAGAAGATTACGAACCAATTCAGGGGAATTTACATCTATTTTTCTCCTTGAGCAGCACAGCTCTGCGTCTTCTAATTCATAAAAATCATTTTCTTCAAAAAAGCAGCTCTTTGTTTGAAAAATGATGATATCTTTTACATCGTCATCACTTAAAGTACATGCTTGTCCCCTTATGTATTTTAAATGGGAATTAATATTTTTCCAGTTTAGTTCCACCCTGGTTTTTTTCTGCTCTAAATCAATGGAAATGCCTGCAAGCTCGGCAATGGTTTCATCAGGGTCAGGATTGGTTTCTTCGCCCTCCATGTATTTTATCAGACATGCCCCATTTACTTCCTGCTGCAAAAAGGAATGATTATAAAAAACATCAAAAGCTATTCCGTATTGAAAATAGTATATTTTAATGACAGAAGCGAGCTGCAGAAATTCTGATCGTGCAAGCTTCTTTTCCATAGTAACGAAATCTGCTTTCAGCCATGGGGGATTGATATTTTTCTCCTTAATATATTTCAATGTCTTATCCTGAGCCATTTTAAAAGCAGTGTTCTTATCATTTCCAATCCCTCTTAGAACAACAGCTCTCTTATTCTTTTGACCAACTGAAATAAAGCATTTTACTTTACCATTTTGAACACTGACATCTGTTTTTGATAACTTTTCTTTAAAAGCTGTCATTTTACCCATAATTTCTGTTAAGTCGTAAGTATTATTTTTTTCATTCATCAGCATATCTCCTTTCAAAGCCATTTTAAATTTGAAAAGCCAACTAACTAACCCAGTAAGGACTGGTGAGTTTATCCCTCACCAGTCCTGCCTTCCTTTACACCTTGCATTATCAAAACATTATCATGCTTTTCAATTATTCTGCTTTATCTTCTTTTTTTTAAACCAAAGAATACCAGCACTTAAAAGTATGGCTCCAAATCCTATTAATGCTTTAGGAAGCATAGATCGAACTCCTTTTACTGTCTCATCCCCTGTTTTAGGAAGAGCCCCCAGTGGCACACGTTCATCTGTTATCTCAATCGTATCAACTCCTGAACCGGCTTCTAATGAAGCCCCCACCTCTTCGGCAGATGCCAGAGGAACACTCTCATCCAGAATTTCAACCGTACCGCCACCTAAAACGATGCCTGGACCTGATCCTGAATCACCACTGCCAAAGCCCGAACTGGAACTTCCACCGGATCCTCTGCCAGAGCCAGAATTAGAATCTGTGCTTGAATCGGAATCCGCATCTGCGTCGGAATCCGCATCAGCGTCGGCGTCGGCGTCCGCGTCTGCATCTGAATCCGCATCAGCGTCGGCATCAGCATCCGCATCAGCGTCTGAGTCGGCATCCGCATCTGAATCAGCATCCGCATCTGAGTCGGCATCTGCGTCTGAATCTGCATCGGAGTCAGCATCCGC
>BBDR01000008.1 GCA_001312405.1 Clostridium sp. NkU-1 | reverse complement strand
TAATAACCTTCAAAAAGGTTTGGCCTGGTGGCTCAGCTGGTTAGAGCGCCGCCCTGTCACGGCGGAGGTCGTGGGTTCGAATCCCATCCGGGTCGTTTTACAACTGAATTTTGTACATGGGATCTTAGCTCAGCTGGGAGAGCATCTGCCTTACAAGCAGAGGGTCATAGGTTCGAGCCCTATAGGTCCCATTCAGTATGCAAAACAACACGCATGAAAAGATTTGTGCCGATGTGGCTCAATTGGCAGAGCAGCTGATTTGTAATCAGCAGGTTATCGGTTCGAGTCCGATCATCGGCTTGCATCACTTTAATAAAATATGGATGGGTTCCCGAGTGGCCAAAGGGGGCAGACTGTAAATCTGTTGCGACACGCTTCGATGGTTCGAATCCATCTCCATCCATTTAGTGATTAAAATCATAATCACTGCATATAATATAATTAAATAACGCGGGGTGGAGCAGTCTGGAAGCTCGTCGGGCTCATAACCCGAAGGTCGCAGGTTCAAATCCTGCCCCCGCAATTTTTTTTGAGTAATTTTAGGAAAACGTGTACTAATGATAGTACATAAGCCCAGATAGCTCAGTTGGTAGAGCAGAGGACTGAAAATCCTCGTGTCGCTGGTTCGATTCCGGCTTTGGGCATATGGGATACTAGCTCAGGTGGTAGAGCACTTGACTTTTAATCAAGTTGTCCGGGGTTCGAGTCCCCGGTGTCTCAGGACAAGCCTTGAAACAGAGATGTTTCAGGGCTTTTTATTTTGCAGTAATTTATGAAGGGATTCTGTTAAAGCAGAGTTACCCATTGTAAAACAGGTTTACTCATCAAATTCTACAATCACATAATATCCCCGGTCATTGTGCTTGATTTCTTTTACAATCCCGTGATCGGATTTGATCCTGTCCCGTCCCATGTAGCAGCCGGACATGGCCACGGCAGGGTCAATGATATAGCTATAGCTGCTGGTTCCTTCCCTCTCTATGATCTGAACTTCATCTCCTGCTTTTACCAGGCCAGGCCGCTCCATTTTAAATTCGATTAATCTCATAATAACCATCTCCTTTTTGATTTCCAAAACTATATTATAGCGCTGTGAGAAAAAAATTGTAAAGAGAGGATAAGGATGCTATACTAGAAGAGTCGATTTATAAAGAAGAATGTAAAAAGAACAGGGAAATGAGCCATAGGTTTATGGGGGCGAAAGGCGGTTTATACTATGAATGACACACCGAATTTATTAAAGAAGTTAATGGAATATGGGAAATCGGATGTTTATCCCTTCCATATGCCCGGACATAAAAGGCAGTATAAAAAATCTTTTGCAGCCAATTTTCCAAATCCATTTTCCATAGATATTACGGAGATAGACGGTTTTGATAATTTGCACCATCCGGAAGGGATTTTAAAGGAGTCCATGGAATGGGCTTCAAGGATTTATGGGAGCCATAGGACTTATTATCTTATTAATGGCAGCAGCAGCGGAATACTCAGCGCCATTAGTGGGACCGTAGCGAGGGGCGGAACCATTCTTATGAGCAGGAACTGCCATAAGTCTGTGTTTCATGGAGTTTTCCTCAATCAGCTAAGTGCGGAATATATTTATCCACAAATAATACGGTCATTTGGTATCCAAGGTGGATTACTTCCGGAAAAAATAGAAGAGATGTTGATGAATCATCCAGAGATTCAGTCGGTGTTTGTGGTATCCCCAACTTATGATGGAATTGTATCTGATATCAAGGCCATTGCAGAGGTGGTCCATAGGTTCCGTCTGCCTCTCATTGTGGATGAAGCTCATGGAGCCCACTTTTCTTTTGGAAAAGAGGGAGGATTTCCGGTTTCCGCTTTAGAACTTGGAGCAGATGTAGTGATTCAAAGCCTTCATAAGACCCTCCCTTCCTTTACTCAGACGGCTGTCATGCATGTCAGGGAAGGATATGTGGATATGGGGAGATTGGACCGCTATGTGCACATGTATCAGACCAGCAGCCCATCCTACGTGCTGATGGCAGGGATTGAGGGCTGTATACGCTATATGGCTGGAGAAGGACTTAAAGAGATGGAACTCTTTTCCGGTAAGATAGAAAAGGTCCGGAAGGCTTTGGCTGGTTTGAAGCACCTTAGGCTCCTTACGGATCAGGAAGAGGGGATGTACGGAATCTATGACATGGACCGCTCCAAGATCATTATTTCCACAAGAGGTACGGGAAAATCAGGAGCCTGGCTGGATGACAGGCTGAGAAAGGAATATCATCTGGAAATGGAAATGTGCGGTTCGGACTATGTAACGGCCATAACGACTATGGCTGATACGGAAGAAGGTCTTGAAAGGCTGTGCAGTGCTCTGCTTCATATTGATTCCGGGCTTTCTCCAGAGGAAAACTGTGAAGCTGGGAACGGCTTATGTCAGGAGCTTGAGAGAATGTCGGAATGCCGGATGACCATTGCAGAGGCTATGGATAAGCCAGGCGCAGGATTGCAATTCCTGACGGAGAGGGAATGGTATCGGCAGAATTTGTTTATGTGTATCCTCCGGGAATTCCTATTGTTGTACCGGGGGAGGTTTTAAAAAAAGGAATCCATTGATCTGATCATGAAGTATAAAGAACTGGGCCTTGCAGTGCAGGGGATGGAGGATGAGAATTCCAGAGAGCTTTTTGTGGTTGATGAAATGGGACTGAATGGGAAATAAAATAAAAGAAAGATTTAAAATAGGATAAAAGATGGAGCAGATAATATGGGCAAAATATTCTATGTAATGGGAAAGAGCGCTTCCGGAAAGGATACGATTTATAAAAGACTTTTAAAGAAGCTTCCCCAATTAAAGAAAGTAGTTTTATATACCACCAGACCCATTCGGGATGGAGAAAGGGATGGGGTGGAATATTATTTTACTACCAGTGATAAGCTGGAGGAATTCAGGAATGAAAACAGGCTTATTGAGGAGAGGACGTATGAGACGGTCTATGGACCCTGGAGTTATTTTACAGTTGATGACGGGCAGATTGATCTAGCGGGAAGAATGGATATCTGATGATTGGAACTCTGGAATCTTATGAAAAGACAAGGGCTTATTTTGGAGAGGACAGGCTGTTTCCTATTTATATTGAGGTTGAGGATGGAGACCGGCTTTTGAGAGCGATCAAACGGGAAAGGGGACAGAAGACACCTAAATATAAGGAGCTTTGCAGAAGGTTTCTGGCGGATGAAGAGGATTTTAAAGAAGAAAATCTCATTCGGTGCGGAATACATAGACGATTCTGCAATCAGGAGCTGGAAGCGTGTCTGGATGAAATTGTAAAAGCTGTTATAGCAGAGATATAAATGATTAAAATGAGTACGAAAGAGGTATGGAATTCCATAACAACTTTCATGCTCATTTTTTGATGTCTGCTAATAATATTCTTAAAATTGTAATCATCTTTTATAGTTATAATCCAATACGCATCGTCCCTTTTCTTTTCCGTATATTTCACGGGGTCTGCAAGCTCAACTCAAAAAGTTTCATGTACTGTAAAATATTGGTTGAAAATGAGCAGAATAAAAGGAAATGATAAAGGATTTGCCAATACTTCATTCTTGTGGTGGTAAACGTTCTATGTTATAATTAGTTTAATTCGTTTTCCCGTGTAAATGGAACAGGAAAGCGGGTCAGACAACGTCGACAGGGGGGTGACTCTATGCCAGGATTTAAGGATATTATCGGCCATGAGAGAATCAAAGAACATCTGCAAAAGGCTATTGAATCAAATCATGTTTCCCATGCGTACATTCTTACAGGTGAAGCTGGAATGGGGCGTAAGTCCCTGGCTAATGCATTTGCAATGACCCTACTCTGTGAAAAGGGAAAGAATGAGCCATGTATGCAGTGTCATGCCTGCAAGCAGGTCATGAGCGGAAACCATCCGGATCTGATTTATCTGGCCCATGAGAAGCCGGGAAGTATTGGCGTTGACGATATCAGGGAACAGATCCATGACACCATTATGATACGTCCTTATAGCAGTTATTATAAGATCTATATTGTGGATGAAGCGGAAAAGATGACGGTTCAGGCTCAGAACGCGCTGTTAAAGACCATAGAAGAACCACCGGCTTATGCAGTC
Organism: Clostridium sp. NkU-1; assembly: GCA_001312405.1. Next base: position 179,533 of record BBDR01000008.1, on the reverse strand, counting down.
ATCATGCTGCTTACGACCAATCAGGAGGCATTTCTGCCCACCATTCTTTCCAGGTGTGTGCAGTTAAAGCTTAAGCCTCTGCAGGATTCGGTGGTAAAATCCTATTTAACAGGATCTTTAGGCATGGCTGAGAGCAAAGCGGAGATTTATGCAGCGTTTGCCAGGGGAAATCTTGGAAGAGCGATTCATCTGGCTTCCTCTGAGGAGTTCCAGCTGATGTATAAGGAATTGGTCCATATGCTGAAGCACATCAAGGATATGGATATTGTAGAGCTGCTTTTTTTACATTAAGAAGATGAAGGATGAAAATCTGGATATCTATGACTGCCTGGATTTTATACAGCTGTGGTATCGGGATGTCTTAATGTTTAAGGTAACTCAGGATATTAATCTTCTGGTTTTCAGGGAAGAATATAATACAATGAAAGAGATGAGCGCTGCCAGCGCTTATGATGGCATTGAGATGATTTTACAGGCCATAGACAAGGCCAGAATCCGTCTGAATGCCAATGTTAATATGGAACTGGCAATGGAGCTCATGCTGCTTGTTATGAAGGAGAATTAATAGATGATAAAAGTAATTGGCGTTCGGTTCCGCAACGCAGGAAAGATATATTACTTTGATCCCGTGAGTCTGGAAGTTCGGACTGGAGATCATGTAATCGTTGAGACTGCCCGGGGAATTGAATATGGTTATGTTGTCCTGGGATGCCGGGAAGTGGAAGATGATAAAGTAGTCCAGCCCTTAAAGCCGGTGATCCGCATGGCAACAAAGGCTGACGATGAAGTGGAAAAAAAGAAACCATGAAAAGGAAAAGGAAGCATTTAAAATCTGCAAGGAGAAGATCAGAAAGCATGGTCTTCAGATGAAGCTGATTGATGCGGAATATACCTTTGATAATAATAAGGTGCTGTTTTATTTTACTGCAGACGGAAGAATCGATTTCAGGGAGCTTGTTAAGGATCTGGCTTCTGTTTTTAAGACCAGGATCGAGCTTCGCCAGGTAGGGGTACGGGATGAGACAAAGATCGTGGAGGAATCGGCATTTGCGGAAGAACCTTATGCTGCCATTCCTACCTTTCAGAATTTATACCCGTATCCATTAAGATGGCAAAGGAACAGAATCTGTCTTTAAATCCTACCAAGATATCCGGTGTTTGCGGAAGGCTTATGTGCTGCTTAAAGAATGAAGAGGAAACTTATGAAGAGCTTAACAGCAAGCTTCCTAACGTTGGTGATTTTGTGACAACGGATGACGGACTTAAGGGAGAGGTTCATTCCGTAAGCGTTTTAAGGCAGCTGGTAAAGGTAGTTGTTAACATAAAGGATGAAAAGGAAATCCGGGAATACCGGGTGGAACAGCTGAAATTCAAACCAAGCGCCGCCGGGAGAAAGCCCAGGTAACGGATGAAGAATTAAGGGTATTAGAGGCCCTTGAAAAGAAAGAAGGAAAGTCCAAGTTAGATGACAATTGATTTAAAAGAAAACGAGCGTATTGATGATCTGCAAAGAAACGGATATAAGATCATACAGAACCGGGATGGGTTCTGCTTTGGCATGGATGCGGTCCTTCTTTCCGGATTTGCCCTTGTAAAGCCGGGGGAAAAGGCGGTTGATTTAGGGACAGGCACCGGGATCATTCCCCTCCTTTTGGAGGCCAAAAACCAGGGCCTTTATTATACCGGGCTGGAGATTCAGGAAGCAATGGCAGAAATGGCCAGAAGAAGCGTGGCCTTAAATCATCTGGAAGAAAAAAATTTCCATTATAACGGGAGATATAAAGGAAGCCAGCCGTCTATTTGGCGCGGCTTCCTTTGACGTAGTAACCTCAAATCCCCCGTATATGAATGATTCTCACGGACTTAAAAATCCGGAGCTGCCAAAGGCCATTGCCCGTCACGAGGTGTTATGTACCTTCATGATGTGACAAGAGAAGCGGCAAGACTTTTACGTCCAGGCGGGCGGTTTTACATGGTGCACCGGCCTCACAGGCTGGTTGAGATCATAACGGCTTTAAAAGATTACGGATTAGAGCCAAAGCGGATGAAAATGGTTCATCCTTATGTGGACAGGGAAGCAAACATGGTCCTCATTGAAGCTGTGAGGGGTGGAAGATCCATGATCAAGGTGGAGGCCCCTGTCATTGTATATAAAGAACCAGGTGTGTATACGGACGAAATCTATACCATCTACGGGTATTGATTTTGCCGGGAAAGGAAATGCCTTGCAGGTATCCTTTTACACCCGATAAAGCGGGGTGGGCCCTGCCCGGAAAGCGTGGGCAATAAGAGGAAATGGCTGGGAGCGGAAAATTGGAAGAGAAAAAGGGAAAGTTATTTTTATGCGCAACGCCTATAGGGAATCTTGATGATATTACCCTGAGGGTTTTAAATACGTTAAAGGAAGTGGATTTGATCGCGGCGGAGGATACCCGCCACAGCATCAAGCTTTTAAACCATTTTGATATTAAGACACCTATGACCAGCTATCATGAGTACAATAAGGTGGAAAAGGCCAGGTACTTAGTGGAGCAGATGAAACAGGGGGTTCAGATTGCCTTAATTACGGATGCGGGGACACCGGGCATCTCAGATCCTGGCGAGGAGCTGGTAAAACAGTGTTATGAGGCAGGGATCGAGCTGACTTCTCTTCCCGGACCGGCGGCCTGTATTACGGCTCTCACCCTTTCCGGGCTGGGTACCAGGCGTTTTAGCTTTGAAGCGTTTTTGCCGACTGATAAGAAGGAGAAACAGTGGATTTTAGAGGAGCTTAAAGAAGAGACCAGAACCATGATCATTTACGAAGCGCCTCACCGGCTTGTCAGGACATTAAAAGAGCTTTATGAAGCTTTGGGAAACCGGAGGATCACCATTTGCAGAGAGCTTACGAAAAGGTATGAAACAGCGTTTCGGACAACCTTTCCTGATGCTTTAAAGACCTATGAAGAGGAAGAGCCAAAGGGAGAGTGCGTCATCGTCATAGAAGGAAAGAGCATCAGGGAGAAGATAGAGGAGCGATCCATGGCTTCCCGGGAGATGTCCATGGAGGAACACATGGAACTTTATGTAAACCAGGGAATAGACCGGAAGGAAGCCATGCGCATGGTGGCAAAGGACAGGGGGATCAGTAAGAGAGAGGTTTATCAGTACTTGCTGAAACATGAATTGTAAAATTTCTCTTGACAATCTGCGTATCATTTTATAGAATTACTTTGATATTCAAAATATTTGACATATAAAACAATCCAACGCGGCATGTACCCCGCAGGCTCCGAGAAACACGGACAGCCAAGAGGAAAGCAGAGGGCGGGGGCATGGATGGGGGAATTTATGACGACAAGAATAATAGGAACAGGTTCTGCTGTCCCGGAGCAGGTGGTAACCAATGAGGATCTGGCAAGGTTCGTGGATACCAGTGATGAGTGGATAAGGACTAGGACCGGAATAAAGGAAAGGCGGATCGCATCGGCAGAGTCAGGAACCTCTGATCTGCCATACAGGCTGCAAAAGAGGCCCTTACGAATGCCGGTGTTTCTGCAAAGGAGTTAGATATCATCATCTTAGCTACTTCTTCTGCGGATTGCTGTTTCCCCAGCGGCGCCTGTGAGGTACAGGCGGCAATCGGAGCAGATGCGGCCGTTGCCTTTGATATAAGTGCGGCATGTTCCGGATTTGTCTATGCCTTAAATACGGTTCACGGCTTTTTTTAAGGCAGGGATCTACCGGACCGGGCTTGTGATTGGGGCGGATACCTTAAGCAAGCTCATTGACTGGAATGACAGAAGCACCTGTGTCCTGTTCGGCGACGGAGCCGGAGCGGCTGTGGTGCGGGCGGAAGAGAAGGGGATCCTTCACATGACCATGGGAGCAGACGGCACCAGGGGAAAGGCACTGGAATGCGGAGGGCGGACCACAGGAAACTTTCTCACAGGAAAGAAGCCGGAGCTTGGATATATGACCATGGACGGACAGGAAGTGTTCAAATTTGCAGTAAAGGCGGTACCCGAGGCCATTAAAAAGGTAATGGAAGAAAGCGGAACCGACATGGAAGAAATTAAATATTTTATTCTGCATCAGGCAAATTACCGGATTTTCGAATCCATCGCAAAGCGGTTGAAGATACCCATGGAAAAATTCCCTACCAATCTGGAACGGTTTGGGAATACATCGGGAGCAACCATACCAATACTTTTGGATGAGATGAACCGGGAAGGAAAGTTACAGCGGGGAGATAAGCTTGTACTTGCTGGCTTTGGAGCAGGATTGACCTGGGGAGCCACTCTTTTGGAGTGGTAATGATTTTGGCTAATACTTTGAAATTCAAAGTAATAGTATAAAAAAATAAAGATGACAATAAAAGGAGATTAAATTATGTTAGAGAAAATGCAGGAAATTATCGCAGAGCAGTTAAACGTTGAGGCAGGTAAAATTACCGCTGAATCTTCCTTCAAAGAGGATTTAGGAGCAGATTCCCTGGATTTGTTTGAGCTTGTAATGGCTCTTGAGGATGAGTATTCTGTTGAAATCCCGTCTGAGGATTTAGAGAAACTGACTACAGTTCAGCAGGTTATGGACTATTTAAAAGCAAAGGGCGTGGAAGCGTAATGAAAACCAGAATTACCGAACTTTTGGGAGTGGAACAACCGATTATCCAGGGTGGTATGGCCTGGGTAGCTGAGCATCACCTGGCGGCAGCCGTATCGGAAGCCGGAGGCTTAGGTCTCATCGGTGGGGCAAATGCTCCCGGCGAGGTGGTACGGGCAGAAATCCGCAAGGCAAAGGAGCTGACAGGAAAAACCATCGGTGTCAATGTCATGCTGTTAAGCCCTCATGCAGAGGATGTGGCAAAGGTAGTGGTGAGGAAGGCATCAAGGTGGTGACCACCGGAGCCGGAAACCCGGAAAAGTATATGGATATGTGGAAGGCAGCAGGCATCAAGGTGATCCCGGTGGTGGCTTCCGTGGCGCTGGCAAAGAGAATGGAGAAGTACGGCGCTGACGCGGTGGTTGCGGAAGGCAGTGAATCAGGCGGCCATATCGGCGAACAGACGACCATGACTTTAGTTCCCCAGGTGGTGGATGCAGTATCCATACCAGTGATCGCAGCCGGCGGCATTGGAGACGGACGGGGAATCGCTGCAGCATTTATGCTGGGAGCGGAGGCTGTCCAGATCGGAACCAGGTTTGTGGTTGCAAAGGAATCCATTGTCCATGCCAACTACAAGCAGCGGATTATTAAGGCAAAGGACATTGATTCCGCAGTAACCGGACGCAGCCATGGCCATCCTGTCAGGTCTTTGAGAAACCAGATGACCAGGGATTATGCGAGGCTGGAGCAGGAAGGCAAGTCCTTTGAGGAATTGGAATATATGACCCTTGGAACCTTAAGAAAGGCGGTTCAGGAGGGGGATATCACAAACGGCACGGTTATGGCCGGACAGATCGCCGGTATGATTACCAGGGAACAGACCTGTAAGGAAATGATTGAAGAGATGATTGAACAGGCAGAGAGATTGCTTGGCCGTTAAAGAGGAGTTTATTATTATGAGCAAGATTGCATTTATTTTCCCAGGCCAGGGTGCGCAGTACTGTGGTATGGGCCAGGATTTTTATGAGCAGACAAGGATTGGAAAAGAAACATATGATATGGCTTCCAGCCTGCTTGGTTTTGATTTACCAAAACTTTGCTTTGAAAAGAATGACCGGCTGGATATTACGGAATATACTCAGGCGGCCATGGTGACCACCGGCATTGCCATGATGCGGGTACTGGAAGCAGAAAAGGGTATAAAGCCGCAGGTGTCTGCAGGCTGAGCCTGGGAGAATACTGTGCGCTTGCGGCAGCAGGAGTCATGAGTGATGCTGATGCCATCCGGACAGTCCGGCAGAGGGGAATCCTCATGCAGGAAGCTGTTCCTCAGGGAATCGGAGCCATGGCGGCTATTCTGGCACTGGATGCCTTAAAGATTGAAGAAGTATTAAGCGGTATGGAGGGAGTCCAGATCGCTAATTACAACTGCCCCGGGCAGATTGTAATATCAGGTAAAAAGGAGGCTGTGGAAGCGGCAAATGAAAGGCTTTTGGCAGCAGGCGCAAAACGGGCACTGATGTTAAATGTAAGCGGTCCTTTCCATTCCTCCATGCTCACCGGAGCGGGGGAACGATTGGGAGAGGTTCTTAAGGGAGTGGAAATAAAAACCCCTCAGATCCCCTACGTAGCCAATGTGACAGCACAGTATGTAACAGACAGTGAAATGGTAAAGCCTTTGCTTAAGGAGCAGGTGTATTCTTCCGTGCGCTGGCAGCAGAGTGTGGAAACCATGCTGGCAGACGGGGTAGATACCTTTATCGAAATCGGGCCGGGTAAGACTTTGGCCGGATTCATCAAAAAGATTACAAAGGACGTAAAAGTCTTTAATATAGAAAAACTGGAAGATATGGAGAAACTGGGATAGGAATTCCTTTCAATAAGGCAGGAGGAAATGAGTATGTTAGATGGTAAAATAGCAGTGGTGACCGGAGCCGCCAGAGGAATAGGAAGGGCGATTGCCGTAAAGCTGGCAGACCAGGGAGCAGCAGTGATTATTAATTATAATGGTTCTGATTCCCTGGCCATGGAAGTGGTGAAGGAAATCCAAGAAAAAGGCGGTAAGGCGGAAGCTGTCCAGTGTAATGTGGCAGATTATGAAAGCGTTGGAGTATTTTTGGAAGGCGTGATAAAGAAATACGGAAAGCTGGATATTCTTGTGAACAATGCGGGAATCACACGGGATAATCTGCTGATGAAGATGTCCGAGGAAGATTTTGATGCGGTGATCAATACCAATTTAAAGGGAGTGTTTAACTGCATGAAGCATATCGCCCGCCAGATGATCAAGCAAAAGAGCGGAAGGATCATAAACATCTCCTCTGTGTCCGGCGTTTTAGGCAATGCAGGCCAGGCAAATTACAGCGCAGCAAAGGCCGGTGTTATCGGCATTACCAAGTCATTTGCCAGAGAAGTTGCAAGCAGGGGAATTACGGTAAATGCAATAGCTCCCGGTTTTATTCAAACGGCTATGACTGAGGTTCTGCCGGAATCCGTAAAGGCGGCATCCTTAGAACAGATCCCAATGAAACGTTTTGGTGCAGCAGAAGATATTGCCGGTGTGGCAGCATTTCTGGCATCAGAGGAAGCCGGATACATCACTGGTCAGGTGATCAGTGTGGATGGCGGCATGGCCATGTAAAAAGGAGAGACGTATGAAGAGAAGAGTCGTAGTAACCGGTATGGGTGCAATCACCCCGATCGGAAAAGATGTGGAAAGCTTTTGGAATGGTTTAAAGGAAAATAAGGTGGGGATCGGTCCGATCACCCAGTTTGATACAACGGATTATAAGGCAAAGCTGGCTGCGAGGTAAAGGATTTTGATCCAAAGGAGTATATGGATGTAAAGGCAGCAAAGCGAATGGAGCGTTTTGCCCAGTTTGCAGTGGCAGCCTCAAAGGAAGCGCTTGAGTCGTCAGGCATTGACATGGAAAAGGAAGATCCTTACCGTGTGGGCGTCTGCGTTGGTTCAGGAATCGGAAGCTGCAGGCCTTAGAGAGGGAGAATAAAAAGCTTTTAGAAAAGGGGCCGGGCAGAGTAAACCCCCTTCTGGTTCCTCTTATGATATCCAATATGGCAGCCGGAAATGTGGGAATTCAGTTTGGATTAAAAGGAAAATGCATCAATGTAGTGACCGCCTGTGCCACTGGAACCCATTCCATTGGAGAAGCTTTCCGTTCCATCCAGTACGGAGAAGCAGATGCAATGGTAGCAGGAGGAGCAGAAGCCAGCATCACTCCTATTGGTGTGGCAGGATTTACAGCTCTTACGGCACTTACGACTGCCGACGATCCCCTTCGTGCCTCCATCCCCTTTGATAAGGACAGAAGCGGCTTTGTCATGGGAGAGGGAGCCGGCGTGGTTATTTTAGAAGAGCTGGAACACGCTCTTTCAAGGAATGCAGTCATTTACGGTGAAGTGGTTGGCTACGGTTCTACCTGTGATGCCTATCACATCACTTCTCCGGCCGAGGATGGAAGCGGTGCGGCAAGAGCTATGACCGATGCCATAAAGGACGCCGGAATAACTTCTGAAAATATTGATTATGTGAATGCCCATGGTACCAGCACTCATCACAATGACCTGTTTGAGACCCTGGCTATAAAGACTGCTTTAGGCGGCCATGCAAAGGATGTAAAGATCAGCTCCACCAAGTCCATGGTGGGCCATCTCTTAGGCGCTGCAGGAGGAATCGAGTTCATTGCCTGTGTAAAATCCATTCAGGATGGATTTGTTCATGCGACTGCCGGCCTTTTAGAAGAAGGAGAAGGATGTGATCTGAATTATACCAAAGGGGAAGGCGTTGCCTGTGATGTGACATACGCCATCAGCAATTCCCTTGGATTTGGCGGACATAATGCCAGCATTCTTGTGAAGAAGTTCGAACAATAGGAGCAGTCTATGGAGATTAATGATATTATCAGGCTGATGCAGGCTGTAAAAGAAAATGAACTGACCAGCTTTAAGGTAGAAGAGGGAAGCTTAAAGCTCTCTATTAAGAAAGAAAAAGAAAGAGAAATTGTGACAGTATCGGGAAATTCTGTAGTTCAGGCAGAAATGGCAGCAGGTGTTTTCACCCAGCAGGCCCTTCCGTCAGCCACTCCTACCGGGGATACCGTGGAAGAGGCGGGCAATGATATCTGCTCGGAAAAGCTTGTGTCCTCTCCTTTGGTGGGAACCTTCTATGATGCGCCATCTCCTGACAGTGAACCCTTTGTAAAGGTTGGAGATCCGGTAAAGAAGGGTCAGGTCATGGGAATTGTCGAGGCCATGAAGCTGATGAATGAGATTGAATGTGAATATGATGGCGTGGTGGAAGCCATTTTGGTAGGTAACGAAGATGTAGTGGAGTACGGTCAGCCTCTGTTCCGTATCCGGTAGGCAGTTGTGAAAGCTAAGAGAGGCCCAGAGGCTGGGCCTCTCTTTTAAAAGCAGGAGGGCGCATGATGTTAGGTATTAAAGAGATTCAGGAGATCATTCCTCACAGACATCCATTTTTACTTGTGGACTGCATCGAGGAGTTTGAGCCGGGAGTAAAAGCGGCTGGATATAAATGTGTAACTTATGATGAGCCTTTTTCCAGGGACATTTTCCAGAGGAACCGGTTATGCCGGGAGTCCTGATTATAGAGGCGCTGGCCCAGGTAGGCGCAGTGGCGATTTTAAGCCTGGAAGATAATAAGGGAAAAATTGCTTACTTTGGCGGCATTGACAAGGCGAAATTCAAGCACAAGGTTATTCCGGGAGAAAGACTTAAGCTGGAATGTGAGATCATTAAGCGCAAAGGTCCTGTTGGTGTAGGAAAGGCCATTGCAACCGTAGACGGTAAGCTGGCCGCCAGTGCGGAACTGACATTTATGATTGGATAGGTGAGGCTTATGTTTGATAAGATTTTAATTGCCAATCGTGGTGAGATTGCGGTACGTATCATAAGAGCCTGCAGGGAAATGGGGATCAAAACGGTTGCTGTTTATTCAGAAGCGGACCGGGAGAGCCTTCATACCTTATTAGCTGATGAGGCGATCTGCATTGGCCCGGCGCCCTCGACCCAGAGCTACTTAAACATGGAGAGGATCCTCACGGCCACCGTAGCCATGAAAGCGGATGCCATTCATCCGGGATTTGGCTTTCTTTCGGAAAATACCAGGTTTGCGGAACTTTGTGAAAAATGTAACATTGCCTTTATCGGACCTTCCGCGCAAGTAATAGGGAAGATGGGAAATAAATCTGAGGCCAGAAAGACCATGATGGAAGCAGGGGTCCCTGTGGTCCCAGGCGGAAAGGAAGCGGTCCGGCAGGTGGAAGAAGCAAAAGCCATGGCAGAAAGGATCGGATTTCCTGTTATGATCAAGGCTTCCTCAGGAGGCGGCGGAAAAGGTATGAGGATATCGAAGAGCCTGGAGGATTTTGAAGCTAACTTTAAGAATGCCCAGATGGAGTCAGTAAAGGGATTTTCTGATGATACCATGTATATTGAAAAATATATTGAAAAACCAAGACACATTGAGTTTCAGATCATGGCCGATAAGTTTGGAAATGTGGTGCATCTGGGAGAGCGTGACTGCTCCATTCAAAGACGCCATCAAAAGGTCCTGGAAGAATCCCCGTCAGCAGCTATTTCTGAGGATTTGAGGACCCGTATGGGAGAGATTGCAGTCCGTGCGGCCAAGGCTGTGGGATATGAGAATGCGGGAACCATTGAGTTTCTTCTGGATAAACATAAGAATTTTTATTTTATGGAAATGAACACCCGCATCCAGGTGGAGCATCCGGTGACCGAGATGGTAACGGGCCTGGATTTAATCAAGGAACAGATCCGTATCGCGGCAGGAAAGCTCTAAGCGTAAGGCAGGAGGATGTAGCCATAACAGGCCATGCCATTGAATGCAGGATCAATGCAGAAAATCCGTCGAAAAATTTCATGCCCTGTCCGGGCCTTATAAAAAAATGTCCATGTGCCCGGAGGCAACGGGGTCCGCATCGACACACACATTTACAACGAATATAAGGTTCCGGCAAACTATGATTCCATGCTGATGAAGATGATCGTCCACGGTAAGGATCGGGAAGAAGCCATCTTAAAGATGAGAAGTGCTCTTGGGGAACTGATCATAGAGGGAATTGAGACAAATGTGGATTTTCAGTTTGATATCCTGAGTCATGACGCTTACCGCAGTGGAGATGTGGATACGGATTTTATCCCCAAATATTTCCCGGATTATATCCGGTAGGCAGGTAAAGGAGCGATCTTATGTTAAAAAGCATGTTTAAGAAAACCTATACACTAATAGACAGCAAATACAAGGCTCCTGAAAAGTCTGAGGAACCAGGCATTCCGGCCGGGCTGTGGAGGAAGTGCAATAAATGCTGCCAGCCTATTTATGTGGAGGATGTGAGAAGCAATCATTTCATCTGTCCCAAATGCAAGGGGTATTTCCGTCTCCATGCTTACCAGAGAATTGAAATGGTGGCGGATGAGGGAACCTTTGAAGAGTGGGATAAGGAGATGGAATTTAGAAATCCCCTTGATTTTCCAGGTTATGATAAAAAGGTGGCTGCAGCCAGGGAAAAGACCGGCCTTTCAGAAGCCATTGTCACCGGACGCTGTAAAATAAACGGCAGGAAGGCTGTGATCGGAGTCTGTGATGCCCGTTTCATTATGAGCAGCATGGGTCATGTAATGGGGGAGAAGATCGCAAGAGCCGTGGAGCGGGCTACAAGGGAGAAGCTTCCGGTGATCCTTTTTGCATGTTCCGGCGGAGCCAGAATGCAGGAAGGGATCGTATCGCTCATGCAGATGGCAAAGACCTCGGCAGCCTTAAAGCGCCATCATCAGGCAGGCCAGCTTTATATCAGCGTTCTCACGGATCCTACCACAGGAGGAGTGACGGCCAGCTTTGCCATGCTGGGTGATATCATCCTGGCAGAGCCTTTCGCCCTGATCGGATTTGCAGGCCCCCGGGTCATTGAACAGACCATTGGACAGAAGCTGCCGGAAGGGTTCCAGAAGGCGGAATTTTTGCTTGAACATGGCTTTATTGACAAGATCGTGCCCAGGGAAGAGATGAAGGAAACCCTGGCAAACATCTTAAAGCTCCACAATCCCCAAAGCCTTCAGGCGCTTCCTGTGGATAACCGGGTAAAAGCGGAAGCAAATGGTGGAAAAAAAAGAAGCCCTTCCGGCTCCGGAAAAATAAAAGGAGCGCCTGGGATACCGTATTATTATCCAGAAGCTCGGACCGGCCGGTGGCATCGGATTACATTCATGCACTGTTTGATGATTTTATGGAATTTGCCGGAGACCGTTACTTTAAAGATGACGGCGCAATCGTAGGCGGAATCGCATCCTTCCATGGAATTCCTGTTACAGTAATCGGACAGGAAAAGGGGAAGAATACAAAGGATAACATCAGACGGAATTTTGGAATGCCTTCCCCTGAGGGGTACCGGAAGGCTCTGCGTCTGATGAAACAGGCGGAAACCTTTGGCCGGCCAATCATCTGCTTTGTGGATACGCCGGGAGCCTTCTGCGGCCTTGAGGCCGAGGAAAGGGGCCAGGGAGAAGCCATCGCCAGAAATCTATTCGAAATGGCGGATTTAACCGTGCCGGTTCTTTCCATTGTAATAGGAGAGGGCGGAAGCGGCGGCGCTCTTGCCATGGCAGTTGGCAATGAAGTCTGGATGATGGAAAATTCCATTTATTCCATTCTTTCTCCTGAGGGTTTTGCTTCCATTCTTTATAAGGACAGCAAAAAAGCGAATGACGCGGCCAGGGTCATGAAGATCACGGCCAGGGATTTAATGGAGTTAGGTCTCATAGAGCGGGTGATTTCAGAAGAAGAGCCGGCCTGTGCAGAGAACCTTGACCTGATTGCGGAAGAAATGGATAAGGCCATGGAAGAATTTTTTTGCCGTTTTCCTTACCATGACAAAGGAAGAACTTGCAGATCAGAGATATGAAAGATTTAGGAGAATGTAATGGGAACATTAAAACCTTTGGTAATAGGAGAACTGGTGGCGAGCCATCCGGTGATTCAGGGCGGTATGGGAGTAGGAATCAGCCTTTCCTCCCTGGCCGGAGCAGTGGCAAAGGCCGGAGGGATCGGAATCATTTCCACGGCTCAGATCGGCTTTCGGGAGCCTGATTTTAAGCAGAATCCTTTGGAAGCGAATTTGCGGGCCATTGGACAGGAAATGAAAAAGGCAAGGGAAATCGCGCCGGAGGGCATCATAGGCTTTAACATTATGGTTGCCACGAAAAGTTATGCCAGCTATGTAAAAAAGGCGGTAAAGGCCGGGGCGGATTTGATCATATCCGGAGCCGGGCTTCCTGTAAGCCTGCCGGAATATGTGGCAGAAGCTGCAGAAGAGGCAGGAATTGCGTTAAAGACCAAGATAGCGCCCATTGTATCAACGGTTAAGTCTGCCATGGTTATTTGTAAGATGTGGGACCGTAAATACCATCAGGCACCTGACCTGGTAGTGGTGGAGGGACCATTGGCAGGAGGACACCTGGGATTTTCCAGAGGGGATTTAGAAAACCTTGGAGTAGATACAGAGGATGTGGAACATACTTATAAGCAGGCGGAATATGAAGAAGAAGTAAAAGGCATCATCCGGCTGGTAAAGGAGTATGGGGATAAGTACAATAAGGTGATCCCTGTGGTGACTGCAGGAGGCATTTACTCTCATGAGGATGTAGCGCACCAGCTCTCCCTTGGAGCCGACGGTGTCCAGGTGGCGACCCGGTTTGTGACCACTGTGGAATGCGATGCCCCAGAAGAGTTTAAGCAGGCGTATCTTCAGGCAAAAAAAAGAAGATATCGTCATTACCAAAAGCCCGGTGGGAATGCCGGGAAGGGCTATAAAAAAAATCCTTTCTTAAAGACAGTGGGAGATACGCCTTTCCGTCTGGAGCATTGTTATCAATGTCTGGATAAATGCGACAGGAAGACCATTCCTTATTGTATTACAAAGGCTTTGGTGGACTCCGCGGAAGGACGGACCGAAGATGGACTGATCTTTTGCGGAAGCAAGGCCCATCTTGCAACACGGATGGAAACAGTGGAAGAGGTTATAAAAGATCTGGTTGGTGAGAAGTAATTCCCGTTGCGGGGGATTTGACTAAAAGGGGCTGCAAAGCTTCCGGTTTAAAGAAACCGGAGCTGCAGCCTTTTTAATGGCGCGTACGGCAGATAAGACTGTTTTTTAAGTGGTTGCGTGAACATAGAGGTAGTGCTATAATGGGAAAGATAAAAAAATTGTTAAGAAGACTTAGAGAGAAATGGAGAGCTGTATGGAAAGCAAAAAAAATCATTCAGGTGGAAGAAAAAGTGCCATTTAAGCTGCTGGTGCCCTTAAGTATCCAGCATATGTTCGCAATGTTCGGGGCATCAGTCCTGGTTCCTTTTATATTTGGAATCAACCCGGCAGTTGTACTGTTCATGAATGGAATTGGAACATTATTTTTTATTTTCATAACAAAGGGAAAAGCACCGGCATACCTTGGCTCCAGTTTTGCATTCCTGGCACCGGCAGGAATTGTTATCAGCAAATGGGGCTATAATTATGCCCTGGGCGGGTTTGTTGCCGTGGGTATTTGCGGTTGTGTTCTGGCACTGATTATTTATAAATTCGGTTCGGACTGGATTGATACTGTCCTTCCTCCGGCGGCTATGGGACCGGTTGTGGCTTTAATTGGCCTGGAACTGGCAGGAACAGCCGCATCCAATGCAGGCCTTAAGGATGAAATGATTGATATGAAGAATGTCATTGTTTTTCTGGTAACTCTGTTGACAGCGGTGATTGGTTCTGTGGTATTCAGAAAATTCTTATCTGTTATCCCGATTTTAATTGCGATTATTGCAGGATATGTGGCTGCACTTTTATGCGGTATTGTAAATTTCAATGAGGTCAGCACTGCAGCATGGCTGTCCCTTCCAAATTTTTCAGTACCTAAGTTCAGGTGGGAAGCAATTGTCATTATTCTCCCAGTGCTTCTGGTCGTTACTTCAGAACATATCGGCCACCAGATTGTAACCGGTAAAATAGTTGACAGAGATTTGATTAAGGATCCCGGACTTCACCGCTCCTTGCTGGGAGATTATATATCAACCACACTTTCCGGTCTTGTTGGCTCCGTGCCCACCACCACATATGGGGAAAATATCGGTGTTATGGCAATGACAAAGGTATACAGCGTCTATGTAATTGGTGGAGCAGCTGTTCTCTCTGTTATCTGTTCCTTTATCGGAAAGATGACAACACTGATCAACACAATTCCAGGGCCGGTAATCGGCGGAATTTCCTTCTTACTGTATGGAATGATTGGAGCCTCAGGTATTCGTATCTTGGTCGATGCAAAGGTAGATTATGGAAAATCCAGAAATATGGCAATGACCTCCGTTATCTTTGTAACAGGACTTTCCGGTGTTGCCGTAAAGCTTGGAAGCATCCAGTTATCAGGTATGGTTCTTGCATGTGTAGTAGGCATGCTGATGGGCCTCATGTTCTTTGTGCTGGACAAGCTGAACCTGACAAATGACAGGGATAATGGGTAATTAAAGTAAGAAAAGATCCGGGAGCGTCAATAACCGGGAAATGTGAACGGCAGATTATAAAAATACTGCAAAGCAACGGAATATCAGTTGTTTTGCAGTATTTTTCATATTGCTGTAAATATCCTCTGATTGTAATAAGGTCATTTTAAAGGGAATAAGATGGATTAAGAAAGATTTGAAAGATGTTAAGAAGAGGAAAAAGCAATGCTGAATTATTTATGGGCCTTTATGATGCTGGCAGGTGTCCTTTGGGGGGCTTTCCACGGGAATTTAAGCGGGGTGACAGACGGGGCTTTGACCTCTGCTAAGGAAGCTGTTATGCTGTGCATCACCATGCTGGGAATCATGTCATTTTGGAGCGGCATCATGGAGATCGGGCGAAAATCCGGACTGATCGAACGGATTTCTCAGAAGATGCGCCCCCTACTCCGTTTCCTTTTTCCCCGGATCCCGGATGGCCATCCGGCCCTTGAATACATCTCTACCAATATTATCGCCAATATCCTGGGGCTTGGCTGGGCGGCTACCCCGGCAGCTTAAGGCCATGGAAGCCTTAAAGGAACTGGAAGATAAGCGCAGGAAAGGAGAAGTTTCCGGGAGGTATCTGGCAAAGCCGTTTCCTGAAGGAACTGCAAATAATGAGATGTGTACCTTTCTTATCATTAACATTTCTTCCCTGCAGTTAATACCGGTTAATATGATTGCCTACAGGAGCCAGTACGGCAGTCCAAACCCAGTGGCCGTAGTGGGACCGGCGCTCCTTGCCACCCTTTTTTTCAACCCTTGTGGGCGTGGCCGCCTGCAAACTGCTGGACCGTTAGGCGGTCCTTATAGGACTGTTTTATCATAAATCCCTTACTTTACAAGGTTTGGGATTTATTTTTATGCCGAAAAAAATGGAATAAAAGCAATTGTGATTTAGATAATGTGCACAATAATTTTCCTCTTTATTAAGCACATTTTTTATTTACAACACATTTAATATATGTTAAATTATTACCATAAATAAGATATAAGGTATTACCTTATACAACAGGAGGTCTAATATGGACTATGAGATTGACGTTAAAAATCTGAAGCGGTGCGCGGAGATATCCCGCCAGTCAAGGGAAGGAGGCAATACGCCTTTTGGGGCGCTTTTAGCAGGAAAGGATGGAAGCATTCTTCTGGAACAGCCAAATGTAGAGATTACCGAAGGGAAATGTACGGGTCATGCTGAGACACAGGTAGCTGAGAGAGCATCCCAACTATACTCTAAGAATTTTCTTGGGGAATGCACACTTTATACAACGGCAGAGCCATGCGCATGTGTGCAGGAGCGGTCTACTGGGCAGGCATCGGACGGGTGGTGTACGGTATGTCTGAAAAAGATCTGCTTGCCCATACAGGGGCAGATCCTCAGAATCCCACCTTTGATCTGCCTTGCCGTGAGGTATTTGCAAGGGGACAGAAAAAAAATTGAAGTTGTAGGACCATTTCCGGAGCTGGTAGAGGAAATTGCAGAAGTCCATAAGGGGTATTGGAACAATTAAAAATTGATGAATCATGGAGGGTTTCGAGATGGAACAAAAAAATCAAAGTCAAGAGGTGGATACAGAATATTCCCGCAGCGCTGTGCCTTTAAATGAGCGGAAAAGCTATTTCAGCCTTACAATTATCTGGACTGGATTTGTTTTTGTTATCACCAGCATGATGGCAGGAGGGGGTCTTGCCGCAGGACTGGATTTTAAGGGGATTCTTATTGCAACGTTGGGGGGCAATATTTTCTTAAGCATCATTGCTGTGCTGATCAGTATTATTGCCTGCAAGACAGGACTTACCTTTGCCCTGCTCACCCGTTATAGTTTTGGTTCCAGCGGTTCCAAGGCCGCATCGATTTTTGTACCGATTGTAAATTTCGGCTGGTATACCATTCAGGCAGCTACTTACGGACATTTTGTGGCCCAGGTATTCCATTTTGGCTGGGTTGGCGAAGGAGTCTGTATGGCGGCCAGCGCCGTTGTCATGGGAATTTTCGCCATGTTCGGTATCCAGGCAATTGCTATCTTGGGATACATCGCCATCCCGGCAATCGTATTCCTGTCCATTGCCACTGCCATCCGTTCTCTGGGTGTCATGGGCGGCGCAGAGGCTCTGTTCTCCTACGTTCCAAGTGCGAATATACCTCTGTTTTCAGGGATTACAGCTGTTATCGGTACCTGGGTGCTTTCTACCGCCACCTGTATTGCAGATATCATGCGTTATGCCAAGGATACGAAAACAGCCGTATCCGCCACTCTTACAGGTCTTTTAGGCGGTAACATCCTCATGATCGTCTGCGGCGCGATTGCAGCCATTGCCATGCAGAACAGCGACTTGACTGTTATTCTCTTAAGCTTTGGGCTGGTCATTCCCAGTCTGATCCTTATGACCACCAACATATTTACAACCAATGCGGCAAACCTTTATTCAACCTCCTTAAATCTTTCCAATGCATTTAAGATGGAGAGAAAGAAAATGCTGGGGATCCTTTTGGCTCTGTCTGCTGTTGCAACCCTTACAAGGCCATATGAGATCGGTTTTCTGTTCAGCTTCTTAAATATTCTGGGAACCGTTGTTCCGCCGTTATCCGGAATTATCCTTGCTGACTATTTCCTGGTTCACAAGGGACGGTACGAGGATTTTGACAAAGCTTCCTTCCGCAAATGGAATCCGGTTCCTGGATCACCTGGGCTGTTTGTATCGCAGCGGTATACATAATTCCCTTTGGACTTCCCTCACTGAACGGAATGATACTGGGAGCCATTATTTATACGATATTAATGGCTGTAACAAACAAGCAGGTGACTGGTAATCTGGCTGAAGAAGCGTAGAAGGAGGGAGTTATATGAACAGATATAAATTAAGCGCCTGGTGGGTACGGTCATCATGGGGATCGGATCATTCATGGCTTGTCTGGCTGAGAAGACGCCGTATATTTTTACTGGAAATGTGCTTCTTGTGGCGAGCATTTTCATCATGATATATGGTTATGCCAAGTGGCAGCCATAAATAAGCGGTTATAGAAGGCTGGCAGATATAAAGTCCCTTATCATAATGGGAAAGGTACATAATGAAGCAACTGCAGAAACAATAAAAACATCATGGACAGCTCCAAATGCTGAAAAAACAGGATGCACTGATAACGGTACATCCTGTTTTTATCTTTTTTGGCCAACTTGGCCCTTGGCAATGACTGCGTATTTATATAAATAATCGATACAATACAGAACCTACCGTTATGATCGCCCCTATGACGGATATTACGCGATAAATCTTAACGGATTCAAGGTCGTGCTTCTCTTTAAACATGTACACGATTCCTGCAATCAGCACACCTGCTCCCACGGTTAAAAAAAAGAATAAATAAAAATAATTCTTTCACTTTTTTTTCCCTCCATTTCAAAAGTAAAGATGAATTGATAATAACTGCAACCGAACCTACATTATGAACAAGAGCGCCTACCACGGGATTGAGTATTCCGGTAATTGCAAGCGCGATTGCAGCAAAGTTGAGTATCATGGATGCCGCAAGATTCATGTTAATGGTGCGCATTGTTTTTTTAGACAGCATCAGCAGATGCGGGATTTCCCGTATATCATCACCGACAAGGGCAATATCCGCCGCTTCGATTGCAATATCGCTTCCTATGCTGCCCATTGCGATACCGACTTGTGCAGCCTTTAACGCGGGTGCATCATTGATACCGTCGCCAACCATGCAGACAAGCTCCCCGTTTTCCTGATATCGCCTGATTGCATTCAGCTTGTCTTCTGGCAGGCAGTCGGATTGTATGTCACGAATTCCCGCAATTTTTGCCATGTGATTAGCAGCTTGCGGTGAATCACCTGTAAGCAAAACGGTATTTACCCCAGTGGCTGATATTCCTTTTATGACCTCGGCGGCATCGGGACGAATTGTATCGGAGAGTGCAATCAGGCCAAACACATTCTCTTGATCCATAACATAGATGAGGGTGCAGCCCTCGGATTTGAGGTATTCCGCGCTTTCGAGCAAGCGGTCAGGAATGATGAGGCCATTATCCTTAACAAGGGCTTCATTTCCGGAAAAAAATGGATGTCCGTCTACTATAGCAGACACACCGCGCCCCGCCAAAAGCTGAAATGAATCTGGGTCAGCCGGCAGCTTCCTGTATGTTTCTTTATAGCTAGCCACAATCGCCTTTCCAAGTGGATGCTCGGACCTTAACTCCGAAGCCGCGGCAACCTGGAATAATTGTTCATCGTTCATCACAGCAGAGCAGCTTTGAACCTTTACTACAGATGGCTTGCCATATGTAAGCGTACCTGTCTTGTCAAAGGCGATACGCTTTACTTTTGCCAATCTTTCCAGCGCGTCTCCCTGGCTGACAAGAATCCCGTATTTTGTGGCATTGCCAATGCCTGCCATGATTGCGGCGGGGGTGGCCAGCACCAGTGCGCAAGGACAAAATACAACTAAAATGGTAACACTGCGAATAATCTCGCCTGTTACAAACCATGTAATTGCGGCGGCGGCAAGGGCGATAACCACAATCCATGTAGCCCATCGGTCTGCTATTCCAACAATTCTGGCTTTTCCAGCGTCCGCTGATTCTACAAGGTGAATCATGCGTTGCAGTGAGCTGTCCACCCCAACCTTTTGCGCCTGCATGTCAAAGGTTCCAAACTGATTAACGGTTCCACTCTTTACCTCATCGCCTTCACCTTTGTCAACAGGGAGCGATTCTCCTGTCATTACGGACTGGTCAACGGAAGTTTGTCCTTTCATAATGATCCCATCCACAGGAATTGTTTCGCCTGCCAATACGCGAAGGGTATCGCCAACCTTGACCCGCTCGGCGGGAATGGTGATTTCTTCTCCATTCAAAAGAACCCTTGCCGTGGCAGGTGTTAAATGCACCAGCTTTTCAATTCCTTCCCGAGCCTTGGCAACCGTCCGTTCTTCCAGAAATGCGCCAATTGTCATAATAAAGGCAACCTCGCCTGCCGCAAATATTTCACCAATCATAACTGAAGCAATGAGGGCAATGGACACCAATACATCTGCTTTAATGTCAAGCTCTGTAATAAGCCCGGCAATTGCGCCCTTTACGATGGGAATGCCGCAAAGCAGGATGGCAACCCATGCCGCATTAACGGGCAGCGATCCAATGTCAAAGAAACTGACGGTTAATGAAATAGCTGAAAGGCAGAGAAACAGTATGGTCCGCTTTTCGCTGTCTTTGAAAAATGTTAACAAATAAATCACTCCTTTTATACTTATGGGGGTATACGTACACACAACAAGAGTATACCCCTATAGGTATACTCTTGTCAATAAAAAAGCAACCGAAATTCGGCTGCTGATTTTCAGATATATATTCTTTTAGCTCATACGTGAAAAGTGCTCTATAGCTTTTGCAAATTCTGCTATCGTTTTATCGGCGTCCCCGTGTTCGATTCCTTCTCTTACACAATGATTTAAGTGCCCTTCCAGAATTACTTGTCCAACCTTATGCAAAGCGCCTTTCGCTGCATTGACCTGAATAAGTATATCCTCACATGAAATGTCTTCGTCTATCATTTTATCAATCGCCTTGATTTGGCCCATGATTTTATTCAACCGACGATGCAGATTATCTGCATCCATACACTGGCGCATTCTCCCACCTCCTTATACCTATAGGGGTATAAAATAAGAATATCATACTTAGCCCCCTACGTCAATCTAATGGTATTGTAACGTTACACACGAACAGGGATTTTAACCGCATGGTAAAAGAAAAATCCTGTCGGAACAGTTGGGCCATGAGTTAATTGCTGACCTTTAGGCATTGGCCTAAAGAAGAAAAATAAAGCGGACCGGAATGAAAGTGTTCTAAAGCTTTCATTCCAGGCCGCTTGTTGTGTATATGCTGTAAATCCTAAATTTCTTCATAGCGCAGAAGCCTCTTACGTATTTGACTATATTTTAATATGGTGGTGTCTACATACTCCCAGGTATATGCGGCAGCAGTACCATCCTCGTCATAATTCATGCCTTTCAGAAGGAGAAATGCTTTTGGCGGAATGCCAAAGCGTTCCAGAAGTCCGTTTAATAGTTCCACATCCTTACTGTATACTGCATTCAGTTCTACCTTATCCCACTCCAGCTTTTTTCCGGTGGCCTTGTACATAAAGTAAAACACAGAATTAACAAAGTTGTCCAACTCCGCCATATCCACTCCGTTAAGATAGGAGAATGGGATGTAATCCCTTGTAACAGCGCATATCTGCTTATCAGCATAAAATATCTTGTCACAGATAAGAACCAGACTGCCTTCCGCCATTTCAAGGTGGTCTGCCACATCCTTGTTCGCCTTGATGATGTCGTGGTGGATCATTTCTACTCTTGGCATGTAGCCGCTGTTAGCTATCATGTCCACAAAATGCATGGCAGGATTAAAGCTGGCCTTCATTTCAAAAAAAGCTGTTATTAATAAAGGTTCCCCTTCCATGCCTGCGGAATATCATTCCCTTTGCAGACAGATCGTCGAGGACGCTTCGCAGTGTGATGCGGCTGACTCCCAGCATTCTGGACAGCTCTTCTTCTCTCGGCAGCTTGTTATTCACCGAAAGATCCATCTGTTTGATAAAATGCAGCAGTTCCACTTCTACCTGTGTTTTTAAATCTGTTTTTTGAATACGCCGCGGTTTTGGTTCCTTGCTTTTTTCTGTCATGTAATCCCCCCATCAAATTTTATTTAAAAGAGCAGGAATTCCGTTGTTTCCATTTTATCATGACAGAATTATATTGTAAACACGTGTGCAAAATTTAAGCCTTAGGACAGAGTTTCTTTATAATGTTTTAATGCTTGTGCCAGCTGATCCGGACAGGAAGTGGGTCTGAAGCCGCACTGGATCCCTTCCAGTCTTTTGATGGCTTCATCTACATCCATGCCTTCCACCAGCCGGGACACGCCCTGGGTGTTGCCGGAGCAGCCGCCTACAAACTGAACCTGAACCAGCTTGTTATCCTCTACTTCAAAATTAATTTCCTGTGAACAGACGCCGTGTGTTTTATATTTCAACTTAATTTCCTCCAATTCATAATGTTTCATTATAACAGATTATAAAATTATAGGAAATCCGGGCAGCGTTGTCAATAGTTCTTTGCAGGCAGGACAGGTTAGACACAAGGAAATCCGGTGAATTTCCCAAGGATTTATCCTGACAAATTTGATACAAACTGTTATAATAAGTAGCAGCACACAAAAAGCAGTACTTAAGGGAAGCTTATGAAAATACTTCGGGTATACCTTTATGCCCCAGGAACATGGGCATGAGGAGGAAAGGAGAAAAATTATGTTAGGAATCATCGGTGCCATGGATGTCGAGGTGGCAGAAGTAAAAAAAGGCCATGGAGAATGTTACGGTAGAAACCATAGCTGCAATGGACTTTTATAGAGGGATTTTAAAAGGAAGAGAAGCGGTGGTGGTCCGTTCCGGAATCGGCAAGGTAAATGCAGCGGTCTGCACCCAGATCCTGGCAGACCATTACCATGTGACCGCGGTCATCAATACCGGAATCGCCGGTTCTTTAAAGAATGAGATCAACATCGGGGATGTGGTGCTTTCCACGGATACGGTACATCACGATATGGATGCCACCGGCTTTGGATATCCTGCCGGACAGATCCCCCAGATGAAGGAATTTGCCTTTCAGGCTGATGAACGGCTTCGGAATCTGGCTGAAAAATGCTGCAGAGAGGTTAATCCTGAAATTGGAGTTTTTACCGGAAGGGTGGTTTCAGGGGACCAGTTTATTTCTGATAGGGTTAAAAAAACAGTGGATATCCCAGACTTTCGGCGGATACTGCACGGAAATGGAAGGGGCTGCCATCGCACAGGCGGCATACTTAAACCACATCCCTTTTCTTATCATAAGAGCTATTTCAGATAAGGCGGATGACAGCGCAAACATGGACTACAGCGAGTTTGAGGCGAAGGCGGTTAAGCATTCTGTGAACCTTATTTTAGCCATAGCTGAACGGCATTCATATTAGGTTAAGAATCGAATCCTGACAAGATTTGACGAACGATTCTAGGCTCTCTCATCTTCCCAAAGACAAACCGGGTGATTATAATAGACCTATCACCGGTCGTAACCGGGAAGAAAGGGGAGCTATTATTATGCTGGAATTTTTACAGACAGGCAAGGCGCTATTCGTGCTGGCAGCCCTGTGCGGCATCGGCATTGTCACCAGATGGCTGACACGTAACCTCTACAAAAGATTGATCAAAGAATCCGATAACCTTACATTGACTAAAAACAAGAGTCTTCGGGCATTTAAACAGAAGACAGAAAACACGTACCAGATGAACCAGGGAATCCCAAAGGTAAAGCCGTATCTGGAACGGCAGATGTATGATTTTAAATATATGGGTGTAACACTTCACGGATGGAATATGTTTTCCAACCAGATGACGCTCTGGTGCTTTCTGGCAGGAGGTGGGTTGGCATTTGCATCCTATTGGTACCGCACCGATTCTTATTACATAGTCTTGTATGGCTCTGCGGGGATCATGGCTGGACTGTTCACCATTCTGGTGGACCACGGTGCAGGAATTGTGGAGAAACGGCAGCAGCTGTTTGCGTCCCTGGACAATTATCTGGAAAATACGCTGATTTATCGGTTGGATTTGGAAAGAGAGGATTTACAGGCAATATCGGGGCCTCATGTGGAAACCCGTGAAAATATAAGATCCATTTATTCCCAGTCATCAAAGTCCGGGGCAGAAGACGAGCCGGAGCAGGACAAGAAGACGGACAGGAGAAGCGCAAGGCAGAGAAACGGAACCCTGGAAAAGCCTTTAAGGAACCGCTCTCAAAAACAGTCCATGGAGGTATTTTCTGAAGCTTCGGGGGAAGTGCCCGAAAGAGGAGAGATCCAGGCCCAGCCGGAGCTTAAGAACTCCAGGCGGGATGTGGACTACTTAAAACGAAGCCTGGAACAGATTGCCGCCAGCAGGGAAAGAGAACGTGGAGGCAGGCAGGGAGAGGACTGGTTAAAAGATCTAAGTCCTGATGAGTTAAAGCTGATCGGTGAAATTCTCCAGGAATATTTAACATGAACGTTTGGAAGGCCAAATGAAAATCATGTCGCATTTAGAACTGTTCTGTGGTATAATTTTCCCAAGCAGGGGGAAGAGACGTTGCCTTTGCGAGAATAAAAGGAAAAGGAGAATATTAGCAATGGGAAATATAAGTTTTGATTATTCCAGGGCAGCAGGTTTTGTATCAGCAGAGGAAATGGAGAATATGAAGGCCACAGTTGTGTGTGCAAAGAATGTGCTGATGGACAAATCCGGTGCAGGCAATGATTTCTTGGGTTGGATTGACCTTCCGGTGGATTATGATAAGGAAGAGTTCCAGAGAATAAAGACGGCAGCAGAGAAGATTCAAAATGATTCTGATGTTCTGCTTGTCATCGGTATCGGTGGTTCCTATCTTGGAGCCAGGGCAGCCATAGAATTTTTATCCCACAGCTTTTACAATGTATTGCCAAAAGGAAAACGTAAAACACCGGAGATCTATTTCGTTGGAAACAGCATCAGCAGCAAATACATCCATGACTTAAAGGATGTGCTGGAAGGAAAGGATTTCTCCGTTAATATTATATCAAAGTCCGGTACGACCACAGAGCCGGCAATCGCTTTCCGGGTATTTAAGGATATGCTGATTGAGAAATATGGCCGTGAGGAGGCAAATAAAAGGATTTATGCCACTACGGATAAGGCAAGGGGCGCACTGAAGAATCTGGCTGATGAGGAAGGCTATGAATCCTTCGTGGTTCCGGATGACGTAGGAGGACGTTTCTCAGTGCTTACAGCAGTCGGCCTTCTTCCGATTGCAGTGTCCGGCGCTGATATTGATAAATTAATGGAAGGGGCGGAGGCGGCCAGGAAGGAAACCCTGGAAGCGCCCTATGAGTCAAACGGCGCCCTTCAGTATGCGGCCGTGCGCAATATCCTGCTTCGTAAGGGAAAGACAGTGGAGATCGTGGCAAATTATGAGCCAAGCCTTCATTATGTTTCCGAATGGTGGAAGCAGTTGTTTGGAGAGAGTGAAGGAAAAGATCAAAGAGGGATCTTTCCTGCCGCAGTGGATTTGACCACAGACTTACACTCTATGGGACAGTTTATTCAGGATGGGTCCAGAATTATGTTTGAAACCGTACTGGAGATGGAAGAATCTCCCGGGTCGATCCTTCTTAAGGAAGAAGAGGTCGATACCGACGGTATGAACTATCTTGCAGGAAAGAGTGTTGATTTTGTAAATAAGAGTGCTATGAACGGAACCATTCTGGCTCATACCGACGGGAACGTGCCTAACCTGATGGTTAAGATTCCTAAACAGGATGAGTACAGCCTGGGACAGCTTTTCTACTTCTTTGAATATGCATGCGGTATCAGCGGATATATTTTGGGCGTAAATCCGTTTAACCAGCCGGGAGTAGAAAGCTATAAGAAGAATATGTTCGCGCTCCTTGGAAAACCGGGATATGAGAAGGAGAGGGAGGAGCTCTTAAAGAGATTATAGGATGTTGGCAGAAAACGCCGGTGTTCTGGTCCAGACTTTTATAAAAGGTCGGGCCGGGACACCGGCGTTTTTGTGAACCCTGGTTTCATTGGAAAAATTAAAGAGATATTTAAGAAAATTTTAGATATGAAATTACAGCGTAGTATAGTATACTTAAAAGTGCGTTAAAAAAAACACAAGATTAAAGGAGGAAGATATGAAAAAATGTTTAATGCTTTTCCTTGCTCTGGCCACGACCCTGTCATTGGCTGCCTGCAAGGGAGAAAAGGATCCCAAGGTGCTCTATGATGAGGCTTCGAAAAAAACATCGGAGCTGGCCTCTATGGATGTGATCTCTGCGATCAATATGCAGATGACCCAGGGAGAGGAAACCACGGATATCAAGATGGACCTGGATATGAAGATGGCGGACATAAATACGGAGAAGATGAGATACCTTGCACAGGGGACTACTTCCCTTATGGGCCAGGATCTGAATATGCTCATGTATTATGAGAATGGGTATTATTATATGGATTCCATGGGCCAGAAGGTTAAATACGCCATGGATTTAGATGCCATGATGAAACAGATAAAGCAGAGCACAGAAGGTGCAAGTGTAGATTCTTCTTATCTGAAGGAGATCACGGCAAAGAAGGATGGAGAGAACCAGGTCCTTACCTTTACGGTTGATGCTGAAAAGATGGACTCCTATGTAAAGGATATGCTGGTTCAGTTAGGAACCAATATGGAAGGGGTAACCTACTCCATCAAGGAGGCCAGCGGAGAGGCGACAGTCAATAAGGAAGGGTATTTTACCAGTCAAAGATCAAGATGTCCTTTGAAATGACCGCTGAGGGCGAGACGATAGCCATGGTTATGGATACGGATTCCACCTATAACAATCCTGGTCAGACCGTTGAAGTCACTGCACCGGATCTGGAGGGATATACAGAAATCGATGCCAGCGCGCTGGAGAACCAGTAAATAGATTGCAGGATAAAAGATTCCCAATCATCAGCTGACACCGAATAAAGAAGTATTAAGGAATATTAGAAAGGCAAAGGATTGGAAGCGGCAGAATATGCCGGACAGCTTCCGCCTTTGCCTTTTATTCATATTCCAGGTTTATATTAATGTAGAAGCAGCATACATTCGTTCAGAACTGCCATCATCTCCATTTACCATTGTAAGGAAGTCCCAACCGCACTTTTCATAAAATTCTGTATGGTCAGTTATTAAATATATCTTTTCAAATCCCATATTACTTAAATCTTTTCTGGAAAAATCTAAAATGTACTTTGCAATGCCCTGTCCCCGATAATTTTCTTTTACATACAAAGCGCATAAATTTGGGCTTAAGTCTTTCCGGTCATGGAAGTCATTTTCTATAATTCCTGCCCCGGCTATCATCTCCTGCTTTTCATTTAAAACAATATACCATTGGGGGATTCCTGCTTTTTGGCTGATGGACTGCTTCATGCTTTCCCTGTAAGCCTCAACAGGAATGCCCCACTTTTGAGAAAACCAGAAAGCTGCTTCTTCTAAAAATTCAGGATAGTCACATAATTTCTTCAATGTTATGGTTTCCAATTTATTTCCCCTTCCTTCGAAAACTAAATTTATCTGTTCATTTCTGTCACAGACTTTATGAAAAGCAGTATATATCATTCTAAAGTGATTTACAATTACTTTAACGGTATACCAGTCATTTTTCCAGACTAATATCGATCATATTTTTATCCTTATGTTTTTCTTCTTCAACAGATGCAAAAACAGGGACATTCCGTTGGAACAATACTGCTTTGCCTTAGAATGCCCATCCCCATTTCTTTTATCATGGCAAGTGTTAAGAACAATGCTTATCAATATGGGTAAAACAAGGTAAATATTTACTGGACGAATATTAAAAAAAAATCAAATGGGTTAGTGTTAATTATCATATTAGGTAAATGTGCACAAAAACAATATGGTAAAAATGTTGAAAATAGAAGAAAATACAAGGATTAAACTAAAAATGTTGAAAAATTACTTAGTAAATTATATAATGATTTTATCGAAAAAAAGAGGAGGTATTTTTATGAAAAGAAAGTTGGCAGTATTGTGTATGCTATCACTGACAGCAGTAACCGTATTAAGTGGATGTGGCGGAAGTAAAACCAATCAGGGTACAGCAAAAGACGGAAAAACAAAAATCCGTTTTGCGTCCTGGGATGTGGCGGAAGATGTAGACCGCCAGCAGGAACTGGTGGATAAGTTTAATGGGGCACATGATGACATTGAAGTAACTCTGGAAGCCTATGGACAAGATTTTGATACAAAAATCAGTGCAGGCATGGGATCCGGGGATACTCCCGATGTAATGTATATGTGGAATTATCCGGCATATTATCAGGGGTTAGAACCGTTAGACAGCTTTATTGAAAAAGAAGGGGAAGCGTATAAAGCAAATTTCTATGACACCTTATGGAATTACAATTCCATGGATGGACAGGTATATGGTATTCCGATCGGATTTACAACACACACCTTGTTCTATAATAAGGATTTATTCCAGGAAGCAGGAATCTCTGAACCTACCAATGATTGGACATGGGATGATTTGCAGCAGGCGGCAAAGACCATATCTGAAAAAAACCTCTGCAAAAGGCTTTGCATTCCCAATGAAGCCGGATCCATATGATTTTGAAATGTATTTATGGAGCAATGGAGCAGCATATTGTGACAAAGAAGGAAACCTGGAGGGAAATATTAATTCCAAAGAATCAGAGGAAGTATTTCAGATGTTCCAGGATATGGAGAAAGAGGGATATGCAGTGGCCACGGAAAAAAACGGAACCGATGAATTCCGTTCTGGTGCTGTGGCAATGTATGTCTATGGTGCGTGGTCAATTAATTCCCTGAAAGAAGACGGGTTAAACTATGGCGTGGCTGCGATTCCTGCTTTTGCCAATGCAGGGAAAGATTCTGTCAGTATTTTAAGCTCTTCCGGTATTTCCATTTCTAAAGACAGCAAGAATAAAGAAGCAGCCTGGGAATTTGTGAAATTCTGGACAAATGAAGAATCCAATAAAGCACGTATTGGTTTGGAATTACCGGTATTAAGCAGTGTTGTAGAGTCTGAAAAGATTATGGATCAGCCGGAGTATGCGCCATTTTACTTAATGCTTGAACAAAGCACCGGCTATACTTCTGCAAGCTTTATTATTAAAGAATGGTCTGAATTATCAGAAAAACTGTCCCTGTCCTTTGAAGAAGTATTTAATCCAAGCTCTCTTCAGAGCGTACCGGATGTATTGAACAGTGCAGCACAGCAGTAAAACAAAATGAAACGAAGAATTTGGCCGTCTGGGTGAACAGGCCCAGACAGCCGGATTCCTCTAAGGGGCTACGAAAAAAAGAATCAGCTTAATGGGAGAAACGCTATGAAGCAAAAAAAAGTTTATAAGGAATGCAACTCCGTACTTCTTCATTACTCCGTGGATTATTGGGTTTTTAGTATTTACAATCGGACCGCTTATTCTGTCCCTGGGCATGAGCTTTTTTTGACTGGCCATTGACGTCTGATCCGGTATTTAAGGGGTTTGGCAATTATGCTGAGATGTTTACAAAAGATACTCAGTTCTGGAAGTCCCTGACAATCAGCCTGAAGTATGCGGCGATTTTTGTACCGTTAAATATGGCAATTGCGCTCTTTCTTGCTATGTTAATCACACAGCCGGTAAATGGCGTAAAAATATACCGTACGATTTTCTATATACCGGCAGTTATTTCCGGGGTGGCAGTATCGATTATCTGGGGCTGGATTTTAAACGGGGACTATGGGGTATTGAATTATTTATTATCTTTACTGGGGATTACAGGCCCCAGGTGGCTGGTAGATCCTGCCTGGGCGCTGTTTGCAGTAATTTTGGCCAGTGCTTTTGGTGTAGGAACCATGATGCTTATTTTTTACACGGATATTAAGAATATCCCCATTGATTTATATGAAGCATCATCCTTAGATGGAGCCAGTCCTGCAAAACAGTTTTTCAGCATTACGCTGCCGATTATTACACCAACAATTTTGTTTAATTTAATCACTTCTGTCATCAGTTCCTTCCAGCAGGTGACGCTGGTAATGCTGCTGACCGGGGGAGGTCCGTTAAAATCCACTTATTTCTATGGGCTGTATACTTATAACAATGCGTTTAAGCACCATAAGCTGGGGTATGCAAGTGCCAACGCATGGGTGATGTTTATTATTATCTTAATTCTGACGGCATTGATCTTCAAGTCTTCTTCTACATGGGTATTCTATGAAACGGAAGCAAAGAATGGTAAGAAGAAAAAGGGAGGGAAAAAATAATGAAGATGTCCATGAAATCAAAGGTTATTATCTATACCCTGCTGACTGCTGTTGCAGTTTACTTTCTTGCACCTTTTATTTATATGTTTTTTTACTGCCTTTAAGACAGAAGCAGAAGCCATTGCTTATCCGCCCCGGCTATTTCCTTCCAAATGGCTGTTTGAGAATTTTAAAAATGCATGGCAATCACAGCCCTTTGGCACATATTTAAAAAATTCTATTATCATTACGGTTATGACAACTGCAGGACAGATCATTTCCTGTTCTCTGGTGGCATATGGTTTTGCAAGGTTTGAGTTTAAGGGAAAAAACCTGTTATTTATGATTTTGCTTTCAACGATGATGATTCCATGGGATGTTACCATGATTCCTCAATATATGGAATTTAATTTATTTGGCTGGATTAACACATTAAAGCCCCTGATTGTACCGGCATGGTTTGGCTCTGCTACTATATTTTTTTTAATGAGGCAATTCTTAATGGGAGTTCCCAAGGATTTTGAAGAGGCGGCGCGAATTGACGGTGCCAATGCATTTCAGATTTATTGGAAAATTTTCATGCCGATCTTAAAGCCCTCCCTCATTCTGGTAGGTGTCTTAAATATGATTACGGTGTGGAATGATTATCTGGGACCATTGATTTTCCTTCATGACAGAAGTAAATATACACTTGCTTTAGGACTTGCAACCTTTAAGGGAGTTCACAGCACACGGATTATCCCTATGCTTTGTATTACGATCATTATGATTATCCCGCCAATTATTATATTCATTATTGCGCAAAAGTATATTGTAGAAGGGACAAGTGGTTCTATTAAATAGAAAGAGCAGCCGGGTTAAGTATCTCATGTGCATCTACGCACTGTTTTCTTCCCGGCTATATATTTGTTTGACATAAACACATAGAGGAGAAACAAAGATGACAAGGCGAACAAAAAAAGAGATGGGAAGACCAAACGCTGGCACATATTGGAAGAAGGGAAGCCCGCACAGAGTTTTATAAAGATTCTGCTTCCAGAATTAATTTAAATGGAGAGTGGAGATTCCTCTATTTGGAAGCGCCGGAACTGTCCCCGGAAGGATTTATGAACAGAGGAACAGGAACAGACTGGGATATGATTGATGTGCCTTCTGTGTGGCAGTTAAGAGGATATGACCGGATGCACTATACGGATGTGTTATATTTGTTTCCGATCAATCCGCCTTTTGTACCTTCAGAAAATCCCACAGGAATTTATAAAAAAACAGTCCATTTAAACGGGGAGTGGATTCAGAATGATACTATTTTAAAATTTCATGGTGTGGACAGTGCGTTTGATGTATGGATCAATGGGGCCCATGCAGGATACAGCAAGGTCAGCCGCCTTCCGAGTGAATTCAATATTACAGACTATGTCCAGGAAGGGGAAAACGACATTACAGTACGGGTCTATAAATGGTCTGATGGAACGTATTTGGAAGACCAGGATATGTGGTGGCTTTCCGGGATTTACCGGGATGTGGAATTAATTAATGAGCCGGAAGAGAGTATTATTGATTGTACGGCAGATGGTGATCTGGACAGCTCTTATAAAGATGGAATCTTAAGAGCAGACATTACCACAAAGCAGGAAACATGTGATGGTACATGGAAATTAGAAAGAGATGGAAAGGCAGTTGCCAGTGGAAGCTTCCAGTCAAAAGAGGGCAGGGCCCACTTAAAAGAGCTAATTCCCGGTGCGGACCTTTGGACGGCAGAAACCCCTGATTTATATGAATTAACAGTATCTGCGGGAAAGCATGAAATCGTGGTACGGGTGGGATTCCGTAAGGTTGAAATAAAAGATAATAACTTTAGGGTGAATAATCAGGTGATTCTGTTAAATGGTGTGAACCATCATGATTTCAATCCCAAAGAAGGGCGCTGTGTCACACGGGGACAGATGGAAGCAGATATCCTGCTTATGAAACAGCATAATATCAATGCGCTGCGCTGCTCCCACTATCCAGCCAATGGATATTTGTATGACTTATGTGATGAATACGGGCTTTACGTGATTGATGAGGCAGATCTGGAATGCCATGGATTTGAATGGGTAGAGCGGTATGACTGGATTACAAATGATCCGTCATGGAAAGAAGCCTATGTGGACAGAAGCGTGCGCATGGTAAAAAGGGACCGGAATCATCCATGCATTATCATGTGGTCCATGGGAAATGAATCCAGCTTTGGCTGCAATTTTAAAAGTGCTGCAAGGCAATAAAGGAACTGGACGCGACCAGGCTGCTCCACTATGAGGGAGATTATGAAGCAGAAGTGACTGATGTTTATTCTACCATGTACACTAGGCTTAATAGGCTGAAAGAGATTGGAGAATCAGATTCTAAAGGAAATAAGCCCCATGTTATGTGCGAATATGGACACGCCATGGGAAATGGTCCGGGCGGATTAAAGGCATATCAGGATATGTACCGCAAATATAAACGGCTTCAAGGCGGTTTTCTGTGGGAATGGTATGATCATGGAATTTATACGGAAGAAGGAAAGGAAACCTACTACCGTTATGGAGGCAATTACGGAGATTTTCCTACCAATGGGAATTTCTGTATCGATGGGCTGCTGATGCCGGATAGAACCCCTTCCCCCGCCATGCTGGAATACAAACAGGTCATTGCACCGGTGGAAGTGACAAGGACAGGTGCAGGACGGGAGGTTCTTGTAAGGAACCATTATGATTTCCTGACACTGGGTCACGTTACATTAAAGTGGGAGATCCAGGCGGAAGAACATAGTATTCAGGAAGGATCCATTACCAATATGACTGCCCTCCCTCATGAAGAAGAAAAGGTGGCCATACCCTTCCTTCCATTCATGCCTGAGGCAAATACTGATTACTATCTGAATATTACTGTATGCCAGAAAGAAGATACAAACTTTGCAAAAGCAGGCTATGAAATTTCAAAAGTGCAGTTTCCGCTTGATATAAGCTGTGATGTACTGGAGGAACGCCCAAAAGGAGAACCATTACAGGTATCTGAAACAACGGATATCCTTAAGGTAGAAAATGGGGCAGTCACGGTAACCTTCCATAAAATATTTGGGAAACTGCTGTCTGTTGCAGCAGGGGATCAGGTATATTTAAGTGAAGGTCCGGTAATGAGCGTATACCGTGCTGCCATTGATAATGACATGTATAAAAAAAGAGGATTGGCTGAATAAATATTTTATTCAGAAATCCAGTGAACAGACAGAATATGTTACCTGTAAAGCAGGGACGGATCAGGTAGTTGTTACCATTGGAAAATATTTTGGATGCTTAAATCAGTCCTGGGGCTTTGAATGTGACTATGAATATACCATCTACTCCTGCGGCCAGGTCAAAGTGAATCTGCAGGGCAAGGCGGTTCAGAGAGGAAAGCTGGAACCTTCTTTCCTTCCCAGAATCGGTGTGGTCATGAAGGGGAATAAGTCCCTGCAAAAGGCAGTGTGGTATGGCCTTGGACCCGGTGAAAACTATTCAGACAGCAAAGCCGCCAGCATTATGGGGATTTATTCCAGCTCTGTGGATGAGATGGGAACCAATTATGTATTCCCCCAGGAAAATGGCCACAGGGAAGAAGTAAAGTGGTTTGGGATAGGAGATGGGAATAAGAGCCTGTTATGTAAGATGGAAGCGCCTGTGGGACTGAATCTTGCAAATTATACAGATGAAAGCCTGGAAGAGGCAAGACACCCATTCCAGATACAGCGGGCAGACCATGTTGAAATCCATTTGGATTATTTGCAGTCCGGCCTTGGAAGCAATAGCTGCGGAGAGGAACAGTTAGAAGAATATAAAGTAAAGCTTCAGGACTTTTCTATGGCATTTGTGATGCAGGTTGTTGATGATAAGGAAGTGAGAAAGGAAGCAAAGAAGCGTTATTTGGACTAGGAAGAGATAAAGGAGCAGTCAAAGAATGATAAAAGAGAGATTTTCGGGAAAATTAAAAGAGATGCTAAGCTCCGATGACTGGATGATTTTGCAGCCGGAATATGATCCGGAAGAAAATCTGAAGTTTGAAAGCTTATTCAGTTTATCCAATGGTTATCTGGGGATCCGGGGAAGTCATGAAGAAGGAGGGAACATAACCCTTCCCTATTTATACATTAACGGGGTATTTGATAAATCAGAAACCTTTATGCGGGAGCTTGCTGCCCTTCCTAACTGGCTTGGGATAAAGCTTTATATTGAAAAAGAGCTGATTGGAATAGAGAGCTGCCAGATTCTTAAGTTTACAAGAGCCCTTGATATGAAACAGGCCCTTCTTGCAAAAAGCTTTATACTGCGGGATAAAAAGGGAAGAGAAACCCTGGTGGAAGGAATCCGGTTTGTAAGCCGTGCCAATGTACACCGCATGGGAATCAAACTGTATGTCACACCGTTAAATTACAGCGGAATCATAGAAGTGGAAAACATCATTGACGGAACGATTATCAACTTCCATGATGCCCCCCGTTTTAAAGTAAAGCATACGTACATGACAGCAAATGAATCCCTTGATAAAGACGGTATTTATATGGAGCTGCCACCAGGGATAACCATCTTCATACTGGAGTTGGCTGCCGGATCGAAGCCTATAAAAACGGCAGGGGTATTTTAAAGAACAGGATGTTCCACGCTTTTGGGGAACAGGGAGTGGAGTTTGGTGATTTTGATGCCGTAAAAGGGGAAACCGTAGAAATCATAAAATACGTGTCCATGTATACGGAACGTGAAGCCGCAAGATACGCACTTCACATGAAGGTAAAAGAAGAAATAGATGGATTTTTGGAAACAGGGTTTGAAGAAGAGCTGTCAGCCCATAAGGCGGTTTATGAAGATATGTGGAAGGCCGCAGATATCCGTATTGCAGGTGATTATGAGCTGGACCGGGCAGTCCGTTTTAATATTTTCCATTTAATGAGCACGGGAAATGAGAGAGATTCCCGGGTCAATGTAGGGGCGAAGCTCCTTTCCGGCGAAGAATACGGAGGCCATGCCTTTTGGGATACGGAAATATTCATGCTTCCCTTTTTTGCATACGTTTTCCCTGAAACAGCGAAGAACCTGGAATCCTACCGGTATCATCTGCTGGAAGCAGCAAAGGCAAATGCCAGGAAAAACGGCTATAAAGGCGCACAATATCCCTGGGAATCTGCGGATGACGGCACAGAGCAGTGCCCTGATTGGACCATTGAGCCGGATGGTTCATGCTACCGCTGTTATGTAGCCGTTTATGAGCATCACGTGACTGCAGCCGTTGCTTATGGCATTTATAATTATGTAAAAATCACCAGGGACATGGATTTTTTACTGAACCAGGGAGCGGAGATATTAACAGAGACAGCAAGGTTTTGGGCCAGCCGGTGTGAATATGTGGCAGAAAAGGACCGCTATGAGATCAATCAGGTAACCGGACCTGATGAATGGCATGAGCCGGTGAACAACAATCTTTATACCAATTATCTGGCGAAATGGAATCTGCGGTATGTAATCTCCTTAATTGATACTCTTAAGAAAGGACATTCCAAAGAATATGATGGGCTGATGGAAAAAAACAGGGCTGACTGTTCAGGAAATCAAAGATTGGGAGATGGTCCAGGAAAAATGTACCTTCCAAGAAAAGAAGGCACAGACCTTTTGGAGCAGTTTGAAGGTTACTTTAAGCTGGAAGATGTGGTAATTGAGAAATACGATGAAAATGACTGGCCTGTACGTCCGGAAGCCTTAAAAACCAGGAGAGCAAGTCAGACACAGATTATTAAGCAGGCGGATGTTGTCATGCTGCTCCATCTGATGGGACAGGAATTTACGGAAGATGAGATTCGGAAAAACTACGAGTATTATGAGAAACGTACCCTTCATGGCTCTTCTTTAAGTCCAAGCATTTACTCTGTTATGGGATTAAAGGTAGGAGATGACTCCAAGGCATACCGTTATTTAAAAAGAGCAGCCTTCCTTGATTTGCTGAATTTACAGAAAAATACAAGGGAAGGGATTCATGCCGCCAATACAGGAGGCGTATGGCAGACCGTGGTATTTGGCTTTGCCGGGGTTTCCATTGGGGAAGACGGTATGCTGACTGTACGTCCTCACATGCCAAAGGAATGGGAGGGGCTGGATTTTTGCCTCCACCATCTGAATTCCCGGTTAAGGATCACCATCAGCAGAGATAATAGCGTCTTAGTGAAGGTATTGGATGGAGAAGCTCTGGAAGTAAATGTGAATGGGCAGATCGTAAAGGCAGTAAGGGAATAGAGAGGACATATTCATGAAAAAAAAGGCTTGCAATCGGGGGGCTTATCTTAGTAACCATTATATGGGGCGGCGGTTTTGTTGCCAGCGACATGGCACTGGAGAGCCTGAGGCCATTCCAGATTATGGCAGTCCGGTTTCTGTTAGGCACTGTTTTAATGGGCTGATCAGCATCCGGTCCCTGCGGGGAATCACAAAATCAGAAGTAATGGCAGGGGGGCTTATGGGACTCGCCCTCTTTGCCGGATTTGCATTTCAGATTGTGGGGCTTCAATATACGACACCCTCTAAAAATGCTTTTTTTAACAGCATTAAATGTAGTGATTGTTCCGTTTATTTCATTTCTGATCTTAAAAAAGAAAATAGGAGCAAGAGGGATAGCCGGGGCAGTGATGTCCGTAGCAGGCGTGGCGCTGCTGTCACTGGACCGTAATTTTTCTTTGGGTCTTGGGGATGGGCTGACCCTTATTTGCGCTGTTGGGTTTGCATTTCAAATCTTTCTTACAAGTGAATTTGTAAAGAAATACCGTGCCACTGTATTGAACTTTATTCAGATGATAACTGCATTCCTTTTATCCTTCATCAGCCTGATCGCCTTTGGAGAGACGCAGTTTCACGTGACTGGAAAAGGAATATTAAGTGTGCTTTATTTAGGCGTGATCAGCACGACAGTATGTTACCTGCTTCAGACAGCCAGCCAGAAATATGTGGATGAAACAAAAGCGGCCATAATTCTGTCTTTGGAGTCCGTCTTTGGAACGCTGTTTTCTATTCTGATTCTTGGGGAAATTATTACCCCCCGCATGCTGGCGGGCAGCGTGATTATCTTAGGAGCAGTTGTAATATCAAATCTTTCGGAAGCCGGATAAGCAGAACAGGAGGAATTCCTTATGAAATATAAGGCAGTTATTTTTGATTTAGATGGGGTTATCTGCCACACGGACAGATACCATTATCAGGCCTGGAAACAGGTTGCAGATGAAATGGGCGTTTATTTTGATGAAGAAATCAATAACCGTTTGCGGGGAATAAGCCGGATGGAAAGCCTGGAGATTATTTTAGAGAATTATCAAGGAGACATGAACCAGGAAGAAAAGACGTCTTTGGCAGAAAAGAAAAATGAGATCTATAAGGAATTACTAAAACATATGAGCCCGGAAGACCTTTCTAAAGAAGTTAAGGCAACACTGGATGCCCTCCGCTTAAAAGGGCTGAAGCTTGCCATTGGCTCTTCCAGTAAGAATGCAAAATTTATCTTAGAGCGCCTTGGACTTTCCGGGTATTTTGATGCCATTTCTGACGGAAATAATATTACTAAATCCAAACCTGACCCGGAAGTGTTTATAAAAGCGGCCAGATTCCTTTCTGAGGATCCGGAATACTGCCTTGTGGTAGAAGATGCCAAAGCCGGATTAGAGGCTGCTAAAGCCGGAAATATGGACTGCGGGGCAATTGGGGATGGGATATCCTGTAACATTGCTACTTATGTATTAAACACATTCTCTGATTTGCTGAAAATCGTAGAACCATAATGAATCCCAAGGACGGACCGCAGCAAATTTGGTATTGCAGCCGGCATATGTGATAGTTGCGGCACAAAATCAGATATGATAAAATGAGGACAGTATAAGAAGCGAGGAAGGAAAAAAATAGTGGCAACAATTAAAGAAATAGCTGAAATGGCAGGCGTTTCTGCTGCGACCGTATCTCGTGTCCTTAATTTTGATGACACGTTAAATGTACAGGACGAGACGAAACAAAGAGTGTTCGAGGCCGCAGAGCGATTAGAATATCAGATGCGGAACAAGAAGAAGTATAAAAAGAAATTAAAGCTTGGTATGATATCTTCTTATTCCCTGGAAGAGGAATTAGAAGATACCTTTTATCTATCTGTACGCATTGCAATAGAGAGGAAAATAGAAGAGGAAGGGTTTAAAAAGTTTACGGTCAATTTAGGAGATTCGGTAGAAAGCACATCGAATCTGGACGGATTGATCTGCCTTGGGACCTTTAGTGAATCCATGGTAAACAAGGTAAAAGCCTTTCATAAGCCGGCTGTTTTTGTGGATGCATTAGGTGATCTGGATTTATTTGATTCCGTGGTAACAGATTTAAAACACTCTGTAAAGAAGGTACTCAGCTATTTTTTTACAGGAAGGCCACAAAAAGATTGCATTTATCGGAGGCCGTGATGTAGATGCGGATGGGAAAGAAGTGGCGGATTTAAGGGTTCCTATTTACCGTTCTTTCATGGAAGAGAGAGGGATTTTAAATGAGGATTATATTAAAATAGGCGGCTACACGCCTAAGCATGGATACAGGCTTGGAAAGGAACTCCTGGCTATGGAAGAAAGACCAAGCGCTATCTTTACTGCAAACGACTCTTTAGCCGTTGGCTGCTATAAAGCCATACAGGAGGCAGGGCTTGGAATTCCGGAGGATATCAGTGTGATCGGATTTAATGATATCTCCATTGCGAAATATTTGGTTCCACCACTTACGACGGTTCATATTTATATGGATTTTATGGGCTCTCAGGCGGTAAGCATACTGGCGGAAAGGATATATTCGGGCCGTGAGATCAGTATGCATATTTCCCTGCCAACAAAATTAATGGTTCGGGGAAGTGTCAGTAAATGGAGGGGCGGGAATTAGGTTCTGTCAGATATTTAAAGATGCTGTTTCTTCGCATTTATGCGGAAGGAACAGCATTTTTTGTGGATTTGATTAATCTCCTTGACAACCATCTGATTCCGGACTAAACTTTAAGTGTCCGAAATCGGATACTTAATGATAGAGGAGATTCTGAAATGATTGAACAGATCAAAAAGCAACTGGAAATTTTAAACCAACAGGAAAAGGAGCTTACAGCTATCTATCACAGCGCTGCTATCAAATTCGGGATTTCTGACAGTGAATTTTGGGTATGGTATTCCCTTTTAGTTTTGGGAGGCGAGTATTCCCAGCAAAATATCTGCGATATGTGGTCTTTGCCGAAACAGACCGTTAACTCCGTAATAACAAATTTAACAAAAAAGGGCTATGTATTTCTGGAAACAGTTCCAGGCACACGCAACCGGAAAATTATCCGTCTGACGGAAGAAGGAAAAAGGTTTGGCGAAGACAGGGTTCTGCATATATATGAAGCAGAACAGAGAGCCATTGAAAAGATGCCGGAGCAGGAACTGCGGACCTACATCGCGTTGATGGGGAAATATATTGCCCTTTTGCGTGAAGAAATCAATAAAGAATAAACAATTCATGATAACAGGCAGAAAGGAGAATTATGAATCAAGAGCCGCAAAATAAGATCCTGACAATCCCCAATATGCTTTCCGCTTTACGCCTTTGTATGATACCGCTTCTTGTCTGGTTATACTATGTAAAACAGGATTATTTATGGACAGGAGGCCTGCTGATCCTGTCGGGCCTGACAGATGTTGTGGATGGTTTTATTGCAAGGCGTTTTCATATGATCAGCAATTTGGGCAAGGTATTAGACCCAATTGCTGATAAACTGACCCAGGGAGATCGTAAGGCCGGATGATATTTTTCAGTGTGTCAGCGAACACGAAACGGATCTTCTGCTCCCGGACCAGGATGTTTTTAATTATCTGTATGGGCAAAATACGCTGCAGGTGGATGACGCCATATGGAACTATGATGCCAGGTATTATTCCAATTATCTGATTCGGAGCGGCGGAATCTGTAATCTGGAATGGGTGATTCAGAACACGGCAGTTCTTCATTTCTGCGGGAAGAGAAAGCCCTGGGCAGCTTCCTACTCCCAGCGTTTCGGGGCATTGTACAAGCATTATATGCAGGCCGCCGCCAGATAACAGTCAGAAACCGCAGGTAAGATTGCAGGGCAGGATACCAGTGGATACAACAGCAAAACGGCATAGTCAAAACTGACTATGCCGTATGGTATACAAAGACTTCTTTCACTTATTCTTCGATGACCTGAATCTCCAGAAAATCAAAATCAATGTGCTCTATGAAATTATCCTGGGTAAACCGGGCTTTGGAATGTTTTTGAAATTCATGGACGGTAGCATCCAACCACATGGGTTTTCCAAGATCGAACTGGAGGCAGATGTCATCAAGCGCCTGAAAGACCATGGAAGTCCTGGAAAGACTGTAGTCTGAGATGCAGATAACAGTGTCTCTCATAATCCTGGTGTCTTTCATTAATTTTGCCCACATACGAAACATAATCGAATTTTCCTTTCTAAAATAAGGGGATGCCGTCAGTTGTTTTTATGATGCAACGATTATAGCATTATTACTCAGAAAAAGGCAAGAAGGAAAATGCCGGACATTGTAAAATAAGGAAAAATATGATAGAATCTTTGTAGGAAAAACCGAAGGAGGAAGACTTAAGATGGCGCAACCCATAACAGATCAGGTTGGATTTCTTGGAGAGGCCTGCAGGGCTGTCCAGGAATTATCTGCAAGCAGGAGTTTATTGGAAAAGTTCCGCCTGGAGGAGAAACGTCTGGAAAAAGAACTGGATGCAGAAAGAAAGGCTGTGACAGATGCCATCAGCCTTACGGTGAAGAAACGGATCGAGGAAATTTGCGACACCTATGACAGGGAAATAGCCAGGGAACAGGACCACTTAAAACGGGTGAGAGGTAAGCGGGAGAAGGCGAAGACCCAGGGAGTCAGGGAACGGATTGAAGAGGAGACGGCAGAGCTTAAGGGAAACAACCGGGAATTAATGCTGCAGATGAAGTCTGTTTTCCAGCAGGACCGGGTTCCCGGGTTTTGTAAAAGCGGCTGGTATTATGCCTTGTATCTTCCCAGGGGATTTTCAGAATTCCTTGTGCTGCTTTTAAACATTTTTTTGTTCTTTCTTTTAATCCCCTGCGGAATCTATCTGCTGCTTCCGGAGAAGTCACCGTTCTACCTCATGGGAATTTACTTTGCTGCCATCCTGTTTTTTGGGGGCCTTTACATCTTCATCAATAACTTTACCAAGGTGAGGCATCAGGGCGCATTGAGAAAAGGAAGGTCTATCAGGGACATTATTAAGTCCAACAAACGGAAGATCCGTGTTATCATTCATTCCATAAAACGGGACCGTGATGAAGCCGTATACAATTTGGAGAAATACGATGACGAGATCGCCCGGATCGACCAGGATTTATCAAACATCGCTGATAAGAAACGGGAAGCCTTAAATACCTTTGACAAGGTAACACGGACGATCCTGTCCGATGAGATCGCAAACAACAGCAGGGATAAGATCTCAAAGCTTGAGGAAGCTTATGAAGGGGCAGCAGCTAACGCCAAGGAGGCAGAAATCAGGGTAAAGGAGCAGACCCTTTTTATCAATGACAACTATGCATCCTATATTGGAAAAGAATTTATGGTTCCGGAGAGGCTTGACGAACTGGCCGATATGATCCGGATGGGCAAAGCTTCCTCCATCAGTGAAGCAAAAACCCTTTATAAGAGTATGAAAGAATAAGGTCAAGGTGCAGGATGAAAGCATGTATATGCTTTTTTTCCTGCATTTTCTTAATTTAATTTACTTAATGAAGGCAGTTAAATTGAAATCTGAATTTAGAAAATCAACCCTTTGATGAACCAAAGGCACA
Source organism: Clostridium sp. NkU-1 (assembly GCA_001312405.1). The sequence goes on along the minus strand of BBDR01000008.1, from coordinate 137,619 downwards.
CCAATTTTTCCTTGGACATTTCCTGACCCTGCAAATGAATAATTCCATAAATGGCGGCTTATAATAGAACAGAGAAAATAAGGACAGCAAGGCAGGATATTATGAAATTATGGGAAAGAATTGCGATCCGCGGAAACCGGGACGTTTTTTATTATGATACAAAGCAGGCATTCCAGGCAGAGGAGTTTGCTTCCAGGCTTTTTGACATGATACGTACGGAGCAGGAAAACGGAAAGGTGGCGGGAGTGCTGTTTTTGTGCATTGGTACCGACCGCTCCACCGGAGACAGTCTCGGGCCGCTCATCGGCTACAAGCTGAAGGAAAAGGAGCTGGAATATCTAGAAATTCTGGGGACACTGGAACGTCCGGTCCATGCCATGAATCTGGAGACTTACCAGACCATTTTAAAGCTTCGTTATCCGAATCATGTGGTGGTGGCAGTGGATGCCTCCGTTGGGAGTATGGAGCACATCGGCTATGTGACATTGGGAAAAGGAGCGTTAAAGCCTGGCCTTGGAGTCAGTAAGGAGCTTCGGGCCGTAGGGGATATTTTTATTACCGGGATCGTAGGAAGCTGCGGAAATTATGACCCTTTGATGCTGCAGAGCATCCGGCTTTCCATTGTTATGCGCATGGCTGACTGCATCAGCCATAGTATTTATCTTGTCGAAAAGTTATGGGAAAACACTGCCCTGCTTTGACACGATTTTCACCTGTTGTATGCTATGATTCATTGGATTAAAAAGAATAGCGGGGTGAGCCAATGGGTGAATTATATAATCCGTTCCCCAAGCTGCCGAAGAATATCAGGCAGATCGGGGAAAGGGATCAGAGTGTAAAATTATATGTGGAAGATTATGTAAATACTTATTTGAAACGTCTGTATCCTGCGGGTGGACAGGAACTGCGGGTTGGTCTTCTGTTAGGCGGCATGGAATTCAATGACGGAACGCCATATATCTTCATTGACGGAGCTTTGGAAATGGAGGATGTGGCGGAGGCCGGAGGCCGGGTGGTGTTTTCCGAGCTGTCCTGGAAAAGAACCTATCGGAATATGGAGCAGCTTTTTCCAAAGCGGTCCATACAGGGCTGGTTTTTATGCGGCAGGCCGGGAGATGATCTGAGTCCTATCAATTACTGGAAACAGCATATGCAGTATTTTGGAGGACCCAATAAGCTGATGTATTTAAGCACTGGAGCAGATGGAGACGAAACAGTTTACATAACATCGGAGGATGGATTTTACAAGCTGCGTGGATACAGCATTTATTATGAGCGAAACCAGATGATGCAGGACTATATGGTACTGCGAAAGGATGTAAAACGTATCGAAACTGATACAAATGATAAGGTAATCGAAGAATTCCGCAAGCGGATGGACGAGCATAAGGTAGAAGCTACGGACCGGCATCAGACGGTAGGGCTTCTCCGGGGCATGTGTATGGCCATGTCAGTCGTCATATTAGCTGGCGGAATTGTTATGTTTAACAACTATGAACGGATGCGGAGTATGGAGAGTGTGATCGCATCGGCCATTCCGGCCAAGGCGGAACAGATTCTGATTGGAAAAAAAAGGCACGGAAATGGCAAACAAGGGCGAATCCAGGGTAGTTGTAGAGGAGGCAGAGGGAGGCGTTTATCCTACCACTGCTGTGAGTAAGGAGACCATGTCCGAGACAATGCCGGAGCGGTCCCAGGCTGGGACAATGGCTGAGAGCAAGGCAGCAGAGACAATGGCCGAGAGCAAGGCCCCAGAAACAATGGCTGAAAGCAAGGCTGCAGAAACATTGCCCCAGGAGACTCAGGCGGCGACTCAGGCAGCAACTCAGGCGGCCGTTCAGGAAACAGAGGCGGCAGCAAATGGAAGTTCGCGGGTTCATGTGGTACAGGAGGGAGAGACTCTTTACGGTATTTGTATAGCAGAATATCATACGGTAAATAAATTAAAGGAAATTTGCGAGCTTAACGGGCTGGATGATGAAAATAAGATTGTCGCTGGCCAGAAATTACTTCTTCCATAGAAAAATATAATGCGTTTCTTCCTAAAATGATGTATACTACCAGTATATATGGGTATTTTTGGGAGAAAAGAGCATGATTGACAGGAACTCTATGAACAGAGAGATTAAGAAAAACCAGCTTCGGCGGCAGATTGTTTCATCTTCTCCTCAGGAGGCGAAAACAGCCAGGAAATCATAAAGAAAGCCCTCACCAGGGTGAAAAAAAAGAAGAATCAGGATCGCACTGGTGTTGTTTTTGGTGCTTCTCGCAGGAACCATAGGGATATATGAGTATTTTACCCTTTATCAATATACCCAGTATAGCGTAGCCTGGGCGAAGGAAATGAATGAGGGAAGCTATGTGGGGTATTTAAGCTTTGGTTCCAATGTATTAAAATACAGCAAGGATGGTGCCTCCTATCTGGATTCCCAGGGAAAAGAAGTATGGATACAAAGCTATGAGATGAAGTCTCCCAGGGCATGCGTAAACGGGAATTATGCGGCCATTGCGGACCAGCAGGGAAATTCTATCTATATCTTTGATAAAACAGGAAATACCGGCATAGCGACCACGGTACTTCCTATTGTGAAAGCAACGGTGTCCTCTTACGGAGTGGTGGCCGCGATCCTGGAGGACTCCACGTCAAATTATATTTATTTCTTTAAGCGGGATGGAAGCGCCCTTGATGTGAAGATCAAAGCACTTTTAGGGGGGATTCCGGTTATCCGGTGGATATCAGCTTGTCCCCTGACGGAACCCAGCTCATCGGAGCTTATGCATATTTGAAAAACGGGACTTTAAACGGCAGGGTTGCATTCCACAATTTTGCGGAAATCGGTAAAAGCATTCCTGACAGGCTGGTGGGCGGTTTTGACGAGCCTTATGACTCTTCATTGGTTGCCCGGGTCCAGTTCCTTGACGATACATACTCCTGTGCCTTTGCAGACAACAGTATATCCTTTTATTCCACAAAGAATGAGCTTTCTCCGGAGCTGATCCGGCAGGTGGCTGTGGAAGAGGAGATAAAGAGTGTGTTCTATTCGGAAAAATATGCAGGGCTTATTGTGGACAACCCGGAAGGAGAAAATCCCTACCGGCTGGATGTATATAAACCCAATGGGAATCTTGTATTTTCCAAAGGTTTCCAATACCAGTACACCCATGCTGATATTGACGGGGACCATGTAATTTTGTATAATGAAGATTCTTGCAGAGTCTATACCATGTCCGGAAGGCTTAAGTTTGCCGGGACATTTGATTTTCCGATATCTAAGATCCGAAACGGCAGGTTCCCCAATACTCTGATCGTAACCGGCCCCCAAAACATGAAAGAAATAAGATTACAAATAGGAGGACAATACCAATGAGCAACATCGATACCATGTCAGTCAACGCAATCCGTGTCCTTTCTGCGGACGCCATCCAAAAAGCCAATTCCGGACATCCGGGACTTCCATTAGGCTGCGCATCAGCAGCTTATGAATTATGGGCAAACCACATGAACCACAATCCAGCAGATCCAGACTGGGCCAACAGGGACCGCTTTATCTTATCCGGAGGCCATGGTTCCATGCTTTTGTATTCCCTGCTCCATTTATTTGGTTATGGGAATTTATCAAAAGAGGATGTAATGAATTTCCGCCAGCACGGCTCTAAGACTCCAGGACATCCGGAGTATGGACATACCGTAGGCGTGGAAGCTACTACAGGACCTTTGGGTGCAGGTATGGGTATGGCAGTTGGTATGGCCATCGCCGAGAAACATCTGGCATCCGTATTCAACAAAGAGAATTACCCGGTTGTTGACCATTACACCTATGTACTGGGTGGGGATGGCTGCATGATGGAGGGTATTTCCTCTGAGGTCTTTTCCCTGGCAGGAACTTGGCCTTGGGAAATTGATCGTTTTGTATGATTCCAACCAGATTTCCATTGAAGGAAGCACTGACATCGCATTTACCGAGGATGTCCAGAAGCGTATGGAAGCTTTCCATTTCCAGACCATTACAGTTGAGGATGGTAACGATCTGGAAGCGATTGGACGGGCGATTGAAGAAGCAAAAGCAGATACAGAGCATCCAACCTTTATTACAATCAAGACCCAGATAGGCTATGGCTGTCCTGCAAAGCAGGGGAAGGCCAGTGCTCACGGGGAGCCTCTGGGAGCTGACAATGTAACGGCCTTAAAAGAAAACTTAGGCTGGCCTTCCATGGAGCCATTCTATGTTCCTGAAGAGGTGTACAGCCATTATCAGAAGATCGCAGAGGAGAAGGCAGAGACAGAAGCGGCATGGAATGTGATGTTTGCTGCATACTGCCAGGAGCATCCTGATATGGAAGAGCTTTGGACTGCATATCATGATCCGGATGCAGGAGAAAAGGCCATTGCAAAATGTGAGGATTACTGGAAGCGGTCTGAGAAAGCGGATGCAACCAGGAATTTATCCGGGCAGGTATTAAACCGTTTAAAGACTTATATGCCTAACCTGATCGGAGGTTCTGCGGACCTGGCTCCTTCCAATAAGACCAATATGTCCGATATGGGTGATTTTTCAAAGACCAACGGCAGCGGCCGCAACCTGCATTTTGGCGTAAGAGAGCTTGGCATGACAGCAATCGGAAACGGAATGATGCTTCATGGCGGCCTTCGCACCTATATTGCAACCTTTTTCGTGTTCAGCGATTATACAAAGCCAATGGCACGCTTATCCTCATTAATGGGCGTTCCGCTGACCTTTGTATTTACCCATGACAGCATCGGCGTGGGAGAGGATGGTCCTACCCATGAGCCGATTGAACAGCTTGCCATGTTAAGGCAATGCCTAATTTCCATGTATTCCGTCCCTGCGATGAGACAGAAACAGCAGCAGCCTGGTATTCTGCGCTGACCTCTAAGAAAACTCCTACTGCCCTTGTTCTTACAAGACAGAACCTGACGCCTATGCCAGGAAGCAGCAGGGAGGCCTTAAAGGGAGGCTATGTAATCGATGACTGTGAAGGCACTCCTGAGATCATACTGATCGCAAGCGGTTCTGAGGTGGAGCTGGCAGTCAATGCGAAGAAGCTTCTTGCTGACAGAAAAGTACGTGTGGTTTCCATGCCCTGTATGGATCTGTTTGAGGAACAGACCGAAGAGTATAAGGAATCTGTCCTTCCAAAGGCAGTTCGCAAGCGTGTGGCAGTAGAAGCCTTAAGTGATTTCGGCTGGGGCAAATATGTGGGCCTTGACGGAACTTATGTGACCATGAAGGCTTTGGCGCCAGCGGTCCTGCAAATCTTTTATTTGAACATTTTGGATTTACAGCGGAGAATGTGGCACAAGCCGCAAGATCCTTAGATTAACGAAAGAAATGAGCAGTGCGAGACAGGACAGGAGAAGATTTTGCCAGCGGCACTGCGGACTTATAGTACGACAGGTAAAAGGAGTGTATTCAAAATGGAAATGAAATGTGTTGGCGTTGATATTGGCGGTACATCTGTAAAGATCGGAATATTTGAAGTGACAGGAGAGCTCATCCATAAGTGGGAGGTTCCCACCAGAAAGGAAGAAGGCGGAAAATACATCCTTGAAGACACCGCTGCTTCCATACTGAAAACCCTTAAAGAGCTTGGTATTTCTCTGGAAGAGGTAAAAGGAGCGGGCATGGGAGTTCCAGGACCGGTCATGCCCAGCGGATATGTGGAGGTCTGCGTGAACTTAGGCTGGCGCGATATGTATCCGGAAAAAGAGCTGAGCGAGTTGCTTCACGGCATTCCGGTAAAAAGCGGCAATGATGCCAATGTAGCGGCTCTTGGCGAGATGTGGCAGGGAGGCGGAAAAGGCTACGACGACATCGTTATGGTCACTCTTGGCACCGGCGTAGGCGGCGGCGTTATTATTGACCAGAGGATCGTTGCCGGAAAGCATGGCCTGGCCGGAGAGATCGGACACATCCATATCCGTGACGATGAAACAGAAAGCTGTAATTGCGGAGGCGTGGGCTGCGTGGAACAGATCGCCAGCGCAACAGGCATTGCAAGAGAAGCCAGAAGAAAAATGGCTGCAGTTGATACTCCCTCTGTTCTCAGGTCCTTTGGTGACAGCGTAACGGCAAAGGATGTGCTGGATGCCGCCAAGGAAGGGGACGCATTGGCCTGTGAGGTCATGGAGGTTGTAGGCCATTACCTGGGCCTTGCCCTGGCTCAAATTTCCATGGTAACAGATCCTGAGGTCTTTGTCATCGGAGGAGGCGTTTCAAAGGCCGGAGCGTTCCTGGTTGATTTAATCTCTAAGCATTTTGATAAGTACACTCCTATTTCTCAAAATAAGAGCGGCATTGTCCTGGCGAAGCTGGGAAATGATGCAGGAATTTATGGAGCAGCAAGGCTGATCCTTAATTAAGTATTAAGGCGGATTCTTAGGAATCCGCCCTTTTTATATTTCTATGAATACAGTTTTACTGGCAAAGGGCCCGGGCAATTTCCGCTGCCTTGTTAAAGTCCTCTTCTTCCGGATTCCAAAGGCATTTGGCTTCCTCTTCCACCACAGAGAACCCGGCCTCTGTCAGCCGTTCCCGAAGAACCTTTGTTCCCTCTCCACTCCAGCCATAGCATCCGAACACGGCAGCCTTTTTCCCTTTATATTTCAATTCCTTCAGGAAATCAAGCCATCCTCCCACAGAAGAGAGAATGCTGCCGCCTACGGTTGGAGAGCCGAGAGCGATTGCTTTTGATTTAAATACCTCTGTCATAATATCATTCTTATTTATCTTGGAAATATTAAAAATCTTTACTCTGGTATCCGGTGAAATCCGTGCAATTTCGGCACTGATTTTATGAGCCAGCTGCTTTGTCCCATCCCACATGGTATCATAAACCACGGTGATCTGATCCTCCTGATAGTTCTGGGACCATTCGTAATATTTTTCCACGATCTGCAAAGGATTCTCCCTCCAGATGGAGCCATGGCTGGTTGCAATGATATCGATGGGCAGGTTAAGCCCCTGTATCTCCTCTATTTTCTTTTTTTACAAGAGGAGAAAATGGAGTCAGGATATTGGCGTAGTACTTGATGGCTTCTTCCCAAAGCCGGCACTGGTCGGCTTTGTCATTAAATAATTCCTCAACCGCGAAATGCTGTCCAAAGGCGTCATTGGAGAAAAGGATATTATCACCTGTCAGGTAAGTAGCCATGCTGTCAGGCCAGTGGAGCATTTTCATTTCCACAAAGACCAGCTTCTTACCGTTTCCAATATCAATGGAATCTCCGGTTTTCACCACCTGATAATTCCATTCCGGATGGTGATATTGTCCGGTAAGGGATTTCACCCCGTTAGCCGTACAGTAAATAGGAGTGCCGGGGATTTTCTCCATTAATGCGGGAAGAGAACCACTGTGATCCACTTCTCCGTGGTTTGCAACAATGAAATCTATTTCCTTTAAATCAATCTCTTTTTCCAGGTTATCTATAAACTCCGTGGAATGAGGCTTCCAGACCGTGTCAATGAGGACCGTTTTTTTCTTCCCTGATTAAATAAGCATTCTGGCTTGAGCATGATTAATGGAGTAATCCGCCCCATGGAAGGATTCCAGCTCCCAGTCCATAAAACCTACCCAGTAAACATTGTTTTTCACAAGTTTTTTTCATTATTAATTTCCTCCTTCATATTTTGGAAACAGCAGTGAATTTTCTGTAAATATATGAATATACACGTCTTTAACCAGTTCATGCAGCTTCTGAAAGGCCAGGCGGTACGAAGCGCAGCCGTCTTTTGGCGCAGTAAAATCATTGGTGCAGGCAGTGATTTCTTTTATCAGGTTCCCTGCCGCTTCATGTTCATCCTCCAGCTCCTTCACATATTCTGCATCTTGCTTTCCGTTAAAGTTCTTTTTCATATAGGGGAAAATAAGTTTTTCTTCCTTTGCAAAATGTTCCTGAAGCTCTTTTTTTCAAATCTGAAAAAGTCCGTGTAAGGGAACAAGCTGCTCCTGATGGTGTTCATAATGGGCCAGCAGGACTTTATTGATCAGCTCATCGACTTCTGCCAGCAGGATTCTTTCCTTTGAATGGTGTGTATTTATAATATAATCAATTAAATCGGGGATATCCATCTCTGCCAGATGTTCCACAGCCAGCACTTGTCCTTTGTTGGATTTATGAGGTTTATTCACAAGCTTTTTATTCAGCAGCTCGATAAAGCTTTTTGACTCGATTCCAAGCTTTTGTACGGCCTCTTCTAAGGCATCCGTTCCGCCGCAGCAATAATCAATGTGAAAATCATTAAAGATCTCAACTGCTTCCGGATAGGCCTTAACCACATCAGTTACTTTCATTTTACCTGTAATCATGGTTCTCCTCCTCTTTCCTGAATTTTCTGTTTTTCAGAAATGTTTGTTTTGTTTGTAAGGCCAGTATATCCGGAAAAGAGAATAAAAAATGTGATTCAGATCATTATTTTAAATCTTTTTTTATTTTAAAATTCATTTTCAAAAGCATCTCTTAAAATATCTTTGTTACGGATGTGAATCTTACGATTCCCTTCTAATTCAATGGCGCCTTCCCTGGAAAGCTGGCCAAGCTTTCTGCTGATGGTCTCTCTTCTGACATTGATATAAGCGGATATGTCATCTCTGGTCAATTCAATGGTTTCTCCCTTGATCCGGCTGCTTCTGAATAAAAGAAAGCCGGCGACCCGGGCCTTGGCATCGTTTACGGATAATAGCTGTACCAGTTCATTTGCAGCCGATAACTTCTGTCCCACCACGTTTAGTATTTTGACTCCGATCTCAGGTTTTTTTAAGATCAGCTCCTGAATATCTGTCAGGGAGATGAGACATACTCCGCATTCTCCCAGGGCAATGGCATTTGCTTCAAAGGCTTTCCCGGCGAATATGTTCTGTTCTCCATAGATATCTCCTTCTGTCAGCATATCAAGAACGTATTCCTTTCCTTCCAGGGAATAGCGGCTGATTTTGGCTTTTCCGTAACGGATGATCAGTATTTTATCTGCCGGGTCATACTCATGAAAAACCGTTTCCCCTCTTTTGTAATCCAGATGCCGGGCCTTTGATATCAGTTCTTTCTGCTCCTCTAAGGATAGGGGCTCAAAAAGAGGGATTTTTGAGGTGCACAGTTTGCTGCAGCAATTACACTTAAATTCCATGCCGTTCTCCTTTCGGACATTTGACTTTTATAGAAATAATTATATGATATCTGACAAAGGGAGGGAAGGATATTTTTACAATATCTTTCCCTCCCTCTTTCTTTTGTATCCTGTTTTTTAGATTACACAATAGCCATAACAGCCTTCCTCTTATTTACAATTTACTAAATTATGATATAATGGGAATACTTCACAAAGAAAAAGCCTCATAAAATGAGGAGACCCCGGTTGGCAGGCAACCGGGGCAATTATGAAAAATCTATGTGCAATTTGACGATTTAATCAATTTGACTCATATATTTTCTATGTATTTAGTATAAAAAACATATATGAACGGAATATGAACGGCCTGTAAACACATTATGAAAAAAGGAGGAAAGTATGGGAGAAAATTATAAGAACAGAAAGACCATAGTAATTGGCCATAAAAATCCGGATACAGATTCCATCTGTTCTGCCATCTGCTATGCAAATTTAAAAAGAGTGCTGACTGGAGAACAATATCAGCCAGGCAGGGCGGGCCGAGTCAACGAGGAGACACAATTTGTGCTCCATTACTTTGGAGTGGAAGCACCGGAGCTTGTGGAGAATGTAAAGACGCAGGTCCGTGATATCGAAATTCGTGAAACAAAGGGTGTAAAGAAAAACCTGTCCTTGAAAAAAAGCCTGGAATCTGATGCAGGAAGCCAACGTAGTCACCATTCCGACTGTGACTGAGGATGGGATACTGGAAGGCTGATCACCGTAGGTGACATAGCCAAGTCCTATATGAACGTCTATGACAGCAGCATTTTATCAAAGGCAAATACTCCGTATGAAAATATTGTGGAAACCTGGAAGGGGCTATGGTAATCGGCGGAAAAAGCAAATATTTCAATCATGGCAAAGTCCTTATCGCGGCAGCCAATCCCGATATGATGGAATACTACATTTCAAAGGGCGATCTTGTGATCCTGGGGAACCGCTATGAATCCCAGCTGTGCGCCATTGAAATGGAATCGGCCTGCATCATTGTCTGCGAAGGTGCGGCGGTATCCATGACCATCAAAAAGCTGGCTCAGGAAAGGGGCTGTACGGTCATGACCACCCCTTACGACACATATACTGCAGCCCGTCTGGTAAACCAGAGCATTCCCATCAGCTATTTCATGACCACGGAAGGGCTGATTTCCTTTGAAGAAGACGATCACATTGATGAAATAAAAGAAGTTATGGCAAGTAAGCGCCACCGGGATTTTCCGATTCTTGATAAGGACGGAAAATACATGGGAATGATCTCCCGCCGGAATTTGCTGGGTGCAAAGGGAAAGCGCCTGATCCTGGTAGACCATAATGAGAAAACCCAGGCAGTAGAAGGCATGGAAAGTGCGGAAATCCTGGAGATCATTGATCATCACAGGCTTGGTACCGTAGAAACAATTGCCCCGGTATTCTTCCGCAACCAGCCGGTGGGCTGTACGGCTACGATTGTTTATCAGATGTATCAGGAAAACAATGTGGAGGTTAAACCGAAGATTGCTGGCCTGCTGTGCAGCGCCATTATTTCCGATACCCTTTTATTCCGTTCCCCTACCTGTACGGAAGCGGATCGAAAGGCAGCTCTCGCCCTTGCGGATATCGCAGGAATCCAGGTAGAAAAATATGCTTCTTCCATGTTCGCGGCAGGAAGCAACTTAAAAGGAAAGACGGATGGAGAGATCTTTTATCAGGATTTCAAGAAATTTACCGTTGGGAAGGTGTCTTTCGGAGTCGGACAGATCAGTTCCTTAAACGCCAAGGAGTTAGATGAGTTAAAGGGCCGGATGGTGCCTTATATGAAAAAGGCAAGAGAAGAGCATGGCGTGGACATGATGTTCTTTATGCTTACCAACATTTTGACGGAATCCACCGTGCTGTTATGCGAGGGCCAGGGAGCAAAGCAGATGGTTGTAGGAGCTTTCCGCGCAGAGGAAGAGGAAAAGTCTGTGGAAGACCATATCGTAAGCCTTCCCGGCGTGGTATCCAGAAAGAAACAGCTGATTCCTGGCATTATGCTGGCGGTTCAGGAATAGGAGGCTTCCGCGTCAATGAAGAAGAAAGAAACCAATGAAAACAAAAAGTCCGTAAAAAGCAGCAGGGTTACCTGGAAGCCGGGAAACATGCTTTACCCGGTTCCTGCGGTCATGGTCAGCTGTCAGCGGGAAGGGGAAAAACCGAATATCATAACCGTGGCATGGGCAGGTACCATCTGCTCCACCCCGGCTATGCTGTCCATATCCATCCGCCCGGAACGGCATTCCTATAAAATCATAAAAGAAACCGGAGAGTTTGTAGTAAATCTGGTGACAAAGGATCTGGTGCGGGCTGCCGATTACTGTGGGGTGAAGTCAGGCCGGGATGTGGATAAATTTGCGGAAATGAGGCTGACGCCCTGTTCCCTGGAACATATTAAGGCCCCTGGAATAGAGGAATGCCCGGTGAATTTAGCCTGCAGAGTGGTGGAAATCAAGCCCTTGGGAAGCCATGATCTGTTTTTAGTAGAGGTGGTGGGAGTGACCGTTAACAGCCGGTACATGGATGAGAAAGGGAAGTTCCACCTTAATGAGGCAGGACTTATCTCTTATTCCCATGGGGAATATTTTGAACTGGGGAAAAAGCTTGGAAGTTTCGGCTATTCTGTGAAAAAGGCAGGAAAAAAAGCCGTCGGGCAGGAGGAAAAGCAAATGACGGGTAAGCTTGATAATATTACGCTGATCGGTATGCCGGCCTCCGGTAAGAGCACAGTGGGCGTTTTGCTGGCAAAACGCCTTGGATATTCCTTTGTGGACGTGGACATTGTGATCCAGGAGCAGGAAGGATGCCTTTTAAAGGAAATTATCGCCAAGGAGGGCCAGGAGGGCTTCCTGGCTGTGGAAAACAGGATCAATGCCGGTTTAAATGTCCATCATAGCGTCATTGCCCCGGGAGGAAGCGTGATCTATGGAAAAGAGGCAATGGAGCATTTAAAGGAGATCAGCACAGTGGTTTATTTAAAGCTTAGCTATGAAAGTCTAGAGGAACGGCTGGGCAATCTGGTAGACCGGGGAGTTGTGTTAAAGGATGGTATGACCTTAAGGGACCTATATGAGGAACGGGTTCCTTATTATGAAAAGTATGCAGACATAACCATTGATGAAAACGGTCTTGATGCAGGAAAGACGGTAGATAGTCTTAGAGCCATTATGGAAGAACGGTTTGGCCTGACTACATAACAGCCGGTTTTCAAAACAGCCTGCCTGCTTGAAGAAAATTTAAAAGGTGTCCCCAAAGTCAAATTTTGGCTTTGGGAGCACCTTTTTTGTTTAAATCTTTAATTGGAACTTTTCCATTAAAAGCTTCAGCATCTGAGCCTGTCCGGCCATTTCCTGGCTGGCGGCGGCACTTTCCTCTGATGTGGCGGAATTGGTTTGAATCACGCTTGATATCTGGTCAATTCCCTGAGTTACCTGGGCAACAGCAAATGCCTGGTCCTTGGAGGCGGTGGATATCTGATAGGCTAAGTCTGCCGCTGTTTTGGAAGACTGGACAATGCGGTCCATGGATTTTGCAGTTTCCTTTGCAATGTGATTTCCAGCTTCAATGGAAGCCAGGGTGTGTTCAATTAATGCGGCAGTGTTTTTGGAAGCCTCCTGGCTTTTATTGGCCAGGTTGCGGACTTCGTCTGCCACAACTGCAAAGCCCTTTCCGGCCGCTCCTGCCCTTGCTGCTTCCACGGCTGCGTTAAGGGCCAGGATATTGGTCTGGAAGGCGATGTCCTCTATGGTCTTTATTACCTTTCCGATTTCTGCGGATGCATTGCTGATATCCTCCATGGCATTTGTCAGATCCTGCATCTGTGTCTTGCCATATTCCAATTCAGCTGCAGTATTGTTTACCTGCTGGTTTGTTTCTTTGGCATTTTCCGCATTAAGGTTTATATTATTGGAAATATCGTTGATGGTGGCAGCCAGCTCCTCAATAGAGGAGGCCTGCTCGGTTGCACCCTGGCTTAGGGCCTGGGCGCTGCTTGCCACCTGTTCGGCTCCTGAGGCCACCTGGTCTGAGGACTGGGTTATTTTTGCCATGACATCATTTAAAGAGTTTGTGAGATTCTGTATGGAGAGCTGTACGGAACGGAACTCTCCTTTAAATTCTTCCGGGTCATGGGGAATATCAAAATCCCCCTGTGCCATACGGCTAGTGGTGACAGAGATATAATCCATGTAATAGGATAGACGTCCCATCATGGTCCTCATGCTGTCGGCAAGATGCCCAAGTTCATCCTCTGAACTGTATTCCAGCCGGCATTTTAAGTCACCCTGTGCCATACGGTCTGCAACCATTTTCAGTTCGTCAATGGGACGGGTGATGCCCCTTGTAATTGCGATTGCAATAATCACGGAAGTACCAATGGAAAAAAAGATGATTGTTCCCATAATTGCAATGAATACGGAGGTCTGGCGGGAGAGCTGGGCAGATTTTATATCTCCGGCGGCTGATTTATCCGACAGCATGGTATTGATGGTATCGGCGATTTCCGCTGCCAGCGGAGCAGCATAGCTTCGGAAAAAGGCCATAGACTCCTGGGAAGATTTTGATGCAAGCTCGATCGTCCGGCTGCGGATATCTTCATAGGACTTCATCTTCTCTGAAAGCTGGCTGTAAAGCTCCTTTTCCGAGTCTGTCTTCATCCTTGTCTGTACCATCTGCATCTTTTCATTTATCAAATCGATCTGTTTGGTCAAGTTTTCCTTCTGCCTGGCGGTTTCAGCTGCATCTTCTGAATAGATTATGTATAACACTGTGGCGCGGTGGGCCTGAAACGCTGTCCCAGGCTTCCGATATCCCCCTGTGCAAATCCATAATCCTCCAGCTCCGCATGATATTCCTTATTAATGGCCCGAATGAGCAGGATCCCAATGGTTCCGGCCAGACCTGAAAACAATACAACGATAACAAATGCAACAAGCAGCCGGTTCCCTACTTTTAGTTTTTTTAACATACAATTTCCTCCCTGGTTTTAAAGTCATATTTCTGTGAATTGTTTATTCCCATGAATTTTTGGATAAATGTCAGATTTGGCATAATATTAGATGGTTATGTAATATTACATCTTTTCGTGAATTTCCTGAATATGGAATTACTAATAATTATAGTTATCTTTCCGATTTTAGTCAATATGGTAGATACTGGTAGATTCTTGCGTGGAAATTTTTGTCAGCAGAGTGTTGGAAGACGGAAGAAATATTTGCCGGCAGCATTGGGGGAGCAATATTTTACCATAATTAGGGCATTCTCCCCATCCATCATTCACCATGACGGCAAAGATTGACATAATTTTTGTTGGGTGTATATTATAAACGAATCCTTTTATTTATTAACTGAAATTATTTATAACAGAAACGGGAGCTGAGATGAAACAAACGATAGAACATGCCATTGTATTGATTCCCTCTCTTGAACCTGACAGAAGGCTTCCGGTTTATATAAAGGAGCTGGGAGAATACGGGTTATCCCGTATTATAATTGTAGATGATGGCTCTGGAAACGATTATCAGGATATTTTCAAAGAATTAGAGGAGTGGGGCTGTACTGTAATCCATAACAGCATAAACCGGGGAAAGGGTTTTGCTCTTAAAGCGGGATATGATTACATAAAGGGAAATGTGTCCGGCTATTCGTGCATCGTAACTGCGGATTCCGATGGACAGCATGCCCCGGAGGATGTTTATAAGCTGGCCATGGAAGCCGAAGGCCATCCCGATGCGTTAATATTGGGGGTAAGAGATTTTAAAAAGGCCGGAATACCAGCCAAGTCTCTCATTGGAAACCGTGTTACTTCTGCAATATTTGCTGCACTGTACGGGAAATACCTTCCTGATACCCAGTCAGGGCTCAGGGCCTTTGGTCCGAAGCTTACAGGCCGGATGCTTGACATAAAGGGAGAAGGGTTTGAGTATGAAACCCAGGTCCTGATCACCTGCATCCGGTCTAAAATATCTGTCCTCACCATCCCCGTTCAGACCATATATGAAGATGAGAACAGGGGTACGCATTTTAAGGCTGTAAGGGACAGCTTAAAAATTATTGCTATCCTTGGGGCTGATTTTATGAAATTCTTTTCCTCATCCGTCATCTGTTCTTTCGTTGACATAGGAATAGCCTGGACGCTTCTTGACTGGCTG
Source organism: Clostridium sp. NkU-1 (assembly GCA_001312405.1). The sequence continues at coordinate 122,294 of BBDR01000008.1, read as the reverse complement.
AAGCCTTATATGAAGGGGGAGGATTTCCTTAGAATCATGATAGCCACGGCTTTTGCCAGATCGGTTTCAATTGCCGTGAATTATCTGTTGAATAAAAATGTGGTGTTTAAGGACAGGCAGGCTTCAGGCCATAGCCTTATCCGTTACCTGAGCTTGTGCGCATTCAATATACTGCTGTCCGCTGCCGGGGTGTATATCCTCCATCTGGCTCCGGGATTTAATGAAAAGACGGCAAAGCTTCTCTGTGATGGCTGTCTGTTTCTCCTTGGTTATCAAATACAACAGCGCTGGGTATTTTCACGCGCAGGGGGCTGGTTCCGTGAATAAAGAAGAGAAAAAAACGAAATATAATTTTTATCATTACCATGGTCCTGATGACAATTTATCTGGGCTGGCGTATGATATTTACCCTGCCGCTTCATGAGGGGACAATGAGCCTCATATTTGGTATATTGCTGATTGCAGCGGAGACTGTTACGGTATTTACCTCCTTTGAGCTTTTTTATCAAAAGATGCAGATGAATAAATTTCAACTGGAATGTCCGGAAATACCGGATGAATATTATCCGGATGTGGACGTTTTCATTGCGACCCATAATGAACCGGCTGATATTCTGTACAAAACGGTCAATGCATGTACATTCATGGAATATCCCGATAAAAGTAAGGTACATATCTATATTTGCGATGACGGAAACCGTGAAGAGATTGCCGGACTGGCCAGACAATTTGGAGTCGGCTACCTGGGGCTTGCAGATAATAAGGATGCAAAATCAGGTAATTTGAATAATGCTTTAAGTAAGACCTCATCTCCTCTTATTGCTACCTTTGATGCGGATATGATCCCCCAGCATACGTTTCTCATGAAGACGGTTCCATATTTCCTGCTTTCCAGGTTCGCAAAAGAAAACGGGAAGTGGAGGCTAAAAAAAGGACGAGGAGGTCGATAAAAGGTTCAGGCTTGGATTAATTCAGACGCCTCAAAGCTTTTATAACCCCGATCTTTTTCAGTTCAATCTGTATGCGGAAGGAAACATTCCCAATGAGCAGGATTTCTTTTCCAGAGAAGTCAATACCATGCGAAATACCTCCAACGCGATCGCTTATACCGGCAGCAACACCGTCATTTTAAGGGCGGCCATGGAGGAGATAGGAGGTTTTCCCCTAAAAACCATTACAGAGGATTTTGAGACAAGCCTGCGGATACAAAAAGCAGGATTCATCACCTATGCAACGGATGAGATTCAGGCGGCCGGGCTTACTACCACAACAATAAAGAGCATGATCAGGCAGCGGGTGCGATGGGCAAGGGGCATCATTCAGAGCCTTCAGAATACCCATGCCATTGCTACACCAAGGCTTCCCCTGCTTGCAAGGCTTACGTACCTTAATACTTTTTTTATACTGGTGGTCATTTTTTTAACAGGCTCATATTCGTTATGTCCCCCATCCTGTTTGCCCTGTTTGATTATAGGATCGTGAACAGTCATTTCTGGGATGTGATCGTGTTCTGGCTTCCTGCATACTTTTTTTTACAGTATGTCCATGCGTTATCTCTCAAGCAACGTCAGGAACCAGAGATGGAGCCAGATTATTGATACCATATTTATGCCCTATTTGATTGTCCCGGTATTGCTTGAGACCTTTCATATCCATCAAAGAAAGTTTAAAGTCACCAATAAAAAGAAAGAAGGAAAGGGCATTGGCTTTGAGTTTGCCGTGTTTGCGATTCCTCATGTGATATTGCTGGCACTGTCCGCAGCGGCCATGATACGCTTTGTCCATGGAAAATATGGCTGGGCATTATTTTACAGCAGCATTATCCTGTTCTGGATCATTCATAACATGGTTTCCTTATTCTATGCCATATTTTTTATGCTGGGAAGACCTGCTTACAGGAGCAGTGAGCGGATCAGGGCAGAGGAAGATATCACCATACAATATAAGGCCTTAACTTATGAAGCCAGGACGGCAGACGTTTCCGAAAACGGATTAGCTTCTGGTCGGAGAAGCCATATATCTTCCGGAAAATAAAACCGTGGAATTTGTGATTACCACGTCTCGTTATAAAGCCAGACTTGAGGGGAAGATCGTTTATGTGAAAGAGCAGGACAAAGGCTGGCGTTATTCCGCAGCCATCCGGGCAGTTGACGAAGAAAACAAACGCCAGTATATGCAGATCATATATGACAGGACCCATTCCCTCCCAATGCAGATGGATTTATGGGTCACCGCTTATGACGATATGCTGAGAAACATAAAAAAACGGTTGAAGCAGCCGTTTAAAGACAAAAGAAAGATGCCCAGGATCCCCATGGAAAGACAAATTACTTTTACAAACGGGGCTGCCTGCAGGCTGGTTGATTTTAACTACTGCTATTTTTCAGTTTCTGATTTTAATACGAACGGAAGCCAGGATGATACGTTTATCTATAATACAGAAAGCGGGATTCCGTTGGTCCTGAAACGGACGGGAATATACATACGGCATTCATCGGAGGAGCTATTGTCAGTTGTGAACCTGGATGATCTCACTGGGAAAAATATAATCAATCAGATTTTGGTTGACATAAAAAATACAGATGAAAAAGAGGGTTAAAGGATGAGTGTTATAGTCCATATAATTATGATAGTGGCGCTTTTGTGCTCCCTGTTCGGCTATATGATGTTTACAAGGGAAAAACTGAGCTTCAGCCAGAATTCATTCCTGTTTTTGTCTGCTCAGCCATTGCCTGTATAATTTACTTTTGCGGAATGGCCGGTTTTTTACTGCCAGGGTCGGTAGCTGTGCTTATGGCAGGAATCCTTCTGTTTTTCTTCTTTTTATTAAAGAAGATCAGGAACCGGTCCTATGGGAAATTCCGCATTTCCCTGTTCCAGGCGGGGTTTGCCCTTGGAAGCCTGTTCTTTTTTTCAGCTGCTGTTTGTCAGCAGGCTGGTACATTATGATAATTTCTCCCACTGGGCCATAGCCGTCAAGCAGATGCTCAGCACCAATACGTTTCCTGATGCCGCATCTGCCTTGATTGATTTTAAAAATTATCCACTGGGCTCTTCCTCGTTTCTATATTTTATCTGCCGCTTTGCCGGGAATTCCCAGGGGATTATGCTGGCAGCCCAGGGAATCCTTATTTTTTCCTGCTTCTATGCCATGTTTGGGGTGATCAGGGAAAAGAAGCGGTTTCTGCTGTTTGCATTTTTGGCGGCAGGCTGTTCCCTGCTGTCCATATTTAACATTACCATACGGATCACCAATCTGCTGGTCGATTTTCTCCTTCCCATATATACCCTTGTATTGTTTGTAATGATATACAGGTATCAAAGGGAAATAAAAAAAGCCTGCATTGGCATTATACCCGTAGCAGGATTTTTGATGATTATAAAAAATACCGGTACCATATTTGCGGGAATCGGGTTTCTTTATCTGATCTATGCCTGGTTAAAGAACAGGGATAAGCCTTTATGGAAAAATGGGGTGGCGGTGCTTCTTTCCCTTGGGGTGTCTTTTATCCCATATCTTTTATGGAATATCCATATGTCGGTTAATTTCCAGGGGGTGGAAAATAAGTTTGAAGTTTCTGCCAATAACCTCCACGGTATTTCCGGTGGAAAAAGTCCGGAGGAGGTACGTCAGATAGTCGATCTCTTTGTCAAATCAGTGTTTGATATCAAAAGCCGTCCTGCCATGGGGATTCTGGCTTTCATGCGGTTGCCATAATAGCCAGTGTATTTGCAGCTGTTCTCCTAAAGAAAAACTGGAATTTATGGAAGGCGCTGATTGCGTTAAACGTTGTTCTTATTGGTTACTATCTTGGCATACTTGCTCTTTATATCTTTTCCATGCCTCTTGATGAGGCACTCCGATTGGCAGGGTTCGATCGTTATGCATCAAGTATCGTGGTTTTATTTGCCGGAGCTGGTGCTGTGCGCAACTGTTGACATTGAAAATTCGTTTTACTATAAATCTGGTGAGCTGCCGGATTACCGGGCGTTTAAAACCGTAGAAAGCAAGAACCGGTATCAAAAGGGCGTCATCTTTTTTTATGGCCTTAGCCACAACCCTTCTGATGTCTGAATACAATGGCATGCAGAACATCCGGCATTCCTATAAAACGACTTTGCCTTACAAGGTATATCAGGTCACGGGAGACCGCTGGTATTCCGGCGGAAGGGTGGATGAAAGCAGGTATTTATTCTACGCATCGGACGCGGACAGCCAGGTAACGGATTATTACCTGCAATACATTGGGAGATACATGCTTTATGCCTCCAATGTAGACGGCATCTGCGCATTTTATGAAGATAACCTGATCCATCTGTTAAGCAGCTATGACTACCTTGTTATAGTTGAAAGTGATGGGGAAGCAAAACATCTGCTGAAAAAGTATTTTGGGGTTTCCGGGCAGGAAGGGATTTATCGGATCATTCCTTCTAATGGAGGACTGACCATTGAGCTGGTGAAATAATATGTATACAAATAAAGCTGCTTTATAATGAAGGATGATTGCTAATTGGTCATTAATCATTCATTATGAAGCGGCCTTTTATTATTTAAAACTTAAACTGGTGCATAAGACCATTTAAAATTTATTATGAAGCTTCATTTGGTGAGGCAGAAAAATTAATTCAACAGGTCCTCTTTAAAGCAGTCTCTAAGAACTTTTTAAATCCATAAGTTTATACAATACTAGAGCAATTTAGGTAATAAAGAAACAAGAATATCTGCTCAAAACATGCAAATGCACCAATGCCAAATTCACTTACATTTTCACGGCTTAACCGTCTCCCCTTTTTTGCAATCCCAATGGCTTAAAATATATATTAATTTATATCTTTGTTCATAATTCGGGTTTTTCCAGTCTGTCTCCATTTTGTAAGAATCACTTTAAAACCAAAATCTTTTAGGAATACTAAAAATTTTTTTATGTGAGTTGCTATTTTAAAGTTGTTATTGTATAATTTTAGAAAAGAATCGTTATTTTTTTGCGAATATAACGATTTTATATTTTTTTGTCGTTATTCTTAAGTGAGTATATCGAAAAGAAAAAAAAGCAGGAGGGTTACATATGAGAAAAATAAACCGCCGGTATTTTGCGGTGATCCTTTTATTTCTAAGCATGCTGCTGTTAGCAGCATTTTCCTTATCCTTTTTGGTGGGGAGATATGCTATACCGCCTAAAACTGTATGGAAAATTATTCTTTCCCGCATCTTTCCGGTTGAACCTACTTGGGAAGAAACGCTGGAGACCGTAATTTTGCAGGTACGTCTGCCACGTATCTTGTTAGGAATTCTTGTGGGAGGCGCACTTTCGCTTTCAGGAGCAAGCTATCAGACGTTGTTTAAAAACCCCATGGTATCTCCGGATATTTTGGGCGTATCTGCCGGTGCAGGCTTTGGGGCAGCACTTGCAATGATCAACGATGCCTCCTGGTGGGAAATTCAGGTTTGTGCGTTTGCTTTCGGAATGGCAGCGGTGGTATTGACCTATTTTATCGGCTATACAATCGGACGGCAGGCAATTACGGTGCTGATTCTTGGAGGGCTTGTGGTCTCCAGCCTGTTTCAGGCGCTGCTTTCCATTGTGAAAACCATGGCAGATACCGACAATGCGCTGCCCTCCATTACCTTTTGGCTGATGGGCAGTCTGGGAAGAGGATCCGGCCGCGAGGTTTTGTTTTTGCTGCCTGCTGTTATCATTTCATCGGTACTGCTGTTTTTGTTCCGCCACCAGATCAACGCACTTTCCACAGGAGAGGACGAAGCCGCTGCGTTGGGCGTGAATGTACCTCTTACCAAGCTGGTTGTGGTGGTTGCTTCCACGCTGATGACCGTCTCCGCTGTCAGTATCAGCGGAATTATTGGATGGGTGGGATTGGTGGTGCCGCATATTGCACGTATGATCAGCGGCTCCAGCTTTTCCCGGCTGGCTCCGGTTTCTTTTTTTAATTGGCGGTTGTTTTCTGCTGGCAATAGACGATGTTGTACGCGGAATTGAGGGTGTTGAGCTGCCCCTGGGCGTGCTGACCGCTTTAATCGGTACACCGATTTTCATATTGCTTCTATACCGTGTCAGAAAGGGGTGGTCATGATGCTTGAGGTGAATGGCATCAGCTTTTTTTATAAGCCGGACCGGATGATTCTGGAAGACATTTCTTTTCATGCGGATAAAGGAGATATTGTGTGCCTGCTGGGTCCTAATGGAACCGGAAAAACTACATTACTGAGGTGCCTGCTGGGATTCAGCAAAATGAAATCCGGAAGCATACGCATTGATGGAAAGGATCTGTCATCGTCTGTTTCCTCACGCCGGCGCGCGCGCATGATGGCCTATGTGCCCCAGTCCAGCGGTATCACATTTCCCTATGAGGCATTTGAGGTTGTTTTGATGGGAAGGCTTTCCCATCTTTCTTTGGGGGGCTCGCCCAGCGAAAAAGACCGCTCCGTTGCACGGGAAGCGATGGAACGCATGGGGATTCTCGAACTGGAGCATACTCTGTTTCAGGAACTGAGCGGCGGCGAAAGACAGATGGTGCTGGTTGCGCGCGCTTTGGCACAGCAGTCGGATATCTTAGTTATGGACGAGCCAACCGCCAATCTTGATTATGGCAATCAGGTTAAGATGCTGCGTGTAATCAAAAAACTCTCTGCGCAGGGGTATACCGTTTTAATGACCTCTCATTTTCCTGAGCATGCTTTTCTCGCCTGCAGTCGTGTCGTGATGATGCAGGACGGATATATTATGGCCCAGGGAACACCGGAAGAAGTCGTTACCAGTGATTCTCTTTCTGCGCTTTATCAGACACCGGTACATGTCACTGAAACAGACATCAGCATGGACGGACACGCAGTTAAGGTTTGCGTTCCGCTTATGTTTTGATAATTAAAAATTATATCAGGAGGAAGTATTTATGAAATCAGTAAAACTAACAGCCGCATCACTTTTGGCGACGGTGCTTCTGCTGGGCGGCATTACGGGCTGTTCGCAGAAAGCAGCCCAAACAGAGCCGCCGTCTTCTGCAGTAACAGTCACTTCTGAAGCGCCATCTTCGCAGGCGGATTCAGCTGAACAGACTCCCGCCGCCGAACGTACCATTACGGATATGGAAGGCCGTACGGTTACTATACCGGCGCAAATTGAAAAAAATTGGTACCTTTGGGTCTGTGGGTGTTCTCAATGCTTTTGTGGAGCTGATGGGGGAAGGTTCCAAAATCTGTAACGATATGCCGGAAAACTTTACGAAAAATGATAACTGGAAGCTGCAGTACGAGTTCGCGCCTCAAATTAAGGGTGCTCCTATTTTCGAAGCCAATAAAGAGATTGCTATGGAAACCGTACTTGCAGCCAAGCCGGATGTTTGCTTTACCATGACAAAGGAAACTGCAGAGCTTCTTGAAAAAAACGGAATCAGCGCAGTTTATCTGGCCTGGTCGGAGATAGACGATGTTAAAAAGGCGGTCACCCTGATGGGCGAGGTACTGAATAAACAGGAGACCGCTGCTGATTACATAAAATACTTTGATGAGAAATTAGCCAGAGCTCAGGAACTGACCAAAGACATCACTGATAAAAAAACCGTGCTTTACGGCAGTGTTACCACACTCACCCAGCCTCATAAAATTGCTGAGTGGTGGATTGCCCAGGCTGGCGGCATCAGCGTCACTGACGATGGGCGCAAGGAGGATACTCTGACCTATACATTGGAGGACTTACTTAAATGGAACCCGCAGGTCATGATTCTTACCGCTAAATCACAAATTGCAGAAATCGAGCTGACAGCCGTTTTGCTAATATTACCGCTGTAAAGGATAAGGCGTTTTATGTGACGCCTACCGTTGCCCATGTATGGGGAAACCGTACGGTAGAGCAGCCGCTTACCATTTTCTGGGCAATGAACAAGCTCTATCCTGAAATTATGACCCGGGATGAGCTGGCCAGGGAAATCAAATATTTTTACAGCCATTTCTTCCTTTATGAGATGAGCGATGCACAGGTTTCAGAAATCATTGACGGAAAGTAAGAGGGGACGGCATGTATTTAGACAGCGAGCACTTTATAACAAGGGCTGAGGCGATTAATGCCTTAATGGCACGATGGACTCCGGACATTGCAACGGAAATTCTGCCCTTGGAGCAATCAAAGGCAGAATCTGCACGCGGGATGTTTTTTTCGCAGAATACGCTGCCCGTATGCCGCAGTTCGCAGGCGGATGGCATCGCTGTACGCTTTGCAGATTTTACCAATGGTATTCCGGACACTTCTGCATGGAAAAAGGATCTGGATTATGCAATGGCAGATACTGGTGACGATTTTGCTGACGCTTTTGACACTGTTATTCAGGTGGAGGACCTTGTTTATAACGCTTCGGGCACATTTTCCATTGTGCCCGAAGCACCAATTGTGCAAGGGCAGCTGGTCAGTCCACAAGGTTCTATGCTGCGTTCCGGAGAACTTTTACTTAAAAAGGGGGATGTTGTGCATCCCATGCAGCTATGTCTTTTAGCGGCAGGCGGTATCTCTGAGCTTGAGGTTGTAAAGCAGCCGGTGGTGGCTTATATTCCTACAGGAAACGAGCTGGTTTGCCTTGGGGAAAAGCCGCAGCGTGGACAGAATGTGGAAACCAATGGCTTAATGATCAGCGGATATCTGGAGGAATGGGGCGCGGTTATCCGGACTATCCCATTCTCCCTGACGATCAAAAGCTGCTGGATGAAACGTTGACTGATGCGTTGCAAAATGCAGACATTATCCTGATTAACGGGGGATCTTCCAAGGGCAGCGAAGACTATACCGTTCGGCTGCTGAAAAAGCGCAGCAGCTTTTTGCAGCACGGCATAAAGTCCATTCCGGGAATTCCAGTTGCATTGGCGATTGCAGACGGAAAGCCGGTTATCAACCTGCCAGGTCCACCTTTTGCAGCGTTCTGCGCTTTGGATTGGTGTGTCCGCCCATTGGTTTACCAGGCGGAGGGACGTGCTATGCAGCCCCCCGGAGGGTAAAGGCAGTTTTGCAGAAGGAGGTGCATAAACCTGCACCTTACGAGTTTTACCTGCGGCTAAAGGTATATAAAGCTGGGGACGGATTCTTTGCAGAGCCGCTGTCATGGGGCAGCCGGTTTGCACAGGCAATGAACTGTAATGCGCTAATGGTGATACCGGTGGGATCAGAGGGTTATCACAAAGGCGATGTGATCGAGGCAGAGCTGTTGTATGGACTGCCGGATGATGACGAAAGGAGGAGTTAAGGTGGAGCGCGGCCTTACTCCTGCAGAAGCATTGGAATTGATGCAGAATGCACGAAATTTAAATCAGCCCGATGCCGCATTTGATCTTTTTCGGCGTGCGTGCCAAAAAAAGAAATCAGATCCTTGGTGATCAACTATGGTGGACATCCGGTTCTGGTGGTATTTTTCCGTGCCATGTGGTTCCACGCTGTTCTTATTGCAGCTTTTTTACGGAAGATCATTTTCCAATGGATGCTCTTTTAAGAGGGTTGGAACTGATTGAAGATGTGGGGATCCGGCAATTTCATATCAGTGGGGGAACCGATTTAAACGGCGGTTTTGAGGAACCGCTTCTTGCGATGGTGCGGACAATCCGCGAGCATTCCAACCTGGAGCTTGAAGTGAATCTGGGTCCTTCTTTTTCTGAACAAGGGGTTCTGGAACTAAAGCGCTTAGGGGTAGAGAGTGTCACCAGTTCACTGGAATGCACCAATCCTGAAATATTTAGGGCTGTGAAGCCCGGTGACAGCCTCCCCAGGCGACAGAAGCTTCTTGAAATCTGTGAGGAGCTTGAAATGCCCAGCCGCACTATGATGCTGGTAGGGCTGGGAGAAAGCGATGCAGACCGAATTGCCCAACTGTTTTATCTTAAGCAGTTTAACAGGCTGTATCAGTTAAGGATCTCCCGTTTCATGTCCTTTGCGGGAACGGCGCTTCAGGCACATCCGCGTTGCTCACCATGGGAAACCGCTCTTGTAACTGCAATTGCAAGGTTAATTTTACCCGACCGGGAAATCAGCCTTGCGGCGGGCAACAGCCCGGAGGATATCCCGCTATGGTATTTGGCTGGAGGGGGAAACCAGGTGCTGGGCGTTTCCATTACAAGGCGAGCGCCAAAGGCATCTTCCGGGGTCTTTGTGCATGAAATCGGTGAACAAATGTATGTTGTAGACAAAAGAAAAGAGATCCAACGCATACTTGAAGGAATGCTGTTGAAGATTTAGAAACTGCTGATATTTTTAAAATAAAACGATATAAAGGTGTATCTTATGGGAAATATTTTGTTAAAAGAAACTGCTGCACTTGTGCAAAACTGCCTGGGCAGTGACTTAGAAGGGATTACTGTGGAAAGAGCAGTATTCGGACTGTTTTTTTCTGGAGTAAAGCTAAGCAATGGTATGGGAGGCTTGTGTTTTACACCGGTTAAGGAAATCCCGGAGGCTGTGTGCTGTCCCAGTTCTGCGAAAGCAATGCCCTTATCCGGCAGGCTGAAGGGCCGCAGCGCAGCAGATTATCTATCTGATTTGGACCATTCCAATATTTTGCGAAAAACATTGGCAATTGCCACCCTGAATGCCCTGTCCGCTGCCTGCTGGCAAAGTGGAGCAGCAAAGGGGTATCAGCTTCAAACCGGGGTGGATGCCTTTGATGACGTGCAGATTCCCGAAGACGGAAAAAGCGTAGTCGTGGGGGCTTTGGTTCCCATTTTGAAAAAGCTGATTGCCGCTGAGGCCGACTTTAAAGTACTTGAGATGGACAACCGTACTTTAAAAGGAAAAGAGCTTGAGCATTATGCACATCCGGAAGATGCATCAATGTATATTCCTGAGGCTGATCTTTTGGTGATTACAGGTGTTACCGTGCTCAACGACACCCTTCCGGATTTACTGAATATGATAAAGCCTGGTGCCAGGGTGATCGTTACAGGGCCGACTGCCAGCATGCTTCCGGATGCTTTTTTTCAGCGTGGGGTCACGACAATGGGCGGTGTTCTGGTTACTAAGCCGGATGAAGTGCTTGACATCATCAGCGAGGGTGGTTCCGGCTATCATTCTTTGGAAAAAGTGCAGAACGGCTCATCATAAATAAAAGTTAATCCAGCGTCCAAGTTTTATTTTGGCTCCATATGCCATGAATAATTTCATTGTAATATTTAATAAAAAGGAATAACACCAAGCAGATCCTTCAGGCAGTTAACTGCCTGAGGGATTTTTGCGTTTCAAAAAGCTTGGATTGAAAACTATTTATAGGAAAAGGAAGATTAGCTTGATTTGGGTATAACAATAGTAAGAAAAAGTTTGGGAAGAGGTGATAAGAAAATGACTGTTTCAATGAAAGCTATACCGGAAAACGATTGTACGCTGTGGAATTAATCCACAGGAGGAATGTGTAAAACTACTGCCAGGAGGACTAAGGATGTGGATGCATTTGTTCAGGAAATAATGCATTATTTTTAGATTTTCCCCCCCATTTATGACCCTGAACCTGATTGCCGATGCACTTCCAAAGTTTGACAGGCGTTGCGTGTGAATTTGGGGAACGACTTGCATTTCAAGGTGATTTATGCTATAGTATCTACCGTACCAAGGTCGCAAAATCCCCTTGTTTTTCAATGTTTTAAGGGGGTATCTGCATTCAACGACCGGTGTGTTCGAGACCTTCCACACCTAAAACAAAACTTGCGGATGTTGAAATTTAGTGTGATTTATATGGTGCTGTTATTACGCATTTACATAGCGTGAGCAGCACTTTTAGTTTATCAGAGTTCTTTGGGATTGATGGGTAACTGTGTAAAAACTGTGTAGTAATGAGATGTTGAAAAATAAAAAACGAGCTTTGAAAATTACATTGTAAGTCAAGGTGATCTTTAGTATAATTTAAGCTATTAGATGCGAGGAGGTGCTGTTATGAAATTTGGTTCTCCATATACTCCGGGAGCCGGTGCTATGCCGCCATATCTGGCCGGCAGAGGTGAACTGATTGAAAACGCGAATAAGTATTTAGACGCAATGATAAAAGGCTATCCACAGCAGCCAGTTATTTATTATGGACTTAGGGGAGTCGGTAAAACTGTATTATTAAATGCAATTGAGGAAAAGGCAGAGGAAAAGCATATTCTTTATGCCCATATTGAAATTGCTGAAAAAAGAGGATTTCTTCGTCAGATCGCAAACTATTCGAAAAAAATGATTCATAATATGAGTACGGTTGAAGCCGCAAAAGAATTTACCAAGAAAGCTTTGGCAGTTTTACAGGCTTTTAATGTTACCTATAATCCCAAAGAGCAGACCTTTACCGTTGGAGCATCAGAACCTTCAGAGTATATTACAACAGGCATTCTTTCGGATGACTTGACGGATATGTTTGTTACAATGGGTAGGACAGCGGCAAAAGCAGGAAGAGTAATATGCTTTTTTATTGATGAAATACAATACATGAAAGATAATGAAATGGAGGCATTAATCAATGCACTTCACCGGGTGAATCAGCTGCGTTTACCGATTATATTATTTGGAGCAGGGCTTCCAAAGGTTTTAAGAATTTTTGGAGAGGTGAAGACCTATGCCGAACGTCTATTTAAATTTGTTTCAGTTGCGGAATTGGCGGAAGAAGACTCCAGAGAAGCGATTGAAAAGCCGGCAAATGATTTCGGCGTGAAATATACAGAGGACGCATTGAAAGAAATTTTAAGATGGTCAAAAGGTTATCCATATTTTATTCAGGAATTGTGTAATGTTATTTGGGAATACACGGAAAGTGAAACAATCAGTGAAACTGATGTGGAGCATGTAATTCCCATATTTTTGAAAAATCTTGATGAAAGTTTCTTTAAAGTAAGATATGAGCGTTGTACAAAAAAAGAGCATGATTTTCTGTTTGCTATGGTAAAGTGCGGAACTTTACCCTGCACGATATCAAATGTGGCTCATTTTATGAAAAAACGCGGGAATTCCATTTCACCGCTAAGAGCTCAATTGATCAGTAAAGGTATTATTTACTCCACAGGGCATGGAGAGATAGATTTTACGGTGCCACTTTTTGATGAATATTTAAAGCGAATTAATCCAGGACTTAAAATTGATAAAGAGTAGTAACAAAGGCAGACGGCTATAAAAAAAACAATAAAAACAGTACTGATGTTCTCCCGCATATTTTTGCGGGAGTTTTTTCTTGGGATGTTTTGAAAATATAAATTGTGAAACTACTTTGACAATTTAGCATTTATCATAATGTATTCTTCCACGGCCTTTTTCGGCACCTTCCAGGCTCGGCCGATGTGAAAGGCTTTAATCTTTTTCCCTCTGAGTAATTCATAGGCAGCATTCTTGCCAATTCCAAGCATCTCACATAAATCTTCAATTGTTACTAAATCATCGTAGGATTCAAACATATAATATTTCCTTTCGTCTTTTATTTTTTTATAAGCATGTTAGTTGAAGATAAAAATTTAATCATTTAAGGCGGGAATAATTAATCTTAGCTAGGGCATTTTGTATGACAAAATCGTTATCCTGTGTATATAAGAGAATAGATAAATCTATCTAATATGAAATGAGTACCAAAAGGGAAATAGAGTGATGAAGTATATTAAAATTAACACTATATCTAACTAACTAATAGATAAAAACTAGATAAAAAAATAGTTAGTAGGAGGAAAGTCATATGAAAAAAATCTAAAAGCCTTACGATTCGCTATACGGAAAAGGAGGATGCGAAGATTAGGAAAGGGGCGGAAAAATCGGGTATGACTGCTTCGGAATATGTAAGACGTGCTTCTTTAAATTCCAGAACAAGGGTGAGAAAAATTCCGGAAGAAAAAGTGCGGATGATAACTCAGACGCAGGCTAGCCTTAATGATCTTATGATAATGGAAGAGAATGGAAGTGAATCTTCCGAAGCAATAAAATTAAAGATTAAAGAAATACAGGAAGGGCTGAATAACATATGGACATTGTTAAGTTAGAAACAGGGAAAAACGGGTATAGAGACCGTAATGCATTAAGAGTCTTAATTGCTTATGCAACTTGTCCGGAGAAGACAAAGGGGTATATCGGAGCGATTGGAACCAATCCTGATGATCCGGCTAAAATGCTGGAACAAATGCAATTTGTAAAGAAAGCATATGGGAAGAACGATAGAAATTATAGACAACTCAGGCATATCATAATTTCTCCAGATCCCAAGTGGGGGATTACCGCAGACGTTGCGTACAGAATGGCTTATGATATTGCTAAATTTTATGGGAACCGTTATCAGATTTGCTTTGGCGTTCATTCCGACACAGACCATGTACATATCCATCTAGTTCAAAATACAGTTAGCTATATAGACGGAAAGCTGTTTAGTGGAGCGTGGGTAGAGTTGAATGAGTTTAAGATACATGTAAAACAGGTCGTATACCGTTATTTACCGCAGATCCAACTGACTATGGAAGAATTTGAACTTATGGAATGAATTCATTTTTAAGACAAATTTTAAATCGGTTTTGGGTTACTGAGTTGTATTTTTAAGAATGGATTTCGGATTCTTCCGAAAAAGGCAAGCAGCACCCGCATACCCGCGCGAGCAGATATATTCCGTTCCACTTGATGTTGCGGTAGCCTGATTTCAAGCGGATCATTCGTTTTGGTTTCCTGCAAAAGAATAAAGCCTGCGCCACTTCCGGCAATAAAATCTTTCTATCCTTTACCGAGAGTGGCGCGTAAACTATTGATAATTTATGATATAAATTTCATAAGCATCCCGCCTGAATCGTCTAACTTAGATCGGGGTATGCAAAAACGTTTTCATTTGAAAATATTGCCGACAGACCGGCTTCTTGTAACCTGCTATTATTCCGGATAATTATATAACCAGTTCTCACCATCATAGTCTCTAATATTGTCCGTAAGTCGTTGCAAGTACGGCATTGCTTTTTCCTCCTGTGCATACCACAACATAGATTGCCCGAAGCCAAATGCCCTTGTATATTTCTTTGACGGTACGTTCCATATATGTCTGTGGCGCGTACCTTGCGGAAGCAGGGTGCAGTCAGATGAAAGAGACAGAATATTATAAAAGCGTTCTTTACCATGTTCATCTTCAAATGTTTGGTACTCACGAAATACTGTGGCATTTTTGTACCAACCAACAACTTGTGTTTCATTCAGGTCGGAAGTGGCACACCAAACAACAGTCACTCCGGTAACACATGGCTCTGTTTTGAATCTATCACCAAACCCAAGAATTTTCTCAACATGAAGCTGATTACTTTTGCTGGCATTCGTACTCTTTGTTTCAACAAAGCCAAGACAATAATCACCACCTGTAACCGATCCGGAATCATCCACCCAACCATCGGGAATATTTCGCGCAAAGAAATTATATTCCTCATGACCATAGCCGTTCTCTTTAACAAATGAACCGCCGTTATAGGGGACATCGTGCCGACTTGCCCCTTTATAATACTTCATACAGGAAATTTTGCAAAAAAACTAGGCTTTCCATCAAGATTCCTCCATTGATTCAGTGCTCTTTTCTTGCATTTTCGTAGGGTTATCCAACGAAAATTTTGGTATATTCTCCAGCATAGTCAACCGCAAAGCCTGTGCTAAATCTTTGTCTATATGTTCATCGGATGTTCCCTTATCTACGGTAGCTTGCTCGGTTATGTACGGCTCATAGGCTTCCAAAACGTCTTTTACAGCCTTTTTATCTCCTTGAATTGCTTTGCGAATTGTTTCAGCAGGAATATTTGACATGAACCCCTACAAGTCGTTATTCATATTACTCATAATAGTTCGGCCTCCTGAGCCATTAAACGGCGGTTATTGCAATTCCTGTTTAAGCCGTGTAAGTAGCATATCTTCCCGCTCCTCAAGGAATACGAGAAAATTATCAAAAGTCAGCCCTGTATCAGGAATAAAATGTTTCTTCCGATAGTCACCAAGCTCGACGGCAGGAATGGTATCTTTTAACCATAAGTCGAAATCCTTGTCGCTTTTCTCAATATTCGGGATACCCTCCAATAGCTGCAGGTTACCGATATAATCACGGTTGTCTATGAACTCTGCGATCAGCTCGTCAGATACACCTTTGGAGCGTAGATACTTCTTGGTAAACTTGCTTCGAGGGAACATATGGTCAACATGGAAGTGATTTCGCATATCTGCCCAGGGATAGAGAACAGACAGCACCACCAGCGTATCCCTATCTCCGTATTTGTTCCATAGAAGGTTATTATAATCATCTTCTGTAAACTGCAATGTACGGTTTGATCCTTTGAAATGCTCGGTAATTTTTTCAACAGGAAAGCCCGTTACTCCGTTTTGACGGATAATATCCCGGATAGGTTTTAATACGCCGTCCGGTGCAAAACTAAAAACACGTTTCAGCAGCGAGGACACAAACCATTTCTTAATGACCCTCCTGTCAGCGACAGTAGCTGATGAAGTATCGAAGTTGTTCGGTAGGCCAATTGTTTTCAGATAATAGGCAATCGGGATAAAAAGATTGTTTGATGTGATATTTTCCCTGCTGAATCCAAACCCGCTGACAAGAGAAACCGCACCTCGAATGGCTTTCGTGATATTATCCCACTCGGATTCAATTTTCAGCATATTGGTGCGGTTGAAGTTGTCTACCTTGAATGTGATGTTCTGCATATCACAAAGAACAAGACAGGCTTTCAGAACAATATCCTTGCCGATGTTGAACCCACGTCCGATCTCATTAATTTCATCAACAAACCTGTTTATTTCTTCCCGTGCGTCTTTATGTTCCCATTGTGCCGTGGCAAAAGAAAGAAGGAGGTCAGAATAAGAAAGTGTCGTGCCACCGCTGTTTACTCGGATAAAGATATTCAGCACCTTATCCAGTTCAGAGTTTTGCTCCAAATAATAGCTGATGCTCTGATTGATGTGGATTACCTTATGTAAGCGAAACAAAGCCCTGTTTGCAAATCTTCCCTTTTCCTTATCCGGGTTCTGCATAATATCCGTGCTGATAAGGTAGTCATTCACCTCATCCTGCTCTTTCAAATCCAGCATATCTCCGACAAGAAACCAATGATGGTCATCATCAGCTTTTTTTTGATTCATCTTTTGTCAAAAATGCAAAGTCATACTCCAAGTCCTCCTCATCGGATTTTGAGAGAAGGTTTAAGTACAGGCGTTTTTCCGGAAATGCGCTTGGATTGTCCCACCGCTTATAGGGGAGTTTGGCAGCATAGGAGCCTTTAAGAGCGATATAGAGAGAAGTAAGCCGCTGCTGACCATCCAGAACCGCCATAATGTCATCACTCCCGCTGATATTGGCAGGCGGATTATGACGCTGCTTTTTCTCATGAAAGTTGCGAATGAATTCATAAAACTTGAATTCTGATGCCTTCTCTTTCGGTACTTTCCAAAAGAGAAAAGCATTGATCGGATAGTCCCGCATTAAGCTGTCAAACAGCCTGATTATCTGCTCCTGGCTCCATACAAATTCACGCTGTATGGACGGCAACAGGTATTTCTTTGCGTGAATGTCATTGATTATCTCGATAATTGTTAATGGTGTTTGGAAAGCCATATTGTTACATACCTCCGTTTTCGTTCTCTTTTTCCTCCACAAGCTCGATAACCTCTTTGATTTCTTCTATGAAGTAATTCTTCGTTTAATAACTTTCATATTCAGTTATTGTATAAAGATACAAGGTGACAGACAATTTTTAATAACTGATGTTCTATTAATATCTTTTTAATCTGTAATTTGGAATAATCCAGTCATTTCAAGATTTCTTTCTTTACTGCTACAATCAATATACTTAGCAATTGGAACTGTTTCTCCTCCAACAATTAAATTTCCATGCTGGAAAGCTGACAGAACTATGCATGAACTTTCATCCAAAAGGTTTCTGTTTTTTTTCTTCGAGCATAAGGCTGATCTGGTTCATTACCTCCTTTGCCCCTAATTCTTCCAACTGTTTCTTCGATGCTTCAAGTTTTTCTGGGTCTGTTCCATCATCTGAAACTATGGTGTTCGTTAAAATTCTTATGCAAGTTGCTGTGACAAGAACACTCTTCTTTAAACTATTTATAACTTGCTGAATCTCTTCTGGGCTATGAAACTCTTTCTCGAAATCTTGTTCTTTAACTTTTTCCGCTCCAACTGGTGTAGTTAATTTCTTTTCTTCTGCTTCACGCAACAGTCTGCTTGCTTTAATTTCTTTGCCAGCCAGTCCGTCTTTTATACCTTCCATATACCCCTTTTTGTTTTGTGCAAATTTCTTTATTGCTTGTTTTGCTGATGGGATTCCCTTTTCTGAAAGGTAAGAGATTAGTTTATCAGTACCTACTTCAAACCCATATCTTATAGCAGGGGCAACGATCTCTTCCAAAATAAGCTGTATATATGGATTCATTTCTTTAGGTGTTCGGCTTGCTATAATTTCATCAATATCCACCTCTTCAAGTTCAACGGGACCGTTCAACTTATTGCCTTTATCATCAAACTGGAGAGCTGATTTTCTACCTTCTTCGTTTACTTTTGTATTCACGTGATTATCTCGGTCTTTATAGACCAAATACACTTTTCCATCTGATTCTTTTTTGCTCATATTGGTTCCTTCAAATTCAAGATTTATTTAAGAATAACAGAAATGATATTAAAAATAAAGTACTGTATATTTATTATCACAATATAAAGTACTTTAAGATATAAATTATTTTGTCTACAGCCATAGTAGGCAGGAGCCTCCCTATTTATTCTATGGCAGTATTTAATCCTCCTGGATGAGCAGGTCCAGGATTTCCAGAACAGCCTGTCTTTTTGAAGGGGTCAAGATCCCCCATTTTGTTAAGATCAGCAATTGCTGCCCGGTCAGCTGCTTTTTGTCCCCAATGCTGAAAAAATCGGAAAGAGAGATTTCGAATGTTTCACAAAGAAGCTCTAATTTATCTACAGGCGGCTGTAAGTTTTTTTGATACCAGGTCGCGATTGTTGATTGCGGAATGCCGGAAAGCTTTGACAACTTGTAAACCGTCCATTTTCTTTCTGTTCTTAATTCTGTAATTCTGCCTAAAACATCAAACAAGGAAAATACCTCCCAACCATTCATATATGCGATAATGATATATCGAAAAAACTGATAGACAATAGACGGAAAAAAGCCGTATAATATATATCGTAAATACGATATATACATATGTATGTGAATGCAAGGGAGGAAACGATATGGCAGGTAAGTTATGCCCCAGTTGTGGACAATTTACCTTTTTTGAAACGGTGAATGGGCGGCAGTGTTCGAAATGCGGATATAAGATGGTTCTACCAGTGAATGCGGGAAAAGGTGGAAAAGGTCAAAAATGTGTCAATTGTGGACAGTTCACGGTATTTGATAACAAATGCCGGACCTGCGGCGCCCGCTACGAATGAACAATGTAAGGGAGGAACAAATGATGACTGATAATCAAAAAGCAAAATGTCATGCAATCATTCATTCTGCCAGTGCGGCGGCCGGCGGTGTTGGGGCGGGACTGGCATAGGTGCCGGGAAGTGATAATCTGATCATTACCCCAATCCAGCTTACCATGACGATCTCTCTGGGAAAGGTCTTTGACCTGACTCTTGGGGAAAGCGCTGCCAAAGCAGCGTTAGCGTCAGCTGCGGCTGCAACGGTCGGAAGAACTGCTTCCCAGCTTTTAATCGGCTGGCTTCCTGGAGTTGGAAATGTAGTCAATGCGACTACGGCGGGTGTGCTGACAGAAACAATCGGCTGGATTCTGGCAAAGGAATTTGAAAAACAGGCAGGTGAATGAGAATGATCGTGAAGATGCTTGACAATTTCGTAAAACCAACGAACCGGAAGCCGCCGAAAACCGATTTATATACCGGCAGTCATAACGTGCTCCGCCCGCTGGATAAAAAGGAAGAGAAAAAAGGCTGAAAAAGAATGGGAAAAAAATGTGAAGTATTAAAAAATAAATAGCGGTAGATGATCAAAGGCCTGAGAAATCCTCTCCGGTTCATGGAATTGGGAGGGGATCAGGTCTTTTTCATATCAGTAGGAGCCGGTGGCCTTTTTCTTATTTTAGAAAGTTCTTGTATGCAGTTAAATATTATAGAGGAGATAATCAATAATCAATTACGATCCATTATGAAAGGGGACAAGTTTGTATGAAAGTTTTTCCGTTGGGAAAAGGTAAAGTCGTATACAATGAGGATGCCGAATCCTGCCTGCTTTGTGTGAATTATTTTCAGGACCATGCAGTGACTGCAAAAGAAAAATTTGTGAAAGCCATGGAGAACTGCAAATCCATTGAAGAGGTTCTGACCCAGGCACCCATTTATGGCAGAAGTGTATTGATGAGGAGATTGAGCGGGGAATCGATCTCCTTGTTAAGGCGAAGATTTATGAATATAGCGTTGCCCGGCTCAAAGCAGATTTTGACAATCTGATCTACGAGAATACTTCCGAATACCGGGAATTGCTGAAAAGATATTCGGAACTAAAGGAAGCGAAAGGGCAATATGATGCGTTGAAGAAACTGGAACGTGATAACCGGTCAAAATGGCAGGGCGGCGGCTTTGGAATCGGCGGGGCCATTAAAGGAAGCTTAAAGGCCGGAGCCATGAATGCAGCCACCGGTATGGTGCGGGGAGTAGGGGATACTTTTACCGATATCATGGACAATGCAAAGTTTGAAAATGAAAAGAATGCTTTGAATAATGCTCAGAACTTGGAAAGCCTTGCGGATATCGTGCTCATTACCGTAGGAAATGTATTACCGGCCTGTATCCTGGGTATCTTTGAAAAACATTTGGGAACGGATACTTCCAGTGTTATTGATTGTGATTATGATAAGGTAGACAGCATTCTGGCTAATATAGAAAAAAAATAGACAGCTGGGATGAAACATATGAACTGATCAGGCAGATCATAGAGACGACACCGCTGGCTGACGAGGCGTGGGTATTCCTGTTAAATAATTACAGTTCTATGGAAGTTGATTTTCATGAGGTCAAGGAGTTGACTCAATTCATATGCCCGAGGCAATTTGCCTGGTGGGCATTTGCTGAAATGAATTTTATCATGGAAGCTTCCTACCATCAGAAAATCAGTGCCAAGAATGGCTATGATATAGTAAAAGAAAAAGCCATTGCCTATGACTATATGGATGAGAATGGAATTCTGCTTCCTCATGAGAACCAGTATTCGAATGCCATGTCGCTTTATACGGTCATCGCACTTTCCTGTCTGGAAATCCGGATAAGATATAAGGATGAACAAGGTATTCTGCATCTGATTTCTGATGCAGCCAGCGAAAAACTGGAGGAAATGAAAGAAAGTATCACGTTGATTTGCAATCAATACCATGTACTGGATTCATCAAATAGCTGGGCCATTGCCGGGAAATTTGACAGATGTCAACAGATGGATTTCTATAAAGAGCTTTCTTCTTTGCTGTCATTGTTGAAAAAGGGGTATGAAAAAGCCTGCGTTGTGGAAAAGAGGAGCTTTCAGACACTGGCAGAAGCGAACCGTTACAGAGCCGAGCTTAAGAGCTTTCAAGATATTTACATACGGTACGGGCTTTGCAGACTATGAGAGTGGTAAATTAAGTCAAAAAAATAGTCCAGTTAGAAGGGATCGAATTTCATGATGATGAAATAAAACAGAGGGTGCTTGAGCTAAAAGAGAAACTGGACTGGTTAAAGGAACATGAGAATACGGAAGCATTTAGACGGGGAGAACGGTTAAAAGCTTCCTTTCAAAAATATGAGGTGCCTGATTTATCTGTATATGGAAGTAGCCAGTTTTTGGAAGAGGCTAATCTAGCAATCAAAAATAAAAATATCCTGGCAGCTGAGAAGGAGCCTTATGTCATTGCGGTATACAATGAAGCGGCGAAAGGCAAAATTAAAGGACTTGTGATCACAGAAAAGTTCATTTACAATCTGATGAACATGATATCTCTTTCAAACTGCAGTATAGAGCTTGAAAAGATATCAAACGTAAAAGTGGTCAATGGAAATAACCTTGAAATTATGTTAGATGATAAGAAACAGATAAAATGGAAGCTGTCCGACAGTATGCCACTGAATAAGATCGTGGAGGGATTAATAACAGGTCTCGGTCTTAATCCGCATACGCAGGTGAGAGAAGCAAATGAACCAAGGAAGAGCCTAGAAGCATCTCAAGCACCTAAAACGGTTAGTTTAGAAACGAACCACCTTGCTCCCGACATAAAAAAACAAAAAAAGTCCAATGGGAAAACAGGAATTATGGGCAATAATTTTATCCGGTATCACAATTGCCACGTTAATAATATTTCCCCTGATAGTAGTCAGTGTGCTTCTGGTTATCCCCTCCCTTATCATGTGCCTGATTACCTGGAAGAACCGTGCGTTTCATAAGAAACTGATCATTGTATTCACGATCACAGATGGCTTGATTTTACTGTTGTATGCGGTAAGTCTGGTTCTGGCTTTTATGGAATGATTTCCTATATGATATTTCCTCTATGGGTTAATTCCCGTAGGGGATTCATTATTATTAAAAAGAGACATAGATGAATATACGACATTAAGACAATCACCAGCTTCAAATGCGGAAGAGACGGCAAAACTTCTATTAGGCTCATATGCCATGTCACTTGATAACACAGATGATAGCTGGTATTATGTCATGATCGAAGATGGGGTAGAGGGATATGTGGATGGCACATATTTGGTTGCCTTGGAATGGGTTATTAACTAGTAAACAGTGTAAGAGAAGTTGTCTATGTAGATTATTGTACATGTAGAGATAAGATAAGAACTTTCATTTATAAATGATTCATATCAATTAATGTATGAAATCTGATCATAGATTTGCTATACAGCTGGTCAATAATAAAAAGATTATATTAGCTTTCAAAGAACAAATTTATTTATATTGTTTCCCCTATGGGTTAAATACAAGTAGCCATAAAGACAACTTGTGAACCGAGAGTCAAGGTAAACTGAATATGGAAACACGCCTTGGATTTTGGCAATCTAAGGCGTGTTTTTGATTAATTCGTAACCTACAGGTCGTGAGTTCGAATCTTACCAGTAGCTCCAGGAAGATTAGGTCAAAATAGATATAGGCTGAACAAGCCAGTGTTTATGAGACCTGACGAGGGTTTTGAATGAAAAGTTCAAAGCCCCCGTTTTTTTATTAATGTAAACAAACTGCATCTATGCACTCTCGCTTTTTTTACTAAGAATCGTGGTGTTTCTCGTTTTTGAACGGAATTAGTCCGGTAAACAATTTCATATAGCAATGCCCTGGATCTAGATTTGCTATATTGGGAAACCTTTGAATCGCCTGAATTCTTCGGCTTCGCATTACCATGAGGGACTACAGGAATGCCACGTTATGTAACCAATATTTTAAGAGTATCCGGCAATTCAGAAAGATTATGGATATTGTTTGAATGCAGTGGCGCTGGCATTTGCCTCAATGGAGATATCCCGGACGATGAAAGCACCTTGCCTTTTAATTACACCAGTTTTTCTTCGATTCTCTGCGTTTTGGATCCATGGGGTAAGGTCAATGGGCAGCCTATTATATCGCGCGATTCCCATATACACGTCAGGCGGATGATACAACCTTTTATTTGACACCAAATCAGAGCAAACAGATTAAATGAAATATAATAATATTTCAAATAACATTGACAAAACAGTTTTGCCGTGATAAAATATATTTGTAGTTTGTAATATGGTTATATTTCAATAAATATTCATTAATGCCTTGGGGGTGTAATATTTGAAACAAAGAAAACTAAAAGAATTTATAATGTTTGTTCCAGGAATCAATCCTTCCCGTGCAGAAAGTCAATATGGAACAAATGAGATACAATATTATGATCAAGCTGCTTTTGAGAACGATTTTAATTATGAAAATGATTCTGTTGTAGAAAAATCAACTTTATTACCTTATAGCGAATTAGCTTTAAATGAGGGTGATGTGGTAATAAGTAATTCCATGCAACTTGCTACAATAGTTGGAAAGTGTAATATCGGAAAGGTACCGTCCTTGAATTTTACAAAAGCAGAGTTTATTACTAGCGAACTTGATAGACACTATTTCCTTTATTTATTAAATGCGTATCAAGGTGTCAAACGACAAAAAGAAAGAGGACTTCAAGGTAGCGGAGCAGTATTAAGAATTCCTCTTAAAGCCCTAAATCAAATCATAATTCCGGTACCTTCAATGGAACAACAAAAAAAATAGGTATGATTTATACTGAAACCCTAAGTATACAAAGTAAATTAAAAAAATACGGTGCGTTAATCGATCGTTTTACATCTTCAATAATAGAGGATGTTTTAGAAGGAGGGGTGTCTAAATGAAAAGTCAATCTGAGTTGGTTTTTGAGAAAGAAGTCGTTGATTATTTAACTAAAATCGGCGGTGTTAAACAATGGGAATATAAGAAAGAAATAAAAACCACTGAACAGCTATGGGATAATTTTAAGAATATTTTAGAGCAAAATAATCGCGCGCGATTGGATAATGCTCTATCAGTCACTGAATTTAATCAGGTTAAAAAAAATTATTACAGATATTGACTCCCCGTATCATGCCGGACAATTTTTATATGGCGTGAATGGTGTTTCCGAAATTGAGGTTAACCTAGATAATGGAAAACACGTTTTTTTTAACAGTCTTTGATCAGGCGCAAGTTGGTGGAGGTAGTACGGTTTATCAAGTCGTCAATCAAATTGAACGCCCAAAAATTATTGATGGGAAACCCAATCGCCGGTTTGATATTACATTGCTGATAAACGGTTTGCCAATTATACAAATTGAAATAAAAAAAGCGCTGCACACAACCACTGAATCTTTGAATCAAATGCAACAATACATTGTTGAAAAGCAATATAGTGGGATTTACTCCACCTTACAAATTTTAATTGCAATGACGCCATACGATATTAGATATATGGCTAATGTTAAGGCAGAGCATTTTAATCGTGCTTTTGCTTTTCAATGGCAACATGAAAATGATGCACACCCGGTTCGCACATGGAAAACATTTGCAGATAAGGTTCTCTCTATTCCAATGGCACACGATTTATCAACGCGCTACATGGTGCTTGATGGCACAAAGAATAAAGAAAGCATCAAAGTTATGCGCCCTTATCAAGTTTATGCGACCAAAAGAGTACTGGACAAGGTTCGCAAATATGATTTTCAATATAATGATGGTAAATTGGGCTATATATGGCATACCACAGGTTCGGGTAAAACCATTACCAGTTTTAAGACCGCTTGGCTTGCAAGCCGTATGTCAAATGTAGATAAAGTCGTGTTTTTAGTAGACCGCATTGCATTGACAAATCAAACGGCAGATGCCTACCAAGCTTATGATCCGGTTGCTGGTTTTGAAGGAAAGACAGGCGTTGTCAGCGATACGGCAAATATTACAGACTTGCATCGAAAATTGACAAAAAAAGAGTGACAAAAATATTATTGTTACCAGCATTCAAAAAAATGTCACGCTATGTTGCAAGAGAAAGTTTTAAGGCACTGGATGAGAACATTCTCTTCATAGTAGATGAGGCACACCGCTCTACTGGAGATGGTACAGAAAATGATGGTATGCTTGAATCTATTCGCAAAGCCATCCCCCATTCTGCATGGATTGGTTATACCGGTACCCCAAAATTCCCTGAAACACGAGAAATTTTTGGTGACCTGTTGCACGCCTACACCATTAAAGAAGCGATTGCTGATAAAAATGTGCTTGGTTTTAACGTTGAATTTAAAGAAACAATTCAGCCACCAGAAAATCCAACCAAGCAGGATATCGACGACAATTTGCGTGGCAGTGTATATGATTATAGCCTGATCACGTTGATTTGGTTGTAAAAGATATTTTTGAAAACTGGAAAAAAACGTTCTAACAACCGCAAATATAATGCCTTGTTTACTGTTCATGTTGGTGGAAACAGAGCCTCTACCCTCGTGCCATGGAGTACTTTGATAAATTTACAGAGGAAAATGCAAAGCGTCCAGAAGAAGACAAGCTTAAAGTTGCCATCAGTTTTTCGGCAGACACAACAAATGGCGATAAACAGCTAAACACGAATGAAAATTTACACAGGGCGATGAACGCCTATAACGAATTATTTGACACAAAGTTTGGCTTAGAATCGGTAAAACAGTATACCGAAGATATTGTTCGCCGTTTGAACAAGACTGCCGATGACGGCCAGTTCTTAGACTTGGTTATCGTGGTAGACCAGTTATTAACCGGATTTGATGCGCCGGAACTTAACACGCTCTATATTGACAGAACGTTAAAAGGTGGAAACTTAATTCAAGCGTATTCCCGCACGAACCGTATTCACAATTTGATTGATAAGCCGTGGGGCAATATCGTCAACTATCGCTGGCCAAGACAAAATGAATATGAGATGAACATGGCATTTGCTGTTTATTCTAATCGTGATTCAGCAAATGAACAACTGACTCTTGAAGATTTGAAAAAAAGGCAACGAAGAGTCTGGTATTATTTCAAAACCGTTTAGCAAGGTACAAGAGGAAATAAAAGAAGTCATTGAAAAAAATATCCGATTTGACAAGTGATTTTGTGCAGTTACCGCCAAGCGAACAAGCACAAGATGATTTGTTTGAAGAGATGAAAGAATATAACCGCTTACTAAGCCAATTAAAGCAATATACCAAGGATGACAACGGCGAGCCTATTTCTGCCTACGACAATCCCGAAGGATTTTATGCAGGGATAGGAATAACTGAAGAACAAGAAATTATATTGACCACTGTTCTAGCTGGTGAACTGAAAGAGCGCCGTGCAAAGCGTGAGGATATTGACATTTCTCAAGTAAATTTGGCAATGGTGCATATTCACGATGTACGCATAAATTATGACTATTTGGTGGAACTCATCGCAAAAATGGCAAATGAAGTGCACGCCAACGAAATGGAGAAAGCCAAAGTCACAAGAGATGACATTCACATTGAATTGGCGAAATTTGATAATGAGAAAGAAAAGAGTAAGATTCGTAATTTTGTCACAAAAATTTATGATAAAGAATTTGAGTTTGACAAGTACCCTGCTTCCAGCGACGTCGAGAAAATGAATAAAGCCATCGATAAAGTGCAGAAGGAAACAAACCTAAAATTGGTGACAACCTTTGTGCGTACATGGGGGCTTGACAATAGCACCACGCCAAGAGCGCTAACGGCACTGATAAAGAAGCACCGTTTGGGTCAGGAGGACATGGACAAACAAGGCGAATTGACGACGATGATGAATCAGGCCAAAGAAGATTATAAAGAAATCGCTAATGATGAAATCAAGGCTTTGTCTTGGGTGAAATACCGCATTGCGTTTCGTGAGGCTTTCTATGCCTTGGCTGATGAGATAAAGAGAGGTGAATAACGTGAGTGAAACAGAGAAAGAACCGTTGATACGGTTTAAAGGATTTACGGAAGATTGGGAAAAGCGAAAGTTGGGGGATATAGCTCAACGAGTTACTCGGAAAAATAGGGATCTTGAATCGACTTTACCACTAACTATCTCAGCTCAAGACGGTTTGGTAGATCAAAGCGATTTCTTCAACAAGACTGTGGCAAGCCGCGATGTGAGCGGATATTACCTTGTAAAGAAAGGTGAATTCGCGTATAACAAATCCTATTCTAACGGCTACCCATGGGGTGCTGTAAAGCGTCTCGATAGATATGACATGGGCGTACTTTCAACGCTTTATATTGTCTTTAAGCCAACGGAGGTTGACTCCACTTTCCTGACAAAATACTACGACACTACATATTGGTATAAGGAAGTTTCTAAGCACGCAGCGGAGGGTGCCCGAAACCATGGATTGCTCAATATTGCAGCGTCAGACTTCTTTGAAACCGAGCTGCAAATTCCAAGAGACCGAGTGGAACAGCAAAAAATTGGCGCGTTTTTTTCGCACCCTCGACACTCTCATTGCCCTTCATCAACGCAAGTGTGATTTGCTGGAACAGGCCAAGGAAACCTATCTGCAAAAGCTGTTTCCGAGGGATGGCGAAAACGTGCCAGAAATACGATTCAAGGGATACACAAACTCTTGGAAACAGCGTAGGTTGGGGGAGCAATTCACAAAAGTCAATGAAAGAAACGATGGCACGCTTGGAAAGAATCGATGGATTTCTGTTGCTAAAATGTACTTTCAAGATCCTGAAAAAGTTCAATCGAATAATATAGATACCCGTACTTATATCATGCGTGAGGGGGATATCGCATTTGAAGGTCATCCTAATGCTGTCTACAAATTTGGGAGATTCGTCGCCAATGATATAGGCACAGGTGTTGTTTCTGAACTTTTTCCGATCTATAGACACAAGCAAGAATATGATGCTAATTATTGGAAATACGCTATTCAACTTGAACGAATAATGGCTCCGATATTTGCAAATTCAATTACATCCTCTGGAAACTCATCCAATAAACTTGACCCAAAACATTTTTTTTGCGTCAGAAGATCTATATACCAAGTATTAAAGAACAGCAAATTGGTGCGTTCTTCCGCACCCTTGACACCCTAACCTCACATCACCAACAAAAACTCACTACCCTAAAAACTATTAAACAAACTTTACTGAGTCAAATGTTTATATAAAGGAGAAAAATTATGAGCAATGCACTGAATATCACGGCAAAGCTGTGGGAAATGGCAAACAAACTGCGTGGCACCATGGATGCCAGCGAATATAAAAATTATATATTGCCTTTTATGTTTTATCGTTATCTGTCTGAAAATCAAAGTGAATATTTAAAAAATAATGGGCTTGGAGATTTTTATGTATTAAAAAAAGAGGATAGCGAAGAAAAAGAGGAGTATTGTCAAGAGATATCGAAGGGTATTGGATATGTTATTGAACCTACTTACACTTGGCGTGAGCTAGTTTCCAAAATTGAAAGCCATAAAATCAAAGCTAGCGATTTTCAAGATATGTTTGACCTATTCAGCAAAAATGCGAAGCGCAATCCCACAGCGAATTTTGAAAATGTTTTTTTCTGATGTAAATCTTGGTGACAACCGTCTTGGCTCGTCCACAAACGAGCGTGCAAAGGCACTGAATGACATAGTATTAATGATAAACGACTTTACCTTCAAAGATGATTCTGGACACGATATTTTGGGCGATGTCTACGAATATTTGATTGGACAATTCGCCGCAAATGCGGGGAAAAAAAGGTGGCGAGTTTTATACGCCGCACGAAGTCAGCCAAGTTTTGGCACGCCTTGCAACCGTAAACACGAAGCAAACAGGCGAACAGTTTCGTGTCTATGACCCTGCTATGGGTTCAGGCTCTTTGCTGTTGACGGTACAAAAAGAACTACCGAACGGTGGCAATGTCGAGGGTAGTGTAGATTTTTATGGGCAGGAGCTAAATACCACCACTTTTAACCTTGCCCGAATGAACTTAATGATGCATGGTGTGAAGCATTTGAATATGCATTTAAGACGTGGCGATACGCTTGACATAGACTGGCCTTTTGCTGAAAAAGACGGCATACAAACTCCCATGAAGTTTGATGCTGTGGTAGCGAATCCACCGTACTCGCAAAACTGGGACATCAAAAATGTAGACCGTGAAAAAGATGTTCGTTTTAAAGGCTTTGGCGTTGCCCCCGCCTCAAAAGCTGACTATGCTTTTGTTCTTCATGGGCTTTATCACCTTGAAAAGACAGGCACAATGGCGATTGTTTTGCCGCATGGTGTTTTGTTCCGTGGAGCATCCGAAGGTAAGATTCGCAAAAACATCATTGACAACAACTTACTTGACTGCGTGATTGGCTTACCGGCAAACCTGTTCTATGGCACGAGCATTCCAACTTGTGTGCTGGTGTTTAAAGGTCGAGAAGCACGTGGAGCGAACAAAGACATTCTTTTTATTGATGCATCGAATGATTTTGAAAAAGGCAAAAACCAAAATAAGCTCTCTGAAGATAATATCAATAAAATCCTGACTGCCTATTGTGCTCGCAAGGACATGGACAAATATGCCCATGTTGCAGATCTGCACGAAATAAAACAAAATGACTATAACTTAAATATCCCACGTTACGTGGACACCTTTGAGGAACAACCTGTTGTACCATTATCACAGTTGGCACGGGAGCTAACAGAGGTGAACCAAGATATTGAGTCCACCACTAAAGAGTTATTCAAGCTAATGAGCGAACTGCAAGGCACAACTCCGGAAGCCCAAGCAGAGCTTGAACAGTTTATAAAGATAATGAGCAAATAAGAATGGCGGCGCACTATTTTACAGACCCGTTTATTTCCTTAAAAGGTTAACTTTTAAATCCCAAGGTAAATTTGTTGAAGGACAAGTTTAGCATAAAAAATCAAGGAGGCGAGGATGAATGAAAACGCTTTACAGAATATTGCTAACCATAAATGCAACATCTTGGGTTGTTATGATTTATGGAATAAAGGAGGAATGGACTCTTGGCGTTATGCGTCTTGGCTATTTGGTATTGTGCTATTGCTCATCCCCGTTTTTTTGTCTGCTATGAGTATATGGCTCACGTTACCATTGAGCAAGGATACCCTCGAAAAATGCAGTCACATAGAAGAAGCTAACAATTCATTTCTACCAACTTATCTTGGTTATTTCTTTGTTGGACTTGGGGTAGAAAAAGTGCAGCATTTGGCTTTTGTCTATCTGATAATATTTGTATTTACTTATGTAGCACAGATACAGTATTTTAATCCTATATTTTTACTTTTCGGATATCGTTTCTATAACGCAGAGACGGGCAAAGGCACAAAAGTATTTTTGATTGTGAAAAAAGAATTTCGCAGGGCAAGCGATGCAAGTTTTAGAAACCTGAGAAGAATAAACAATACAACTTTTATTGCGTGGAGGGAAAAAGATGAATCAACTAATAGCGAAAATACGTGACCGTAGTCGGACGAATAATAAGCTTCGCAAAGTAATTTCTGATGAGATTATGTTTGTGCTTCCTGAAAATCTTGATGAAGCTATTGGGTATGACCCCTCTACGCTCCTTGAAGATGAAGAGTGGTATGTTATTACTGCTTTTTCAACAATGCCGTATTGTCGCGATTTTCTTATGGACGAGGAGCTTGATTCAGTCGATTATGAGCAGCTCGATTTAGCGTCTTTTGAGAAGTTGGATTTTATATTTTCTTATCAAGATGGTATATATTACTTTCAAAATATATCAAAGTCTCAGTTGGTAAAAAAGAAGCTGATTTCTTTTGGCGAACGTTTTAATTTTGACAGAAACAACGCTTCAATAGTAATAAAGGACATTGCTGATGCAATTTATGTTAAAAGCGAAGATAAATTATATTTTCGTAAACTGTCATCCATTTCATCAATTTTTCATGGTATAGATCAGCTTCATCGTGAAGCTACCGAAGCTGAAACAGCAGAGTTTTTGAATCAGGGATTTGTTAGATTGGCGGGAGATTTTTCTTCTGCTGATGTAAAAATAGCTAATCGTAAGCGTATAGCTCTTGCGTTAGACACACTCAATAATTACTGTGATGAGGACAAGAGGACGGTATTTGCCTATATTAAAGACTATTGCCCTGAATTAACAGCAACGGATGACTCATTTTCGGTGGCTGACGAAAATGATCTTAAAATGCTGCTGTTTGGAATTGAGCAAAGATTTTATACAACTCCAGTAGGTGAAGAAAAACGGCTTGCAAATTCGATTTTGAAGATTTGAGGGAAAAGCTTAGTAAGCGTCTAACCTCCCGGCGGATTTACTTATAAAATAATCCTGTCATAATAATAGTAAAAAGTTGAAGACGTTTACTCCAAAATGGAGACGTTTACTATGTTATGAGGAGGTTTAGCGGTATGCGATCAAAAATACTTAGCCTGGAAAAAAACTTATCAACAAGTTCTGGAATGCCGACAAAGTGGTCTGACTGACCGACAATGGTGTATAGAAAACCAGATACCATCGAGCACCTTTATACCTGGATTAAGAGGCTGCGTATGAAGTCTGTATTCGATTTACCTGAATCCATTGCAAAGAATCCTGAAAAAGCGAAACGTTCACCACAGCATGATGTTGTCAAAATCAATATCGTGGAAGATGCGCTGCCAACAGAAGCGTCATTTCCTCTGTCAAACCACACCTGTTCTGATTTGAATCATCGCAGCATAGCTGCAGAACATGTGGTTACAGAATACAGGCTGGAAGATGTGCCAATAGAAATTCAATTTCAACATATGAACATACGAATTCGCAACTCAGCCGATCCGGTTCTTTTTTTCCAATACGCTTAAAGTGTTGAAAGGAATTTTATGCCAGGGGATATTTCCGGTGTTGATCACATTTTTATTGTGTTCTCCTGGAGGTGTACAAGAGAATAATACACAAGAATCATATGGGGATGTTTCCAGCGAGACAGAAGAAACAGAATTTTCTGCAAATCCATCTGAGAGGGAAACAACAGAGCTTGCTTCTAGCTAGGATAATGGGCAGTTGGAAACGGAAGATTCCACTTACAGCAATAAAGATACAGGGAATGAATCAGCAGATAATCAGCCCCAAGAAAAATCAATAACCGGAGTTTATACGTTAGAACTTGGAAATGAGGGCGGGGCTGAATTGGAAATTACATATTCTTCGGGTGATGATTCCTTTTTGGTATATTTTAGCGGAAGCTATGGAGATCAAGCAGGAGAAACAGAGGGATATCTTGTGGCTCACACTGATGGAACGGATGGGATATGGGAATATTATGAATATAGTGCTTATGAGGCGGGTAATTATATTCCATCTATGCAGTTGGAATATGACGCTGCTGATACAATCACCGTAACCTCTTTAGAGGGACAAAGCTTTGGAGGAATGGATTTTCCAGGTTTTGGTGGGACTTATGTAAGAACGGCGGAATATTCCATGCCATAGTAGTAGAAAGAGTTTCATTCATAAAAGGTATATAATCTTAATTAAATATTATAACCGTGAGAATCCTTTAAGGAGGTAAACTTCATGTACAAAGAAATTCTCACGGTTATTTTAAAAGCAATTACCTGCATTCTTGAATTATTAGGAAAAGATGAATAACCGGACCAGTCCCCAGGCTCTTAAAGGCCTGGGGATTCTTTTGCGGAAAAATACCAGGTGTAAGGAACTTGCGGCTTTCTGAAAAATGCAGCTTTTCAGGGCCAGTCTGGTAACCCGCTTGGCCCTCCTGCCTTTTAATAGCCGGAGGGTATTTTATTGTTCGGAAAGGAGGAAAAAAACGTGTAGAGGAAAGAAAAAAATAGGAGGACAGTTTAAAGTACATGAAAAATCATGTAACAGGTACAAAAATAAGATCAATGAATTCAAAGACAGGAGGAAAGAAGAATGGCTGCAGAAGTTGAAACAATGTTCTACACAGGAAGAAAGGCGCCCTGGCATGGCCTTGGCACTTCCGTATCAGAGGCTCCCACCTCAGAATCCGCCCTGGAGCTTGCCGGGCTTAACTGGCAGGTTATCCAGAAAGATATCATGACCAACGATGGCATTCCCGTTTTAGGATTTAAAGCAAATGTAAGGGACAATGATGAACGGATACTGGGCGTAGTGACGGACCGGTATAAGGTGGTGCAGAATCAGGAGGCATTTGCCTTTACGGATGCACTGTTAGGAGAAGGGGTCACGTATGAAACGGCCGGCTCCTTACAGGAGGGTCGACGGACCTGGATTTAGCGAAGCTTCCCCAGCGATATATCATCAGCGGGGATGAGGTCACGCCCTATCTGGTATTTATGAACAGTCATGATGGATCGGGTTCCATCAAGGTGGCAATGACACCGATCCGTGTGGTGTGCTTAAACACGCTGAACCTGGCGCTGTCCACGGCAAAACGTTCCTGGTCCACCAATCATGTGGGTGACATCCGGGGAAAGATGGAGGATGCCAGATATACGCTTTTATATGCAGATGCCTATATGGCAGAGCTGGGAAGAAGCATTGACCAGCTGAACCGGCAGAAGCTGACGGATAAACAGGTCTATGAATACATTGATGCCCTGTTCCCATTGCTTGACAATGCGACAGATCAGCAGCTGAAAAACCTGCGGAAGATGAAGGAAGAAGTGAGGGACCGGTACTATTCTGCCCCGGATTTACAGCATGTGGGGAAGAATGCATACCGGTTTGTCAATGCTGTCTCTGATTTTGCCACCCATTCCAAGCCGCTCCGGGAACGGACGAATTACCGGGAGAGTTTATTTGCCCGGACGGTGGACGGAAATGCTATGATCGACAAAGCATATGCGCTGGTAACGGCGTCGTAAAGGAGGGAAAAACCATGTATGTTCGTGATGAAGAAGAGTTTGGTCAGGCAGTACGGGATGGAAAGGACCGGATCGAATTAGAGGGAGACCTGGCTGCTAAGGTAAAGAAGCTGTATAAGATCAACATTACCCTCTGGAGCTTTTGCCTGGTTTGTCTGGCGGTTGCATCATCGCTCTTATGCAGATGCCCATAACGGGTGGTGCTTCCGGTGTTGTCAGCCTGGTTGCCGGGACGCCTGCGGCCACCATTTTAGGAACGGAAGCAGCGGTGACTGCGTCATGATCGGAGTAGCCGGCGGCGGTATTGGGGTCTTGAAAAAGTTAAGACGGGATTACCAGATAGCAACCGGAAAAGATGGCCGCATTATTGTATACTTGAAAAAGTGAGGTGATCCGGGTGGTATCATCTGTCGGTCCCAGGGGATATTCCTTTCGGTGTTCTCTGAGACTTTGTAAAGGAGGCTGCCGGATATGCAGGGGAAATTACAAAGGGAAGGAAATGGGCCGGAGGATGGAACCCATGTTAATGGGCGGTGGGACAACTTACGTGCGTGCAAGGACTTTGAACTGTTGCTAGCGGGAGCTTGTCCTGATGTCCTTGATCTGTTCGAGAGGCAGATCACAGAATACTTGGCTATGACGGAACTGACCGAAAGCTATCTTAGAGAGGTCCCAAGAAGTGTCTGTTGGTATGAGGGGCTTGTTGGTACAAAAATGCTGTTAATGGAACTTTTATAGGAAGTTTGGGAAAAATCCTGTAAGGGTGGAAAAAAATAAGTGGTGAAAAAGGAAGCCTCCTGTTTGGCAGAGGGAAGCTTCCTCTTTTCATTTGGAAAGGAGATTCGCAGGTGAAATGTGGAGTACAAGAAAAAAAGATCGTTGACATGATGAAACGGCCAAGCCCAAAAAAGAATGTCAGCATGATTCACCTTCAGATGATAAAGGAGGACAGGACCCTATGCGGGATGAAATGTTTTTCCTCCCCTCTGGAAGCAGTTGAGGCGGTAAGGCCCTTGTTTGACTTAGCTGACAGGGAAATGGTCCTTGTCATGTCCTTAAACGCTAGACTGGAGCCTATGGCGGCGGAAGTTGCGGCAGTAGGAGGTGTCAGCATGTGCAGTGTGGATGTAAGGAATATTTTTAAACATGCGCTTTTGAATAACGCTTCCTATGTGATCTGCTTTCATAATCATTTGTCTGGAGACCCAGAACCCAGCGGGGAGGACCAGGCGATTACCAGGAGAATCCGGAAATGCGGGAAACTGCTGGGAGTTTTCCTAGTGGATCATATCATTTTGGGTGAGGCCGGGTTTTATAGTTTCAAAGAGCAGGGTCTGATTGATCCGGCCTTGCCAGATGATGCAGCTTGATATAAGCGGGATATAAGAAGATCATTTGTAACACGGAATATTTTTTAAAAGAAGGAGGCTGTCTATGTCAAAGAGCATATCAACAGCAGACCTAAGTCATGAAGAATGGCTTAAATTAAGAAAGACCGGCATCGGCGGTTCCGATGCCGGGGCTATATGTGGTCTGAATCCCTATGCAAGTCCCATGAGTGTTTACCAGGATAAGACCACCATGGAAGTGAAAGAGATCGATAATGAAGCCATGCGTCAGGGCAGGGATTTAGAGGATTACGTTGCCCGGAGATTTATGGAAGCAACCGGGCTAAAGGTGAGACGCTCTAATATGATGTACCGCAGTGAAGAGCATCCTTTTATGCTTGCGGATGTGGACCGGCTGATTGTGGGAAAGGATGCAGGGCTGGAATGTAAGACGGCTAGCGCCTATAACATGGATAAATGGAAGGAGGATGAAATCCCTGCCCATTACTTAATCCAATGCCATCATTATATGAGTGTAACCGGGAAGCAGACCTGGTACATTGCTGTGGTCATTTTAGGGCGTGGATTCAAATATGCTGAAATCCCAAGAGATGAGGACTTAATCAAGAACCTTGTTTCCATTGAAGAGCAGTTCTGGAACGATCATGTAGTAAAGCGGATCATACCGGACCCGGATGGTTCCGAAGCCTGTGATGAAGTGCTGGAGCAGTATTTTCACACGGCCAGAAAAAAACTCAGCCATTTTGTTGACCGGATTTGACGATAAAATCCGGCGCAGGCTGGAGATCGTGAAGCTGATGGACAAGCTGGGAGAGGAGAAGAACCAGATCGACCAGCAGATCAAGCTGTTCATGAAGGATCATGAAATGGCTTACAATGAAAAGTACCGCGTGACCTGGAGCAACGTGGACACGCTTCATCTGGATTCCAAACGGATCAAGGCAGAGAAACCGGAAATTTATACAGAATTCAGTTACAGGACCAGTTCCAGGCGGTTCAGTATCAAGGCGGCGTAATCACTGGAAGGGTTCCGTGCTGCCAAAATGATATATTCAGTTGTTGATTCCAGGCGTGATTATGTGAATTTAATATTTTAATTGTTGATGAGAGGGCCGTCTGAGAGGATGGTCCTTTTTCGATGGAAAGGTGGAAACAATGGCAGTTGATGTAAAAAATGAATTGGAGAGAAAGGCTTCCGGTCAGAACAGCCAGGTGAAGCTGACAAAAAGCATGACAATCGCAGACATGGTAAAGGCGCTGGAACCGGAAATCAAACGGGCACTGCCTGCGGTACTGACCCCGGAACGTTTTACAAGGATGGCGCTGTCCGCCATCAATAACACGCCGGAGCTGGCAGGCTGTACCCCCATGTCCTTTATTGCAGCCATGATGAATGCAGCCCAGCTTGGATTAGAGCCTAACACTCCGCTGGGTCAAGCGTATTTAATTCCTTATAAAAACAAAGGTGTGCTGGAATGCCAGTTTCAGATTGGATATAAAGGCATGATAGACTTGGCTTACCGTACAGGGCAGATCCAGGTGATTCAGGGGCAGGCCGTTCGGGAGTTCGATTATTTTGAATATCAATACGGGCTGGACCCCAAGCTGGTCCACCGTCCGGGAGAGGAGGAACGGGGAGAGATCACGTTTATTTACGGCCTGTTCCGGCTGTCCAATGGAGGGTATGGATTTGAAGTCAGCAATAAGGCAGATATGGATGTCTTTGCCGCTAAATATTCAAAATCCTTTGGGAGCAAGTACAGTCCGTGGACGGAGAATTATGAGGATATGGCGAAAAAGACGGTCATTAAGCGGGCGCTGAAATATGCACCTGTATCTGTGGATTTCCAAAAGGCCATGTCCATGGATGAAACGATTAAGACAGAGATTTCCGTGGATATGAGCGAAATCCGGAATGAGTGTCCGGAGATATCAGAAAGTGGAGAGGCAGCATGAAAGTGGATGGTTCTGGTAGAAAAATTGCTTCTCAGGCAACCAGGCAGTCCGGACAGTTTCCAAAGAAGTGCTTTTTACGAATGGGACTTATAAGGATCTGGAAGCGTTCCGTCATTCCCTGGACAGACCCTGTTATATCCCGGATAGGACTGGGCGCTGCTATACCGGAGAGGAGCTTCTTGAAATGAGCCTGGGGCAGAAGGAGATCGCAGAGGAAATGTTCCTAAGTATTACCGGACAGGACCCGGAGGCATGGCTTGATGAGCAGTTTAGAATCGGGGAATTGGCGATCTGCCCTGTTTGCGGACGTATCTACCAGAGCTATATGAAAAAGGACTGCCCCCTGTGCAGAAAATAAGCAGATTTAGGAGCATTATCATGGGGCACGCTATTTTATCTGTGTAGGGGTGTTCCTGACGTGGAAAGAAAAGGGAGGTGATAAAAAATGAGTGTGGAAGATTTACTGGATCAGGTAATCTGTGAAAGGATTGAGATGCTTTTAAATGCCCGTCCGGAGGGACCTGTCCCGAAGGAAGCAGGCTTTGAGCATAAAATGGAAGGTCTCCTGGAACAATTGGGAAAGGAATGGAAAGAGGAAATGGAAACGTTCTGGGATGACTGGATCGCCTGGTGCGCTGATGAGAACCGGTATTTATATTTCGCCGGCGTGAAGGATGGGTTCCGCATCTACAGAATGATGCTGGAAAACGAATGAATCAAGGAACAGAAACGGGGGTCTTTGGCGGACAACAGAGAAAAAAACATCGTTTTATAAAATTTAATAAAGGTTCCTGATGAAAACCGCATAAAGTTTTTGAACTGTCAGGAAGAAGCATGGAGAGAAGCATTCGAAAAGGGATGCTTCTTTTTTAAGTAGATAAGGGAATCAAAAGATAAATAGGCAGGTAATGGAAATGGGGAAAGAGATGAATATCCAAAAGCTGATTGCAGATGACGGCATAGACCTTGATCACATGTATTCTATTTTAGAGAATGCCGGTCTGACGCAGTACCTTATTGTTAAACGGGAAGAATTACTGGATTATGTGAAGGAGAATATTGATCGAAATATGAAAGTTGCACCGTTAATCAAGAGCATAGAAGACAATCCATATGCAAAGTACTACCGGTTTGATAGGAGCAGCTGTTCCAACTTACCGGCAGTGCTTGTTTATGACAAAAAAGATATGGCGGAGGCCATAGGAAACGAGTAGCCCATTTTTAAGATGAGATATATAAGAAGGTTTCCTATAACGAATGATCAAAATATAAGTTGTTATAAAAAATGAAATATCAGATTTTACACTACCAGAAAAATGGAGGAAAAGCAAATGGAATATAATCAGTTCTTATTGAAGGTTCAGGCAGAGATAGAAAAGCAGTTAGGAGATGGTTTTCATGTGAGGGTTCAACGGATTCTTAAGAATAATGATACGGTGCTGGAGGGGCTGGTGATTTCCAAAGGAAAGGAACATCTTTCTCCTACGATCTATTTGAATCCATACTTTGAAGAGTTTCAGCGGGGAATGGAAATGCAGGAAATCATAGGACGGCTCCTGGGTCTCTATGAAAAGAATGCGAATATCTCCTTTGGAAATACAACAATGGAGGAGTTGGTTGATTTTAATAATTTAAGAAATAAAGTGGCTTATAAGCTCATACATCGAGCGTCTAATCAGGAGCTGTTAAAAGAGGTTCCTTATGTGGAATTTCTGGACCTCGCGGTAGTCTTCTATCTGTTCTTAGGTGAATGCAGAAGCGGACAGATGACGGCCCTTATTTACAGTACCCATATGGTATCCTGGGGCACAACGAAGGAGGAATTATTTCAACTGGCAAAGAAGAATACCCCAGAGCTTTTTCCGGCTCATATCAGGAATATGAAAGACAGTATAGGGGAGTTTTTGAACGTAGATTTGGAAGACTTTGGTGATGCTGGAATCATGGATGAACTGCTGGGAGAGGACCAGGTTCCGTTATATGTTCTGTCCAATCAAAGAATGATGAATGGCGCCTGCTGTATCTTGTATGAGAACTTTCTGGAAGGATTTGCTAAGGAGCAGGGAGCGGATCTTATCATACTTCCATCAAGTATCCATGAAACGCTGCTAATCCCAGACCAGGGGGAGAACTCTTACGAAGAACTTGGTGCCATGGTGAATGAGATCAATCAAAGCGAGGTTCCGGAAGAGGAGCGTCTGTCCAACCAGGTATACCGTTATTCCCGCTCCTCTGAAACGATTGAGATCATATTTAAATCGGAGGCATGTTTGAACAACAGGAAGTCAGAAAAGATCTCATTAGGGTAATGGCTTTGGTAAAGAAGAATTTTATTTTCTGCTCCCATAGATAACAAATAAAGAAATCCATTCCGGAAAAACAGAAGATTCCAGGAGGAAAGTTCATGAAAGAGAAACTTGTAACGTATCTGCAGGAGTTTATTGCAGAAAACAGCTGGGATGAGGATCACGTACCGGAACAGGCCAGGGCCATATTTACGACCATGTGCTTTGCCGGGGGTGTAGATCCTGATACAAAAGAGGCGGATTATATTTTGCAGATGATCTATCAATCAGTGACAGAAAAAAATTATTCCATATGAAGCGTTCCAAAATTTTATGCTGGAATTGGTCGTGTAAAAAGGAATGACGGTCACAGGATTGTTTCCCTGTCAGGGGTGTCAGTTTGACAAATACAAAGAACAAGGAAACCATTCCTATAGGTAAAGAGAGGGAATCATATGAAGTTGTTGAATATCTATTGTTTGGTACAGGAATTTTATGCCATTGAGGCAATCTCAGCCCTGCTGTCTTCCAACCAGGGCAGCCATCTGGAAACAATGAGACATAGTCATAGCCAGTGGTTTCGAGAGTTTTGTGATTTCCGGGATACATATATTCTGAAATTTGCGTCAGCCATTTATGATTATACGATTTTGGTTGTTGCGGCGGAACTGCGCCATTGCAGATCTCAAGCTCCCAGTATATACAGGACTATTACTCGGCGGACCAGTCAAGAAATGACGTCTATCGTGATTGCTCCGTATACAACAAAAGCGATATTTTAAAAGCGGGTCTCCGGATGTTTGACACGGAGCGGGTGGCCTGGAGTTCCTCTTTCGGTGGAGAAAAATGGAAACAGATCGCAAAGGCAGGGCTTTTAAAGGGGAAAGTCAGAGACATCATATTTGTTGACCACTGCGTGGATCTGTCTCACAATTGCAGCATTTATTTTGATAAGAAAGCAGGGATTTTTTTCCTGCAGTACTTAACGCAATACAAAGAACTGCTGGATTTAAAACAGGTTTGTGAGCCCCAGGTTTTGCTCCGTACCAGGCAGAAAAGTATAAAAGAACATATGGAGGTGGGAACGGTTTCATGGCTTACAGACACTTTGGATTTGACCATGAATATTTCTCGTGGTTTTCCGCAAGGGAGACTGCAGAGGCGCATATCTGTGATGAATGTACTTACTTTGGCTCGTGCGGATGCCGGATTTATGCAGATTATTTCGTGAGAGAATATGACCCGGCCTGTACCGACTTTATAGAAAAAGATTGATGATGCTCCAGCATTTCATAAAGCCCTCAATGGGGCGGTGTAAACTCAAACAAAAACCTGGCCGGAGCTGTGTGCTTCGGCTGGGAAATTAAAACAGATCAGGAGGACAAAGACAGAGATGGAACAGAATTATTATACGATCAACGAACAGACCGCAAGGACGGCAAAACATATCAATTCATTAGATGATTATGTAGCAGGGAGTGCCACTGCGGAGTATAAAAAATATGTAGACCGGATTTATGCTGTCGTGGATCAGATCAAAGAAAGAAAACCCCATTTAACGGAGAAAGCCGTAAAAATGGCGGACCGTTACAGCCGGAAGCTGGCAGAATATTATAACAACTATTACCGGAATGAAGCGAGTTGTTCCAGTGTAATGATTTCCGGTCCTGCAAATTTCCCTGTACGAAAGAAGGAAAAGCAGAACCGGCGCAGGGAAAAGCTGATGAAAGACTGGGAGTATTTACAGTCTTATGCAGGAAAAATCGAATATCTGCTGACGATGGAACAGCCGATCTTATCAGGAGATGAAAATGCAGTTATGCTTCTGGAAGAAAAGCTGAAAAAACTGGAATCTGACCAGGCCATGATGAAAGCAGTCAATGTCTACTACCGGAAGAATCAGACACTGGAGGGCTGCCCGGAGCTGACACCGGAACAGACGGAAAGGCTGAAAAAGGAAATGGGTCGTGACTTTCATTATGAAAATAAGCCATTCATGACCTACCAGCTTACAAATCAAAATGCCACAATCAGAAATACAAGATTTCGTCTGGAACAGCTGAAAAAGGAAAAAGATGCCGGAACAACGGAACGGGAGAACCGCTTCTTTCAGATGGTAGAGAACAAAGAACTTATGCGGTTACAGCTGATCTTTGACGGAAAACCAGAGCCGGAAGTCCGGGAAATATTGAAAACCAATGGGTTTAAGTGGAGTCCGAAAAACGGCTGCTGGCAGAGGCAGTTGACAGGCAATGCAAGGTATGCTGTCAGGAGAGTCCTCCAGGCGCTGGAGAAAATGGAGGCTGCGGGAACAGAAGCGGATGAAGCTGTGAACATCAGCTAAGTGGTCATTACGGGAAAGCAGAAATAAAAATATTGATCGACCAATTACGTAGTTGTGCTGTTAATAATATTGGGTCAGATCACCTTAGATTATAATAATCGATTGATATAGGTGCTATGAGGAACACATTCATAGCACCTATAAGTTTATGAAAGTTTTTTTAAATTCTTCATAGTTTGGAGTTCTGGAATCTGTTACTTCTTTAAATTTTTTTAAACCAAGGTTCTGAAAAAAAGATTCAGATATTCTTCTAAAGTAATATGTCTGCCTGAAAAGGATTCGCAATAAAAAAATGTCATTCATAGGAACTGAAGAAAAGTAATTGTAGGTATAATTTATTTCAAAGGTTTCAATGGCAAAATTATTTCTTTTCTCTGTATTTGGAGTCGATAATTTAATTTCTTTCCCCTTGCGCTTTCGTTCATCTGAATAATAACTAAGTTCATCAAATTTAGTTAATTGATTCTGTATAACAGCATGAAAATTATATTGCTCAATATTGCTGATAATATAATTTTTCAGAATAGCACGTAATTTTTCCAAGTCATAAGCGCCGTTCTCAATATATACCATATTAAGCAAATTTGCAAAAAAGTGACTCTGCAAAAGGAAATAAATATCCTTTATAACTTGCGATGATATATAAATACTTTCTAAAAGATAATTCTACCCCCGTATTTTCAGGGGATTTTAAGTATGATTTTAAACTTTCAAAATAAAATTCTTTCATTGTTTCCTGCAGTGAAAAAGGAAGATACGAAAGCGGAATTGTTAAAATCATAGCTTTTTCTCTTTCGGGAGATTTCGTTGAAGAAAATAGTGTTTTAAAATTCTCTAAATAATCTGTAAGATTCTTTATAAAATAAGATGGATGAAAAAGGTGCTCAAAAATAAATGCGGAGTGCTCTTTTTTCAAAAGAAGTATCTTGTTCAGAACTGTTTTTTTCAGAGTCACCTTTAATTATATAAAATTCATCTTTTTTTAAACATAGCAGATATTCCTTTATGCCATTTAAAAAAATGTCATACCAAATTGATTTTCAGGAAAAAAAGACCAATTCTTACAATTGACCATATAATAATAAAAATCTATGTTATTAAAGGACTTAATTGAGAAGATTTTTTTTGTTTCCGTTTTTTTGCGCTTCTGATTCTTGTACTTCTGTTTTTGGTATTGCTAATTCTTCTTCAGCCCAAAAAGGCAACAGGTATTGAAGATTTGTAAAATTTAAGTTATGAGTGGAAAAATAATATTTACCGGAATTCCACTTTACAGGTTTTACAGGTGAATCACTTTTTTTTCGGTGAGTCTCCGTTTTCCGTGGAATCTTTTTTTTCCTGAACAACCAAATTTTCTGGACATTTAAAATCTTTATAGGGTCCAAAATATGATTCTCTCAAATCAGCAGTGGCTGTACTCAAACTATGCCGAATGCTCTCCATATCCCTGGTAGAAATACTTGAATAAATTCTAGCTAACTCGTTTTTACCAATAGAAGGAATTAACTCATATGCCATTGCTGTATAGATGGACATGATAATCTCTATTTTCATGTGAGTTAAAGCAAAAACATAATCCGGTGCAAAAGAATGAATAATTTCCTCTAAAGTTTCCCATATATTATCAATAGAAGATGCCTCAGAAAGCTTAGATTTATTTTTAAATTGATGGCATAGATCGCGGTATTCTGGATGGCAATCAAGTTTTTTTAACCAATATATTAAAATCATAACGAAGCATAAATCGTTTTCTCCTTTAGGGATGCGTTTTGGTATACGAATTTTGGTCCACTGCAAGAAGCATGAAATATCTTATAATGACTTTATTCATGAATATATTAACACAAAAGGAACCTTGAAAAAAGCTTTTGAAATAAACTTTACAGAAAAAAACATGCATGTCATGATTTTTCATGAGCGTCCCTAATATATGGTGACAAGAAAAATATGGAGGAAAAAAAATGATAGCTGTGGGAAAATGGATGGAACCATTGGAGGATAGGATAGAATCAGAAAGAGC
Organism: Clostridium sp. NkU-1; assembly: GCA_001312405.1. Next base: position 78,040 of record BBDR01000008.1, on the reverse strand, counting down.
GGAAGGAAATTCAATATACCGCTACTATGAAGAGGAGAGACTTAAGGTATATGATCCCTTTTCACATCAGTTTGTTTCGAATCTTTTGACGGAAGGTAAAGTTGCAGCTTGGAATAAGGGAGGATACTTTATCATATCGCAAACAGGTTCAGGCAAATCTACATTAGTTAATGAGGTCATAAGTCCTCTGATTTTGAGTAGGAGAAAGAAAGGACTTTTGATTACTCCACGTGTGGCCTTGACCATGCAATATAAGCGTGATATCGCAAAACTATATAGTCCGGAAAAGCTTGAGGAGTTACAGGACAAAGGTATCCAAAGAGAATTTGAATTCGGACCGTTGGATATATTTACTTTACAGGAGCTGACGAGTGAATATAAAAAAAACTACGTGCTAGAGAAACGAAAAGATTATGATTTTTTGATTATTGATGAAGTTCATGCATTTGTCGGTGATGCCTGCTTCAATTCATTTACCGAAGAGATTTTAAGGCTTCTTGTGCTTCAAATAGGAGCAGAGACAAAACGTATTTATATGACGGCAACGCGGGGATCGCTTTGAAAGAAATCGTGGACATTGAAAATGAAGTGACGGGGAGAAACCCGCCCCAGTTTAACCGATATGGTTTCCCGCTAGATGATGTTTATCTAACTGTATATCGTTTCCAACAGGACTATAGTTATGTAAAACCTGTTTTTTTTGAAGAAGAATCAACAATAATTAAGCATTTGCTTGAGATCCCGGCTGGAGAAAAGGCAATTATCTTTGTAAAATCAAAAGCCCAAGGAGCCCGTATGCAAGAAAAGTTGGGAAAAGACAAAGCAGTTTACATGGATGCGGAAAATAAGTTGGCATCAGAAGAAAAAAAACCTTTAATGAAATAATAAAGGAAAATTATTTTGATAAACAATTTTTAGTAGCCACTCGTTTCCTGGATGTGGGTGTCAATCTAAAAGACTATCGTATCAAACATGTTGTTATTTTCCATATTTATAGGGAAGAGGTGATACAGATGGTAGGTAGAAAAAGGATTATCGAAAAAGAGACGGTTAATCTTTATATCAGAATTCCTAAGCCTTCTGAGATTGAACAGGAAATAAGAAGGCTTGAAGACGAATATACGGAAATGGAAAATAATATTAACAAAAGCTTAAAGGGATTTAAAGGCGTTTTTTTCCCAATTACCTATGCCACTTTTTGTTAAAGCGGAAAAAGGGGGAGTGCACATATGTTATAACCGGTTCAGTATGGCGATCAACGATTACCACCGTATACAGCTTTGGAAATACATGGAAGATTCACAAGAAGGCAGAGAATTTTTTGAGGGTTTCAAAGAAAAAAATTTTGCAATGGATTCCTGGACATAAAACATATGGGGATCTTGAGAGGCCGGGAAATGGTAATGGATCACTGTTAGAGGACATTAAACTTTTATTAGATCCTCTTTTAGGAAAAGAACTTGGACGGGAGGAAATGGTGGGGATTAGTGAAAAACTTTTGGATATTTTTAAAATCAGCCGTAGAAGAAGCCAGAAGGAACAAATAGCAATGAACCTAATAAAGAAGAAATTTTGTGAGTATTCCCTGCCATATACCATAAAAAATATGAGCAAGTGTAATAAAACAGGAATTTGGATAATTGAAAGGGGGTTAGAGTGATGATGGATGTATGGGTGGTCCTTTTTCCATATAAAACAGGAATTTACGAAAAGTTAAGTTCTCTGGAATATATTATGGAAACTACAGGCCTCAAATATGTAAAAAAAGATCAGAAACGAGGTTATTGCCAGAGAATATATACGGAAGCAGTACTCTTTGGAAGCCCTGTTTTTAATGGGGATTGATAACACGAATGATATGAGAAAAAATAATATGTATTGTATTCCGGCGAATTATATAGGAAATTATACGGAAACAGAAGTAAAAAAAGAAGAAGAGGAGTGGGAAGAAGATGGAGAGATGTAGACTGTTGAGTATACCGGAATTTCAAAAATATGCAGGGAATATTGGACGGAACTCTGCTTTGCGCCTTGCCCAAGAAGCGCAGGTAAGGGTAAAAATTGGGAGAAGATTACTTATAGATATAGAAAAATTTAATGACTGGGTTTCTGAAAATTCAAACTAAGGAGGTAAAGGGGCTGCTTTTACAAAAAGGCAGCCTCTATAAAAAATGGCATTAGATAAGAATGGAAAAAAAGCTGCCGAAGGGCATTAGCCAAAGGCAGATGGCCTTTATATGGGACGTTTTCAATATGAAGGGGAATTATATCCGGCAATATACGATAAAGACTTAAAAGTCGTAGTGAAAAAAACTCAATGATCTCCGATATGAAGCCACTCATCAGATGTATGCTCAGAGCAGTAAAATGACAGTTGAAATATGGTTTGAGCAGTGGATGAAGGATTTCCGGGGAATCCGCATAAAGCCTGGTACTAAAGAAGTCTATCGTAATACATATAATGCTCATATAATGCCTGTGCTAGGTAAAAAAACGGGTGACAAGTATTCGTATGGAGCAGATCAGAGATTATATAATGATATGGCAGCTAAGGATTATGCAGAAGGAACCATTAAGCTGGTGAGTGTAATTTTATTTGGTATGTTTAAAACAGGCAGTAAAATCAGGGCTGATTGTTAAAAATCCTGTAGCCATGGCAACCATACCCAAAGCAAAAGAGCGGAGAGAAAGGGTGGTATTGACTGCAGAGGAACAAAAGCAATTTTTAACATATGCTCAGAAACATAGCCAGTATTGTAGCCTGTTTCAACTTGCGCTCTTTACTGGAATGAGAAATGGGGAGGTAAGGGGGCTTCGCTGGTCGGATGTGGATTTTAGCAAAAAAAATTATCCATATTACCGGAACAATAAAATATGTAAAAGAACTGGGCCACTACATAGAGACACCTAAAACTAAAACATCAAAAAGGGATATTCCCATGCTGGAGGTTTGCTATGAATTACTTAAGGAACAAGAAAAGAATCAGAAGGAGCAAAAAGAATTGGCTGGAGATTGGTGGAAGCCACTAAAAGGTCTGGATAATCTGGTATTTACCGGCACGGATGGAAAACCAGTCAGCCGTGAAAAGATAACGGCCGAATTGAATAAAATAATCAAGAAGATGCAGGAGGAGCATATTGAAATTTCGCAATTTACATTCCATACATTGAGACATACATTTGCGACAAGAGGTCTTGAGCAGGGGATATCGTTAAAGGTCATGCAAACGATTCTTGGGCACGCCACTTTAGCAATGAGTGCAGATATTTACTCTCATGTCCTTCCTACAACAAAAAAAATTGAAATGGAAAAAATGGAGGAGATCTTTAAATAAGAATTTCTGTATTTGTGGTAAAGTTCTATTGTTGTGAACAGTGTGATACAGGAATAAAAATTTATGAGACTGTTAAATAGTTTGAAAAAATAACTAAGCGAAATATTGACACCGTATATGATACCAGAGTATAATATATTATAAAGAGAGGATTATAGATAATGTCACAATGGATAAATTATTAGATAGAATATGCTCTTTATCCAAGGATCTGCGATTTAATGAATTGCGCCGTGTTCTGGAATCCTATGGGTACGAGATGAAGTCCCCTAAAGGGGGAAGCAGCCATTATACATTTCGGAAGTCAGGCTGTATGCCAATTACCATACCAAAGAATGAGCCGATTAAAAAGATATATGTGCAGATGGTGAGAGAAATTGTTGAAAGTGAGGTGCTGGACGATGAGAACAGTTGATGAATATATGAAACTACATTATAGAATGGAGATAATAGAGGACCCTGATGAAGGAGGATATGTTGTATCATTTCCAGACTTAAAGGGGTGTATAACCTGTGCAGATACGATTGAAAAGGCCATTGATCATGCAAAGGAAGCGAAAAGGGCCTGGCTGGAGGCTATGCTTGAAGATGGTAATGAAATACCAGAGCCGGATGATTTGGATAAATATTCCGGACAGTTTAAACTGAGAATACCTAAATCCTTGCATCGCCAGTTAGCGGAACATTCAAAAAGAGAGGGAATCAGCATGAACCAGTATTGTCTGTATCTTCTCGCCCAGAATGACAGGGTACGCAATTGAATCAGGATCTATCAAACTAGGGCAGGAACTCTCCCACCTCAAGTGCATACGCATCATGTAGAGCAAGAGCCTGCCCTGTATTACAGGGCATAATTGTACCCTACACATGATTAAGGCTTGATTACTGCGATTATGAGTGATATACTGTATCCGTTGATGAGGGTTAAAAAAAGAAAAAAAGGACTATCGTTTTTTTTCAAAACTGTGTAAAAACTGTGTAGTAGCCATTTCCCTAAAGCCATCATTGATATAATAAGGCCGTGAAACCCTCGATTTTACAAGGAATTTCACATAACGACCGGTGTGTTCGAGACCTTCCACACCTAAAACAAAACTAAAGGAGAAATGAATATGCATTACAAAACTTCAGAAAAGACCTATTTCATGGTTTTTTTCAGCGGCGATTGCTGCAGTCTACACTGTGCTGACCATGATTTTTGCACCTGTCAGCTTCGGCCCCATCCAGTTTAGGATCTCAGAGATTCTTTGTATTCTGCCATTTTTCACTCCGGCAGCAATTCCTGGATTATTTATTGGGTGCTTTCTGTCAAATTTATTATGCGGAGCAGCTACCCTGGATGTGATTTTCGGAAGCCTTGCAACCCTGATCGGAGCTATCGGTTCCTATAAGCTTCGGAAAAACAGATGGCTGGTATGCCTCCCGCCGATTTTGGCAAATACCATTATCATACCATGGGTTCTGCGGTACGCTTACGGCTCAGAGGATATCATCTGGTATGCTATGCTTACGGTTGGAGCAGGGGAAATTCTCGTGATTGGAGTTCTTGGAAACATACTGCTTGGCGTGCTGAACAGCTACAGGCATGTAATATTCGGGCGTTTTATGTCAGATAAATAATAGTCTCTGGAATTATACGGTGCCGCAGCATAGCTCCATGTATTTAAAAGCTACTTTTTGAGCTTGTTCAGGTGTTTTGTAATTAGCAGCCTGAATAAGCTTTCTTTGTTATAAATAGAAAAAAATTCTATAAAAGTATTATTACAGAGAGTGTTTTCTTCCCTCATATCACAGAAATTAAAAGGCAGGTTACAATCGATATAAAAATTTTATCTAAATGTGAAAAAAAGTTACCAAAATGTAACTGCCTTCGTTTATAATTATAACATAACATAAGGATGATGGTGGAAATTATGTCAAAAGGAAGAGTGAGTGTAGTTCGCGGTACCGACCGGTATATTACCGTGGCAGTGGATGAATGCAACGACTGGAGTATTAAGGGGGTTATGTTTCATTGCGATGAATCTCAGGGAATTCAATACGGCAGTATGCTGGAGATGATTTTAAATATGGACCGTATATTTGATTCCATGGGTTGTCCAAAGCAGACATTTCAAATGCGTCATTTTCCCGGGACCAATCCTCCTGATTTTGCAACAAGGATCAGTAAGGAGGAAGAACGAAGAGGAAAACGGAACACCTTCCGTATCTATGTACAATATCGTTACCACGCCAGCTGGCAGGGACTGATCCACTGGGAGGAAGGAGATCGGCAGGAATCGTTTGAAAGCACGCTGCAATTAATACTTTTAATGAACAAGATGTTAGGAAGAGATTTCCAGATGGGACAGGAAGGGGAATCATTGAATACCTTCCATGTGGCCATAGATGCTTATGATTCAGGGCAGATCCAGGGAAACTATCAAAATATACCTGCTGACTTAACAGAACGGCACGAAGCCATGGCTGATCTTGCAGGGACCCTGGGAAATTTTATGGAAGTCAAGATTTTAAAGGAAAGAATTCCAAAATATGGAATGCAATACGGTCGTCTGATTTCCAATGAGGTTTGTTCCATGTGCAGGACAGGCGGGCTAAAGGCAACCTTTTCAATTAAAATAATGTTTCGTGAGCATTCTACATGGCAGGGCATTATTTACTGGCGGGAAGGCAGGGTGGAACAGCCCTTCCGGAGCTTCAAGGAAATGCTTTACCTGATGGTATCTGCAGTAGGAATTCCAGGGGAAGGCAGTGGCAGCCTTGAGGAAGAGGTGGCGCCGATTGCCCTGGGGTCATAAGAACTGTGTCATAAAGTGCACTTTACAGAACATAAAATCTGTAAGGTGCATTTTTTTGATTGTAATTATATTGTAGATTTTCTCGGTGCTTTCTTATATAATAAAGAAGAAAGCAGTTGCCTTTACGAAAGAAAAGCGGTAAAAGTAAAGGAAGGCATTATTTATTACAGAAAACAAAATTAAGGATGGAAAAAGCATGTATCAAATTGATTTTCATAAACCAGAGGCAATTCATTTTATTGGAATAGGCGGAATCAGCATGAGCGGGCTGGCAGAAATTCTCATTGACGAGGGATTTACCGTTACCGGGTCAGATTCCCAGAAATCAGAGCTGACACGCCATTTAGAGACAAAGGGCGCAGCAATCGCATATGGCCAGCGGGCAGAAAATATTAAAGAAGGAATTGACGTGGTTGTCTATACCGCCGCCGTACATCCCGATAATCCGGAATTTGCACAGGCCAAAGAAAAAGGACTTCCAATACTCAGCCGTGCAGAACTTCTTGGACAGATGATGAAAAATTATGAGAATTCCATAGCTGTATCCGGAACTCACGGAAAGACCACCACCACATCTATGATCACTGAGATTCTTTTGGCAGCTGAAACAGACCCCACCATATCGGTAGGCGGAATTTTAAATTCCATTGGCGGCAATATACGGGTGGGTGGCCCCAGGCTGTTTGTAACAGAAGCCTGCGAATATACCAATAGTTTTCTCTCCTTTTTCCCCACCATGGAGGTGATTCTGAACATAGAGGCTGATCATCTGGATTTCTTTAAAGATATTAAGGATATCCGTCATTCCTTCCGCCTGTTTGCTGAAAAGCTTCCCCAAACCGGCTCTCTGGTGATTAACAACGACATAGACAACAGGGAAGAGATCACACAGGGACTGCCATGCAACGTGATCACATTTGGCAAGAAGCCGGGAAGCAGATATCAGGCCGAAGCCATCCGTTTTGACGAATTGGCAAGGGCTACTTATGATTTAAAGGTGGATGGAAGTATTGTGGATACCGTAACGCTTGGCGTTCCGGGAGAGCATAATGTGTATAATTCCCTGGCAGCTGCGGCAGTCTGTACAGAGCTGGGAATTTCTGTAGAGCAGATTAAAAAGGGTTTGAAGCGTTTTACCGGCACCAACCGGCGTTTTGAAAAAAAGGGAGAGCTGTCCGGCATCACCATAATTGATGATTACGCCCACCATCCCCAGGAAATTAAGGCGACTATTGAAACGGCAAAGCACTATCCTCATCAGAAGCTGTGGGTGGCATTCCAGCCTCATACCTATACCAGGACAAAGGCATTTCTGGACGAATTTGCAGAGGCACTGTCCCTGGCTGACGAGGTGATCCTGGCGGACATCTATGCGGCCCGCGAAGCAGACGATTTAGGCATCAGCTCTAAGGATATTGCGGAGAGAATCGAGAAAAGAGGTGTAAAATGCCACTATATTTCATCCTTTGATGAGATTGAGACATTTATTTTGGAAAATTGTATACACGGTGATTTGTTGATAACTATGGGGGCCGGAGACATAGTAAAAGTGGGGGAAAAGCTTTTAGGCTTATAGTTATCCACATTATCCACATAGTTTTCAACATTTTATGTTAAGAAGCTATGTGGATTTTTAATTTACATAATTTATATTCTTACAATTTACAAAATCTCGGTTTTATCAGCAAATCGACATGATTTGGTGGAGAAATCCTAATTATGTATACCTGGTTTCCACATTATCCACATTATCCACAATTCATTTAGTGGATAACTGCACCTATTTTCTTTTAATGGGAGCTGTGGTATGATATTCACGAAGGCAATGAGCAGTGCGAAATAGGACATGACAAGATTTTCGTTGTGCTTGCACATAAGAAAATCTTGTCATGGCCTATTTCATAGGGCGAATGCCCGTGAGCGAGAGAAGCCTGTGGCTTCTCTCGCTGCACTGCGGACTGGCGTTACAAAAAAAGGTGAGGTTATGTCATTGAATATTAAAAGCAGTTTCAAGATCAGCGTTACGGTGATTTCCAATGAGTTCATTGATGAACATATGGCTGCGGCCAATGGAGAATATATAAAAGAATACTTATATTTGATGCGCCATGAAGGGGAAGAAATCACCGTTTCCATGATTGCGGATGCGTTAAACCATACAGAAGCGGATGTAGCCCGGGCTTTATCCTATTGGAAGAATGCCGGAGCCCTTAAAGAGTGCACACCAATAAAACAGACTGTATCCCCAGCGGCATCTGAGACAGCCTGTTCCGGAATAAGCGTAGAGAAACAAGCGCCCCCCCCATCCCCCGTCCGCCGTACGGTCTATTCGCCTGAGAAGATAAGCGGACTTGCCGGAGATGAGGATTTTTCCCAGCTTCTTTATATCGCCCAGAAATATATGAATAAGGTATTCACCCAAAGGGAGTGCGAGGTGTTTGCCTACCTTTATGACGGCCTTCATATGCCGTCCGAACTGTTGGAATATGTGGTGGAGTATTGTGTGCAGGGCGGACACAGCAGCATCCGTTATATTGAAACAGTGGCTATCAGCTGGCATGAAAAAGGGTTCCGGACCGTGGATGATGCCAAGAGCTATGCTCTTACCTTTACCAAGGATTCCTTTGCTGTCATGAAAGCCTTTGGATTAAATGACCGGAAGCCGGGAGATATGGAGAGGGATTTTATAGACAGATGGTTCCGTGCCTATGGATTTACCAGGGAGCTGGTGGTTGAAGCCTGTAACAGGACCCTGGCAGCCACCCATGCACCCAGTTTCCAGTATGCGGACAAAATATTGGAGGGCTGGAAAAAGGCCGGGGTTCGCTCCATGGAAGAGGTCAGGAAACAGGATGAACAGTATGCGGGCCGCATGAGGAGCGGAGAGCAGAAAACAGGAAAAAGCGGAGAAAATAAGCAGGCTCAAAACCAAAAGGGAAAAAAGGGACAGAACCAGTTTCAGAATTTCCCTCAAAGGGAGATTGATTATGATGCCCTTGTTCTAAGGCAATTAACGGAGCAGCAGTAGTTACATAAGGCAGCAGGAGAAATGGAGGTAATTATGGCGCTGAGCAATTCACAGTACGATGCTATCATGCGGGCATATGGGCAGCAACAGTTTAAGAACCGCCATGAACAGGAGGAGAGGATTGCGGAAGTATACTGTAAGATTCCGGTTATTAAAGAACTTGATGATTTCATCAGCACCAGTGCGGTGACCAGTGCGCGCAGACTCCTTGATGGGGACAAGGGAGCCCTTAAGGACTTAAGAAGTGAAATTGCAGACTTGAGAGAACAGAAGAGTGTTCTTTTAAAGGCGGCCGGTTTTACGGCAGATTATATGGAGATGCGGTACCGGTGCCCGGATTGTAAGGATACCGGATACGCAGATGGGATCAAGTGCACTGTTTCCGCCAGTCTGAAATGAAATATCTTTATGCCCAGTCAAACATTGAACAGATTATTGCGGTGGAAAATTTCAGCACTTTCTCTTATGACTACTTTGATGATACCAGGGTGGTCCCCGTTCTTAACAGGACCGTCAGACAGTATATGGGACAGGTTGTGGAGACCTGTAAGAACTTTGTAAAGGAATTTACCACGGAACACGGAAACCTGCTGTTTACAGGCCCTACCGGAGTCGGTAAGACATTCCTCACCAACTGCATTGCAAAGGAGCTGATTGACCGGTACTATTCCGTAATATATTTATCAGCCAATGATTTGTTTGAGGTGTTTTCCAAGAACCGGTTTGATTACCAGGATGAAGAGGATATGAAAGGGATGTACCAGTATATTCTGGACTGCGACCTTCTGATCATAGATGATTTGGGAACAGAGCTTAATAACAGCTTTACGTCTTCAGAATTGTTTTACTGTATCAACGAACGGCTTAATTCTTCCAGGGCCACCATTATTTCCACCAACCATCCCATGAATGAGCTCAGGGACCGGTATACGGAACGAGTGACCTCCAGGTTGATCAGCCGCTATACGGTGATTCCTCTTTATGGAGATGATATTCGAATTAGAAAAAAAGAAAGACGTGCCAGGTAGCTAAAAAATCCAGGAGGCCCTTTTGTACAGTCGGGCTCCTGGATTTTTATGTTCTTTGGGACTGTCAGAGACTGGCAAGACGTTCAAAAAGTCTGTTGATATCCACCTGGCCATATCCCCAAATATTATTAGGATAAACATTGGAGCTGCTGCGCGTTGCACTGCTTATTAAGAGGCGGTTCACATTATTACCGGTTATTCGGGGATAATTACCTCTGACAATCGCCCATTCAAACACCATTGCAACGATTCCGGCTGTATGGGCCGCAGCAGCTCCGGTACCTGTTACGGACCCATACTGGTTTCTGGGCACCGCACAGGTGAGCTGGTTGCCCGGCGCAGCCAGGTCAGGCTTGATCTCGCCGATTCTTGTATAGCCTCTGCCTGATTCCGGCAGGATGCTGTTATTGGTATCGTCATAACCGGCAACCGTCAGCTGATGCCTTCCATTTCCGGGAGCGGTTATGGTGGTATCTGGATTTGAATTGAGAAAATACGTTTCTCTTGAGATAAGGTCTCCGGAAGGCAGCCAGGAATGGAATGAAAAGGGTTCGCTTTCAATGTTTTGTACCCGCAGGTACCAGATTCCGGGCAGGAGGTTGTTAAACCGCAGCAGGATGAGCTGATCTCCGTTTCCCTCCTCAAATAAAATGTTGTTAACGTAGATGGTAGTCTGGTTAAATATGAAACTGAACCGTCTGCATTGATTGAAGGTAGGAAAAACCGGCTGGGTGGATTCCCGGTTTGGAGAAGAGATATCTACGGAAAGCCGTGCCGGCGCATATGACCAGATCTCCATGGAAAACATACTATCATTGCTCCCTACTCTTAACTCAAAATCATTGTAATAGGGAGCTGCATTCGTAGCGTTAAAATAATGTCTCTGATTGTTTCCTTCATTGCCGGCGGAAACACATACTCCGATTCCAGGCAGCAATGTAAGGTAATCGATGTAGCTGTCAATGGCTCCTCTGCCGTCATGGCCGCCCTGGCTGCTTCCTAAAGCAATGCATACCACAAGGGGGCGGCTATACCGCTGCGAAATCGTGGCCGCATAACGGAGGCCCAGAATGATATCAGATTCCTGATAGCAGAGAGTATTTTCCGGAACAAAGAAGATTTTTTTTAAGTTTTGTTTTGCTTCTTTCAGTTTAACGACAATAAGATCAGCCTGAGGCACGACACCGCTGAAGGCTTCGGCATCATTTGGGGTACCGGCCAAAACACTGGCTATGGCAGTTCCGTGTCCGATAGGATCCGTTGTGGGTACAAGGGATAAAGGGTCCTCTGAGCTTAATGCGGCATTGATCTGCTCTCTGCTGTATTCGGAACCGAATGTAAAGGTATCGGGAATTGTACCGGTTTGCACTGTCTGGTCCCATATCGAGAAGATACGGGAGGTTCCGTCATTATATTTAAATGCGGGATGCTGGTAGTCGATTCCGGTATCAATGACAGCCACCATGACTCCTCTGCCAAACAGGGCAAGGAAAGGGTTTCTCTGAACGGTGGAGATGCCGGATTTTTCCAGGCTCGTAGTAGAGGTAAGTGTATAGAGAAAGGGGAAACTGTTATAGGGATGACGGCCTAAATCACAGGGATCTACGGTGCTGACAGGTATATGCAGAAGAGAATCCCTTATATTTAAAAAAAGTGATATTATTTCCAGTATCATAGGAAGGAGCCAGGGTATTACTGATAATTAAGTCATAATAATTATTATCCAAGATTTTTAACAAGATTAATCCTCCTGTATTTAATGGGTACATGATACATTTTATGCGGAAAAACGCCTATTATGAAGATCCCCTGGAGTATTGCTGTGAATTAGAAAGCCAGCCTGTAATGCCGGTTTTTTTATTTAGAAAGGTTTAAGAAAAAAAGGTTTGGCTTTAAACGTAAGAAATTAGCAGTTGCATCAAGTGCGGCCAAAGGTTACAATGAAATATAAAGAGTTTTAATCGCATCGATTAACTTGACTATTTCCGCACATAATGTTATAAAAGAACCGTTGCATTGTATTAGGATACGTTGGAGGAGAAAAGAATGCTTTACGAAGAAAAGACGATAGAAACCATTCCGGTAGGTCCGCTGGGTTTGATACCGTTAAAAAGTTGCAAGGAGCTGGGAGATAAGGTCAACGATTACCTGGTGGCATGGAGACAGGAACGGGAGAGCGAGCATAAGTCTACCATCGCTTTTTCAGGCTATCAGAGAGATTCCTATATTATCGGAGCCAGCACGCCAAGGTTTGGAACCGGCGAAGCAAAGGGTACCCTGCAGGAATCCGTGCGGGGAGATGATCTTTATTTCATGGTGGATGTGTGTAATTACAGCCTTACTTATTCTCTTTGCGGGATGACCAATCACATGTCACCTGATGACCATTTCCAGGATTTGAAGCGCCTTATTGCTGCGTCAGCAGGAAAGGCACGCCGCATCAATGTGATCATGCCTTTCTTATATGAGAGCAGACAGCATAAGAGGTCCAGCAGAGAATCCTTAGACTGCGCGCTGGCGCTTCGGGAGCTGGTGAATATGGGAGTTGAGAACATCATTACCTTTGATGCCCATGACCCGAGAGTGCAGAATGCCATTCCTTTAAAGGGCTTTGAGACTGTTCAGCCTATTTATCAGTTTATTAAATACTTACTGAAGGAAGAGAAGGAACTGGATATTGACAGCGAGCATATGATGGTCATCAGCCCGGATGAGGGAGGCATGGGACGTGCTGTGTTCTTTGCCAATGTTCTTGGTCTTGACATGGGTATGTTCTATAAGCGCAGGGATTATACTCAGATCGTTAACGGACGCAATCCCATTGTTGCCCATGAATTTTTGGGAAGCAGCGTAGAAGGCAAAGACGTGATCATTGTTGACGATATGATTTCTTCCGGTGAAAGCATGCTGGATGTAGCCAAGGAGCTTAAGAGAAGAAAAGCCAGGAAAGTATTCGTTTGTTCCACCTTTGGCCTTTTTACCAACGGTCTTGCAAAGTTTGATGAATATTATGAGAATGGGTTTATTGACAGGATCCTAACAACCAACCTGGTTTATCAGACTCCTGATCTCTTGTCCCGTCCATACTACATCAATGTTGATATGAGTAAGTACATTGCGCTGATCATCGATAATTTAAACCATGACGCCTCCTTAAGCGAGCTTTTAAATCCGACCACCAGAATTAACCGGCTTTTAGAGCGCTACCGCGCAGGCGACAGGTAGAGAAGGGCATATGGAAAAATTATCGAAGCAGAAGCTGGTCTTAGTGGGCCTTACACTTTTCTCCATGTTTTTTGGGGCGGGAAATCTTATTTTTCCGCCCTATTTGGGTGCATCCGCGGGAACTAATACCTGGATTGCCATGACAGGCTTTGCGGTGACTGCCATTGGATTTCCGGTTCTTGGCGTGGTTGCAGTGGCCAGGTCCGGCGGCCTTGATAAGCTGGCCGGCCATGTTCATCCCAGATTTGCATTTATTTTTACACTGCTCATTTATCTATCCATTGGACCGTGTCTTGCCATTCCCAGAACCGCCAGCACGTCCTTTGAGATGGCTGTGGTTCCTTTTTTTAAAGGAAGAAGGCGCAGGTGCTCTGCCCCAGTTCCTTTATTCTGCGGTATTCTTTGCCATTGCCTTTATTGTGGCTTTAAAACCGGATAAGCTGACAGACAGGCTGGGAAAGATACTGACTCCCTGTCTTTTGACTCTGATCGTGGTGATATTTGCAGGCTGCATGATCCATCCGGCAGGTTCCTACGGGATTCCGGCAAAGTCCTATGGGTCCAATCCCTTTGTAAAAGGATTTCTGGAGGGATACCTGACCATGGATACTATTGCTGCCTTGAATTTTGGAATTATTATCTCTTTGAATGTTCGGGCAATGGGAATCAAACAGGAGGCCTCTGTGGTCAGGGAGACCATTCAGGCTGGTTTTATCGCAGGAGGTGTCCTTCTTCTTGTATACAGTGCTCTGGCCCATGTAGGAGCCGTTACAGGCGGTGCACTGGGGATAGGGGAAAACGGCGCCCAGACTTTAAATCAGGCGGTACGTTTTTTGTATGGAAATGTAGGGCTTGTGATGCTGGCCGTCATTTTCTTTATTGCCTGTTTAAACACCTGTATCGGCCTTATCAGCTGCTGCAGCAGGTATTTCTGCACCATTATACCAAGGTGGGATATCGCGCCTGGGCGCTTCTTTTCGCACTGGTGAGCCTGGTGATCTCCAATATCGGCCTTAACAGGATTTTGGAAGTCTCAGTTCCGGTGCTGAATGCGATTTACCCTGTATCCATTGTCCTTATTCTGCTGTCCTTTGGTTTCCCGGATGGAAAGAAGTGGAGGGCCGTATATGTATGTTCCATTGGACTCACTGGAATCGCCAGTGTGCTTTTGTCTCTGGAACAGGCGGGCCTTGGCTTTTTAAATACCGGGCTCTCCAGGCTTCCCCTTTATGATATAGGGCTTGGCTGGATCGGACCGGCCATTGCAGGGCTTTTAGCCGGGGTTTTAGCGGGTATTGCCGGCAATAGGAAGAGATATAGGCTGATAGGAAAAAGACTGTCATGAGCCGGATAACCGGCATGACAGTCTTTTTATTGGAACATTATGTTATAATTAAATTTCCACCAGATGATAAGGGATCAGGTTTGCGGTCAGCATCTGCGCCTCCCGCTGATGGCAGGTGAAGATAATGACCTGGTCGGAGTAAGTGTTCACCAGCCACTTTAAGGCGGTCCGGAGCCTGTCATCATCATACAGCACAAAGCTGTCGTCAAATATGAATGGCATCCGTTCCATGCCCTCCTGGATCAAGGTAGCGGCTGCCAGGCGAAGGGCTAAGTAGACCTGGTCCATGGTGCCGCTGCTGACCTGTTCTAAGGGAACCAGTTTGGTTCTTGTATTCAAAAACACGTTTAAGTTCTCGTCCACGCTCATGCTGGTATAGATTCCACCTGTGATCCCGGCGATGAGGTCGGAAGCCGTTTTATTTAAATACAGGCCAAAGGAGTCCCGGATAGAGGAAGAGAGGCTTGTCATAGTTTCCAGTGCCAGGTCAATGGCGGATATTTCTTCCCGGATCCGGTCATTCTCTGTCAGGATATGCTTAAGCCCTTCTGCCTGGGTCTTGCAGTTTGATAAATGCTCCAGCTTTCGTTCCAGCTCCCACTGGCTTTTCTGCTGCTTTTCAATGGATTCCCCGCAGTTTTCCTGTTTCTTTGAAAGCTCTTCAATTTCTTTTGCTTTCTGTGCGATGACAGCCTCGGATTTGGATACAGCAGAGCATAAGCGGGTAAATTCTGCCATTCTCGTCTGGAATGCCTTGATCGCTTCTGGGGAAATTTCCGTATTTCCCAAATGTCTGGAAAGGATCTCCTGCAGGATCTTGGCGCTCATTTCCATGTCCTTCTGGCTGTGCCTCAGCCGTAAGAACAGGATCAGACCGATCAGGTAGAAAATAGTGGCTGTCACGATAAAAATGCCAAGCAAAAGAATGAGATCAAGCCCATAGTAAGCGGTGAAATAATTTGCTTCCCCCAGATAATAAAGCACTCCTGTGCCGCATAAAAGCATGGTGGCAATGATCAGGGAAAGGACGGAGAAGATCTTTCTCGGCTTTTTATTGCTGGCCGCCATGGCTTCCATGTATTCTTCATAATTTTCCTGAGCCTTTGCCTGACAGGCATTAATGGAGGCCTGGTCGGAAAACTGGTTGCTGTTTAATACCTGCCGGCCTCTTGCAGCCTTTTGAAGGAGTTCTTCCTTTTCCTTCTGCTGTTCCTCAATGGAAATCTTGATATGGGAACGGAGCTTATGATATTCCTGTATCTGGTTTTCATATTCCGGAGATGAGATTTCTTTTTCCGTGTTGCGGATTTCGCTTAATAGAGAGGTGTAGGTCCGGGCCGCTTCCGGAACCATCTGGGATTCCAGCTCCTTTTTCTGTGATTTTAAAAAGGCAGCAGCTCTTGTTATGTTAAGCGCTAAGTTTCCTGTTGTGTTTAAGTTGGCTATGTAATTTTTAAGTTCAGAAACCATGCCTTCATCGGTAGCGCTTTTTAGCTGGCCGATACTGACGGTGTTAATGTAAGCGGCTTCACTTAAACCACATAATAAGTCATCTAAAAATGCCTTAGTCGGTTCTACCTCACGTCCGGCGGTTTCATCAACGATTTTAAACTCTTTTTTGTTCTTTTGGAAGGTACGCTCGATCCGGTAAATGTGTTCCTTATGCTCCAACCGGATCTGCCCTTCATAAGTACCGCTGTTTTCCCAGGGCTCGAATTTTGTATAAAGATCATTACGGGATGCACGGCCTCTCTGACGCTCAATGCCGAAAAGCATTCCCCGGATGAATGTATGAATGGTGGATTTTCCAGCCTCATTCTTGCCATAAACGATATTTAATCCATCCCGGAATGTAAGGTTTCTGCCATGGAATTTCCCAAAGCCATTGATATAGATATCAATTATTTTCATGGGGTCAGCTCCTTTCGTCCGTTGTACGAAGCAATGCGTTAATGCCGTAATGAAGGGCCTTTTTTTCCACCGGGCTCATCTCCGGTTTCTGAAGGGCCTGGATAAAGAAACCGATCATGTCACTGGGATGTTCGGCAAACAATGCGGAAAAATCATACTGAGGCTCGGATTCATCAATGATTTCCATGATCTTAAACCGGGTGGAAAGCATCTCTAGGTCAAAGGAAATATCAGGGTCCCTCATACCGCGGATCCGGAACCGGAATATGTTTTCCGGCCCCCGGTTCTGGATTTCCTGGGTAATTTTCATGGCAAGTTCCGTATTGGTAGTAGCAGTCGTTACATTAACGGCCAGGGAGATATACTGGAGCCTTGCCAGGGGGATGAACTTTAATGAGGTCACCATGCGTGTCACCTCATTGATTTCCCCTACCATCATGCCGTGCTGGCCGGATTCTGTTTTGTCCAGAGGTTCCAGGGAGCCGGAAAATGCCATACGGTTTTCCAACAGGATCTCCGGCCGGTGGATGTGCCCCATGGCAATGTAGGAAAAGTCCAGATTAGCCATGGCACCCTTGTCAAAGGGAATGTGGTTGGCATCGCCCCCATGGCCCAGAAGGACATGGATGCGCCCGTTGTTGGGAACCTTTAAATGGTCAAGGCGGTTTTCCGGGATTTCGGCTGAATGGTAACTGAAGCCGTAAACCTCGGTATTAATATCCTTAAAGTAAACACTTTCCAGCTCCTCTCCCATAAGATAAGACACATTGGGAGCCCAGGTGAAGCTTAAAAGAGCGGAGTTGCTCCGGATGCGGTCATGGTTGCCGGCAATGATGACCACATGGACATCCGGTATGGTGGAAAAAAGAAAGTTTACTTCTTTCAAATCTCTGGCCAGGGGCTGCCGGTGAAACAAGTCTCCGGAAATAAAGAGACAGCTGGCTTCCAGGGCCTTTGCCTGGCTGACCGCCTTTGCGAAGGTGTCCTTGATGTCCTGATACCGTTCCTTGCTCCACGGCTTGTCGCTGTCCGGCTCATGCCCCAGTGAACATCTGCAATATGTATGAATTTCATTGTCCTTACCTCGCTGGTCCTCTGCACAAATGGTTACAGTTGAGCCATGCCATTCCTAATTAGCGGATAGAATAAACACGGCTTAACTAAAACCACAAATTCCCTGCCGTCAGGAAGGGAATTTGTGGTACAGGCTTAAAGCTCACAGTTATTGACAGTTCTTGGGAATGGAACTACGTCACGGATGTTGCCCATTCCGGTTAAATACATCACGCAGCGCTCAAAGCCAAGGCCAAAGCCTGCATGGCGGGTGGATCCGTATTTTCTTAAATCAAGGTAGAATTCGTAATCCTCTTTCTCAAGGCCAAGCTCGTCCATGCGTGCCACAAGTTTGTCGTAATTGTCCTCTCTCTGGCTTCCGCCGATGATTTCCCCGATTCCGGGAACCAGGCAGTCCACGGCAGCCACTGTCTTGTTGTCCGGATTCAGCTTCATGTAGAATGCCTTGATCTCCTTTGGATAGTCTGTTACGAATACAGGCTTCTTATAGAGCTGCTCGGTTAAATAGCGCTCGTGCTCGGTCTGTAAGTCACAGCCCCAGAACACCTTATAGTCAAATTCCTCATTGTGCTGTTCCAGAAGCTCGATGGCCTCGGTGTAAGTCACATGTGCGAATTCAGAGTTCAGAACATGGTTTAAGCGGTTAAGCAGCTCTTTATCCACAAACTGATTAAAGAAGTTCATTTCTTCCGGCGCATGGTCAAGGACGAAACGGATCACATATTTGAGCATGGATTCTGCCAGCTCCATATTGTCATTTAAATCGGCAAACGCCATCTCCGGCTCAATCATCCAGAATTCCGCTGCATGGCGTGTGGTATTGGAGTTTTCCGCACGGAATGTAGGTCCAAAGGTATAAACATTGCGGAATGCCATGGCATAGGTTTCCGCATTAAGCTGGCCGCTTACGGTTAAGTTGGTAGGCTTTCCAAAGAAGTCCTGGCTGAAGTCCACAGCCCCGTCCCCTGTCTTTGGAACGTTTGCTAAATCCATGGTGGTAACCTGGAACATCTCACCGGCTCCCTCACAGTCGCTTCCTGTGATGATTGGAGTGTGAACGTACACAAAGTCCCTTTCCTGGAAAAACTGGTGAATGGCATATGCGATCAGAGAGCGCACGCGGAAAACAGCCTGGAAGGTATTGGTTCTGGGCCGCAGATGGGAAATGGATCTTAAATATTCAAAGGAATGGCGCTTTTTCTGAAGGGGATAGTCTGGTGTAGAAGTTCCTTCAACAATGATTTTGTCTGCCTGGATCTCAAACGGCTGTTTTGCTTCAGGAGTGGGCACCAGGGTACCGGTGACGATGACGGCGGTTCCTACATTTAGTTTGGATATTTCAGAGAAATTTTCCATGGTGTCATGATAGACGATCTGAAGTGTTTCAAAATAAGTTCCGTCATTTAAAACAATAAATCCAAATGATTTGGAATCTCGTAAACTTCTTACCCAGCCTCCGATGGTAACCTGGGTGTTAAGAAGTGATTCTTTGTTTTTATATATCTGTCTTACAGTGATTAAATCCATAATGGCTTCTCCTTTTACATATTCGCATACTTAATAAGATTATACTGTATTTCGAGCCTCGATTCAAGGGGGAAGGGTGTAAAAACGCAAGATATGACTTAAAATGTAAAAGAATCAAAAAAAACAGGAAAAATGTCGGAAAATGCACAAAAAATTATCATATTAATTCAAAAATTTGTTCACTATTTTCTGAATATGTGTTATAATGCTAGTACAATAAAATTACAACAGCGAGAGGTGATAACGTGATCAAGAAAGAAATGATTGCCATGCTTTTGGCAGGTGGCCAGGGAAGCCGTTTAGGCGTGTTAACGCAAAAAGTGGCCAAACCAGCAGTGTCATTTGGCGGCAAGTATCGTATTATTGATTTCCCACTCAGTAACTGCATCAATTCAGGGGTAGATACTGTGGGAGTTCTGACTCAGTATCAGCCATTGCGTTTGAACACCCATATCGGAATCGGAATCCCATGGGATCTGGATCGGAATGTTGGCGGCGTTACAATCCTTCCCCCCTATGAAAAGAGCAAAGGCAGTGACTGGTATACCGGAACGGCTAATGCTATTTACCAGAACTTAGAGTATATGGAGACCTACAATCCGGATTATGTCCTGATATTGTCAGGGGACCATATCTATAAGATGGATTATGAGGTCATGCTGGAATACCATAAAGCGAATAATGCTGATATCACCATTGCTGCTATGCCGGTGCCGATTGAGGAAGCCAGCCGTTTTGGAATCCTTATAACCGATGAGAACAACCGTATCACGGAATTTGAGGAAAAACCGGCAAACCCAAGAAGCAACCTGGCATCCATGGGTATCTACATATTCAGCTGGAAGGTATTAAGGGAGGCACTAATCAAGATGTCTGAGGTCCCGGGCTGTGATTTCGGCAAGCATATCATACCCTACTGTTTTGAATCAGGGGACAGGGTATTTGCTTACGAATACAATGGCTACTGGAAGGATGTCGGGACCTTAAGCTCCTACTGGGAAGCCAACATGGAGTTAATTGATATCATTCCGGAATTTAACCTTTATGAGGAGTACTGGAGGATCTATACAAAGAGCGACATCATACCGCCGCAGTATGTGTCGGAGGAAGCTGTCATAGACAGAAGTATCATTGGAGAAGGGGCAGAAATCTACGGAGAAGTCCACAATTCCGTTATTGGTGCAGGCGTTACCATTAAAAAGGGGGCTGAGGTCAGGGATTCCATCATCATGAGGGAAAGCGTAATAGGAGAGAACGTTAAGGTCCAGAAGGCCATTATCGCTGAAAATGTAAAGATAGGTGCAAACTCTGAGCTTGGTTTCGGGGAATTTGCTCCCAGCAAATATGATCCCAAGGTCTATCAGTCTGATCTGGTAACAGTCGGTGAAAATTCAACCATACCTGAAAATGTGAAGGTGGGTAAGAATACGGCAATTGTAGGTGAGACAACAGCAGAAGATTATGCTGACGGCGAGCTGGCTGGCGGAGATTACATCATAAAGGCAGGTGGAATACGATGAGAGCGATAGGAATTGTATTAGCAGGCGGAAACAGTAAAAGAATGCGGGAATTATCCAATAAAAGGGCGATCTCGGCCATGCCCATTGCAGGGAATTACCGCAGCATTGATTTTGCCCTAAGCAATATGACGAATTCCCATATTCAGAATGTAGCGGTTTTAACCCAGTATAATTCCAGATCGCTTCACCTGCATTTAAGTTCTTCCAAATGGTGGGATTTCGGAAGAAAGCAGGGGGGATTGTTTGTATTTACTCCAACCATAACTGCAGATAGCAGCGACTGGTACCGGGGAACCGCAGATGCGCTTTACCAGAACCTTACATTCTTAAAAAAACAGCCATGAACCCTATGTGGTCATTGCGGCTGGTGACGGCATCTATAAACTGGATTATGGAAAAGTTTTGGAATATCATATTGAAAAAAAAGGCGGATATTACCGTTGTTTGTACGGAGCTTCCAGAGGGGGAGGATACCACACGGTTTGGTCTGGTAAGGACCAATGAAGACGGAAGGATCACGGATTTTGAAGAAAAGCCCATGGTGGCATCTTCCAGTATCGTATCCTGCGGCATTTATGTCATCCGCAGACGGCAGTTAATCGAGCTTATTGAGCGCTGTGCTATGGAAGACCGTTATGATTTTGTAAGTGATATTCTGATACGTTACCGGAATTTAAAGAGGATCTATGCTTATAAGATGAACACCTACTGGAGGAACATCGCTTCCGTTGAGTCTTACTATAAGACCAACATGGATTTCCTGAAACCGGAAGTAAGGGATTATTTCTTCCGCCAGTATCCGGATGTTTATTCTAAAATAGATGATCTGCCCCCGGCAAAGTATAATCCGGGCGCAGTGGTTAAGAACAGTCTGATATCCAGCGGCAGCATTGTCAATGGAGTGGTTGAAAATTCTGTTCTGTTTAAAAAGGCATATGTTGGCAATAACTGTGTCATTAAAAATTCCATCATTTTAAATGATGTTTACATAGGTGACAATACGGTTATTGAAAATTGTATTGTGGAAAGCCGGGACACGATCCGGGCCAATACCACCCATATCGGGACACCGGACAATATAAAAATTGTCTTAGAAAAAAACGAAAGATACACATTATAAGGAAATGCGGGGGAAAGCTTGACATGCAGATTACAGACGTGAGGGTTAGACGTATTGAAAAAGAAGGAAAGATGAAAGCAATTGTATCCATTACACTTGATAATGAATTTGTAATTCATGATATCAAGGTAATTGAAGGGGAGAAGGGACTATTTATTGCTATGCCCAGCCGGAAGGCTGCTGATGGGGAATACCGTGATATTGCGCATCCCATTAATTCCGACACGCGTGATATGATCCAGAGGGTCATTCTGGATAAATATGAAACCACGGCGTTGGAGATGCCGGATGTGTCAACATTTGCTTAATAAGCCTTTTGATCCGCAGGCAGGGGTGACTCTGCCTGCGGATTTTTGTATGGCGGCTCTTCTAAAATACAGGATTTACAGGTCACTCTTTTTGGGGTTATAATAAAATCAATAACTTTGGAAAGGTAGATGAAAATATGACAATTAAAATAGGTATTGCAGGCTATGGGAATCTGGGAAAAGGGGTGGAATGCGCCATCCGCCATAACCCGGATCTTGAGCTTTCTGCTATATTTACCAGAAGAGATCCGGCATCAATAACCCCTCTTTCTCCGGGTGTAAAAGTATATTCCATGGAGGAAGCCATTTCAAAGAAGGATTCCATTGATGTGATGATCCTCTGCGGCGGAAGTGCCGCAGACCTTCCCGTACAGACACCCCTTCTTGCCAGATATTTTAACGTGGTGGACAGCTTTGATACCCATGCCCGGATTCCACAGCATTTTGAAGCAGTGGATGAGGCGGCAAAGGAAGGAAATAAGGTCGGGATCATATCCGTTGGCTGGGATCCGGGCATGTTTTCCTTAAACCGCCTGTATGGGGAGTCCATCTTACCGGGCGGCCATGATTATACATTCTGGGGCAGGGGCGTAAGCCAGGGCCATTCCGATGCGATCCGCAGGATAGAAGGCGTAAAGGATGCCAGACAGTATACCATTCCGGTGGAAGGTGCACTTTTAGCAGTTCGGAGCGGGAAAAATCCGGAACTGTCCACCAGAGAAAAGCACACCCGTGAGTGCTTTGTAGTGGCGGAAGAAAATGCAGATCTGGACGGATCCGGGAAGAAATCGTGTCAATGCCCAATTATTTTGCAGATTATGACACTACGGTTCATTTTATAAGTGAAGAGGAGCTTAACAGGGATCACAGGGGAATCCCTCATGGAGGCTTTGTCATAAGGACCGGAAGGACAGGCTGGGAGGATGAGAACAGCCACGTGGTGGAATACAGTTTAAAGCTGGATTCCAATCCGGAATTTACGGCTTCCGTGCTGACGGCCTATGCAAGAGCCGCTTACCGTCTGAATAAAGAAGGCCAGAGCGGATGCAAAACCGTGCTTGATATTGCTCCGGCATATTTAAGCGCTTTCAGTGGGAAAGAGCTGAGAGGACGTCTGTTATAAATCAGAGCAGGAGGAATAGAGAATGGCAGCGAGAAAAGAAATGGTCCTTTATTACCAGCCTGAAAAGGACAGGCAGAGCGGAAATAATACAAAGGCCGCGAAACTGAAGGCAGTTCTTGTCCGTATGGGGATACGGATCAAAAATATTTCCCCGGACCAGGTAAACCAGACCGTAGGATATCTGGCAGGCTTTGATGGCTTTGAAGAGACGGAACAGATGGAATGCCCTGATTTGGAAGAGGAGATTCTGGTAATGAAAAATTTTCAAGCCGCCGGATCGATGAACTGCTCTCAAACCTAAGGCGGGCAGGAGTTCCTAAAATCGACTTAAAAGCAGTAATTACCGATACCAACTGCAAATGGAAATTTTATGACCTGTATCTGGAGCTTAAAGAAGAACATGATGCCATGTCATCAGCAAATAAGACAGAAGAGGATTAAAGCGCCTGACGGACTGCTGTAAGATGGTTTATAGAAAACCGGTGCATAAAAAATCAGTGCATAAAAAGCGCGTCTTGATAAAGGGATAAAAGCCTTTTCAAGACGCGCTTTGGTTTTTATGCTGCGAATTTACTGATAATCACAAACATTGGCCCACTGCTGCAGCAATTCCACCTCTTCCGGTCTTCTCTTTGAAAGCTGGGCGGCCGCAACGATAGGAAGCCAGGTCTGCACATATTTCTTTGCCGTACCGGTCTTCTTACAAAACAGGTTCATATACATATTCGCTTTATTCTGGTCCTGCAGGCAGAACAGCAGGTAAGTTCTTGCCACATCAGCGCTGGCATTTCCCTGGGTCGCGTGAACCCAGTCAAGAACATACATGGTTCCGTCATCCTTTACCACAATATTGCTGGGGTTAAAATCCCCGTGACATAATTTTGTATGCTTTGGCATGCTGTCCAACTGTGTCCGCATATCGTATCTGGTCACATCGCCTAATTCTTCCGAATCCAGAATCTGCCGTGACATCTTATCCTTCAGCTTATTAAGAAGCGGGCACTGCTTTGAAAGAATGCTCAAATGAAGATCTACCATATTCTCCATGTATTCCGGTAATTTATCAGGATTTTCATCCATGAGCTGCTGGAGAGTCTTGCCTTCAATGAAATCAAAGGTAATGGACCACTTGCCTTCGAAAACACCAACTTCCAGAACTTTGGGGACATTGATTCCACCAACTTCTTCCACACGGGCGGTAATTAATGCTTCATTTAGTACATCTGCTTTTGGGAAATCAGCGTTGAAAACCTTGATCGCCTTTTCGCCGTCACGAAAAACTTTTTTTTGTTGCAGTTGTAGCAATTAATTCTGCTGTCATAAGAATCTCTCCTTCCATCCAACCATTAGTCCGAACCGTTAAGTAATGATTCTGTACTTATATTTTACTATAAAATCCATAAAAAGTATAGCTTGTTTTTTTGATTTATCTGGAAAAAAATTACTGAATATCCATGTGAAGCTAAAAGCGGAAAACAGCCGCGCCATAAGCCGGCAGAGGATAAGAGAAGGAGTATTCCTGCCCATCACATTCTATCTTTTCAGACCGGAAAGCAGGCGCTTTCTCCCCTCTCTTGTATAGTCCGTGGTCCTGGTCTAAAACAAGAGTATAGGTTCCCCGCTTCGGAACTCCTACCGGTAATCGGGACGTGCTACGGGAGTGAAATTTAAAACAAACAGCAGGCTGCGCTTATGGTCCTTGCTGTACCTGATAAAGCTGAAGATGCTGCGTTCGCTGTCATTGGCATTGATCCAGTAAAAGCCTTCCCAGTTATAATCCTTCTCGTAAAGCGCCGGATATTTTTTATACAGGTGCAGAAGATCCTTTACATAATCCTTAAGACTCCTGCCTAAAGGCTCCTCTGACAGATACCAGTCCAGAGCGGCCTTTTCATCCCATTCATGGAACTGCCCGAAGTCCTGTCCCATAAACAGAAGCTTCTTACCGGGCTGGCCAAGCATAAAGGTATATCCCAATTTTAAATTTGCAAATTTATCTTCTAAAAGTCCCGGCATTTTATGGATCATGGAACCCTTTAAATGCACCACCTCATCATGGGATAATACCAGTATATAGTTCTCGCTGGTAAAATATGTAAGGCCAAAGGTCATTTTGTGGTGGTTGTATTTGCGGAAATAAGGGTCCAGCTTCATGTATTCTAAGAAGTCATGCATCCAGCCCATATTCCATTTGAAGGTAAAGCCAAGGCCCCCTTCCTCCTGGTTTCCGGTGACCTTTGGCCAGGCGGTGGATTCCTCGGCAATGACCATTGCCCCGTTTCCGCGCTTGCGGATGACACTGTTCAAATGCTTAAAAAACTCTATGGCCTCCAGGTTTTCATTTCCACCATACTGGTTTGGCACCCATTCCCCGTTGTTCCTTCCGTAATCCAGATAAAGCATGGAAGCCACTGCGTCGACACGAAGGCCGTCTATATGGAATTTTTCCACCCAGTAAAGGGCATTGGCAATAAGAAAATTATCCACCTCATATTTGCTGTAATCAAAGACCTTTGTCCCCCAATCGGGATGTTCCCCTTTCCTGGGGTCCGCATATTCGTAGCAGGCTTCACCGTCAAAGTCCGCCAGGCCATGGGCATCCTTTGGAAAATGAGCGGGGACCCAGTCCAGGATAACCCCGATTCCTTTTCTGTGCATATAATCAACGAAATACATAAACTCCCCGGGAGTCCCATACCGGGAAGTGGGGGCAAAATATCCTGTTACCTGATAACCCCAGGAGCCGTCATAGGGATGTTCTGCAATTCCCATCAGCTCCACATGGGTATAACCCATTTGCAGAATATAGTCCGCCAGTTCATGAGCCGCTTCGATATAGGTATAAAATCCATCCTTTTCATCCCTGTTTTTCTTCCGCCAGGAGCCTAGATGTACCTCATAAATGCTGATGGGTTCATTCAAGGGGTCTTTGGCCTTCCGCTTTTCCAGCCAGGCCAGGTCCTTCCACTGAAATCCCGACAGGTCTGCGGTAACAGAGGCGGTCTGGGGACGATATTCCGATTGGAATGCGTAAGGATCCGCTTTAAAAAGGATTTTGCCGCTCCTGGTAGTGATCGCATATTTATACAGCTCCCCAACGCTTAAACCAGGAACAAAGGCTTCCCAGATTCCGGAATCAGCAAGCAGCGTCATGGGATTTGCCTCCGGATCCCAGCCGTTAAAATCGCCGACTACGCTGACCTGCTCACCATGAGGCACCCAGACTGCAAAATACATACCGTCGTTTCCTTCGTAGTTTTCCGGATGGGCGCCCAGCTTTTCGTAGATTTCGTAATGCCTTCCATTGTTATAAAGATAACGGTCTACCTCTGTAATAAAGCCCATTCCAATTTCATTTTTGTCACTTTCCATTCGCTCATCCCTCCATGATCTTTAAGATTACACCCCGGTTTGCGGGTATGGTCAATCCGATTCTATGGTCAATCACTGGAATTACTTCTCCGTTAAGAAGATTGACAGCAGTGTCTCCCTCGCAAGGACAGGGAATTTCGGCATATGCGTCAGACTCATCATTGTTTACCGCAGTAATGATGGCCTGTTTTTCATGAAACCGTGCAAACGCGTACTGCCGGTTGGTGAGAAAAAGCTCCTGATACCGCCCCCCGTGAAATTCCGGGTTCTGTTCATGGATATGACCAAGCTTGCTGATAAAGTCCTTAAGCGGACAGGAAAGCTCCCTTATTTCACAAATGGAAACCTGGGGACGCAGCATGGAATCCTCCGTATTGGTCCGTTTGCCCTTCATCCCGAACTCGCTGCCATAGTAGACAGAGGGGATTCCGGGAAGGGTAAATAACAGGGTGTAAACCGGATAGAGGTGTTCCGTATTGTTAAGCTTGCTTGCGATCCGGTTTTCGTCATGATTATCCACAAAGGTATAAAGCTGGGAACCAATGGATTCCAGCCTTTTTACATTGTGTGCAATCTCAAAATAATTGTGGTCATTATGACCCGAATAAATGCTCTTATGTAGTTCGTAGTTGGTGACAGAATGCAGCATGCCGGGATTAGCCCATCTGCCGTATTCTCCATGGATAACTTCCCCCATGAGCCAGAAATCTTCCTTCATTTCCGCCGTGCGCTTCCGCAGTTCTTTCATAAATCCAAAGTCCAGCACATTGGCACAGTCAAGACGTATTCCGTCAATGTCAAAGGTGTTGATCCAAAACTGTACGGTATCAAATAAATACTGCCTGACTGCGGGATTAAAAAGATTAAGGCAAGGAAGCTCAAAATGTCCCTGCCACGCTTCGTATCCGAAGGAATCTCCCAGAGGACTGCTGCCGGCAAAATTAATTCCCCTGTACCATTCCCTGTAGGGAGAAATCTCCCTATGGTTTATGATATCCTGAAATGCGAAGAATTCCCGTCCCGTATGGTTAAAGACGCCGTCAACGACCACCTTTATGCCCGCTTTGTGGCAGCGGGACACAAACTCCTGAAAGCCTTCCCTGTTACCAAGACGGCGGTCCACCATCTGGTAATCACGCGTATCGTACCCATGGGTAGAGGATTCAAACAGTGGTCCGATGTAGATCGCATTGCACCCCAGAGACCGGATATGGGAAATCCACTCACAAAGCTCCCCAAATCGGTCCGTAACAGATGATTCCCTGTTCTCATTCGGAGCGCCCACAAGCCCCAGGGGATATATGTGATAAAAAACTCCCCTTCATACCACTTGCTCATATACTTATCCTCCAGATTATAGTAATTTATACCTCCCGGCTTTTAAAACGGCGCAGAAGGAACTGGTAACGCAGCTGTGCCGCGTTAAGTTCGTAAATATAACAATCAATAAGCGTTGGGTCAACCACCTGCTCAAAGTGGTTTCTGGCGGAATCAATGGCGGTTTTGGAACGTTCGATCTCACGTCTTAAATTCCGCTCTTCCTCTGATAGGACCAGATGTTTTTTTAAAAGACCATGTTTCATTTTATCATCTCCAGATTTTATAATTTTTACCGAATGCTATAAATTCAGTATGTCTGGAAATTGGCACTTTATTCATATATTACCTGTATATCTTTGATAATTCATGAAACCCGGTTCATTAACTTCTGCAAATACTGTCCCAGAGAGCAAAGTTTTTTTGTGCTGTCGCCAATGGTCAGGTAGTAATAATTAGCTGTTCCCTCCTGACGGACATTCACAAGACCTGCTTCTTTTAAAATCTTTAAATGGTGGGAAATGGCAGGGCGGGACAGCCGGGTCATTTCCGTGATTTCTTTTACATTCATTCCCTGCCTGGGCTGTGGCTTTAAGCCGTCACTGATATTGGCAACGCCGTTACCCAGGTCGTCATAAAGACCTGTATTGGCAAGACCTTCAATAATGGCCAGCCGGACTTCGTCTCCCAGAGCGATAAAGATAGGCATGCAATTCTGGAAAAGTTCATTAAAATCCTCGGCATGCATCGTTGGACTCCTCCTTTGGTTTAAAAAAATTAAACTAATAGTATTTTATCATCCCAGCAGGATAACGTCAATGTTTTGCAGCTGGTATTTTGTGATTTGTGCTGCGAAAAAGATAAAATAATGAAAAAAATTGTTGAAAATGACAATAAAATAACAGGGAGGCTTTTGATTTGGGAAAACCATAAAAAAAGAATGTATACAATATTTCTTGCAAAAAAATAGTTGACATTTTATTTCCCCTTGTGCATAATAAAGGCACATTCTTATATGCGTTCCGCATACAGCATTTCAATAGTTTTCAAAGAATTATGGACATATGATTCCATAATCCAAAGCTGATTTTCCAGCGTGAATTCCAATGTTAAAATTTTAAGTAAAGAGGGGGATTGTATCGTTCGGTATGTTATTTTGCTGCTGATTTTAGGGGCAGGGGCTTTTTATGATGTTCGTGAGCACCGTATACCTAACTGGCTGGTGATTTCGGGAATCATCCTCGGCATTCTGCTTGAAGTTTCCGGATCAGAGAAGCCCTTGGGAGGCCTGCTGTTCTTACTGAGGCTTATAATTGTGACCGGGATATTCTTTTTATTATTCCTGTGCCGTATGATCGGTGCGGGAGATATCAAGCTGGCTGCTCTCATATGCGGCTTTCTGGGATTTAGAGAGGGTGCTTTGGCAGTTGGACTTGGTTTTCTTACAGGGGCTTTCTGGTCCTTTATCAAACTGGCAGGGAGTGGCAGCCTTTTTTTCCCGCCTTTCTTGTCTTCTTGCCTATATCAGGCACGTATTTCAAACAGGAAATCTTACAACCTACTATGATCCTGTCCGGGATGGGTATGATGTGGTGATACCTTTAGGCCTTTGCCTGTTTTTAGGGACACTTGGCTCTATGGTTTTTTTGGGGATAAGGTTGAGGGAAGAACTTCCTTCAACCTCCCGATGCTGGTTAACTGGATATGCAAATTTATCCGCTTGATTTATTAGTATACAAAATAAGGAGGTTTGTTTTTGGCAAAGAGAGTGATGGCGGTTTATGATACGGATCCTTTGTATACAGAGAGGTTCGCAGAATTTGTAAGCCAAAAGGAGCAGGTATCGTTCACGGTTATGGCATTTACTGACCTGGAACAACTAAAGGCTTATGGAGAAGACCATAAGATAGAACTTCTGCTCATTAGTTCCTCCATTTCCAGGGAGGAAATAGAAAAGGCAGGCGCTGCTTTTGTGGTCATGCTGGCTGACGGTGAGGCAGTTCCTCCGGAAGGGCAGTATCCAGGTGTTTATAAGTATCAGGCCGCAGACAGCCTGATGCGTGAGGTGATGAAGTATTATTGTGACGATCCAGGAGATCCGGGATATGCCATGATTTCAAAGGCAGGCAGGATCATTGGAGTATATTCTCCTGTCAACCGTTGCTTAAAGACTTCTTTTGCCCTTGCCATGGGACAGCTGCTGGCCCGGGATTTAAAGGTACTTTATTTAAATTTAGAGGATTGTTCCGGATTCCGGCGGTTGATCGGAGAAGAGTACAGGGGAGGTTTATCTGATCTTTTGTATTATTACAGCCAGGAGGGGTTTCGCTGGGTACGCCTTGGATCCGTTGTCTATACCTGGGGGGAGCTGGATTATGTGCCGCCGGTGCAATATCCTGAGGACCTTTGCCAGGTGACCGGGCAGATGATGGCGGAGCTGGTAAGCCACATTGCCAGGGAGAGTGCTTATGAGTCCATTATCCTGGATTTAGGCCAATTCGGAAAGAAGGCGGCAGAGGTGCTGGAGGTATGCGATGTGGTATATATGCCGGTAAAGGATGACTGCGTATCCGCAGCTAAGATAGAAGAGTTTGAGGAATATCTGGTGTCATCCGGCCGCGGGTTCCTTAAAGACCGGATTCAAAAAATAAAGCCTCCCTACCACTGCAGCTTCAATCGGAAGGAGAACTATTTGGAACAGCTCTTATGGGGGGAATTGGGGGATTATACAAGACAGCTTTTAGGAAGCAGCCATAAGCTTTGAAAGGGATTGCCAAGGGGGAACAGTTATGGATGATGATGAGAGAAGAAAATTGCGGGAAGAAATCATGAGAGAGCTGGATGAGCGACAGCAGGTAACTGATGAGGAGCTTTATGCCATCATAGACCGTAGAATTCTGGAGTACGGGCAAGTCAGTTTTCTTCCCCTGAAAGAAAAGATGGAGCTTCGGGGCCGGTTTTTTTGATTCCTTCCGGCGGCTGGGGGCCCTTCAGGAGCTGGTGGATGACGAGGACGTGACGGAAATCATGGTAAATGGGGCAACCCATGTCTTTGTGGAGAGGAATGGACGCATGGAGCAGTGGGCCAGCGCCTTTGACAGCCAGGAGCAGTTAGAGGATACCATCCAGCAGATCGTCAGCAGGGTAAACCGTACGGTAAATGTATCAAGGCCCATGGCGGATGCCAGGCTGCCTGATGGTTCCAGGGTTCACGTAGTGCTGCCCCCTATTGCACTGGACGGCCCTGCAGTGACCATCAGGAAATTTCCAAAGCCCATTACCATGACAAGACTGTTAAAGCTGGGCTCGGTTACAGAAGAAGCTGCAAATTTCCTGAAATGCATTGTAGAGGCAGGCTACAATATTTTTATCAGCGGCGGGACCAATTCCGGAAAAAGTACATTTCTCAATGCGTTATCCGCTTACATCCCCCGGGAAGAGCGGATCGTAACCATTGAAGATTCTGCGGAACTAAAGATTACCCATATTCCGAATCTGGTAAGGCTGGAAACAAGAGAGGCCAATGGGGAGGGGGATGGAGAGGTGACAATAGGAGACCTGATCAGGGCCGCTTTGAGGATGAATCCTTCCAGAATTATCGTGGGAGAGGTGAGGGGAAGGGAGGCTTTGGATATGATATCAGCCATGAACACCGGACATGACGGAAGCCTTAGCACGGGTCATGGAAACAGCCCCAGGGACATGCTTTCCAGGCTGGAGACCATGGTGCTTATGGGAGCAGATATCCCGTTGGCAGCGGTCAGAAGCCAGGTCGCGGCGGCAATTGATATTTTAATTCATCTGGGGCGTTTAAGAGATAAAAGCAGGAGGTCCTGTCCATTGTGGAGGTAATTGGTTATGAAGACGGAGAAATCAGGCTTAATCCGCTATATAGGTTTGAGGAAGATTATGAGAACCGGGAAGGAGGACCGGCTGTTCAGGGCAGTCTTAAAAAGGTGGGAATCATTCAAAACACCGAAAAACTTAAAGCAGCAGGCATTGAAATATGAGAACTACGTTCTGACGCCGGTTCAGTGGTGCCTGTATGGATTTCAGGGCCTGGCAGCAGCAGGGCTTTTCGCTTACGTCTTTTACCGCAGTATCGCGTCATTTCTGCTATTTGTCCCAATGGTTTTTATTTTCCCCATGATTAGAAAAAGAGAGTTAAAGGAAGAACGGCTTCAGCAGTTGAACCTGGAATTTAAAGAGGGCATTCTGCTTTTAGCTTCCTTCTTAAGTGCCGGTTATTCTGTGGAGAACGCGTTTTCTGCTTCTGTAAAGGAATTGATTTTACTTTATGGGGAGGAGGGGATGGTTTCTAAGGAATTCAGCCATATTGAGAGCCAGATCCGGATGAACCGTTCGGTGGAGCAGGCGCTTTCTGAATTTGCTGGCCGCAGCGGTCTTGATGATGTTAAAAACTTTGCGGAGGTATTTGCCGCGGCAAAGCGAAGCGGGGGAGAGCTGGTTTCGATCATCAGCCACACGGCGGCTGTAATAAGGGATAAGGTACAGGTAAGACAGGAGATTTTAACGATGACAGCCTCAAAACAGTTTGAACAAAAAAATCATGAGCATAATCCCGTTCTTTATTGTTCTTTATATTGATATAACTTCTCCCGGATTTTTTTAACATCATGTACAGTACGGGGATCGGAAGGGTCCTTATGACCCTGTGCATGGTCATTTACATCGTGGCCATGGGGATCGTAAAGCGGATTATGAGGATTGAGATATAAAAGGAGAAGACAGATGTTAAGAAAAGGCAGCAGAATATGGAGATTTCCTTTTTCTAAAGTACAGACGGCCTGCGCAGTTTCCGGGATTGTCTTATATGTTGCCATGAAGCTGGTTTTTTCACCAGGCGGGCAGGCGGTATCTGAAGGGGGCGGGCTTAAACGGGCAGAGCCGGGCCAGGGAGAAACTACATACGATATTCTGGTATCCGGGCTTGACCGGGAGAATGGTGATAGGAAGATACCTCTTAAAATCCTGTCAGGGAGCGGAAGTATGGGACGGAAGAAGCAAGGGAGCTGTTTCAGAGGATCCAGCCTGAACTGATAAAGCAGATGCTGGGGGAAAATGAGTCTCTGGAGGAGGTGAGAGGAAACTTGAATTTAAAGAACAGCCTGGGAGATTATGGGCTTAGAATCAGCTGGGAGTCTGATAATCCCCAGGTGATCGATTCCTTTGGAATCCTTCACAATGAGGAAATACCGGAACAGGGAGAAACAGTCTGGTTAAGGGCCAGAATAAAGGCTGAGGGTCATGAAGGACAATATGAGTTTAAAGTGACGGTCTATCCGCCCGCCCTTACCCAGGAAGAAAAGGCCGCCTCTGCCTTTCTCCAGTGGATAGGCCAGATGGATCTTAAAAATCAGACGGAAGACCGCCTGTTACTGCCGTCGGTTTATGAGGGGAAAAATCTAAAGTACTTCCTGCCTGAAACGGCAGATTTCCGGATATTGCCGGTACTGGGACTTTTACTGGCGGCGCTTCTGTACATAAAAGAAGAGTTTGACAGGAAAAGCCTGGCAAAGATGCGGGAGCAGCAATTGCTGCTTGATTATTCTGAGGTAGTCTCCAAGCTGGTAGTCTACATCGGGGCAGGCCTTACGGTCCGGGGAGCCTGGGAGAGGATTGCGGCAGGCTATAAGGAGTCGGTGAAGCAGGGGAAGAGAAACGTGCGTCCGGCGTATGAAGAGATGGTGAAAACAGCGGGGCAGCTTGGCAGCGGATTGTCGGAAGGGCGGGCTTACAGTGAATTTGGAAGGCGCTGCGGCTTGCAGGTTTACATAAAGCTTTCCGCTCTTCTGGAACAGAGTCAGAAAAACGGAAGCAGGCAGCTTCGCCCTGCTTTGGAGCTTGAGATGGTCTCAGCCTTTGAGCAAAGAAAGAACCTGGCGAAAAAACTGGGAGAAGAAGCTGGAACCAGGCTTTTGCTGCCTTTGCTTATGATGCTGGCAGTAGTCATGGTCATGATCGTGGTTCCTGCGTTCCTGGCATTTTATTAGAAGGGGGGTGAAAGGATGCTGACATCGGTAAACAGACAGATCAGAGATTTTTTTAAGGGAAGAAGATGGAGTAGGTGTTATTGAAGTAGTGCTGATTCTGGTGGTTTTAATCGGACTTGTTATTATATTTAAAAAGCAGATAACGACTCTTCTTGATAACGTATTCAAGGAAATCAACAGTCAGTCTAAAGAGGTGTATTGATGCGCAAAAGCGGACAGGTAACAGTGTTTTTCAGTATGGCCCTTTTATGCATATTCAGCCTGATGTGCGGGCTTTTAGAGTCCGCACGGACTGCTGGATCCAGGAGCTATTTAAAGCTGGCAGCTGATTCTGCCATGGATTCTGTATTCAGCAGATATCATAGAGAAGCCTGGGAAACATACCGTCTCTTTCTTTTGGAATGTGAGAATGATGATGAACTGGAGGAGGCGTGGAAGGGATTCATGAAACCTTATATGGACAGCTCCGGCTGGTATTCCATGGATGTGGAAAAGGCAGATACAGTCGGGCTTTATCGTATTACCGACGGAGGAGGGCAGTATTTGAAGCAGGAGATACTGGATTATATGAAGTATGGAATTTTTGAAAGTATGACAGATGAAAAGAGTACAGAAGACCTGCTTAAGAGCTTAAAGGAAGCAAAAGCCGTGAAGCAGTTATCCGGATCTTTTCGTGACCATGAAAGGGAAGCGGTCCGGCTGGAAAGGGCCTTGGAGGATATCAATGATTCTTTAAAGCAGCAGAAGGCTTACTGGCGGGCTTCCTATGAAAGAATCAGGGATTATGACGGTCCTGGATTTCGAAGAGAGGCGGATCAGCTGGAGCGGGAAATGAACAGGTCCCTGGACTTGTAAAGACTTATGGGAAAAGGGCAGATGATTTAAAAAAACAGCATAAGCGAAACAAACAATGGCTTATCAGCGGCTCAGGAAGAATTAAGCCAGGAAGTCCGTGAGGCTTTGAGCGGTGATACCTCCTGCTATGGATCCTATGTAAATCAGGATGGGGAACGAAGGCAGGAAATTGAGGCCCTTCCCGGGCGGCTGGAACAGCTGAAACAGGTTATGAACCATGCAAGGGAACGTTCTTTTGAGGTAGAGAGCATTATTGATAACTGGGACAGTGATGATGAAGAGGATGAAGGTCCGGATCTGTCTGAGCTATGGGGTTCCGTAGGAGAAATATGGGTTAAGGCAGACAGCCCATCTCTTTCTTATTCCAATGGAGTGAAGGACCCGGAAAAACAGAGACTTCTGGAACAGGTGGAAGGATTCATGCAGACAGGTCTTTTATCCCTGGTTCTGCCTGATGGAAAGGAAATATCAAAAGGTATTTTGTCTGACGGTTCTTTTCCTTCCGTCACCTGTGGGGAAGGCCAGGTGCTGGAGTCGGGCCTTGCAGACCGGGTCTTGTTCGGGGAGTATTGCGGCCGTTTTCTCACAAGCTTTCTCTCGGAGGAGGATAAGGAGGTAAAGTACGAGTTGGAGTATCTGGTTTCAGGGAAGAAAACAGATGAGGAGAACTTAAAGCAGACGGTTTTAGATATTCTCATGATAAGAGAAGGCATGAACTTAATTCATATTCTTTCAGACGGCCAGAAGCGGGAGGAAGCAATGGCTTTAGCCGGCCTTATTACCGGATCTGTGGGCCTGGCTCCTCTTACCGGAATTGTTGCATTTTTTGTAATGAGCATCTGGGCGCTTGGCGAGGCGATCGTGGATGTGAGAATGCTCTTAGAGGGAAAAAAAGGTGGCCTTTCTTAAATCAGGAGCCACCTGGAAGCTGTCCCTGGACGGTCTTCTGGAATTAGGAAGAACGAGAACATGTACAGGCGGAAAAGATGATGAAAATGGAATTGGTTATACAGGCTATTTAAAGCTTCTTCTTTTTCTGGGAGAGCCTGGGCAACAGCACTACCGTCTTATGGATGTGATCCAGATGAATTTATGCAGGAAACAGGCGGATTTTCGCATGGTGCACTGCGTTTATCAGGCAGAGGTAAGGGGGACTGTGAGATCAAGGCATATGTTTTTCGGAGGGAATAATCCCTTCTATCCGGTGGAAGTCCGGACAGAAAAAGCATATTGAGGGACAGCCTGCGGGCATACCTTTATGCACAGTCAATTATGCAAAGTCAATTGGGCAGAAAATAGGAAAGGAGGTGGCTGATCATGCCCTTTTTCAAGGAGTTCCAAGAAAAAAAATAATAAAAAAAATTGTTACTCTCCAGGTACAAATCCCTTTTACGAAACATGGATTCCTTGTAAAAAGGGTATTATCATCTGCCTCCAGCTTCCAAAAAAAGGGGAGCCTGACTATAGAGGCTGCCCTTGTCCTGCCCCT
Source organism: Clostridium sp. NkU-1 (assembly GCA_001312405.1). The sequence goes on along the minus strand of BBDR01000008.1, from coordinate 41,651 downwards.
CTTTCTGTTTTTTACGGTGATCCTCATCCTTCCCATGGGGGTAATGAATGAGGGGCGGCGTATTCAAACCGCCCTGGAGGCGGCAGGAGAAGAGGTAAGCCAGTATGCTTATGTGTTGCATCGGCTTAAACTGGGAGAAAGGCTGGAGGCCGCAGGAATCGACGGCTTTTCAGAGGAATTTTTAGAAGGGCTGACGGAGGAGGGAATACTTCTCTACGTGAGAAAGCGGGTAGAGGGACGGGCAGGGTTTGAACGGCTTGAATCAACATCTTTTGCACGATCAGCCGTTTTAAGGGATGAAGAGACCATTGACTTGATCATGGATTATAGGGTCAGAATTCCTTTTTCCGTTTTTGGCTTAAGCAGTATCCCCATGACAGCCAGATGCTGCCGCAGAGCCTGGATCGGCCAGGAGGGAGGAAGCAGCAGGAAGACAGGGCAGGAGGATGAGCTTGTATACATTGGAAAGGCAAGTACGAGATACCACCGGCAGCGGACTTGTCATTATTTATATAATGACATAGAACAGATTTCATTTAAAGAAGTTGAGAACGCCCGTAATCTATCCGGTGGAAAATATAAGCCCTGCAGCAGATGCGGCAGATTTGCAGAGGAAAACGGCAGTGTATACATCATGTCGTCAGGAGAGCGGTATCACAGTGACAGGAATTGTTCTTCCATCATGGCCTATGTGGAGGCTGTTCCATTATCCCAGGTCCGTCATCTGGGAGCGTGTTCGTACTGTTCACAATAGGGGGGTGTCCTATGCTGGAAAGCATAAATAAAATTTCATTTGGAGTATTTTTACTGGCGTCTGCCTGGGAAGACGGAAGAGAAAAGGCTGTCAGCGTGTGGCTTTTTAAGGCGGCAGGCATAGCCGGGGTAATTCTGGCTTTTTTTACAGGGAGATATTGGAGCAGAGCGGTTGTTAAGCTGTATGGTTGGGATGGGACTCCTTTTCCTCAGCCGGTTAACAGATGAGGCAATCGGCATGGGAGATGGCTGGTTTTTTGTAGTCAGCGGTCTTTTTTTTAAGAGCACTTTTGAACCTGAAGTTATTGATCTATGGAATCTTTTTAAATGGCATTGTCTGCGGTGGAATTTATCTTTTTGGCTGGCTGCGGGGGAGGGATGTAAAAAAAGCAATCAATACCCTTTCTGCCATTTCTGGTTCCTGTGTGGATTGGACTGGTGATGCTGTGAAGGGAAAACTGCGGGGAAGCTATACTGTTGAGGTGGCTTTTATTATGGCAATTGTTTTATGGGCTCTGATGGTTTCCGTTCAGGCGGCTTACCGGCTGAGAGATGAAGTAGTGGGATCAATGGCACTGGAAGAATCTGTGCAAAGGCTGCGCCATAACGAAACCGAGCCGCCGGATGAAGCAGCGGTGTGGGCAGCTAAAAGGGCCGGACCCCCCTTTTCCTGGAAAAAATACGATTTTCAGATTAAGATGGCAGGAAACCCTGTAACAGGCAAAAGGGTGGAAGCCTGTGGCAGGGCGGGGACCTGGAAGCTTGAGATGGAACAGGGCGTGTTTGATCCGGAGAATTTTTTAAGGATGTTGACTCTCATCAATCAGGAGGAATGAAATGAAGGCAGCATACAGACGGGAAATGAAGCACAATTATTTAATCATGGAGCCGGAGGAGGCCGGATATGAAAGTTATGAAATACATATGATGGCGGCAAACAGGATAGAAGGATTGCTGAAATTCCATGTAAAGCAGGTGGATAACCGGAAATTTTATTATTATGAGATCACTTCTAAGCAGCCTTTAAGCAGAGTTCTTGAATGTCATAGCCTTGGGGGAGAGGAGCTTAAGAAGTTAATCGGGGATATTGGGCAGACTTTGGAGAAGCTGGAAGCTTACCTGCTTAAGGAAAAACAGATCCTTCTGGAACCGGAATATATTTATGTTGAACCGGAACAGTTTACGGTTTCCCTTTGCCTTATTCCCGGAAGGCAGGTGGGATTTCCGGGGGAAATGACCGAGCTGCTGCGGTATCTTCTGGGTAAGGTCAATCATCAGGATAAGGAATGTGTAGTAATGGCTTATGGCCTTTATCAGGAAAGCCTTAAGAAAAATTATGGGATAAAGGACCTCCTTGAAATTGCCGGAAAGAATTGTGCAAGGGGAAAAGAAAGGGATGAAGACCTTACCAAGCCGGAAGGAGACAGCAAACCGGAAGAAAGCCATATCTCACCTCAACCCGATTTTCTAAACCAGGAAGTGGAGGAAGGGAATAGTTTTTTTGATGTAAAAGAGAAAGGAGCTGTTCTTATTATCCCAATATTAGTCATGTTTGGTATAGCCGCAGCTTTATGGCTGGTTTTGGGCATGGAAGGGATCAGGAAATACTGGTATGGGGTGCCTTTGGCCGGGGGTTTCTCAGCTTTAGCAGTCTTTACCGCATGGAAGAAAGAGACCGGTCAGCGAAAGGAGATAATGATAAAAGGGAAGAGAGAGATCATCAGCCAGGGTCGAGCTATGACTGGCAGATGACGTTTGAAGAAGAAATAAAGGAAAAGACGCCAAAACATGAAACTGGAGATGAGGAAGTAATTCAAACGGCCCTGTTGACTGATACAACGGCTGATAAAAACATCCGGTACTTGCGTGCGGTTGGCAGTGATGTGGAAGACATTGTAATTACTTATGTTCCTTATTTAATTGGAAAGCAGGAAGGTATGGTTGACTGTGTCCTTGCCGGAGAAGCCGTCAGCAGGATCCATGCCAGGATAGATCGGGAAGAAGAGGAATACCGTATCAGCGACTTAAATTCCACCAATGGAACGTCTGTCAATGGGCGGTTATTAGAAACGAATGAAACAGTTGCTTTGAAAAAAGGAGATGAAGTTTTTATTGCAAATTTCCCGTTTATATTTACATGAGATAAAACTTATCTCCAAATTTTAAGCAGCACCGGCCGTTTTTTATACTGGTGTGCTAGTAGCACGATCTACAGGTGGTACAATCTGCAGGTGCCATGTTCTATAGGAAAGAGCAGAGGAACCTCATATACCAGCCAAGGGTCAAGAGCAAAGAAACAATTATGGCAGTTAATAAAGGCGGTATGGGAATGATATCCTATACCGCCTTAACATCGTTTACCAGCACATAATAATACGTGTTGCCTTCTTCTACATAGCTTTGAAACACACCTGTTATTTCTATTTCGCTTTCTTCTTCCGGATAATCATCCGGATAAGTATGATCCCCGTTCCAGATTAATTCCAGCCCTTGCTGACAGCAGGCAGTGGCATCCGCGATTACCAAGGCATAAAAGTTCTTATTTTTCGAATCCTGGTATACCTGGAATATCCCTTCGGCTTTAATTGTTTTTCCCACATATTCTTCCGGCGATATCATTATATTGTATACCTCGGAAAAAAACCATGGTGCTGCTTAATTTCGTCAGATCAATATCAAAACCTGTGTTATTCGTAGAGTCAGCCGGATAATCCTTAAGTGAACCGGATGACTCCTCCTGGAATTGCTCCGTGGCTGGCTCAAAGGAATCAGAAGGATAAGAATTGATGTCAAAGTCTTCAGCACTCTCTGGTTCGTTTTGTTCAGAGCCTGCGGCGCCATATTGACCGGAGTCTGTCCTATCTCCTTGCGGCAGCGACGGACCGGGAACAGTACCGGCGTTCTTCCCGCAGCCTGTTAATGCCAGGTTCACCATTAAAAGCAACAGAATCATTAAAAAGCTGCGTTTCATCCTCTGACACCTCCCCAGATCCAACCAATGAGGGAGCATATGGCAAAGGCGGCGATATCAACGGCAACAATGGTCGAGCCCACCGGTGTTCCGGCCAGAATGGACGTTAGAATTCCCAGCACGGCGCAGAAAACGGAGAGGATTGCAGAACAAAGGATCACTGACTTAAAGTTTTTAAATAAACGCATTGCCGAGAGCGCCGGAAAGATGACCAAAGCGGAGATCAGCAGTGAGCCTACCAGATTCATGGCAAGTACAATAATAATGGCTGTGATGACAGCGATCAGCAGGTTGTATTGGTCCGCTTTCGTGCCGGTGGCTTTTGCAAAGTCTTCATCAAAGGTAACCGCAAATATCTTATGGTAAAAAAAGAAGAAATACAGCTATAACGACAACTGAAAGGGCGGCGCAAAGCCATACCTCCGTTTTTGTCAGCGTCAGAATAGAGGTTGAGCCAAACAGGGTGCTGCATACGTCTCCTGCCAGGTTGGCTGAGGTGGAAAATATATTCATGAGCAGGTAGCCCAGGGCCAGAGCACCAACGGAAATCATTGCCACAGCTGCATCGCCCTTGATTTTTGCATTTTGTCCGGTGCGAAGCAGAAGAATTGCACATACAATCGTGACCGGCAAAATGAGCAGCATCTGATTGGACAGCTTCATCACCGTTGCAATTGCAATCCCTCCAAAGGCAACATGGGAAAGTCCGTCGCCGATAAAGGAAAACCGCTTTAACACCAGTGTGACACCCAGCAGAGAGGAACAGAGAGCGATCAATATTCCTACAATCAGTGCATAACGCACAAAAGGATATTCAAAATACAAGGCTAATTTTTCAATTAATACACTCATGCTTCTTCGCCTCCGTCCTGAGTTGAAAATCCTTTACCAATGCTGGTGCTTAAGTACTCGTCCTTTGTCCCGAAAAAAATAAGGATTTCCCAAGTGAAGGATATGGCTTGCATAGTTTACGGCGGCGCTGATATCATGAGATATCATAATAATGGTGATGCCTTCCTCATTTAGTTTGCGGATAAGTTCATACATCTCGGCAGTGGCCTTTGGATCAAGACCTGAAACAGGCTCGTCAAGCAGAAGAATTTTTCCGGCAGCGCACAGCGCCCGGGCCAGCAGAACCCGCTGCTGCTGGCCTCCGGACAATTCCCTGTAACACTGTCTGGATAAATGAGAGATTCCCATTTTCTCCATGTTTTCACGGGAAAGCTGTTTTTCTTCCCGGTTGTAATAGGGACGCAGCCCGCATCGGTTTAAGCAGCCGGATAAGACGATTTCCCCGACTGAAGCCGGAAAATCCTTTTGCACGACTGTCTGCTGTGGCAGATATCCCATCCCTCCCGGCTGCAGGCTGTTTTCTATGACAATACTTCCTTCAAGGGGAGTCAGAAGGTGCAGGATGGTTTTCATGAGCGTGCTTTTACCGGAGCCGTTTTCTCCCACAATACAGAGATAATCTCCGCTGTTTACGGAAAAGTTAAGTCCTTTAAGGACAGTTTTACCGTCATACCCAATGTTTAAGTTGTTGCATGTAAGCTGTGCCACTTTAATTCCTCCTATTAATTTAATGCATCTTTCAGCACTTCCAGATTCGCCTGCATAATGGAAAGATAGGTGGCACCACTTTCTGCATCCTTTGAGGTGGTAGATTGCATGGAATCCATGGAACGTATTGTCTGATTTTTGTCCTTGGTGTTTTGGGCGATGGTTTCGGCGATTTTATGCTTAGTGCCTTCTATGGTCAGCACAGTGTTAAGTCCTAATTCATCAACCTTTTTTTGAAAGAAAGGCAATGGTCTCAAAGCTTGCTTCTGTTTCAGCCGAGCAGCCCACAAAAGCGGCATAATAGGTAAGTCCGTAATCATCTATCAGATAGCGGAAGGGGAAACGGTCCCCAAACAGCACTGCATTCTGTTTTGCAGAGTTTACCGTCTGCTGGTAGCTTTCATCCAATTGATTCAGCTTTTTTTCATAGGCATCGGCGTTTGCAGAATAATCTGCAGCGTTTGCACTGTCGATTTCGCCCAGCTTTGATGCAATATAATTACTTAAGATTTTAGCATTTTTCAGTGACAGCCAGACGTGCTCGTCATATTCCGGGCCTTCTTCGCTGTTCTCCTGGGTTTCTTCTTCTGATTCCATTCCTTCAACGACTTCTTCCTCTTTGACCGTGTCGCCCAGAACTTCCAGGAGATTGACCACGACCATATCTTTGTTTTTGGCTTCCTTTAAGGCATCCTTGACCCAGTAGTCGGATTCGCCGCCCACATAGATAAACATATCGCAGTTTGAGATTTTGATGATATCATCCGCTGTCGGCTGATAGCTGTGTAAGTCCACGCCGTTATCCATAAGCATGGTGATTTCCCCATTGTTGCCATGGCTGCCGAGAATTTCTTTCACCCAATCGTATTCCGGGAAAATTGTGCATACCACGCTTAGCTTATTGTTATTGCTGGTCTTTGTTGTTGCATTTGTGCTGGAGCAGGCAGTAAGTGCTCCCATTATCATAAGTCCTGCTGACAGGCAGGCGATTAATTTTTTCACTATTAAAACCTCCGGATAAATATTGATGATTAAAAATGGGCATAAGAATATAAGGAAGCATTGATCAATCGCTTTCTGCCCCCAAATGGGCAAAATACTCCCTTGTGAAAGTCAATATTCAATTCGTCAGCTTTACCTTAAGAGAAACCAAAGTGTGTGAAGGGTTGCGGTGAAATACCGGAATCACTAAGATTACAAAAAAAGTGAGCTGCCGCGAATACGGCAACAGCAGACGCAAGACCTGTTCCAAGAGTATTCAGCGCCTGGACGCAGGCCTGAACTTCAAGACAGATGGGACAGTTTTCGCCTATGCAGTTATGGCGGGTCTCAGCAGTAATAAAAAAATACGGAAAAGAGCAGCATAAAAAGAACCGCCAGGGTGATAAACCCGGCAAGAAGTTTTTTGTTTTTTGCCATGTCTCTTCCTCCTTTAAAACGATGGGCACATCAGATACAGTTTTTGCAGATCCCGTAAAGCACGGATTTCTCTTTTCTGATCTGGAATCCATCCATTCTTAAAATGTCTTCCAGCATTCTGTCCGCAATGTGAGCATTCATATGAAATGTTCTTCCGCATTTTATGCAGTTCATATGAATACAATTACGGCAGTCTTCTGAATGAATATACTGATAAAAATCTCCCGGCTTCCTTCTTTTGTAAAGCGGTTGATCAGCCTTTTTCCTGCAGATAAGTGAGATTACGGTACACCGCACTTAAACTGACCGAAGAACCGGAAAGGCTGTCTGCAATTTGTTTTGCGGAAAATTGCCTGTCAGGGTTTTCCTGCAAAAATGCGAAAAGCTGTTTTCTTTGTGCTGTCATATAGTTGGCCAAAGGGATCACTTCCTAATTTGCGAATTATTTGCAAATAAGTGTACTGCGGAATTGAAAGGTTGTCAAGCTAATATGCGAATGCTTCGCAAATTTTTTTCGCTTTTCAATGTTTTTTCCTGCTTTTTTTTAGGATTCCGGCTCCTTTAAGAACCCTTGCCTGACAGGGAGGGTTCTTAAGAAGCTTTTTAGAAACTGCCGTCCGGACTTTTAACGGATGAATTTTCAGGCAGGAGTGAAATGGTGAAGTTTTTACCGCAAATTTCGCGTTTATATTTACATAATATGTCAGGCTGTGTTAAAATAAGCATAATATTTATCAAGGAGAGCGGCAATGAAAGACTTGTACAGGCGTAAGAAGGCATTTGTAAACGTTGGTTTAATCGCAATAAATGTCATCTATTTCCTATATCTGGAGCTGACAGGCTCTACGGAAAATACGCAGTTTATGGTGGCGCATGGAGCGATGTATGCTCCGCTTGTGTTAGAGGGAGGAGAGTATTTCCGGCTGCTCACTTCTGTTTTTATGCATTTTGGAATTAACCACATTATGAATAACATGCTCATTCTGTTTATCCTGGGTGATAATCTGGAAAGAGCATTGGGCCATATAAAATACCTGTTTTTCTATCTGCTTTGCGGAGTGGGCGCCAATGTGGTGTCCATGATCGTGAACCTTGGAGAATACCGGACTGTAGTCTCGGCAGGGGCGTCAGGCGCTATTTTTGGCGTGATCGGAGGCCTTTTATATGCGGTACTTATCAACCGCGGCCGGCTGGAGGACTTAAGTGTCAGACAGCTGGCAGTTGTGATTGCATGCTCCCTGTATTTTGGTTTTACCAGCACAGGCGTAGATAATGCAGCCCATATTGGCGGTCTGTTTACAGGCATTGTTATGGGCATTCTCCTTTACCGCAGGCCGAGAAGACGTCAGGATATGGAAATATGGGGATAATATAATTGGAAGGAGGTGAGCAAGTGAGGGAAGATAGTTGCATTTTCTGCAAGATTGCAAATGGTGTGATACCTTCTGAAACGATATACGAGGATGACACCTTTTGTGTGATCCTGGATTTAGGGCCAGCTTCCAGAGGCCATGCTTGATTCTTCCAAAACAGCATTACAAAGATATCTGTGAGCTGGATGAAGAAACGGCAAAAAAAGGTCCTCCCATTAGCGGCTAAAATAGGAAACGCCATGAAAAACTCATTAGGATGTGCCGGATTTAACGTTGTGCAGAATAATGGGAAAGAAGCAGGACAGACAGTTTTTCATTTTCATGTGCATTTGATTCCTCGTTATGAAGACGGCCCTGTTATGGTTTCATGGGTGCAAAGCGAGGCAAATCCGGAAGAATTGACACAGACAGGAGCGGCTATAAGGAGCGCCCTGCAATCAGAGGGACATAATCAATGAGCATACATGAAGATGAAAATTTGCTGCTGCAGTCTATATACGGAGAATATCAGGGACTGCTCCGCAGGATAGCGAAAACACTCAATGTGCCAGACATGGAACTTGACGATGTGGTGCAGGAAACTTTTATTTCATATTTTGAGAATTATTCATTATCATGGACAGATACGCGAAAGAAAGGCATGCTGATTAAGATTTTAAAACGTAAATCCATTGACTGCCTCCGTAAAAACGGCCATTATGAAAAAGTGAGCCTGGATGAAGGAGATGCGGTCAATGAGGTAGCGATGCTTACGAGATATGTGGTCACTGATCCACTGGATGTGATCCTTGGAGAAGAAGCTCTTTTAAGGATAACCAGGGAGATTTCCAATATGAGAGAAGAGTGGAAGGAAATGGCTGTTCTTTATTTTCTGGAACAGCTGACCATTCCTGAGATTTGCGAAATCCTAAAAATTCCGGGAACGGTTTGCCGCTCCCGGATATATCGTACAAGAGTTTGCTTAAAAAAAGATCCTCGGTCCTAATTTTCATGTGTAAAGGTCAATTCTGAACCAGGGATTCGATCATATCAATGATGGTATCAACCGCATTGTATAATTCACTTTGCTCCATTTTTGAGATAAAAGCCTGCCGGTTGGCAAATGTTTCGGTGATTGTCTGTAAGAGAGAATCTCCGGTTAGGTTTTCCTCCTCCAGAAGGGAGCTGAAGCCCTGCTTTGCGAAGGATCTGGCATTTAAAATCTGATCTCCCCTGCTGGCGGCAGCGGAAAGAGGAATCAGAATATTTGGTTTTCTAAGTGCGAGAATTTCACAGATGGAATTGGCTCCGGCTCTTGAGATCATAAGATCAGCAGCAGCAAAAAGATGTTTTAAAGGGGCGTCTACATATTCGTATTGTACATATCCTTCCGTTCCGATCAGGCTTTCATCCAGATTGCCTTTTCCGCAGATATGTATCACCTGATAATTTTTAAGCAGTTTCGGGAGAATTCCCCGTAAGGCGGTATTGACCGTTACGGAACCAAGACTTCCGCCGATGATCAGGATAACTGGCCGGTTTGCAGATAACTTTGCATATTTTAATCCTGTCATGCGATCCCCTTTTAAAAGCTCTTTCCGTATGGGAGAGCCTGTGAGTACGGCTTTATCTTTTGGAAGATAAGGAAGGGTTTCCGGAAAATTGCAGCATACTTTTACAGCAGACGGAATACAAAGCCTGTTGGCAAGCCCTGGAGTCATATCTGATTCATGGATAATAACAGGTACCTTGCAGTGTTTGGCTGCCATTACCACGGGAACGGCCACAAAGCCTCCTTTTGAGAAAACCACATCCGGCTTGTAATTTTTTATCAGTTTCAATGCTTCCCAATATCCTTTTAATACGCGGAAGGGATCAGAGAAGTTTTTTAAGTCAAAATACCGACGGAATTTACCGGAAGAAATGCCGTCATAGGGGATGCCGGCTCTTTTAACGAGCTGACTTTCGATTCCCTGGTATGATCCTATATAGTGAATATCGTAATTCCGCTCTTTTAAAGAGGGAATTAAAGCCAGGTTCGGGGTAACATGGCCGGCTGTACCGCCGCCAGTTAAGATGATTTTTTTCATAAAGCGTTGCCTCCCAAATTCGATATACTATTATAGTAAACGTTAGCGATAAAAAGTCAACCCCAAAGCTTGTGGGAACTTAAGGATAACTTGTATTTAAGAGGTGTAACGTGGAGAAGGAGAGAAACCATGGAAAAAAATATTCTATTTTAAAACGGATGAAATTTTATGTATCGCCCCAGGAAAAATTAGAAGCCCATCTGCTTGATTATATGCAGGAGCATCCGGAATTAACACCTGAGCCTCCCTCCCCTCCTCCCGGCGAATTTCAGAAGATTATGGCGGAGCTTAACCGGCGGGGGGCGGAAACATTGGTAAGAAAGCAGCTGAGGGTGATGTATTACGGCCACAGATTTGTAAGCTCCCTGCAAAAGCCGCTTCTTATTGTAATGGTAGTCCTGATCATACTGGCTGCCTCCTCAATCGGTGCATCGGCAAAGAAGGCCCATGAGTACCGCTTAAAAGACCAGAATACCAGTAATAACGGAAATGAGGTACTAAAAGAGGACAAGATGTCAAATGCAAATGAAGAATTGAAAGAACATCTTGGGATCACGGTTTTAATGATTCATAACATACCCCATAAAATGGAACGGTGAAATTTTATGGCAGAATACCCGGCGGAAAGGAGACAATCCTGAATCCCGCCGGGTATTTTGTATGTTTAACCATGGGAAAAATCTGTTCATGGGATAAGGATTACCGGAGCAATGCTGCTTCCCATTCCTTTTCCTTAAAGCCAACCAGTACGAAATCTTTGCCAATGATTAAGGGACGTTTTACCAGCATTCCATCAGTCGCCAGAAGCTCGATCTGCTCTTTTTCACTCATGCCGGGCAAAAGCTCTTTTAAATTCTTTTCCTTGTAGAGGATCCCGCTGGTATTAAAGAACCGCTTCATGGGAAGGCCGCTTTTTTTGATCCAGTCTGCAAGCTCTGTGGCGTTTGGATTCTCTTCTTTAATATTTCTGGAGTCATATGCTATTTCATGGGCATCCAACCACTTTTTTTGCATTTTTGCAGGTACTGCAGGGAGGATATTGTAAAAATAAAATGTTCATATCTGTACATCTCCTTTCGGTTAATAGCGTAAGTCCGCAGCGCGGCGGGTGAGTCCTGCGGATTCACCCGCTCACGGGCATTCGCCCTGTGAAACAGGCCATGAGAAGACTTTCTTATGTGCGGGCATAACGAAAATATTCCCATATCCTGTTTCGCACTGCTCATTGCTTTCGTGGATATTTTACCTCAAAATGCCTTGAATGAAAAGGAAAGAATTGGAATAAACTATAACAATCATGGGTTTTTAGGTGAAAATATGAAATTTTTATTGTTTCTGTCGGAAGCGGCAGTGCCGCTTATCATTTTTTACATGGTAGGCTTTGGCATATTGTCCAAACGTCCGGTTTTTGATGATTTTATAGACGGGGCTAAGGATGGAATGAAAACTGTAGCAGGAATCATGCCTACACTCATTGGACTTATGACTGCGGTGGGGGTGCTCCGGGCTTCCGGTTTTCTGGATTTTCTTGCAAAATGCCTGACAAAGCCGGCTGCTTTCTTTTTTCTTCCCGCACCGGTTGTACCGGTTATTTTAGTTCGCCTGGTATCAAACTCAGCGGCAACAGGGCTTGTGCTTGATATTTTTAAGAAATATGGAACTGACTCCTATATCGGTATGCTGACTTCTGTGATCATGAGCTGTACGGAAACCTTATTTTACTGTTTAAGCATCTATTTTGGAACCGTAAAGATCAAAAAAACCAGGTATACCCTGGGCGGTGCATTGGCCGCCACAGTGGCAGGTATTGCCGCCAGCGTCATCATATCCCGTTTTCTGGTATAAAAGGTATTTTTTTATTTCGATTTTAAGAATTTCATAAGAATTCAGGTGGTTGTCTTGGGATACATAATCATGTATAATTACGAAGAAGCTTTTATTGTCATATGTGAAGGGGATAAACGTGGATACTTACGGGACTCTTAACGAAGTTTTGGTAAGACTGTTTCGGGATATTATGGATATAGAACAACAGGCTATCATTACACAGGAATTTAACAACATTACAAATAATGATATGCATGTGATCGAGGCCATTGGTATTGGTGAGCCAAAGAATATGTCAGCCATAGCCAGGGAACTGTCCGTTACGGTCGGTACGTTGACCATTGCCATGAACAGTCTTGTAAAGAAGGGGTATGTGACCCGTCAGAGAGGAAAAGAGGACCGACGTGTTGTATATATCTCTCTTTCAGAAAAAGGGAAAGAAGCCTATGAGCACCATGCCAGATTTCATCAGGAGATGATCGCCGGTGCTGTTGCAGGCTTAAGTGAAAATGAGATAGAAGTTTTGATCAAAGCTCTGACCAAGTTAAACTTGTGGTTTCGGAGCCTTTAACAGAATTTAAGGAGGCAATATGCAATTATGAAAAAATTCATCGTGTTTTTAATGAGCGCAATGATAATGATGTCCTTAGCGGCATGTGCACCAACACAGCCTAAGATGGAGACCACAGCGCCTGGTCCGGATGTGATGGCTTCAACGGGAGGCGCCAGTGATAAAGTTCCTGATCCTAATGCAGAGCCTATGGAGATCATTTCCGTATACAGCCGGAATGATGATTCCACCGGTTTAAATCAGGCAATGGATGCAGTATCCGAACTGACGGCAGACGCATGGTGGACAAGCTGATTGAATACGGCGTATTAGAGGAAGATACAAAGGTTCTGAAATTTGAAGAGAAAGATGGAACTGCCACTCTTGATTTATCCAAGATGCCGGAAAAGGATTCAACCGAAGATTTACTTACCCTGACAGCGGTTGGCAATACCTTTATCGAGAATTTTGAACTTGATAAATTAAAACTTCTTGTTAATGGAAAGAATTATTCCAATGATCAGATCAAGCAGGGAGAGAATGACTATCTGGAATATGTTAAGAATTATAAGAAAATAAAATAAAGACAAAAAAAGGCAGAAGCGGTTTATTACAAGCTTCTGCCCTTTTAGATTTATGGATTTCTTAACTGTTTTGACAGCCAGCTGCGAAACGCAGGCTGGATTACAGAAAACGGAGCAGGACCAATATCAAGCAAAAAGGTGTGGAAATTCTTTAAATTAAAATCATCCTTTAAGATCTTTTTGGCGGTGTTCCGCATTTCCATAATCTCCATATATCCCACGTAGTATTCCATATAATTGGTGGGGTTTTCGATCAGGCTGGAGTAAATGGAATCTGCAATATCTGTTTTCTCAATATTATAAAACGTGCCAAGGTATTTGGCTGTCTGCTCTTTATCCCAGCCCTCATAATTGATGCAAATATCCAGATATGCATAGATGCCCAGGGTAACGGCAGTATTATGTGCCAGAAGCTCACCAAGCTCCGGAGGAAGCCCGTTATCTAAGGTGTAGGAGTAAAACTCCACATAGGTAGCCCAGCCTTCCGAATAACTGGAAAAGGAGAGGATGCTTCTTAAATCGCTAGGTTTCCTGCTTAAAAAAATAAACATTTTGATATAAATGTCCCGGATAGCCTTCATGAGCCAGGGTGGTGTATAGGTCATCATTTTGAAAACGCGGGTTACCGTTGATGTAAATGACATTATCCTCATAACGGTCCAGAGGAGGAACCAGGTAAAAGGCGGGGCTTAAAGAGGCCTCCAGGGAACTGGGAACGTATTTTACCGTATAGTTGCAGGGCGGAAGTTCAGGAAAATCCTTTGAGATCTGGGATTTTAAGGATTCCAGGATCTCTTCCGGCTTGGTATAATGAAAGGAATAGTTCTCAAGGTGATCCAGCACTTCCGGATGTTCCTTTGTAATCTGTCCTATGGCCTGGATATCGGAGTTTAACTGTTTTTCAATTGCCTTTGTCAGGCTTCGGATGGAATCATAGGAGGTTCCGGTGTTGGAATGGACCAGGTATTCAAAGTATTCCTTTCCCTTGGGATACCAGGATAAGCCCTTGTCATTGGTCCCGGTCCCCATAAGGGCGGTGATGCCGTTGACAAGATTTTTATAGGCAGGTATAAAATGCTCTTCCAGTACTTTTAGATTCTTTTCTTTATAGGAAGCTTTTTCTTCATCGGTTAAGTCCGTAAGGGCATCCACCCGGGTATTGAAGGTGTCTGCAAGGAAGCTGTGGTCAGGCTGGATCAAATATGCCTCGCAGGACTTTAATAAATGGTCTGCGGAAGCGTCAGACATAAACAGGCCTGCTTCTGATTTTTGCTTTTCAAACTCCAGGATCTGCCCATAATAATCATCAATGGTAGAAAGCAGTGCAAGATAGTGGTCCACATCATCCCGGGTATAAAAGGCATATTCTGAGAACAGAATGGGAAGCTGTGCCTGGATTCCGATGGTGGTTGTTAAAGGCTGGGCGTAAAGCTCCAGGCCGTCGGAGCTTAGTTCTGTTTCTATGTAGGAGCGGAGAATCTGCCAGGTAAGCTTCTGTTCGTCGGTCAACTGACGGGGGTTAAAACCATCCAGATTCTTTTTTTAAATCCAATAGTTCTTTTGTTCCCTGTTTCATTTTTTCCAGAGAAAAATCCCCCAGGGTCAAAGGAACGGTGTCAAGTCCCCGGGAAGCCGGATCTGCAATGCTGAAATGAAAGCTGATTCCGGATTCACTGATCTCGTCACGAAACAGGTCATTTGTAAATTGATCAAACTTGTTTTGAGCGGATAAATCCCTGGCATGGTATTGTTCGTACCCGCTCCATGAAGACGTTGCAGGCGATTTATTGGTAGGTGCACAGGCACAAAGCAGGGAAACAGCCAGTATGATGGAAAGAAAACGGCGGCCCTGTTTCAAAACGATGTTCTTCATATATGATTCCTCCGTGATTCACTATTATTATTTATATGATGATATTAAAAAAAGTCATGACAAAAGCACTGATGTACTAGCTTACCCGCTTGACAAACCTTACTGAAACCATTAAACTATGGTTACCGACAATCTATTTATATGAGAATGCTGAGAAAAGAAGAGTAAGAAATCAACCTCATGTGCAGAGACTTCCGGAAGCTGAAAAGGAAGCTTGAGCGTATTTCCCAATATGGCCTTGGAGCAGCGGAATTGAATTGGCGAAGTGCGCCTTTAAATTTCGACGGTTACACCCGTTATCGTGTCAGACTGTTATTAAGTAACCATAAGGTCTTAAGCTGATTTTATGAAACAAACGCAGCCGGTAAGGTCCGTACTGTAAGGTACGGATAAATTAAAGTGGTAACACGGGATAGTTCCCCGTCTTTAAATTTCCGAAAGGATATTTTAAGACGGGTTTTTCTTTGCAGAAAGGGAAGAAACCCTTTGCTCATCCCATTTTATAAACAGGAGGAAATCAGAATGTGTAAAGACTCTAACAAAAAACCATATTATATCACCACGGCTATTGCCTATGCATCAGGAAAGCCACATATCGGCAATACCTATGAAGCAATATTAGCAGATTCCATCGCCCGTTATAAGAGAGCAGAGGCTATGACGTATTTTTCCAGACAGGAACCGATGAGCATGGCCAGAAGATTGAGGAAAAGGCAGAGGCAGCAGGAATCACGCCTAAGGAGTTCGTAGACAGGGCTGCCGGTGAAATTAAGAATATCTGGGATTTGATGAATACCTCTTACGATAAATTCATCCGAACCACAGACAAGGAGCATGAGGAGCAGGTTCAGAAGATCTTTAAGAAGCTCTATGACCAGGGAGATATCTATAAGGGACATTACGAAGGCTTATACTGCACGCCCTGTGAATCCTTTTTTTACAGAATCCCAGCTTGTAGACGGCAAATGTCCGGATTGCGGACGTGAAGTGAAGCCGGCAAAAGAAGAGGCATATTTCTTCCGCATGAGCAAATATGCGGACCGTTTAATAAAACACATCAATGAGAACCCGGATTTTATCCAGCCTGTGTCCAGAAAAAAATGAGATGATGAACAATTTCCTCCTTCCAGGACTTCAGGATCTTTGCGTATCCAGGACTACTTTTAAATGGGGAATTCCAGTGTCCTTTGACCCGAAGCACGTCACCTATGTCTGGCTTGATGCGCTGACCAACTATATTACAGGAATCGGCTATGACTGTGACGGAAAAAGCAGTGACCAGTTTGCCAAATTATGGCCGGCAGACCTTCACCTGATCGGTAAGGATATTATCCGGTTCCATACAATTTACTGGCCTATTTTCCTTATGGCCCTTGATATTCCTCTGCCAAAGCAGGTATTTGGCCATCCATGGCTGCTTCAGGGAGACGGCAAGATGAGTAAATCCAAGGGAAATGTCCTCTATGCGGATACCCTGGTGGATTTCTTCGGTGTGGATGCAGTCCGCTATTTCGTCCTTCATGAAATGCCATTTGATAATGACGGGGTCATTTCCTGGGAGCTTATGGTTGAGCGCATGAACTCCGACCTGGCTAATATCCTGGGTAATCTGGTGAACCGTACCATTTCCATGTCCAATAAATACTTTGGCGGCATCGTGTCTGACGGAAATGCAGCAGAGGCTGTTGATGAGGATCTTAAGGCAGTGGTGTTAGAAGAAGTGAAAAAGGTTCAGGAGAAGATGGAGAAGCTCCGCGTTGCTGATGCAATGACGGCAATCTTTAATATTTTCAGAAGGAGCAACAAATACATTGATGAAACTGCTCCATGGACCCTTGCAAAGGATGAAGCCTCAAAGGGCAGGCTGGAAACCGTTCTTTATAATCTGACGGAAGCCATTGCCATCGGAGCCTCCCTCCTTGATTCCTTTATGCCGGATACTTCCAAAAGGATTCTTAACCAGCTTAATACTTCAAGGAGAGAGCTGTCCCAGATGAATGAATTCGGTGTATATCCCTCTGGAAATAAGGTGACTGATAAGCCGGAGATCCTGTTTGCACGTATGGATATTAAGGAAGTTATGGAGAAGGTGGAAGCCATGTATGGACCGAAGGAGGAAGAATCCAGGGAAACTGCCAAAGAAGATGGTTCTGCTGTGATTGATATAGAAGCCAAAGCAGAGATCGAATACGACGATTTTGCCAAGCTGCAGTTCCAGGTAGGCCAGATCATTGCCTGTGAGGCCGTTCCAAAGTCAAAGAAGCTTCTGTGCTCCCAGGTGAAGATCGGAAGCCAGGTAAAGCAGATTGTCAGCGGAATCAAAGCCCACTATTCACCGGAAGAAATGGTTGGCAAAAAGGTGATGGTTGTGGTAAACTTAAAACCAGCAAAACTGGCTGGAGTCCTGTCTGAAGGCATGCTTCTCTGCGCGGAGGATGCAGAAGGCAATTTATCCCTTATGGTTCCGGAGAAAGCAATGCCGGCAGGAGCAGAAATCTGCTAATTAAAAGGGAATGTCTGGGGATACTTGATAGAAAACAGCGAAAGGCCGGGTAACTTGATCCGGCCTTGTTGTTTTAAGGAGGAAGATTCCATGAAGGAGTCAATCAGTACCCGTACAAAAGGAATAACAGGAAATACTTTAAAGATGATCGCCATTGTTACCATGCTCATAGACCATATAGGCGTGGCTGTTGTTGAAAACGGTATTTTAAAAAAATCAGGACAACCCTCCTGCCTGGGAGCTTTTGGGCTTGCAGGGAGGAAACCTGTGGAACACGGCTGACCTGGTGCTTAGAACCATTGGAAGAGTTGCATTTCCTATTTTTTGCTTTCTGCTGGTAGAAGGATTTTTTCATACCAGGGATATTAAAAAAATATGGAGCCAGGCTTTTTTTATTCGCCCTTATATCCGAGATTCCCTTTGACCTGGCAATCTTTGACCAATGGTTTTATCCAGACTATCAAAATGTATATTTTACCCTGTTCATTGGTCTGTGTGTCCTTTACTGGTATGATAAGGCTTTGGGGAACCCAATCAGGCAGACCCTGGTATTTTTAGCCGGATGCGGCGCGGCTGTTTTTTTGAAATGTGATTATGATATCATAGGGATTGTCATGATCCTGCTATTTTATGTTTTTCATAAAGATAGGAAAACCCAGACCATTTGTGCAGGTATCCTGCAGCCGGTGAGAGCCTTAGCTATTTTGGGTCGGCCATCCTTGCTTCATCCCTATCAGCATGTACAGCGGAGCCAGAGGAAAAGGGAATTTAAAATACCTTTTTTTACTGGTTTTATCCTGTTCACTTAGTTTTGCTTTATATCCTGCGTTTGATTATTATAAAGTAAGAAAGGCACCTTCATGGATGAAGGGACCTGCTCGTTAAAGGAGATTCCTATGATTTTTGATACACACGCCCATTATGATGATGAGGCATTTAATGAAGACAGAGAGGAACTGCTGACAAGCCTTTTTGACCATGGAATTGAGGCTGTTACCAATATAGGCGCCAGCATGGAAACTTCCAGGAACACCCTGGAACTGGCGGAGAAATATCCATATGTATATGGAGCGATCGGTGTTCATCCCAATGAAACCGGTGAGATGAACGAGGAAGATATAACCTGGCTGAAGGAACGGTCTGCCCATAAAAAAATCGTGGCAATCGGTGAGATCGGCCTTGACTATTACTGGGACGAGCCGGATCATGATACCCAGAAAAAGTGGTTTATCCGCCAGCTGAACCTGGCAAAGGAAGTAAAGCTTCCTGTGGTCATCCATAGCCGGGATGCGGCAAAGGACACCTTAGATATCATGAAGACAGAGGGGGCAAAGGACATTGGAGGCGTGATTCACTGCTTTTCTTATGGAAAGGAGATCGCCAGGGAATACTTAAATATGGGATACTATCTGGGGATCGGAGGTGTCCTTACCTTTAAGAATGCTAAAAAGCTTAAAGAAGTGGTGGAATATATGCCAATGGAACAGCTGGTACTGGAAACAGACTGCCCTTATCTGGCTCCCGCACCCAACAGGGGAAAGCGCAATTCTTCCTTAAATCTTCCCTATGTGGTGCAGGAAATCAGTGCCATTAAGGGAATCCCAGAAGAAAAGGTCATTGAAATCACCAATCAGAATGCCAAAAGGCTATACAGGCTTTCGGAACAGCTATAAAAGGAAACGGAGGACATTCAGGGCGACACTGGGAAATCCCTATTACATTTTGCTGCGGTACACTCTTCCAAAGTGATTATATTATATACATTGTGAATGTTCTCCAACATCCTCTTTTTAAGCCCCATTTTTTATCAAAAGCAAGGATATGTTATTTGTGGAGAAGTCAACGGTTTTCCCGATGATATCAGACTTTATACATTAAAGAAACAGCTATAATTTATAGCAGAGATTATGAGCATAATGTGAAGCCGATAAAATTGAATATGCAAAGAAAACCTTTAACTATCAGTATTAAGCTGGTAGTTTTTTTTATTGCCAGAAACGAGGATGGAAACGTTGTGTAAGAACTTTGAGCCGGTGGAGCTGGAGTCAGAGGCAAGCCAGGATAGAGGGCATCAGCGATGGTGCCTGCTACGTAAATTAGTATCAGAGGAAAAAAGATTGCAAGATTAGAAATTCAGAGCGAAAAGGAATTGATTGAAAAATCAGATGTGTGAGGAGTTACAGATAAGGAGCAGAAGAAAGAGCTTACTTGCAGCCTTACAGGTCACAGTAAGATCCAGACGTTTTGCTTTGGTTATTACCATTATGCAAGGTGCTTTTGCTGTGTACATTATGTAACCGGCCTAGACTCTGCATTTGGGATGGGCTGTCGTAAAATGGTGGACAATACGATGATGCCCCTGCAAACTGTGGCATGATCGTGTTAAAAGCCACAAATGCTTGCAGGGGGTAGCTATTAGTGATTCTGAAGTTTTCCATTTTGCGGCGACCTCATTCAGCAGATGCTATTAATAAGGCTCTTCCCACCAGCCAAATGCAATGCGGCCCAATATTTTTTCATCACTTGTTTCCGGAGGAAGACAATTTATCAGGAAATTCCCTCCTGGCGGACAAATGAATTTTCCGTCCTCTTCCGATACGATTGTCGTTTCAGCTGGACAACGGCGACCAAATATTAACGTTCCTCCCGTAGGCTCTGTGTCTACATTATCTGCATATAAAAACTGAACATTTGGTTTTGGAACAGGCTGTATTGCAGTGTTTGCGGAGCTTTGCATATCAGTTAGCTTCGCTGTACCTGAAACTGTTGTATTCAGCCAAACCTGAAAAGAAAAAGGGATTTCAGTAACGTTACCTACCGTAAAAACATTTACGAAAAGCAATACGCCGGAACATTTGGGATTAAAAAGGCCAGCCCATGCATATTTGCCGGAGCCAAATTCTTCGCGGCTCAACCCTACGAAATATTTTCCCTGAAGAGATTTGGATAATGAAATTGGAATTTGCTCTGTTGTATTTTGATACCCCGGTTGACAATATAGATCATTATACATTAACATTCTCCTTAATTTTATTTGCACTACATTATATTGCGTTTGTTTTAGAACTGTTAACCTCAGATTTCTTTTCAGGGTTATATAAGCCTATGCCCGGATCCGAAACTGAGAGAGGTACCAGGGCAGAGAATGCTGAAGTGGCGTATCTATCCGAGATGTCCGATGTTGACATAGAGGGGGCATGAAATCATGAGTAAGTTTGAAATGGTAAAAAGCTTTTACAAAGTAAAACTATGGTCAATACAATGGGTGTATAATGCCGCAGGCCGAAGGATCACTGAAAAAGAATATCTGGATATTACCGGGAAAGAGTATGAAAAAGAGAAAGAATGAGGTATGGTCCTTTGTTAGAAATCATAGAGTATATGGACAGGCAGCGGGTGGAATGGTTATTTTTAATTATATCCGCTTTATTGGGCTGGGGGTACCGAAGGCTTGCTAAGAGATTTTGTCCCATTTATGCCAAAGAGAATGTAAAGCGGATGTATGATGCCTATCATGATCTGGGTGGGAATCATGCAGCAACGAGACTTAAAGACAATTTATTATCCATGCCGGAGAAACCGGAAGAAAGAGAGGATTAATTATGGAACAGATTATGAATTATGTCAAACCGGAACTGATCGTGGTGGCAGTAGTTCTGTATTTTTTAGGGCAGGCGATTAAAAAGAGCCAGACCATCAAGGATAAGTATATCCCTCTTATCAATGGGGCTGTGGGCATTGTGTTGTGCGGTATATACGTGTTGGGAACAAGTAGCTGCCAGACCGGGCAGGAAATTGCTATGGCGGTGTTTACGGCAATTACCCAGGGTGTTCTGGTTGCCGGATTGAGTACATATGTAGATCAGATTATTAAGCAGTCTAGAAAAACTGAATAGTTGTTGCGATATCACAACTTTTGGGCCTGGGTGATCCTGGGCCTTTTTCTTTACATAGTAACGCTGCTGGCTCAGGGCTGAATAATAATGTTGACTATCCTGTTTCTTACTGCGCTATTAACGGCACAGCGGACAATAAAGAAGATTGTGCGAACAAATGTTCTGAGTGCCGGAAGGAATTACTGGGAAGTAAATTACCTATATAAGATCAGGCATTTTGAGCCTGTCTATAAATCATTGACTTTTAGATCATAATAAGATACCATAAATTAATAAAAAAATGAATGGAAAAAAACTATATGCAAAATAAATTAGGTAATCCCCAAAAAAACAATCGAGATCATTCAGAAATACGAATTTGCCTTCCAGAAGAAATTTGGACAGAATTTTTTTAATAGACACCCACGTATTAGATAAGATCATAGCTGCAGCAGGTGTAACAAAGGAGGACTGTGTTCTGGAAATCGGGCCGGGGATCGGCACGATGACCCAGTACCTGGCAGAAAACGCCAGACATGTGGTGGCAGTGGAGATCGATTCAAACCTGATTCCCATTCTCAAAGAGACCCTGGCAGACTATGAGAATGTGACCGTTATCCATGATGATATTCTTAAGGTTGACATCAACCAGATAACAAAACAGTATAACGACGGACGTCCGATCAAGGTAGTTGCAAATCTGCCCTATTACATCACAACTCCTATTATTATGGGCCTTTTTGAAAACATGGTGCCAATAGACAATGTCACGGTCATGGTTCAGAAGGAAGTGGCAGACCGCATGCAGGTAGGGCCTGGTTCCAAGGATTACGGCGCTCTTTCATTGGCTGTCCAGTATTATGCAAAGCCCTATATTGTGGCAAACGTCCCGCCTAACTGCTTTATGCCCCGGCCGAATGTGGGGTCCGCGGTAATCCGCCTGACCCGCCACAAGGAGCCGCCGGTAAAGGCAGAGGATACAGGCTTATGTTCCGTCTGATCCGTGCTTCCTTTAACCAGAGAAGAAAGACCCTTCAAAACGGACTGAACAATTCGCCGGAGGTTCCCTTTACAAAGGAAGAAATCTCGGAGGCAGTGAAAAGCCTGGGACTTGGGCCATCGGTGCGGGGAGAAGCATTGACTTTAGAGCAGTTTGCTTCCCTTAGCAACTATTTTACAGGAATGAAAAGATAATAAACCAGGAGGGATTATGTCGGATTCGCTGATTACAAAACGTGCAATAGCGGAAGCCTTAAAACAGGTATGCAGGGAAAAACCCTTTGATAAGATATCCATAACAAATATCACATCCGTATGGGGGTTAAACCGGCAGACCTTCTATTATCATTTTCAGGATAAATATGAACTTTTAAGCTGGATCTATTATAATGAGAATTTTGCCAAAATAGCAGAAGACATTACCCTTGAGAACTGGAACCAGAAGATTTATGAACTGCTTCAGAATATGAAAGAGGAAAAAGCCTTTTATATCAATACCATCAAAGAACAGGAACATACCTTTGAGAGCTATCTGTTTGAGATGGCAAAGGCTCTGTTTTCCGAAGCGATTTTAAAGCTGGATGAAAAGAAGAAGCTCACCATGGAGGAGATGGATTTTGACGCAGAATTTTATGCATATGGCATCTGTGGGATTATCGTTGACTGGGTGGAGAAGGGAATGAAGATGGAACCCCGGCTTGTGGCTGATCGTTTAAAAAGCCTGGCCAGGGCTACGGAGCGGGCTGGTTATCTCCGAAGCCAGGCGGAGCTTTAAGAAAGCTTATGCATGATGATATCCAGGCACTCTTCTCTGGAACAGTTTTTAATGAGCGCAACCAGATCAGAATAGGAAAAAAGCTCTGCGGATATTGGACTGAATTTATCCAGCAGCTCTTCTAAATTCCGGGCGGTTCGCTCCGGCGATTTCTGCCCATTTTTTAATTGGTGGAAAAGCGCCGTTTTCAGGACGGACTCCCGGATATGTTGGTGTATAGTGGTCGACATAAAAAGTCCTCCTTTTTCATTATATCTATTTTAAAAGAAGGTAAAAAAATCTTCTATAGACAAAATTCGAAAACTGTCTGGTTTTACGACATCATTTTCCTGATGTCGTTTTTTTATACAACTAAAAAACCATGTATGGTGACGGATAAAATGAAGTATGATAATATAAGCGTATCAGTAGTCATTACAATTCATAGAATGGAGCGTTGCATATGAAAGGAAAAAAATAATTTCGGAAAAGTGCTTGCATGGGGAGCTGCGGCAACTGCGGCAGGAGTAGCCGCAAAAAAAAGCCTATGATTATTCAAAAAAACAGATGGATTTAAAAAAATGAAGAAGTCATGAGACATAAGGAAAACGGCCAGACCCCGGGAAAAGCGTATTTTGTAGGCGGCGGTCTGGGAAGCATGGCAGGAGCGGCTTACCTCATACGCGACTGTAACATGCCAGGAGACCAGATCACGATTTTTGAAGGGATGCATATTCTGGGAGGAAGCAATGATGGCATCGGAACCCCGGAAAAAGGCTTTGTATGCCGGGGAGGACGTATGCTGAATGAAGAGACATACGAAAACTTCTGGGAACTGTTCCGTTCCATTCCTTCTTTAAATAACCCATCCCGGAGCGTTACCGAAGAGATATTAAGCTTTGATCATGCCCATCCAACCCATGCAAAGGCCAGGCTGGTGGACAAGGATGGAACCATTCTTGATGTGAAGAGCATGGGATTTACCCAGAAGGAGCGCATGGCGCTGTTAAAGCTTATGAATACTTCGGAAGAAAAGCTGGATGATATGACCATTGAGGAATGGTTCGCTGACATGCCCCATTTCTTTACAACGAATTTCTGGTATATGTGGCAGACCACCTTTGCATTCCAGAAATGGAGCAGCTTATTTGAATTCCGCCGCTACATGCGCCGGATGATTCTGGAGTTTTCCAGGATTGAAACTTTGGAAGGGGTAACAAGAACTTCGTTAAACCAGTATGACAGCGTCATCCGCCCTCTGGAGGACTATTTAAGAAAGCAGGGAGTTGTTTTTGCAGAAAACTGTACGGTTACTGATATTGACTTTGCAGATGAAGAAGGGATTACTGTTAAGGTGCTTTATTTAAAGGATAACGGCATAGACAGGCAGATTGAGCTTCAGGATGGCGATATCTGCATTATGACCAATGCCTGCATGACCGACAGCGCAACCCTTGGAGATCTGCATACTCCGGCTCCGGAGCCTGTTTTAAGGCCAATATCCGGGGAATTATGGACAAAGGTATCTGCAAAGAAGCCTGGTCTTGGAAATCCTTACCCGTTCTTTGGTGATGTTCATGAGACCAACTGGGAAAGCTTTACCGTAACAAGCCGCGGAAATAAGCTTCTTAAAATGATTGAGGACTACTCCGGCAATGTGCCTGGAAGCGGAGCCTTATGACCTTTAAGGATTCAAACTGGCTGATGAGCATTGTTGTAGCTGCCCAGCCTCACTTTATCAATCAGCCTATGGACAGACGATCTTCTGGGGATATGGGCTTTATACGGACCGGGAAGGGGATTTCGTAAAGAAACCCATGAAGGATTGTACCGGTGAAGAAATGCTTATTGAACTTCTCCATCATCTTCACATGGAAAACCGCAAGGATGAGATCCTGGCAGATGTGGTCAATGTCATTCCCTGCATGATGCCTTATGTTGATGCCCAGTTCCAGCCCCGCAAAATGACTGACCGCCCGAAGGTGGTTCCTGCCGGCTCTACCAATTTCGCCATGGTAAGCCAGTTTGTGGAGATTCCGGACGACATGGTATTTACCGAGGAATATTCAGTCCGGGCAGCCAGAATCGCTGTTTACACGCTGATGGGAGTAAATAAAAAGATTTGTCCGGTGACTCCTTATGTGAAGGATCCAAAGGTTCTAATGAAGGCAGCGCAGACCTCATACCGCTGATAAAATACAAAAATGTCTTCTTGGGCCAGACATTTCCCTACCTGGAAATGTCTGGCCCTTTATCGATTTACCACGGTAACACGCGGGTGTCATAAAATTTCACGTTGCAAGAACCTTCTTTCTGTGGTATGCTAAAACTTGCGTTGTCTGTGAAGGACGGACGCAAGAAAAAGCAGATATGGAGGAACAGTTATGAAGAAAATGGCGCTTGTACTAGCGGCAGTCCTTGCTTCAGGGATGGTCCTGACAGCATGCGGCGGTTCCGGCAAATCCGGTACAGCCGGCAGCGAAACACAAAAAAACAGAAGCAGCAGGAAATACTGCAGGAGGTCTTGATCTGGCAGTACAGATCGGTCCTGATCCGGAAACCATTGACCCGGCCTTAAATTCGTCAATTGACGCAGCTAATATGATCCTGCACGCATTTGAGACACTTTTAACCTTTGATAAGGATAATAATATTATTCCCGGACAGGCAGAGACCTATGATGTGAGTGATGACGGGCTTACCTATACATTTCATTTACGCGATGGTTTGAAATGGAGCGACGGCTCTGAGCTTACAGCAGAAGACTTCGTATATTCCTGGAAGCGTCTTGCAGATCCTGGGACAGCAGCTCCTTATGGAGCAGACATGCTTTCCATGGTAAAAGGATATCAGGAGGCAGCAGCAGGAAACGTTGATGCACTGGCAGTATCCGCACCTGATGCCAAAACCATTGTAGTGGAACTGGCTTCTCCCTGTGTGTATTTTGATAAAATTGTTACCCATGCCAGCATGGCCCCTGTAAAAAAAGGATATAGTTGAGGCAAAGGGAGACCAGTGGTCTTTAACTCCTGATACCTATATATCCAACGGACCGTTAAAAATGATCGAATGGGTACCAGGTTCCCATATTACCTTTGCTAAGAATGAAAATTACTGGAATGCAGATACTGTAACCTTAAATACCTTAAAATTCGTTCTTATGGAAGATGCCAATGCGGCTTACAGCGCTTATCAGACTGGTGAAGTTTCCATGATCAAGGAGATTCCTACTGATGAGATCCCAAGCCTTCAGGGCAGGCCGGATTATCACCTGGAACCACGTATGGCTACTTCCTATACGATTTTCAACGTTAAAAAGGCGCCCTTTGACAATGTGCTGGTACGCCGTGCATTAAACCTTGCAGCTGACCGTGAGTACATTGCCAATACCGTAATGGCAGGAACTGTTATACCGGCTACCAATTTTGTAGGCCCTGGTATTTCTGATGCGGAAAGCGGTTCTTCCTTCGAAGAAGTCACCAGAAAAAATAACGGCGGTGATTACTTTAACGTAAGCAATTATGAAGAAGATCTTAATAAGGCAAAAGAACTCCTGGCAGAAGCAGGCTATCCAAACGGAGAAGGCTTCCCGGTGATCGAATATATGACCAACGAAGCCGGTTACAATAAGCCGATTGCAGAATATTTACAGAGTGCATGGAGCGAGCTGGGCATTAGAATGGATATTAAGATTGTTGAATGGTCTACCTTCGCACCAACCCGCCGGGCCGGTGACTTCGAGATTGCCCGCGGCGGCTGGGTATACGACTATGACGATCCTTCCAATATGCTTAACTTATTCACCACGGAAAGCGGAAACAACGATGGAAAGTATTCCAATCCTGAGGTGGACAACTTATTAAAACAGGCCCGTGATACGTCTGATAAGACAGAGCATTATGAGAAGCTTCATGCAGCAGAAAAGATGATCATGGAAGACTCAGCGGTTGCTCCGCTTGTATACTCCAGCGATTTCTATCTGCAGAAGCCTGAATTAAAGGGCACATGGCACTCTCCATACGGCTTCTGGTTCTTTACACATGCTACCATGGAATAATGGCTGGAACCAAAGGAACCGTCATAAAATAGTTTAAAAAAATAGCATAAAAAAGGCGCGTCTTGATGAACTGTATAAACAGTTTCAAGGCGCGCTTTTTTGCGCGGTGCCAAGGTTATGCAGGCTTCCGTCCCATACTCCTGGTATTGAATCCCCTGCTTATCCCAGGGAATCGTTATAGCAGGCACGGGCTCCGCCAATATACTTTGGCCTGGTACGGGCAGTGACCACATGGGCAGCGCCGATGTACCTGGTCTTTATCCGGACCGGAACGGCCACGGCCTTTAAGTGCATGCCGATTAAGGTATCGCCGATATCTATTCCGGCATGGGCCTTTATTGATTCTACCGCCACCGGAGACTGCAGGGTCTGGTAAGCTGCAGTGGCAAGGGAGCTGCCGGCTTTTACCTGGGGCACCACATTGACCGGCTCGTAGCCATATCGCATGGCGGCCTCCTTTTCCAGGATCAAGGCCCGGTTTAAATGCTCACAGCACTGGGCTGCAACGTAAATCCCCTGTTGGTTAAAAACCTCATAAATGGCGGAAAAGACGGTCTGTCCGATTTCCTCGCTGGAATGGGAACCGATCCTGTGGTCGGATATTTCACTGGAGGAGCAACCGATCACGACTAAGTCCTTCTCATTTAAATGTGCCGCTTCCAGCAGCTCTTTTGCAGCCATTGTGGCCTGTGTTCTGATTTCATCTAACATGATCCGACATCCTCCTCATGAGTGTTTTTTTCTTTATTTATAATGCTGCACGGATGGCAGCCGCCATTTCCTCATATTCTTTATCCGTCAGATATACCTTGTCAGGATTCATGGCAAAGGTACTGCCCCATTCGTCCCCGCCGTTGTATTTTGGAACGATGTGCATATGAAGGTGACAGCCGGTATCGCCGTAAGCGCCGTAATTTACCTTATCCGGGTTAAATACTTTATGGACAGCCTTAGAAACCCTGGCTACATCAGCAAAAAAAAGCATTTCTTTCTTCAGCTTTAATATCCACCAGCTCGCTGACATGGTCTTTATAAGCCAGAATAACTCTGCCCCTTTTACTCTGCTCTTTAAATAAATATAAAAATCCTGTCTCCATTTCGCAAATGGGATAGCCGAATTTTGCAACAAGCTCTCCCTTCCTACAGTATGCGCAATTTGGATCTTTCATAATCATGTTCCTTCCTTCTGCCGGAGCGTTGCTTTTGTTTCCCAGCCTGTTCTGTCAAAATATCGGTTCAATGAGATGCATTTTACTCTGGAAAACTAAGACCTGCTTTTAATATGGGCGGCCACCTTGACATCCTCTTTCTTGATGTGGTTGATCAGCCAGCCCCCAATGGCGCTGTTGACCTCACCAACAAGGGCGATGGTCGGACCGTCCTTGTCCAGCTTAGCACAGATTCCTGCCACCACTTTTTTTGAACTCTTCATGGTAACGCCTGTGGTTTACATAATCTGGATACTGATTCTGCAGCTGGAGCTTTTCCTCATCGCCGAAATGTTTTGCAGTATAGTCCTGCAGAAATTTGGCAGTATTAGCCAGTTCTGCACGGCCTTTCCCTGTAGAGCAGGCGGCAAGCAGGTTATTGACTGCATCAATCAGCTGGCGATGCTCGGAATCAATTAAGGGGTTGCCGGTTTCTAAATCTTTTGTAAATGTATATGCCATATTTATCGTCTCCTTATCTTGCATTTTACACTCATTCTACACCATTTCCAGAAAAATTCCAACCGTTAATTTCCCAGCCATCCTAAGGAAAAATATGCCCTCAGAAAACTTCAGAAATGAGAAGCTCCGGTTTTGCTCATTGAGAATGTCTGCTCTGAAAATAGGCATAAAAAAGCCCGGCGCAAAAGCAGCCGGGCAGTTATTGTCATATAATATGTCATTGGAAAAATATAAGTCTTGGTTTAAATGTTTTCCATCCTGGAAAGAGCTGCTTCGTCTGCAACTATGGTAACATCCGGATGAAGCTGCAAAATAGATGCAGGAACACGGGAAGTAACCGGTCCGCAGATTACATCATAAAGGATGTCCGCTTTATCTGCTCCGCTGATAATCAGCAGGATCTTTCTGGCTCTCATAATGGTGCCGATTCCCATGGTATAAGCCTGGCGCGGAACTTCGTCAATTGATGCGAAGAAACGCTTGTTGGCTTCGATGGTGCTTTCCTGAAGGTCCACAATGTGGGTGTCCTTTGGGAAGATGTCAGAAGGTTCGTTAAAGCCAATGTGACCGTTGTGCCCAAGTCCTAAGAGCTGTAAGTCAACACCGCCAAGGCCTTTAATTACTTCCTCATAGCGGGCAGCCTCTTTATTGGCATCAGGTTCCATACCATTTGGTATATTTGTATTTGCTTCGTCAATGTTCACATGGCGGAACAGATTCTCACGCATAAAATAATAATAGCTCTGGTCATTATTCCTGGTAAGTCCCTTGTATTCATCCAGATTCGCAGTCTTTACCTGGGAAAAATCCAGATCCCCTTTGTTGAACCACTCGATTAACTGTTTATAGGTGCCGACGGGAGAGGAACCGGTAGCCAGTCCCAGAACGCAGTTCGGTTTCATAATAATCTGAGCAGATATAATATTAGCGGCCTTACGGCTCATATCATTGTAGTCCTTCGCGCGATAAAGCTTCATTTCTCTATCCCTCCATACGTTGAAAAAAAATTTTATACATTCTTTTCATAAGGATAACATTTTTGTGTCATAGATGCAATGGCATTTTGCATAAAATAATTATAAAGGAGTGATGGCATGCCTAATTATCGAAGACTAATCTCATATATTTATGCCTATGAAGGCGCAGTCAAAGGAAAAAACATTGGATTTGCCAAGATAGAGACGAGAGGGGTCCAATGCAAAATTACGGTCAGTGTCAAAAGGATATATGTGGGCGGCAATGATATTGGAGTATACTTATTAGCCGCCGACCAGGAAATACTCCTGGGCAATATTTTTATACGCGGCGGTTCCGGTGAATTCAGGACTGTGGTATCGGCAAGTGATATAGAGCACTCCGGAATTAACATGGATCAGTGCTATGGACTGACCATCCATGATGTGAAAAATACATGGCGTTCCTATACGACCATTTGGGAAGATGCCGTTGCCCATGCGGCAGAAGTCGATCTGGAGAGTTCGGCCAAGGTTGTTTCGCAGAAGGAACAGGCTGTTATTTCAGAAGAACAGATAAAACGGGCGGTGCGTGAAATCGCAGAAGAATTCCCGCTGGAGTCAGATGAACTCCAGGAGACTTCCCAGGCAGAGATTTCACCGGAGGACGAAAAGATTGAAGCTTCCTCCAATGACCGGACGGTTGAAGAGGAGATTCCGGAGGCCGGGGAACAGGAACTGCCGGAAGAGGAGGACCTGCAGGCAGAGAATCTGGAGGAGGAAGATCAGGATCCAGTTGATGGGGATATGGATTTTGCCGTACCTGACGGCGGAGAACTTTTAAATGCGGAATCAAAAGATGGTGAACAAGAGGCCATGTCTGATGAGGCAACAGCGGACGAAGACGGCGTGCAGTACGCAGAGGAATCGGAAGAAGACGTACAGTACATGGAAGAGCCGGGCCTGGAGCAGGCAGAAGCCGAGGAATCAATTGGAGAGTTGACGGGAGCCGGGGAGCCGGAAGTCCAGCAGAGTGCCATGCAGTCTGCGGCAGAGCCAGCATACGGAGATTGGGAAAATGACGGACAGGAAGACACACCCAGTGAAATGCAGGAGAAAGAAATTGAGCAAGAGGCTGGGGCTTCCGTCGATGTACAGGAAAGGGAAGCAGTATTCAGTGAGCCTTATCCCTGCAGCGGCCAGGATGAGATTGGTGAAACCGTTTGTTACCGGACCGATGCTGTGATAAAAGAAAGCATGGGCAATCAGGAGGTACGGCCACAGCTGGGAAATCCTGAAGAATTAGAGCGCCTGCGCCAAAATGAGATCCAGGAAGATAATACCCATAATCTGATCTGGGAGAAGCTGAAACGCGAACATACAAGGATTCTTGCATTTGATTATGAGGATGGCTGTGAAATTCTGACCATCAAGCCCCAGGATATCGGTGTTCTTCCAAGAGACGCCTGGGTGTATGGCAATAACAGCTTCCTTCTGCATGGATACTACAATTACCGTTACTTAATCCTTGCAAAACTATTGAACCCAAGCGGGATGCCCCGTTACCTTCTGGGGATTCCAGGGCATTATTACAGCAATGAGAGATATATGGCTTCCATGTTCGGTTTTCCGAATTTCGTGCTGTCCAAGGAGCAGCCAATGGAAGACGGCCGGTTTGGATTCTGGTATACCGATGTAAAATTAGGGGGCTAATTTAAGCCCCCTATCGGCATACCCTGATTAATCCTCAACCCCCTAAGCATGGCATTGGGAATCAAGGGTTTTAAGATGTTTAAGAATTTATCCAGCTCTTCCTTGGAAAAGGACTGATAGCCAGGACACAGGACCTGGTCCGAGTCCGCATAGTTTTGCAGATAATAATGGGGACAACCTGCCAGCCATTCCCCGATATCTGCAAAATCCCTGAGGCTGTGAATCCCTTTTACAGCCGTTGTGCGGAATTCAAAAGGAAGGGTTCCATCAAGGAGAAAAGCAGCGCTTTCCTCAATGGCCTTTATCTTAAGACCCTTTACTCCCGCCGCCTTGGAATAATTTTCCCTGCCGGCTTTAATATCCATTGCTGCATAATCCAAAAGTCCCTTTAAAACAAGACTTTTTAAGACCTCCGGCCGATAGCCGTTGGTATCCAGTTTAATGAGATAGCCCAGATCCCGTATTTTCCGGATAAAGGGTTCTAAATCCTCAGCCAGGGTGGGTTCTCCCCCTGTAATGCAGACTCCTTCTAAAATCCCTTTTCGTTTATTTAAAAAAACCTAAAATTTCCTCTTCACTGAACATGGACTCTGCCTCGCTGCCGATGAGTTCGCTGTTATGGCAGAAGGGGCAGCGAAAATTGCAGCCGCCGAGAAAAATCGTGGCTGCTACGTGGCCGGGAAAGTCCAGAAGCGTTGTTTTTTTGAAGACCGCATAGTTTCATACCTTCACCATTCCTTTGTTTCGTGATATACTATAACAGTATACCACATTTAAATATCCTGCGGGTATATCATTATGCTTAAAAAGCATGAGAACCAATATAGAAACGCCCCGCATGCATTTCTATATGCCTGGAAAATGTGGGCAATAAAATTGCCGATCAAAGAGGAATGAATATGACAACAGATGAGAAATATATGCGCACAGCAATAAGGCAGGCTGAAAAGGCAGGCGCCATAGGCGAGGTCCCCATAGGCTGCGTCATTGTTTATGAAGATAAGATCATTGCCCGCGGATATAACCGCCGCACCATTGATAAAAATGTCCTATCCCACGCAGAAATCAACGCCATCCGCAAAGCCTGCAGAAAAATAGGGGACTGGAGACTTGAGAACTGCACCATGTATGTTACCCTGGAGCCCTGCCCCATGTGTGCCGGAGCCATTGTCCAGGCCAGGATCCCCAGGGTGGTCATCGGCTGCATGAATGAAAAGGCCGGCTGTGCAGGATCCGTGCTTGATATGCTTCATGAGGAAGGCTTTAACCATCAGGTTGAAACAGAAACAGGGGTTTTGGGAGAAGAATGCTCTCAAATGATGAAAGATTTTTTTAAAGAGCTGAGGGAAAGGAACAAGAAGAAACTGGAAGAGAAATCCCCTTCAACTCCTTGACAATCCGCCCTTTTCCATGTATACTAAAGTGCGATTAAACTAAATTATGTCATAAAGCTTCCGTGCAGCCGGGGAGATAGCGGTGCCCTGTACCTGCAATCCGCTCTAGCAGGGGTGATGTCTCACCCAGGGCTGTCTATTGTAGGGCTGCCCCTGGTAAGTGGCGATGACGTTTGGGTCTTACGCAACAGATCTTCATGAACCGTGTCAGGGCAGGAATGCAGCAGCACTAAGTGAAACCTTCTGTGTGCCGTGAGGGTGCCTGGACCGAGTTAACTGCCAGGGTAACGTCTGTGATAGCGGTTCAAAGTGAGACGCACGGATTAAAATATAAAGAATTATCAGACGCCGGAGAGCAGGAAACTGTTTTGCGGTGTCTTTTGCAATTAGTAATTACCATTTTTAATATTTTCTTACATTTCTTATGAAATAAAGTTTTCCCTTGCCCCACATTCCCCTTTGTATTATAATTATAAAATGGGTATAATACTACCTATTTCCAAAAGACAAATCTAATCAAAAAAAAGAGGTGTGCTTTCATGATAAGAATTGGAATGCTTACAAGCGGAGGCGACTGCCAGAGCCTGAATGCCACCATGCGCGGCGTAGCAAAGGCACTGTACCGAATGCCCGGCGATATTGAGATTGTTGGATTTGAAGACGGTTACAAAGCTGATTTATGATGAGTACCGTATCATGAAGCCGGAAGACTTTTCCGGGATCCTGACAAATGGCGGGACAATCCTTGGTACATCCAGACAGCCGTTTAAACTTATGAGGACACCTGACGAGAACGGTCTTAATAAAGTAGAAGCCATGAAACACACCTATAAAAAGCTGAAATTGGAATGCCTGGTGGTATTAGGCGGCAATGGAAGCCAGAAAACGGCCAATCTCCTTCGGGAAGAGGGACTGAATGTAGTATCCCTTCCCAAGACCATTGATAATGATTTGTGGGGAACCGATATTACCTTTGGTTTCCAGAGCGCAGTCAATGTGGCTACCAATGCCATTGATTGCATCCATACGACAGCAGCTTCCCATGGACGAGTATTCATTGTGGAAGTCATGGGACACAAGGTCGGCTGGCTTACCCTCCATGCAGGACTTGCCGGCGGAGCCGACATCATCCTGTTGCCGGAGATTCCCTATGATCTGGATATCGTGGTCAAGGCATTAAAGAGCAGGGCCCAAAAAGGCAAGAAGTTTTCCATTCTGGCCGTGGCGGAAGGGGCAATTTCCAAGGAAGATGCCTGCCTGACGAAAAAAGAATTAAAAGAAAAGAAGAAAAATGGAGTGGTTTACCCTTCTGTGGCATATGAGATCGGGGCTCAGATCACGGAGCGCACCGGACAAGAAGTGCGGGTTACCGTACCAGGCCATATGCAGAGAGGCGGCGATCCATGCCCCTTTGACAGAGTGCTTTCCACCCGCCTTGGGGCTGAGGCAGCAAAGCTCATAAATAACAAAGAATACGGATACATGGTAGCGGTGAATAACAATGAAATTGTTAAGATCCCGTTAGCCGATGTAGCCGGAAAATTAAAAACCGTCGATCCGGAAAGCTCTATCGTTAAGGAGGCCAAGATGATAGGCATCAGCTTCGGCGACGAATAAGGAGTTAACAGGCATGTCATATACGGCATTGTATCGGAAATGGCGTCCTTCTTCCTTTTCGGATGTAAAGGGTCAGGACCATATCGTACAAACATTAAAAAAACCAGATAGTATCCGAACGTATCGGGCATGCATATCTGTTCTGCGGAACAAGAGGAACCGGTAAGACCAGTATTGCCAAGATTTTTGCAAAAGCGGTTAATTGTGAACATCCGGCAGACGGAAGTCCCTGCGGGGAATGCCAGACCTGTAAGAACATCGCAGCCGGCGCATCCCTTAATGTGGTTGAAATTGACGCTGCGTCAAATAACGGCGTGGAGAATATCAGGGAGATAAGGGAAGAAGTCCAGTATCCTCCCACAGAAGGCAAATATCGGGTTTATATCATCGATGAGGTTCATATGCTTTCAACAGGAGCATTTAATGCACTGTTAAAAACATTGGAAGAACCCCCATCCTATGTTATATTTATTCTGGCAACTACGGAAGTCCAGAAGATTCCGGTAACGGTCCTGTCACGGTGCCAGCGGTATGATTTTAAGCGCATTACGGTGGAAACCATTGTAGAGCATTTAAAAGGTCTGACAGCTGCAGAGCATATCCAGGTGGAAGACCATGCCCTGACCTATATCGCCAAGGCGGCTGACGGCGCATTGCGTGATGCCTTAAGCCTTTTGGACCAGTGCATTGCATTTCATTACGGGGAGCTTCTCACCTACGACAATGTCCTGGATGTCCTGGGAGCCGTAGACATCACCGTGTTTGGAACGATGTTCCGCGCAATCGCGGAAAACCGGACAAAAGACTGTATTACCTGCCTTGAGGAGATGGTGATCCAGGGCAGAGAGCTGGGCCAGTTCGTTATTGATTTTATCTGGTATTTAAGAAACCTTTTAATACTAAAATCCGTTGATCATGCAGAAAATCTGCTTGATATGTCAACGGAGAGCCAGAACCTGTTAAAAGAGGACAGCAAACTTACGGACAATGATACGCTTTTGAGGTATATCCGGGTGTTTTCGGATCTGTCCAATCAGCTTCGCTATGCTTTCCAGAAACGGGTCTTAATTGAAGTTGCCTTAATCAAGCTGACCCGCCCCCAGATGGAACAGAATCTGGATTCCATACTTCAGCGGATCAGCAATATAGAAAAGCAGCTGGAAAGCGGTATCGTGGTAAATGCTTCCCCTGATGGCTCAAAACCGGCGGAAGGAAACGCCCCTGTCCACGAATTAACCCCAGCAGAGCGGGTGGCCTTACCAAAAGGCCAGCTTGAGGATTTAAATCTGATCCGCAGTGAATGGGGGAAGATCATTCGGGAATTAGGAGGACCTATCCGGGCCAGTTTCCGGGATACGGTTGTAGAGCCCGCAGGAGAGAGCTGTCTTTGCGTAGTCTTTTCCGATCAAAGCAACTACATGATCGGAAGCAGGGAGGTAACTGTTTCAGAGATTGAGCGGTATGTGGAAGACCATTACCAGAAGTCCATAACCTTTAAGACAAGGCTTCGGGGCGGAGAGGAACGGTTTGATACCGTTTATGTCAGCGATGAAGAATTAAAAACCAATATTTTAATGGATATAACAATTGAAGATTAAAAAATCATAAAAATAGCAGGAGGATACACACCATGGCAAAACGTGGCGGTTTTCCAGGCGCAATGCCTGGCAATATGAATAATTTAATGAAGCAGGCTCAGAAGATGCAGCGGCAGATGGAAGAGACAACAAAGGCGCTGGAGGAAAAGGAATATACAGCCGCAGCAGGCGGCGGAGCTGTGTCAGTCACTGTTTCAGGAAAAAAGGAAGTGACTGCGGTTAAATTATCCCAGGAAGTTGTGGATCCAGACGATATCGAGATGCTTGAGGACCTGATCATGGCTGCTACGAATGAGGCGTTCCGCCAGATGGAAGAAGAAAGCAGCTCTGCTATGGCGAAGCTGACCGGCGGCCTTGGCGGTTTAGGCGGAGGCTTTCCGTTCTAAAGGTTGAAAGAAAATCATTTTTCAACCATGAATTTGTGAATCAACTGGATATGCAGGCATATCCGCTTGATTCATTAGGAGACAAATTATGAATTACTATAGCAGTCAAATAACCAGATTAATTGAAGAACTGTCCAGGCTTCCGGGTATTGGCAGTAAATCCGCACAGCGTCTGGCATTTCATATCATCAATATGCCGGAGGAACAAGTGGCAGGTCTTGCTTTATCCATTACAGAAGCAAAACGCAATGTACGTTACTGCAAGGAATGCTTTACCCTGACGGATCAGGAGAAATGTCCCATCTGCCAGAGCGAAAAACGCAATCACAAGGTAATTATGGTAGTGGAAGACACCAGGGACTTGGCTGCTTATGAAAAGACAGGAAAATTTGATGGCGTTTACCATGTTCTGCATGGGGCTATCTCTCCCATGCTGGGAATTGGACCTGGTGACATAAAGCTGAAGGAACTGATGCAGAGACTGCAGGGGGATGTGGATGAGGTGATCATTGCAACCAATTCCAGTCTTGAGGGAGAGACCACAGCCATGTACATCAGCAAGCTGATCAAGCCGACAGGAATCAGGGTTACCCGTATAGCCAGCGGAGTTCCCGTTGGAGGAGATTTAGAGTACATAGATGAGGTGACATTGTTACGGGCCCTGGAAGGCCGGGTTGAACTGTAGCTCATTTGCCTTGTTAGGAGATATAAGGCTGAAAATACATCTTTTGGCCTTGAGTTTATGCATCAACGGGACAGGCAAGCATATCCGCCTGATTCATTAGGAGACAAATAATGGATAAGTACGAGTTTAATATAAAGGTTGAACAGATTAAAAAAACTGGTCGGCAAAAACGACTATGATACGGCTATGAAAATAGCCGACACAATAGACTGGAAGAGAGTCCGCAATACCAATCTGCTTTCCATGGTAGCCATGGTTTATGAGAAAAATGAAGATTACCAGGAAGCCAAGGAGATTCTTCTCCAGGCTTTTGAACGTGCTCCAATTGGGAAACGCCTTCTTTATAAGCTGGCAGAGCTGGCGATCAAGGAGGGAAATATCGAAGAGGCAGAGGCCTATTATAAGGAATTTGGCGACTTGGCATCTGATGATCCCAGGCAGCAGCTGCTTCGCTATATGATTTTAAAAGCAAAAGGAGCGCCGGCCCAGCAGCTTATTCATTCCCTGGAATCCTATACCAGCGTGGAGCTGGATGAGAAGTGGCTGTATGAGCTGGCTGAACTGTATAGCCTGGCAGGCATACCTGACCGCTGCGTGGAAACCTGCGACAGGATCATGCTGATGTTTGGTCTTGGAAAATATGTGGACAAGGCCATGGACTTAAAAATAAGGTATGCACCGCTTACCAACTACCAGATGGATCTTGTGGAGAACCGGGACAAATACGAAGCCAAACTGCGGGCAGTTGAGCAGGAATACAGCGCAGGAAGAAAACGCAGTCCGGAACCGGAGCCGGAGCCGCAAGAAGAATACTATGAAGAAGAGCAAGATCCCCATGAGGAGCCTGTCATGTCATTTAGAGAAAACCCTATGGAGGATAATCTGGAAGCGAGGCTTCAGGAGGCTGCAGTTCAGGAAACGCTGGCAAGAGAAATGTCAAAGATCTCCTATGAAGAACCCATTATGCAGGAAGAGCCTAAGCTGGAACACACCAGAGTGCTGGAGGATATCCGGAGGGTAGGCCGCCCTGTAACTGCCATGCCAAGACCCAGGAATCTCTATGAGCCTGCAGAAGAGGACTCTCTTTTGTATCATTCGGGGCCTGTTATAGAGGAAGAGGAACCGGAAGGTCCTGGAATGGAAGAGTCCGACCTTGGCGGATATTATGACGGTGAAGGGGAATATGAAGAACTGGATGAGGCCAGAGAGCAGTCTGCCGCTACAGATGATAATTTTCATGAATCCGGTGATCAGCCGGAGGATGATTATGGCTATGAAGAAAATGATTATGACCAGCCGGATGAATCCTATTATGAAGAGGAAGAGCAGTCTTATGAATCTTTAAATCCAGTATCAGAAGAGGAAGACGCCCCGTCCTGGAACCAAAATTTCCAGAGCTACGGCGATGAGGATAATCTGGAGTTTGAGGATCTGTATGAAGAAGACGAAGAACCAGAAGAAACTCCTGTTCAAAATCATCTCATGATAGAGGCAAGAACTCCTGAAAAAGGACTTCAAATGGCTGTTGAAGCCTTAAAGCAGATTCATAATGAAAATAACGTAAAGAATCCGGTGGCAAAAATCACTGGCTCCAAGCTATCCAAGCGCGGAGTGCTGGCGTCTGCAGACAGGCTGGCTGGAAAGGATCTGGTCATTGAGGAGGCCGGGGATCTTACCAGGGAAGCGCTG
Source organism: Clostridium sp. NkU-1 (assembly GCA_001312405.1). The sequence continues at coordinate 2,779 of BBDR01000008.1, read as the reverse complement.
GAAGAATTAAATGAATTGATGGATCAGGATACAAGCGGAATGATCGTGGTTCTAATTGATAACCCAAATCAAATGGAAACCCTCCACCGGGAACATCCGGCACTTGCAAGTAAATTTGAATGCATCGGAAGCGGAGAAGAAGCTCCGGTTTTCTGTGTAAGAGAAACAGTACGGGAGGAAAGACCGGTTAGAGCTGCCAAGGCACCCGCTTATAAACCCTTAACCCCTGCCTTTAAACAGGAAGACTTAAGAGAAGAACCCTGCGAGGATTATGGGAAACAGGAATATAATTATGAATATGATTCCTGGCAGAAGAACGATTATAGGGGTAACGGCGCCTATGAAAATGTCGTCTATGAAGACGGGACTTACGAGGACAGTAGTTATGAAGACGGTGTCTGTGAAGACGGCGATTTCTACGAAGAGGGTGAAGAATTCCGCCCGTCTGTCCGGGATGAGGAAGGCCCTGGCTTTCAGGGAGAAGAGATGGGTATTGACGAATTCGCCCAATATGCCTGTCGTTATGCCAATGAGATCGACTGCAGCATTACCGGAAAGAGCATGCTGGCACTGTATGAAAGAATTGAGATCATGGAGGAAGACGGAGTTCCTCTCAACAGGGCCAATGCGGAAGGCTGATCGAAGAAGCGGCTGACCGTGCAGAAAAGCCTTCCCTTGGAAAAAGGATTAAAGGTCTGTTTTCCACAAAATATGACAAAGACGGCCTTCTTGTTTTAAAAGAAGAACATTTTATTTATTAAATTGGAGTAGTAAACGTGGATATTAAACTCATTGCAATTGATTTGGATGGTACCCTGTTAGACAGTAAAAAAACGACTATCTGATGTCAACCGTAAGGCGCTCATCCAATGTGTTCAAAAAGGAATATGGGTTGTTCCGTGCACCGGCCGGACAGTAGATGGAATACCGGAAGAAATAAAAGGCATTTCCGGAATCCGATATGCAATTACCACTAATGGCGCGGTCATCGAGGATATGAAAGAAAAAGCGGTTATTGACACCCGGCTGTTACCCCGGGAACATGCGCTGGAGCTTTTGCACCTGGTAGATTCCTACCATGTCATGTATGATCCCTACATAGACAGGCGTGGGATAACGGAACCCCGCTTTATTGAACACCTGTCAGAATACAGCCTGCCGGCTGAGTTGCAGGAAATGGTCCGCATGACCAGGGATGTCCATCCCAATATCATAGAGTTTGTGGAAAAAAGCCATAAGCCTGTAGAGAAGATCAACCTGTTTTTTCCGGATATGGAAGAACGCGCCAGACTAAGGGCTGAATTGGAAAAGAGGGGAGATATTCTGGTCACCTCCTCCCTCCCCAACAATCTGGAGATCAATGCGCCTGGTGCCACAAAGGGAGAAGCAATCTTAAGGCTTGCCTCTCATTTAGGACTTAACGGAAAACAGACAATGGCAATTGGAGATGGAGAAAATGATTTTTCCATGATCCAAAAGGCAGGAATTGGAGTGGCTATGAAAAATGGAAGCAAAGAGCTCCATACGGCTGCTGATTATATAACGGATACCAATGATGAAAACGGAGTAGCATCCGCAATTAACCGTTTGGTATTCGGAGCAAAAGGTTGAAAGAAAAATGTCCTTCAACCTTGAGTTTGTGGATCAACTGGATATGCTTACATATCCAGTTGATTCATTAGGAGATAAATTATGACAAAGCTATATATGGAAAACTGGTTATCTGTAGCAGCCGGGGTTTATCTTTTGGGGATGGTCCTTTATGGCCATCACAGAGGATTTATCCGGTTGGTCGTATCAATGCTGGCGGTGGTCCTATCCTTGACCATTGTCCGGGTCGCTTTACCCACAGTAACAGGGTATTTAAAGGAAAATACAGGTCTTCAGCAGACTATTTCAGAGAACATGAAAAAATCCATTGGTTTGGAGCAGGAAGAAAATCCTTCCGGGGAAGCCTTGGAAGCTCCCTCAGCCCAGCGCATGATTATTGAAAATCTAAAGCTGCCCCAAAATATCAAGAACGCACTCATTGAAAATAACAACAGTGAGGTGTATCAGATGCTGGGAGTTCAGGCGTTTACGGACTATGTTGGAAACTATCTAGCAGATGTAATTCTTAATTCTGCAGGATTCGTCCTGCTGTTTGCTGGCATCTATGTGTTCTCAAGGCTGGTCATGAGGTGGCTGGATATTATTTCCAGGCTGCCTATCATATCAGGAATCAACAAAATAGCAGGCGCCTGCTGGGAGGCCTGGAGGGACTTGTATTCCTGTGGATTGCCTGTCTGCTGGTCACTGCTTTCTCCGGAACTGAGTGGGGCTTAATGCTGACCCGGCAGATCGAAGCGAGTAAATGGCTGTCCTTTATTTATACCCATAATTTCCTGAATCTGATGGTTCTAGGGGTACTGCACAGCTTTGTGTGAGACAGGAATTGTATCTATCATATATTCAATTAAAACAAATCTGCAAGAAAAGGTAGGATCGCCTTTGCTTGCAGATATTTTTTTCAACCACTAAATATAGTAAAAATAAGGAAGAATGCTTATATATAGTAGGTATAGAGTCTCTTGAAAAATTGTTCGAACAAATGGAACAAATTCCCTTGACAATCTCATACGGACATGTTATATTAAAGACCCGGTGCGAGACAGACCGCGCCGGCAATCAATTAAAACAGATTGAAAAAAACGAAAAAAAAGTTGTTGACAAAGAAACGGCCACATGGTATAGTAAATGAGTTGCCGATGAACAGACAGCAACAAACAAAAAGCACTTT
>BBDR01000007.1 GCA_001312405.1 Clostridium sp. NkU-1 | reverse complement strand
CCTTTATTTAGAATAATAATAACATAATACATCAACATTTGCACTATGTTTCAACAATAAAACATCTCTTTTCTTATTAGTCACTGCTCCACAAACACCTATCCAAAATATATCTGACATATCATAGCTTGAGTTCAAATTAGTAGCTCTAAATACCAAATTTATTAGTAAAAGCACCCTTCCCAACCATATCATTTCGTACCCACAGCCCTTCCAGATGGATCTGGTTGTCATGAGCATCGTGATCCTCTGTATTGTATCGGCAATTTTGTACCTGGGAATTGCATTGCTGGAGAAGAAAATTAAATTTTAGTTTTTAGAAAGAACTTTAGCCTTATGGATTGTTATTTATCCATAAGGCTAAAGCTCCTTTATTATATAACTCAGATTCCCTGTACTATTTTAAAAAAATGATTCCGTTACATTTGTGCAATCTTATGAGGATTTAAAATATTATTAGGGTCAAACACCTTTTTTTATTCCGTTCATCAAATTCAGATTCACCTCCGGGAGAGATTCCCTAAGATAAGGCTTCTTAGCAAAACCAATCCCATGTTCTCCGGAAACCTGGCCGCCCAGCTTCCTGGCCTTTTCATAAACCTTCTCCATAGCTGCGCTCATGCGTTTTTCCCATTCCACGTCGCTCAAATCATCTTTTAACATATAAGCATGGAGGTTCCCATCTCCTGCATGTCCGAAACTCTTAATCCTTAACTCACACTCTTCTTGGAGGCCATGCAGATAAGTGACCATTTCATTGACTGAGCTTCTTGGAACCACCATATCAACCTCATCCATGTAGGTGGTAGAGCCTTTGATGGCTTCCAGAAATGCTCCCCTGGCCTTCCAGATGGAATCTTCTCTCTCCTCAGTATCAGAAATCAGAACATCCAAAGCCCCCTGTTCCAGGCAGAGCTTTGCAACACTGTCATATGCCTTTTCAATTTCTTCTGCCGAATTTCCGTCAAATTTTAAGAGCAGATAAGCATCTGACTGTTTATCCGGAAATGCCTTTCCTAAATACTGCTCTGCATCAATAATAACTTCCCGCTGCATGAATTCAATGGCTGTTGGAATGGTCTTTGATTTGACAATTAAAGGAACCGTATTGATTGCATGATCCAGGGTAGGGAAGGGAATCAACAGGCTGATCACCATCTTGGGGCGGGGAATCAGCTTTAACGTGGCCTTTGTAATAAAACCGAGAGTTCCCTCCGCTCCGATCATTAAATCCTTAAGGGCATACCCGGAGCTGTTTTTTACGACCTTACCTCCGAATTCCGTAATCTCACCACTTGGAAGGACAACTTCCAGACCTCTTACATAGTCACGAGTCACTCCATATTTTACGGCACGCATGCCTCCTGCATTGGTGCTGATGTTCCCCCAATGGTGGCAGATTTTTCGCCTGGATCCGGCGGGTAGAAAAGATCATGATCTTCCACATAAGCAGAAAGCTCCATCAGCAGAACACCTGGCTCCACCGTAATTGTCAGATTATCCTCATCCAGTTCAAGCACCTGATTCATTAGTGTGGTATCTATCATGATTCCGTGTTCCATTGCAACGGATGACCCCACCAGCCGGTACCGGCCCCCCTTGGAGTCACTGGTATGACATTTTTATAAGCATACTTCATAATTTCAGATATTTCTTCTGCTGATTTTGCTTTTACTACAATGTCAGGATAGCTGCTGGTACCGCTTAATTCATCATGGCTGTACTCTTCATTAATAAAATCACCGGTCAGAATACGCTCATCGTCCAGGATGATACTTTTTATGTAAGTAATATCATCTTTATCCAGTTTCTTATATTCCATGATTATACTCCTTTCTTCTCTTTTATCCTTGCAACCAGTTTAGGGAGAATTTCATAGAGATCGCCTACCAGACAATAATGAGCTGATTTGAAGATTGGCGCCTTAGGGTCGTTATTGATTGCAAATATGGTATCTGAATGGTTCATGCCGGCCACAAACTGAATGGCACCGGAAACTCCACAGGTGATGATCAGCTTCGGCCTGACAGTACGGCCGCTTAAGCCAATCTGATATTTTGCATCCATCCAGCCGGATTCTGCCATTGGTCTGGTGCATGCCACCTGGCCTCCCATAAGATCTGCCAGCTCCCTGAGCATGCTTAAATCCTCTGCTTTTTTTCACTCCTCTTCCTGCAACCACCAGAACTTCAGAGTTCTCAATAAAGGTCTCCTTCTCCTTTGGCAGAATATCAATGACATCCACATGACAGACAAGCTTTCCCTTATCTATATCACAATCCACGATTTCTCCGGATTTCACTTCTGAACGAGCCGGGGCATTCATGATTTTATACCGGACTGTAGCGATCTGAGGACGATGGTTCGGAGTCTTGATATGAGCCATAATGTTGCCGCCAAAGGCTGGCCGGATCTGGGATAAATCCGTATTTTCATTCATTTCCAGAATGGTACAATCCGCAGTCAGACCGGTTTTCATTCTGGCAGCCACTCTTGGCGCAAGCTGACGTCCTACGGTGGTTGCTCCTACCAGAATGGAGGAGGGCTTTACTTTTTTGATGAAATCTTCAAAGACTGCTGTATAGGGCTCTATTTTGAAACGAGCCAGCTCTTCCTTATCATATAGGAAGACTTTATCAGCTCCGTAATGAAGGATTTCTTCACTTTTTTCACGGATATCCTTTCCCATGAACAGAACATATACCTCCTGCCCGGTAACTGCTGCCATCTCCTTTGCCTTTCCTATCAGTTCAAAGGTGACCGGATGAATGTCGCCATCTACATGGTCTGCATAAACAGCAATTCCCTTCCATTCATCTTTGTTGATCTCAATCTTTTTTACGTCCTCCACATACTCTACTGCGCCCTCAGGACCTTTTTCACACAAAGGCGGCACATCTTGCAGGCAGCATTTACGATAACTTTTCCATCCTGCTCCTCCAGCGCTCCAAAGGGACAGATTCTTATCAGTTCCTGATGATCAGGAATTCTCTCCTGATGTATAATTAACCTTGCCATCTCTTCACCTCCTAAACAAATTTCAGCTCTTCAATCTTGTCAAACAGCTTTTTCGCAAGCACGTCTCCTGATTCATCCCACACTTCCTTTTTATCGTTTGTTTCCGGAGGGAATATCTTCTGTACCTGAGTGGGCGATCCGTTAAGACCGTAATTCATTTCGTTCTTATCCTTCATATCATCAAGGGTGAGTACCTGAATCTGTCTGTCCTTTGTCTCTGATTTTTTACATATGACGGGAGTCTTGGCTGAAAGATGTCTTTATCCACTGCTAAAAGGCATGGGAATTTTACTTTCGCCACCTCAACCTCATCGGGAAGATCCATATCTACCGTAATTCCATCTTCCTCTAACTTCCGGATTCTCACCACATTGGATACGCTTGGAAGATTTAACCATTCCGATATTTCCGGGCCTACCTGCGCGGTGTCCCCGTCTGTGGTCTGCTTCCCGCAAAGAATTAAGTCATACTCTCCCATTGCCTTAATTCCCTGTGCCAGGGTATAGCTGGTCGCAAGGACATCGGCTCCCCCAAAACGTCTGTCTGACAAAAGCGTTCCATGGTCTGCTCCCATGGAAAATGCTTCTTTAATGACCTGCATGGCCTGAGGAGGTCCCATGGAAATAACGTCAACAATGCCTCCCATTTTCTCTTTGATCCGAAGGGCAGTTTCAATGGCATACAAGTCATAGGGATTCATCTTTGAAGCCGCTCCGTCTCTTTTTAACACGCCTGTAACAGGATCCACCTCAACTTTATTGCTGTCAGGTACCTGTTTGATGCAAACAAGGATCTTCATTCTTTTTCTTCCTTTCCTAATAAACCCTACTTCCAAAATACGCGATACAGCCGGCAATTATAATGAAAGCAGCGCTGAATTTCACTGCCTGATTTAATATCTTGCTCTCACTGCCTAACAAATTGGCTGCGGCAGCGCCAATGGCTATGCTCTGAGGGGATATGATTTTACCGATGGTGGCGCCTACGGTACTTGACGCAACCAGCCAGACCGGACTGATGCCCAGGTTTGCAGCTGTCTGAGCCTGCAGGCTGCCGAACAGAACACTGGAAGAAGTCCCGCTTCCTGTTACAAATGCACCCAGCGCACCTACAAGCGGAGCTGCAAACGGATAGAAGCTTCCTGTCAGTGCCAGCATCGTGCCTGCAATGGCGGCAATCATTCCGCTGTATCCCATAATTTTTGACATAGCCAATATGGTAACAATGGTCAGGATTGTTTTCCACATCTGTTTCATGGTACTGATAAATACCTTCCCCATAAGTCTGAAATCCGCTCCCTGTATCCTGCCGCCGATCACTGCCGCTGCTGCAATCAAAACCCCCGGTGTTGCCAGCCAGACAAACGTATATGGCTTTGCTCCCTCCCCTGTGTAAATGGAAACCGATGTTTTAACAGCGGAAAGCATCTGATTTACAGGCGGAATCATTGGGGAAGTAAGGAGTAAAAATACAAAGATTAAAAGGAAAGGCATCCAGCTTTTACTGCTTCCCTGCCCGTTATTTTATTTTTCCCGTTAGATTTATTCTCCTCAATCCCATATTCCGGATCCGGATTTTTAAACCATTTCTTCACAACACCTATGGTAATTGCCATGGAACAGATGGAACCGATGATCACCGGAAGCTCTGCCCCAAGAAAAGCTGCTGCAAGAAGCTCCGGTACCGCAAAAGATATTCCAGAAATAAGGGCAACCGGCCAGACTCCTTTTAAGGCCTTTACCGATTTTCCGATGATGCACACCATAAGAAAGGGTGCGATCAAAATAAACGGAGTCAATTGAAGGGCTGCTGCAAAGGCTACTTCCCCGCTTGGAAGTTCTGCGATCTGGGCTGCAGTGACCGTAGGAATTCCTACTGAACCAAATGCCGTAGGAGATGCATTGGCAACCAGACATGCTGCTGTTACCGCAATCGGAGGAAAGCCCATACCGCACAGCATGCTGGCCGGAATTGCAATTGCAGTTCCAAAGCCTGCCATACCTTCCATAAAGCCTCCAAAGCACCAGCCGATGATCAGAAGGAGAATCCGCTTATCCCCGGATACTCCGGCCAGAATTTGTTTGATGCAGTCCATGCTTCCGGTTGCAATGCAAAGATTATAGGTAAAAATGGCTGCAAGAATCACCAGGCTGATGGGCCATAGCGCAAGAGCGATTCCCTCTAAGCCTCCGGTCAGGCAATCTGCTGCCGGCATTTTAAAGAATGTCACAGATAGTACAATGGCAATTGCCAGTGCAATGGGACAGGCTTTAAATGCCGGAAGCTTTAACAGGCTCAATGCAATCATAAGCCATAAAATAGGTGATAGTGCCAAAAGAAAGATAATAATATTCATAAACGCCCCCAATACAACTTTCATGGTTCTCCCTACAGTGACCGAATCTTTTTGATCTCCTCTATCAGGATAGGGATCACCTTGGCGGCATCACCAACAATCCCTACATCCGCTATATCAAAAATAGGAGCATCCTCATCTTTATTGACTGCTACAATATATCCTGAGCCGATCATACCGGATACGTGCTGGGTCGCTCCTGATATCCCGCAGGCAATATATAGTTTTGGCGCCACAATTTTCCCAGACTGTCCCACCTGGTGGGAACGAGGTACCCATTCTGCCTCAATAGCCGGTCTTGTTGCCCCCACAACACCATGACAGGCTAAGGCAAGCTCCTCCACCAATTTAAAATTCTCCCTGCTTCCCATCCCACGGCCGCCGGATACAATAACCTCCGCTTCCTCAAGGTTGACCGTTTCTGCCATCTCTTTTACCACATCAACGATCCTCGTGTATACAGCTTCTTCTGATTCCACCTTCTCTTCCATAATTTTACCGGTTCTTTCCGTCAAAAGTTCCTTTACAAAGGCTCCTGATCTGACGGTTGCAACTGCCGGTGTCCCCTTTATGACAAGATCATTGAGAATCCGTCCCCCCGTAAACCGGGCAGGTAAAGATAAGATTTTGGTCTTTGTCTGATATATCCATTACATCCACAGCACAGCCCGTATGAAGTGCTCCTGCAACCATGGAAAGAAGATCTTTTCCCACCAGAGTTCCTGCTGAGAGAATCAAGGAAGGCTTAAATTTCTCTGCCAGTTTTGTAAGGACTGTTCCGTATACCTCCATCTGATAACTCTCTTTTTTTACAATTACCGCTCTGTCTGCTCCTGCCATAATGGCAGTACGGGCCGCATCCACCAGATCTCTGCCGATTAAAACAGCAATTACCTCTTCTCCCCTGGCTTCTGCCAGCTTATGGGCTTTTGTAAGCACCTCCAGCGCACCGCCAACAGGAGTATCAGAAACGGTCTCAACATAAACCATAATATTTTTTTCCATTTGAAACACTCATTTCTTTCTCCTCCTAAAAAATCCTGGCCTCTGCCATGACTGACATCGCCTGTGCAACTGCCTCTTGGGGGCTATCGGCCTTTATTTTAATGCCTGCTGCCCGCTTTGCCGGTTCAAACATCCGGATAACCTCCAGCATGCTCTCCCCTTCCTCAGAAGGCATTAATTCCTTAATCTCCTTTTTTTTCTGGCAGCCATCTTACTTTTAATGGTGGGATACCTGGGATCGTAATTAGGCTTCTGAACCGTAACAACACAGGGAGCAGGCATTTCCATAATCCGATAGCCTTCCTCTGTTTCCTGCTTTATTTTCATCATGCCATCCCCAGGCTCTACCTGGATTACATTGGTTGCTGCCGGCAGGGAAAGTTCTTTTGCCAAAAGAAGTCCAACCTGGCTGGAGGCATAGTCTGTGGATTCCTTTCCGCAGAAAATAAGATCAAATTTTTTTACCCAGATTTTCTTCTATATCATGGGCTGCTTTCCTTAATATCCTTGTAATGCTTAAGGGATCCAGAGACTCTGCATTTTCATGCTTTACCAGATATGCACCGTCTGCGCCCACGGCGAGACAGTTTTTCAGAGAATTTTTTTACACCTTCATTACCAATAGAAACCACTGTGATTTCACCGCCCAAAGTTTCCTTTAATCTGGCAGCCATTTCAAGGGCATAGGTGTCGAAGGCATTTACCACCGGCGTTATCCCCTCCAAAGCCGGTTCTTTTGCAGCCGGATCCAGGGAGATTTCCACGGAGTCATCGGGTACCTGCTTGATACAAACTAACATTTCCATGATTGGCACACTCCTTCTTTATTTCCCAATGATATTGCCCGCAATAACAATTCTCTGGATTTCATTGGTTCCCTCAAAGATCTGGAATATCTTCGCGTCTCTTAACAGCTTTTCTACCGGATATTCCCGGCTGTATCCATAACCTCCAAACATCTGGATGGCTTCCGAAGCTACCTCCATGGCAATGTCTGAGGCATAGCATTTGGCAATGGCAGATTCCATGGTATAGGAAAGTCCCATATCCATCCTGGTCAGTGCATGGGCTACCATCTGACGGGCAGTCTCCGTCTTGATCTGCATATCGGCAACCTTAAACTGCATGGCCTGGTTTTTGATAACAGGTTTCCCGAACTGGATTCGTTCTTTCCCATACCCAACAGCCTCATCAATGCCTCTTTGTGCAATGCCTGCCGCAATACATCCCATCCAGGTACGGGCCTGATCCAGTGTCTTCATTGCAATGGAAAATCCCTTTCCTTCCTCACCGATTAAGTTGAAGCCGGTATCCTTAAATCCTCTAAAACAACATCACAGGTATTAGAGGTCCTGATTCCCATTTTGTTTTCTTCTTTCCCTGTACTAAGTCCCGGAGTACCGGCTTCCACAAGGAACATGGACATTCCTTTTACCCCTTTTGTCTTATCTGTCATTGCAGTGACACAATAAAAGGAGGCAACTGCTCCGTTGGTGATGAAGCACTTTCTTCCATTCAATATGTAATTATCTCCATCCTTTACAGCCGTTGTCTTGCCTGCTCCTGCATCAGAGCCTGCCCCTGGTTCTGTCAGGCAGAACGCGCCAAATCCTCCATCCAAAACCATTTCACATACACGTTCTTTCTGTTCCCTGCTGCCTGCAATCAACACTGGTTTTAGGGCAAGGCCGCTGGCCGAAATCGTCGTGGCAAAGCTGCATCTGCAATTGCCATCTGCTCGATCAAAGCAGCCACATCCACACGGCTTAATCCAGGTCCTCCGTATTCCTCCGGGACCTCGAGAGCCTGATAGCCCTGTTCAATGGCTTATCATAAATAATCTTTGGCCATTCTCCGGACACGTCGTATTCCTTACACGCCTCCTTCACTTCCTTCTCGCAGAAATTTTTCACATCCTGTAACAGGTCCTGCGCTTCTTCTGATATCAAATATGCCATTTTTCTCTCCTCCTGGATAAATAAATTTTATGTTTTTAAAGTTTATAGCAGATTTTTCCGGGATTCAAAATCATCTTTGGATCAAATACTTCCTTAATGCCCTTCATGAGGCGCATGCTTGTTTCACCTGCAAAAGCTGCCAGATACTCCATCTTACCGTAACCAATGCCGTGCTCACCGGAAATAAGACCTCCGCATTCCGACGCTTTTTTTGTATATAATATCCATAAATTCTGCTACCTGCCGTTTGAATGCCTCTTCCTCCATTTCATTGGCACAGGTATAGATGTGTAAGTTTCCATCTCCTGCATGACCAAAGCTCTTTATGGAAAAATCATACCGGTTTTCCAGTGATTTAACAAAGGAGAGATAAGAAGGTATCTGATTTACCGGCACTACCACATCGCACTCATCCAGTAGCTTTGTTTCCGCCTCAATGGCTTCCAGGAAGGTGCTTCTGGCTTCCCAGGCTTCCTTCTTTTTCACCGGCGTATCTGCCACCAGGACGTCTACGGCTCCTTCCTCCAAAACCACCTCTGCCGCCTGCTCCGAAAGTTCTTCCAAAAGCTCCAGCTTATCACCGTCAAAGGTAATGAGTAAGTAAGCACCGATATCAACGCCGTCAACTTCCTTTGGAAATACATTCTTTCCCAGATACCGCTCCGAGGAAAGAACAATTTCTTTCTCCATGAACTCCAGTGCCTGGGGCTTTAAGCCGGCCATGAATATTTTAGGCACAGCCCCGATGCAGTCCTCAAGATTTTCAAAGGGAACAATGAGGCTTATGGTCTCTTTGGGCGCCGGAATTACTTTAAGAGTCAGCTCGGTGATGATCCCAAGGGTTCCTTCCGAGCCGATCATTAAATGAATCAGGCTGTAGCCGGTAGAGCTCTTGGAAACAGGTGCACCCAGCCTGATGATTTCGCCCGTAGGAAGTACCACGGTCATGGCCCTTACATAATCTCTGGTACAACCGTATTTAACGGCCCTCATGCCGCCTGCATTTGTTGAAACATTGCCTCCCAGGGTCGCAAACTTTTCCCCTGGATCCGGCGGATATAAAAGTCCCTGGCGCACGGCATCCTCCGCAAGATCATTAAGCAGAACGCCGGGCTGGACACGGACAACAAAATTTTCCTTGTCATAATCAAGGATCTTGTTCATCTTACTCATATCAAGTAAAACTCCGCCGTGAAGGGCCACTGCCGCTCCTGTAAGACCGGTTCCTGCTCCCCTTGGAATCACTGGAACATTGTTTGTAAAGCACAGTTTCACAACGGCAGCAATGTCCTCCGTACTGGTGGCATCAATTACCACATCTGGAATTCCTTTTCCATAGATCGGCATCTCATCGTGGAAATAATCCTCATTTATTTCTTCTTTCTCATGAACCTTACCCGGAACGATTTTCTTAAATTCCAGTATGAGTTCCGGGGTAACTTTGTTGTAAGTTACTTCTTCCATCTTATTTCTCCTTTACGGTAATTACAAAGTCTGTCTGCTCCTGACGATTACGGAAACCCCGTCAGGAATGACCGTAATTTTCCCATCAGTCTTACCCAGATAGTGATCTGCCATGGAAATTGCCTCTTCCACGCTGTCTGCATAATCCATCTGCATATTACGGACCATTTTCCTGGGAGCCTGGGTGACCATGATCACCTTATATCTTAAGAGAATCCTGCACAGAATCTGTGCCTCCCACTGATCCGGCACGGTTTTATCCCGGGGCGTATCAAGAAACCGGTTCATGATTGCATTTTTCTCTTCTCCCCCTGCAAAGGTATCGTAAAGGGACTGGCCTCCATGGCCGTCGCTGCAGCTTGATACCATGATGATGACACCCCCGGGATTGCAGGTGGCCTCAGCTGCTGTCATGCCTTTTACCGACTGGTATATATTCTGGTCCAGGGGATATCCGCCGTTGGTAGTGATTACAATATCCGCCGGAATGGCATCGACTCCTGAGAGCTGGTCCACAAACTTACAGCCTTCCTTATGAGCTTCGTTAAAATGGCCCGCATAGGCCTTTATCACTTTCTTATTTTCATCCAGCACTACATTGACAATAAAAGCAAGTTTTGCCTGCTCTGCGGCGTAGACCATATCCCTATGTATGGGATTCCCCTCCAGAATACCGGTTCTTGCATACGGACTGTCAATAAACTCAGAGCAATGGTTTGCCATGACCGTCACCCCGCTTGAGACTCCCGGCAGCACGCTTTTTCTTCCGCCGGAAAACCCTGCAAAGAAATGGGGTTCTATAAAGCCTTCTGAGATAAGAAGATCTGCCTCTGCTGCTATCCGGTTAATCAGAAGCTTTCCCCCTGAGGGAAGGGTGTCTATGAAAACCATATCCTCATCCTTCTGGCTTTCATGAACAACAAAGCGGATATCCGTCCTGTCAACAATCTCCTGACCGAACTTATCAATTAGTTCCTCTCTGGTGGTGGATCTGTGAAATCCGGTGGCAATGAGGATTGTAAGCTGCGCCTGGGGATTTCCTTCTTTGATTTCTTCTATGACCGCAGGCGCTATCACCCGGCTTGGAACCGGCCGGGTATGGTCGCTTGCTATCATGACAATGTTTTTCTTGCCCTTAACCAGTTCTTTCAGCCTTGGGGAGTGAATGGGGTGTTCCATGGCCTTTCGGACCAACTCCTCTTCCCCACCATCTGCCTGATAGCTGTGAGCCCCTGACATAAGCAGACCGTTTAATCTGCTGTCAGGAATATTCAAACTGATTTTTTTCCCTTCCAAAGGGCAGCTGCACAACCGCCATATTTCTTTTTCCTCCTTATCCGTTATCCTTTGTATTGATAGAAACCGCTTCCTGTTTTCTGTCCAAGCTTTCCGCCCCGTACCATCTTCTTAAGCAGAGGATGTGGACGGTATTTGGGATCTCCTGTTTCCGAATAAAGCACCTCCATAATGGCAAGGACCACGTCAAGCCCGATTAAATCTCCCAGTTCCAGAGGTCCCATGGGATGGTTGGCTCCCAGCTTCATAGCACTGTCAATTCCCTCTGGATCAGCAACTCCTTCTGCATAAATTCCGATTCCCTCATTGATCATCGGTATGAGAATCCTGTTTACCACAAATCCTGCGGCCTCCTCTACCTGTACAGGAACCTTTCCTATGCTGGCTGCTATTTTCTTGATTTCTGTAATCATTTCAGGAGGAGTGTTAAGTCCTGCAATGACCTCCACCAGCTTCATAACCGGTGCCGGATTAAAAAAATGCATTCCTGCCACAGGCCGGTCAAGCCCTGCCCCAAGCTCTGTGATGGAGAGTGAAGACGTATTGCTTACAAACATTGCTTCTTTTTTTGCATATATCCTGGAGTTCCTGAAACGTCTGTTTTTTTTACTGCCATATCTTCAATGGCTGCTTCTACCACCAGATCGCAGTCCTGGCAGATATTGATCAGCCCTGTTTGAATTTTGGATAAAACTGCATCAGCACTTTCCTGTGTCATTTTTCCTTTTGCGACTCTCCGTTCCAGGCCCTTTGCAATTTTCTTTTTTTCCATTTGCCGCAAACTCTTCCTTGATATCGCATAAAAATACTTCATACCCTTCTGTCTGGGCAAAGGCCTGGGCAATTCCTGACCCCATGGTCCCTGCACCTATAATTCCGACTTTCATCCCATATCCCTCCTTCTATGTTTGTATGTATTGGGAAAAATCTCCCTGGCCTTACTTCATAAGAAACGTTCTCTCTTTCCGTTTTTCAAGAAATGCTCCCATTCCTTCCTTTTGATCCAGAGTCTCAAAGCAGTCTCCAAATAGCCGTTCTTCAATAGCAACTGCCTGATCATATCCACCTGAAGACCGTCATTGATGGCTTTTTTACAATTTCTCACCGCAATGGGAGCATTATCAGCAATTCCTTTTGCCATCTTTTTCGCCTCAGAAAGCAGCTCCGTTTGAGGGTATACGGCATTGACAAGGCCAATCCGGTAAGCTTCCTCTGCCTTTATGTTTCTTGCAGTAAATATCATTTGTTTCGCCATTCCAGGGCCAATAATTCTTGCCAGCCTCTGGGTACCTCCAAAACCGGGGGTAATGCCAAGACCTGCTTCCGGCTGTCCAAACACGGCATTTTCAGAGCAGATCCGTATGTCGCAGCTTAAGCAGAGTTCGCAGCCTCCGCCAAGTGCAAATCCATTTACTGCAGCTATGACCGGAAGGGGAAAGGTTTCCAGCCGGCGGAAGATATGGTTTCCCCTTTTTCCAAAGGCCTCTCCTTCCTTTTTTTGTGAAGGTACTCATTTCAGCAATGTCCGCACCCGCCACAAAGGACTTATTTCCGGCTCCCGTAAGGATCAATGCTCTGACGGAAGCTGTGTCAATCTGGTCAAGAATCTGGTCCAGTTCCTCTAGAACCTGGCTGTTTAAGGCATTTAAAGCATTGGGACGGTTAATGGTAATGATACTTATCATTCCTTCCACTTCGTATGTAACAAACTCCATGTACCGGTACCTCATTTCTTTCATTGTTATGTCAACCGTTTCATTCTCTTTTAACGATGGTGGCGCAGCCCATACCGCCTCCGATGCAAAGGGTAGCAAGCCCTTTTTTCGCATTCCGTTTTTCCATCTCATGAAGCAAAGTCACAAGAATACGGCATCCGGATGCTCCTACCGGATGGCCAAGGGCAATGGCTCCGCCATTTACATTTACCTTTGACAAATCAAGCTTTAAATCTTTCGCCACGGCTAATGACTGGGCCGCAAATGCTTCATTGGCCTCAATGAGATCAAACTCATCCACCGTCATATTCGTCTTTTTAAGAAGCTTCCTGGTTGCAGCCACCGGACCGACTCCCATAATCTCAGGTGCTACACCTGCAAGGGTACCTGCTTCCCAGTATGCCATGGGCTTAACGCCCAGCTCTTTTGCCTTTTCTTCACTCATGACTACAATTGCTGCCGCCCCATCGTTTATACTGGAGGAATTGGCAGCCGTAACGACTCCATCCTTTTGAAAGGCCGGGCGCAGTTTTGAGATTCCTTCCGCCGTTGTTCCGGGCCTTGGACCTTCATCCCGGTCAAAGACAATGGTTTCCTTTTTCTTTTTGATCTCCATTGGCACAATTTCTTCTTTAAAACGGCCGGATTCAATGGCTGCACATGCCTTCATCTGACTGGATGCTGCAAAACGGTCAAGCTCCTCTCTTGTAAGCCCCCACTGTTTTGCCACATTTTCTGCCGTTACGCCCATATGGTAATCATTGGATGCATCCCATAGTGCGTCATTTACCATGGCATCAATGAGCTGTCCGTGATTCATGCGGTATCCGAAACGGGCATCTTTTAAAAGATAAGGGGCCATGGACATATTTTCCGTTCCTCCGGCCACTACAATATCCGCTTCTTTGCACTGGATCATCTGGCTGCCAGATTCACACAGTTTAACCCGGAACCGCATACCACATTGATGGTAACCGCAGGGGTCTCCACAGGAATCCCTGCCTTTAATGAAGCCTGGCGGGCCACATTCTGTCCCAGGCCAGCCTGAATCACGCATCCCATATAGACTAAATCAACCTGATCCGGCATGACTCCTGCCCGTTTTAATGCCTCATTGATAACGGCTGCTCCCATATCCTGGGGAGAAACTGTGCTTAATGCTCCTCCCATGGTTCCGATTGCAGTACGGCAGGCTCCTGCCAATACAACTCTTTCCCCCATAATAAGACCTCCTTTTCCATCAAATACAGCCATGTCATAAGCTGCGTTCCTTATAAAAGCTCCTTGTAAAGAGTTTTCCCGGACTGGTTCTTAGGAATCTTATCCACCAAACGAATCCGTACTGCCCTGGAATTTATCCCTGTCATCTGATAAAGATGTTCCAGGATCAGCTCCTCTCCAGATTCCTCCCTGTGATCTGTATAAATGACCAGATTGTCATCTGTTCCCACACAGGCAAAATCAATTCCTTCAAAATGTTCCTTTAACAGCCGCTCCGCCTCATCAAGATTTACCCTGTTTCCAAACATTTTGATGAAACGTTTCTTTCTTCCGGTGATGTAGTAATAACCGTCCTGATCCTGTTTTGCCATATCACCGGTATGCAGGATGCCCTTCCACTCATCTTCTTTTTTTAAATCCTCAGGGCAGCAGGCATATCCAAGTGCTACATTTTCCCCTTCGTACACCAGTTCTCCCTGGGTATCCGGTTCTTTGATTTCTTTTCCCTTATCATCCTCCAGCCAGAACCTGCCTCCTGGTATGGCAACTCCCATGCTCCCGCATCGCTCCACTGCTTTTGCAGCGGGCAGATACCCCATTCTTGCCGTGGCTTCTGTCTGCCCATACATAACAACAAATTGCTTTCCAGTCTTTTCTGCATAGGAAGCAAACTCTTTATGAAGGTTCATGGGAAGCTTTCCTCCTGCCTGTGTCATGGTCCGTAAATCCGGCAGGTCCATCTGGAGAAACCCGATCCGTTTCAGAACCTGGTAGGTATAGGGAACTCCGCCAAAGGACGTGGCCTTTTTTTTCTTTTACATAATCCCAAAACGGCTGTTCTACCATACTGCGGACCGTAAGCAAAAGGGATGCACCCACTTTTACATGACTGTTGATGATGGATAATCCATAGGTGTAATTCATGGGCAGTGTGGTAACAGGTCTTTCCTTCTCATTGATGTTAAGATACTCACATATGGATTCTGTATTGGCATCGATGTTCCTTCCGCTCTGCCTTACAAGCTTTGGACTTCCTGTGCTTCCTGATGTAGTAAGAAGTAAGGAAAGCTCTCCGTAAAGGGAAGGCGGCAGCTTCTCCTTTCTGCGGCACAGGCAGTATCCCTGTGTTTTCCATACAACCTCACATTCCTCTGCCTTTAAAAGACAATCTTCCGGTATGTATAGAAAAGCCGGGCGGTATTCACGGATCAGCCGCATTAGAAGCTCCTGGTTGATGTGTTTTTCCAGCATCAAAGGAACCACCCCTGTTTTTAAGCAGCCCAGATACCCAAACAGAGACCCAATGGTATTCTGGCATAATATAAAAATCAGTTTTTTCCCTCCGATATACCGGTAAAATTCCTCTGTAAAGAAATCCAGATCCCGGTATGTCACCGTCTGTCCGGCATCATCTGCTGCCAGCAGCCGGTCTTTGTATGACTTTTCTTCCTGAAACAGACGCATATTACTCCTCCCAGACAATTTCCCTGGACAGCATCCCAATCAGATCCTGCCCATCCCATACAAGATCCATGTTCAAGGCTTCCCCTATGGGCACCACCCTGTGGATTCCATATAGATGGTTATTTATAATATAATCTGTCAGTTCCTCCCTGCGGATTCCGTAATACGTCACCGTCTGAAGTTTCCTGACTGCCAATTGCCTGACCGCCGTCCGGTAATCTCCCTGATACTCAAAAAACAATCCGCAGGTTCCACGGTATCTTTCCGGATTTGGAGGAATTTTAGAAAGCAGGACCGTATAAAGCAGGTTACCGTACTGCTCTGTCTTTAAGATTTCCTCCGTTATCATGGCGTATCTGCATAAGGTCTCGTATTTTTTTCGTTGCCTTATGAGGGTTTAACTCATAAGCGGATGCTTCTTTCCTTACGGCGTTCCACCATCTTCTGCGGATCTGTTCTGTCCTTTCCGTCTTTTCTTCCTGGTTCCATATGACAAACTGAGGGCTGGAGCAGGCATTCTGATCCATGGCATAAGCATCCTTTACAAATCCGTATGCCAGCGTTTGAAGTCCTTCATCAGGAATCGTTCCAATCCGGTTTGTATCCAGAATACAGATGGAATACCGGTCTGGAAACATGACCTCCACGGCATCCGGTCTTAGTTTCATTCCTCTGACCGATTGTATGGCCTGATCTCCTCCCCATACCATAAGACCATCGCATTCCTCCAGCCAGCTTTTGATGATTTCATTGTCTCTTTTACAGGAAAAACAGAAATCCGATTTCTGACCGATGAAAATTCCGGCCGGCTCAAAAGATTGTCAATTATTTCACATAGCTTTTGATCCTCATCCCGGCTCCTGGAAGAGATCCGTACCACGCAGCTGTTTCCAGCCAATAAGCCGATGACCATACTGTAGGCAAACAACACCGGGACATTGGAAGAAACAATATGAAAGATCACACCTCTGCCTATGCGAAGTTTTCGATCGTCGTACCGCATCCGAAATTCCTCCATATGGGTCCTTCTTAACCAGAACCCAAAAGCCGGGATTTCACGGTAGGTTTCAAACTCCGTTCTCCTTTTGCGTATTTCAATAGAAAGCTCTTCCAGAAAATCCAAAACAGGTTCTGAAAAAGGTTTTAACGGCTCAGCCTTTGGCTGGCTTACTCCTGCCAGATATGTAACATCATCCATCATAGGTGTCGCTGCACCCCCTTATCTCAGCCTGGCGTATTCTTCCAAATACTTTAAAATATTTTCCCAGACGGCCGCAGGGGCAATCATCCTCTCCCAGAATGATTCCCTCATCCTCCGTAAGTATGGAGTGCCCGGGATAAGAAAGGGCAAGGGGAGAAAGTACCTGTATGATCCCTTTTTCTCCATGGGAACAGACGCCAAAATCCTTTACCCGTCTGGTTATGATATCGGAATATAGGCTTGCATGGAGGTGACCCTGGGAACATTCCACGTAGATACTGCCTGTCTGTTCTGCCATCCCATAATAATTATGGATTTCTTTTATGCCGGACACTTCCCTGATCCTCTCCTTAAATTCATGAGCGGAAACCGATTGGTCCTCAAGCTTTTTAAATCCTCCCCCATGGATAAGGATTCCTTCGGGAATATCCAGCTTTTGCCCGGACTTTGCAAGGGCCTGATAGAAATACTTCCAGATCATATAGGTGAAGCCAAATATCAGGATCCGTTTTCCCGTATAGCGGTCCAGAAATTGCCGGATTCTTTCCATATCAAGGTTCATATCCTGGTCCAGCCCATAACAGATTCTGGAGGAAAAATAGAAAATCCAAGGATTCCCGCTCCTCTGGCTGAAAACAAGTTTCTATTTTTTAATACATCCGGACTGTCCAGGACCAGAAGGGGAAGCCGTTCCTCTCCCCAAAAGTCTCCTCCAATATTTGCCAGTGCCCTCTGCTGGTAATTTGCCGTATCCCTATCCAGATAAATCCTTGATACCCTCTGCCCTTTTGTTCCGGAAGAAGTCATGGTCTTAAATACCTTGTTGTCTGGAATGCTGATTAAGTCCATATCCTTAAAAAGCCCAACCGGAAGCATAGGGATCTCTTCCTCTCCCAGCTGGCCATGTTCCGGAATCATAAGGTGTTTCAACAATTGTCCGTATGAATGACAGTGCTTTCTGTGATAATCCGTCAGTTCTGTCAGCCATTCTCCGTACATCAGTTTTTTCTCTTCCTTTGCCGCGGAAAACGGCTTCCTGCTCAGAATGCCTTCATAATCCATAATGAATGGCTTCCCCCTTTTTTTTAAATCACAACACCGTATTTTGCCAAAACTTCTTTTCCTTTTTCATAGGATGAAAAAGCCATTACATCTGAAGTACTGATATGGATATCAAAGGTCTCCTCCAGATCTGAAATCAGATCCATATGTCCCAGAGAATCCCAGGAATTGGTTCCTCTGTAATTCAGACCGGGAAGGTCCTCTTCCTTTACTCTTAAATCCCGGATAAATAACCGGTTGTAAGTCTCCAGATTTGTCATAAAATCTCACTCCCTTTCTCCTGCCACGGCAAACAATGTTTTCATCATCATCTGCCTGCTTCTGACTGTAAGAACTCTTTCCCCGTGCTGATTTTTACAGGTACCGAAAAAAAGTCCGATGTAGCAGTCCTCCTGTTCCTCAAAGGAAACAAACTGGACGGTAATTTCTACAGTATCCCCGCAAAAAAACCGGCCGTATGAATCTGGTATTGTGTTCCATGTACACCGTTCCGCTTCCGGGAATACTTGTTCCCATAAGGGCGGAAACCAGGGAATCAATGAACATTCCATGTGCCAGCGGTCTGTCAAATCCAGTCTTTAAAGCGACCTGTGTATCCTGGTGAAGCCTGCTTTCATCCTGAGTCAGCCTGGCAAACATTTCTATATCCTCTTTCGATATGGTCCTCTTTGCCGCTGCCGTTTCATGAAGATGCAGCATTCTTTTTTCCTGGGATGGGGAGGGGGTTTCCTCATTTGATTTTAAAAGCTCCTGTTCCAGCTGCCTGAAGCTTTCTTCATCCCATACCACAGCCACCTTGTAACGTGCTTTTAAATTTTTCACTTCCGCACATCTTCTGCTGCAGCCGCAGACCACCACCCAGTAATCGCAGACCTGGTCTCCCTTTGGTGTCACGTATTCATGCCCAGGATTTGTTTCTCTTAATTTTCTGACCCGCTTTGCCCTGTCATACACAGGATTGCAGCCCCCGCAGTACTTAATCCCAATTACCATCTCCGCCTCCTAAAGCCTGACTACTTCTGGCATTCCAGCATGCTTTGCAGTTCCTCGGCCACAGTGCCTAAGGGCCTGTTGCTGTCACTGACAATGCAGATCTTACGCTCAGGAATCTGTTCATGAAGCTTTATTTCCAGAATATCCTTTGCCTCAAGGAATGGTCCGGCAAACTCCTCCGGCACAAACCCAATTCCAAGATTTTTTCGGATAACCGGAATAATAAGATCCATAGTAGCCACCTCAATGGCCGGCTGCATGGTAAGGCCGCAGGAACGGTAGAATTCCTGAAGAAAGCCAAAGGTGGTGGTGGTACTGGACATGGTGATAAGAGGAAGCTTCACCACCTCTGAGAGGAACATTTTTCTCTCTCCATATTCCTTATACATTCTTCCACCCACCAGAATGCTCTTAAAGGATTTGACTTCAACTACCTTTAAACTCTGTTCATAGTCAATAGGGGTTGTGATAATCGCCAGATCGATCTTTCCAGCCTTCAGTTCACTGAGAGTCTGCTTTGTATTATAATTGAAGATATTAAGCTTCACCTGAGGATACTGTTCCTGGAAAACTTTCAGTTTCTCAACCAGGTAAGACCGCATAGCCACCTGAGTTACCCCTACATTGATATGGTCATGCTGCTCTCCCATCAATTCTCTCAGCGTTTCTTCCCCCTGCATCAGTTGTTTGCATGCAGGAGCCACATAGCTGTAGAGATGTTCTCCTTCGGCTGTCAGAGTGACGCCTTTTCTGGATCGTATAAACAGCTTGCACCCCAGCATGCTCTCAAGATTCTGCATGCAATATGTAACTGATGGCTGGCTCGTTACCAAGGCATTTGCGCTCTGGTGAAATTTTTGTATTTGGCTACATAGTAAAAGACTTTATAATGCTCAAAATTAGCAGTCATACCATCACTTCTTTCATAAAATATTCATATAGCAATCTCCATTGGCAAACTGTCTCTGCATTGGCAGGCTATTATGCCAAGGAGATTACTATGGATACCACAATTACACAAATCGAATCTTTTCTTGATGCAAAGGTAAGGCTTACTTTCCCTGCTCTCTTTCTTTATCTAATTTTACGTTTCTGCTATAAAGCCACATATCGAATGTAATTTCAATAAAATTTAAAAAGTAAAAGAACCAGGATAGGAAAAACAGCCAGTCATTCCCTGAAGGGGATGATCCATACAGCAAAAACTTTCTTACAATTCCAAATATGTATCCCAGCCAGATGAAAATTTCAAAAGAAAGACTTTTCCCTTTTGCAGTTCTGGACACATAAGACTTATGAATGGAAAACGGCCAGGATAAGCCAAAGAATACAATCATAAGCGTTTCCAGCAAATTAGAAATCATAATGATATTCATATATCCCCTCCTTTGTTTACACTACACCAAAAGCACTTCACTAAATCGCTTTTCAAATTCTCCTGATAACTCTTCCCGGAAGGCCGGTGCCGCAATCTTTATCAGTCCCTTGCCCGTTCCCTTAAGGTTTTTCCTTTTAAATGGGCAAT
Source organism: Clostridium sp. NkU-1 (assembly GCA_001312405.1). The sequence goes on along the minus strand of BBDR01000007.1, from coordinate 178,094 downwards.
TCCATATTCCGTTACAATATAATCCACATCGTTTCTGCTGGTTGTAACCGCTGCCCCCTCTGCCAGAAACGGTACAATCTTAGAGATGGTTCCTCCCTTTGTGGTAGCGCCAAAGGCGATGATTGACCGGCCTCCCTTTGAGGCAGAAGCCCCTCTTACAAAGTCCATCTGTCCGCCTACTGCTGAATATTGCTTTAGACCAATGGCTTCCGCACATACCTGCCCCATGAGATCAATCTGCAATGCGGAATTTATGGACACCACATTATCATTCTGGCTTATAACAAAGGGATCGTTCACATAGCTGACTGGCATCATGCAAATGGCAGGATTGTCGTGTACAAAATCATACAGTCTTCTGGTACCCATCATAAAGGTTATGACCATTTTCCCTCTGTCAATGTTTTTCTTTTTCCCGGTGATTGCCCCTTTTTCATAAAGATCTATGATACCGTCGGAAATCATCTCCGAATGAATCCCAAGATCCCTCTTATCCCCAAGGAATTTTAAAACTGCATCCGGAATTGCTCCGATTCCCAATTGGAGACAGTCTCCATCCCGCACAAGGCTGGCGATGTTTTCTCCTATCTTTTCCTCTACTGCTCCGATTACCGGACGGCCATGCTCATGGATCGGCTCATTGCTTTCCACAATGGCTTCCAATTTGCTGACATGGATAAAATTATCTCCCATTACCCTTGGCATATTGGGATTGACCGCTGCGATTACCTTGGTGCCCGGCTGTTCTCCCACTTCTTTTGCAAAGTCACAGGAAAGGCCGTAGCTGCAGTAACCGTGTTCATCGGGCGGTGATACGGTTACTAAAAATACATCCGCAGTATTCGTCTGTGTTACGTAATTTGGTATCCGGTTAAAGAAACAAGGGGTGAAATCGCCCTTTCCCTCTGCTATATAGCTTCTGCTGCGCGTGCCTACAAACAGGGAAATGTATTTAAAATGTTTCTCCATTCCAGGTTCAAAAAACCTGCAGGCTCCCATGTCATGCTGCTGAACAATATGAACGCCCTTTAAATCCTCCTGAGCCGCATGATCAACCATTGCACTTACAAGCATATCCGGTTCCGCAGCCGCATGAGCAATTAACACCGTATCCCCTGAATGAATGATTTTTACAGCTTCCTGAGGGGATTTTACCTTTGAAGCATAGATTTTTTTCCAGTCCACGTAGCTACACCTCCTGATATTTTTCAGCAAAACGTCTTTCGAATTCCTCTGCCAATCCGTCCTGGAACTGAGGTGCCGCAATGCGGATCAGCTGACGTGCTCTTTCTCTTAAAGTATTACCCTTCATTTTTGCAATTCCATATTCTGTTACAATATAATCCACATCATTTCTGGTAGTTGTTACGGTGGCTCCCTGGGTCAGGAAAGGCACGATCTTTGAAATGGTCCCTTTTTTTCGCGGTGGCAGGAAATGCTAATATAGCTCTTCCTCCCCTGGAAAAAGATGCTCCGCGGATAAAGTCAACCTGCCCGCCGATTCCGGAAAACTGTTTTAAACCCATGGCCTCAGAGCAGGCCTCTCCCATGAGATTTACTTCTACTGATGAGTTAATGGAAACCAGATTATCATTTCTTCCAATGATCGTAGGATGATTGACATAATCCACCGGCGCCATGTATAATCCAGGATTATCGTCTGCAAAATCATAGAGCCTCCTGGTTCCCATAAGGAATGACACCACCATTTTATCCTTGTTAAAATTCTTTGCGCTGCAGTTAATTACTCCGCGCTCATAAAGGTCGATGACACCATCTGAAATCATCTCAGAATGAATGCCAAGATTTTTCTTATCTCCAAGGAATTTTAAAACTGCATCCGGAATGGCTCCGATTCCAAGCTGCAGACAGTCACCATCATGCACCAAAGATGCTACGTGCTCACCAATTGCCATCTCAACATCGCCGATGCGAGGAAGCCCAAGCTCCGGAATCGGAGTATCATCCTCTACAATCACATCGATATCGCTCACATGGATAAAACTGTCTCCCATGGTCCTTGGCATATTGGGATTCACTACAGCAATCACCTTTGCCCCTTCTGCTTCTGCTGCCGGCTTTGTATAATCGCAGGATACTCCAAAGCTGCAATAGCCATGTTCATCAGGCAGGGATAAGGTAACCAGAACTACATCAGGCTTCTTTACATTCTGATAAAAGTAAGGAGTCTGGTAAAAATAACATGGCGTAAAATCCCCGCGGCCGCTGTTTACGCAGTCTCTTGTTTTCGCTCCCAAAAACAGGCTGTTTTCTCTGAAATGCTTTTCCATACCAGGCTGTGCATAAAGGGAATGCCCCATATCTACCTGCTGAAAAATTTCAATGTCTTTTAAGTCAGCCTTTACCGCATAATCCACCATTGTGTCAACCAGCTTCATCGGCTCCCCTACTGCATGCCCAATTACCACACGGTCACCGGATTTTATAAGCAGTACAGCTTCTTCCATGGTTTTAAGTCTTGATAGATATATCTCTTTCCAGTTCATACTTATGTAACCTCCCTGACACAATATTTTGATATAAAAATATCCGCCATAAGTCCAGTCCCATATGTTTATGGCGGATATTTCTCCTCAATAAGCCGCATACATTCAGGCTTCTATATTAATCCTCAATTTTGGCTATGGCTTTAGCAAGCTCTTTCTTTCTTCCAATGTTTCCCTGGCGGGAGATCATGATTCTCTGTGCCTGGGGAGAACCAGCACCATGGAGAGACTCGGTTCTGTATCCTACAGCTGCTGTGCCAAGAGTCAGATTTTCAATCAGACGCAAAATCCTTAGGCGGTTTTCTGTAGAGACTCCCTCAACTCCCTTTAAGTACTTCTCCACATAGCCGCCGATGACCGGATCATTCAAATCCTTTTCAGACGGCGCCGTTACCATAAGGCCGCCGGCAATGTCTTCTGCCAGACGTGCAATCTCATACGGGAATCTGGTAACGTTCTGCTTACATACATTGGCCAGCAGAAGGTCAATGATGTAATTTCCGGATTCTGTTGGTGTCCCTTCTGCGGAACAGGCAATGCCGCAGCAATACAGGGTTTCATTTAAATGAGTCATTTCAATCAGCTTATCCTTGATATGAGAAGCCTTGGGTACTCCATTGTAATCTGCCGCCAAAGCGGTCGCACCGATTAACACATCCCCTACGCCTACCTTGCACCCGCCGTAGGACTGTCTGTGGTATCCTGCAAAACGTTCCACCAGAACACCTGCAAATTCATATTCTCCATCCAGGAAGATGCGGTCATTGGGGACAAATACATCGTCAAATACAACCAGCGCTTCCACTCCTCCGAATTCGCTGTTGCCCACATCGATCTGGCCTCCCTCCAGCTTTCTGGTGTCACAGGACTGTCTTCCGATTATCATTGTGATTCCATCCGCATCCGTTGGAACCGCAAAGGATACCGCAAAATCCTTATCATCAGGTCCCATGGCAACGGTAGGCATTACAATTACTTCCTGGGAATTGATAATACCGGTCTGATGTGCTTTGGCGCCTCTTACAACGATCCCGTCTTTTTTTCGCTCCACCACTCTCAAATACATATCCTGATCCGGCTGATCATGAGGAGCCAGCCCCCTGTCACCCTTTGGATCCGTCATGGCTCCGTCTACGGTTAAATCCTCATCCTGAACCATTCTTAAATATTTTTTTGAAATTCTCGTGATAATGGGTTCCATGCTTTTTATCAATCTCATAGGTGGTGGACCATTCCGCATTAAATGCATCCATACCTACACACCGCTGAAAACAGGAAGCCGTCTTCTGGCCGCAAAGCCTTTGCATCTTTACTTTTTTTTATCAGATCAGCCGTACTTCTGTGAATATTGGCAAACCGGTTGATCTTGCGCCCATCCTCTAAAGTCACTGTCATTAAATCTTCATATTCCGGCATCTGAGCCAGATCATAAGTGGCCTTTACAGAATTAAGCGACGGTCTTAAAATCGGATTATCAATGGGATCATCAATTTTTTCCCCAAACATGTAAACATTCAGTTTCATTCTGCGCATGCTTTCCACATACTCTTCCCCTGTCATCAATGCCATAACCATTCTCTCCTTTTATTAACTTTGCAGACTGTCTTCCAGCCTTGTCAATCGGATATTCGCAATTCACTTTGCTGCTTGATGAGATTAAAGTGCGACTGCATCATTAAGATCAAAATAGTTCCTTGTAAATCTTAAGGACTCTTTGTGCATCTAAGGGCACAAAATTATTTGCCATAAGCCTTCCCTGCTGCTCCATAACACTCTTTGTAAACACCTCAAGCTCTTCCGGTTTTACGCCGTATTCATGAAGAGACTTTTTAGGAAGAATTGTCCCAAGCAGCTCATCCAGCTTGTCATAAACGTTTTGGACACCGCATCCCAAAAGCCTTGCCATCCGCTGGTTCATTACGGCAATTTCTCCATCCTGGCATATTTCCATGTAATTTTTCAGAACACCTGTAAACATGGCATAATTGCTTTCTCCATGAGCCACATGATAGGTTCCTCCAAGCGGATAGCTGGTGGCATGGACAGCCGCACATCCTGCAGTTCCAAAAGCGATTCCAGCATAGTTGCTTGCAATCAGGAAATCCTTCATAATCGGTATCCTTGCTTCCCTTCCCTCTGCCGCAATCTTCTGGTATCCCCTGATAATCATCTCAATGGCTTTGTAGCCAAACAGCTTTGTATAAGGGGTGGCTTTTGGAGAAAGGCTGGATTCCACTGCATGAACCAGTGCATCAATGGAGCTGGTGGCAAACACCCCAAAAGGAAGTCCCTTAAGAAGCTCCGGTACAAGCACCGCATCATCCGCATACATATGAGGAGATACCAGTCCTACCTTGGTCCCCAGTCTGGTCCGGTTAATGATGGAAATATTGGTCACTTCACTTCCCGTCCCGCAGGTTGTAGGAAGAATCACCAGGTCACGTTTCTTTTCAATCTTCTCCGGCGCCTCATAAAGAGAATCCAGGGATTCTCCTGCTGACACAGCCAGAATCTTTGCAATATCAATTACCGTGCCTCCGCCGATGGCGACGATCCGTTTGCAGTCAGTCTTTGCTGCTGCTTCTAAAATCGCATCCACCATGACATCCGTAGGTTCTCCAGTCCCATAGGTTTCCTGAAAGATTGTATGTACCTTTAAACCCATATCACCAAAATACGGGTTATATATGTATTCATTGGTCAATACCAGATCATCGCTTCCCAGATTAAAATCCTCAGCGAATTCAGAACAGGTTTCGTAATATGAAATCTGGGATTTTAAAATAACTTCCTTCATAAACGGACTCTCCTATGCAAAAATTTCTTCATCAGACGGCTGTTTCCAATCTTTCCTGACAAATGCGATACGGCTCTTATTCATCAGATGGGTATAGAAGAGGTTCTCGCTGATGGCATTGTTCCCCCAGCTTCCGCAGCCAAGTGTTGTGGTAGGTTCAATGCATTTGCAAAAGCGCCTCCGGCCATGCTGGAACAGGTCTGATTCACAACCACACGGCTTACAGGCAGCTTCACGCCTGCATATTCGATATGTGCTTTATCATCAGACTGAATATCTGCTGAGTGGCCTTCTCCTTCTACCAAAAGGTTATCATAGGCAATCTGCACTGCCTCTTCCCATGTCTTATAGCTGTAAGCCGCCATCACTGGCACATTTTTTCCTTACTCCATGCCACACCGGCACCATGTCTTTCCGGCTTAACGATAATGACCTTTGTCCCCTCAGGAATGGAAATGCCCGCCAGTCCTGCGATGGTCTTAACCGACTGTCCGACCACGTGTTTATTAATGACGCCGCCTGGGAATACAACCTCTGACAGACTGGCAACCACTGCCGGATCATCAATATAATAAGCGCCCTGAGCCACAAACTCTCTGATAATGGAGTCATAATCCTTTTCCGGGGCAATGATGCTCTGGGTGCCGGAACAGATGATTCCATTATCAAAGATACGGCTGGCTATCATACGGCCTGCTGCTGCCTTGTAATCGATCCCTTCATCAATCAGTCCCTGGACATTTCCAGGCCCAACCCCATAGCTTGGTTTTCCGCTGGAATAAGCAGATTTTACAACCCCCATGCCTCCGGTTGCTATGACAGCATCGCAGGCTGACATCAGTTCTGTGGTCAGGTCAATGGTAGGCTCTTCTATTACCAGAAAGATATCTCTGGGAATACCCATGCGGTCTAACTCCTTATAGTAAAGATCTGCCAGCTCCATAGCACATTTTTTTGCCGCGGGGATGAGGAGCTATGATAATGGTATTCTGGCATTTGACTGCAAACATGGCATTGCACATGGGCGTTACAACCGGGTTGGTGCACGGAGTCGCCGCTGCGATGACTCCCATGGGCTTTGCTACTTCGATGAGACCTGCCTCCTCGTCTCTTCCAATGATGCCGATGGACTTCTTTCCTTTAAGCGAATTCCAGATAATTCTTGACTTCCCCTTATTTTTAGTAATCTTGTCCTCATATACACCCATTCTGCTTTCTTCTGCAGCCAGCTTTGCCAGCGGCTGTGCATGATCGAAAACAACCTTTGCGAACATTTTTACAATTTCGTCTGTCTTCTCCTGATCATAAGTGCATAGGATCTGCTGTGCTTTTTTAGAACGTTCTACCAATGACTGAATAAACTGATTCATTTTGGTTTCCTCCCTGCTTGTTATTAGTGATTTTTTTAACATTGTTTCTTATACTAGTTTAACTCTTATTCTCAATAATTGAAAATACTAGTTTTTTTATCATAAACGATAGAATTTTTTATATGCCACTTTTTATGCACTTTATACAACAATTTATAAGTCTATTATGAAAGTGTTACATCTATACGTGTTTTTTTATTTTGTTTTTGTTACCTTTATTGACAAAACCGCCAAATACAATTTTGCTTAAAGGAACTGATTTATAGTGCTTTCCACATAAAGATGACCTGGTTTCTCTCCTTAATTCCAGTACTTTTATCCATACCTTGAACATTATTGTTATAAAATAAACAGCATACAGCAAAAGGGGGGTTGTGTCTGAAAACAGAAAAACCTTCGGACCGCCAGCTCTGTTTATCATAAAAACTGAAAAAGGCAGATTCCGAAGAACCCGCCTTTCATGGTACAATGGAAAAAAAAGTTCCAACTTTGTTAGAATGAAGTCACCAAAACAAACATTTTCACAAAGGAGAAAACTTTATGCCTGGATTAAGTGAATTACGTTTGGGAAGCAATAGTAAGATTAAAATAAATTTAGGTGATTAGAATCTATGAAAGTTATTTTTTAGCTAAGGGAATAAAATGATATGATAGAATATTCATAAAACTTCGAAGATTTTTTGATTAAAAGATTATCTGATTAAAAGATTTCTAAATCGAAAGAATTGATTCTTTTTATAACGGGCTGCCAGTACATCCGATCCTTTAAAATACGTATTACAATGACCTTGTTCTCTTTTACCACAAAGAATATAAGATAGATGCTGTGTGGCTTATAATATACTTCGAGCCCTTGAATCAACAGTCCTGTTTTTGTATAGGCCTTTGAAAAAGGGCTCAATTTTGATATGGCATATCTGATATTTTTTGAGAACACTTCTGCAGTTTCACGGTACTTAAACGTACTTAAAATATACCGTTTTATCTGTGCAATATCATTTCTTGCATCAGATGTCAGGCGTATTTTATAATTTATTGGGTTTCCCATACATTCTCCTAAATTGCGTCAATTTCTTTCCACGCTTCTTCAATTGTATACAATGAACCACGCTCCATACTTTCAATTCCCTTTTCCAGTTCCGACTTTAAAGCCTGTATTGCGTCAGCTTCCGTATAATTTAAATGTTCCGGCACCTGAATAAAATTTGATTTTATCATTTCTCTCATCTCCTCTCATGTTTTAATATAGCTTCATTATACTTTGAATCAGCACAAGATACAAGAGTAAAAGTGCTTTTTTTAATTCTATCCCATTCATGTATTTTTGATGCGGCATGCATCCCATTATCTGAGTCAAATGAAACAAACTGCCCGGTTTATATGCTTCAACCAGGCAGTCTGTTTTGAGTTAAAAATATTTTATACGATTGATCCGCCGCCGTCTACAATGATAAACTGTCCCTGCACATAACTGGAGGCATCGGAAGAAAGATAAAGAATGGTACCGTTTAACTCTCCTCTGCGTCCGGGACGCCCCGCCGGATTCACCGCATTGTATGCGCTTAAGAATTGCTCTGACTTAAATAAGGTGTTGGCAGTCATTTCTGATTCAAAAAGTGCGGGCCCAATGGCATTTACCGTAATTCCATATCTTGCATAGGAACAGGCCATTCCTTTTGTCAATCCAATAACCGCTGATTTTGAGGCATTGTAGGCATGCCTGATAAACATATCACTTTTATCTGCAATGACCGCATTGACAGAAGCGATGTTTATGATTTTTCCATAGCCTCTTTCCTTCATCTGAGGAATCACATATTTGCTTGCTAAAAAGACTCCCTTTACATTGGTGTCAAAAGACTTATCCCATTCCTCTGTTGTTATGCTGTCAACACCGCCACGTACGGCAACTCCTGCATTGTTTAATAAAATATCAATGTGACCGAAAGCAGCCAGCACAGCCTCCATAGCTGCTTTTACGCTGTCTTCCTGTGTGATGTCACAGGACACTGCCAGGGCTTTGCGCCCTAATTTCTCGATCTCTGCTTTCACTCCGTTAAGTTTCTCAATGCGCCTTGCCAATAAGGCCACATCAGCCCCTGCTTTCGCATAAGCAAGAGCCGCATCTGCCCCAAGACCTGCACTGGCTCCTGTTACAACTGCTACTTTTCCTGATAAATCAAATAAATTTTCCATAATAATAAAATCCTCCTTCTTAAAATGTATCTGCATTAAACAACAGGATTTTTCCTGTGTGGCAGTTCAAAACACAAAGCTTCCGGACACCGTTTAAACGGATGCCAATCTTTCATGTATCCTGTTTTAAATACGTCCGGTCTCCATAAATGCCGTGCGGTCATAGCGCCCGGTCAGCAAATACGGAACAATTTCGTCTGCATCCAGCTTTTCCATCAGATTCAGCTTGTGTACAAGCAAGCTGTTCTTTGAATAAGCCCCTCCGATAATGGTATTGATGGGAAGCTCTCCCCATGGATCATCCACGCTGGAGGTAAGATTTAAGGCTGCAAAGCCCGGCTCCCAGGCCTGATAATTGTACTCGCACTGGTTCATGAGCAAGGCGCCGTTTGTGAAATGGGATACTCCCTTTTCATCGGGAATGCGGTCAAAATGAAAATAGAAACCGCCTCCAAAGGTCTGTTTGCCTGCTGCCGGAAACTGGTAAAGAGCTGCTGCCATGGGATTGTTGTATTCACCTGATTTTACAGTTGCCTCTACCAGCTGTGTCCCCCTTCTGGTAACACCTGCAGTGATCCTGTCACCATTCTTCCGGATAACAAATTCAGCTCCTGATTTCTTTGGAATACTCCCGTTATCACGGCCGCACTGTACCGCCATTTCTGATCCCGGACCTCCAAGCACCAGGCCCAGGGGATATAAGCCCAGGGATTTTCCGTAAGTTGCATAAACACCAAGAATTGCCTCGTAGTAATCATCTGCAAAGGTGGGGTTCTTAACGCGACAGACGGAAAGGGTTACAACAGGCATGGAAAAGGGCTTTAACGGAGGCGGCAGTATTCTGGCAACAGCTTCCGGATCAGTCAGATAGCTGATATAAATCCCCTCCTGATTATCCATAAGAGAGATTCTTCCGAAGTTAGCCATGTCTTCCCCTGTAATAAGAAAACTGGGAGCTTTTCCTTTCTCTGCAAACAATTCCCGTCCGGTCTCAAAGCCGGTGCGTACCGCCGGCGCTATGGGTCCGTCTTTTAAGGCGCTTCCAATTACCTTCACCGGAACTCCCTCTGCCTGCAGGCTTTGAAGCAGTGACTGATCCGGAAGAAATCCCAGAGACAATACCACGGCATCTGACTCTGCAATGACCTCTTCCTGATTCTCAAGATTCTCTAATACAACCCCCTCCGGTGTGATTTCCTTAAGGGAATGCCCCAGTAGGTAAACAGCCCCGGCTTTTTCCAGCCGCCCGCATACATCCGCCACATTGGTGCGGTTTCCATTGGGTGCCGGTTTTTCAGCCATATCTACAATAGTAACTTTATTTCCTCTCCCGCACAAATATTCTGCTGTCTCAAGTCCCGTAAGACCGGCTCCTATTAATGCGACCCTTTTTCCTTTTAAGTCCGCTTTGCCGGACAAAACAGACTCTGCTGTAAATACATTGCAGCCGTTAATTCCCGGAATCCTGCCCGGAACGATTGAAGAGGAACCGGTGGCAAGGATGACCGCATCCGGCTTACAGGCTAAGATCGTCTCAGCTGCTGCCTCCGTGTTCAACCGGACCTCCACACCAAGCCGGCTGAATTCGCTGTTGTAATAATCTGCGATCCACTGCAGCCGTTCCTTCCCAGGCGGCATTTTTGCCAGATTTACCATGCCTCCAAGCTCTGACCGGCGGTCAAGCAAAATCACCTCCACGCCTCGCTGGGCAAGGGTCTGGGCAGCACACATGCCTGCCGGTCCGCCTCCCACGACCACTGCCCTGTGCCCTTTTATATCCTGGACTAAGTCCCCGTATTTTCTTTCTCTTGCATATCTTGGGTTCAAAGAACATTCCGGCGGCAAACCGGCGGCATTGTATTCGCTTAAGCTTTCAAAGCAGCGGAGGCAGGATACGCACTTTCTCAATTCGTCCTCTCTGCCCTCCAGTACCTTTTTGCCCCACTCTTCATCTGCAATCCAGGAACGCCCCATGGATACAAAATCCACCACTCCCTCTTCCAGAAATGTTTCTGCCACTGCAGGCTCCCTGATGACGGATACACCGATTACCGGGATCGTTACATGGCTTTTTATTGCTGCCAGCAAATCATGTCTCCAGCCCTGAGGAAAGGACATGGGCTCCACACAGGTCATTCCTGTTTCATATAAGCCGCAGCTGACATCTATAAAATCGATTCCCTCCTGTTCCAAAGCCATAGCAATCTTTATGCCGTCCTGTATATGTAAATATTCCTCCGTTACTCCTGTTTTATCCAGGAACTCCTCCACGCTCAACCGGACACCAACCACAAAATCCGGGCCGCATGCCTTTCTGATCCCTGCAATGATATCAGTTACAATTCTCAGCCGGTTCTCAAAGCTGCCGCCATATTCATCTTCTCTTTTATTGGTATAGGGAGAAAGAAACTGGTGGAGCAGGTATCCGTGGGCAGCATGCAGTTCAATGCCGTCACAGCCTGCTTTTTGTACTCTGGCAGCACCGTCTGTGAATTGCTGGATAATTTCTTTTATTTCCTCTGTCGTAAGGCCCCTGGTCTCCTGCTTGGCCACCTTGCAGGGGATGGGAGATGGTGCCACAACGGGCTGGCCGCCCAGAAGGGCCGATACCGTTTCACGTCCCGGATGATGCAGCTGTATAAAAATCCTGCTTCCATGCCTGTGAACCACCTGGGCAAGCCTTGCCAAAGGCTCAATGTGCCTGTCCTTTGTAACAGAAAGCTGCCTCATAAGCCCTGCCCCATGTACGTCATTAATCCGGGTGATTTCCGGAATGATTAATCCTGCCCCTCCTATTGCTCTTGCCTCATAAAAGGCCAGCATATCTTCTGACGGCGTACCATCTAGGTTGGCAAGTCCGCATCCCATGGGTGACATTACCAGGCGGTTCTTTAGTACCACCTTACCGATTTTCCCCTCTTCAAATAACCTGTTATACATCATATACCTCCTGTTCCGTTTGTAAACGTTTCCAGTCTTGACATCAGTATAAAAGAAGTGCAGTCATACCACAACGTATATGATAAACGATAAGGATTTGACAACTTGTTTACAATGCACTATAGTCTAAGAAAAAGCCATTGCCCATTCATCCAGGAAATGAGGAAAACCATGACATTTTCAAAGCTGATTGAAAGAATTTCTGAAGAATATAACATAGATATCCTCTCTCAGGAGGAAAATTCTGAAATACAAAATGTTGCTTTTCTGGACGGCAGACAGAATTCTGCCGCCAAAAACACCCTTTACTTTGGTTACGATAAACAACTGGCGGCTGCAAAGTCTTTTCCTGTCCATTGCATTCTGGCCGGAACCGGTGAACATGTACTGCCCTTTTCGTTGGAAGGCAATGCAGCCCTGGTCCCGGAAAACTCCCTGTTTTCTATATTTAATGATATCAAAACTTTGGTCGAATCCACAAGAAACGATGGCATTTATACCGAGCTTACGGCCCTGGCTGATGAAACCCGCACCATAGAATCTGTTATTGAAGCCGCTTCCGTAAAGCTTGGCAATTCCCTGTTATTTTGCGACATGAATTTTAAAATTCTTGCAAGCTCCGACTCCTACCCTGTCCCTGATCCTCTCTGGATCGAAAATACAAAGCGGGGCTACTGCGGCTATGAATTTATCAATGGGGTAAAAAGCATGCAGTGTGTCCGCAATACGCCTCAGACTACTGCTGCAGTGGAAGTCACCTGTCCCATATCCCCCTACCGGAAACTGGCCAGCAAGGTATTCCATAACCAGACGCAGATAGGCTTCTTATTGACCATTGAAGGAGAGAATCCCTTCCTTCCCTTTCATTTTGAAATGCTGAGCATCATAAGCCATGCCCTTAGCTATACCATTACCTGTTACACCCCCGGGCTGTTTGAAGGGACCGGCCTGTATCACGATCTGCTGTACGAAATGTTAATAGGAGCGCCCTTAAGAGATATTCAGCCAAGGCTTAAAAAGCTCCGTTTTCCTTCCAGAATGCAGGTGATCTTTCTCCGTCCTGCAAAATATATGGGGCAGCAGCACTTAAATTCTCTTGCATGCAAGAGTCTGAAGGCTTCTATCCCAGGCATTCTTGTTACCTGCCATAAAAAAAGGCATCGTCGGAATTATTCCCTTAGATGAGGAAGAAAACCCAGGCCCTGGAATACTGGAAAAATTAAAGGCATTGTATCAAAAAGAACCGATGCAGATTGGAATCAGTAATTGCTTTACTGACATGGAAACCTTTGTGCGCCACTACGAACAGGCGCTTGCGGCCCTGGAAATGGGACAGAAATTAGGAAGCGAAGAACCTGTGTGCTTTTACCAGGATTATCAGATTTTTCACCTGCTCTCCGAGGTAAAAGATGCCGGCCGCCTGGAACGGTTCTGCCATCCCGCCCTTGCAGTGCTGAAACAGTATGACCGGGAAAACAGTTCTCAATTGTACAAAACGCTCTGTGTCTTTATTGAAAAGGGCTGCAATATCAAGCTGGCCTCTGAAAGCCTGTACATACACCGTAATTCCCTTGCATACCGCTTAAACCGCATCACCGGCTTATGCCAGCTTGATTTGGCGGATATCAATACCCTGTTCCTGCTGCGGCTCTCTTATTTCATAGACCGGTATACGGAATAAAACACAAAACTACCGCCGCAAAAGTTTTCTTGACATTCCATTTTCCAGGGCGTATAGTTAAGGATTGTACGGTACTGACCGAAAGCTTTACCGCAAATCTACTAATCAGGTGAATCGACCATGCAATCAAACTTTTTAAAACAAAGCACCGAGCAGAGGCGGGATTTGATCCTTAACGGCTCCGTCTCTGCGACCATTTTATTCCTTTCGGTTCCCACCCTTATGATGGGTCTGATCCAATCCGCCATACCGGTCATCGATGGTCTTTTTCTTAACAATCTCGTAGGAACCCAGGCGGCCAGCGCCGTCACCTACTGCACTCCCATTGTAAATATGATCTCTGCCCTGGCTCAGGGAGTGAGCGTGGCGGGAATGGCCATTATCGGGCAGTCCAATGGAAACGGCGACTTTAAGCACAGCCGGAAGATTTCCACTCAAATCATTGTCTTTACTTTTTTTTGCTGGGTTTTCTCCTGGCTCCTTTGCTGATTGCCCTTGCCTTTCCCATATCCGCCCATGTAAATGAAGAGATTTCCCACGATGTCTTTGTCTATCTTGCATTGAGCGCCTGTGTGACGCCCTTTTCCTTCATGGAATCTATTTATAATTCCATAAAGAATGCCAATGGCAAGCCAGAGGATACGTTTGTCCGTATGGTGATCATGCTGATTTTAAAAATCATTTTCAGCGCCCTCTTCATTATGGTTTTCCGCTGGGGTCTTGTGGGCTCTGTCATGGCCTCCCTGGCATCCAACTTTTTAATTACTGTGTGGATGTATTATGAATTATTCTTAAAAGAAACGGGAGAACGCTTTGTCCTCACCGGCTTCCGGTTTGACTGGACCATCATCAACACCCTTTTGCGCATAGGCTTTCCTGCCATGCTGTCCAGCCTCATGCTGAACCTGGCTTCTTCCTCATCAACAATGAAGTGGAAAAATACGGATCCATTGTTTTAAACGGGCAGGGAATTGCCAATAACATTACCTCCATCTGCTTTATCCTGCCCTCTTCCTTTGGTTCCGCCGTCACCACCATGGTCAGCATGAATGTGGGAGCAAACCAGCCGGAAAAGGCAAAAAAGGCCTGTTTAACGGGCTGCGTCATAAGTGCCATTACTGCCGCCCTTTTGATCGCCCTGGTGGTGCCTCTGTCTTCCAGACTTACGGTGTTATTTACAAGGGATGCCTCCGTCCTTTCTGTGGCAAACCAGGCGCTCCATATTTATACCTATTCCGTGATCGGCTTCGGTATCTGTATGGTTCAGCAGGGAGCCTTTATCGGACTTGGAAAGACCCGGATCACTCTCTTCATCAGCCTGCTGCGGGTATGGCTTTTGCGTTACATATTTATACTGGCAACGGAACACTTTTTAAGCTTTTATTCCGTATTCTGGGGCAACCTGTTTTCCAATTACATGGCCGCCCTTATTACAACCATCCTGATCTTTAAGGTGAAATGGGTTTCCGATATCAACTACTGATAAAATGGATCTGCAAAAAGCCCTGTATGATATGTTTAAATGTTTCCCAAAAGAAGAAAAGGGGTAAATTTCACCCCTTTTCTTCTTTATTTATTCAACTATAGATCTAGTTTTTTCTCTCATCCTTCCACACATAAAGTATTCCCTTTTCCTCGAATTCCCTGATCTCCTCTTTGGTATACCCCAGATTTTCCAGGATTTCCGGTCCCTGCTCTCCGATCAAAGGACCGCCATTGTACTCTGGAACGCCCATTTCCTGAAATTTGACCGGCGGTCTTACCAGTGTGCGCACATTTCCATTGCCGTACTGCATTTTATAGAAGCAATCATTGGCCCATGCCTGCTCATCCTCCAAAATCTCTTCCCAGGACTGGGCAACGCTGAAAGCAATGTCATGTTCCTTTAAAACCGGTACCCATTCCTTGGCTGTCTTCTTTTCCATTGCCTCCATACAGATGTCATAGACCTCTGTGCCCAGGCCTTTTGCCTGAAGGTTCTGGATTGGGAAGTAATTCTCATTCTCTAATAAATCATCTCTTCCAAGAGCTTTCATGAACTGCTTATAATAGGTGTTGTAATCCGGCATACAGGTCTGAATGAATCTGTCATCCTTTGTCCTCCATGCCGCGTTAAAGGGGTTGGCGCTCTCCCTGATGTTAATGGGATATTCTCTCGCCGGGCCGTCATAATTGGCTGCCTGGATCATCATTCCCATGTTATAGACAGCCGTCTCAAACAGGCTGGTTTCCACCTTTTCTCCCTGTCCGGTTTCTTTTGCATGATACAATGCCGCAAGAATTCCTGCCGCCAGGTTCATGGCCACGTTATGGTCTCCAACTCCCGGAACCACATTCATTGGAACCGTTCCTTTCTGACGGAGGGAATGGAGATAACCTCCTCTTGCAAAGAACGCCGTGAAATCAAACCCGGGAAGGTCTTTATCCGGGCCGTATTCACCGTATCCGGTTACCATGCATAAACCAGCCTGGGATATTTCACCTTTAAGGTTTCATAGTCAAGCCCCGCCCGTTCAAGAGCCTGGACTCTCCAGTTGGTGATCAGCACATCCGCATCCTCTAAAAGCTTAAAAAAATGCCTCTTTGCCCTCGGGCGCCTTCATATTAAGAGAGATGCAGCGCTTGTTTCCATTTTCTAAGTCCCAGGTCGTATTTTCATACATATCCAAAGGCCTTCCTTCGGATGGTGCCGTATGCCTTAAGGGATCCCCCTTGGCAGATTCGATTTTAATCACATCCGCTCCGCAGTCCGCAAGAAAACGTCCTGCTCCTGCAGCCGCGATAAAGGTTGCCAGCTCCACTACTTTGATTCCTTCTAACAGCTTCTTTCCCATATTAATACCCTCCTTTATTTGTCCAGTGCTTCTATCAATGCAGGGATCACCTGGTTTAAATCCCCTACGATGCCGTAATCGGCCACTTCAAAGATCGGAGCTGCCGGGTTTTTATTGATCGCAATGATCTGCTCCGAGTTCTGCATACCTGCCACATGCTGAATGGCCCCGGAAATGCCACATGCAAAATACAGCTTGGGACGTACCGTTGTCCCGGTCTGTCCCACCTGATAGGAATGGTCGATCCAGCCTGCATCAACGGCTGCACGGCTTGCTGCAATGACACCGCCAAGCCGATCAGCCAGCTTCTTTAACAGTTCAAATCCCTCGGCTCCGCCAAGGCCCATACCGCCGGACACAATGATCTCCGCATCGGTTAAGGATACCGCTTCTCCTGCCTGCTTTACTACCTCAAGGATCTGGGTCCTGATATCATCTTTTTCAAAACTTACGGAAAGAGGAACAACCTGGCCCTTCCGTCCTTTCTGCCTTTCAGCCTTTTCCATGACTCCCGGGCGTACCGTGGACATCTGAGGCCTGTGGTTCGGGCAGACAATGGTCGCCATTAAATTCCCGCCAAAGGCCGGGCGGGTCTGCTTGATCTTCTTATCCTCTTCATCGATCTCCAGCCTGGTGCAGTCGGCAGTCAGTCCGGTATTGCAGCGGACTGCCAGACAGGGACCTAAGTCACGGCCGATGTGAGTCGCTCCCAAAAGGACGATTTCAGGCTTATAGGATTTGATCGCATCGTGAATCACAGCCGTATAAGCGTCGGTGCGGTAGGCTTCCAGTTCTTTATGATCCGCAAGATAAACCTTATCCGCTCCGTATTCAAACAGTTCATCCGCAAGTCCTTCCACCTGGTTCCCGCATAATACCGTACAAAGGCTGCATCCGATCTCATCTGCCAGCTTCCGTCCTTCTCCCAGAAGTTCTTTTACTACCGGCATGAGTGCGCCTTCTCTTTGCTCCGCAAATACCCATACATCCCGGTATTCCGATAAATCAACCGTATCCTTTGGCTCTTCTGACTTTTCTATTGCATCAAACGGACACTTTTCCACACAAACACCGCATCCGGTACAGGCAGTACCAATGACAGCCAGTTTATTTTCCATTGTAATTGCTTCGAACGGGCAGTTCTTTACGCAGATGGAACAGCCCCTGCATTTTTCTTTTACTACATTTACAGCCATATGAACCTTCCTCCTTTTCCTGGGTCTTAAAGATAATGCTTCTCTTTCAGTTTTTCTGTCAACAGCTCTGCCATTTCGGTCACTGTTCCGTCAAGCATCTCCTTTTCCCTTTGGGGCGGGAGTAAAGGAACGGAAAACCTGGGTCGGGGAAGCATTTAAACCGCAGTCTTTGGGATCCAGTCCCACATCCTCATGATTCCATACGGTAACTTTTTTTTGCATAAGCGTCCATGATTCCGCCTATGCTCATGTAACGGGGCTCATTCAGTTCTTTTACTGCAGTAAGGAGACATGGCATCTGGACTTCCAGAATTTCATATCCGTTTTCCATCTGCCTTTGTACGATCACCTTTCCTTCGCAAAGCTTCACATCCTGAACATAGGTCACAACCGGGATGCCAAGTCTCCAGGCTACCTGAGGGCCTACCTGGGCCGTATCTCCGTCAATGGCCTGGCGGCCTGCAAAAATAATGTCATAATCTCCGATTTTTTGAATGCCGGCTGCAATGGTGGTGGAGGTGGCACAGGTATCGGCCCCGCCAAAGGCCCTGTCACTGAGCAGATAAGCCTCATCTGCTCCCATTGCCAGGCATTCCCTTAACATATCATCAGCCTGAGGCGGCCCCATGGTGATAACGGAAACCGTTGTCCCAGGCTTTTTGTCTTTTATTTTCAATGCCTCTTCCAGGGCATTTGCATCATCAGGGTTTAAAATGCTGGGAACTCCGTCACGGATCAATGTACCCTTTACCGGATCGATCTTTACTTCGTTGGTATCCGGCACCTGTTTCACACAAACCAAAATCTTCATCGTTTTCATTACTCCTTCCGTGTAGTCATTATTTCTTAAGCAGTTTTCCGGAAATCACCAGCTGCTGGATTTGTGAGGTACCTTCGTAAATGGTAAACACACGGCAATCCCTGTACATGCGTTCAATCTTATAATCTTTGATAAATCCGTAACCACCATGGATCTGAAGGGATTTTGAAGCGATTTCATTGCAGACTTCAGAAGCATAATACTTTGCCATAGAAGCTTCCATGGTTGCCGGCTGATGGGTATCCATTAAGTAGGCAGTCTTATAGACCAGCTGCTTTGCAGCCTCCAGCTTCGTCGCCATATCTGCGATCATAAATGCAATTGCCTGGAAATCTCCGATTCGTCTGCCGAACTGTTTTCTTTCCTTTGCGTATTTAATCGCCTCGTCAAGAGCCCCCTGGGCAACTCCGATGGACTGGGCAGCCACTCCCATACGGCCGGTATCCAGGGTCTTCATGGCGTTTATAAAGCCCATGCCCTCCTCACCCAGAAGGTTTTCCGCCGGAATCCTTGCGTTATCCATAATAATATCGCTGGTAGCACAGCCGATGACACCCATTTTATGTTCCGGCTTTCCGCAGGAAATACCAGGGGTATTTTTCATATCCACAATAAATGCGCTGATTCCTTTTGTTCCCTTTGTCATATCCGTCTTTGCGTATATCACTGCATAATCTGCCAGAGGCGCCATGGTAATAAAGGTCTTTCTTCCATTTAATATGTAGGAATCCCCATCCTTTACCGCGGTGGACTGCATACCGCCGGCATCGGAACCTGCTCCCGGTTCTGTCAGGGCAAAGCAGAGCTTTTTGTTCCCGTTTATCAATGGGGGAAGATATTTCCGTTTCTGCTCCTCTGTGCCGGATAATAACAGGGGACCTCCGGAAAGGGAATTGGGGGAAGATACATAAATGCTTGCGACTCCGCTGACTCTTGCCATTTCCTCCATTACCAGCACGTAACAGCGGGCGTCACCCCCTGAACCTCCGTATTCCTTTGGCGTCTTAATGCCGAAAAACCGGCCTTTCCCATTTTGTAAAGGATATCCTCCGGAAATGTCCCGCTTTCCTCAACCTCATCGAGGATCTCATTGGTCAGTTCTTTTTCCGCAAACTCCCTCGCAAGTTTCCGGACAAGCTCATGCTGTTTTGTAAAATACATGTTGTTTCCTCCTTAACCTCTTTTCGCTAACCGTTTCTCGATCTCCTGACGTAACTCATGGATCTTAACCTTTCCGCTGTTACCAAAAGGAAATGCTTCAAACCGATAAACATATTTTGGAACCTTATAATCCGCCAGATTCTGACGGACCTGTTCCCTGACCCTCTCTTCAGAAAACTCTATCCCAGGCTCCATGATGATACAGGCCGCAATTTCTTCCTGAAGAACCTGGGCGTCAACTCCTATTATCTTTACATCCTTGATTTCCGGAAGCTCCAGGATGCAGTTTTCAATTTCCACCGGAGCTATGTTTTCACCGCCCCGGATAATCATCTCTTTTTTTCGTCCGGTTATATAAAGACAGCCTTCTTCATCCAGATAACCGCAGTCCCCTGTATGAAGCCAGCCCTCCCCGTCCAGCACTCTTTCCGTTTCTTTGGTCCTGTTGTAATAGCCCTTCATAATGTGATATCCCCTGGACTGGATTTCTCCCACACTGCCTGTTTTGGCAGCGCTCTTTCTTCTTTCATCCCATATCCTTAATTCCGTATAAGGGATCTTTTTTCCTGCCGTAAGGGCCTTTCGGCAGATTGGATCCCAATATCCGGTCATGGTAATTGCAGGGGAAGACTCGGTCTGCCCATAGGAAGGCTGCAGATGCTCCATCTTCAGTTCTGCACAGATATTGATATAATCTGACGGATGAATGGCGGAACCAGCGATAATTCCGCTCTTTAAGGAACTTAGATCGTATTCATTCCTCCTGCCATTCTTTACCATGGCCAGGAACATGCTGGGAACACCGTTTAGAATGGTACAGGAATTTTTCTCTATGTTTTCCATAACTCTTATGGACTTATAATACTGGTTTATATAAATTGCCGCTCCGGCATGGACAGCGGACAAAATGCCCGCTGTGATGCCAAAGCAGTGAAACAGAGGAACAGATAAACACATGCGGTCACTCTCGTTCCAATGCATGGAACGTACCATTTCGGCAGAATTATTGACCAGGTTATCATGGCTTAACATCACTCCTTTGGGAACGCCGGAGGTGCCGGAGGTGAAAAGTATGTTAGCGGTATCCTTTGTGGACAGGTTCTGTTCTGCTTCTTTTAAAATCCGCTTATCCTCTTCCCTGTTTTCACCTATTTCACAGCCAGGCAGCTGGTCCAGGGAAACGATCCCTTTTAAGAAGCTGTCCGGCCGGTCTAACCCTGCCTTTGAAATGACCGGTCCGTAGTCCGCATTCCTGCAGCCCTTCCCATAGAACAAATAGTCTGCATCCGCTTCTTTTAAAACCTGCCTTAATTCCTGTTCCTTATAGCATGTATTGACCGGGATCACAATTGCCCCGGACTTCATAAAAGCAAAATACGCCATGATCCATTCCGGGCTGTTTATCCCCCACAACGCGACATGTTTCCCCCGCGATATTCCTCTTCTAATAAAGTCAGCTGCCCAAAAATCTGAAATTTCATCCGCCTCTTTCCAGGTATAGCTTCTGTCCTGATCGCAGATTCCTGCTCCATTCGGCGTAAGAACAGCTCTTTTATGAAGCAGTTCTCCGATTGTTTCTGATAAAAGGCCTGTCATATTCATTCTCCTGCTAACCTCTGCCTCATGCTTCTGTCAATTATTTCTCGATTTTTCCCATGGCCTCTCCGATCATCCGGATCAGGAACGGAATCAGTACCACTGCAATGGTTACATAACCCAGATATCCATATCCTACCTTAACAAGCGGAAGAAGTCCGAACTGAGCAATAGCAAAAGCAAGGATGGTACATAACAAAGCACAGATTAAGGTTTTTGCTGAAGGCTTTCCGTCATTTTTCTTTTCCTCCGGCTTTTCAAGTGCAACCACAACTCTCTGGACTGCTCCCGCAATCATGTTGACCGCTGTTGATACTGCTCCCAAAATAATAAGTATGGAAATCATCGGGTTCATGAAGCTGGCTCCAACCCCGCCTTTGATCAGAGTGATGACCGGAAGGGGATCCTTGGATAAATCCGGATTGGTCGCAACCGCCATAATTCCCAAAGTGGATAGCATAATCAATCCGGAGTTTACGATAAACCCGTAAATCATGCTGGTTCCGGCTTCTTTTTCCGTTTTAAATGATTCCGCATGCTGGTACAGCAATCCGATGGAAGCCAGCTGGAAGGCACCATAAATAAAGCAGCTCCATAAAGCAGGGCCGGCAGGGGCCGGATCCGCTCCCAAAATCTTAACATTTTTTACGATCTCACCCCAGCTGACAATAATGTTTGGTATGTACACGATCAAAAGGCCTGCTATGATAATGACTGATAAGGTAGAAGCAGCTTTTCTGACAAAATCCGTGCCAAAAATGGTCACCACAAAGATAAACAAACCTATGATCAAAGTACATGCCATATATGGGATTCCAGTCAGGGACTGCATGGTGGAGCCTCCGGTCGCAAATGCAACAGAGGGAGCCAGACACAGCAATAATATGTATACAAGCTCATAAAGGTTGGAAAAAAATGGGAGCGAATTTTCCATAAAATTTGTTGTTAAAGGTTCTGTAATCATAGGCATCATGAAGCTTCGCATACCGGAGTCCATACCACTGGAACACCGCTCCGATGGCCTGAGCAAGAATCGGGGTAATAAGCGCCCAAATACCGAACGCAACGAAATACTGGACCAGCTGTGCGCCTGATGCAAATCCTCCGCCAAACTGTGTGGTAAACCATACGAATGCAACGCCCACCGCTACCGGCATTTTATTTTTATCGATCATATCCTTCTCCTCCTGTTAGAGCATATCCTTAAATGCTTCCATCATAGTTCCTGCCTGCTCATAATTAACCATCTGCCTGTCGACTTCCATCTGAATGATAGGAATTCCTGCCCCATCACAGGCTTTTTTTATCATTACATAATCAAATTCTTCCGGATCACAGAATTTTGTCAGCAGAACCACCACGCCTTTTGCCTTGTATTTCTTTGCAAGATCAACAATATAGCCGGCTCTCTTCTTTTCCGGATCATACAGAACGGAACAGTGGTCCATCCGGGAGAACTTATCTGCAAGTCCTTCTAGTGGTTCCAATTCCAGGTTCACATCTGTACGGTACTGTCTGGATTCATGGGCAACATCGTCTGCAGCAATCTGCAGCCCGTGCTCATCAAAGATTTTAAGAAGACCTTCGCTGTCAGCCAGAATTCCGGTGGTGATTACCTTGATTTTGCTTTCCTTCTCCTCTGTCTGTGACAAAGCCTCCATCAGCTGGCTGACCAGTGCCGTATGCTCTTCCTTCCGCATGAAATAAGCACTTTTAAAAATATCTCTTCTTTGGATTGCCGTGATGGAAGGATGCTGTTCCAGAACCTCTGCCAGCTTTCTCATTGCCTCATTGTGCTCATTGTAGATTTCATTGGACCGGGCCAGGGAAGCTTCGCTGAATTTTGCACCAGTTGCTGCCTCTAAGTCTTTTATGACACGCTCATAGGAAGCTTTGGTGAACTTTTTTTCCAGCCTCAGGCTTCCGGTTCTGGGGATATGTCATGGGAATAAAAGGAATGTCCTTTACCGCATATTTCCAGTTCTGCCCCAGGCACTTTAATGAGTCACAGAGGGAAGGAATGACAATGGCTGAAATGCCTTTGTATTCTCCCTTAATTCCCAATTCCAGAATGCTCTGCATGATGGAACAGATAAATGCAGGGAAATATTTTTTTGACTCTTTCAGCTCAATATCCGCTCCCCATGCTCCCATAGGAACAAGCCCCATGGAGTGGATCAACTCTTCCGGAGTGTAGACAGGAACACAGGCCACAACCTTTTTTTCCCTGTTCCAGATAAGCATTCAGCTGTTTTTTTCGGTGAACACGCAATTTCATGAAAATTTTCTAATAATTCATTCAATGTTGCCATCAGTCTTTCCCCCCTTGTTGGATTCCATGATTTCCGTCAGCCCCTGAACCCTTGTTTCATACTGCGCTTCCGAGAAGTTCCGGGGATCTGCCTGGTCGCCGTCAAATGAGGTGACCGGTATCTGGCAGTCCTCTCCGATCTGGCGGCTCATTTCATACATGAAGCCGCTCCAGAGCTTACAGGAACGGTTGGTATGTACCAGAAGCCCTTCTGCATGGGTCTTATTCACAATGGCCTCCCTCTTATCCCTGGCGTGCTCTAGGTTCATGGCATTGGGCACGTTGCAGTAGGCGCGGATCAGACCGTCAAAATCATCGTAAATGAATCCAAAGGCATCGGCATAAATCGTTGCCACCATGTTGATCCCCCGGGATTTTAAGCCCGTAGCCGTTGCTCTTAAATGAGGCCAGCAGGCGATTCCCTCGAACATGATCCTGTATTTTTCCTCTGCGCGGAAGGTACTGGTTCCCTCTTTCACTGCTTTTTTTGTATTCTTCCAGCAAGGTTTCAAAGGCTTCGGCTGCTTCAACCGTTCCCCTGGCACAGACGGCCACTGCCATATGGTTTAGTAAGTCAAAACCGTTAAGCGGGGAAGGGGTATACCTGGTATAGGATGTCGCCTCCAGCCATGCTCTGGAAGTCCTGTTTGAGATTTCCATCACCTCTTTGAATTTCTCATCGCTCCATTTCTTGCCTGTGATCTCCTCTAACTGTTCTATTGCCGCCAGAAACTGGCTCTTGACATAATCGACCTGGGCATCTGAAACCTCGTAATCAGGATTAAAGGGAATGTCAATGAGAATAAGCGGAATGTTAAGTTCTTTTGCAATGTTCTCATACCATTTGATCATGCAGTTGCAGATGTTATTGCAGCAGAGCACAAAGTCGGGAAGAGGCATGTTCTGTTCCGGAGTCTCCCCGGTTTTCATATGTGCCAGGCTGATTCTTGCATAAGCGCAGATGTCATTGGAATAACCTTCCGCCTCTGAAATTTCACATAGCCGCTGCCCAGCCCCTCTCGCAGCAATGGCTGCTGCCTGATTTTCAGGATAGCACACCTTAATACCCAGGGTCTGGAAAATTTCCTGAGGGAAATTGCTGGCGCACCAGCCGATTTTTTCTCCTCTGTCCTTTGCCTCCTGGACCTCCTTGTAATGCTTTGCCACGATCTCATTCAGCTTAAACTTGGCTGAATTAGGATCAATGGTAAACTTTGGTTTTGTTTCTCCTTCACCCATGAAAACTTCCTCCTTTTATAATTTATCATAAGCGTAAAGCGCCGCTCCTAAAGCACCCATGAGCTGAGCCATTGGCGAATAGGTAATTGGAAGGCCCAGCTCCTGCTCCATGGCTTTTCGTACTCCGCCATTTTTTGCAACGCCGCCGCTCATACACACTGTTTCTTTCACACCAGTCCGTTTTGCCAGAGCCGCCACTCTGTTGGCTACAGACCGGCAGATGCCGGCAACAGATCCGGGATCTGGACTCCATTTGCCAGTTGGGATATAACCTCTGATTCAGCAAATACGGTACAGGTACTGGATATTTTGACCGGCTGACTTGAAAGGCTGCCTGTTTTTCCAGATCTTCAATCTTAAGCTGAAGGATTCCTGCCATGACATCCAGAAACCGGCCGGTTCCTGCCGCAC
Source organism: Clostridium sp. NkU-1 (assembly GCA_001312405.1). The sequence continues at coordinate 153,035 of BBDR01000007.1, read as the reverse complement.
ATTTGTCATTCATCAAAAATTCCATCAGGCGCCCGTCGGCCCCCAGGGAAAGGACCTTTGCATCCTGGCCGCCGATATCGATGATGGTCCGCACCTCCGGGAGCAGATGGTGGACGCCCCTTGCATGGCAGCTCAGTTCACTCATCTCACCATCGGCATTTTTCAACAGCTTCCTTCCATAACCGGTGGCATAGACAGAGGTTATCTCTTCAAGCTTTAAATTCCCTGCGGCAAGTACTGCCTCAATTGCCCGGTCCGGTCCGTTGGTTCCTGTCCCCGCCCCAACCAGGGAAGTAGCCAGAATCTCCTGTCCGTCTTTTAAAATGACCGCTTTGGAGGTGGTAGAGCCTATGTCAACTCCTAATGTAAACATGGTTATTTCCTTTCTTTGTCTATTTTATAACAATCTTTTCGAAAAAAATATATATGTATACATGTATACAAGTTGTGTTTATAAAAAGTGTATCCTTGTATACAAGTTAATATAAAAAATAAAATGTAAGTAAGATACACTTTTTTCATGCATAGATTATCAAAATTTGTTCAATTTGTCAATAACTTTTTTTAAAAACAGGATGCTCTTTATATATTATATGGAACCTGGTTCAAACGATGCCTCTCTCCTTCTCTCCTGGCAATCGTCTAATTTGTGACAATCTTTTTCTTACAAACAAATAATCGGCTGTTTTTGCTGCAAACGGCTTAAAATCCATATGGCTGCGGATTTCTAACCATTTCTTCTTGTCCAGCCGGATTAAATGTTTAAGAAATACTGAGAATACCTCTCCTTTGCTTTCTCCCTGATTTCAGATATGGTTTCCAGATGATCTGCCATGGCCTGCTGGGCTTTGACAAAATCGCCGCTTTTGATTTCATCGACGATCCTGCGGTGCTCGTCAATCAGGCAGGGCATCCGTTTGCCAAGTGCCACGTCAAAATTCCGCCATCTTGAAATGTGGAGCATTAAATCCTCCAGCAATTTTATAAGATTATACCGTTCCACACTTTCTGCAATGGCCCGGTGGAATGCCGAATCCAGCTTTTGAAATTCCAGGTCATACCCCTCTACACCCCGGTAGGCCTCCTGCTTTTCTAAATTATCCTCCAGTTCTTTTACAAGTTTATTAATTTTCTCTTCGTCCCTCTGGGACAACAGCTCATAAAGCTCTTCCTTTTCCACGGCAGTCCTTAAAATCAACAGGTCTCCGATGAGTTTTAGATCAATGAGGCTTACATAGGTTCCTCTTTGAGGGTATACCGTAAGAAGCCCAAGCTGATTCAGCCTTGCAAAGGCGTTACGGATGATGGTTCTTGATACCCCGTATTCTTCTGCCATCTGATTTTCACTGATCCTGGTTCCAGGCTCTAATTCCAGCTTTAAAATACGTTTTCTGATGTTGTTGAAAACATAATCAGCGGAAACCGGCTGGCTGTTACTTTTAATATAATCCATATTTTTACCTTCAATTCGTATTACTGGTTTCTAGTTATGAAACGATTATACTCTTGACTACAGATTTCTGTCAATTCGTTTCTTATGCGCGGTATGGCTGTAAACCACTCCAAACCTGATTCTGTTTTACTGTACAATCACCTCTTTCCCATGGATCTGGTGGTGATGAGCATCGTGAGTTTTGCATTGTTTTGCCCATGCTTTATCAGGCAATCGCCATGGTTGAAAATATTTTTCCAGAATAGCGGTTCTTGAAAAATGGTTGAAATGCATTTTAAATTAAACATGAAAAAGAGGGGTAAATCTACTGTACCCCTCTTTTTCACCGTCTTTTAATCCACCTATTTATTTTCCAACTGACACGTCAGCCGTCTTTATAATTTTCACTTCTTCCTCCGGCTCTTTTCCCTGGCTGTCAGAAGCTTTCTCATTGGTTTTTGCAGTATCTTTCTGAAATTATTCTGTCTTGCTCTCTGCAGCTTCTTTTTCGTTTTCCTCCTTGATTTCTACGGTTTCTTTCTTGGTGTCTTCTGTCTTGTCTTCCACTGCTTCCGCCGGTTCTTTCTTGGCTTCTTCTGTTTTATCTTCTCCGGCTTCTGCTGGTTCTTTCTTAGCTTCTTCTTGTTTGTCTTCTCCGGCTTCTGCTGGTTCTTTCTTAGCTTCTTCTGGTTTCTCTTCCCCTGCTTCTACCGGTTCTTCCTTCGGTTCTTCCTTCGGTTCTTCTGTTTTCTCTTCCTCCGTTTCTACCGGTTCTTCCTTCATTTCTTCTGTCTTATCTTCCCTCGTTTCTGCAGCCTCTTCCTCTGCCTTAGGAGATACAGCACTCTTTCCTTCTACATCTGCTTCAGGGTCAGATAACGGGACAATGAACGTCAATGTCTCGTAGCCATTTACCTCAATAACCACTTCATTTTCTTCTTCGGTAAAGCCATCTGCCGTGAAGTCAAGATATTTCACAACTGCAGAGGCTTCATCCTTTGATACTTTAAATTCATTTTGTTTGGACCCTGAGAACGATATGACCTTTTTATAAGGAATTCCGTTAACAAAAACTGTTTTATCTGCATTCAGGTACTCTTTTGCTGCCTTCTCATTTGTTGCATCAAAGGTTACACGGTAATATGCCGGATTGAAGATTGCTTTTTTTCACGTATTTTGTCGTTACCACATCAGGAGCTGGCTTTTCATTTTCAACCGGATTCCCGGCAGCTTCCAGGATCTCAAAGGTCAGGGGCTTGGCAGTATACCCTTCGGCAGTCACCAGAACCGTATACCTGCCGGCCTTCTGAAACAGATCTTTCTGAAGTGTGAGAGAATAATCTCCTTTTTCATAATTGTCCTGGCTGAACAATCCTCCCTGTTCCTTGGAAAGCACTTTCCTTATATTGCCATCCGGGTCAGTCAGAGTCACCCCTGTTAAGTTCTTCATAAAATCACCGCGAAGTTTCTCCTGGCTTTCATCGGCTTCATCGGCTGCTGCATTGATGGAAACCATCTGTCCCACATGGTAAGCTGTCGCTTCCTCAGCATCTGCTGTCAGGGTTATCAGCCAGAGAAAGTTTAAACTTTTCCAATTCCTTAACCACATGTAAAACAACCGTCTGCTCCTTGTATCCTTCTGCCACAATTCGCAGCTTGTGTTCCCCTTCCGTAAGCTGAAGTGTACCGCCTCCTGCTCCTTCTGTTTTTGACAGAATGGAAACGCTTTCCTTTGCCTCGCTGATCTTATAAGCTCTAATGTAATCGTCACTTCTAAGAGCGATTGCAGAATTGTCCAGATAAAGTGCTGTTATCTTGGAGATATATTCTAAATCCTTATCAGAGGTCAGCACCAAAGTCTCGCCCAGCTTTCCTTCTGCACCCTTAAGGGCCGGAGCCGTCTTTCCTACCACAGAAAGAAGACTTTCAACTGATCCTAATTTTCCGTCTTCCAGGACCCGCTTAATCTGGTATGGGCGGTTTCCGGTTTCTCCCCCTGTCTGGATTTCCTTGTATTTTTCAAAGGAAAGATATTTTCCAGCCCCCAGCTTCTCATCTTTAACTGCATTTATATAATGGGTGAAATCATAAAAAATCTCAGCATTTTCATCCATAACAGCCTGTGCTTTCTGGTCATACCACCACTGCACTACCGCCTCGCTGTCCTCACTTACATGGTTAATCTCGTGTAAAATCAATGCGTTTGCCAGCAGGTCATGGTCAAATATCAAAAATCCGTTCATTTTGGAACCTCCGGAAGAACCGGAGCCTCCGGAACCGCCATCTGGAATGACAACCGTAGCGCTGGACATTGCGTCAATGCTGAAAGATCCTGCCATTGCATGAATTTTGATGTCACCTGCTCCAGACTGGGAATTGCTGCCAACTTCCACTTTCTTAGACATTGTCTGGTAGCCATTTGCATATGCCGTAACCGTATAGATACCGTTTTCATCCGTAATCACATTGTCATCCGTATCTGTACCGCAGATATGAAGCATGGAGCCGATCTCATACCATTGGTTTATTTCTGTAAGAGACTTTACTTTTCCTGAAGGCATTGTCAGATCCACCCTGTAAATCGGTGACAGGATCTCTGTTCCAAAGCTTTCCCCAGCCGGTCCTGTAATATTAAAGGCAAAGTCTTCTCCCTGCTTTGGACTGGGGTTCAGGGCATTTAAGTTCATCACAAAAAGCCTGTTGTCCACAAGATGAAGGGGCACATTCATGGCTGCCTTGCTGTATCCGGAAGACAGATTCAGCTGATAACGCCCACGGGTAAAAAGGTTAGTCTGAGGAAGCTGGATTGTAATTACTCCTGTTTTTCCATATTCTGTTTCGATTGCAGTAGTAAACACAAGGTTCTTGTTTAAAATAGAGTTCTCAGCATCCAGAGCCTTAACAGCTTTTAACTGGTCAAACCATTTTTCCTGTGCCAGAGTCTTTAACGACAGCTTAAGCTGGATCCTGCCCTTTCCATCTTTATCAATCATGGTATCCGGGAGGTAATAATCGGCAGGTACCTCAGGAGAAGTCTCCTGACTCTTTCCGCTTAAACGAAGGTAGTCTTTTCAGGCCTTACACGTACATTGCCGTTATTATCGTAATTATCCAGCCAATAGTCAAAGACTGATATGGATCCGTTGGTCAGGATCGCACTGGGAGCCGAAACAAGGCTGCCTCTTTCCGGCGATTCTGCCATAGAGCCCTTTCCAACCTTTACGTTCTGCTCTTTGCCGTCAGAAATCCTGGTAACGGTAATGGTACCAGGATTCCATAAGGTCGTCTGCCATTTAACCACAGTTCCGTCATCGTCTACGTTTGTGCATACATCCGTAATATCTGTCCCATCTACATCAATGGTATAATCGTCTATACTTCCTTCCTGGAAAGCAATTACTGCATATTGTATCCAGCCTAAGTCTACCAGCTTTGTCTTTTCCTCATTAACAAAAACCTCCTTACCTTCCTGGTTTTTGTTTTCTTCGTTATGATTTTCCCCCTCCCCGTTGGGGCCGCTTCCGTTATTCTCATTGCCGGAGGAACTGCCTCCACTTGAGGAACTGTTTCTGCCGGAGGAACTGCTTCCCCCACCGGAAGACACTGTTTTCTTTGCATTTTCTGCTGCCGGTGCTGAAGCTAAGCCTCTGCCCGCCTCATAATGGACCTTACCGTCAGGCTCCGCCCAGCAGCCTTCTCCATTAACAAAATATCCATCCGGAGTCGTCTGGCCTGTATACATCTTTCCCATGTCTGTTCCGTCAGCAGCACTAAAATAATAGCAATATCCGTCAATCCACTGCCACCCTGTCTTCATGGCCCCAAAGGTTTCCTCATTGGCCGTATTAAAAAAGTACCATGTTCCGCTTCCATCCTGGTACCAGCCGGAGCGCATCTGCCCCTCTGTACCATCGTTGGAAGTATTCAGATAGTACTTTATTCCCTTATCATCCTGAAACCATCCTGTCATCATGGTTCCGTCTTCCGGGCGGAGATAATACCAGCCCGACGCCTTCTGGATCCAGCCGGCGCTTAAGGTTCCTGTGCCCTCATAATGTTTCCAGCTTTCATTTTCATATTTCCAGTCGCCTTGTATGTATATGCCCCTCTCTCCTATTGCCATGGAACTGCCTGTAACGCCCGCCCAGGCTACGCCAAACTGGGAAAGTACGCAAGCAGCTGTCAATATTGGTGCCACTGCTTTTTGAATCAACTCTTTCTTAACCATTGCATCCTCCTGTTTTTCGGTTAGTCTTAACTAACCATTGCCATCTCAGTATATCGGGGAGGTAACCTGTTGTCAATGCAGATATGTAAGAAGGAATGAGTCTTTTTTCTCAACAGCCTTTTTTTTGTAAAGTCCATAATATTTCTTCGAATACCTTTTTCATAACAGAATACCTGTGGTATGATGATAGGGAAGGATCTTCTGCCGGATGAACCTTTCTTTGTGATACTATCAATATTTTTATGATCTAAGGAATGTGATGTGGAGCCATGGCAATGGAATTAAATACGATTGTGGAGCATTTTGCTTCCACGCTTTTTAAAATACAGGGGGTTTACCGTTATAAAATACCGGCCGGCAGTAAAGGCATACAAAAGACTGCTCCTTATCCGGGCTTTATATTCCCGCTTTCCGGCAGCGCTGAATACCAGTTTAATGATACGCCCTATTTTATAAAACCAGGGGTTGTTGTCCATGGTTCGGCAGACACCGCCATACGCAAACGGGTTATTGGAGAGGAAGACTGGGAATTCGTTTCTGTTCTTTATGAAACCTGCAACGAATCACCTCCCATGAAACTGAAAAATACCCATTTCAGCTTAACCGTCGGGCAAAGTCCCCAGCTATACGATATGCTTCATCAACTGTACGCAACCGCCAACCGTCCCGGCAGCCTGGCAGCCTTTCAAACGGAAGCCTTGTTCCGCAGGACGCTGGTAGAAACCTTTTTGTGTGCCAGGAACCAGACGAGGTACGGCGCACAGGAGCTTTTTGAATCGGTTTCAGAGTACATTCATACCCACTACATGGATGGGTTAACCGTAAATTCACTGGCCATGCAAAACGGAGTCAATGAAAACCGGTTGTTTTACGTTTTTCAAAAGTATGCGGGCATGGGGCCGGCAGACTACCTGCGGACATACCGTCTGAACCGCGCCCGGGAGCTGCTTGTCACAACCTCCATTCCCATAGGAATCATTGGGGAGCAAACAGGCTACCCGGATGCCCTGTATTTCAGCCGTATATTTAAAAGACATTTTGGAGTGGCTCCAAGCAAATTCAGGGGAGAATAAGCCGCAGGCACAAGGAAACGCCCATGTTTTTTCATGGGTGTTTTTTTGTGCTGGTAACTGTTATTCAGGATATGTTCATATAAATTGCGGATAAAGCCATTCCCATAAGCACTGCGGTCTGATATATTTAGCCAGAGGTTAGTTTGATCTAACCAATAATTCAGGAGGTGCTGCATTGAAAAAAACATATTGGATGACCCATTGGTCATTGCGAATATCCAGATTAACTAAGGGAGTTTAATACTATGAAACGAATTGCAGTTTATGGCAAAGGCGGCATTGGAAAGTCAACTACGGTTTCCAACCTGTCTGCTGCCATGGCAAAGCTGGGGCTTACCGTACTTCAAATCGGCTGTGACCCCAAAGCAGATTCCACCCGTAACTTAACAGGCGGAAAAAAACATCCCCACCGTACTGGACACTTTACGGGATAAGGGAGATGTAGAACTTGACGATATTGTATTTAAAAGTGAGACCGGTGTTTTATGCGTAGAATCCGGCGGGCCGGTTCCAGGCGTGGGCTGCGCCGGCCGGGGCATCATCACTGCATTTGAAAAGCTGGAAGAGCTGGATGCCTATGCCGTGTTTTCTCCTGACGTAGTGCTGTATGACGTATTAGGCGATGTGGTTTGCGGAGGATTTGCCATGCCCATACGGGGCGGTTATGCAGACGAAGTATGCATTGTCACTTCCGGCGAAATGATGAGCCTTTACGCCGCCGCCAACATCGCCCAAGCAGTAAAGAGCTTTGCTCCCAGAGGCTATGCCGGCCTGCGGGGCCTGATTTTTAACGCAAAAAAACTTTGATGGCGAGGAAGGGCTTGTACAAAGAGCCGCCGATGAAATAGACACCTCCGTCCTTTTTCATATCCCCCGGGATCCCCATGTGCAGCAATCGGAAGAACAGGGAAAAACCGTGGTGGAGGCATTTCCTGACAGCCATATGGCAAAGACCTATGAGGACCTGGCCCGCCTCCTTCTGGAAGGAGGGCTGTCATGAACGACATTAAGCATTTAAAATGCCTGTCAGCTGTCAGGAGCATGACGCTGTCCGCCAGCTGACACCTGCTGCTTTTCCCGGCGTCCACTGCCCTATGCACACAGCACTGGCCCTGGCCGCTAGAATAAGAGGTGTATCCACCTCCTTATCGGCACTGCCGAATGCGGGTACTACAGCCGCAACATCCCTCTTTCCTCCCCATATGGGGAAGAGGCTTTCCATTGGAATTACGTCCTTGACAGCAAAGAGGTGGTGTTTGGATTCAGAAAGGGCCTGATGGAGGCCATCCGGGAAATGGATGAGGCAGGTGCAAGGCTTATTTTACTTCTTTCCACCTGTGTACCTGAGCTCATTGGCCTTGACCTGGAAAGCATCTGCCATGAGATGCAGCCAGAGGTAAAAGCAATGCTCATCCACCTTCCTTGGGGAATTTCAAATGCGGCGGCTACGAACCAGGATATTGGAAGACCCTTCTGGCAATGGGAAAAACCATTAAAAAGTCCGGACACAAGGGAACAACCGTCAATGTCCTTGGCCGCAGTACCCTGGAGGAGCATGTTCCCATGCCTCATCTGATTGCATTTCTGGAACGCCAGGGCGTGCCCCTGCGCTTTTTGGCACCGGATTCCTCACTGGATGACTTTATATCCTCAGGGAACGCAAGACTGAATCTGGTCCTTTCCCCATTTATGGATCCTCTTGCCCAATGGATGGCCAAGGAACATGATATCCCCTTTGTCAGCCTCCACGATATTTACAATGTCAGGGAGATAGAAACTACTTATTCACAGATCGGGCAGCATTTGGGCCTGGAAATGGCACATGAGTTTGCCGAGCAGCGGAAAGAAGCGAAAAAGGCGCAGAAAAAGGCAGTGGCACAGCTGAAAGGCCTGCAGTATATCAGCGCAAATCTGGGCACAGTCCAGCCGCTGCCCTTGTCGGCATATTTATTGGAGTTTGGAATGGCTCCCATCATGATACACATGCCTGAGTTTTATCCCTCGGACTCACAATGGAAAGAAGCCCTGACAGGGCGGGATATAAATCCCATCATCTGTCTGATGCTTAATGAGCAGGCCGACAGGCAGATCATTGAGGCACTGTGCCCGGATCTGGTAATGGGCGACTGGGGCGGCAGGGGCCAGAACAATCCTCCCAGTGTTCCCATACTGGACTTATACGGCCATATTGGATATGAGAGAACCATTGTCCTGCTGGAACGCATTACAAGGGCACTTAAGACAGAAAAGGAGGAACAGACCAATGGGACTATATAAAACAGCACCGCCCCTGTCAGCGGATGGGAGCACTTTGGTCGTTGTCCGGCATCGCCCAGTCGGCAGTGGTGGAATTTGGCTGCATGGGGCATATGGCCTACGGAAGGACCTTTCTTCACCGGATGGGTTCTTTTGGCGGGAAGCTCTATTCAACCCATATCGGAGAAACCGATATTGCCATGGGGGATACCAGCCGTCTGACCCGTGCGGTGGAGTGGGTATCGGAAACCCAGGGCATAAAAACGATTTTCCTGCTGCCCTCCTCCGTGCCGGAGGTAATTGGAATCGACTTAAAAGCCCTGGCCCAGGAGCTGTCGCCCCAATTCCCCGGCACACGTTTGATTCCGCTGACTGCAGGGGGATTTGATATCTGCGGGCACAAGGGAGTGGAACTGACCCTTTTGGAGTTATGCAAAACCTTTTCAAAGGAAATGCCCCGGACGGAACAGCCCTCCTTTAATATCATAGGCTCCTGTGCGGACATGTTTCGTTTTCATGCCGATGCCGCTGAGATTGCCGCCTGGCCTCAGGTGCCTTGGGAATGGAGCATTTATGCACCATGACCTCTGGAACAAGCATCTCCCAACTGGAAACATTAGGCGCAGCTCATTTGAACTTTGTTATTCGCAGGGAGGGAGAAGCCGCAGCAAAATATCTTCAGGAGCGCTTTGGCACACCTTATCTGATGGCACGTCCTTACGGGATACAGGGAACCCTTGACTGGCTGGAAAACGGGGCAGCCCTATGGGGCCGGCCCGCTGACAAGGCGTTTATCCGGAAAGAAAAGGAAAATGCCCTGGAGCAGACCGCTCCCATTCAGGCTGTGCTCGGCCGTTTCCTGCGGGTCCACAGAAATGAAAACAGGCTGATCCTTGCCGGACATGCCGATGTCGTGCAGGGAATCGGTGAATATGGTAAAGAATGGTTTGGTTTCACAAAAGCCGATTGTTATTGCGACTGCCCTCATATGGCAGGCCCTCATATGGCTTATCTGGATGATGCTGCCAAAGAGAGGATTGCTGGCGATTCAAGGGGCATCCTTATGGGCAGCGGCGAGCTGCTGCGTATGGCTAAAAGGGACCAGAGCCTGCAGATTGCAACGCCTGATGACATCTGGCGGCATTCCTATGAACCTCCCCTTGCGGGATTCCGGGGGGCAGTGAATCTTGCGGCGGTGTGGGCCAATGAAATAATGAGGATGCACTGACACTTATCAAACTTTCCGGTATACGAAAGGACAGGCAGATAAACCGCCTGTCCTTTATTCCTTCTTCCCCATTCTATATCATGGGTCTTAATAACCTGTTCTGACTTGGCCTGCCTGGTCTTTAGACAGCCGGTCCCTCCACGTTCTGGAAAAATGTCAGCAAAAATGCCGTTAAAAATCCAACAAAGCAGCTTAAAACGAACAAACCAAATCCCTTTCCCAGAAAAACAGGCAATGTAACTACACTTGGAAATGCAAAGGTCATGGCCTGGGCTCCCGAAAGTCCTGCTATGGCACCGCCCACACCGCCGCCGATGCATACTGCAATCATCGGCTTCTTTAAGGGCAGATTCACGCCGAACATGGCTGGCTCCGTAACTCCAAAACAGGCAGACAATACGGCGGACAGACAGAGTGACCGGAATTTTTTATCCTTACTTTTCAGACATACCGCAAGGGCCGCACCTGCCTGGGCAAATACCGGCGGCCCGATTAAAGCCAGTATGGTATCAGAGCCCTTTACAGTAATGTTGTTCATGGCAACCAGTACAAAACTCCAGTGGAATCCAAAAATAACCATTGGCTGGATCACTGCTCCCAAAATCGCCCCGGCAATCATAGGACTGATATAATATACAAACTCATAAGCAGCAGCCAGCCCGTCTCCTATTACATTTCCTATTGGCCCAAATACAAACAAAGTGACCAGTCCAACTACCACAATACAGATTAAAGGTGCCAGAAAACCTTTTATCAGATCCGGCAATATTTTATTCACCAGCCGCTCCACATATACAAGCAATCCCACCGCAAGGAGAATGGGTATTACACCGGAATGATAGATCACAGCCTTCATTGGTATTCCGGCAAAAAGAATGTCAGTGCCCGACTCAAATACTTTTGTTAAAGAAGGATACAAAAGTACTCCTCCAATAACCACCGCAGTAAATGGATCGGCACCAAACTTCCTTGCTGCGGTAAATGCCAGTATCATAGGAAGAAAATAAAACAAACTGTCTGCCATGGCATTTAACACCAGATGGGTTTCACTTGTTCCTGACAGAATATTTGCTGCAGTGAGGATGGCCAATATTCCCTTCAAGATTCCTGCCGCGCTTAGCAGGTTTATAATGGGCAGAAATATTCCGGAAATCCCATCAATCACAACATTAATCATAGTCTTTTTTTCGTTCATATGTACTTTCTCCTGTGATGAAACGTTCTAGGCATAAATTTCCTTCTGCCGCTTCTGCCATTGTATCATATTTTCATCATTTTCCATACAAAATTTTACCGGATATTTTTGATACAGGCTGTGTCTTAAACAGGGTTATCATTACGGCGGAGTACACCTCCCACGGCTTTTCGCATTTAAAAATCACCCTATGGTCTTTAGAACCATAGGGTGTGACAGCTTACAATACCTGTTCCGTTCTTTCGATGATATCATCCTGTGTCTGCTTTGAAAGCACATTGAAAAATGCGCTGTAGCCTGCCACACGGACGATTAAATCCCTGTGTTTTTCCGGCTGCTTCTGAGCTTCCAGCAGGATCTCCTTAGAAACCACATTGTACTGCACATGGTAGCCGTGAAGCCGGTTAAAAAAGGTACGCAGCAAGGCAATCAGCTTCATCCGGTCCTCCGGCTTTTCCAATACCTGGGGAGTGACCTTCTGGTTTAAGAGAACTCCGCCTGTGATTTCTTCTGTAGGAAGCTTTGCAACTGTTTTAAATACAGCGGTGGGACCATTAGTATCCATGGCATGGCTGGGGGAACAGCCTTCTGCCAGGGGAGTATGGGCTTTCCTTCCGTCAGGGGTGGCCAATGTCCCCATTCCCTGGCCTACGTTTGCGGATATGGAGGAGGTTCCTGCATAATAAACTCCGCCGACAGGCCCTCTCCCGTATCTTGTATTGTGATATTTCTTGATTTCATCAATATAAACATCGTATGCATCCCGGATCAGGACATCCACATAATCATCGTCATTGCCATACTTGGGCGCTGCCAATAGCAGGTTTTGGACTCTTCTGCCCTCTTCCCCTTCAAAGTCATTTTGAAGCGCATCCCAAAGTTCCTGATTGGTAAGGGTTTTATCCTCAAACACACATTTTTTGACCGCGGCCAGGGAATCTGCCATATTGGCGATTCCTACCTGAAGCCCGCTGATAAAATCGTAAACAGCTCCGCCTTCCTTTAAGGTCTTTCCTCTTCCAATGCAGTCTTCCACCAGACAAGAACAAAGAACATCAGGAACACTCTCTTCCAGCACCATATCGCAGCAAGTCTCAATGATGACGCTGTGTCTTGTAAAATCGCAGATAATCTTATCCCATGCTTTTTCAATGTCTGAAAAGGAGGTCATATCCAGGAAGTGTCCAGCTCCTTCCGCTACCTTTACACCGGACTCAGGATCCACTCCGTTGTTCATTGCAATGAGAAGGGATTTGGGGAAGTTTAAGAAACTCATTCCTGTACAGCGGTATCCCCATTTTCCCGGAACCGCTGTTTCCACACAGCCGATGGCGCTGTAATTGTATGCGTCTTCCTCTTTCACTCCTTTTGCAATAAAGGACGGAATGATGATCTCATCATTATTAAAGGCCGGCATACCAAAACCAAGGCGCACCACTTCCACAGCTTCTTTCATAAATTCATCATCCAGGCCGGAATGGTAACGGACTGTAAGGTTTGGCTGGGGCAGCCTGGTCTGTGCCACACTTTTTAAAATCAGATAGGAGAATGGATTGACTCCGTCTTCTTTATCCTTTGTCTGCCCGCCTACGGTGACGTTCTGGTAAAGAGGGCTTCCTGCACTGAACTGTGTATGGGACCAGCTTCTGATTTTGTTAATGGTAAAGGTTTTTAACCACAAATTTGTCATCAGCTCACAGGCGGAATCCTCTGTCATTGTTCCTTTCTCCAGATCTGCTTTATAGTATGGATACAAATACTGGTCCATGCGGCCATAAGATAATGAATGCCCGTTGGATTCGATCTGCAGGATCAGGTGTACAAACCACATGCTCTGAACGGCTTCATACATGGTCTCTGCAGGCTCATAAGGAACCTTTCCCATGATTCTTGCGATTTCAAGCAGTTCCTTTTTCCTTTTCTCCCCGGCTGTTTCAGCCTGCTTCCCTGCCAGCTTCTCATACCGTTTTGCAAAGGCTCTCACCGCACCGATCACAACTAAAATGGCCTGGTGGAAATAGTATTTCTTCAAATTTTCCATTTCCGTCAGATCCAGCTCTGCCATCGCTTCCTTTGTGCGCTTTTCAAAATCTTTCAGGCCGCATTTCATAAGTTTTTCATAATCCACCGCAAGATGGGCGTCCCCGGAGGTAATATTGCCTTCCGCCTTGATGATACCCAAATCGTAAAAAATCCTGCTGGATGCAGGCATTGCCGCCAGTCCCCGATCCTTTGTAGTATTATGCTCCCAGTAAGGAGCAATTTCACGAAGCTGCTCCTTTGTTTCTTCTGTTATGTAAAATACATCCCCGTCTCTTTTATTAAACTGATCAAGCTCATAAATTACCCAGTCCATGGCATATTCCGGGAAAATAGGCGCATAACGGTTTCCTGATGCCTGGTTTCCCACAATCAGGGTATGAGGCTCAATAAAAATCGTCATGTGTTCCAGAATATTCTTCAGCATGTATGCCCGTTTTAAGACCACCGGCTCATGCCCATGTTCTTTATATGCCTGGGTAGTATAGATTGCCCTCTCTGCACAGACCATTGGTTTTGTTTCCAGCAGCTCTTCGCGAAAAGCCTGCATTCTCTGTGTCAGATTTCCAAAATGATTCTTCTCCATATTGCCTTCCTCCGTTTTCCTCTGATTTATTATTTTTTCTTCTAAGCTTACTATATCATTGGATTTTCATTATGTCAATATTCTATTTACATTCGAAATATATTTGATTTATATTTGAAAATATATTTTTCATATTTGACAAGAACAGAAAACGGCATGTTCCCCGGAGTAACCGGGCATAAAAACAAAAGAGCAGCAAGGTTTCTGCCCTGCTGCTCCTTTCCGGCCCTATACTCGCTCATTTCTCAGACTGTCCACAGCCTTCATTGCCGGCCTGGGATATAGCTTCCTTTAGAGACAAGCACCTTTTTTTCATTTGAAATACTTCTTTCAGAATCTGTTTTTTCTTATACAAAACTCCCTTTTTTAATCCTTATCCTTATGTGGACTTATAAAACTCCCCTGCTGTTTAGCTTAAGCCCATTTCCTGTTACTAAAGCTTTGTAATATCCACGCTCCCGAATACAGATTCCCAGTCTTTCCCAAAATCATCAATGGCCTTTCCAATGGCAGCCATGCCAAGAGCTTCATGAAGAAGTTCCGGCTGTAGGGTGGCTGTCTGTGCTCCGGCTGCAAAGGCGGCATTTACCTGGGCAATATTTTTAAAGCTTGCAGCCAGGATCTTTGTCTTATACCCTCCCGCTGCGATCTGATCCGCAAGACAGGCAATGGTATCAGCCGCATCAATGTCCAGATTTTCCATCCGGTTAAAATACGGTGCAATGAAATCAGCGCCTGCTTCCATGGCTAAATATCCCTGGATTTTGGAATAAATTGCGGTGCCCGTAATGCCTGCCCCCTCAGCTTTTAAGGCCCGGATTGCCTTTAAACCTTCCTCTGTAACAGGGATTTTAATAAATACGTTTTGATCTACCTTATCAAGGATGACCTTTCCTTCCCGGATCATGGTGTCCCCATCCCGTCCGGTCACCTGAATATGTAAGGAACGCTCCATACCGATTATCTTTCGTATCTCACAAAAGTGTTTGAAAAATCGATTTTGCCTTCCTTCTTAATAATAGAGGGATTGCTGGTAACACCTGTAATTGGAAAAATCTCACTGTATTTTTTTGATGTCCTCCAGGTTTGCAGAGTCAAATAAAAATTCCATAATAATTATCCTTTCTAAGCTTGTATATTATTTTTCTTACACTCCGTTGGCAAGCTCCAACATGCCTGTTCTTAAATAATGCCTCCTACATTTTTTTCACTTCTTATGCGCCATTCTTTCGTAATTTCAGTATACCTCTCTGTTTTCCAAATGTCAACACAGTTTCTTCATTTGAAACTAATATTTTTTTATATAAAATTTATTTACTTTTATTCACTCACATGTTATAGTAGCCATACAGAGGGATATTATGGAGCTTCAGACCCCATATGCTTCAAATTTTAAGGAAAAGGAGTTGTTTCAAATGAAAGCATCCATATTTAATATTCAAAAATTCAGCATACACGACGGACCAGGTATCCGCACGGTGGTTTTTTTTAAGGGCTGCCCTTTAAGGTGCAAATGGTGTTCCAATCCCGAGTCCCAGATGCCCCATACCCAGATCCTATGGAACCGTGAGAAATGCCTTCACTGCGAGCTGTGTGAAACCTCCTGTCCCACCAACAGCATCTCATTTGAAAACAACATTTTTCATTTTAAATATAGCCGCTGCACCGGCTGCATGGCCTGCACCAGCCAATGTCCGGGAAAAGCTTTGGAATATGTGGGTAAGCAAATGACTGTGGAAGAAGTTATGAAAGAAGTCATGAAGGACAAGGACTTTTATGAAGAATCCGGGGGAGGCGTGACCTTATCCGGTGGTGAAGTTCTTTCCCAGCCGGAGTTTGCGACAGCTTTGCTCAAGGAGTGCAAAAAGAACGGATTACATACTGCTTTGGAAACCACCGGGTATGCTCCTTTCCAGACCTTTCAGACGGTAACCGGTCTGGCTGATTTACTGCTGTTTGATATGAAGCATTATGATAAGGAAAAGCACCGGGAATATACCAGCGCCTCAAATGAACAAATTACGGACAATATGAAAACAGCCGTCAGCGGCGGCAAACACGTTATCGCCCGCATTCCGGTCATTCCTGGTGCAAACGATTCTCTGGAATACGCCAGGGGATTTTGCGGCCTGCTTCATGACATTGGAGTCAGGGAAGTGAATCTTCTTCCCTTTCATCAGTTCGGGGAGAGCAAATATGCCAGCTTGGGATGAGTTATGAAATGAAGGATGTAAAAGCCCTCCATTCGGAAGATCTGAGAGAATTCTTTCAGGTATTTGCAGACTCAGGGTTTGATGTTAAGATGTAAGAAAGTAAGAAAACTCCCTGCATCTGCTGTTAAGGCAGGTGCAGGGAGTTATATCTCTTTACGTCTGAGTGCAGATTTTCTGCTACGCCTGTATAATCTCCACGGCAATCTTATACCGTTCCATAATCTCTTTTGCACTGTCAGAAATTCCACTGTCCGTAAATACCATATTAATATTTTCAAACCTGGACTGCAGGACAACGCCCTGCTGCTCAAATTTGCTGGAATCCGTCAGGATGATGGAATGCTTGGCCGACTCCGCCATGTTCTTCATAGCCTCTGCCCGCATCATATCCCCGCAGGTAAAGCCTGCCTGGGGAATAAAACCGTCGGTTCCCATGAACAGCTTGTCCACGAAAAACTCCCTGGCACATTTTCTCACCATGGGGCCCACCATGACCTGGGATTCCGTCTGGTAATCTCCGCCTAAGAGGATGATCTTTCCGATGGCTGATTCCCGGATATGGTTTGCAATAAATGCAGAGTTCGTAATGATGGTAACATCCTTTTTCTCATTTGCCAGCTGTTCTGCCAGCAAGGCACAGCTGGAACCGGATTCGATCATAACGGTTTCCCCGTTGCAACGATCTTTGCCGCAGCCTTGGCAATCTTAAGCTTGGTATCATACCGCACAGACAGCCGGTTTGTAATGTCATCCGTATTCCGGACCGCAGCATACCCATGTTCCCTGATCAGCAGCCCTCTTTCCTCCAGCACATCTAAATCTTTACGGATGGTTACCTGGGACACATCCAGCAGTTCTGACAAACTGGTCACTTCCACTCTCTTTTGTTCATTCACAATCTGCAAAATCTTTGTCTGCCGATCTGTCATTAGACCTCCTCCGTTCTGCTCCATCAGAATTTCGTTTATGATTCGATTATAACATTTTCCATTTTCATATGCAATAGAATTATAGGATGTACTCCTTTCATACTTTCAAAGATCCATGTTCCGGTTTTATACAGCCATGAAAAAAGGGGATATTACAGAATCCTGATTCCTGTACTATCCCCTTCTTATGTCTTACGGTTTTATTCTCTGCAGATTAAATCACCATCTTGCCACTATGGTTTCTCCGGCTTTTGCCTCTGCTTCCGGATTAACGGATAAATACTGAACGTATTCTTCAAATTCGCTCTTAATAATGGACACATGAGGCCCATAGATCACCTGAACCCCATTCCCCTTTTTCACAACGCCCTTTGAACCTGTTGATTTGAGAATATCTTCCCGCACTGCGGAAGGATCCGAAAGGGTCAGGCGCAGTCTGGTGGCGCAGCAGTCAATGTCTATAATATTCTCCAACCCTCCAAGACCCTGGAGTATAAAAGCGGACAATGAATCTTCTTTCCCGCCGGAAGCTGCTTTACTGCCGCTTTTATTCTTAAAATCTTCTTTTGAGTACATCCTGATCTCATCTGCATTTTCTTCACGTCCGGGTGTTGCAAGATTGAACTTTAAAATAACAAAACGGAATACAAAATAGTAAAGGACCGCATATCCAGCATAAACGGGAAGAATCATCAGCCAGTTTGTCTTTGCCTGTCCCTGAAGAATCCCGTACAGGGTGAAATCAATCAATCCGCAGGAAAAGGTGATGCCAATGCAAATGTCCAGTACATGCATCAGAACAAAGGAAATTCCTGCAAATACGCAGTGAACAATAAACAATGCCGGCGCAATAAATAAGAATGTAAATTCAATGGGTTCCGTAATACCGGTCAGGAAGGAGGTAAGGGCAGCTGATACCAATAAGCCTCCCACCAACTTTTTATTTTCAGGCTTTGCTGTTGCATACATGGCATAAGCTGCTGCCGGAAGCCCTGCCATCATGACTGCATATTTACCGGTCATAAACCGGCAGGCTTCCACGCTGAATCTGGTCACACTGGGAGAAGCCAGTTCCGCAAAGAATATATTCTGTGCGCCTGCCACGGTCACGCCATCCACAAAGGCAGTTCCCCCAAGTCCTGTCTGCCAGAAGGAATATAGAATACGTGATGAAGGCCAAAGGGAATCAGCGCCCGCTCCATAAATCCAAAAATAAAGGTTCCAAAATAGCCGGAGCCCATGACTACATTACCCACGGCAAAAATGCCCTTCTGAATGATTGGCCATACGGCAAATGCTGCAATCCCCACTGCAATGTGAGCGACCACGCAGATAATGGGCACAAACCGGACCCCGGCAAAAAAGGACAGGGCAGCCGGAAGCTTCTGTTTATAAAACCTGTTATGTAACGCCGCAGTCACAAGACCAACTACAATGCCGCCGAACACGCCCATTTGCAGGGAATCAATTCCGCAGACATTAGCAATGGCTCCATCTAAAACCCCTGCCCCCAAGCTTCCATCGGACAGGATCTGGCCGGTCAGTTTTAACATTGCATTGATTGTAGAGTGCATTACAAAAAAACGAAATGCCGGAAGATAATACTGCCACTGCTTTTTCATTTTTTGCCATGCCAAGGGCCACTGCCATTGCAAAAATCAGCGGCAGATTCCCAAAAATCGTACTGCCCACCTGAGACATGATGATCAGCAGGCCGTTTAAAATGGTCCCCTCTCCCAATAACGCCTGCAAGTGATATGCTTCAATGGTCTTTGCATTTGTAAACGATGCCCCAAGGCCCAGCAGCAAACCTGCAATGGGAAGAATGGATACAGGAAGGAAGAAAGATCTTCCTATCTTCTGCACCACCGCAAACACTCCACTTTCTTTGTTTTTATTCATGGTAAATCCTCCTCATTATATTGTTTATCCCCAGTTTCCGGCTCCTTTGGCCGGAAACACAGAATCAAAAGAAACAGTGAAGGCCTGTGGCAGCCCAAACAACTACCTCTATAAAAATGCCAGGCTTTTCCCCATAAATGCAGATCATATGGTGAATGCTGAAAATACTGATGCTGCCTTCTGTTTAATTTCCTTGTGAAGCAGATCACCTGTCATATCTTAAAATCAGATACGGTATCAATCTTTTGCATCTTAATCCATAGCCAGGAATATCAGTATGTGAAAGCTTTTATTTACGTTTGTAATAAAAATATTTTCTTATGAAATTAATTTTAGCACATTTTTGCTTAATGTCAAGAATATTTTTATGAATGTAATATATATTTCTTTAAATGAAATAATTTTGTATTTCTAGCATAATAATAGTTCTTATTATTATATATTATCAAATATTTAGGAGATATTTTGGCTTTATTTTCTTCAATAAAAAACGCTGCATTTCCTTAGAAATGAGCGTTTTTTTCAGCTTTAATATAAATCCGAAAATTCTTATTTTTCCATTGTGTGCGTAGAATTGTATTTTCTTATGAATGGATTTCCCATGTTCCTTAATGAAGCAATTCGCTGGCTCTGTCCATGGCATATAAATAATTATTTATTGTTTGGGCAATCCTTGCTTTCTTAAAAGACGAAATTGGGGTTGAATTAAAAATCGCAACATACATATCTGACAATTCATTTAAGGAATATTCACTGATAATAGACTCCAACTTGTTATTTTTAAAAATATCAATGACCTCATTTTGTCCATACTTTACCGCTGCCTTCCCAGTCTTTCTCTCCTTTACAGGCTCAGCTTTTTCTTATTGATGCTTCTTAAGGCTGACATAAATAAGTCAACATCTTCCACATGATTATTCAAAAAGTCGGTTCTTTCCTTCTCATCTTCAAAAGAATTAATTCCGTCTATCACCTCTTTTAATTCTTTGATCTGGTTCCTGGTAATACACATATTCATCATCTCCGTTGCTTATATACTGCTCAGTCATGCGTCCTGAATCTCTTCCAGACGCCTGAGAATGCTGTCAGTTAACAGCTCATAATCATTTCTTGCCTTTGATGCTTCACCGATCTCCGTACTTCTAGCAATATCGATGTAATTATTAATCTCTTCCTTAAAAAAATGAATTTCTTCAGCTCTGCAGTTCTTTGTCAAAGTATCCTCTAATTCCTTTGTTGCTGCATTATAATTTACTTGTCCTCTTATAAAAGTACAAAAAACTCCAATCAGTTTGGGTTTCTTTCCAAAATAGTGTTTTGCCAGCATGAAGTCATTGGAATGTACACAGTACATATGATATGTCTCATTTATGGTATTTATGTAGTGTGCCACCCCGTTAGAGCTGATCCCATCTAAAACCGTAGGGATTACATAATAATCGGAAAGAAGAAAAGCAGACCTTGTAATTAAATTATTTGACGGCGGACAATCAATCAGAACAAAATCATAACGATTCTCATCCAGAATGGAATCCAAATAATTTTTTAAAATTGAAAGATATTCCATAGTATCTTCCATTTTAATTGCCAATTCATCTAATCCCATGTGGTCTCTGTAAAATAAACTGGAAGCAATAAAGTCATACTGGAAGTCATCCTTCTTATATACTTGAATGATCTTTCTGTTGAACTTCAATTTCATACTTTTGTATTTTTTTATTGTACTTATATTTAAATCAAAAACATAATTTAAAGTTCTTTCATCCTCCAGATCCTTTAAAACAGCTCCGTTATTTTTAACTAAAATTTCACTTAAAGAACTTTGTGGATCTAAGTCCAATACCAGCACTTTTTTTATCCTTTTTGGCTAAATGCTCTGCAAAGTTTAAAACACTTGTCGTCTTACCAACTCCGCCTTTATAATTTCCCACAAATATTATCTTCGTATCATCGCTCATAAATTATTCCCCCATTTTATTACTATTTACTACATTATACCAAAAAGGCCTATAGGTTGCCACTGTTTTGTTATGATCAATTATATAGAAATGGCAAACCTGACAGTCATGAGCACCCCAACCCTATGCTTAATCAGAAATTCAAAAAAGCCCCCTCCCCAGGCAATCGCATTTCCACCTGAAAAAAGAGCTTTTCTTCTTACCATTCCTTTACCCTGACCGTGGTGATCAGGCCGATCATATCAAGCTCATTCTGCTTCTGGCTGATCAGTTCCAGATTGCTCAATTCGATTTCCTGACTTCTGGCATAAGTCAGGAGGCTGCGCATATTTCTCACGTTGTCCAGCTCCAGATAATCCCACAGGATCCTGGAATTGCTGTATATCTTGCCGTCAATTGCGTGAAGAACCTGGATGGAGCATAAAATCGCCAGAAAGCCCATGATAGCTCCCTTATACTTCATTTAGATCGTTTAATATTTTCAAATTTTCCAAAAACATCTTATTCCCTTAACCCTTAACAGAACCGCTTAAATAATCAGGCTTTAAATATCTTTGCAGTACAAATGTAACCAGTATTACCGGTATGGCCAGAATGGTGGAATAGGCCGCCCGCTCAAATACGCTTCCTCTTGATACATAATAATAGATCATAAGAGGCAGTGTTTTGGAATTGGTGGATAAATACATGGCATAAGTAAATTCATTCCATGCATTCAGCCACACATACATGGCAGCTACCGCAATTCCCTGCATGGCTACGCAGAATCACCTTTTGTATGATCTGGAACTTGCCTGCCCCGTCAATGGCAGCCGCCTCATCAAGGGTAACGGGAATGCCGGAAAAGGAAGAAACTAAAATCCACGCCATAAAAGGGATCTGGCTGATCATATTGGCAAGGATCAATCCCTGTACCGTGTCTGTTAAGTTCATTTTAATGAAAGTGACAGAGATAGGAAGGGCTATGGCCACACTTGGGATCATTCTGGTAAAAAAACAGGGACAGGATGAACAGATACCGGATCTTCTTTGACATTCTGGAAACCACATAGGAAGCCGGAACCACGATCAACAGGGACAGCAAAGTAGTTCCTGTTGAAACCAGCAGGCTGCGTTTTAAGGGTGCCCATAAATTTCCTGCCCGGAACACATTTCCCCAGTGCTCCAGTGTAGGGTTATGGAGCAGCAGGGTGGGATGCTGTGTCAATACCTCAGACTTGATACTGAAAGACACCTTGGCCAAAATATATACCGGGCTTATCATGATAAAACAGATTAAAATCATGGCCCCATAAAACAGTGCTTTTTTCATGCCCTTTTTCATGCTTTGTTCACCTTCTTTTCCCGTTCTGCAAAAAAACATGTACGCCGAAACAACCATGAGGATAATCATCAGCAGCAAAGTGGATGCAACAGCTGAATTCCCAATATTATTATAAGAATACTCCTCATAGGCAATGGTTGCTAGAAATGGGGTGCTCTGTCCCACTAAAACCTTGGGCAGCTCAAAGATCCTTAAAAGATCCACCACCCTGGTTAAAACCGTCATGGTCACCGTTGCTTTTAACTGAGGCATTGTAATGTGGTAAAATTTATCCATGGTCCTGCACCGTCCACGTTGGCAGCCTCATAAAGCTCTCCTGGTATGGCTTCCAGCCCTGCCAGAAAAAGCATTACAACCATTGGCATTACCTTCCAGCTGTCTGCCACTGCGATCACAAGCAGGCTTCGCAGCTTTGTTGCCGTCCAGTCTATGGGAATGGGAGCAGCATTGATGCGGTAAAGCACCTCATTGATATATCCGGAAGTGCTGAACAAATACAGCATGGCCACGCCGGATACCATGGTGGGAACTCCCATTGGAAGGAGTACCAGTGTCCTGGCAAGCCCTTTGCCCACAAAAGTTTTCCGAAGCATGGTTGCAATGAGATACCCCAGGCTCATCTGCAGCATCAGGCCTATGACAGTGATTGCAAGTGTATTGAAAATCGCCTCCCCAAAAATCCCTCTGGTAATTACGCTTTTATAATTATACAGTGACCAGGCAGAGGTAGATTGGTCCTTGAAACTGATTTCAATGGTTTGCATAATCGGAACAATGGTAAAACTGAAAATAAATATAACAAGCGGTAGTACAAGCAGAATATTAAACCCATTTTTCTTTAAAAATTTCTTCAGTTCTCTCTGTGGCTTCACTGACTCATTCATAAAACCATTCCTTTCTGACTGCCGGATTCCTCATTTGCCTCCTGATAAACCAAGGGAATATGCCTGCATATCCAGCTGATTCATCAGGAGGGTTGAAAGACGTTTTTCTTTCAGTCTTCAGCGAAGAAGAGAAGGCGGACCAACACCTGTCTTACTTACTTTTCTGCGCTTTTGCTGCTTCAATCTGATCATGATAACCATTTAAGATTCCCTGTACATCTTCTTTTCCATCAATAACAATGTCCTTAAATGCATCATTGATAGCTTTGTCCACATCTGACCAGTAGGAAACGATAGGTCTTGACTGTGCAAACTTAAGAGCTTCCTGAACATCTTCTACAAACGGTTTCTGCCATTCTTCAATTTCTCCAAAGGCATCGTCCGCGCCGGAGCCCAGCCCAGTTTTGTAAATAAGGCATTCTGAACTTTATCTGACATTAAATACTCTAAAAACTGGATTGCTTCTTCTTTATGAGGCGTTCCGTTTGTAATTCCCATTACCGTTGTTGTTGTAACCTTTGAAATACCTTTAGGACCTTCAAATCCAACATAGGAAACCACCTGGTCTTTGCTCCCGTCCTTTACCACTACATTGGCACAGTACGGCCAGTTGGCGCCATAGTAAATGGATTCCGTGGACAGAAGTTCATTGATCACGTTAAAATCAGCTCTCTTTGATTCCGGAGACAAATAAGGCCACAGCTGCTGAAGGAAGGTAAATGCTTTTACAGAACCTTCATCATTTAACACCAGGGGATCGCCGCCTGCTGAGCGGATAAATTCAATTGCAGTAATGGTAAGGCTGATCCTGAATTTGCCTGGATGGCAACCCGGCCAACGCCTTCTTCTTCATAGAATTTCTTTGCCACATTTAAAAGGTCATCCCATGTCTTAGGCGCTTCCAGCCCATACTTTTCAAACCTGTCCTTGTAATAATAGTTGGTCTGCACATTGGGGCGCAGGGGCACGAACTGTACTTTGCCGTCAAACTGGTAATCAGAATATAAGTTTTCCGGGATTTCCGTTGGAATAGTAATAATTCCTGTCAAATCCTCTGCCAGTCCCTTGTCAATGATGCCGGGAAGATACACGGTGCTTGGTGCAAAGATATCGATATCATGCTTTCCAGCCTGCTTAAGAGCTTCCAGCTTGTTCTCCATGTCCTTGTTTTCCATCTGGATTCCATTGATCTTGATCCCTGTTTCCTCTTCAAACGGCTTGAATACCTCCTCCCGGAACACCTGCCACTCCTCTTCTGCCAGAGGGATGGCAAAATTCAAGGTGACGTTTTCCGCCTTTTTTGCCTTTGTTTCCTCTGCCTTTGCAGTCTCACCCTGGTTTGCCTCAGTGGTTTCCGTCTTCTTTGCTCCTGCCCCGGCACATCCTAACAGTACAAATGATGTTGCTGTCACTGCTGCCACAATTGATGCCAATACTCTTTTGGATTTCATAGTTTGCTCCTCCTCATATGATAAAAGTTTTTTATTAAAATCTCATATGCATTTTCAATAGAATGCACAAAAGAAATTA
Source organism: Clostridium sp. NkU-1 (assembly GCA_001312405.1). The sequence continues at coordinate 128,257 of BBDR01000007.1, read as the reverse complement.
TTCAGGTTTTTTTTCGGCTGTTAAGATATTGATAAAACCGGTTTTCATCCAGATTTAAAATCAGCTCTTCCGGGAATCCAATGTCATTGAGCATTTCCATTGCCAGATCAATTTTCCCTATCTTAGTTGCAAAATGGGCATCCGTTCCTACCACAACAGGAACTCCGTGTTTTTTTGCACAATTTGGCGATAATGGGGCATCTCTCCTTTGAACCTGGCCTTCCAATGGAAGAATGGTTGTTGATCTCTATGAGCTTGTTGTACTTTTTGGCTTCCAGGATCACCTGCTCGTAATCATAAACATAATCATCATTTCCTGAATGCCCCAGAACATCTACATAAGGGTTGTGGATCACATTGATGTACCCTTTTGTATGATCCTCCACTGTTCCCGGCTGGCAGCAGGTGATGTGGTAAGAGGCAATCACCCAGTCCAGCTTCCTTAAAAATTCCTCCGGAATATCCAGGTCTCCGTCAAAGTTCATGATGTTGCTTCCACGCCTTTGATGATCTTAATGCCGTCGATTTCCCCTCCCATTGCACCCTGGTTTCCAAAATGCCATAAATGAGCTCCTCCAGGCATTTCCGGGCCATGATCCGTGATTGCCAGTCCCTTCATCCCATATTTTTTTGCATAGGCCACACCTTCCAGCACGGTGCTGTAGGCATGTCCCGATGCAATGGTATGAAAATGTGTTTCAATTACAGAATACATGTTTCATTTCCCTCCTTTAAAATTGCCTTATTCTTGCAATAAGCTGTTGGGCCCTTATCTCCTCAAACCCCCTGATCACAAAATCAGCATTGGAAAGCACTTTTGCATCTCCGATCCCTACTGCCGGCATTCCAGCTGCTTTTGCCGCCTGGATTCCTGTAAATGCGTCTTCAAACACCACGCATTCTTCCGGTTTTGCACCTGTCTCAGCCGCTCCCTTTAAAAATACTTCAGGATCAGGCTTTGCATTTACCACCTTTGTCCCGTCAATCACCGCGTCAAAGTATGGCTCCAGCTCCAGCCGTTTTAGAATGGTTTCGGCATTCCTGCTCACAGATCCCAGAGCAGTTTTTATCCCCTGTTCCCTACAGTATTCCAAAAACTCTGTAACACCGGGAAGGACTTCATCCTTTCCCATTTTGGTAATATAATCCACATAGTTTTTGTTTTTCTCTTCTGCAAATACAAGCTTTTCCCCGGTTGTATAAATTTTATCAGACAGGCTCAACAGGATTTCTAGGGATTCCATCCGGCTTACGCCCTTAAGCCTTTCGTTATCCTTATGGGTAAAAATGATTCCAAGCCGGTCTGCAAGGGTTTTCCAGGCATAAAAGTGGTATTTGGCTGTATCGCATATCACTCCATCCAGATCAAAAATACATGTTTTTATGGTTCTCATGAGTTCTCCTTCCCTTTACCATGCAAAAGACGTGTTTTGTCCTGGAACCAGATCCACCGGTTCGCCATTGTGAGTTATGGTCAGGCTGCCATTAGATACCATCTGATAGGATACTCCGTTTTTATCCGCCTCCACATTAAGCCTTTGCCCCCGGTATTTTACGGAGAATTCATATCCTTCCAGTCCAGCCGGAAGCAGCGGCTGAAAAGAAAGCATGCCCTCCCAGGCTCTAAGCCCTGCAAAGCCATGGACAATGGACATCCAGGCTCCGGCCATATTGGCCATATGAAGTCCGTCCTTTGTATTCTTCTGCATATCATCAAGATCTGTTCTGATGCATTTCATAAAGTAATCATAAGCCTTGTCCCCATCCCCTGTCTCTGCCGCCATAATGGAAAAAAATGCAGACGGACAAAGAAGAATCGTGAGTTGCCAGCTTTTCATAATAGTCAAAATCCCGTTTCTTTTCCTCCATGGAAAACCGGTTGGCAAGGAAAAACTGTGCCAGCAGCAAATCCGGCTGCTTGCAGACCTGATGCCTGTAAATAAACATGGGATGGTAATGAAGCAGCAGGGGGAAACGATCCTCAGGGATTGTCTTTAATTCCAGCACCTTTTTCTGGAGAAAGGCATCGTCCTGCATATGGATCTGCAGAGTTTTGTCATAGGGTATGTACATCTGGTCTCCGGCTCTTTGAAACTCCTCAAGCTCCTTAAGTTCCAGACCGATCTTTTCAGCGATTTCCTGAAACCTCTTTCCGTTCTTTTCCTTTAAAAGCCCTGCATATTTTACGGCATTCCACATATTTTCCCTTGCCATTAAATTGGTATAGCAGTTATTATTCACAAGGGCCGTATACTCGTCAGGACCTGTGACGCAGTCAATGCAGAACTTTCCGCCTTTTACCGGGGAATAATGCCCCATATCGGTCCAGATCCTGGCGGTTTCCAGAAGAATTTCCAATCCGTATTTTTCTAAGAACTTAAAATCCTCCGTTGCATCTAAGTACCGGACTATGGCAAAGGCAATATCTCCGTTAATATGGTACTGGGCGGAACCTGCGGGAAAATATGCGGAAGACTCTTCTCCGTCAATGCTTCTCCATGAATATAAGGCTCCCTTTTCATGGCCCATAAGCCTGGCCTGTTCTCTGGCCTTATCCAGTATGGTATAGCGGTATTCCAGCATTTTTCTGGCAATGTCATCTTTGGAAAACATGAAAACCGGAGCAATATAAGCTTCTGATTCCCAGAAATAATGCCCTCCATAACCCTCTCCGCTTAAACCCTTTGACGGAATGCTGGTGGCTGAGTCACGTCCCACAGACTGGAGCAGCTGGAATAAACTAAACCGTATGGACTGGGTAAGGGTTTCATTTCCTTTGATTACCACATCTGCAAGGCTCCAAAACTCTTCCATAAAGTCAGCCTGTTCCCGGATCAGCTGTTCAAAGCCTGCCTCTGCAGCAAGAAAAGCCTGCTCCTCTGAAATCTGTTCATAGGAATTTTCAAATTCCCTTTGGCTGGTAACGTAGCTGATATATCTTTGAAGCTTGATGGCTTCATTTTTTTTCCATTTAAGGAATATTCTGTAACCAGCTTGTTATCCTCTGTTTCACACGCAGCATTACCCGCACCTGATATGGTTTCAGTGACCGTACAAGCAAGGGACAGCCGGGATCTTTTTGTGGACTGCTTCATGAACATGGCAGGTTTGCCCAAATGGTTTTTGTGCTTCATCTCTGTGACAGTAAAAGCGCCGTCTCCCAGGCCTTCCTCCACTCTTGGGTCATCTGTTTTTTTCTTCTTTGTACACACGGTTCTCTAAGTAAGTTCTGATGCTGATTCCGCTGGAAAAATTAAGAGGCGTTACGCAGCACTCCCTGCCCGCCACGAATTTGCGCGTCATGCTTACTAAATTCCTGTTTTCTATAAGGACCCTTTTTCCTGTTTTTGTGATCCACAGGATGCGGTTTCTCTCAATTCCGGATCTCATATCCAGCTCTCTGTAATAGGATTCCATCCGGGAATGCTCCGGGTGGAATACCTCCTCATCCACCATGATATCCATCAGCTTTGCATTGCACACATTCAGCATGATCTGCTTGTTTTTAGCAAACCCATAAGCCGACTCCCCATAATGAATCGTGGCTTTTTCAAAAAAACCATTGATAAAAGTACCGGGTTTGCTAAAATCCTCAGAAATCCGCTCACTGCCGTCGCCCCGCATTCCGATAAAGCCATTTGCCAGGGTAAATAAAGATTCCTGAACAGCATTCTGTTTAAGCTCAAATTTCTGTTCTGCAATTTTCCAACTATTGATTTGACTATTCAATTTAATGACCTCCAAAAAACTTGAAACGTTTCATTTTTGACTAAGATTTTTACCTGCGATCAGTCACCGACTTATTTTCAACCAACTGAAAAGGAAGAACCTTATGCACGTTACCCTTCCCTTCCTTCATACAGCACATAAGGATTTTTGCAGCCTCGCTCCCCAACTCATAAAACGGTTGTGAAATACTGCTTATTGTTGGCTCTGAATAATGGATCATCTCGATCCCATCAAATCCAAAAACAGAAACATCCTCTGGTACTCTGATCTGATGCTCAAACAAAGCTTTCACCGCACCGATTGCAACTTCATCGGATACGGCAAATAGTGCGGATATTTTTTTCCCCTCCAGAAGAAAGCGGCTCATATCCTCATACCCTCTCTTAAGCCGGTAACCACCATGCCTTATGAGAGAGGGGTCCGGTTCGATCCCATGCTTTTTCAACGCTTCCAGATAGCCTCTTAAACGGGGCTCACCCGCATTAGGATCCTCTTTTTCCCCTGCCAGCATAAGAATTTGTTTGTGGCCCTTCCGGCATAGATAATCAACTGCTGAATAAGCGGCCTCCACGTTATCAATGGTAACGCTTGAAAAAGCCGGATCCTCATAATTAGTCATGATAAATACAACCGGTATCCTGCTCTCTTTCAACCGGTCTGCAATTTCTTCCCCAACAGTATTTCCAATGTACAGGATTCCATCTACTTTATTCCTTACAAAGGTTTCAATCGCCTGCTCTTCGATCTTCATCTCCAGGGCAGTCTGATAAATGATGCCATTGTAGCCTTCCTGCCTGTTAAAATCTTCAATCCCTTTTACCACCTTACTGATAACAGGGCTTGATATATCCGGAATCATAATTCCCACCGTATTGGTGGAATTAACCTTAAGACTTCTGGCGATTTCGTTAGGAGTATAATTCAATTCCTTAACCGCTGCTTCTACACGGGCCTGAAGGTCCGGTTTTACGTATATATGATTCAGTACCTTTGATGCCGTTCCCAGACTGACTTGGGCTAGCTTTGCAACATCCTTCAAGTTATATGTCTTTTTCATACAATATCTCCATACTTGAAACGTTATAAATAATATATATTACAACTATACAGTTGTCCATTGATTAATTATCCATATTATGCACTACTTTTTTGTCTATTTTTTACATATTTCTACTTTTTTTTCCAGAATAAATTGTGGATCTAATAGCAGCTTGTAACGGAGAACTGCCGCTCCCTCTTCCGCCAAAGCTTATGCTCTTAGTATCATTCTTGAACCGTGAATTTATAAATAGGTTCAAATAGCTTTTATGGCTGACAAAGGTCATAAGGGGCATCCCATCCAGCTGCAGGCTGAAGATCAGTAGAAATTGCCCTTTTAAAAGCAAAAGGGTGTGGTTCATTTCCTTTGTGACTTTCCATAAATTCAAATCCACATACTCCTGTGCCCTGACAATGGCAGAAAGAAGGTCAGTGTTACTATCGCTGGCTGACGCCTCAATGGCAGACATATCAAAAAAAGTGGTTAAATAAAGCTCTTTCCCCCTTCCGTGAGCCTGATATTTTTATCCTTTGGAAAATATCGGAATAAGACCGGTCAAAAAAAGGAATGGTGCTGTAAAACTCCAGGGGAATCTCATGATTGCCCATATTTCCATTGTTCTCCTCATCAAAATCTTTATCAAAAGCATATTCTATGGCATAGGCCAGAATCAATTCCAGCTCATATCTGGAGCTGAAATCATATAGGACCGGAAAGATGTGCATAAATTTTAAATAACATCCGCGGCCATACAAGGCGGCAGCGGCGGGGGCGGCGGTCCAAAGGTGCCCTCCAGGCCAGACACACCTGCTGAACCTTTTCCGGCAGGATCCACAGTCAACGTAGAGGGCACCACTCCTACCGGCAGCATGGAAGAAAAAAAACCTGATGAATTGGTCGACATAGGCGGCAATGTTCCCAAGGGAACCAGATACGGAAGAAACGGCCTGCCAAGAACCGGGGACAATATATCCGGCAATATGGTTATTTACTGCCTGCTTTGTATCTCGGCATTTCTAGGTATGACAGCTTCTATAAGCGTACTGCGGAGAAAACATACTGACAAATAATTGTTGAATTATTTGTAAAGAGTGAGCTGTACTGCAAGATTCAAAACTAAACATGAAACAGATAGGGATGCCGCAAAGCCAACTCGCGTTAGCTTTACGGCATCCCCGTTCTTTTTGAAAAGAACCTGGATCCGCTTACTGGTATGCGTCTTATCCTCTGCGTGCTTCCCACCTGCCCGGCAAAGTATGTATAGTCATTGATCTTGTGGACGCCGGTGCCTCCATGCATGTTAATAGGAAGCCAAAAAAACAATACTTTTCCGCACATTTATTACTAATACAATAAAATATATGACCATTATCATGTGTCCATTGTACAATATTTCAAAAATCAAATTACTTTTATCCCATGTCCAAATTTTTAAAAAAGAATGTTTTAAAATTTAACCCAAATACTTTTTATTATCTATCAAAATAAATTTAATCCCCAAATTTTACACTCTTTTTCTTTAGATTGACAAACAATAATTATGTATTATATAATGAACAATGTCGATATTTGTCTAAAAATGGATGGCAGGTTTTTGGTAAAATTTCTGCCTTGGGATGTTCACAAAATATTGGTTCATATTGTATACCGAAAACGGGGCTTCAGACGTTGTATGTATACACCAGTTCGTGTTTTGAGGAACATGACAAACCAAATGGAAACAATCATACATAAGGAAACTAATGAAAAACTAGGAGGTATCAGTATGAAGAAATTCAACGACTACAGCATCACTAAAAAAATTGCTTACAGCCTTTCTCAGCATGGCACTCATTATGCTTTTGATCGGCGTCACAGGCGTTTTGGGCATGGCCCGGATCAACAGGTTGGACACCTTTTTGTACAAAGAGCAGACGGTTCCCATGAAAGACTTAATCATTGCCACCAAAAATCTGTACCAGCTTCGTGCAGATGCCAACGCAATGGTCATCCATGCCGGCAACACCACGGAACTGGAAGCCCTGGAGAAAAGCTATATGGAAGCAAAGAACAACTTTCTTACCAGTCTGCCGAGTACCGGACAAGCATCAAAAATATAGAAGCCCTCACTTTAATTGATGAGGCGACCCAGTTATTTAATGATTCCTTTGATCCCTCCATCCAAAAATGCTTAAACGTAGCCAAACAGGGATCCAAAGACACAGCATTGCATGCTTTTGATAATGAGAAGGACAACATCCAAAAGATATTTGATAATTATGACAAGATGGTGGATGTCCGGATGAGGGTTGCCAGCGAGAGCAGTAAAACCAACGACTCTACCGCAATCAGCCTGACCATTACTCTTTGCGTCATCTTTTTAGCAGGAACAGCCATTGCCATATACTTTGGATTAAGAATTTCCCGCATGATCAGCCTGCCTATCGGGCAGATCGTAAAGGCTGCCGACAAAATCGCTCTTGGACATGTGGATGTTGACTTAAAGGATATAAACTCCAAGGACGAAACCGGTCAGCTTGCCGCTGCCTTTACCTCCATGCTGTCTGGCATCCGGGATCAGGTTCTCATTGCCGAAAAAATCAGCAATGGAGATTTTACACAGGAAGTTCCTCTGCGTTCCGAGGAAGATGTACTTGGTCTGGCACTTCGCAAAATTGAAAAGGATCTCAACCGGACCCTGCTTCTTATTAGCACGGCAGCCGAACAGGTCAATAGCGGCGCAGGTCAGGTATCCTCCGCAGCACAGGCACTGGCTTCCGGTTCTACCGAACAGGCCGCAACCGTGGAAGAGCTTAACGCCGCCATTACAACCGTATCAAGACAGGCAAGCCAAAATGCAGACAATGTCCGTCTGGCATATAAATACGTAGAACAAAACGGAGCCGGAGTCAACGAAAGCAATACACGCATGCAAAGCCTGAATGCTTCTATGAATAAGATCAACTCAGCTTCCGAAGAAATTTCCAACATCACGAAGGTGATTGAGGACATCGCCTTCCAGACGAATATTCTTGCCTTAAATGCCGCCATTGAAGCCGCCCGTGCCGGCAGCGCCGGAAAGGGATTCGCAGTGGTAGCTGATGAAGTGAGGAACCTTGCAACCAAATCAGCGGAAGCGGCAAAAGAAACGGCAAACCTTATCGTCCATTCCGTTGAAGCCGTTACAGAAGGCAGGCAAATGGCAGCCGATACTGCAAGAATCCTTAAGGAAGTAGAGGAAAAATCAAGGTTTGTGGAACAGGCGATACAGGAAATTGAAGCAGCTTCTTCCGAACAGGTCATGGCAATCGACCAGATCAACCAGGGCCTGTCACAGGTATCTGCTGTAATACAGACAAACGCAGCAACTGCAGAAGAAAGCTCCGCTTCCAGCGAAGAGCTGGCCGCCCAGTCCGAGACACTGCAGCAGGAAGTTGGAAAATTCAAGTTAAACGGAGAGCAGGCGGATTTTCATAAAGAATACGTTCCTTCCTTTGAGAGCGCAGAACCGGAATATTATACCGGAACAGCAACAGCCTATGATTATTCCGGCAAGTATTGATTGAACGAGACATTCTAAGATTACATAGGACCGTTCTAACGTAGTCCAGCACAAATAGTATACAAAAAATGAGCCTTGATTGGTGATATGCTACCCTTATATGGAACAATGAAATATAAAAGTCCTATATAGGGGGAGCGTATCAGCTTTCAAAGCTCATTTTTTATGTTTAAATTTATTTTATAGGGTACACTGGCAATGCAGATTTATTACGGAACAGCCTCTTACAGCTCTTGCTCATAAGCCGTATCAAACCACTCCAGCATAGCTCATGCCACTCCTCCCATGCCTTTTGCCGCTCTTTTTTTCAGTTCCTCATAACGGCCGGATTCTTCCCGCTTACCTTCCTTCCAGAAGTTTTCTGATTCCAGCCACCTTTCCTTTATCTCCTCCATGGCAGCAGTCAATTCCATCACCTTATCCCTTGCCGGCAAGAGCCGTTCCAGAACCAGTCCAAGCTTCCAATCCAAATAGGCTTCTTCCACCGGTATCTCTCTCAGCCTGTGTTTTTCTGCCTTGGGGACTGCCCGTATTCCTGCGATCAGAGCCTGCTCCTCTGCCCTTATCTGAGCCGCAAGCCCTTCTCCATTCTCTGCTCTTTTGCTCCGCTCCAGATAATGCTCATAACCGAATGGATAGTAAAAGGCGGACTGGTTCTCAAAGATGAGAACTGATTCTGCCACCCGGCTTAAAAAATAACGGTCATGGGATACAAATAAAATGGTGCCCGTATAAGCCCGGAATGCGGATTCCAGGGTTTCCTTTGCCCTGATATCCATGTGGTTGGTGGGTTCATCCAGAATCAGAAAATTGGGCCTGCTCTGCAAAAGCTCTGCCAGGACAAGCCTTGCCTTTTCTCCTCCTGACAGGAGGCTGACCCGTTTTTCAGCCTCTTTTCCTCCAAACAGGTATGCCCCCAAAATACTCCGCACTTCTTTTTCTGTCAGGGAGGGAAACAGATCATGGAAATGCCGGGCAACGGATTTATTGGAATCAATTTCCGAAGAATGCTGGTCAAAATATCCCATGGTAATCTGGTTTCCCAGGGAATGCTCCCCGGAGACCGGAGGAATAAGTCCTGCCACTGTTTTCAAAAAGGTGCTTTTTCCTGCTCCGTTTGGGCCAAGGATCCCGATCTTCTGCCCCCTGCGGATCCTTATGGTCAGCTCCATAAGGGGATGGTCATAACCGATCTTCAAATGTTCCGCTTCAAAAACCCATTTACTGCCTAAGAAAGCAGGTTCTAGAGGCCCTGTAAACATGTGGATATCTTCTTCCACCGGCTTCACTGCCTGGCCCATCCGATCGATTGCCTTTCTTTTTGCCCTGGCAAATGCGGCCTTGCGGGGCTTATTCTTAAACCGTTCCACCAGATCATTTAAGCGTTTGATCTCTTCCTGCTGCCGTTCATAAGCTTTTGTCTGTATTCTGACCGCCTTTCTTTTTTTCTTCCCGGTAATGGGTGTAGTTTCCCGGGTACCGGGTAAGCTTCCTGCCCGACAGCTCATATACCACTGATGCCGTCTGGTCCAGAAAAAAGCGGTCATGGGATACCATTACCACTGATTTTTCATACTGCTTCATATACTGCTCCAGCCATTCCGCTGCCTGGATATCCAGATGATTGGTAGGCTCGTCTAAAAGCAGGATATCCGGTTTTAACAGCAGGTGATGGATAAGGGCGATCTTTGTCTGCTCTCCGCCGGAAAACTGGGAAATCCTTTTCCTCTTATCTTCCTTTGTAAATCCAAACCCGGTAAACAGCGTATCATATTCCCGTTCATACTCAAACCGCTCTGGGGCAAAGGAATCCCCAAACGGACAGGAGGACAGCAGTTCTTCCTCCACTGTCCTGTCCTTATCCTCAAATGCCTGCTGTTTTAAGTATCCTATGGTCAGTTTTCTGGAACTGGTGATTCCAGGGCCTTCCCGCTTATCATCCCGGTCCAGCTCCAATTCTCCGGCTATCAGCCTTAAAAGTGTGGTTTTTCCGGCTCCGTTGTTTCCTACCACAGCGATCTTTTCCTTGCCGTGTATTTCAAAATCAATATGTGACAGGATCATGCTGCCTCCGGCAGTGACTGTCCCATCCTTTATCTGATACAACATTTTCAAATTTTCCTGTTCTCAAAATCAAGCGGATATTCGCAATCCGCTTCTCTGCCTGCTCATAACCAAATAGCAGCTACCGCTGCTTGATTCGGTTAAATTTTATTCCTGCCCCAATTTCTCATGAGCTATAAGGAATCATGGACCTTAGCCCGGGCACTTCTGTCCCTGACAGACTGGAAGACCGGTACCAGGAAGGTGGCAATAAGGCCTCCTGCAAAGCCATTGTTATAAAGATTCATGCCGCCGTAAACAATGCCTACATTAAGGGCTGCGGCAGAATGAAGAAATCCTGCTATAACACCCGCTATAACGCCGAACTCACCGGCAATCGGTGCAAGGGTCGTGGACAATAATAGGGCCAGAAGGCACTTGGATCCGTAATGCTCCAGTTCTGGACAGCCCCTCCGAGAATAACCCCCATCATGACGGGGAAAATGTTTCGGAGATGCTTTCCTGTTGCGCTGAAGCCCACAATGGTAAATATCCCTCCAATGGTAGGTCCGTTTAAAGCTCCTCCCAACATAACAAGGATCAGCGTTGCTGCAATACCGTTAATCCCCATATTCAGGAGAGCAGGCCCAAATCCCTCACTTTTTACGTAATCGGTCCCGCTGATGCCGTAGGTCTTCAGTATGTTCAGATAACGCTTTCCAACATCCTTTGACAGCATAAATGCAAAAATTATCATACCAAAGAATAAGAACAAAAGCAACCTTGCAAAAAGCCAATTATCCCCCTGATACCAGAGCAGCCTTTCCTCTATGGAAATTCCAAAGGATTTCAGAAGGGAGACTATGACCGTGGCAATAATGCCTGCGGAAAATCCCACATTATAAAGAGAATACCCCTTGTGGGCATAGTGGGTATGAGTGGATAAGGGCGGAAGCACAAATCCAATGCTCAGACCAACAAAAATGCTCAGAATCAGCCTGGGCACCAGATGCAGATTACCGATCTGCATGATCTGAGTGATGATCGGGGACAAAGAAGTCCCGTAAAAGCCAACATAAATATAACGTGTAATGGAAGTTTTGTGATAATAAGAATACAGGCAAATGCCCAACATGATAGCCATATGTTCATAATATTTTTCCCGAACAGGAAAAACCAAACATAAGAAAGCATGAAGTTATAGTATGGCCGCTCATCTCCATACCAAGAAAATAGACAATTGCAATACTTAATAAGGTTAATAAACCCGCGTTTACAAAAGCAGCTCCTACGCCGCCAATAGCAAAATAATCCGTAATCAGGAAATCTGGCTCCCTGACAATCGTAATAATACCCCTCCAGATTCCATCAAACGGCTGCAGAAAAAAAGCCTGCAACAATAAAATAAATCGGCACCAGGGCAAGAATTTGGAATTTCGTCCGCCTGGACAGCGGTCCGCAATTTCTCACTTTAAGTGAAAGTTGTCCTGTCATGTGTCGTTCCTTTCTCCAATATTTAATTTTTGTATACTGAAGTATTTTATCATTTTAAAAAAGAGGTTCAACACTTTTTTACGGTTGAACCTCTTTTTTTTCAAGAAATTATTTCCTGTTTTCTTTTATGACCTTTACAAACTGTATGATTGCCGTAGGAATGACTGCAAGGCCGTATACGATGCCGATCTGGCTGGCCGAAAGCGGCGTAACGGAAAACAGTTTTTCAAGGAACGGTACAAACATCACAAGGCTTAACAGAAAAAAAACCTGCCAGGAATGCTCCCAGGCTGTACCAGTTGCTTGCAAAGCCCAGCCGGAAAATGGAATGGCGGCTTCTGCAGTTAAAACCATGGAACAACCGGGAAAGAGTCAGGGTACAAAAGGCCATGGTGCTGGCTGTAGCTGCACTGCCCTGATTTAAACCAATATGGAAAGCCGTCATGGTACATACGGCAATCAATGCACCCTGGGACAGGATCTTAATCATAAATTCCCTGGACAGGATTCCTTCTTTGGGATCTCTTGGCTTCCTGTTAAGAAGGCCATGCTCCGCAGGCTCCATACCAATGGCGATTGCCGGAAGGGAGTCCGTAAGCAGGTTAATGAACAGCAGATGAACCGGAGCAAAAGGAATAGGAAGAGCCATGATGGATGTATAAAGAACGGAAAGGATTCCTGCCATGTTGCCGGAAAGCAAAAACTGAATGGCGTTTTTTATGTTCCGGTACACATTACGGCCATTGGCAACTGCTTTAATAATGGTCGCAAAATTATCATCCGCCAGAATCATGATGCAGCATCCTTGGAAACCTCTGTACCGGTGATTCCCATAGCCACTCCGATGTCAGCCTTCTTTAAGGCAGGGGCATCATTGACTCCGTCTCCTGTCATAGAAACAACATTTCCCCGCCGCTGCCAAGCGTCTACAATCCGGATCTTATTTTCCGGTGATACTCTGGCATATACGGAGGTCTTTACAATATTTGTGTCTAGCTCTTCATCGGTCATGGCGTCTAATTCTGCGCCGGTCACAGCCATATCTCCATTTTCAAAGATACCGATCTGCTTTGCTATGGCAGTCGCCGTGATCTTATGATCACCGGTGATCATTACCGGCCGGATCCCTGCCCGTTTGGCATCGGCTACTGCTTCTTTCGATTCCTCTCTCGGCGGATCGACCATGGAAATAAGTCCAATAAAGATAAAACCGTTTTCAGAATTTAAAGAAAGCACATGATCCTCTTCCACTTCCTTATAAGCAAAGGCAAGCACCCGAAGCCCATTCTCTGAAAATCTCATATTCTGCTCAAGGATCTCCTCCCTGTCCTTTTCTGACAGTTCCCTGATTCCTTCAGCAGTACGGATATGAGTGGTCCGGTACAGCAAAACATCCACCGCACCCTTTGTCAGTACGGTAGGAACTCCATGGAGATGGTATTTGGTGCTCATCAGCTTCCGGTCGGAATCAAAGGGAAGTTCTTCTAAGCGGTGCATCATTTCCCTGATGAGGTCATGGCTTAAGCTGACTTTTCCCCGCCATTTCAAGAAGGGCATACTCCGTAGGATCTCCGATCCCTTTTCCCTCCACAATGGTGGAATCATTGGTCAGCACCGCATCATAAAGCAGGTACCGGTGAAGCTGGTTTCGAAGGTCTAATTCATCCGGCTTACAGACTTTGCCGTCCACATAGATTTCCTGTACAGTCATCTTATTCTGGGTCAGGGTTCCGGTCTTATCGGAACAGATGACGGAAACGCAGCCCAGGCTTTCCACTGCTTTTAATTCTTTAATGATAGCGTTTTCCCTGGCCATCCGCTGGGTTCCCATTGCCTGAACAATGGTCACGATGGAACTTAAGGCCTCCGGTATTGCTGCGACTGCAAGAGCCACCGCAAACATCAGGGAATCTAAAAGCGGCATTTTACGGTAAAGGCTTAAGAGGAACACCAGGGCGCAGATCACCATGATGACCATGGCAAGGCGGCTGGAGAACTGGTCTAAGCTGACCTGCAAAGGAGTTTTCTTCTCCTTTGTAGCGTTCATTAAGCTGGCGATCTTTCCGATCTCCGTATCCATTCCTGTTCCGGTGACAGCCACTACCGCCCTGCCGTAAGTAACCAGGCTACCGGAATAAACCATGTTGGTCCGATCTGCCAGGGGTGCTTCTGTTTCAATAGTTCCCTCTTCCTTATCCACATTGGTGGATTCGCCGGTCAGGGAGCTTTCATTTACCTGAAGGGAATAATTATTAAGTATTCTTCCATCAGCCACTACCATATCTCCGGCCTCCAGAAGCAGGATATCTCCCGGAACCACGCCTCTTGAAGCGATCTCAATTTTTTTGTTCAGCGGATCACCTTGCAGTTGGTGATGATAAAGATTTTAAGCTGGCCAGGGATTTCTGGGCTTTTTCATGCTGCACTGTTCCAAGGACCGCATTTAACACAATGACCGCCACTATAACGATGGTGCTTTCCACATTTCCTGAAAGCATGGAAATGACGGCCGCTGCAATCAGAATGACCACCAGCAGATCACGGAACTGCTCGGCAAATACCTGAAGGGTGCTTTTTTTCTTTCCTTCTTCCAGGATATTTTCTCCCTTGCTGGCAAGAAGTCCGGCAGCTTCCTCTTCGCTTAACCCTTCCTTTGATGTACGAAGCTCTTCTAATACTTCTTTTTCTGTTTTCTGATACCAGTCTTTCAAACTTTCCTCCATTCTGCTGCCCATAGAGACAGCCTGCATCAACATGTACTATTTTGACCTCTCTGATTTATTATTGCCACAAAAAGAAAAAGAAAAAGACTTTTAATGCACTTATTCTGAAAAATATTTAATATTCAGAATAAATACATTAAAAGTCTGGTAACCATTGTCTGGCATGCACCACCAGGCTGCCCTTTGGCAGTCAGGATGTTGATGATGCATTGAAACTACTCCCTCTTAATGAAGCGTATTCAATTATAAATCAGATATTTATGTCTTCGATCCAGACAATTATACGTGCTAATGATTCATTTGTCAATAATCATTTTCATTTACATGGCTTTTACCCTTTGGGTATACCTGCCTGCCACAGGGCATAGCGGTTTTATTCTGCTTCTTTTTCTTCTTTTTTATCTTCTGCCTTTGCAGCCAGATCTCCCGGCTTCATGCTTAAGTTGATTCTTCCCATCTTATCGACTTCAACTACCTTAACAGTCACTTCGTCGCCGATGTTGACCACATCCTCAACCTTTGCCACTCTCTTATCAGACAGCTTGGAAATGTGGATCATGCCATCTTTATTGGGAGCCAGCTCAACGAAAGCACCAAAGTTCATGATCCTGACAACCTTGCCGGTCATGATCTGTCCTGCTTCGATCTCCGTTACAATGCTCTTTATGATCTGGATCGCACGGTCGATCATAACCTGGTCAGTTCCGCATACAGATACACTGCCGTCATCGGAAATATCGATCTTTACGCCGGTCTCTTCAATGATCTTATTGATCACCTTGCCCTGCTTTCCTACCACATCGCCGATCTTCTGAGGATCAATGGAAATCTGGTCGATCTTCGGAGCATATTTGCCTACTTCCTTACGTGGTTCTGCAATGGCTTTTGCCATAACCTCATCAAGAATGTAGAGTCTTGCTTTTCTGGTGGTACGGATGGCTTCTTCAATAATCGGTCTTGTAAGGCCGTGGATCTTAATATCCATCTGGATCGCAGTGATTCCCTTATGGGTGCCTCCTACCTTAAAGTCCATATCGCCGAAGAAATCTTCCAGTCCCTGAATATCAGTCAGGACAATATAATCGTCATCTGTATCTCCGGTAACCAGGCCGCAGGAAATACCTGCAACAGCTGATTTAATAGGAACACCTGCCGCCATTAAGGACATGGAGGAGGAACAGATGCTTGCCTGAGAGGTAGATCCATTGGATTCCATGGTCTCGGAAACGGTACGGATGGCATATGGGAATTCTTCCTCAGACGGAAGAACCGGAATGAGTGCTCTCTCTGCCAGGGCACCATGCCGATCTCCCGGCGTCCCGGTCCTCTGGAAGGTCTTGTCTCGCCTACAGAGAAGGACGGGAAATTGTAGTGGTGCATATATCTCTTGGAGGTTTCTAAATCATCAATGCCGTCTAATCTCTGGCTTTCTGATAATGGAGCAGGGTACAGATATTTAAAATCTGGGTCTGGCCGCGGGTGAACATTGCGGAACCATGAACTCTTGGAAGCATATCGATCTCTGCTGCCAGATGACGGATCTGGTCCATGGCACGGCCGTCAGGACGCTTATGGTCTTTTAAGATCATCTTGCGGACGGTCTTTTTCTGATACTGGTAAATAGCCTCTCCCAGCACTGACAGCCATTCTTCCTTATCTGCAAAGGCTTCTTCCAGCTTCTCAGTGATCTTACGGATGTTTTCTTCTCTTATCTGCTTTTCATCGGTAAATACGGCAACTTCCATCTCTTCCGGAGTAACGATTTCCCTGATGGCAGCAAATAACTCTTCCGGCACTGCACAGCTGGTATACTGGTGCTTCGGCTTTCCGCACTCCGCTACGATGGTGTCAATGAATTTGATGATTTCCTGGTTTACTTCATGAGCCTTGAAAATGGCTTCGATCATCTTATCTTCCGGCACCTCATTGGCTCCGGCCTCGATCATGATGACTTTTTCTCTTGTGGAAGCAACCGTAAGCGCCATATCAGACACCTGCTTCTG
This sequence comes from Clostridium sp. NkU-1, assembly GCA_001312405.1. The sequence goes on along the minus strand of BBDR01000007.1, from coordinate 111,685 downwards.
AGCCTGGGTCGGATTGATGACAAGTTCTCCGTCTACAAGGCCCACCTGGGTGGAAGCACAGGGGCCATCAAAAGGAATATCGGAGATGCAGGTAGCAATGGCGGAGCCTAACATGGCTGTCAGCTCCGGACTGCAGTCCTGGTCTACGGACATAACGATGTTATCTAAGGTCACATCGTTGCGGTAATCTTTTGGAAACAAAGGTCTCATGGGACGGTCGATGACACGGGAGGTCAAAATTGCATTCTCAGATGCTTTTCCCTCTCTTTTGTTGAAGCCGCCTGGGATCTTTCCTACGGCATATAATTTCTCTTCATACTCTACGCTCAATGGGAAGAAATCAATTCCATCCCTTGGCTTGTCAGAAGCAGTTGCGGTAGCTACTACTACGGTATCGCCATAGTGCATGAATGCCGCGCCGTTTGCCTGCTTTGCTACTCTGCCGACATCAACAGTTAATGTTCTGCCGGCCAGTTCCATACTAAAACTCTTGTACATACTGGTATCTCCTTTTACTGGATAAATAATTTATATTAACAGTAGAAGACGCCGAAACTACTGATCTGCGCGCAAGTCAATAAAGTTTGATTATGCTGCCCGCAAGGAAACATAAGCAGATTCTGGCTCTGCTTATTACGCGCACATCAGCGGTCTCGGGGAATGCTTCTACTTTTAATATTCTTTTCTTAATAGACAGATAGGGTGGAGAAGTCCTCCACCCTAAATGGTTTATTATTTTCTGATTCCTAACTTCTCGATCAATGAACGATAGCCTTCCAGGTCTGTCTTCTTTAAGTAATCAAGAAGACCTCTTCTCTGTCCAACCATCATCAGAAGTCCTCTTCTGGAATGATGATCTTTTGGGTTCTTCTGAAGATGATCCGTTAATTCTGTGATTCTTTCTGTCAGAATTGCGATCTGTACTTCTGGTGAACCTGTGTCTCCAGCTTTTCTGCCATATTCAGCGATGATAGCTGCTTTCTTTTCCTTTGAAATCATGTTGATTTCCTCCTTTAGTCTTAAAGTCTCACCTCATACCAAGTATTGGTTGGAGTATCCGGAATACCAAGTATCGGCGCGTATTTGTACTGATACAGTTTACCACAGGGAAATATGGTTGTCAATTATTTCTAATAAATAACAACCGGCGAATTTTAATTAAAACCTCTGTAAATTATATACTTCTGACAGATATATTATGAAAAACAAAAGATGTTTTCATAATCGGATGGACGGGCTGAAAAACAGCCTTTTTATCTTTACTTGCGATGCAAGTCCAGATAAGTTATATTATAATCATCCTGCATACCCTTACTCAATAAATATTTCCCATTTTTTTCCATATAAATTCCAAAATCCGTTTTTTTCATCTTTTTTTTAAAAGCATTTTCCTGATTTCTGCCATATCCGCCTTTGCAAGCTTCTTATCCCTTACCACACATTCCCCGGCCACGTATACTGCCTCTACATTGGAAGGATTGGCACTGTAAACAAGGGCAGAATAGGGATTGTAAACAGGAAACATGTTAGCGGAGCGGGTTTCAACTAAAACCAGATCCGCCTGCTTTCCCGGTTCTAAGGAACCTGTGATATCAGATAGCCCCAGGGCCTTTGCTCCCAGATCCGTAGCCATTGACACAATGGTTTCCGCCGGAAATGCGCTCCGGTCCCTGGTCTCATTTTTATGAAAATCGGCGCAGAGCTTCATTTGCGTAAAAATATCCAGGGTGTTTCCGCTGGCAGGGCCATCCGTTCCAAGGCCTACGGGAATTCCCATTTGAAGCATGGAGCTTACGGGCGCCACTCCCTTTGCCGCCTTTGCATTGGAGCCGATGCAGTGAGCCACCCTTGCTCCCCGTTCCTTTAAAAGCAGAAGATCCTCTTCCTTCATATGAATGCAGTGGGCTGCCAGGGTTTCTTTTCCCAATACTCCAATGCTGTCCAGATACTGAACCGGAGACATGCCGTATTCCTTCCGGAAATAATCCATTTCATAATCCATCTCCGCCGTATGGAGAGTAAAAGGAACCTTTAAGGACGAATCCAGGCGGCAGGCTTCCAAAAGCAGCTTTTCCCCGCAGGTGCTGGTTCCATGAGGAGCAATGCAGGCTGATATTCTGGGATGGGACTGATATTTTTTTATCAATTTTTCCCCATAGGCCAATGCCTTACAGGGATCGTCAAAATCACAGGCCCCTTCTTCCATTACTGTCTGTCCTGCAATTCCCCGCATTCCCATCTCATCCATGGCCTTTGCAGCTTCTTCCTCAAAATAATACATATCAAGAGCCGTGGTCACACCGCCAAGGAGCATCTCTCCTGCTGCATAGCGGGAAGATAAATAAACAAGCTCCTCATCCATAGCCTTCTGTTCCATTGGAAGCAAAAATACCCGGAGCCGGTCCTTGCAGTCATCCCCAAGCCCGCGGAAGGGGATCATTCCCATATGGGTATGGAGATTCACCATTCCCGGCATCAGAATGCCGTTTTTTCCGTCTACCGTTAATGTATCCGAAATTCCGGACTCTTCCGGTAAATCCTTCATATCTCCCACTGCTGTAATGATATCGTTTTCAAACATCACAAAACCGGGATGGTGAATCTTCCGCTGTTCATTCATTGTTACCACAGTTACATTTATAATTGTCGTTTTCACACTTATCAACCTTTTCCTTGTTACTGCCCATGATTTGGAGGCAGGGCAGGGCCCCTTTTATGGGACATAAAGGTACACTCCCATGGAATTTCCTTTTTAAGACTCATATCCTTCCACCAGCGGGACCTTCTGCTTTGTCTTTACATCAAACAGACCCTTGTCGCTTATCTTTAATTCCGGTGAGACCAGAAGCGTCAGGGTGGAAATAGACATGATGACATTGCTGTTCTCATACCCCATGGCCTCGATCTCCTTCCTCACCTCAGCCAGTTCCTCCGAAAGCTTTAAAAGGCTTCCATCGGAGAGGATACCTCCTACTGGGAGAGCTGCAGAAGCAGTAATTTTACCGCCCCGGGCCGTTACATAGCCGCCCTGCATATGAACCACCCGGTTCTGGGCAAGCACCATATCCTCCACCGAATTACCAAGTACCAGCAGATTGTGGCTGTCATGGCTCCAGGTAGTGGCCACCGCTCCGGGAGACTGAAAGGCATGTTCCACAAGCCCATAGGACACTTCTCCTGTCTTTCCGTAGCGTTCAAATACCATTGCCAGGCAAAGCCCTGCCTCTTGCCAGCATATGCAGCGGTTCCGGACGGTAACTTTCCTTTTCACATGCCTGACCCTTGTTCCAAAGTCCTGAATCTCCATGACATTTACAACTGCTGTTCCCTCCTGTATCTCGCACCGGTTCAGTTTAAAATCAGATGCCAGAGCCAGGCGGCATTTTACGGACTGGTAAAAATGGTCCGGGAAAACTGCTTTTGGAGAATCCGGGCTTTTTTTATGCAGTTTCCCGTTTTTATAAACCGCAGAAGGGCAAAAGCTTACCAGATCATCAAGAACAATGAAATCCGCAAGCTTTCCAGGCGCGATCATCCCCCTGTCATCAAGGCCCATTCTCCGTGCAGGCGTAAGGTCCCGCAGTAAATGGCCTTTTCTGCCGGCATTCCCCGGTCCACAGCCAATTTAAGGATCTGGTTTAAATGGCCCTTTGCCAAATGATCCGGCATGGTATCATCTGTTACAAGAGCCACATTTTCATAAAGACCATGGGATACCACCGTTTCCACAACATCAGATGTCAGGGATTTTGCCTGAAGCTCCAAAAACATGCCCATGTCCGTCTTTTCCAGAACCGACTCTGGTGTCTGCTGGGTATGGTCCGCATCCACTCCGCCCCGGATAAAGCCCGCCAGCGCGTCTCCTGACAGGGCGGGGCAATGCCCTTCGATCTTCAACCGGCGTTCCCCGTTCTGGCACAGTCTGACAATGCGTTTGATCAGGGTATCTTCCCCGGAAACCAGATCTAAATCATTCATCACCTCTCCAAGGCAGATGACTTTAGCTTCCTTTAAAAGCTCCCTGACCTCCTCTTCCCCGATTTGTCCGCCTGAGGTTTCCAGGCTGCTTCCGGTGGAAGGAACACTGGATGGGATCCCATAGTAAATATCCAGCTCGGTTTCCTGCTCCATAAAGCTTTTGATTCCTTCCAGCCCGAATACATTGGCGATCTCATGGGGATCAGCCACCACACAGGTGACTCCCCAGGGCAGGACCGCTCTGGAAAACTCTTCCGGATATGTCATGGAGCTTTCAATATGCATGTGAATATCGATCAGTCCCGGTATAATGTATTTTCCTGTACCATCTACCACACATTCTGCCTCGTAAAACGAGGCAGGGGAAATGTCGTAAAACCTTTCCCCTGCAACCGCAATGTCCATTTTTTCAAAACATTGCCTGTATGTCCGGTAGACCCATCCATTTTTAATAAGCAAGTCAACCTTCATATTTTCTCTGTCCTTAATTATTGATAATCCGGTTCCACTGATCAATCCAGTCACTTAAGACCGGATTGACAAAGGAATAATCCAGAACCTTTGCACTTTCTGCAGCTTCTCCGTAAGTCATGTTTGCAGAATCTTCTCCTGATACCTCCACCTGGTTATTGGTAGGCGCTTCGTTTAATGCCTTTGTGGTTTTGCTCTGCAGTTCCTTGCTTAAGCGGTAATTAATGTATGCGTAAGCCAGCTCCTTGTCCTTGCAGTTCTTGGTAATGCTGATGGTATTAAAGTTTGCATAGGTCACATCAGGAGTCACATATACCAGATCCGGGCTTGCTTCCTTGATGGTAGGAACACCGAAGTCACCTACAATGGCAGCCTTGATTTCCCCGGAAGTGAACATGTTGATTAAGTCAGAAGACTTTGCATAAGTCTTTACAAGGTTTGGCTTTAATTCTTCCAATGCCTCAAAAGCAGCCGCTCCCTTGTCACTGGTCACATCAACGCCCTTGTAATCGCTTGCCATATAGACCATGGCAGGACCAAAGGTAGTAGTAATATCCGGAATGGCAACGCTTCCTTCCAGTTCCGCTTTCCATAAATCATCAAAGCTCTTGATCTCAAAGCCTACTGCCTCCGGATCATACATGATGCCGATGCTGTTGATGGTATAGGCAGCGCCCTGTCCCGCATCTGCCATGGTCTTTGCCGCTTTGATCAAATACTGGCTGTTTTCGATCTTGCTTAAATCAAGAGGCTCAAACAGGCCCTCTTCAATTCCCTTTGCCGTCATGGCCTGTGACAGTTCGATCACATCAATGGTGCTTTCGGCGTTGGCAGAAAGCTTTGTGTAACGCTCATTGGTGCTTCCTGTCTCTGTTACGATCTTGCAGTTGTACTGGTCCTCAAAGGGCTTGTACACCTCTTCTTCCGAGATGTCCTCGCTTAAACCGTAGGTGGATAATACCAGTTTTTTTTGCTTCTGTGCCGCTCTTTTTCTCGCCTGCCGCTGTTGTTCCTGCAGATCCGGCACCGCCGCAGCCTGTCAATACAATGGCTGCACACAGGATAATGCCAATACTTTCTTCATAATCTTCATCCTCTCTTATTATAATTCCACGGCTTCATCAGCCGCTGTTACCTTGAAGCATGAACCATGCCCATTAAGACACAAGGATCAGTTTTGACTCCGGCAAATAAAGACGGATCCTGCTGCCCTCTTCATAAGTTTCTTCTGCCGGCCTGTTTACCAGAAACTTTCCTGCTGCCGTAAGAACCTCATACTGATAGCCTTTTCCAAGAAATGTCCGGACACCTACAGTGCCTTCCAGGATGTTGTTATTCTGGCCCTCATCTGCCACCCGGATATCCTCCGGCCGTATGGTGCCCATGCAGGTGCCTTCTGGGCGGGGTTTCTACATTAAATACTGCGCCGGCCTGGGTTTTATATACATCCCCCTGTCTCTTTAAAGGAAGAAAATTCTCAAAACCAATAAATCTGGCAACAAATTCCGTATTGGGCCTGTGATAAATGTTTTCCGGTGTGTCAAACTGTTCGATGACGCCCTGGTTCATAACCGCTACCTTATCTGATATGGAGAAGCACTCTTCCTGGTCATGGGTAACGAACAAGGTGGTAATGCCCAGTTTTTTCTGGATCCTCTTGATCTCCATCCGCATATTGATGCGCAGCTTTGCATCCAGGTTGCTTAAAGGCTCGTCAAGGAGAAGAAGCTTTGGCTCGATTACCAGCGCCCTGGCAAGGGCCACTCTTTGTCTCTGGCCGCCGGACATCTGCTGGGGAAACCGTCCGCGAAATTCTGTAAGTCCGCAGACCTCAAGGATCTGATCCACTTTTTTATCGATTTCCGCCTTGTCAAGCTTTCTCATTTTAAGCCCAAAGGCCACATTGTCATAAACGCTTAAATGGGGAAACAGGGCATAGCTTTGAAATACGATCCCAAAATTTCTCTTATGTACCGGAACCTTTGTAAGGTCCGACCCATCCAAAGAGAAAACTCCGTTCTGAGGCTCGATAAACCCGGCAACTACCCGAAGGGTCGTGGTCTTTCCGCAGCCGCTTGGTCCTAAAAGAGAAACCAGTTCCCCTTCCTGTACCTCCAAGTTAAGTCCTTTTAAAATCTGTTTCTTCTTATCATAACAGACATCAATATCCTGCAGTTTCATATATGCCATGGTTTTTCCTCCTATTTCGCCAGAGCGGCAATTCCCAGGGTCCTGTCAACAATTACCATGATAAGGACCGTTATGGCCATCAAAAGCACGGAAACCGCAGACACGGTAGGGTCATAATTATATTCAATGTAATTCATAAGGGTCGCAGGGAATGTGGATACCCCTGGACCTGAGAGAAACATGGAAACCGGAATGTTATTAAAGGAGTTAATAAATGCAAGCATAAAAGCCGCCGAGATTCCTGATGTAATGTTAGGCAGCACCACCCGGAAAAATGCTCCCGTTTTTGTGCAGCCCAGACTCCATGCCGCCTCTTCCACTGAAAAGTCAAACTGGTCTAAGCTGGAGCCCACCACCCGGATCACATAGCAGAGTCACCATGAAATGTCCTGCCAAAAGTCCTGCAAATACCGGGACCCTTAAGGTCAGCACCAGAAACTGATAAAGAACAAAGCCGATTACGATTCCAGGTACAATGGTCGGAGAAAGGAAGATGGATTTTAAGATCCCCTTTCCCTTCATACCGGACCTTGCCAGGGCATAGGCAGCCGGAATTCCTGCTATAAGAGCGGCCACGGTAGCAAGGAGCGCAATCTCCAGACTGGTCAAAAAGGATACCCGGAAGGATTTTAATGCAAACACATTGATAAACCAACGGAATGAAAAAGATTCAATAGGAAAGGTTATGGCACTGCCCTCTCCAAAAGCAGTCACGGTAATGATCACAAGGGGCAGGATCAAAAACATGAATACCAGCACTGCAAAAACCGTAAGCATTTTATTTTTACGCATGGCTTCCTCCTCTTCTGTCCAGCCTGGCAGACAGGGCATTCAGTCCCTTTATAACAACCAGAGTCGAGACGATCATGATCAGGGAAATGACCGCGGCCCCATTCCAGTCTCCCACGCTCATGGCTCTCTGGTAGATGAAGGTGGCAAGGACCATATGTTTATTGCCTCCTAACAGCTGAGGCGTGGTATAAGCCGTCAAAGTCCCGGTAAACACCAGGATACCTCCTACAATGATCCCGGGAAGGCTCATGGGGAAAATTACCTTCATAAAAGCCTTGAACCGGTCCGCTCCCAGGCTGAGGGCTGCTTCCATCATGTCATTATCAATGTTTTCCATAACACCGGCCACCGTAACGATCATCAGGGGCAGAAATAAGTAAACCGAGCCGATGATGATGGAAAAGTCCGTGTATAACAGCTTGGCAGGTTTTTCTACAAAGCCGGCTGCCAAAAGGAACCGGTTAATGATGCCGTTGCTGCCTAAAATATTGATCCAGGCAAAGCTTCTGATGACAGAATTGGTCATCAGAGGAAAAATTGAGACAGACAGAAGAATCCCTCTCCATTTTTTTCCTGCACCGGCTGATAAAATACGCGGTTGGAACTCCTGCTGTCATACAGACAGCCGTAGTGATGAAGGCGACCTTAACCGTCCTCATGAAAATCTTAAGATAATACTCATCCTGGAAAAATTCCACATAGGCGCTGAAAGGATAATCTCCGGTGTGAAAAGACGGGATCAATACCCTTAAAAGCGGAAGAAACAGACACACTGCCAGAATCACAAGCCCTGGCACGACCATTATAAATGCACTACTTTTCTTCATCTTGACCTCCCCATGGGTTTTACACGCATTCATTGTCAACACTTATCATTACTTATAAGCTGTGTTAATTTATATCTATACTTTTATTATAATTTATGATATACTGTACGTCAAATACATATAATCTATATTTTTTATGCAGTAAAGCTATAATAGAAGCACATCATCACCTGTGCAAAAGGAGGAATACCTATGGAACTGAAAGAAGCAAGATATATTCTGGCCATTGCCAGACAAAAAAACATCAGCAAAGCAGCGGAGTCCCTGTTTATCTCCCAGCCATCCTTAAGCAAATATTTAAAAAACTTAGAGCATCAGCTTGGAGTCCGCCTTTTCGACCGGATTGGAAGCAGTTATTTTCCAACCTACATCGGAGAACGCTACATCCATTATGCAGAAAAAAATCGTAGAATACGGCATGGAATGGGACATGGAATTTGATGACATTATGCATCAAAACCACGGACGGTTAAATATTGCCATTCCCATTATGCTTGGAAACAGCCTGATCGGTCCCACCCTTTCAAAATTCCACCAGCTGTATCCCAATGTCACGGTCAATATGATGGAGGAAGTCAACTTTGTGGCCGAGCATACCCTGACCGACCACACCGTTGACCTGACATTTTACAATGTCCATGAATTTCCCACCGGACTGGATTACCAGATCATAGGAAAAGAAGAGATGGTTCTGGTCCTGTCCGCTTCAAATCCTCTGGTAAAAAAGGCTGAAATGAAAGAAGGCTTTCAATACCCCTGGATCGATCTAAGCCTTCTTGCAGGCGAACCCTTTATCCTTCTCTACCCGGACCAGAACACGGGAGGACTTGCTCTTAAACTCTTTGAGGATTACGGCCTGGAACCAAATGTCCTTCTTCATACCAGAAGCAGTGAAATGTCCATCCGCCTTGCCATGGAAGGCCTGGGGGCCGCCTTTGCTCCTGAAAGCTATTATCATTATTTAAAAGACAGGGAACCCAGTTCCTCTGTCTGCCTTTCCATTGGAAAAGAACGAATTGAAAACACCCTTATAGCCGCTTACCAGAAAAACCGGTATTTGCCTAAATACGCCAAGGCCTATCTGAATATTCTGGCCGGTTATTACCAGACAAAGCATGGTTAATGCTTTCTTTCCCTTATCTTTGCTTTTCCGGGAACTTATGGTAATATAGAATAAAAAGCGAGGTTTCCTATGGCTAAAAAAAATACACAAAACTTTTTTTCCTTATTATCCTGCTGCTGTTATCCCTTACCTCATGCCAGAGCCAGAAAAAAAGAGGCGGCAAAGGAGCTTGCAGGCATTCCCGTTGACATATCAAAAACCGAATCCGTTTCCATATATTATGGTTCCATCTGTTATTCCTTTTATGACGAGAACAAGGAAACCATAGCCAGGGTGGCGGATCTGTTTCACGGCTTCTCTTTAAAAGAGGCCCCGGACGGAAGCTTGGACAGTGCCACCACCTACCAGATCTATTTTTCCAGCACTGACGGCCAGACCGGAGCAGTGAATGTGGACGAAACAGGCATGTTCTATCTGCCGGATACAAAAAAATATTACCAGGTAAATGAAGGAACCTTTCACCTGGAAAAGCTGGAAAAAAATATATCAGGACAGCATGAATGCAGGGGGCTTTGACAAAAATCAATGCCTTATTCCGTAGCAAAGGCTTCTTATTCATAATTTGTATCTGTTTGCATAAATTTATGTGAGACACTAGATATAAAGGGGGGCTTGATTTTGGAAAAAAATACTTGATAATAATTATTACGATTTATTCATAAATAACGCTCTCATTCCACTATATCCAACTTACCATAATTTTACTCACCTTAATGTAAGGCTTTCATTGGAACATATCCCGATAGAATCCATGAACGTCTGTGACTTAGGGCTGTATCCTTACAGCCGCTTTTCGTCAATTTATACCCTGAGTTCACTGGCAAGTATAGACAAATCCGGAATTACAGCAGTTCAGACCAATCCTGCTTTAAGCCTGTTTGGAAAAGATGTACTCATAGGAATTATAGATACCGGCATTGATTACCAGCACCAGGCTTTTAAAAACAGAGACGGAACCACCCGCATTCAGTCAATATGGGATCAGACCATACAAAGCGGCGCCCCCCCGGAGAGCTTTACATTTGGTTCCGAATACAGCAGGGATTTAATAAATCAGGCTTTACAGTCCAATGATCCTTTATCCATCGTTCCTTCAGTTGATACCAATGGCCATGGCACGGTAATTTCCAGCATTGTAGCCGGTACCTCAACCAATGACAATAGACTCCACAGTGTTGTCCCGGAAGCTGATCTGATCGTGGTAAAACTGAAAGAAGCCAAACAAAATTTAAAGGATATTTTTTTAGTACCAGAGGATGTTCTGTGTTTTCAGGAATCTGATATTATGCTTGCCGCACGTTACCTGGTTTCTGTCTCCCAGGGATTGAATAAACCAATCGTCATCTGCATTGCCCTTGGGTCAAGCCAGGGCGGACACGACGGAAACGGCCCTTTAAGCAGCTATCTGGATGACCTGGCACAGATTCCCGGAATTGCGGTTGCAGTTGCTGCCGGAAATGAAGGGAACAAACGAAGACATTATTTTCATGCCCCTGTACCCCAACTCTTTTACAATGATTTTGAATTAAATGTAGGAAATGATGACAGTATGTTCTCCATGGAAATCTGGGCATATTCTCCGGCACAGGTCTCCATCAGTGTCACCTCACCCACCCATGAGTCTACCCAATTAATTCCTCCGGCAATAAATAGCTGCATAAATTATACCTTCCCTTTAAGCCAGACAGACATCTGGATAAATAATATTATTTTTGAGCAAAACACCGGAGACCAGCTCATCCTGCTGCGTTTCAAAAATACCATACCAGGAACCTGGCATATTCATACGGAAAATCTCAATAATGATTCCTTCTCCTTTCATGCATGGCTCCCAACAGGAGGCTTGATCTCAGACGAAACATACTTTACAAATTCAGATCCAGACGTTACGATAACTTCTCCGGGAAATGCACGAAGCTTGCTGACCGTTACCGCCTATAATCAGTTCGACAACAACATTCTGGAAGAATCAGGAAGAGGCTACACAAGAATAGGATTAATTAAGCCTGATATTGCAGCTCCGGGCTATCGTATTCCGTGTGCACTTCCGGGAAATAGATACGGCACTGCCACAGGAACAGGAACAGCGGCGGCCCACACGGCAGGCATTATGGCAATGGTTTTTGAATGGGCAGTTGTCAGAAGGAATTATATCCAGATGACCGGCAACATTATTAACCGGCAGTTGATTTGGAATGCAATGCGCGGCGATAACAATGCTTATCCAAATAACATATGGGGTTATGGAAAGGTGGAAATTAGTAACTTTTTTTAAAGTAGTTGATGGTGTTTAAAACATAAATTGTTTTATTATACAGAAAAAGTGCGGTTCACTGTGAACCGCACTTTTACAATATGCCCAATTTAAGCTTCCAGACCAGTATCCTGATTACAGAAGCGTCAATCTGTGCTTCTTTCAGCGTCCCATTATTCAGGGCATCTAAGACAGCCGGAATGTCTCCGTCAAAGTCAGTCGCAATCAGTAAGTCGTTCCCTGCAGCAATGGCCAGGACAGCCGCATTCGAAGTACTGTTCTTAATGGCATCCATACTGAGGTCATCAGTCATAATCACTCCATTGAAGTTCAGGGATTCCCTTAATTTATCATGAACAGCACGGGAAAGGGAGGCAGGATGTTCTTCATCCATTGAAGTCACGATATTATGGGAAACCAGAACACTGCCGGCTCCGGCTTCAATTCCGGCCTCAAACGGAAGGAAGTCGCTCTGGAGAAATTGTTTATAATCCCTGGTATCTACTGCGGACCCCGAATGGGTATCCTCATTGCTGCCATAGCCGGGAAAATGCTTCAGTGTGCTTCCGATCCCTGCTTTTTTCATTTCCCGGACAACGGTTCTGACATAATCAGCCGTTTCCCCTGCCTCCCGGCCAAAAGACCGGCGGTAGATAAAATCATCCGGATTCACAGAGACATCGCAGACAGGAGCCAGATTAACATTGATCCCAAGTCCAAGCAAAAGGGCAGCCTTCTCCCTGGTATCGGCCTGAATGGCTTCAAAGCCGCCCTGTTTATACAAATCCTGAGGAGATTTAAACGGTTCCGAACGGAAAGCCGCGTATTTGCTGACACGGCACACGGTCCCGCCCTCCTCGTCCACTCCCATGAGCAAGGGGATGGAAGAGGCATTCTGACAGCTCTTAATAAAATCCCGAATGCCGGTTTGGGTTTCATCCTTAAAATCGTCTCCGAACAGGATATAGCCGCCTAAATGATACTTCTCAATATCCTGAACAGCACTGGCTTTGCGCAGGCGGACAAAAAAACATCTGCCCCACCTTTTCCTCAAGGGTCATGCCGGAGAGCAGCTCTCCTGCTCTTACCTCATAGGAATCACTGCCGGAGGAAGAATCCGTCTGTCCAGCCGTATCTTCTATCTCAGAAGACTCTGTGGCTGAAATATGGATTGTAGGTTCCCCAGGATCTGAAGTATGACCATCTGTTCCGTTTGCAGCCGTTTTTGATTCTTCAGTGCTCAGGCTGCCGGATTGACTGCTATAATCCGGGAAACGTCTCCCGCAGCCCGCTAAAAAAATCGGCAGGAGTAAGAGCACAAAGAAAAACATATATTTATTTGATTTCATCAAAGTCCTTTCTCACCATTCGGTAAAAGAATTTAATGATAATTATATCGTTCCTGCCGGCAGCGGTCAAGAGTCACACAAAAAAAGATCGGTGCCAGGGCTTAATTCCCGACACCGATCTGCCTGCTTTGCAGACTCCTTCTTACACCTTGCTGGTATTTTCGATATAGTGAAATTGCTGCTCTAAGTGACTGACAAATAACAGCAGTCTTTCATACAGCGGCTCTACCTTGTCACCATACGTTTCTTCAAGGCTTTTTCCAATTTCCCTAATGGTCTTACTGCCGTCAATTTGAAGAAAGACGCAGCTTCCATACTCATCCATTGCAATTCTTTTATATTCCGGAATTTTGAAACCGAATTTTCTAAAAACCTGCTGAATCTTATGATCCTGTTTTATAAGCATGGTCACAATGCCGTTTTTATCAACCTCGTATTCCAGTTTATCGGAAATCTTAAATATTAAATTTAAAACCTCATCATTGTCATTTCGCATTTTTCACTTCACTCTTAAAAAGCGGTATAGCGGTCGCTGCTACAAGAATGATCAATAAGATAAATGCCATTCCATTTGAATTTGCAAATCCGCTTGGGCCTGCACCACTGATGATGCCAGTTACCTGTAAAACGATTCCGATAAGTCCAATGATTGATCCGCCGGCAACAAGCCCTGACGACAGGCTTACACCATTAGAAACTTTCGCTTCCTTTTCTCTTTCATTTCTGGAATATTTCTCAACGAAGAAGCGAACCAGGGCTCCTAGCAAAATGATGGAAGTTGTGGATATCGGCAAATAAAACCCGATTGCAACTGTCATTACAGGGAGTCTCAGTAAAAATAAAACGATTCCCATTATAATGCCGCAGATGATCATGACCCAGGGCAACTGACCCGACATGATTCCGGCTGTCAATGTTGCCATTAAATTCGCCTGAGGCAATGCAAACGGAACATTGTCACCAGTCATTGAGAGCTGATCGGAAAGCAATAAAATAACACAGGTAACTACCACAACACCTACAATAGAAGATATTGCAAAATATTTCTGCATTTCATTTTTGCTTCCACCAATGATAAAAGAAACTTTTTGTGATTGGCAGTAACCGCCTGCTGCAGCGATTGCAGTAACAATAAAGGAACCGAATAACAACAGAGCCTTGTTATCATCTACGCTCTTCCAGCCTAATCCCACAAACAGTAATGTTACGATAACGATGGAAGCAATTGTCATACCGGATACAGGAAGGTTTGAAGTTCCGATGGTACCGGTTAAACGGCCGGAAACAATTACAAACATCAAAGACAGCACCATGGATAAAACAGAACCAGTACAGCCATGGCAATGTTGCCGCCTGATACCAGGAAACCGCCGATAAAGCCTACGATAATACCTGACAGTAAAATAACAGTTTCAACAGAAGATCCAGCGCCGCCGGAGCCTTTTCCTCTGGCATTCATGGTTTCCTTTATGGAAGCGATAACCGTTGGAATCAGTTTTATGGCACCGATCAGACCGCCGGAAAGCATCATGCCTGCACCGATATATTTTACGTAGCTGCCTGCTATATCGCCCACTCCCATAGCGTTTACGCTTACAGAAGGATTATTCCACACGGCCGGACCGCCACTGCCTAAAGAAGCAAAATAACCGATGAGAGGCGTAATGGCAAAGTTAGATAAGATGGAACCGGCAAACATGGTCAAGGATACTTCCATTCCCACGATGAATCCTATCCCAAGCAGCAAAGGGTTCACTTCCAGCTGAAATTTCCATTTGTAAAAAGGCTCATGCACAAAGCTGATCACGTTGTTGGTGATATTTAAGAATGAGCTGGTTACTGCGGTTATTAAACCGCCGATTCCAAATCCGATTCCCATAAATTTCAGGGAATCCTTGGCCCCTTCCGAGGCGACTAAGGTTTCTGAAATAGCCATTGACTCAGGATACATTAATTTTCCATGCTCTTCCACGATCAAATAATTGTAGACCAGAGAAGCTGCTCCTATGCCAAATAAAGCACCGCCCACACCGATCACAAGGCCTTCCAGAAATGTTACCCGGGAACCGATCAAAAGAATTGCAGGAAAAACAAATATCATGCCGCTGGCAATGGATTCCCCGCCGCTGGCCATTCCCTGAAGAAGTGTCTTTCCAAGAATTCCTTTTTCCCTGGCAAACATGGCAATAAATACAGAACCTAATATGGAACCCGGTATTCCGGCAGCAACAGTAAGGCCTGCTTTCATGCCAGAGTAAGCTGTTGATGCGGCGAACAATGCAGACAGAGCTATACCAATGATTAATACCGCAATATTTCCACCCGATCCGGATTTTGGGGAAACATATGGTACGTAATCTTGCCCTTTTACACCGCCATATGCGCCTTTAGATAATTTTTGATTCATACACAGTACTCCCTTATATTCATCATATTTCGATCAGTTATTGGCACAAATTAATTTTTAATTATTAACGATCTTTCTGCTGCTATTTGAGGGCTTTCAGTGCTTCTGTCAAATACTTCCATGTCCTCTGGGTTGATGGTATGCTTAAATGTTCCTCCGCAGTATGCACCCCGATTATTGTGGGCCCAACGGATATCATATCCAGTTTTCCTTCAAACTTTTTATCAAAAATCGCACATTCGAGTCCGGCATGAATCGCGCTGATCAGCGGTTTTTCGCCAAATAATTTCTCGTATAATTCTGTAAAAAGCAGTCTTACTTTTGAATCGGAATTATATTTCCATTCCGGGTAATCCGACTCAGCAATCACCTTTCCGTTTGTAAGGCCGGCAATGGCGGCTACGATATGGAAAATATTATCCTTTATACTTCCCACGGAACTTCTTATGGAACTGATGATTTCAATGTTGTCTCCCTTTGTCTCAACTACCCCCAGATTCAATGAGCTCTCTACCAGGCCCTCAATATCCATGCTTACGCTCTGGACTCCGTTTGGAATCAGATACATAAAATTAACGATGTTTTCCCTTGTATCTTTCGACATGATTCGTTCCGGCATATGATCAACCGGCTTTAGCTCGATTTTGATATCCGGATCCGCTGCTTTGTATTCATCCTTAAATATTTGTTCCAGGCTGGAGATATGCTCTTTTAATTCTGGGACTTCCTCTGGATTTACACACACAACAGCCTGTGCATCGCGGGCAATGGCATTGTGCTTGGAACCTCCGTTTATGGAGCATAAATGTAAATCTGTCTCCGAACATGCACGTTTCAGCAGCCGGGCCATCAATTTATTGGCGTTTGCCCTGCCCTTATGTATTTCCACTCCGGAGTGGCCGCCCTGCAGGCCCGTAATTTCAATTTCATAAGCAGCCCTGCTGCTGTCTGCGCCCTCCCATATTATGGGAATATTGATTTTAGAGGAACAGCCGCCTGCACAGCTTACCGTCAGGATTCCTTCTTCCTCTGAGTCGATATTAATAAGGGTTTTGCCCGATATGTTTTTAGGATCCAGCGCATGGGCACCATCCATTCCGGTCTCTTCGGCGGTGGTAACTAACAATTCAATGGGAGGGTGTTCCAGTGTATCCGATGCCAGAACCGCTAACCCCATGGCGACCGCAATACCGTCGTCTCCTCCAAGAGTTGTACCGTCTGCGTAAATCATATCTCCATGGATTTTCAATTTAATGGGGTCTGTCATGAAATCATGGGTTACGTCAGGCCTTTTCTCACATACCATATCCATATGCCCCTGAATGATAACGCCGGGACTCTCTTCATAGCCCTTGGTGCCTGGCTTCTTGATGATCACATTCAGAGCTTTATCCTGAATGACCTCCAGCTTGTGTTCCTTGGCAAAAGAAACCAGATAATCGCTGATTCTTCTTTCATTTCCCGAACCCCTGGGAATACTGCTAATTTCCTCAAAATACTGAAACACTTCCACCGGTTCCATGTTTTCCAATGTTCTGCTACCCACGGTATATTATCTCCTTTACTAAAAAATTTGCCCTCCATGTGTTTAAAAAAAACAGGATTATGGGCAAAAAAACCTATTTATATATTAGCACAAACAAACTCAAAGTACAATAGAATTAATTGTGCATTTTCACATTAACTTTCTTCTTAATTTTACATTTAATATCATAATTCTACATTATTTTTTTAGTTTCATTTTGTTTTTTAGGTTATAATTAATAAAACCGTATTAGACACACCGCCCAATCTTTTGGATATTTCCTATATCTCTTGATATAAACCGACATTGATCGAGAATACTGTTGAATTATGTACACCATTCTATAATGCAGAAGGAAAACCCCATTGTCTGAAGCCCTCATACAGCATTTCCGGTTCCTATCAAAAAAATTCAGCGTCTATGGTACTGCTGCCAGGAATTGAGGTTGTGAAAACGTCTTGATACATCAGATGAGGCAGCCATATTGTGAAACATAATCTGCCTTAAGGGAAGCAAAAGAATGAATAAGCTTACAAGGAACCTTTGATTTATTATAACTCTATATATCATTGGAATAGAGAATACTAAATATACGAAAAATGCGTTTCCTTGACATGGAACCGCATTTTTTTCGTATCAGTATGAAATCAAAAATCAACACAGAGATATCAGTAACTTCATAAAGAAGTACAATCATTTTTACTTAATGGGCTCAATCCCCACATCCATGCTTCCGGACCTGAATCCTTCCAAATCCATGGTGGTATATGTAAATCCCAATTCCTTTAGATAAGAGATAATTTCCTTACTCTTTTCCATCACTTCTCCCATCGCGTCCCGGTCCACCTCGATGCGGACAATGTCTTTATGAAGCCTCAGCCGCACATTTCCTTTCACAAGAGAACTTACAAATTCCTCTCCTTTTCCAATGCGGTTCAGAATATCATAATCAATTTCCGTATTATAAGGAAGGCGGGTCGCCATACATGGGGCAGAAGGCCTGGACGCCACGGAGATTCCATACCCTGAGGCCAGTTCCTTGACCTGGGACTTGGTGATGTGAAGCTCAGCCAGGGGACTGATGATCCCCAGTTCCCTTAAAGCCTTGATTCCAGGACGGTAAACATGAAGATCATCCTCGTTGGTCCCATCCATGATATAAGGAATGTTCATTTCCTGTGCAAAATCCTTCAAAGACTGGAACAGCTTCTTTTTGCACAGATAGCACCGGTTTACCGGATTATAACGTATCTCCTCCTGTTCCAGCTCATTGACGGAAACCACTTTATGAACTCCTCCCAGCTCCTTTGCCACTCTGGCTGCGATCTCTAAATCACAGGAAGGGTGGAGACGGCTGTCAAAGGTTACTGCATAAACGTTTTTTCCTGTCTTTCCTGCGGCATCTGCCGCTGCCTTCAGCAATAAGCTGGAATCCACTCCTCCGGAAAAAGCCAGGCAGATATCCTCTTTGGCATAATCCGCCATCATCTGTTCCAGCCTCATTTTTATTTCCAGAATGTTCTCCTCCATTATTTCTCCGCCTCCCTGCGTATAACATTGTATACGGTCTTGTAATCCAGTCCATTTTCTTTGCAGATATTTCTTACACTTTCAAATTCCGGGTAGCAGAACGTCCTGCTTTTGTAGGTACAGACTTTCACCTCCGTCTCACCGAATTCTGTCATGACCTTCCTTTTTTTCCGGTCCAGAATGGTTCTGGATACCGGGTATCTTCTGACTCCGATGGTGGTAGTCTGTATAAACAGGATATCTTCCATTCTGCTTATCTCCTCTTCCCGGCAGATCAGGCTGAGCATATAGGCAGGACGATTCTTTTTCATAAAAACAGGGGTATACCAGACATCAGCCGCTCCTGCTTCCAATAAGGATTCCATGGCAAAGCCAAAGGCTTCCCCGCTGCAGTCGTCAATATTGGCTTCCAAAACCCACATATTTTCTCCTGCTCCTTCTTCCTCCTCCAGAAGAAGCATGGCCCGCAGAACGTTTGCCTGTTTAAAGTCCTTTTTTCCTGCACCAATCCCTGTCTTTAAGATCTGAAAGGAGGAGGGAAGATTTTTTTCTTGTCCCGAGAGCCGCCGCTATGGCTGCTCCGGTGGGAGTCACCATCTCCCCTTCATTGTCCGTGAAACGAAGCTTCAGGCCATGGGCCGCCGCAATGTTGGCCGTTGCCGGAACAGGAACCGGGATAACGCCATGCTGGCACCGGACGCTGCCATAACCTTCCGCCAGAGGAGATACCACGATCTCATCCACTCCCAGGCTGTCCACACAAACCGCCACGCTGATGATGTCCACAATGGAATCAATGGCTCCCACCTCATGAAAATGAACCTCTTCCACAGGGATTCCATGAGCCTTTGACTCTGCTTCTGCCACCATACCAAACATCTGCTTTGCCATTGCCTTTACCTTGCTGCCGGAGTCCAGCCGGTCGATGATAGTATATATATCCTGAAGATTCCGGTGGACTTTGAGGTTGTCATGGTCATGTCCGTGATCCCCCTCATGTCCATGCCCTTCATCTTCCAGAAGAACGTCAAAATCATATGCATCCAACCCGCATTTCCTGGTCCTGCCAAAGTGAAGCTGATAGCCAGCCACCCCCAGGCTTTGCAAAGCCTTTGTTAAAGCGTCCTTATCCGCTCCCAGGTCTAAAAGAGCGCCTACCGTCATATCGCCGCTGATTCCTGAATTACATTCCAAATACAGTACTTTTCCCATTTTATCTCACCGCCAGTCGATTGATTTGTGTTGCAATATACCCGGCCCCGTATCCATTATCAATATTTACAACGGAAATTCCATTTGCGCAGGAATTCAGCATGGTAAGAAGAGCGGACAGCCCATGAAAGCTGGCTCCGTAGCCTACCGAGGTAGGAACCGCAATGACCGGACAGTCTGCCAGTCCGGCGATCACCGTTCCCAAAGCTCCTTCCATCCCTGCCACCGCAATAATACAGCTGGCATTCCTGATCCTGTCTCTCTGGGACAGAAGACGGTGGATCCCGGCTACCCCCACATCAAATATCCGGTCCACATGGCAGCCGAAATATTCCGCAGTCTGTGCCGCTTCCTCCGCTACGGGGATGTCTGCCGTACCGCCTGTACAGACTGCCACGCACCCCTTTCTCTCTTTACCCGGCCGCTCCACCTTTAAGATCCTGGATATGGGATCAAACAAAACCTCCGGCACAACGGATTTTACCAGTTCAAATTGCTCTTTGCAGGCCCTGGTTCCCAGCACCTCACCGTCTCTTTCATAAAATTTCCTGTAAATCTCCACCAGGTATTGATCCGGCTTTCCCTGACAAAAAACTGTCTCCCCAAAGCCGGAACGAAGCGCCCTGTGGTGATCCAGCTTTGCATAGCCCAGGTCCTCATAAGGAAGATCCTTTAACAGCTGTTCTGCTTCCCTGATTTCCATTTCACCTGATTTTACCTGGTTAAGCATATCTCTAATATCCATTATCCCGACTTCCTCCTCTTACGGTGTTCCATTCAAATCAAGTCTTCTTGTACATACACGGTCTAAAAGGCCCTGGGAATGGCTGACTACCAAAAGGCCGATTCCCCGTCTCTCCACTTCTGATATGAGAAAATTCCAGATCTGGCTCTGGGTGATCAAATCCAGCATGGTGCTGATCTCATCCGCAAGGAGAAACCTGGTTTTCCCGCCCAGTGCCCGGGCTATGCAGAAGCGCTGAAGCTCACCTCCCGAGACCTCGGAAGGGTACCGGTTTAACCATTCCGGTTCAATGCCCAGCCCTTTTATCACCTGGTCTTCCACCCCGTCCCCCTCCTTTAAAACCTCCTTAAGCTTAAGCCTTGGGTTTACGGAGCTTTCCGGGTGCTGCCAGATCATCTGGACCGGACAATATCCTTTGTAGGAAGAAAGGGGCTTCCCATCAAGAAGCACCTTTCCCTTGTCCGGCTTTTCATATCCGGCAAGAATTTTACAGCAGGTGGTCTTCCCAAAGCCACTGGGCGCAACCAGCCCCAGCCGCTCGCCGCTGTCCATGTACATAGACAGATTATTTAATATCTGCTTATTCCCATTATCATACCGGAATGATATGTTTTTCGCTTCCAGTCTCACCTTATTCCTCCTCTGCCTTTATGCACCGGACCATTCCGCCCTCCAGGCCAACGTACTCCACTTCCCTTAAACACCTTGCCTCCCGAAGCTCACACCTGGGGCATAGGGGCAGCCTGAGGGGCGGTCCTTTAAATAAGGCTGGGTTCCCGGCACCGCCCAAAATCCATGCTCAGGCATAGCCCTGTAAAGAGCCTTTGAATATGGATGGCGAAGAAATCTTTCCTCCTTAAAATCAGCGGCAGAAGCTCCTCAACGCTGGTTCCTGCATAGAATACCACAATCCGGTCCGCAACCTTAAGCGCCAGCTCCAGATCATGAGTGATGAGAAGCACACCTGCTCCCTCATCAGCCATTTCCCGGAAATGGGACAAAACCCTTTTTGCCGCCTCCAGATGAAGACCTGGGGTAGGCTCATCTGCTATGACCAGCTTAGGCCTTTCCATGACCGCAGTGGAAATTAAGATTCTTCTGGTCATTCCCCCTGACAGCTCAAAGGGATAGAGCTTTTCCACAGTCTCATCAAGTCCATATCTCCTAAGGGTCTTAAGGCTTTCGTTCCTGCTGCCCTGATCCCGTTTTCCTTTTCTGATCTGAGTTCCTGCTTTCATTAAAGGATCCAGATAGGAAACGCTTTGGGGAACCAGAACGATCTCCTTTCCCCGAAGCCCTTCCATCCGTTTTTCCGTAAGCTTTTCCCCATAATAAGATATCTCCCCTGACCAGGAAGCATTATAAGGCAGGATTCCCAGCACTCCATGAGCAGCAGGCTCTTTCCCGAGCCGCTGGAACCCACTACAGCCACCAGCTCCCCTTCTTTTACAGTCAGGCTCACATCCTTGACAGCCAAAAGAGTTGTCCTTTGGATCCACCGTTCATATTGGGTAAATGAAACTGACAGGTTTTTTACCGATAAAACCGTTTTCTTCACTTCCAATCCATTCCCTCCTATTGATGCACAAAGCCCGGGTCTATAAGTCTGCTCACCATTTCTCCTGTTAAATGAAACAGCAGGACAACAGCAACCAGAAACATCCCCGGAAACAGGGCCAGCCACCATTTTCCCATTGCCAGGTATTTCATGCTTTCTGACAGGATCACGCCGATGGCTGGCTGCTCCGGGGATAGCCCAAAGCCAAGAAACGTGATGCTGGCCTCATGAAGGATGGCGTGGGGAAATAACAGCACAAGCCCCACCAAAAGCTGTGGGATCAAATGAGGCGTCATATGCTTAAGGGCTGTTTCAAATCCACCGTGGCCAAGCTTACGGGCAATCTTTATGTATTGGCTCTCCTTAAGCTGAAGAACTTCTCCCCTGATAAGCCTTGCAAGGGAGGTCCAGTGGGTCAGGGAGATTCCCACCACAACGCCCTTAAAGCCTTTTCCCATGGCAAAGGAGATCAAAACCAGCAGAAGAATATGGGGAATCCCCATCACAAGATCAATGAGCCCGATTACAAGCCCATCTGCCGCCTTTCCCATGGACGCTGCAAAAAGCCCCAGAAAAAAGGCGATCACTGTGCTGACCACTGCTGTGAGAAGACCAATGCGGATGCTCATGGAAAGACCAGCCATGGTCCGCGCAAACATATCCCGGCCCATCCAGTCCGTGCCAAAGGGATGGGAAAAGCAGGGCGGCAGATTCTTTCTGGAAAAATCAGTGACCAGGGCCTCTGTCCTGTAAAACTGCCCGGCAATGGCCACAGCCGCCAAAAGAACAGTAAAAAGCGCCAGGAGGCAGATCATGGACTTCCGGCTATTCCATTGGTTCATACGCCTTCCCTCCCTTTCCTCATTCTTGGGTCCACCGCGCCGTAAAGCAGGTTTGCCGTAAAATTCCCTGTAAATACAATGGCAGCACTAATGACTGTGATTCCCAGAAGCAGGGGTACATCACCGCCAAGTCCGGCTGTTACAGCCGCCTGGCCCAGTCCCGGATAGGAAAATACCTGTTCCACCAGGATCGAACCTCCAAAGATTTCGCTGACCGAAGCAAACTGAAGGGTCAGGGCAGGCAGAAGAACGTTTCGGATTCCGTGCCGGAATACGATCTGGCTTTTGGACTCTCCTCTTGCCCTTGCAAAAAGAACATAATCACTTTCCATAACCTGAATCATTTTCCCTCTTGTATGAAGAAGGATGCTGGACATTCCTGAAATGGAAAGGGTCAGGCAGGGCAAAATCCCATGCACCACCCGATTCCTTAACGTAACCTCTGCCGCTTCCATGCCTATGGGAACACTTAACCCAATGGGAAGCAGCTTAAGCCAGACAGCAAACACCATCAAAAGCACCAGGCCCAGCCAAAAAGCAGGAGTGCTTGCAGTCATGAGCGCATAAGCAGAGATCACCTTATCCACTGTTTTCCCCCTGTTTGCGCCTGCCAGTGTTCCCAGGGCAAAACCAGCTGCCCCGGAAACCAGCCAGGAAACTGCCATCAGCCAAAGAGAGTTTGACAGCTTCACACCAATCACATGGGATACGGGCTGGCGGTATAACAGAGAGGTTCCCATATCCCCTTTTAAAAAAATCGCCGGCCCAGGAAAGGAAACGTTCTATCGGCGGTAAGTCAGTTCCCCAGTATTCCGAAAGCTTTGCGATCTGCTCCTGGCTCATGGAGCCAAGAGCTGCCTGGCCCACATTGACCTTTAAAGGATCAATGGGAGAAACCGTTACCAGAAAAAAAGCCGCTGCGCTTACCAGAAAAAGAAGGATTGCCATCCGGCCAAGCTGTTTCAGTAAAAACCAAAGGTTTTTCCTTCCAAGCAGGCTGCATTTCATGGTTCCCAGCTCCACTGATCCACGTTATTAACAATAGTCCAGCCGTGCCCATGGGGATGAAGCTTCTGATCCGCAACCTTTAATCCATCCCTTACCCAATATAAATGATCGATATTCACAAGCCATATCCAGGGAATATCTCCGCTCTGGGTAATGCCTGTTTCCCCATCCCACTGTGCTTTTTTTCCAAAGCTCATAAGATTTTTCCAGATCACTTTCCGCAAGAGCTTCATCCATGTACTGGTTCACCTTTTGACTGGCATAAGGAGAATAGGAAGCCAGCCCTGTTTCCTCCATGGTATGGTAAATATTATATAGCTCCATGGGAGTATGGGCGCCCCAGCCCCAGATCAAAGGCTGTGACTGGGCTTTGTCATAGGCGGTATCCCATCCTGCACCTTCCATCTGCCCGTCAATTCCCAGCTTTTTCAACTGATTGATGGTGTCCGCCGCAAGAGCCTGCCTTACGGAATCTCCTGCCGTATAGAGAAAATGAAGCTCCGCCCGTTTACCATCTTTCACCCGGATTCCGTCGCTGCCCATTATCCAGCCTGCCTCATCAAGCAATGCCCCGGCCCCTTCCGGGTCATACTCCGTCTTTGCAGAAGGCTCATACCATGGCATTTTATCACAAACGCTGTAAGCTGGACTGCCGTAGCCGTTCAGCACGTTATTTATCATTTCCTCCCGGTCGATTCCGATGTTGATCGCCCTTCTGACCCTTACATCACTGGTAAAATCATTTCCAAGAGGAACTCCCTCTTCGGATATGCTTCCAGAAGGAATGGCCGGAAGGTTAAAGCCCCGGTTATCCACGGTCTTGCAGTCCAAAAGCCCATAGCCTGGCACCGTAAGGTCCGTATAGGAGGCAGCCGTATACCCAATATCCGCCTGACCGGACTGGACCGCTGCCAAAGCCCCGTCCTCTTCCATGAAGAGGACCGTGACCTTTTTCATCTTTGGCGCTTCTCCATAATAGTCCGGATTAGCTTCCAGGATCACCTGCTGCCCTCTGTCCCATTGTTTTAATATGTACCTGCCGGATCCGATGGGGTGTTCCCCATAATCAGGCCCATATGCATGTTCCGGCACAATTCCAGTCACAGCCATGGTATAAGGCCAGATGGAATAGGGATGCTTCATATGGAATACCACGGTCGTGTTATCGATTGCCTCAGCCCTGTCCAGCATGGTAAAATCATTCACCGAACTGGTATCTCTCAATGTATTATAAGTAAATGCCACATCTTGTCCGGTCAGTTTCTCCCCATCTGTAAAGAAAACATCATCCCGGATCTTTACGGTCCAGGTCAGTCCGTCGCTGCTGACCGTTAAGTCCGTTGCCAGATCATAACCGATTTTTAAATCTTTATCAGTGACAGTAAGGGTGCTTTGAATCAATGGCTCATGAACATGTTCCCCTGCTCCCCAGCCATAAGCCGGATCAAATCCTGCCTCAGGCTCTGAACTGACGTTCATCACCACAACGACCCCGTCCTTTTTCCCTGCATTATCTGCTTCCGCTGATTTTGTCACTGCCTGGGCCTGTTTCCCCTCCTGAGTCCCGGCGGCCTTTCCGCAGCCGCTCATAACCATGGCAGACAGTACCAAAGCAGCAGCAAGCCCATACCTATGCTTTATCATTGTTCTCCTCCTCCATAAGAAATTTTTCCGTATCCGGTATTACTGCAAGAAAAACAGATACCAGAAACAGTCATACGTATTCCTTGGGAATACCCATACCTTCCTGGTATCTGTTTTTATTTACGATCAGATTTTTAGCTTTCCTATCAGTGGTGACTTCTGCCAGCCCTTAAGAAAAAGTATACGTAAAAATCACCCATACGTCAACGGCTTTTTATTCAAATGTTTACAAAGTCCCGGTATTTAATGAAAGTTTCTTCAATAAGATATCTCTTAAATATCCGCCGTACTTTTCTTTGGTCAGGACGACCTTATAACCCTGTTTTATTATATTATTTTTGCTGTATCTGTTCTCCGGATGAACCGTGCACATCAAATACCGGTAACCCTGTTTCCAAAGTTCTTCCTCCGCGGTTTTCATCATGGAGTACTGAAGACCGTTTCCCCGGTATCCGGAGAGAATGGCAACCGTCTCCATATGGGCGACTTTTCCCAGCTCCTCTTTGGGAAGGCCGATGTCACGGCCAAGGTTTTCATCTCCCTTTCCCGGCAGCGCAGCAATAAATACACCTGCCAGGGCCCCGGAATCCTTTTCAAATGCCTTATAACCGATCCCGTTTCCCTCCTTAAGCATATGGAATATGTATTCCGGATCATCGGCAACAAACCATTCCTTTTCCTGGATTTGCTGCCAAACCGACTGGATCACCTCAGCCATGGTCTGATAATCCTCAGGGACTGCCCTTTCAATCAAAAATTCCATATACCATTTTCCTCAAAAACGACAGTCTCCCAAAGCCCTTTGAACTCCCGGGCTTCCCCTTGAAGGACCTGAACCTTTTCCTGAGGCACTCCCATCTCCGGCGCGGTGCTCCCGCCATGAAACCAGCTGTACATACCTGCACAAAGCAAAATCACAATCAGACAAAATGCGATCAGCATGATCTTATTATATAAATTTTTATCCTCCATACTGTTTCCCCTTTCTTCCATTATGTAACCAGTCTATGCATCCTGCTGATTCCTGCATTCCTGAGCCCTGCTCATTGCCTGCAGAGCTAACACTCATAGCCCCCTTCTTAAACATTCCTTGTAAAACGACACTGGGGAAAATTAGAACAGCCATAAAATTCCCCGAATTTTCCGCTGCGGCGCTTAAGCACTCCGCCGCATTGGGGGCAGATCTCAGCCTCCACTTTATGATCCAGCTTTCCCATATGCTCGTAGCACCTCTGATTCATGATACAATCAGCAAGTGCCCGGTGGGCTCCCTCTGTATCAATATGAAAATATGCTGAAATATCCGTTAAGCGGTAGCGGCTTAGCTGGGGTAAACAGGCTTTTGCCATAAAAAGAGTGTCAACGTAATCATTGGCCACCTCTCTTCCCAGAAGCTCCTCTGCTGCCCTGTAAAGGAAAAGCAGGTCAAAGGACTGAATGTTATGCCCTACCAGAATCTCCCCTTCAATAAAAGAGAGAAAATCCGGCAGAACCTCCTTTAGTCCAGGCGCTTCCCTTACCATGTCATCTGTAATTCCATTTACATTAGTGGCTCCAGCCGGAATATGGGTCCCAGGATTAACCAGTGTATTAAACTCGGCAACAGGTTTATGCTCCCTCACCTTGATGGCGGAAATCTCAATAATAGAATCTTCTTCGGCGCTGATGCCTGTTGTTTCTAAATCAAATACCACGTAATTGTTTGCATATTGGTTTAAACGTGTGCCTGTAAACTGTCTGATGGACATAGATACCTCCATTCTTTTGTACGTAAAAAGGATATATGTAACACCTCCATTATATCCTCTATCCTTTCATTCATCAAGCAAAAATCAACGAATGGCCACCATCTGCTCTGCAACGGTCTCCGCCTCTTCCGCTGAAAAATAGCCGCACTCCTCCATTCTTTGGAGGACCTTCATCTGCCTTTTCTCCGCCAGGGCTGGATTCTTGGACGGAGCGTATCTGGAAGGGGCATTAGGAACACCGGCTAAAAGAGTGCTCTCATATTCAGTCATTTCCACAGGCTCCTTTTTAAAATAGCCCTCGCTGGCATCCCCCACGCTGTAATATCCGTCCCCAAAATAAATGCAGTTTACATACAATTCAAATATTTCATCCTTGGTATAATTCTTCTCGATGTCAAAGGCCATGAACACTTCAGCTGCTTTTCTGGCAATCTCTTTGTCCTGGTCAAAATATAAGTTCTTAGCAAGCTGCTGGGTTATGGTGCTGCCGCCTTCCACAAACCGCCCTGCTCTGATATCATTTGCAGCGGCCCGGGCAATGGCGATCAGGTCGATTCCGTTATGTTGGTAAAAACGGTGATCCTCAACGGATAAAACGGCATTCACATAAATCTGGGGCAGGTTTTCGTATTCCGTGTATCCTTCCTTATCCCGGATAGCCTCCACCCGGTCCTTAAGCCCGGTTTCTAAAAGTGCTTCCCGGTACATCTCATACCCCTTATATGTCACAGTGAATCCGGCCAATAGACATACCGTCATCAATAAAAATAAAGTTCTTCTTATAAATGTTCCAACTTTCATAGAACCACTGCCTCCTTTCCTCTTTTTTTGCCCATGCTTTTTGGGCATACAGGTATACCCGCATAGTATTTCCTATTATCCTCCCACGGCCTTTTGGCATTCAAATATCCCTGGAAGGGGCTTTGTTATATGATATGTTATGATTGTGATTAAATTGTATCATAGAGTTCCACTAAAAACAGGAATAATTCCTTATATTTCCCTAAAGTTTTCGGACATGTTCTGACAAATCCCTTACCAGTTCTTACAAATTAATGAAACTAAGGAAAAAGCCGGCAATCGCTGGAATTGTTAATTTTTGCAAAACCCATAGAATTTTCTTTTCTTATTTAGTATACTTATCATAAGATCAGGCTGAAAACGGCCATTCAAAAGGTAAAACAACTGAACAAAGAAACGAGGTAATTTTAAAATGCTGGTTACACTTCACGATTCCAAAGCAACAGCTGTCATCGATTCCATCGGTGCCCAGCTCATCTCATTCAAAGATTCTGCCGGCACGGAATACATATGGCAGAGAGATCCCCAGTTCTGGGGCAAATGCTCTCCTCTTCTTTTCCCCATTGTAGGAAATTGCAGAAACGGCCGTACCCGGCTGGAAGGGCAGACATGGGAAATCCCCAAGCATGGCTTTTGCCGGGAAATGGATTTTACCGCCTCTGAGCAGACAAACACATCCGTGACCTTTGAAATCCGGGATTCCAAAGAAACAAAAGAGATTTATCCCTATTCCTTCCGTTTAAGTCTGGCCTATACGCTCAAAGACGGAATCTTATTCATGGAATACCAGGTGGAAAACACCGATGACCGGACCATATACTACTGTCTGGGCGCTCATCCTGGCTTTAACTGCCCCATGGAGGATAGGGCTGTATTTGAAGATTATGGTCTGTTGTTTGAAAAAGAGGAAACCATATCCAGCATGGTATATGATTCCGAACATCTGGAATTTAACCCTGAAAACAGGATCGATCAGCTGAAAGGAACCAATACCCTTTCCCTGAACCGTGAATTATTTAAAAATGATGCTATTTATTTTGACGATTTAGAGTCCAGAAAAGTTTCCATTGTAAACAGAAAAACAGGCCGGGGCGTGGAAGTTTCCTTTCCAGGCTTTGAAACCGTAGCTTCTGGACCCCTTATCCTGCAAAAGCTCCCTTTATCTGTGTGGAGCCATGGAATGGTTCTGCCATCTATGCTACGGAAGATGATGAATTCATCCATAAGAACCATGTGCAGACCTTAAGTCCAGGGAATATAAAAAGCTATGGCCTTTCCATAGGGATTCTTTCATAAAGAAAACAGGCAGCGAAATCGGCGGATTCTCGCTGCCTGTCCTGATTTTACAGAATATGTAGAATGGATTTAGATGTGATCTGCCGACTTTTGGAATAAAACTCTTATCTCTTAGATAGGAATAACATTATCATGGTCTTTTATCCAGCGCAAGGCGGTTTGCGCTTTTTAATGGAATTATTGCGCTTCTTTTAAATGCTTCTACAATATCATACAATTATCTTTTAAAAAGTCCCTGTATATTTTTTCAAACCTTTTTCTTCTACGGCCATTGACATACAGAACCTCCCCGTTCTGCATCTCAACAGCCTCTCCCTTTACATTCCTCACATATTGCATATTGATGATGTTATGCCTGCTGATCCTGACAAACCGGTCTTTTGGAAGTTTTTCTTCCTCTTCATCAAGCCTTGCCCGGATCCGCATCCTTCCGCTGCCCGCCACTATGCTGGTTTTCCGGTAATAGGATTCCAGGTAAAGAATATCCCTGGTATCCAGGATGCAGGACTGGCCGTTAAAGATTACAGAATATTTTTCCTGGCAAAAGCCTTTTTTTCCTTTTGGAAAAATTATAATCATGTCATACACGGCACATTCCAACGTCGGGAAATATTCCTCCTTTATGGGGAAATAATCAACCTTTGACAGGCAGCTCCAATTACCGGGACAGGCCTTTTCTAACCCCGGCATCTGTTTTTCATTTGTAAAAAAGGCAATCTTCATATTTATTTCCCCCTGTAATACTCGTTGACTCATGAACAATGCTGTCCTTTATTCTATACAACGGTTTCCAGCGGATCTTATAACGCAAAAATAAAAGAGATCATACAGGCAACGAATAATTACGCTGTTTTTCCTCAAACTAACAGAAGAGATTCCTATTAGACTGCCGGAAGGAGAATATGAAATGAAATCAGGAAAAAAAGAGACCAATAAAAAGAAGTCTGAATCCTTAACCTCCAATAATAATTATGATATCGATATTCAGACCTGCTCCGCTATGGACTGCACGGGACTTATTCCCTCGGCTCCACAGTCCGAAGCTGAACTGGAAGCATATGAAGACCTTTATCCCTACATTCCCCATGCAAAAAAATGTGGATAAGGACTGAGAAAATGAATCCAAAAATAAGAAGACCCCTTAAGAGGGCCTTCTTATTTTTTAATATTCTAAAACTCCAAAGCCTTAACGCAGCCGGAATTTACTCATTAATTCCCGTAAGCCTTCTGCCTGGCCGGATAATTCTTCGCTGGCGGCAGCGCTTTCCTCTGCGGTAGCAGAGTTATTCTGAACTACGGAAGAAATCTGCTCAATTCCATAGGTAACCTGGGTAACCTTATCACTCTGCTCTTTCAGTTCCTCTGCGGATCTGCGAATGGCGGAAACCATGCTCTTGGTTTCTGAAAGAACTCCGTTTAATGTTTCCCCTGTTGATGATGCAATGCTGGTTCCCGTATTAACAGCTGCAATGGTATCTGCCACCAGGCTGGAGGTATCCTTTGCTGCATTGGCACTCTTGCCTGCAAGATTGCGGACCTCATCTGCAACAACTGCAAAGCCTTTTCCGGCTTCGCCTGCCCTGGCTGCTTCTACGGCGGCATTCAGTGCAAGAATATTTGTCTGGAAGGCAATATCTTCGATCAGCTTATTGACCTTTTCAATTTCCTTGGATTTTCTGCTGATCTGATCCATGGACTGCATCATTTCATGCATCTGGCATTTCCGCTCTCCATGGCTTCTCCTACCCGTCCTGCCTGCTTATTCACATCTTCCACAGCCTTTGCAGTGCTCATAAGGCTGTTAGATATCTCATTAACTGAGGAAGATAACTCTTCCACAGAAGCTGCCTGTTCCACAGAACCCTGGCTTAAATTCTGCGCCCCCTGGGACACCTGTACTGCCCTTTGCCACTTCATCCGCAGAAATACTGATGGTTTCCATGGTCTTTGAAAGTAAGTCTTCCGCTCTGTCAATGGATTCTTTAATCACCTTAAAATCTCCCTGGAATTCCATGCCAACAGACTGGCTGAAATCTCCGGATGCGATATTTCCTAATACGGCTGCGATCTCAGTGATATAGGATTTAACGCTATGTACGGAACTGGTAATCTCATCGGCAAGCTGGCCGATCTCATCCCTGCGCTTTACAACCGGAACTTCGCTGGACAAATCTCCTTCTGTAAAAAGCTTCATTCTCGCTGCAATGGCTGATACCGGACCTGCAATGGATCCTGCGAACCAGAATGCCAGGAAGCAGCCAACCACGATTGATATGACGGCAAACACGCCCATTGCAAAAACTACTATATAGATGGAAGCGGTGGTTTCCTTAACCGATGCTGCCACGCCCAAAGCCCAGCCATCGCTGCCTGTTACCGGGCTGTAAAAGCAAAAACGGTTGTCTCCCTTGTATTCGTAATTGCCAGTTCCCGTTTTTCCACTGAGCATGGTCTGGAACATACGGCCTACAGAAGCATAAGATTTATCTGACTTTGCAAGCTCAATAAAATTCTGGCGGTCATGAACCAGCTCTGGTGTTATATTGGCGATCATGGTTCCTGTATTGTCAATAATAAAGGCATTGCCGCTCTCTCCGATCCTTAAGTCACTGATCAGGCACTTAAAACGGAGCCGTCATAAGTTCCCAAAAGAACTCCATACTCATAAGGAGTCGCAACACGGATCACCAATTCGTTGTTGTTGTTATATTCCGTGGTGGAAATGCTGGTCTCACCATTCATGGCCTTTTCAAGGTATCCTGTGACTTCGTATTTCCCGCCGATATTCTCTCCGCTTGCACTTCGGGTAATCGTGCCATCCATACTGATCACTTCAAGGTCTTTGTAACCGTAAAGCTTGCACTGGTTGGAAAGGTATTCCGTTACAACCCTGGAATTTATGGATTTTAAACTTCCGCCCTGTGAACTGGCCTCAACGCTTAGCTTCATCTGATTCAAGTTCTGTACTACCAGGCTGTTTACAAGCTTACCCGTTGATTCCAAATCATTTTTCACAACATCTGTGATTCCTTTGTAACTGACTGTAATACTGATCACCATGTTGGTCACAGCCAATCCCAAAATAATTGCGATAATGAATGCCAGCATCTTCATCTTCAGTGATTTCAGGAATGTACTTTTATTTCCTATTTTTTCCGCCTTCACTTTCTTCGTCGCTAGTAACGCTTTCAGGTTTCGTTTCTTTTCCCCCGATGTCTTCATTGCCTTATGCTCCTCGTCTTTGGTAAATGTAAACCATAACACTTTGTTTATGGTTTTTCTCATTATACAATATTTTGTAACCATTTGTCAACGCATCCAGAAAATGGAAAAGATTTTTGTCGAATTTTTGTTAAAAAGAAATTACAACCAAGTATTTTTTTATTTTTTTCCTTTGGTGAAAATCCATTGACAAAAAAATAGCCCCTTCCCGGCCCGGCGCTGCCCACTGCGATCCGATGGAAGAGGCTGATATTTTTAATATTCTGACTATACGCCGGAATAAGCGGAAAATCCGCCGTCAATAGGCAGTACCACGCCGGTGATAAAACCTGCTGCCGCATGATTCAAAAGGAATAAAAGGGCGCCGTTTAATTCCTCCGCTTCTCCAAAACGTCCCATTGGAGTTGCAGACAGAATCTTGTTGGTCCTTGGTGTGGGAGTTCCATCTTCCTGAAACAGAAGCTTCTCATTCTGGGCTGTAACGAAAAAGCCAGGTGCTATTGCATTTACCCGGATACCTACCTTGGAAAAATGGACTGCAAGCCACTGGGTAAAGTTGCTGACAGCAGCTTTTGCGCCACTGTATGCCGGAATCTTTGTAAGGGGAGAAAAAGCATTCATGGATGAAATATTCAAGATGCTGCAGCCCTCTCTGCCAATCATGTCCTTTGCAAAAATCTGGCAGGGAAGCAGGGTTCCAAGGAAGTTTAAATTGAAAACGAATTCAACACCGGACTGGTCCAGATCAAAGAAGGATTTTGTATCCGCCTCAATGTCTCCCATCTCAAAATATTCCTTATCCGTATTGGCTCTTGCGTTATTACCGCCTGCGCCGTTTACCAGGATGTCGCAGGGACCAAGCTCTGCCAAAACCTTTGCATGAACTTCCTCAAGGCTTGCCCGTTCCAGAACATTGGCCTTGTAAGCCTTTGCCTTACAGCCTGCCTCATTAATAGAAGCCGCAATTCCCTCTGCAGCGCTTTCGTTTAAATCCAGAACCGCAACCTTTGCTCCCGCTTCTGCAAGAGTCTTTGCGAACATGCCGCATAACACTCCGCCTGCTCCTGTTACAACTGCTACCTTGCCGCTTAAATCCGTTCCAAATGATAATGCCATATGAATTCCCTCTTTCCTATTTATTGTCCATTCAGAGTGCCTCTTATCTGCTGGTTTTTTCAATCGCTTCCCAAAGACCGTTTAAATAGGTTGCGCCAAGTGCCCGGTCATAAAGCCCGTAACCGGCCCGGCCTGTTTCACCCCAGATCATACGGCCGTGGTCCGGGCGCATATAACCGTCAAATCCATTGTCATGAAGAGCCTTTAAGATGGCAAACATATCCAGGGAACCGCAGGTTGACAAATGGGCGCGCTCTTCAAAGCCCTGGTTATCCTCCAGGATTGCCACATTTCTTGCATGGACAAAATGAATACGTCCCATAGCCGCATATTTGGCAGCCATCTTTACCACGTCATTTTTATTGGAACAGCCTAAGGAACCGGTACAGAGGGTGATTCCATTGTGCTTATCATCTACAAGCTTTAAGAAACGGTCCAGGTTTTCCTCACAGGTAATGATTCTAGGAAGTCCAAAGATGCTCCAGCATGGGTCATCTTCATGGATCGCCATATTCACGTCACATTCCGCTGCAACAGGAATGACCGCCTCCAGGAAATATTTTAAATTATCCCAAAGGTCATCCTCTGACATGGAATTGTACTCGCTTACCACCTGCTTAAGCTCATCTCTTGTGTAACTGGAATCCCAGCCGGGAAGGCTTAAGTCGCTTTCACTTTCCAGGGGATTAACCTTATCAACCTGGTCCTGATAATAAACCAGAGAGGTAGAACCATCCTCCAGCACATGATCCAGCTGGGTCCTGGTCCAGTCAAACACCGGCATAAAGTTATAGCAGATGCACTTGATCCCTGCTTTTGCCACACGCCTGATGTTCTCACAATAATTAGCAATATACATGTCTCTGGCTGGCTTTCCTAATTTAATATCCTCATGAACCGGAATGCTCTCGATCACTTCAAAAGCAAGTCCTGCTTTTTCCGTTTCTTCTTTTAAGTGGGCAATGCTTTCTCTGCCCCACACTTCCCCTACGGGAACATCGTAAACAGCCGTTACAATGGAATGCATGCCTGGAATCTGACGGATGTTCTGTAAGGTTACCTTGTCATCGTCTCCATACCATCTGAATGATAATTTCATAAAATACCTCCTTAGCAATCCTATAATAAGTTTCTTTTCCTGCCTTGTGGATTCAGTATAAACAAAACGTTACCTTATTACCATGGATTTATTTGCCGTTCACATTGCAAAACTTGCGGTCATGGCTTATAATAGGGCGTATCTGAACTTGCAGCGCAAGTGAAGATAGAAGGGGAAAGGTGATTTTTAAATGAGAAAAGAATTGTCCACCGGCTTTAATGAGCGGCAGTATATGAATTCAGGAGAATTTGAAGTGTTTTTTTTATAAAGATCTGGACTTGAATCATGTTGTGGACCACAGCCACTCCTATTATGAGGTGTATTTTTTTTCTTAAACGGGGATGTGACCTATGATGTGGAAGGGAAACAGTATCCTTTGCAGTACGGGGATTACCTGTTAATTCCTCCCGAGGTAAAGCACCACCCTATTTTCCATTCCACCGGAAAAACCTATCAGCGGATCGTTCTCTGGATCAGCCGTTATTATTTTGAGACCATGTGTTCCTGGTCAGAGGACTTTTCATACAGTTTTCGTTATGTTTCGGAGAATAAGCATTACCATTTTCGCAGGGATTTTGTCACATTTCAGAATATCCAGGGCCGTCTTTTGGACCTTCTTGAAGAAATTCACGGAAATAAGGCATTCCATAAGCTGAATTCAGAGCTGCAGATCCATTCCTTCATGCTGCTGCTGAACCGGATCACTTACGACATGCTCCACCAGGTGCCTGCTGCATACGAAAACGTGCTTTATTTAAATATTTGTGATTATATTAACAACCATTTGGAAGAAAATCTGTCCCTGGATCATCTGGCCTCCTTTTTTTATGCCAGCAAATATCACATTTCCCATGTATTTAAGGATAATATGGGGATTTCCCTTCACCAGTACATCCTGAAAAAAAGGCTTCAGGCCAGTAAAAACGGAATCCTCTCCGGCATCCCTTTTGGGGAGCTGTACCATCAATACGGCTTTACGGATTACACCAGCTTTTACCGGGCCTTTAAAAAGGAATTCGGCCTTTCCCCTAAAGAATACAGGGAGCAGGCGGTCCTGCCAAAAGGATATTAATTTGCATCTTTCCCTGTATATCATCTCTATCTTGCAATTTTTTTGCATTTTATTTAATATATTTATGCACAAAAGTGACTTTGTCATCGATGTGAAATGCGCTTTGCAAATTTCTTATTGTCATAACAGCCGCCGCCAAATGAACATGCAGGCATGTCCGCCCGGCTGGCTGCCTTCATAAATAACAGGAGTTTAACATATGAACCTTGACCATATATACGAATCCTGCAGCCTCTGTCCCAGAAACTGCAGAGTAAACCGCCATGTGAGTACCGGCTTTTGCGGGTGCGGCGATACCATAAAAGCGGCCCGGGCCGCATTACACCACTGGGAGGAGCCTTGTATCAGCGGAAGCCGGGGAAGCGGTACCGTATTTTTTTCCGGCTGTACTCTTGGCTGCTGCTTTTGTCAGAATTATGCCATCAGCCAGGAGGGTTTCGGAAAGGAAATCACAAGCAAAGACCTTTCCCGTATTTTCTTAAGGCTTCAGGAGGAAGGTGCCCACAACATTAATCTGGTCACTGCCACCCAGTATCTTCCCTCTGTATTAAAGGCCCTGGATCTTATAAAATCAAAGCTTACGATTCCCGTGGTTTATAACTGCGGAGGGTATGAATCAGAAGAAATCATAAAGGAGCTGGCCTCATACATCGATGTGTGGCTTCCTGATTTAAAATACTTCAGTTCCGAGCTTTCCTCACGCTACAGTAAGGCTCCCGATTATTTTACTGCGGCCTCAAAGGCAATAAAACAGATGATACGCCAGACCGGGGCTCCCCAGTTTGATTCCGAAGGCGCCCTTATGAAAAAGGGTGTCATAATACGCCATATGGTGCTTCCAGGGGCAAAGGAGGATTCCATCCGCCTTCTTCACTGGATGAAAGATGAACTGCCGGAGGGAATGTATTATATCAGTCTTATGAGCCAGTACACCCCATTCTACCGAAGTGAAAGCTTCCCGGAAATCAACCGGAGAATTACATCGTATGAATATGGAAAAGTGCTTGATGAAGCCATCAGACTTGGGTTGGATCAGGGATTTATGCAGGAAAAAAAGCAGCGCAAAAGAAGAATACACGCCGCCCTTTGATTTGGAAGGGATCTTTTAATAAAAAACAGATAGAAACGGATACCGATTTGATATTTCCCTATAATCGATATCCGTTTCTATATTACTTCGTCCATTGGTCTTAATACCTCGTTTCTCTCATGTCTGTTACCTTGTACATGGTACACGTTTTTCAACATGATCTATATTAATTTTTCCGCTCCCCGTTGTTATACACCAGATTCATGGCCTTAGCTCTATTGCCTGACTGTTTCCTCATATGTCCTAAACTTTCTTTTGTTGACCTTTGGAATCTCTTACAGTTTTTCCTTCTCATGAATTCTCTCTTTTTCATTAATGACTAATCATCTCTTCAAAGATTGGCTTTTAACATCGGCAGATTGGTTTTCCTTTTGCTTCATTTATCATTATATAAACGAAGCCAGTCTGCTCTTTCTGGTGGACTGTACCTCCTTTCGTTAGATTTGAACTCTTTTCATTAGTTACCTTTTGTTATGGCTTTATTATAGCGTACAAGCTCTATTTTGTCAATACTTCTTTAATTATTTTAATATATTATTTGTTAATTTTTAAATTGTTTATAATTATTTAGATTTTATATTCATTTTTTTGATGTTGTTTTAAAATATTTTTTTGCTTTTATTCGAATATTATATATTTTTTTATTCGTCTGAGCAAGGAAAAACAGAGTTAAATGTAAGCTTCATTTAACTCTGTTTCCGCCTTCTTGTATGAAATTAATTATGTATCATTTATTCCTCTCTCAGGCGGAAGCTCTTTACCAGTTCCCGCAAAAGCTGGGCCTGCTGGGATAGTTCTTCACTGGAGGCCGCACTTTCTTCCGCAGCTGCGGCATTGTTCTGAACTACGGAAGAGATTCTTCCAAGTTCCTTTGTCACCTCTTCCACGGCCTTTGCTTCCTGGGAAGCTATGTTTGAGATGGAATCCACGGAATCCACTGCCAAGGCGGAATCCTCCAGAACCTTCATCATGGACTGAACGGTTTCATCCAATATCTGATTGCCTTTTTCTACAGCATTTATGGAATCCTTGATTAAAGCTGTGGTATTCTTTGCTGCTTCAGAGCTTTTCGCAGCCAGATTACGTACCTCACCGGCAACCACTGCAAATCCTCTTCCGGACTCCCCTGCCCTTGCTGCCTCTATTGCAGCATTTAAAGCCAGGATATTGGTCTGGAATGCAATATCTTCAATTACCTTGATGATTTTTCCGATCTCACCGGAAGAAACGTGAATTTCATTCATGGCACTGGAAAGGTTCTGCATGGACATATCACAGTTTACCACCTCTGTACCAGTCATCTGAACCTGCAGGGAAACTTCTCCGGCTTTTTCTGCCAGACGCCTGACCTTTTCCGCAACCTGGCTGATGGAACCGGACAGCATGTCAACGGTTCTTTCCTGTTCCTCAGAGCCGTTTGCCAGAAGCTGGGAACCGTTTGCAACCTGCCCGGAGCTTAGTGCCACCTGGCTGCTGCCTGATTGACTTCATTCATGACCGAATTTAAATTCATGACAATCTGCTTTACCGCTTTTTCAAGCTGGGAAAATTCTCCTTTAAGGCCCAGTTCCACGTCTAAGTCTAAATGGTTGTCCGCAACTTCGTTCAGCGTAAAGGAGATGCGGTCAATTACCTCTTTTAGGTTCACTGTCATTTGTTCAAAGGAAGCTGCCACAAGGCCGATTTCATCGTTGGATTTCACATCAACAAAAACGTTTAAATCCCCTTCCGCAATCTTCCCGGCAGCCGCTACGATCTTATGGATGGGCTTTAACTGCTTCTTATGATAAATGCAATGATAAAAAGAATAACAATCATGGCAATGATGGAAATAATGACCATCAAGGAAGACACTCTGTCTGCTTCCCGGTTCATGTCTCCCGCTTCCACCGCGGTAACGGAATACCAGCTG
Source organism: Clostridium sp. NkU-1 (assembly GCA_001312405.1). The sequence goes on along the minus strand of BBDR01000007.1, from coordinate 72,874 downwards.
GAACCATTTAGCTGAATCGGCTCAAAGAAATAATAGGTATCTCCTTTTTTTGCCTGGATCCACAACATAAAAATCAGAGCCAGAGGCAATCCCAGTACTTATTCCCTCTTTACATGTCCCGCTGTTGACGAAATCAGAAACACTGGTTCCCACAAGTCCGCTGCCTGTGCTTTCTGAAATAATTGTTCCTGATTCATTTAAAATGAAGGTCTGTATGCTTGGATAAGAGGAATCCGCCGTTTTCATCTGGTTAAAACGGTCCAGGCCCACATCAACGGCGACCACGCACAGCACCCTGTCGCTTACGATCACAGGCACCGCATGGTGATGATCATCATTCCATTTGATTCATATGGCTGTGTAATGACCTGAGCCTTTTCCTCCATCACCTTTACAAAATAATCGGCGGAAGAATAATCCTCGTACATGCCGCAGTCCCTGAGCGTCCCATCCCTGCCGGCATACAAACTATAGCTTCTGGCCGCAGAGCTCATGGCATACTGCTCAAACAGGACACCAACTCCTACAATACCCTTGGAGTATAGAACAGAGGACTTGATGGTCGTCAGCATGTAATCCTCCATTTTCATACCATGGCTGTCCAGGGTAACATCATCAAATATCTGACTCTTATAAAGCGGCTCGGCTGAAGGACCCGACTTGATCCTCAGCGCCTGAAGGACCTTTCTGTTAGCCGTCGAATTCTCAAGATAATAGGTAATACTGTTCGATACCTGCCTTGCCTCATCAAGGGTCTGCTGGATCATCTTTCCATTCTCAGATGCCAGAGTCTTTAGCTCCCTGAATGCGGACTGTTTCATGGCATCTTTTGTCATTCTTGATGTAATTCCGATCAAAACCGTAAAAACGACCACCAGCATGATTCCGGCGATGCATGCGATCTTAGTTGAAAGCTGATATTTCCCTGCTCCTTTCTCCTTTAGCCATGACATACCTCTGTGCCCTGAACCACGATTCTTCCATTTTCTGAAAAACTGTACCTTCATTGCATAATCCCCCTCTATAAGTTACAACGTTTACGGGAATTATACCATATTTTACCAAAATGTAAAACATATTTTCTATTTTTTTTGGAACATTTTTACAATTACTTAATCCATAGCCCGCAGGTAGGCAAACTCTCTTTTCTTAAGCCCGCTTTTTAACTTTCCTGGGTTCCTGCAGAATCAAATCCTGCGATCTTCATGAACTCTTCTCCTGTTATGGTTTCCCGTTCCAGAAGATATTCTGCTATCTCATGAAGCTTTGTTTCATTGTCCTTAAGAATCTTTAAAGCCTTCTGGTGCTGATCCTTTACAATTCTGATTACAGCATCGTCGATCTGCTTGGCCGTTTCAGGGGAACAGGCAAGAGCGGTGTCTCCGCCCAGATACTGGTTGGTCACTGTCTCAAGAGCCACCATATCGAATTCATCCGTCATGCCATAGCGGGTCACCATGCTCTGGCGATCCTGGTAGCCTGCTCAATGTCATTGGAAGCTCCGCTGGTGACCGTATCAAATACCAGTTCTTCTGCTGCCCTTCCTCCGGTAAAGGTGGCGATCTTACTTAAGGCAGCCTCCTTTGTCAAAAGGTGGCGTTCTTCCTCATCTACCTGCATGGTATAACCGAGAGCGCCGGAGGTTCTTGGTATAATGGTGATCTTATGAACCGGTGCCGAGTGGTTCTGGCAGGCGGCGACCAGCGCATGCCCCACCTCATGATAAGCAATGATCTTCCTTTCCCTGGAATTGACAGAAGCGTCCTTTTTCTGATATCCGGCGATCACTACTTCCACGCTTTCTTCTAAATCTCTCTGGGTTACGGTCTTTCTGCCCAGGCGGACCGCCCTGAGGGCAGCCTCATTGACGATATTGGCAAGCTCTGCGCCGCTGGACCCTGCCGTGGCAAGCGCTACTCCATGAAAATCCACGTCATCAGAAAGCTTTACATTTTTGCCGTGAACCTTTAATATGGCTTCCCGCCCGTTTAAGTCAGGCAGCTCCACAGGGATCCTGCGGTCAAAACGGCCTGGCCTTAAAAGTGCTTTATCCAGGGAATCCGGACGGTTGGTGGCAGCCAATATGACAACGCCCTTTTTTCCGTCAAATCCATCCATTTCAGCCAAAAGCTGGTTTAAGGTCTGTTCCCGCTCATCATTTCCGGTAAAGCCGCCTCCGTCACGTTTCTTACCTATGGTATCAATTTCATCGATAAATACGATACAGGGAGCCTTTTCGCCTGCCTGCTTAAATAAATCCCTCACCTTTGCCGCACCCATACCTACAAACATTTCCACAAATTCAGAACCGGATATGGAAAAAAACGGCACATGGGCTTCACCTGCCACCGCCCTGGCAAGAAGTGTCTTACCGGTTCCCGGAGGGCCTACCAGCAAGGCGCCCTTTGGAAGGGAAGCACCGATATCCGCATATTTCTGGGGATTATGAAGAAAATCCACGATCTCCTTTAAAGCCTCCTTTGCTTCCTCCTGTCCGGCTACATCCCGGAAGGTTTTTCCGGTTTCTGATTCCGCATAGATTTTGGGATTGGACTTTCCAAAGGTCATGGCATTGCCGCCGCCCATCTTCTTTTGCAGCTGGCCGGATAAAAAATTCCCCAGGAACACAAAGATCAGGATGGGAATGATCCAGGTGAGTAAAAAAGAAAGCAGAGGGGACATCTGCACGACTATGGTTTTTTTCAAAGGAAACGTCATGGGCAATCAGCCTTTCAGTCAGCGTATCATCCGGCCACAGCCCGGTCTTATATACGTCATACACAGGCTTGCCTTCCCAATCCTTCTTTCCGGTATCGGATTTGAACTGGATCTCTGTTTCCGTCTTTGCAACCGCCTGAACCTTCCCCTGATCCACCATCTCCAGAAACGTGCTGTAAGGAACCTCAGTCACGGATTTGGACTGAATCCAGGGAACTGTCAATGCATTAAACAATATCATAATTAATAAAACAATTACATAATAAAAAAATAAACGGTTTTTTTCTGATTATTTTGTGAACTGCCGTCATCTTTCAAACCCATAATACTCCTCCTTTTTTTCTTCTGTTACTCCCTGAGGACCGATTTTACAAATTCTACCGCGTCCTTAAAATCCTGTTCATTGGGATGAAGCATCCCATCCTCATATGCGGATATCAAGGCCCTGATCTGAGGAGTATCGTGAATTGCCTGCATTTGCCTGTATTTTTCAAGAATCTGGGGAGCCATCTTCCCTCCGCATAAAAAACAGCCAAGATATTCATTATCATCCGGCAGAAATACAGACACCTGCTTTTCCACCTGCTTAAAATATTCTTTATTCCCGGAAAGCCCGCAGGTACCAAATAAAGCCACCCGTTTTCCGTGGAGATCTGAAAGAAAGTCAATCACTTCCGTTTTGCAGGTTCCACGGTTATTCCAGAATCCTACAAAATACATATCCGCTTCCTCTCCATGAAGTTCCTCCAGACTGACAATGTCCTTGGATTTTCCGGGAAGCGACTCAAAAATTTTCATGGCTACCTTCTGGGTATTTCCGGTATTACTTGTATATACAACTAAATAGTCCATATATTCAGCCTCCTATGAGATTAAAATATACCAAATCAGGTTATTTATCAAGAGATTGCGGAAAATGTTAATACAATTTATGTAACTTTTAGAATCTATATGGCAAAGTTCACAGCCATCCAGCTTAAATTTTAAAAAGCTTTGGAAAAGCTGTTTCCAGCCATTCCAAAGCTTTTTCGCCGATCCTAAGAAAGAATCCCTGCCGCCGCCTTTATAATGCCGCAGGTTTTTTCAATATCCTCAGCCGTATGGGCCGCAGAAAGAAACAAAATTTCAAACTGAGATGGAGCGGTGTAAATGCCATGCTCCAAAAGATAATGGAAATACGTTCCATACTTGACCGTGTCAGAAGCCAGAGCCGTATCATAATCCACGACCGGATCTTTTGTGAAAAATACACTGAAAAGAGATCCTGCCTGATTCACCCAGGTGTCCGGAAGAGCTTCCCTAAGGGCTTTTACAAGTTTTCCCGCTTTTTCCTCCAGGGCTGGATAAATTTCCGGCTGCTCCATCAGGGTCCTGATGGTCACGATTCCGGCTGCCGTTGCAACAGGATTGCCGGAAAGGGTACCGGCCTGATAGACCTTTCCCAAAGGAGAAACCACTTCCATGATCTCCTTTCTTCCCCCATACACTCCCATGGGCATTCCTCCGCCTGCGATCTTCCCCAGAGTCGTCATATCCGGAACAACGCCGTAATATCCCTGTGCGCCTCCAAGACCCATACGAAATCCGGTAATGACCTCATCAAAGATGAGAACCGCCCCATACCTTGTGGTGATCTCCCTTAAAAATTCAAGAAAACCGGGCTTTGGCGGAACAAGTCCCATATTGGCTGCAACCGGCTCCACCACCAGTGCGCCGATATCATCGGGATATTCTGAAAACAGCTTTTTAACAGAATCCTCATCATTATAACTGGCAAGCAATGTGTGCTGGGTATAGGAAGCCGGTACGCCGGCACTGTCCGGTGCAGAACCGGTTAAAGCGCCGGAACCGGCCTTAACCAACAGGCCGTCGGAATGTCCATGATAGCAGCCTTTAAACTTAATGATCTTATCCCTTCCCGTATAACCTCTTGCCACACGAATCGCACTCATGACTGCTTCTGTTCCTGAGCTTACCATCCGCATCATCTCCATGGAAGGCATACACTCCCTGATAAGCGATCCAAGAACCAGCTCTTTTCTGGTGGGCGCTCCAAAGGATAAACCGTCAAGACAGGCCTCTCTCACCGCCTCCACTACCGGCCCAAAGGCATGTCCAAGAATGCATGGTCCCCATGAATTCACATAATCAATGTATTCATTTCCATCCTCATCGTAAATATGGGAGCCAGACGCCCGTTTTACAAAGACCGGGGTTCCTTTAACGGAACCAAATGCCCGGACCGGGCTGTTGACTCCCCCCGGGAAATACTCCCTTGATTTTTCAAATAATTCTTTGGATTCTTCTATTTTCATATTGACTGACTCCTTTCCTCTTTCCAATCCCCACAGATAGCTTCCGTTATCCCCTTGATGCTGTAAACCCCGGCGATGATATCCGCCTTCCTCCCATGCTCCATAAGGCTTTTGCTGTAATGTCCCCGATACAGACCATTTTAAGGCCTGCCAGGGCTTCCTTTATTTCCTCATCTGATTCCCTGAAAAAGGCTTCCACACCGGAAGCGCTTGAAAAGGTCAGATAGTCTAATTGCTTTAAGGCCTCCGCCCTGTTTTCTGTGTCCAGGCCTGCTGAGGCCACATCATACAGCACAATGTCATCATAAAAGGCCCCTGCTTCATCCAGAATCTCATTCAGCTCCTTCGAGCCGCCTGATGATCTGGGGATCAAAAGCCTGTCTTCCCTGGAAATCAAGCCTTTCAAGCCTGCTGCCAGGTCCTGTACCTGATATTTCTCCGGTATGTAATCGGCAGAAAATCCATGCCGCAGCAATTCATCGGCTGTTCCCCTTCCGACCACAGCGAACTTCACATGGCCCACTGCCCGGAAATCATATCCCCATTCCAAAAGCCCATGGAAAAATTCCCTTACTCCATTGGCACTGGTAAATACGATCCAGGTGTAAAACGGCAGCTTTTCATATGCTTCCTTCATTTTCCCGCCCTTACGGCAGGACTCTATCAAAAGGCTCAGAATGCATTCCGAAGTTCCACCAAAAGATTTAATCTGTTTTTTCAGCCTGTCCGTAAAAGAGTCTGTTCCCGTCACTCCGATCCGACACCCTTCCAGGGGCTGTTTCAATGTCGAAGAAAAATCAAGGGAAACCACCTCTCCCACCACAATGATGGCAGGACTTTCTATTCCAGCCTCCGCACCTTTTCCTCAATATCCTTTAAGGTCCCGCGGACGGTCCTCTCTCCCGGAAGAGTTCCGTTTTGAATGACTGCTGCAGGTGTTTCCCCCGGTTTTCCCTGATTTAACAGACCCTTTACAATGAGGGACAGATTTCCAAGTCCCATAAGAAAAACCAATGTGCCGGAAAGCCTGGCAAATTCATCAAAATCAGCCGGAAGGGTTCCTTCTCCTGAAAGAGTGTGTCCGGTCATGACATGAAAGCTTCTGCTGACTGCCCGGTGGGTCACCGGGATCCCGGCGCTTGCAAGGGCTGCCACTGCAGAGGTGACTCCTGAAATCACTTCATAAGGGATCCCAGCTTCAGAAAGGGCCATGATTTCCTCTCCTCCCCGCCCAAACACAAAGGGGTCACCGCCCTTTAGCCTCACCACGGAAAGGCCTTCCCCTGCCAGCTCCACCAGAAGCTGATTGATCTCCTCCTGCTTCATGGAATGATGTCCGGCCCGTTTCCCCACATGGATTTTCAGGCATTGGTCCGGTACCTCATCAAGAAGACGGGGAGAAAGAAGTGCATCATAAACCACTGCGTCACATATCCGCAGCCGTGACAACCCTTTTTCTGTAATAAGCCCCGGATCTCCGGGACCGGCCCCTACCAGATAGACAACTCCTGTTTCCTTCATAGCATCCTCCTTTTTACGCAAGGCCCTGGGCGGCCAGCTGCGCCAGCCTGTCAAGTTCTCCGGTTTCTCCCCACAGATGGATCCGTTTTATTTCTTCCCCTCTCCTGCTGATTCCAAGAATCTCCATTTTCCCTCCTTTAAACCGGGAATACACGCCAATGGGTTCATGGCAGCCTGCATTCAAAAGCCTTAAAATCTTCCGTTCCAAAGACAGGCACAGCCTGGCTTCCTCATCCTCAAGAGGTTTTACCACTGACTCAAGCCCGGAATCCAGCCGCCCTTCCACGGCAAGGATTCCCTGCCTCCGGCCGGAATAAAGGTCTCACAATCAAAACAATGGTAATGATACCGGCTGTCCTCCCAAAGTCCCAGACGCTTTAATCCTGCTGCTGCCAGAATAATGCCGTCATAAGAGCCTTCCATAAGCTTTGAAAGCCTGGTCTGTACATTTCCCCTTAAATTCTCACATCGCACCAAAGCCTCCGGCCACATGGTCTTTCCAATTTCCTCAATCTGGATCTTTCTTCTTAAGCTGGAGGTTCCGATTATGATTTCTCTTTTTGCGGAAAGGTCACTGGAAGCAGGCGTCACCAGAACATCCCTGGGATCTTCCCTCTCCAAAACTGCCACAATTCCCAGGCCCTCTTCTAAGTCCATGGGCAGATCCTTGGCACTGTGGACTGCGAAATCAATCTCGCCCCGCAAAAGGGCCTGCTCAAATTCCGTCACAAACACGCCTTTTCCTCCGAATTCCAGAAGCGGTTTATCAAGGATCCGGTCCCCTTCCGTCTGTTTCAGCACCAGTTCTGCCGACAGGCCGGTACCTGTTCTTACAAGGGCCTCAGCCATTATGTTTGCCTGGGCCACGGCCAAAGCGCTTCTTCTTGTTCCAATGTGAATGGTCTTACTTCTCATGCTCCGCCAGCTTCCTTTCTATCAGTCTTCTGCCTGTTCTCTGGTATAACCTCCCTGGCAGATTCCTTCCTCTGCCATAGTCCCGAAAATCGACCTTCTGACCGGAAGGGAATCCACCCTTTCCCTGACCATATCCCTGTATGAGCCAAGCTGCTCTGCCAGACTGCCAAGTCCCTTTGGAATGGCTTCCTTAAGCTTCTTTTTTTAAATACCGGGCAAGGGCCGGCGAGCTTCCTCCTGTGGAAATCCCTACCGTAATTTCCCCTTCCTTAATAAGAGCAGGGAAAATAAAGCTGCATTCCTCCTGCATATCCGCCACATTGACCGGAATCTTCCTCTCCCTGCACCAAATGGATATCATCCTGTTTACCCCTTCATCCGAGGTTCCTGCTATTACAAAATCCATATTTTCCAAATCAGATTCTTCAAATTTCCGGCACCTCCATGTGAGTTTTCCCCTGCTCTCCTTTATGAGCTGTTCCATCTCAGGAATCACCTGGGGAGCCACGATCACAATATCCGGGCCATAATCCATGAGCGTCAGGGCCTTGCGGCAGGCAACAGTTCCTCCGCCTGCGATCAGACACCTTTTTCCCTCAATATCAACAAAAAACGGGAAATAAGACACGGTCATCCCTCCTTAATCCAGTGTTCCAGGCCATCCAGGGTTTTAAGGACCACCTTTAAGTCTTCACTGGAAACATGATCCCTGATCTCATAAAGAAGGGTATCCAGACGTTTTCCCGCAAATGCTTCCTTTAGTTCAGCCATTCTCTTAATATATGGATGGAACACCACCTCCTTGATGGCTCCATCCAGCTCCTCTTCCATGATTGCGGCTGCCCGGTCCAGCTCCTTTAGTTTTATTTCTGTGTTATTTTTTTGAAAGGGTTTCAAAATAATCAATATTATAAAGGGTCAGCCCTTCCATTTCCCCGATCTCAGCGTCCATGTCCACAGGAACAGCCACATCCATGAACAGCCGTTTTTTTTCCCCGGGACTACCTGCTCAGACAGTTCTTCACAGGTCACGGTATAATGAGGTCCCGAAGTGGCGCTGATGACAATATCCATCTCATCCATGTACTGATACCGGTCCTTGTAATCTACGACCCTTACCCTGTCCCCTTTTGCCTCTATGGTAAGATGGGACTTATGGCTTCTGACCGTTCCTGTAACGCGGATGCCCTGCTTGCTTAAAATATTCTTTGTTATGGTATTCCCCATTTTACCGGTCATGCCGATCACCATTACATTCTTTTCCCCGCCCTCTTTTTCAAAGCGGAACACCTCATTGGCTACAAGGGTTGCAACGGAGAGAGGGGTTCTGGATAAATTCGTATCTGTCTTAATTCGTTTGGCGCAGGCAAACGCCCTTTGGAACAGCACATTCATTTCGTAATCCACTGCCCCCTGGTCCCTGGACATCTCATAGGCAGCCTTTGCCTGCCCTAAAATTTCATCTTCCCCCAGAACCATGGAATCAAACCCGCAGGCCACTTTAAACAAATGCCCGATGGCGCTTTCCCCACTGTAGATATTTAAATATTTCAGCAGTTCTTCCAGGCGGATCCCTTTAAAATCAGCTGCCTCCCGCTGAAGCTCGCTGATTGCATGCTTTGTTCCTGAAACATAAATCTCACTGCGGTTACAGGTGCAAAGCACAACCACGCCGGTCACCGCTTCCTTTCTCATCAGCCGTTCTATAAATTCTGTCTTCTCTTTTTCCTGGAAGGCGAATCGTTCCCGGATATTTACTGAAGCCTTTTTATGGCTTACACTCATACAATACATCATTTCCAGCCTTCTTATCGTTAGAATCAGTTCATAAAAACTCTTACCTATTCTAACATATATTGACAGAAAAGAGCAACCAGACATTCCAAGGCCCTTAGGGGCAAGCACCAAATGCCCCCTTCCAGGCAAACAAGTTTTATTATTTCACTTGTTTGTCTGAAAGGGGGCATATCAATCAAATGGCCTTATTTCTTATTCAAATGGGAACCGGTACTGGTTAAGTGCCAGTTCATCCCTGATCTTAATAAGTTCTTTCTGTACTGCATCATTGATCGGCACTCCGCTGTTTTTGCGCTCCTGCCATACCAGATACTCCTTTTCACCTGCCGTGTAAATGCGTTCTTCCCCTGGAGCTTTGACAGAACCGCGAAGATCCCGGAGAATATCGCCGCAGGTCTTTTTAAAGGATTCCAGGCCCATAAAGGCTTCCGTATCAATGGCAATGAAGAAATGACCAAGGTGGAAGGGTACCTTTTCTCCATTTTCGCCAATGCCGGTCAAGGCTCTTAAGAAATTTCCCTGCTGCAAAGCTGCGGAAAGAATTTCAACTACAGTGGCATAGCCGTATCCCTTGTAGCCTGCCAGTTCTTCACCGATTCCGCCTAAAGGTGCAAGAGCGGCTTTTCCCGTATTCAAATCAATGAGAATCTGATCTGAATCTGTCTGGGGCTTTCCGTCTCGTCCGATTACCATGCCAGAAGGAGTGGACTTGCCGATACGGGAATAGTATTCGATCCTTCCTCTTTGGGTAATGGAAGTAGCACAGTCAAGCACAAATGGGAATTCCTCATCCGTAGGCATACCAAAGGTAATAGGATTGGTTCCCAGCATATTTTCCACACCAAAGGTAGGAGCAATGGAAGGCCTTGCATTGGTTCCTGTAATTCCGATACAGCCTGCCTGGGAAGCCATGGTGGCATAGTAGCCTGCAATGCCGTAATGGGTTGAATTACGGGCAACTACCATTCCCATGCCATATTCTTTGGCTTTCTCAATGGCCATATTCATGGATTTTACACCGATTACCTGGCCCATGCCGTCATGGCCGTCAACAACTGCCGTAGTTCTTGTTTCCTTAACTACTTCAAAATTTGTTACCGGGCTCTGGATTCCCGCTTTGATACGGTCCAGATAAATGGGCTTAAAGCGGTTTACACCATGAGATTCAATGCCCCTCTTATCAGACTCCAGCAATACATCTGCACAGATTTTCGCATCCTCTTCCGGAATCCCATATCCCTTGAATGCATCCACTACAAAATCCGTAATTGTCTTCCAATCCACAATGTTTGTTTTGGTTCCCATAAAATATACCTCCTGTATTTTTTTTATAATTTATTTAAAAACATTGGTTCCCATTTAGCAGAAACCACTGCTTTTTCATCAAAAAGCCGTTACTCATCATTCCAATTACTCTCTTGACTTTAAATAAGCACTTTTTCCCTCTTCATAGAGATTATTTCCTTCGCAGTCAATAATGACTACAAGAGGCATTTCTTCTACATAAAGTCTGCACAAAGCCTCTGCTCCCAAATCCTCATAAGCGATGGGTTCCAGCTTTTTAATGCATTTGGCAAGCAGCGCTCCTGCTCCCCCAATGGCGCCAAAGTAAACACCGTCATACTTTTTATGGCTTCGATCACTTCCGGCTGCCTGGCTCCTTTTCCTATCATTCCCCTGGCTCCTACGGACATCATCGTGGGAGCATAGGCGTCCATCCGGCCGCTGGTGGTAGGTCCTGCAGAGCCGATCACCTGGCCCGGCTTTGCGGGAGTCGGCCCTACGTAATAAATCGTGGCATCCATAGGATCAAAGGGCAGCTTCTCTCCTTTTGCCAGAGTCTCACACATACGCTTATGCCCGGCATCCCTGGAAGTGTAGATATCACCGGTCAGATAAACCGTATCTCCTGCGTGAAGGGTTTTAGACAATTCTCTTGTCAAAGGCAGTGTAATATGCTTTATCATTTTTATCTCCAATCCGCCGCTGACGCATGCGGCACAAAAATGTAAGGAAATGCGGCGTGCGTCTTTCACCGCTTAAGCCTTTCATAGACATTAGACTATTTCCGTTTTATGGCGTGTCACATGACAGTTGATGTTGATGGCACAGGGCATGCCTGCGATATGGGTAGCATGGTCTCAATGTTTACCCCAATAGCAGTGGTCTTTCCGCCAAAGCCCTGGGGGCCGATTCCCAGAAGGTTGATTTTTTCCAGCATTTCCTTTTCCAGATCAGCATAGTAAGGATCCGGATGGGAGGAATCCAGTTCTCTCATCAAAGCCTTTTTCGCCAGAAGGGCTGCCTTGTCAAAGCTGCCTCCGATTCCTACGCCCACCACCACAGGAGGACATGGATTGGGACCTGCGGCGGATACGGTCTCCAGAATAAAATCCTTGATTCCCTGGATTCCTGCAGAAGGCTTGAACATGCGGATGGCACTCATATTCTCGCTTCCAAAGCCCTTGGGTCCTACGGTAATTTTCACCTTGTCTCCCGGAACGATTTCCGTATAGATCAGGGCCGGAGTGTTATCACCTGTATTTCCCCGCCTTACCGGGTCCTTTACCACGGATTTTCTTAAAAATCCCTTTTCGTAGCCTCTGCGCACGCCTTCATTAATGGCTTCGGTCAAGTCCCCGTCAATAAAGTGGACATCCTGGCCGATCTCCAGAAACACGCAGGCCATTCCCGTATCCTGACAGATGGGGACATCTTCCCTTTCTGCGATTTCGTAGTTCTCGATGATCTTGTCAAGAACTCCGCAGGCAATGTCCCAGTCCTCACAGGCGCGGCAGGTTTTGATCGCCTTCTTCACATCCTCCGGCAGGTACTGATTTGCATCAATACACAGCTTTTCTACTACGTCGATCAATGTTTTTACTGATATTTCTCTCATCTTTTCCTCCTTCTTGCCCATGTTTTTGGGCATATAGGTATCCCCGCAGGGGCTTCCTCCTTCTTGCCCATGTTTTTGGGCATATAGGTATCCCCGAAGGACTTACTCCTTATAGCTGTCCCGCTGTCCTGGCATACTTTGGCAAAAGCAGCGGGGAAATTTTATCCGTAACAATACCAGCCCTTTGGCACTCCTCTTCCATCTCTTTTATATGTGATAAAGTCAGCTTCCCTGTATGTACGTCTTTCACGCGCCCGGCCGCACATTTTCCGGCATTGCGGCCAAAAACAATAATATCCAGAAGAGAATTTCCCATAAGCCGGTTCCTTCCGTGGATCCCTCCCACTGCTTCTCCTGCCACAAACAAATTCTCTATGGTGCTCTGGCAGTCCGCTTCAATCTGGATTCCGCCGTTTTGATAGTGGAGGGTAGGATAGATCAAGATAGGGGTTTTTCTCATATCGATTTCATATTTCAAATACATACGCAGCATTCCAGGGAGACGCTTTTCCAGGGTCCCTTTCCCATGAATCAAGTCGATCATGGGAGTATCCAGCCAGATTCCCTTCCCAAGTGGAGTGACAACTCCTTTTCCACTTGCGCACTCCCTGATAATGGAGGCGGCAGACACATCCCTGGTCTCCAGTGGATGCATGAAAGCTTCCCCACAGGCGTTGACTAACATGGCGCCTAAGGAACGGACCTTTTCCGTGACCAAAGCCCCATAAATCTGCTCCGGAAAAGCAACTCCGGTGGGATGGTATTGAAGGGTATCCTGATAGAGAAGCTTTGCCCCTGCCCGGTAAGCTAACACCAGGCCGTCGGCTGTTGCCCCGTAGTGGTTGGAGGTGGGGAATCCCTGATAGTGGAGCCGTCCGGCACCCCCTGTGGCAAGAATAACAGTTTTTGCCCTGGCTGTCAAAAGTTCTCCTGTTTCCATATTCAAAAGGACTGCTCCCGCCGCCTTTTTATCCTCATCTAAAATGAGCTCCACGGCAGAGGTATAATCAGCCACGGAAATCGGAAGGTTTAATACTTCATCCCGGAGCACTCTCATGATTTCCGCACCCGTATAGTCGGCCGCCGCGTGCATACGCTTTCTGGAAGTGCCGCCTCCGTGAGTGGTGACCATGTTTCCGTCTCTGTCCTTATCAAACATCACTCCCAGCTCATTTAACCATTTAAGGGCCCCAGGAGCTTCCATGACCAGCTTTTTTAAGAGCTCTGGCCGGTTGGCAAAATGTCCCCCTCCCAAAGCATCTAAGTAGTGGATCTGGGGGAATCGTTTTCTTTGTCCGCAGCCTGGATTCCGCCTTCCGCCATCATGGTGTTGGCATCCCCCAGACGGAGCTTGGTGGCTATCAGTACCTTTGCTCCTGCGTTAGAAGCCTCAATGGCAGCCGCACAGCCTGCTCCCCCTCCTCCTATGATCAGAACATCTGTATCGTAATCCGGAGATGATAAATCCACGTCAGTGTCTCTGATCCGGCTCCTGGCCTGCAAAAGGACTCCCAGTTCTTTGGGCACTTTTTCTCCCTTATTGGGGCCTGCCTTTAGTATGGCAAACTCTTCCTCTTTATAATCCGGGTGATAGGCTTTCAGCAGTTTTTCCTTTTCCTCCGCCGTCATTCTCCGGGGCTCTGTCTCCATCCGTTCTTCCCTGGTGGCCTCGACCTTTTTTTACGGAATCCATCATCTTGGCTGTAAACATGTCTATTCCTCCTACTTTTCGATTTCTCTGGTATTATAAAGGTTTTTCAGTTCTTCCAGGGGTTTTGCCATGATCGCTTCAATGAGCTCCGTAAATCCCCGGCCTCTACCTCTCTTACCCGGTTGGTTAAGTGCCTTGATTCCGGAGCCAGATATTTTCCGGTGATCCGTCTGGCCAGAAGGCCTACCTGGGGATGGGAAATCCCGGCCGGACACCTGGAAGAACAGATCCCGCACATCACACAGTCAAAGGATTCTTCGGCACATTTCTCCAATTCCCCTCTCTGGGCATATGCAATGTACTGCATGGTATCGAGACCCTGGGGACAGCTTTTGGTACAGGCCCCACACCCGATGCACTTGTAGATTTCCGGATACAGCTCCATCATGACCTGTTCATTGACCGGAACCTTGCTTATGTCATAAACCTCCTTTACCAGAGGGAAAAATGGAAGGGTGGCCACATACATATTTTCCCGGACCTGGGTCTGGCAGGCCAGACAGGTCTTTAATTCCCTGTCTCCTTTGATACGGTAAATCGTGGCACAGGCTCCGCAGAAGCCGCACCTGCAGCCGCAGCCCCGCACAAGCTGGTATCCTGCATATTCCATTGCTCCCATTATTGTCAAATTGGACGGAACTGTATATTTTTTTACCGAACAGATAAACAGTAATCATATCATTCATTGGTCAACCTCCTAATATTCAGAGGGCAGGACGCCCAATTCATCATAACGGAACACAGTCCATCCTTGCAGACGTACTTAGAGCCTATGTTGCAGCGTCCGCATTTGCCCACTCCGCATTTCATCTTCAGTTCCATGGTCGTATAGACCTGTGTACTGGAAAATCCCATTTCTTCCAGTGCCTTCAGCACATATTTTATCATCACAGGCGGACCGCATACCAAAGCGGTTCTGTCGTTTGAAAACTTCAGTTCCCTGACATAATCAGGCACAAAGGCCACGTTCCCTTCCCAGCCTTCCTCAGCCCGGTCTATGGTCAGATGCACACGGATGCCCTGGACCTTTGACCAGTCTTTTCTCATTTCTTCTAGATCCACCAGATCCTCTGCCGAACGGGCCCCGTAAACAATGTCCACCAGTCCGTAATCCGTCCGGTTGTCAATGACGTAATTAATCACAGACCGCAGGGGCGCAATTCCGATCCCACCGGCGATAAAAAGCAGGTTCTTGCCTTTTAACTCCGTATCAACGGGAAAGTAATTGCCGTATGGACCCCGCAGGGCAATTTCCTGCCCCTTTTCCATCTGGTGGAGCCAGTCGGTAAGGCAGCCGCATTTTTTAATGGAAAACTCCATGTAATCCCTGTTGGTTGGTGAGGAAGTGATGGAAAACATGGCTTCCCCCACTCCTGGAATGGAAAGCATGGCACATTGCCCCGGCATATGGTCAAAGGGCTTTTTTCCCTCTAACCCGTTTACGCGAAAAGTTTTCACATCCGGCGTATCTCTTCTTACATCTGTAATCATACCGATTTCCGGAATCAATACATTGGTTCTGTCACTCATCGTTTCCTCCTTCGGCGCCTGTCTCTCCCAGGGCTTTTATTACCCTGGCAATATTTAAGGAAGACGGGCATTTACGCAGACACCTTCCACAGCCCACACAGGAATATATGCCGCCGTTATTTCCGGAAAATATACCAGCTTATGCATGAATCTCTGGCGGAACCGCTGCATCTGGTTGTTTCTGTTATTTCCATGGGCCATCTCGGTAAAGCCCGGATACATGCAGGAATCCCAGCAGCGGAATTTCCTGACTTCATGGCCTGCGTTGTAGTCGCATATATCATAGCACTGGCAGGTAGGGCATATAAACGTGCAGATTCCGCAGCCTAAGCAGGTGTCAGATAAGGATTCCCATTGTTCCGACTCAAACAAATCCATGGAAGAATCCGGATGCTCAAACCGTTCCAGACTCAAATCCTTTAGGGGCAGGGCATCCAGCTTTTTACGGATCTCTGCTTTCTGCTCTTCAACCTTTTTACGGTCTCCCTCCTCAAACAATTCTGTAACTAATTCCGTCAATGCATCTCCCTTTTCCGTCAGGCTTTTCCAGTACAGTTCTCCGTCTGCGATCCAGACGGACACATCTCCTCCCGGCCAGGCAGGATCAATGCCGAAGCTTTGACAAAAACAGGTGTTTTCAGGATTCTTACAGGCTAACGTGACCACATACCCGTTCCTTCTTTTGGACTCATAGCAGGAATCGCAGGGTGTGCTTAAGAACACCCGGTCCAGGAGTTCAAAGCTTCTCCTGTCACAGGCCCTTACACCAAAATAAACAGCGCTCTTTTCCTCTGCCTCTTCGGGCACAATGGAAAGGCTCCCCTCTTCTCTCCGGGCGCGGTACAAAGTCTCCGACTGGGGAAAGAAAAAGGACTTGGGTGCCTGATCTGTCAAAAGAGTGTCAAAACATAAGGTATCCCCCTTTTTCCATGGAAAGAAGGAGACACTGCCCGCCTTTTCCATGGGGGCAAATATCTGGTGCTCCTTTGATAGTTCCAAAAAAAAGTTCATCAAGACGTTCCAATGGCATTTTCAGCATCAAGACACACCACCTTTCCCATATATGGCCGAAATATCCGGATCAGATTCCTTAAAATCCATTAACGGAGACTTAGAGTCAGGACTTTCTCCTGCCTGATAGGTTCCGTACCGTTCATTGATCTCCTCAATCATTTTCCGGTTCAGCAGATAAAGAGGAATGTTCTGGGGACAGACCCGGCTGCACTCTCCGCAGTCCGTACACCTTCCCGCTACATGGAAGGCTCTGATGATATGAAACAGATTTTCCTCAAAGGCATCGGAATTAGCCTTTGCCTCTACTCCGGAATCCTGGTTATCAAACACACATTTGATGCAGCTGCAGGCAGGACATATGTTGCGGCAGGCATTGCAGCGGATACATTTGGAAAGCTGTCCCCGCCAAAAAGCAAAGCGTTCTTCTGCAGTCATCTGGTTCAATTTCTCCTCTTCTTCCGAGGGGACCGGCTCCGGAACGGACAGATCCGATTCTATGATCTGGTCAAATGCTTTAAAATCATTGCCCTTACAGGATTGGCATTTGAAAAGAAGGCCCTTTTCATCCCTCATTCCGCCGCAGGGAACCCCAAGAATATAAACCTTTTCCCGTTTTACCCTATTTTCTGATAAGAGCTGGTTAAATCCATATGTATCGCAGGGCTTTAAAAGGACCAGTACCTTTCCTTCTTTTCCCATTTCTTTTATAAGGAATTTGCTTAAATTTCCCCCGCAGTGCTCATTGTAAACCAGACGGGAGATGCTTTCCCGGTTCCGGAACAGCAGGTGCCGCCTCGTAGTCAAAGAGTCCTTTTTCCCATGCCAGAATCCGGTTTATCTCTCCTTCATTCCAGAGCTTTTTACACGTTTCTTTTATGGTCTCTTCTATGGCATGCATCGTAAATCCCTCAACTTTCTGTTTGGTCCCAGTTCTTTTATTGACTGGGTGAAAGCATTCATGGTCGCAGAAAACTTGGCGCCCTCTGCTGCGGAAATCCATTCCACCATGGTTCTTTCCCTTTCGATTCCAAGGTAGTCCAACATGCCGAATAAAAGGGTCATCCTTCTTCTGGCATAGTAATTGCCTGTGGAATAATGGCAGTCTCCCGGATGGCAGCCGGCTAAGATCACGCCATCCGCCCCCCGCTCAAAGGCCCTTAACAGGAATAAGGGATTCACCCTGCAGGAACATGGGACCCGGATAATCTTTACTTCTGCCGGATAGGAAGAGCGGCTTGACCCCGCCAGATCGGCCCCTGCATAGCTGCACCAGTTGCAGCAAAATGCCAGGATGAGAGGCTTAAACTCCTTGTTGCTGTTATCTTCTATCTGCATATCGCATCTACCTCCGCCATAATCTGTTTTACGGTAAATCCTTTTAAGTCCATGGCACCCGATGGACAAGCCACCGTACAGGCTCCGCAGCCCTGGCACACCGCCTCGTTTACCTTAGCAAGCCTCCGCATTTCCCTGACTCCATGATCCAAAACTTCTCTCTCTTCGTAATCAATGGCTCCGTATGGACAGACTTTGGAACAGCCCCCGCAACCGCTGCACAAACGTTCCTTTGCCTGGGCTACTTGAGGGTTATTAAGAAGCTTCTCCCTGCATAAAAGTCCGATGACCTTGGCTGCGGCCGCTCCTGCCTGAGCCACAGTTTCCGGAATGTCCTTGGGCCCCTGACAGGTTCCTGATAAGAATACTCCGGCAGTGGGACTTTCCACTGGCCTCAGTTTGGGATGGGCCTCCGTAAAAAAGTCGTTGGTATCCATGCTGGCAGTGAGCATGGTAGCCAGATTTCTGGCTGATTTATCAGGCTCTATGGCTGTTGCCAGTACTACCATATCGGTATGTAACAAAAGCTGCTGTCCATTCAGTAAGTCGGAGGCCTGAACCAAGAGGCTTCCATCCTTTTGCTCCATTACCTTTCCCACCATTCCCTTCCGGTAATCAACGCCGTAATCTTCCACTGCCCTGCGGTAAAATTCGTCGAAATTCTTTCCCGGTGTGCGTACGTCAATGTAAAATACATGAACATTGATGTCCGGATATTTGTCACGGATCATCATGGCGTGTTTGGCCGTGTACATACAGCAGATTTTGGAGCAGTAGCTCTTTTCCCTGCAGGACTCCCCACGGGAA
The DNA here is from genome assembly GCA_001312405.1 of Clostridium sp. NkU-1. Next base: position 54,312 of record BBDR01000007.1, on the reverse strand, counting down.
CCGACGCACTGGATAAATACCATATCTTTTGGGTGTTCCCGGTTTGAAGGCTTTACCAGTTCTCCCTTTGTTGGGCCGGCGGCATTCATCAGACGTTCCAGTTCTAAGGAAGTGATGACGTCAGGACTTTTGGAATACTGGAATTCATCAAACCGTTCCAGGGATATGGGTTTAAACCCTGTGGCAGCCACAATGGCTCCGTAGTTCCTGGTGATGATCTCATCCTCCTGGTCAAAGTCAATGGCACCCACGCCGCAGGTCTTCTGGCACAGACCGCATTTTCCGGTCTTAAAATGTATACAGGCTTCCCTGTCAATGATCGGTATGTTGGGAATTGCCTGGGCAAATGGGATATAAATGGCTGTCCGGTTATCCAGCCTTTCGTTAAATTCGTTTCCCGTTTTCCTGGAAGGACATTTCTCCGTACACGCTCCGCAGCCCGTACACTTCTCTTCCAGTATGCTTCTGGCTTTTTTTCCGGATGTCTACGGTAAAATTCCCTACAAAGCCTTTTACCTTCTCTACTTCACTATAGGTAAACAAACGGATCTTCTCATGGGCTGCTGCATCCACCATCTTAGGCGTAAGGATACAGGCCGCACAGTCCAAAGTGGGAAAGGTCTTATCAAGCTGAGCCATTTTTCCGCCTATGGTAGGTGATTTCTCTACAATGTCAACTTCAAATCCTGCATCTGCAATATCAAGGGCAGTCTGGATCCCCGCAATTCCCCCTCCGATCACCAGGGCCCTCTTTGTCACAGGGGTTTCTCCCGCTGTCAGCGGTTCGTTCAAATGAACCTTGGCGATTGCGGCCTTTGCTAAGAGAATTGCTTTTTTTCGTTCCTTCTTCTTTATTTTTATGGATCCAGGAGCACTGCTCCCTGATATTGGCAATTTCCACCATGTAGGGATTCAGTCCCGCAGCCTGTGCAGCTTTGCGGAACGTGGCTCATGCATGCGCGGGGAGCAGGAGCATACTACGATTCCGGTCAGCCCCTTTTCCTTAATAGCGTTTTGAATCATAAGCTGGCCGGCTTCTGAGCACATATATGCATAATCAGATGCAAAAACAACGCCTGGTTCTTCCTTTGCAGCTCTTACGACCTCACTTACATCCACAGTCGCTGCAATGTTGCTTCCGCACCAACAGACAAAAACTCCTATTTTCTGCAAATTTTCCCCCTCCTTTCTTTTGTCACCTGCTGTATTTTCTGAATGCCGCCATAAGGGCCTGCTGGGGAAGCGAAGGATCCAGCCGTTCCGCCACATCCTGGGGTTTCAGCCGGTTGGCCCCCGAAGCCCTCAGCTTTATAACCTGGACGGCTTCTATGAGTTTCTGGGGCTTCACCCCTCTGGGACACCGCTCCTCACAGGCCAGACAGGACATACAGCAATAAAGGGATTCCGATTCCAAAAGAGGGGATATCTGATTGTTCTTAACCATATCCACAAATTGATGAGGGTGATATTCCATCTTTTCAAATGCAGGGCAGGTAGCTGTACATTTTCCGCATTTCATGCATTTTGAGGGGTTCACACCGCTGATCCTTAAAATTTCTTCCCTCACGTTCCTTCCTCCTGTTCTTTCACTCCCAAAGCTTCCGCCAGAAGTTCCGTAAAATAGTAAACCGGAATGCCCTCTTTCAGCCCGCCATTTTCCAGATTGTATTTACATAACGGACAGGCCGTAATCATGCCTTCCGCCCCCCGGTCCATAGCAGCTTCCATAATAGAGGAACTTTTTTTCAGAAGCAAATTTCTCATCTTCCATGGTTACATATCCGCCGCAGCACTCGTTTTTTTTAAAGCATAGTGAACCGGCTGGGCGCCGATTGCAAGGAGAAACTCTTCCATAATAGATGGATTTTCCGGATCATCAAAATTCATTACCTGGAAAGGCCTTAGAAGCAGGCAGCCATAATAAGGTGCTATCTTCTTTCCATTTAAAGGATGTTTTACTTTTTCCTTGATCCGGTCAAAGCCGATCCGGTCCCGAAGCAGTTCTAAGTAGTGAATGACCTTTGTCTCACCTTCATAACCATTTTCAGGTTCCAGATAAGCATTGATCTTCTGCCTTATTTCACCGGAAGTCTTCATATCCTCATTGACCCTTTTTATTACGTGGTGACATGCTGAGCATACAGTCACCAGATCCTGCTTTTTCTCCCCTGCCTCCCTTAATGCACGCACAGGAGAAAGGCGTGTAGCCAGTTCGTCCGCCATCCCAGGATAGACGCCTCCGCAGCATTGCCAGTTCTCTATCTCTTCCAGCTCAATTTCTAATATATGGGCACATTCCCTTGCATAGCGGTCCAGTTTCTTCGCCTTTGCCTTCAATGTGCAGCCCGGATAATAACTGTAAACCATTGTCTAAACCCTCCCAACCTCTTACATTGATAATAATTTATCATAAATCAGAAATGAGTGAAATCATAAGCAAGTAATAAATACATTTTGTAAGTAAAATAAACGGATTTGTATTTCTTACTTACATAATTCATTCTTTACTTTCCAATTCTTCTTTTTTTCGATAGGACTCTTCTATAATGATAAAAAATAACAAAGCAAAGGAGAATTTTTTTATGGCAAAGTATGTAATGGCATTGGATGCGGGCACAACAAGTAATCGGTGTATTCTGTTCAATGAAAAAGGGGAAATCTGCAGCGTTGCTCAAAAGGAATTTACCCAGTATTTTCCAAAACCAGGCTGGGTTGAGCATGATGCAAATGAGATTTGGTCCACGCAATTGGGGGTTGCAGTGGAAGCCATGTCCAAAATAGGTGCTTCTGCAGAAGACATTTCTGCGATCGGAATCACCAACCAGAGAGAAACTACTATTGTATGGGATAAGGCAACAGGTGATCCCGTCTATCACGCAATTGTATGGCAATGCCGCAGAACTTCTGAATACTGCGATTCCTTAAAGGAAAAAGGATTGGTCGACACCTTCCGCGCCAAAACCGGACTGGTCATTGACGCCTATTTTTCCGGAACCAAGTTAAAATGGATCCTGGACAATGTAGAGGGCGCAAGAGAAAGGGCCGAAAGAGGGGAACTCTTATTCGGAACCGTAGAAACATGGCTGATTTGGAAGCTGACAAAGGGACGGGTTCACGTAACAGATTACTCGAACGCTTCCCGGACCATGATGTTTAATATTAATACCTTAGAGTGGGACGATGATATTCTTTCAGAACTTAACATTCCAAAGTCCCTGCTTCCCGAGGCAAAGCTTCAAGCTGCATATATGGAGAATCTGACCCACAGTACTTTGGCGGTCCTATTCCGGTCAGCGGCGCAGCAGGGGATCAGCAGGCAGCACTTTTCGGGCAGACCTGCTTTACCGCCGGTGAGGCTAAAAATACATATGGAACCGGCTGCTTCTTACTGATGAATACCGGAGAAAAACCTGTATTCTCCAGCAACGGTCTGGTAACTACCATTGCCTGGGGATTAGATGGAAAAGTGAATTATGCCCTGGAAGGCTCCATCTTCGTAGCAGGAGCCGCCGTTCAGTGGCTTCGGGATGAATTGAAATTCATTGATTCTGCTCAGGATTCTGAATATATGGCCCGCAAGGTAAAGGATACCAACGGCTGCTACGTTGTTCCTGCATTTACAGGACTGGGAGCTCCCCACTGGGATCAGTACGCCAGAGGCACTGTGGTAGGAATTACCCGGGGCGTGAACAAATGCCACATCATCCGCGCCACCCTGGATTCCCTGGCCTATCAGGTAAATGATGTACTGCAGGCAATGAGGTCGGATTCCGGAATCGAACTGGCATCCTTAAAGGTTGACGGAGGAGCCAGTGCCAACAATTACCTCATGCAGACACAGGCAGATATCATAAACGCACCAGTAAACCGTCCGCAATGTGTGGAGACTACTGCTATGGGCGCCGCCTATCTGGCAGGTCTGGCAGTTGGATATTGGGAAAACAAGGAAGATGTCATAAAGAACTGGGCCATTGACAGGACCTTTGAACCTGCTATCTGCGGGGAAGAAAGAACTACGAGGATAAACGGCTGGAACAGGGCTGTAAAATATTCCTTTGATTGGGCAAAAGAAGATTAGAAAATTAAATAAAAGATTCCGGGAGGAAAAAGTATGTTAATGTATTTAGCAGAATTTTTAGGAACTATGATTTTGATTTTGCTTGGAGACGGCGTAGTCGCCAATGTTAACCTGGATAAGTCCGGTATGAAGGGTGGAGGTTCCATCCAAGTCTCCTTTGCATGGGGGTTCGCGGTTATGATTCCTGCTTTCATCTTCGGCGCAGCTTCTGGAGCCCATTTTAATCCGGCTGTTACCATAGCCCTGGCAGCAGACGGAAGCCTTCCATGGGACCTTGTTCCGGGATATGTGATCGCACAATTTGCAGGAGCATTTACCGGCGCCGTCCTGGTTTACTTATTGTTTAAGGATCAGCTTGACGCAACAGAATGCCAGGCCACAAAAAGAGGCGTTTTCTGTACTTCACCTGCGATTCCAAACACCGGCCGCAACCTTTTAAGCGAAATTGTGGGGACATTCGTTCTGGTATTTGCTATTAAAGGCATCGGACAGGCAGGAGCTGTTCCTGCAGGAGTTAATAACATTCTTGTGTTTGCAATCATCGTTTCCATCGGTATGTCCCTTGGAGGCTTAACGGGATACGCGATCAACCCTGCCAGAGACTTAGGCCCCCGCCTTGCTCACGCAGTTCTTCCCATCAAGGATAAAGGCAGTTCTAACTGGAAATATGCTCCCATCGTGTTATTCGGGCCTGTGATTGGCGGCCTTGCTGCAGTACTTCTCTACAGCGCAATCCCCTGGGTATAAGTTTTCCTTTACATACCTGCAAAAGTGACCAAAAAGAAAAAAGGCCGGAACACTTCCATAGTGTTTCCGGCACTTTTCTCACTCTGCCAGGCGTTCCTCTTGTTCTATGTAACGGTAAACAACACCGGGTCTTCCTCCTGTATTATAATCAATGTCACTGATAACCCTTTGTTTTTCCAGCAAATAATTCATATACCTTCTGACCGTTACACTGGACAACTGGACCTCCTTGGCGATTTTCTCGCTTGTCATTGGATTTAACTGGTTTATTCTCATATAATCCAATATGTTATACAAAGTAGCTTCCTGGATTCCCTTGCTGTTTTCTTCTGCCTGCGGCAGAGAAGAAACATGAAACAGTTTATCTAACTGGGACTGGGAGAAATTGCGAGGTTTCAGCAGTTCCTGACTTTTCGTGAATTTCTCCAAAGCATGATTAAACCTGGTATATTCAAATGGCTTTATCAAATAATCGATAATTCCAAGCGAAAGAAACTTCTTCACATGCTTTACATCATTGGCGGAACTTACTACTATGACATCCAGATCCTTCTCCTGTCTCCGGATTTCACGTAAAAGCTCCATACCATCATTTTCGGCATATACAGTGCCGTAATGGCCAAATCTACGGAATGCTCCTCCAGATAGTTAAGAGCATCCCGCCCATTGGAAAAACAACCGCATACTTCCATATCTTTGTTTAATTCCACATAATGGCGGTTAATAGAAGCAACGATAGGGTCATCTTCAATGATGATTGTTTGATACATATTTCCCAACCCCTCCTGTAAAATAATGGCATCAAATAAGTTCCCTTAATCTTCCCACAAAAAAAGCGCACTAAAAGACAACTGTTAAGTTGTCCCGTTGCGCTCTCTTTCTCTCTGGACGATATATAATTATTATAACATACCATATCTGCTATTTCAATACCAATCCGGATTAAGATGAGATTCTTAAATTCCGGCTCTCACTGCCTGAAGCTGCCTGATCAGTTCCGGCACGATTTTCTTCCAGTCTCCGGTTATACCGTAATCTGCGACCTCAAAAATGGGTGCGCTTTCATCCTTATTGATGGCAATGATCAAATCAGACTCTTCCATACCTGCCACATGCTGGATTGCCCCGGAAATTCCAACGGCAATATACACATTGGGACGAACGGTCTTCCCGGTCTGGCCCACCTGTAAGTCCCTTGGCTTCCAGCCTGCGTCCACAACTGCCCTTGAGCAGCTTACCTCTCCGCCTACTGCCCCTGCAAGCTCTTCCAGAAGGTGGAAGTTTTCCGGACAGCCTATGCCACGTCCCCCTGACACCAGTATTTTGGCGTCCATAATATCTGCTGTTTCATTTACAGCTTTCACAATCTCAAGAATTTCCGTATCATTCTTTTTTGGAAGAAAGCCAGGGTTAAATTCCTCAATGACAGCCTTTCTGCCCGGGACTTTCTCTGCGGCGCGCATCACTCCCGGACGGACCGTGGCCATCTGGGGCCGATGGTTGGGGCAGGCAATGGTAGCTATGGTATTGCCGCCGAAAGCAGGGCGTGTCATCAGAAGCTGATTTGCTTTCTGTTCCTTTCCGGAAACCGGATTTAACGGAAAATTCCCGATTTCCAGCTTTGTACAATCCGCAGTAAGTCCTGTTGCAATTCTGGCCGACACCTTTGGCCCTAATTCTCTTCCCACAGCAGTTGCGCCTATGAGAACAATTTCCGGCTTGTATTTTCTGATTGCCGAAGCAAGTGCATGGGTATAGGGCTCTGCCCTGTACTCCTTTAATTCCGGATCATCCACCACAATCACCCGGTCGGCACCATATACAGCAAGTTCGTCCGCCAATCCCATAACGCCGGAGCCAATGAGCACTGCGGTCACATCTGTATTTAAATCTTTTGCAAGTTCCTTTCCTTTTCCAATCAATTCAAAAGCAATGCTGTTTAACCGGTTATCTGTCTGCTGCGCAAAAACGCAGATCCCTTTGTATTCTTCCAGATTCATATAGCCGCCTCCCATCTATTACGCTAAATAACATGTCTTTCCTTTAACTTTTCTACAATAAACGCCGCAGATTCTCCAGGACTTCCACTTATCATCTCTCCCGTCCCCTTTTTTACCTTGTCGGAAGCCTTTGCTATCTGGGTGGGTGAGCCTTTTAATCCAATGTCCGTGTCAGCTACGTCTTTTAAATCTCCTCTGCCCCATACCGTGATTTCCGCTTCATACGCATCAAAGATACCGCCCGGAGTCATGTAACGCGGCTCGTTCAGCTCGGAAAGCGCTGTGATCAGGCAGGGAAGCTTTGCCTTTAAAACGTGATACCGGTCCTCAAACTGGCGCTCCACAACCACACAGTCTCCCTCTACCCGGATATTCTGGGCATAGGAAATAACCGGAATGCCTAAATGTTCGGAAAGCTGTGGCCCCACCTGTGCCGTATCTCCGTCTATGGCCTGACGGCCTGTAATAATCAGATCATATTCCAGATTTCTAATGGCGCCTGCCAATGTGGAGGAAGTCGCCCAGGTATCGGCTCCTCCCAGCACCCGGTCCGTTATTAAGATCCCCTTATCCGCTCCCATGGCCAGGGCCTCACGCAAAACCTCCTCCGCTTTTGGAAGTCCCATGGTAATGGCAGTCACTTCCCCGCCGTGCCGGTCCTTTATGCGAAGGGCTGCCTCCAGTCCTGCTTTGTCGTCCGGGTTCATGACACTTGCCATGGCCCCCCGGTCCAGAGTGCCATCCGGCTTGAATCTTACCCCGTTCTTTGTATCAGGTACCTGTTTGATACATACTACAATTTTCACAACAAGTCCTCCTTATTTTAAAATATTCCCGGATATGACCATGCGCTGCACCTCCGAGGTTCCTTCGTATATCTCCGTGATTTTGGCATCCCGCATCATCCGTTCTACTTCGTATTCCCTGATATATCCGTAACCACCATGGAGCTGGACCGCTTTTGTGGTCACCTCCATGGCAGCCTCCGCCGCATATAGCTTTGCCATGGCGGCTTCCACGCTGTAATTCTTTTGTGTTGCTTTTGCCATCGCAGCCTTGTAAACCAGCAGCCTGGCCGCTTCGATCCTGGCCGCCATATCTGCCAACTGAAACTGGGTATTCTGGAACTGGCCGATGCTTCGTCCAAACTGCTTTCTTTCCATAACGTATTTCACCGTGGAATCAAATGCTCCTTCCGCAATTCCCAGGGCCTGGGCAGCAATGCCGATCCTGCCGCCGTCTAAGGTATGCATGGCGATCTGAAATCCCTTTCCCTGGATTCCAAGCAGGTTTTCCTTAGGGATGCGGCAGTCCGTGAAAATGAGTTCATAGGTAGAAGATCCCCTGATCCCCATTTTCTTTTCCTTTGTCCCGAAGGAAAAGCCCATGGTTCCCTTTTCCACGAGAAAGGCAGAGATTTCCTTCATCTTTTTCCCCCGCTTTTCCACGGTGCCGGTCACAGCAATAATTACGTAAATATCCGCTTCTTTTCCATTGGTGATAAAGCACTTGGAGCCATTTAACACCCAGTGGTCTCCATCCAATACTGCCTTTGTCTGCTGTCCCTGGCGTCGGTTCCAGCCCCGGCCTCCGTCAGTCCAAAGGCGCCAAGCTTCTTTCCGGAAGCCAGGTCAGGGATATATTTTTTTTCTTCTGTGCTTCCGTCCCATAGGTAAGTATGGGATCAATACAAAGAGACGTGTGGGCAGATACAATGACGGCAGTGGTCGCACATACCTTGGCAAGTTCTTCCACGCACATAACGTATGTAAGGGGATCACATCCCTGGCCGCCGTATTCCCTTGGGACCGGAATCCCCAGGAATCCGTATTCTGCCATCTTTTCAACGGTTGATTTCGGAAACTTTTCCGTCTCGTCGGTCTCCTGAGCTAAGGGCTTTACCTCACTTTCAGCAAAATGCTGAAACAGGGTCCTGGCGAGATGGTGTTTTTTTCGATAAATTGAAATCCATGCTTACGCTCCTTTTCTTAGATGATAAGTCCGCAGTGCAGCTGGCAAAACGAAAATCTTTTTCTGCCGCATTTCCCACTGCTCATTGCTTTCGTGGATATTGTGTCATCTCAACATTGTCTTCCAGCATCTGCTGAAGCTGCTTTGCAGCCAGGCTTAATGGCCGGCGGCTGTCGCTGACAATGCAGATGCTCCGCTCCGGTATCTGTTCATGCAGCTTTATTTCTACGATCTCTCCCTTTTCAAGGGCCGGCTGGGCCAGCTCTTCGGGAACAAATCCAATTCCTAAGTTTTTCATGATTACCGGAAGAACTAAGTCAATTCCCGCCACTTCAATGGCCGGCTGCATGACCAGGCCGCAGGAATGGTAAAATTCCTGAAAAAAGGCAAAGGTAGTTGTACTGCCTGACATGGTTATCAGCGGGAGTGACGAAAGTTCTGAAAGGAAACTGGTTTTTCCGCCGTATTCCTCATACTTCTTTCCTCCCGCCAGCAGGCTGCGGAAGGTCTTTACCTTAACTGCCTTTATGTTCTCATCACAGTAAAACGGTGTTGTAATAATTCCCAGATCAATTTTCCCCGCCTTTAGTTCGCTTAAGGTCTGGGGCGTGTTATAGGTGAAAATGTTTAACCTGACCTGGGGAAATTGTTCTTGAAACTCATGAAGCCCTGTAAGCAGATAGGAATGCATGGCCATCTGAGTGGCTCCCACGTTAATCTGCTCGCTATGTTTTCCCAGGCTCTCCTTTAAGGCTTCCTCTCCCAGCATGAGCTGCCTGCAGGCAGGTTCCACATAGCTGTAAAGCAGTTCTCCCTGACTAGTCAGAACAACGCCCTTTTTCGACCGTATAAACAGCTTGCAGCCCAGCACGTTTTCTAAGTTCTGTATATAGCAGGTCACTGATGGCTGACTGGTTAAAAGAGCATTGGCCGCCCTTGTGAAGTTCTTATACTTTGCCACATAATAAAAAAACCTTGTAATGTTCAAAATTAGCCGACATACCATTCCCTCTTTTCTTTTATTGGTTTTTCCTATCTGTATTCATCAGATATTCGTATCAGTCGCCGGATTGACAAAGTCTCCTTCCTGCTGTTAAACTATTTCAAAAGGAGGTTCGCCATGAAAGCAACAAGAGAGCAAATTGAAATGATCCTCAATAAGAAGGTACGCCCGGCTTTGGCGGAGCACGAAGGCAACGTCACGGTACTGAGCTTTGAAAATGACATTTTAAAAGTCCGGTTGACCGGCAGATGCTCCGGATGTCCCGCTGCCAGCCGCACCAGTGAAGAACTGATCGCAGCTGAAATCAAAACCGCATTTCCCTCTGTCGCAGATGTGGTCCTGGTAGAAGAAACAAGCCAGGAATTACTGGATGCGGCAAGGAAACTGCTTGGGCTTCCTTCTTAAAGACAAATTTACAGTCCCGGTCCGGATTATATTCCTCCGGACCGGAAACCGGGCATTTCTGTAGGACCCGGCATTTCTTACATACCATAGATTCAAAGATATTACAAGGCTTTTTCGTCGCAAAACGGCTCCGAAAAACGTTTTTCAAATTCTTCTTTAAGCCCCTCCTGAAAGTTCGTGGGCAATCCTTACCAGCGCTCTGGCCCTTTCCCTCAATGTCTTTCCCTTCATACGGGCGATTCCGTATTCCGTCACAATATAGTCCACATCATTTCTGCTGGTGGTTACAGCTGCTCCCTCCGACAGGAAAGGAACGACTTTCGATACGGTTCCTCCCTTTGTAGTAGAAGGGAATGCGATAATGGAGCGCCCGCCCTTAGAAGCGGCTGCACCTCTCACAAAGTCCACCTGTCCTCCCACTGCGGAATACTGCTTTAATCCAATGGCCTCTGCACACACCTGCCCCATCAAGTCCACCTGCAGCGCAGAATTTATGGATACCACATTGTCATTCTGGCTTATGATAAAGGGATCGTTTACATAGCTGACAGGCATTAAGGACACGGCCGGGTTGTCATCTACAAAGTCATAGAGCCTTCTTGTGCCCAGCATAAAGGTAACGACCATTTTCCCTTTGTCAATGTTCTTCCTTTTTCCTGTAATGACTCCTTTTTCATACAAATCCACCACTCCGTCGGAAACCATCTCGGAATGGATTCCCAGATCCTTTTTATCGTCCAGGCACCTTAAAACCGCATCCGGTATGGCGCCGATCCCAAGCTGGAGGCAGTCTCCATCTTACAAGGGAAGCAATGTGACAGCCAATAGCAGCCTCTGTCTCGCCGATCTTGGAATTTCCATGTTCAAGGACCGGTTCATCACTTTCCACAATGGCAGCCAGCTGCTGACATGGATAAAATTATCTCCCATTACCCTTGGCATATTGGGATTCACGGACCCGATCACCCTGGTCCTTGGGTTTTGTCCCGCTTCCTTTGCAAAATCACAGGAAATGCCATAGCTGCAATAGCCGTGCTCATCCGGCAGAGACAGGGTGACTAAAAAAACATCCGCAGGCTCCACATTTACCACATAATCCGGAATCTGATAAAAGAAGCAGGGCGTATAATCCCCTTTTCCCGCTGCAATGTGGTTTCTGCTGGCAGGGCCTACAAACAGGTTGTTAAAACTGAAATGCCGCTCCATTCCAGGCCCTAAATACTTACATGGCCCTAAATCATGCTGCTGGACAATGCGTATGTTCCTCAAATCCTGTTCTACCGCATAATCCACCATAGCATCCACAAGAACTCCGGGCTCCGAAGCCGCATGGGCAATCAGCACCGTATCTCCGGAATGGATCTCCTTCACAGCCTCTTTTGGCGTTTTCAGCTTTGAAGCATATATTTCTCTCCAGTCCATATTCCTACACCTCCAGGTATTTTTCGGAAACGTTTTCATACTCCTGTGCAAGCTCCTCCCTGAACTGGGGAGCAGCGATCCGGATCAGCTGACGGGCCCTGTCTCTTAAGGTATGGCCCTTCATCTTAGCGATCCCATATTCCGTCACAATATAGTCAACGTCATTTCTGCACGTGGTCACAGTCGCCCCATGAGTCAAAAAGGGGACGATCCTTGAAATGGTACCCTTTTCGCAGTGGAGGAAAAAGCAAGGATGGAACGTCCGCCCTTTGAGAACGCGGCTCCCCGGATAAAGTCCACCTGCCCGCCGATTCCGGAAAACTGCTTTAAGCCCATAGCTTCCGAACAGGCCTCACCCATTAAATTCACTTCCAGAGATGAATTGATGGATACCATGTTATCATTGCGCCCTATGATTGCGGGATTATTGACATAATCCACCGGAGCCATGTAAATGGAGGGGTTGTCATCTGCAAAGTCGTACAGCCGCCTGGTTCCCATAAGGAAGGACACCACCATCTTATCCTGGTTAAAGTTCTTGGCACTGCAGTTAACAACACCTTTCTCATATAAATCCACAATGCCGTCGGACAGCATTTCCGAATGGATCCCCAGATTTTTCTTGTCTCCCAGGAATTTTAAAACAGCATCAGGTATAGCCCCAATTCCAAGCTGCAAGCAGTCCCCATCCTTTATTAAAGAAGCAATATGCTCTCCAATGGCCAGTTCCACGTCACCGCTCTCAGGAATGGGCAGCTGCGTTACCGGCGTATCGTCTTCCACGATCACGTCAATGTCACTGATATGTATAAAGCAGTCTCCGTGAGTCCTTGGCATGGTGGAATTTAATACCCCAATCACCGTTACTCCCTCGATCTCCGCGGCCGGCTTGGTATAGTCACAGGCTACACCAAAGCTGCAGTACCCGTGCTCATCCGGCAGGGAGAAGGTTGCCAGAAGCACATCCGGCTTTAAAGAAGAGCGGAACAATTCCGGTATCTGGTAAAAGAAACAGGGCGTAAAATCTCCCCGGCCGCTGTTGACACAGTCTCTGGTATTGGCCCCCAGAAAAAAACTGTTCTGCCTGAAATGTTTTTCCATTCCCGGCCGGGCATAAAGTGAATGCCCCATATCGATCTGCTGGTTGATCTCAATATCTTTCAAATCCATTTTTACAGCATAGTCCACCATGGCATCTACCAGTTTCACCGGCTCTCCCACCGCATGGCCGATTACCACCCGGTCGCCGGACTTGATGATCTTCACTGCCTCTTCCGCAGTCTTAAGTTTTGACAAATATAGTTCTTTCCAATTCATCCTCCCAAACCTCCCTGTTTAAATCCATTTAAAAACCGCTTTAATCCCGGATCTTTGCAATTTCTTTTGCAAGCTGTTTCTTCTTTCCAATGTTGCCCTGGCGGGAAATCATGATCCTCTGTGCCTGGGGAGAGCCGGCTCCATGCATGGATTCTGTCCGGTAACCCACTGCTGCTGTTCCAAGGGTCAGATTCTCGATCAGGCGCAGAACCTTAAGGCGGTTTTCTGTAGAAACGCCAGCTGCTCCTTTTAAGTATTTCTCCACCATCGGGCCGACCACCGGGCTTTTCAAATCCTTTTCAGAAGGCGCGGTCACCATAATGCCACCTGCAATATCTTCCGCCAGCCGCGCGATCTCATAGGGGTATCTGGTAACATTCTGCTTGCATACGTTGGCAAGCAAAAGATCGATCAGATAGTTTCCTGACTCCGTAGGACTGCCTTCCGCAGAACAGGCAATTCCGCAGCAATAGAGAGTCTCATTTAAATGGACCATTTCAATCAGTTTATCCTTAATGTGGGAAGCTTTCGGCACTCCGTTATAATCCGCAGCCAGTGCAGTGGCTCCGATCAGAACATCTCCACTCCCACCTTGCAGCCGCCATAGGACTGCCTGTGATAGCCTGCAAAGCGTTCCACCAGCATGCCGGCAAACTCATACTCCCCATTTAAGAAAATCCTGTCATTGGGTACGAACACATCGTCAAACACAACCAGGCTTCCACGCCTCCGAATTCACTGTTTCCCACATCCATGGAAGAGCCTTCCAGCTTTCTGGTATCGCAGGACTGCCTTCCGATTATCATGGTAATGCCTTCTGCGTCCGTTGGCACCGCAAAGGATACGGCAAAATCCTTATCGTCCGGCCCCATGGCTACGGTAGGCATGACGATTACCTCCTGGGAATTGATGATACCCGTCTGGTGGGCCTTTGCCCCCCGGACTACGATTCCATCCTCACGCCGCTCCACCACCCGGAGATACATATCCAGATCAGGCTGAGCATGAGGGGCCAGGCTTCTGTCGCCCTTTGGGTCGGTCATTGCGCCATCCACCGTATAATCATTGTCCTGTACCATGCGGAGGTAATTCTTAAAATTCTCATGGTAATGGGTGGAGTACTCCTTATCAATCTCATAGGTGGTGGACCATACTGCATTAAATGCATCCATTCCCACACACCGCTGAAAACAGGCTGCTGTCTTCTGGCCGCAGAGCCTCTGCATCTTTACTTTTTTTTATTAAATCATCCGTATTCCTGTGAATATTGGCAAAACGGTTGATCTTCCGGCCATCCTCCAAGGTCACGGTCATCAGATCCTCATGTTCCGGCATCTGCGCCAAATCATAGGTCGCCTTTACCGAATTAAGAGATGGCCGTAAAATCGGGTTGTCAACCGGATTTTCAATTTTCTCTCCGAACATATAAACATTCAGTTTCATTTTGCGTATGCTTTCTACATACTCTTCCCCTGTCATCAATGCCATTGCTGTTTCCCCCTTTTAATTCAAAATCAATATAGTTCCCTGTAGATTTTTAAAACCCTCTCTTCATCCAGGGGTACAAAATTGTTGGCCATAAGCCTCCCCTGACGCTCCATAACGCTCTTTGCAAACACCGGAAGCTCCTCCGGCTTTACGCCGTATTCATGGAGGGACTTCTTAGGAAGGACCGTTCCCAGAAGTTCATCCAGCTTATCATAGACCTCTTCCTCCCCACAGCCCAAAAGTCCGGAAAGGCACTGGTTTAAGACTGCTATTTCCCCGTCTCTGCGTATTTCCATATAGTTTTTTAACACTCCGGTAAACATGGCATAATTGCTTTCCCCATGAGCCACGTGATAGCTGCCTCCAAGAGGATAGCTGGTGGCATGGACTGCCGCACAACCGGCGGTCCCAAAAGCAATACCCGCATAATTACTGGCAATGAGGAAATCTTTCATAAGGGGTTTTAATGCTTCCCTTCCCTCAGCCGCTATTTTCTGATACCCCTTAATGATCATTTCAATAGCCTTGTATCCGAACAGCTTCGTATAAGGCGTAGCCTTGGGAGATAAGCTGGATTCCACAGCGTGGACCAGGGCGTCAATGGAACTGGCTGCAAATACGCCAAAGGGAAGTCCGTTTAAAAGCTCCGGAACCAGCACCGCATCATCCGCATACATGGCAGGTGATACAAGGCCCATTTTCGTTCCCAGCCTGGTCCTGTTGATAATGGAAATATTGGTCACTTCACTGCCCGTACCGCAGGTAGTGGGAAGAATCACCAGCTTCCTTCTCTTTTTCGCAGAAGCCGGCGCCTCATACAGGGAATCCAGAGATTCTCCTGTCGAAACAGCCAGAACTTTGGCTATGTCGATGACCGTACCGCCTCCTATGGCAATAATCCTCTGGCAATCCATTTTCTCTGCTGCTTCAAGGATCTGGTCCACCATAATGTCCGTAGGTTCTCCGCTGCCGTACTCTTCCTGGAAAATCGTCTCCACTTCCAGTCCCATATTTCCAAAACAGGGATTGTATATGTATTCATTGGTCAATACCAGATCGCCTCTTCCAAGTTTAAATTCTTTTGCGAATTCAGCGCAGGTATCGTAGTAAGAGATCTGTGTATTTAATATTAATTCTGTCATGACGGCTCTCCCTATGAAAAAATCTCTTCATCTGACGGCTGCTTCCAGTTCTTCTTAATCAGAACGATCCTGCTCTTATTCATCAGATGGGTATAAAACAGGTTTTCACTGATGGCGTTATTGCCCCAGCTTCCGCAGCCTAAAGTTGTGGTGGGATTTAAGGAATTGGCAAAGGCCCCGCCTGCCATGCTGGAGCTGGTCTGGTTGACCATTACCCGGCTTACGGGAAGCTTCACACCTGCATATTCGACGTGTTCCCGATTGTCCGACTGAATATCAGCAGAATGACCTTCTCCTTCCACCAACAGGTTCTGATAAGCAATGTCTACGGCTTCCTCCCAGGTTTTGTAGCTGTAAGCAGCCATTATGGGGCACATTTTCTCCTTGCTCCACACAACTCCTGCTCCATATTTTTCCGGCTTGACAACAATCACCTTTCTGTCCTCAGGTATGGAGATCCCTGCCAGCCCTGCAATGGCCTGTACTGACTGGCCCACCACATGCTTACTGATGTTTCCGCCTGGGAACACCACTTCCGCCAGCTTAGAGGTTACGGCCGGATCGTCAATAAAATACGCCCCCTGGTCCTCAAACTCCTTCATGATCTTTTCATAATCTTTCTCAGGAGCGATAATGCTCTGGGTACCGGAGCAGATGATTCCATTGTCAAAGATACGGCTGGCAATCATACGGCCTGCTGCTGCTTTGTAATCGATTCCTTCGTCAATCAATCCCTGTACATTGCCCGGACCAACGCCATAGCTGGGCTTTCCGCTGGAATATGCAGACTTCACCATTGCCATACCGCCGGTCGCTATCACGGCGTCACAGGCTGCCATAAGCTCTGTGGTCAGTTCTACACTGGGCTCCTCCATAACAAGAAAGATATCTCTTGGCACGCCCATACGGTCTAATTCCTTATAATACAGATCCGCTACTGCTGCCGCGCATTTCCTGCCTCTGGGATGAGGAGCGATGATAATAGTATTTTGGCATTTAACAGCAAACATGGCATTGCACATGGGTGTGACCACCGGATTCGTACAGGGAGTGGCTGCCGCAATGATGCCCATTGGCTTTGCCAGCTCAATGATTCCTGCCTCTTCGTCTTTTCCGATGATCCCAACAGATTTCCTGCCTTTCATCGCATTCCAGATAATCCTGGATTTCCCCTTGTTTTTCATAATCTTGTCTTCATAAACTCCCATGCGGCTTTCCTCCACAGCCAGCTTTGCCAACGGCTCTGCATGGTCGAAGACCACTTTTGCGAACATCTTTACAATCTCATCTGTTTTGGCCTGGTCATAAGTGGCCAATATCTCCTGTGCCTTTCTGGACCGCTCAACCAATGTCTGAACATAAGAACCCATCCTTTGTTACTCCCTTCAAGTTATTTTTTTAACATTCATGTTTTTATTTTAACACAATTTATCTTTGTTGAAAAATACTAATAATTAATTGATTATGATAGGATTTTTGAATGAAAAAGCATAAATAAAAAACCGCCACTTTTGTGACGGTATCAGACTTGACCAAATTTACTTACAGGATCTCCCGTTATAAGAGGAACGATGCTAATACAGAGAATCCTCTCAGCACAGAATCATATGGGGAAACAGGTCTTATATAAATTATGGAAAATCATATACGCATCAGATATATCCCCATTGCCATATTTATATTGTATAGCAGATTCTTATGATATCAGCTGTTCTTCAGAACGGCTGTCAAACAAATTGTATTAAATGAGGTGACAATCATGAGTAAACAATATTTTGAAAATTTACCAGAATGTGAAAAAAACGATTATCATAAGTGATACCCACTTAGGTATCGATGACAGATTCTCATGGACAGTTAAGAACCGTCCACGTTTCGTTTCATTTCTTGATCATGTAGCTTCAATGCCTGATGTGAAAGAACTGGTTTTAAATGGTGATCTGTTCGATGAATGGATATTGCCGGCCGATTATCCGGTTTATACAGATTCAGATGAATTTTATAGAAAAGTTGCACGCAATAATCAGATTGTAGTAGATGCGATCAATCATATCATACAAGCTGGTAAAACAAAAGTAACTTATATTCCGGGAAACCATGATATGTTATTTAGTCCAGGCATTGCAGACGAAATTTTTCCTGGTATCTATCAGGCCCGGGATGCCAGAGGCGCAGGCAGATATAGAACCGGCTGCCAGAATGAAATTCTTATTGAACATGGTCACAGATATGATTTGATAAATGCACCAAATCAGGTGTCTAACAAATTTATCACCGGAAGCTATCCATCGATTCTTCCACAGGGCTATATACTTGCAAGGCTGGCAGTGACATCGGCAGCAGAAGGCTATTCCATTTTGCAGGAACCTGATCGTTGTAATAAAGATCAATACAACGCTTATCTGTATTATAAAGACTGGGCCGCAGCATTTGGACTTTTGCCATTAAATGATGGTTTTAATTCAAAAATACTGCCTATTACAATTGATGGATACAATGGATATTATTCAGCAGCAGATATAACCCCCTCATTAAAAAATGGAGAGATAACAGCTTATCTGTATCCCAACTTTCAAAGAGATTGGGCAGAAATCCAGCAGATCAACGAGGTCTGCGTTCCGATTCCTTTCTGTAAAGAGGCAAAGGCAGAGGTAGATGATATTGTATCCCTGGTTGATGATCAGGCATATAACCAATATTTCCAGACAAACAAAACAATTGATATCGTCGTTTTTGGACATACACATGATGCAAAAAAAGGTTATTTATGAATGGAAAGGAAAAACAAAAAATTTATGCCAATTCAGGAACATGGATTGATGTAAATGCAGACTCGGGCACAACTGCCAATTTCGTGATGATCAGCCATTGCGGTTCATATAATTGCGTAGACGCATGTGTTTATGAACAAGATGGCAGTATTACAAAAATAAAACCTGAAAAAGCAGTCCAGGTTCCTATGTGTTAACGGATTCTAATGAGATCGATCAAGCTGTTTTAAGGTGTTCCCACAGTATAAGGGAAGCAGAAGGTAGAAGTGAAAAAAAGAAGATTAAAATTGCTGCTGTAAAATCAACTGATTAAATCCTAATCAGTTGATCTTACAGCAGCTTTAGTTTTTAAAGCACTTTACTTAAAAAAAAGTTTCAGTCTGTCATTTTGCGGATTTGCAAAAAATTCCTCCGGTTCATTTTCTTCCAGGAAATAACCGCCGTCCATGAACATGACCCGGGTTGCCACTTCTCTGGCAAAGCCCATTTCATGAGTGACCACGACCATGGTCATCCGCTCTTCGGCCAGCTCCCGCATTACATTTAAAACTCACCGACCATCTCAGGATCAAGAGCAGAGGTCGGTTCGTCAAACAGCATTACATCAGGATTCATGCACAGGGCGCGGACAATGGCAATACGCTGCTTCTGTCCGCCGGATAACTGGTTGGGATAGGAATCCGCCCGATCTGCAAGCCCTACCTTATTAAGAAGCCCTAAAGCCTGCTCCTCCGCTTCCTTCCCGCTGCGTCCCTGAAGCTTTATGGGCGCAAGGGTCAGATTCTTTAAAATAGTCATATGGGGAAACAGGTTAAACTGCTGGAACACCATTCCCATCTTCTGACGGTGCTTATCAATGTCGGTTTTCTTATCTACAATGTCCACGCCCTCAAACAGGATGTGTCCTCCGGTTGGTTCTTCCAGACGGTTTAAGCAGCGAAGAAATGTGCTCTTTCCTGAACCGGAAGGCCCAATGACGCATACCACATCCCCTTTATAAATATCGACGGAAATGTCCTTAAGCACTTCTGCCTCACCAAACTTTTTACCCAGGTTCTGTACCTGAATCAGGGGTTTTTCCATTCTATCAATGCTCACTTCTGTGCAGCCTCCTCTCCAGTAATTTTACGAGATATGAAAATATCATAACCATAACCAGATAAATAACGGCCACTGCAACCAGAGGCATAAATGCAGAAAAGGTTCGGCTCTTAATGATATCGCCGCCCTTGGTCAAATCCTGCAGCCCTATGTACCCCGCTACAGAAGTCTCCTTTAAAAGTACGATGAATTCATTCGCAAGGGTAGGTACCACATTTTTAAAGGCCTGGGGCATGACGATGAACCACATGGTCTGGGCGTAATTAAAGCCCAGGCTGCGGCCGGCCTCAAACTGTCCCTTTTCAATAGAACTGATACCGCTCCGGAAGATTTCCGCCACATAGGCGCCAGAATTGATTCCAAACGCCAGAATGGCCGTAGGCACCTGGCCCGGATTCGTGGATGCAAAGATGACGAAATACACGATCAT
The DNA here is from genome assembly GCA_001312405.1 of Clostridium sp. NkU-1. The sequence goes on along the minus strand of BBDR01000007.1, from coordinate 34,437 downwards.
AAGCTGTACAACCACCGGCGTACCACGGATCACCGTCAGATAAACGTTGCAGATTGCATTTAGTATTTTCAGCTTATGGGTATTTTCATAGGTTGATCGTATGATGGCAACCAGAAATCCCAGTAAAATACCGATCAAAACTGCAAAAAAACGTGATCTTTAACGTGTTTTGCAGACCGCCGGTAATGTATTTCCAACGGTTATCCACGATAAAATTCTGATAAAAATCATCTATTAGCTTTTCCCACATGGCACTCTTCCTTTTTTATTATTCTGCGGTAATGTATTTATCCACGATCTTCTTCAATTCGCCGGATTCCTTTAATTCCCTAATGGCTCCGTTCATTTTGTCTAACAGCTCTTTGTTGTCCTTTTTAATTGCAATGGCATATTCTTCCTCGGTAAATGCTTCGTCAAGGATCACCAATCCGGCATTTTGCTCTACAAATACCTTTGCAGGCTCACGGTCAATGATGACTGCATCAATTTTGCCCTGAGAAAGGGACATGACTGCTTCCATTCCCTTATTAAAACGCTGAACGTCCGCTCCTCAATATCCTCTGCATAAATATCACCGGTGGTGCCGGTCTGTACGCCGATCTTCTTTCCCGTTAAATCATCCGGTGTTTTGATCTCGCTGTCTTCCTTAACAATGATTACCTGAGCTGCTTCTGCATAAGTATCGGTAAAATCAACATTCTTCTTACGGTCATCATTGATGGTCATACCGGCAGCAGTAAAGTCTCCCTTACCGGACTGAACAGCCGGGATCAGGGAATCAAAGGCCATATCCTGAATCTCCAGCTCCATACCCATCTTATCAGCGATTGCTCTTGCAATATCCGCATCAATTCCAACGATTTCGTTATTATCATAATATTCATAGGGCGGAAATTCTGCATTGGTTACCATAACCAGCTTTCCTGCAGCCTCTTTCTGTCCTTCAGCAGTTGTCTCTGTCTTTGTTCCGGAACCAGCACAGGCAGTTAATAAAGCTGCCATGCATACAACACCCGCCATAGCAATTACATTCTTTTTCATAATGATTCCTCCTCTTATATGCACAAATATGCATAATTATTAAATAAAGTGTCAGTTATACATTATATAGCATTTTCGAAATTAATCAAGTACTTATAAGAAGAAGATTCTTATTTTTTCTGCGGTATTTTCATTTATCTTGCATGATTTCAGGCAATCCTATATAATATGGTTTAAAACAATCCGATTATCGAAAGCAAGAAAGGTCTGAAACCGTTCATGAAGGATTTCCTTGAAAAAACAGCGTGGCCCATGAATCCACCGGCCCCTTATTCCCTGTTCCACATCGTATTTATCGGCATAGGGCTTGCCTCTGTGGTTTTTCTGGCTTATTACACCACCAGAAAAATGAAAAGTTCAAGGCTACCCCTGCTGCTTTTTTTTCTGCGGCATACTTCTGGCAGCCACCGAATGCTGGAAACAGCTTTTTTTATATTATGTGGTAAATGAACAGACCTACAACTGGTGGTATTTTCCATTTCAGCTTTGCAGCCTTCCCATGTATTTCTGCCTGATCCTGCCCTTTGTCCCTTCTAAGGACAGTCAAAGGGTACTATGCACCTTTATGCAGGATTTTAACCTTTTAGGCGGCATCATGGCACTGGCAGAACCCTCCGGGCTTTTTCATCCTTACTGGTTTTTAACCCTTCACGGCCTGGTCTGGCACCTGCTTTTGATTTTTATAGGGCTGGTCATCGCATTTTCCCGTCTTTCCGATACCTCGCTACCCGGATTCGTGGGGACCCTTCCCCTGTTTTTTATCTGCTGTATCATTGCTTCCATTATCAATCGGACGGCAAAGCCTTTGGGTCAGGCGGATATGTTCTACATTTCCCCCTATTACCCGTCGGCCCAGGTGGTTTTTCATGAAATTGCGTTAAAATACGGCATATCCATAGGAAATGCTGTCTATCTGTCTGCCACCTGTCTGGGAGGCTTTCTGTTTCACATAATATTTTGTAAATTCCGTTTGCTTTCCGCCCGGACCGAAGACTGACCGGGCAATGCGATCGATATCACTACTTCAGGAGGAATCATAACATGTCAGACACAACATCAAAAAGAGTGGAGGACGCTCTAAACAAGCATGCAAAGGGGTACAATTGCGCACAGTCCGTTTCCTGTGCTTTCTGTGATAAAACGGGCATTGACGAAGAAACCATGTTCCGCTTTACGGAAGGCATGGGCCTTGGTATGGGAAGCATGGAGGGTACCTGCGGAGCCATCGGGGCTGCTGCCATACTCTCCGGATTAAAGAATAGTTCCGGCCATCTGGACCGGCCGGATTCCAAGCGGGCCTCCCACCAATCGTCAAAAAAAGTGCTTGTCAGACTTTAAAGAACAGAACAAAAGCGTGATCTGCAAAGATTTAAAGGGCGTGGAAACCGGAAATGTCCTTCGTTCCTGTAATGACTGCATCGCAGATGCAGTAAGGATCATAGACCATGAATTGTTTGGTGGGGAATAAAGTGCGGATGGGGAAAGGGCTGAGCACGAATTACTTAGTGCTCAGCCCCTCCTTTTTTATCTTTCCCCTTCATCCGGCTGCTTTCTGGCCCTCTTCACATCCGAAAGGAACTTCTTCCACTCATCCTCATGGGCTACAAAATACCTTGGGCAGTCCTTTCCTGTGGCATCATAATGCCTTATGACATCCTTTTCCGTAAGTCCCAGGTTTTTACAAAGCCAGGCTGTCAGCTTTACCAGGGAATCATAGGTTGCCTCATTGAACTTTCCTGTCTCATCGGGATGGCAGCATTCAATGGAGACCGTGTTCACATTCTTTTCCTTTGATGTGGAATAGGCCATCTCATAGATGGGAATTCCCTGAAGGACCTCTCCCTCCAGCCCTATGATAAAATGACTGCTGGCAGAAATTTTCTTAATCCCGGTCTGATCCTTCAGACTGTTGAAATAATTCATATTCTGGCTGGCTGTTGTCCCTGGATTCGCCACATAATGAATGACGATTTCATCCACCCGCTTCATTTCCGTTCCCGGTCTTGAATACGGATTGGGCTCAAGGAGATCCTGTAAAACCCATTCCGGCATGGAAATCCCCTTTAAATCCACGTAATTTCTAAAAAATATCTGGCCCATGATCCATAAGATTCCTGCTAAAACAACAGCCAGGACAAGAATTTCAGCCCCTATGTAAAGCAACCGCTTTCTTTTCTGTTTTTTTCTTTCGTTTCCTGTTGCGGTCCCTGGCACGGCGGCGTCGTTCCAGTTCATCGCGGCTTTCCTCTGCCTGATCTCTCATGTTTTGACTCCTGAATTTCCATTTCCTTAAGTTTACGTCTTTTCTAATGGAAAAGTCAACCTAAAACATGGCATTCTTCCTGTACATTTAAACTTTTCGGCCCATTTTCACAGTCTCACACACCGCCTGCAGTACCCGGTGAAGCTCTCCCTGTACGGTTTCATCACACAGGACCAGGATCTTATCTCCTGCTGCAAACTTTGTCTCCCTCCGGGGACAAACTCAGCCTCCCCTCTCATTAAGGATACTAAAAGACAGGTTCTTGGCCACTGGATCTCAGAAACCTTCCGGCCCTCAGCTTCGCTTCCATGGAAAACCATGCCTTCTACCAGAACCTTTTCCCCTGTGAGTGATGACATTTTATCCGGGTTCAGCCTTGAAAGAAGGCGGTGAAGAAGCTGGTCGTATACCGGCGCGCAATGGACCAGATCCGGCACCACATATGCCGCCAGGGACACCATGGATAAGGTCAGCAAATGGGAATAGGAGCCTGTCATCTCACTGATCAGAATAATGCCCGTAATAGGCGCCCGGACTATGGCAGAAAAATAACCTGCCATCCCCAGTATGATGAAATTTCCAAGAAGCCCGTTAAGGGAATCAGATACCATTCCCACCGCAGAGAAATAAATGTTCCCAATCACAGCTCCCAGAACCAAAAGGGGAAGAAAGATTCCTCCGGGTGCCCCGGAACCAAAGCTTATCATGGAAAAACAGAATTTCAAAACCAGGAGCAGGCACAAGGATCCAAGCATCATCTCTCCTGAAGTCAGGATCTCCACAAGGGAATGACCGCCGCCCAATACATAGGGATAGGTAAAGCCAAACACTCCGGCCAATAAAAACGGGAGCATAAGCCTTGCTGCCTGACAAGGCAGTTTCTGGTACAAATCCTGCGTCCTTGAAAGACAGGTGTTATAAACCACACCCAGCGCTCCCATGATCACTCCCAAAACTATGACATGTCCATAGGCATTCAAAGGGATCATCTGGGTGATCTGAAAGTTAAAAACAGGCTGCAGCCCAAAGACATTTTTGGATACAAAATCCGCTGTGATGGAGGCGGCCATGGTAGAGAGCAGCACCTCCGGTGAGAAATGTTTATGAATCTCTTCCAGGGAAAACAGAACACCTGCTATGGGAGCGTTAAAGGCAGCTGAAAGGCCTGCACTGGCCCCGCAGGTGATAAGCAGCTTTTCCTCTGTTTTAGCCCTTCCTGTCAGACGGGATAACCCCTTGGCAGTCATGGAGCCAAGCTGAATGCTGGGACCTTCCCTTCCAAGAGACAGGCCGCAGCCCAGTGACAACAGTCCTCCGCCCAGCTTGGCAGCAAGAACCTTCCACCAGCAGGGATCCAGTTCTCCGATCATCTCTCCCTCTACCTGAGGATCCCGCTTCCTGATATAAATGACTCCCATTTAAGCAAAAGAGCCACAACAAATGCCGCGGCTGCCAAAATAATAAACCATACCGGCACAAACCAGCTATGATCCCTTCCGTAATCCAAAACCGACCGCAGCAGTCCATCTGCATAGCTTAACAGATACCGGAAAAGCACAACTACGGCTCCTGATATAGCTCCTACGGCAATGCCTTCCAGTATTAATGCATAACGAAAACTGCGGTAACGGTCTATGGTTTTCTTTACCGTATTACCTTCAGTCCGCATAATAGTTCCTCCTTTTTTAGACAAGCCCCATTTTATCAGCGCAATACAAGATTACATGGCTTATAGCTTCTGGCCTGTATTTTATTCATCAGCAGGTACTCTCCTGCAAACAATAAAAAAATTATATCGCTTATAAATACCGTTTGCAAGGAAAAGCCGTATTTTTGCAAAATAAACCGGTCCTCGCTTCCTGTTATAAAAAGCTGGGACCGGTTTATTTCATGTATTTATGACTGATAATCAAGCAGCATGACCTACCAATTCCTCAGGGGACACTGCCGCATTATAGCAAATGATTTCTACCTGTTTTCCAATGCCTATGATCAGAATTCCCATCAGTGATTTTCCGTCAATAACCAATTGGTTATAAACAACTTTAACATCACAGTTACACTTTTCTGCTCTTACTACAAATGCAACCAGCTCTTCTACTGTGGAAAATGTATGCTTCATATGTCTCACATTAAGCCCTCCTTTGCCTTGATTTCAATCATTTATCTCTTTTTTTTAAACAAAATAAGAAGGATATTACAGGAAAAAATGTGTACTTTTTTTATATACATTCCTATTATTTCCATAGTATAGAAGCTTATACGGGGAAAAGTAAAAATTTTACTGAAAGTACTACCCAAAATCTTATTTATCGTGTATAATTGAATCGTTCGTTTTTTGTTTAAGGCGGACTGTAGTAGAAGGCAGGGTTAAAACATGAGTTTTTTTATGAAGGCTTGGTGTATAAAAATAAAATATGGAGCGGTATCGAAATGGTTGTAACGAGCCTGACTCGAAATCCACTGGGTCAGTTGCCTTGATAATGCCGGAACCCCTTGAATTCATGCGGGTTTGCGGAATTTTTGAAAAATTAGCTTTTTACCGATTTCTACGGTTTTTCTACACTTTGCCTTGACTTCTGCGAAAGGCTTTGTGTGTTAAAATAAAATATGGAGACGTATCGAAGTGGTCATAACGAGCCTGACTCGAAATCAGGTTGTCCGCAAGGGCACGTGAGTTCGAATCTCACCGTCTCCGCCATGAGCCTGTTTGCGGTCAATGTCCGCAGCAGGCTCTTACTTTTTTTCGGATTTCTACTCTCTCTTTTGAGGGCGTTTTTTTCTTCTTTTGTAGAAAATGGATTTGCTTCATTGATATCCCATTTGCAAGCAGTAAGCTGGCGCACGAATGTCTTAAATCGTGAAATCTGATTTTTTTGAGGTCGGCTTTTTCAAGTACCAAGCTAAAGTGATTCGTTACATAATTAGGGCGCATCCCACTTTAATCCCAGGACTTCACTTCGGTGTAATCCATAGTAAGCTGCCAGCTTTACACAAATCTCCAAAGGATCATCTGATATCGCATCAAACAGTGCCATCATTTATATAACTACCTCCTTTAAATAAAATAGCTATTTTCTTAAATTAAAAAGTTTCCGTTGATGATCACACTATTATTTATCACTTAATCTACTTTTCCCAATCAGATTCTATTTCTGATCGGTACGTTGTGGTTGTATTTCTCTCTTATTCCTTCTGTATTCATCTAAGTCTTTTTTTGATGGAGCAATAGGCCGTGGAAATACTTTTGTTATATCCGGATAAGTAATAAAATTAGGTGAATGTAAAAGAGAGCTTGTTGGCCTGTATTGAATAACTCGTTCAATCATAGTAAATGGGGCTATATTCCAAATCACCCTTATAAATTCCGTTTTCATTTCTTCTACATATACTTCCATAACCTTATTTCCAATAATATCAAAGAATTGTTCGACATAATTAAAATATCGTTCAACTTCTTCATCACTAATGCTTAATGCCTTACCTATCTCCACAGGATCATTGGTTTGAGAAATATAAGACGTATCTGCAATGGAATTATTATGAACAATAACATGCCTTTTCTTGAACATTATATTAACATTTTTTTCTAGACTCTTCATCAATTAGTTCTTTAATATTAATATTTAATTGTTTGAAATTTTCAATAATTTTGCCGATGTTTATAAAATCATTCTGCGTCGACTTTCTAAAATCTTCTATTTTATTTATTGTTGGCTTGACCATAAATAAATTCATCCCTACTGAATACGCATCCTTAAGAAATACTTCCAAACTACTAGCAAGTATCACAACACATTGTTCTAATAATACCCTATGTATGTTATTCATATTTTCACTCAAGTTTTTTAACTTCAGCAAACTATGAGCTTTATCAAGTGCCGAGTATCCTTTTTCAAAAAAAATTAACTTCTCCACAAAAACCACAATGTATTCCGTAATGATATCGCTCTTTGCTTGAAAGAAATGGTATTTTTAACTTCAGAGATGATTTTTTACAATAAGGGCAATATGTATATACATAATACATATTTATTTTATATATATTTTCAAGAAAATCGCTTCTTAGTATTTTTTTTCTTCGACTTAGAAATATTAATATATACAAGATAATAATGATCTAAAAATTTTTCCCTTAAATCCTCTGGTAAATTATTTATAAACTTTTTATCGATAATTACAGATAAAGACCTTTCCATATCCATTCGTCTCTTAGATATTCCTTCCAACATCAACCCGCCCCATATTTGAATTTATTTGATATAAATGTCTAACTTAATATATTATAACAAGTTTGTATCAAAAAATATAGCCTCTTATTATGTTATTATCTTATTTAAGGTACAATTTCACATGGTCAATTAGCTCACATTCATAGATTATTGGTCCGTTTTTTTGTATTGTTCTGTCACAAGTCTTAGGCAGCTGTTCATAAGAAGAAGCATTTCTTGCTTCTCATCTCGAAAATCTGGGTCCTTCACTAAAGCAGTATATATGCCAGGTAGCGCCTTGTGATACTGGCTGCCCTATTTAAAATCATCTATGACTCAGACCCAAAGTTAATTACACCTTCTTATCTTCCTATCCTCTCATTCACATCAATCCACACAACCCCATAAGGCATAAGTGTAAGCCTGCCATCTACGTTCTGTCCACTGATCAGATCAAATCCCTTAATATCTTCAACGATCTGAACTTCCCCAGATAAATTAGTGAAAGAAATGATTTCTTCTTTTTTATCACAGGAAACCCGTTTTAATGCAAAAATCTGATCGGATATCGTTAGAACCGTCTGAGCTGCAGCAGGGTGAAATGCTAAATGCTGCCGGCGGATTTTAATCAGCCCGGTAATTCCCGAATAAATTTTTCTCCTGTAATCGTCTTCTTTAAGTTCCTTAAACAATTTCTCTTTCTCTAACTTTTCTCTATTGATCCGTCGGTTGATGCCGGAATCCATGTAACCTTTTAAGTCATTCCGGGAGCCAAAAACCGAGTGGTAATAAATGGCCGGTACTCCGATGAAAGAGAGCAGGATATGATGAGCGGCAATCATCTTTTTTATGGCGGTTTCATCACTTTCTTCATCATTTCTCAACGCATCACTGTAGTTGATATTTAATTCATAAACGGACCGGCTGCCATCCGGATTTTCCTTAAATGAAATTCTTCCCCCATTATCCAATACTTTTTTTTCGCCAGATATTCCATATCTTCTGCCGCCAGGATCCCTTCAACCGGACGCATGCCGATTCCGTCATGAGACGCCAGAAAATTAAAATAGGTGGCATCCTTGGAGACAGGAGTAATACCGGAAGCCCATTTTGTCAAAAACCTTCCGTTCTGCTTACTAAACGCATGAAGGACCAACGGGGGAAGGGGAAACTGATAGACCATATGGGCTTCATCAGAGCCATTTCCAAAATAGCTGATATTATCCTTGTGAGGAACATTGGTTTCTGTAATCAGCCGGGTGCCAGGCGCCAGTTCCTCAAGGAGGGTGTGCCACAGCTTTATGATCTCGTGGACCTGCGGCAAATGCATACAGCCCGTACCGCTTTCCTTCCACATAAAGCCGATTGCATCCAAGCGAATGGAGGATGCGCCCTTTAACGCGTATTGCAGCAACACATCAGTCAGGCGCAAGAGCATCTCCGGGTCCTTAAGGTTCGTATCTACCTGATCTTCACTGAATGTGGTCCAAACCATAAAGGATTCTCCAGCCTTATTATTAAATTCATGGAATAAAGGAGAAACCCGCGGCCTGATTACATTTTTGCTGTCAAAGTCCGGGGATTGCCTGATAAAAGCCTCCTGATAGCCCTCTTCTTCATTCAAAAATTTATTAAACCAAATACTCTCCTTAGACATATGATTCGCCACAAAGTCAAACATAAGGCGGTATCCCTGGGCAAGGCTGTTTATATCTTCCCAATTGCCCAGATCGGGATTGACCGACAGATAATCCGTGACAGAAAAACCGTCATCAGAGGTATAAGGAAACATTGGCAGTAAATGTATGTCCGTAAAACTTTCCTTCAAAGTATTATCTGCCACCTCTTTTAAGGTCTGCAAAGGCGATTTTCCATTTTCCAGAAAACCATCTCCATAGGTGATCAAATATACGGTTTTTTCGGAAAACGGCTCACGCTTTTTAAACGTCTGATTTTGATAACCTTTCAGTAAATCTTTAAAGCCTTTTACTGCCTGCTCCAGTTTTTCTCCTGAATATATTTTTTTCCAGATGGCAATATATTTTTTTCAGTCAACAACATATGCTCCTCATTTCTGCGCTGTTCATCGGGGACCGGCATCAAGTTGTAATCTTTCGTTTCAAAAGATAAACGTTTGAAAATCCTTGCCGCCGATCACCGGGCTTTTCATAGTTTGTTGGGTTTCATCTAATAAAACAGTCTGATATTGCGGAAACGGCTGGGGAAGGGGCAGGGCCTCCTCTTCCGGATTGAAAATACGGATCACTGTCTGATCACCTTCTTCCGCCTTTTTTAAAGCGGATACCCTCAGTCTGCTATCTCCTATCTCCAACATGCAATACTCTTCTGCAAGTTCCTTTAGGGCCGATGGCTGGGGAAGATCAAATCGTTCCAGCCTCTGTTCAAAGGTATTTAAGGCCTGTAAATGGTAGGTCAGATGGGAAGCCTGTATCTCCTCCAGCAAATCATAGGCTTCTGTGATATGAAATTCATGATCCGGCCATGTTATAAAATATTCAAAGCTTAAGCTTCCCTGCATTTGAGCATCCGGTGTTTCCACCACCTTATTGTTAATGCCGGAAGCCCTGCCCGGCCTCCATGCCAGGTCGTCCTTTCCCAGGTATCCGACCGAGCGGAACAAGGTCAGAGCAAGGGAATCTTTTGTCACTTCATATTCTTTCAAGCCTTTGGTATAAAGTCCAAAGCATCCATTTTCTTCATTAATATATACAAAATTTTCTATTGGGTAAACAGGCTGGGGGCACTCTGCAAAATTTGACTCTTTCCAGTTTTTCAGATAAGGGTTCGTATTACTTCTTTTCAGTACGCTGTATCCCTGATCCCCATAATGAATTTTTTTCATTGCTCTTAGAAGCAAAATGAACTCTTATGCGGTGATCCTTAACGGTATTAACGAGAAAATGCTCTATTTTAATCTTTTTACTATTCTTTATGATCGTTAATCTTGTATCAATAAAGATGGTTTCGGTATTGCCGCGGGAACTGGCTTTTAAAAGATCCGGATAGGATTCCAGGCTATGCCGAACTTTCATCCATGATATGAGATCAGACTGGTAATTTTCAAGCATTTCGCATTCTTTGGAGAAAAACCGGTCCTCATTAAGAGGAGAGTAATCGTAAGAATCGCCTGCATCCGCAGTATTTTCAAAATAGAAAAGATTTCTTTTCTTCTGTTTATCTTTTCTTTCCACAGACAATGCACCATTATCCAAATAAATACGGTAAAATTCATTGGATATCTGTTGGCCCTGTTTTTGTTCTATCCGGGAAATCCCAGAATCACTGACGCATTTAAACGTTCTATACCCAAGTCCCTCAAAGCTTACAAACGCCAGGATTTCTGTTCTGTAATAGCCGGGAACCTCAATTTCTTGTTCTCCATCAGCCGTAACCCGTACTTGCTTTCCTCCTGATATATACTGCTGATTCAGAATCGTCTGTTCCGGCATCTTCCCGCTGCTCTCTTCCAAGCCGATATCAGGCTCCTTTGTAAATAAGGTGAATTTAAGCTCCCGCGTGCATTTTTTAGGGATCAGGCAGAATGCGGCTGCAATGGAATGCTCCTGCCGTCTGATCCCCCTTGTTATTTGCTTCTCTAAAATATTAATTTGACCGTCCACAATCCGTTCGATCCGTTCCAGTCTGGACAGGATCACCCGGTTGGTCTCGTCTGAATTGCAGCCGCAAATGGAATCATGGGCTTGTACATCAAATAGCAGCTTCAGGCATTTTTCAATCCATTGCTGAGGATAACTGCCTCCCAGTTCCTTTGACAATACGGAAAGCGGTTCCAGCTGCCTGTAGATTTTTTCTTCTACCTGAGTATTTAAAAGCTTTATGTCAACCCGATGGGAACGGATCGTATTGTGTATTCTCGAATTCTCACAAGCTAACAGCTCCCCGGATATCTCCTCCATAGGACCTTGCCAGCCCTCAGCAAAGAACGCCTCATAATTTGACATTTTAAACTGGTAAGGCAGATCCATTTGATTCAGTTCATCAATGATATCCGGGATGTTATCATTTACCAAAACCTGATCTCCTCCGCTTGGGAGGAGAATATGATTCCCAGACGGCTGAAACGATGCCAGAGAATCCAGGATGGGAAGCAATGTTTGTTTTACATATTCCGGATCAGAGGACAAAAATTTTCCGGCTCCATAGCCAAAATAGATATTGTTTGCCCTTACGGAATCTCCATTGGGGGATTTCCAGATGAAGTTTAAGCCATTTTGTAACTGATCGTTATAAAGTCCTCTTTGGACAATACTGGTCTCTATATGAAATTTTTTTAAAAATGCTGGGCAAATAGGAATTCTGCCCAAATATATCAGGAAGGTAACCGTTGTTTAAAAAAAACCCCCTTTTTTACTGGCACCGTTAATTCCGGCCAATAAGTTGCGTATGATGGACTCTGTTGTTACAAGCAACGAATCAGTCTGAGTGTACCAGGGACCAATAAACAGCTTTCCGGATTGGATCAGTCTGCAAATCTGATTTTCTTTTTCGGGGCACAACCTTAAATACTCTTCGATAACAGAATATTGTGCATCAAAGGTAAATGATTTATATGCACCGTTATTTTCCAAGACATCAATCAAACGATTCATATCCTCCACCAGCATCATATTGGAGTCCTCGATAGAAAAATACCACTCACGATCCCAGTGTGTATGTGTTACCACATGAACTGTTTTTTTCAATTTATAATCCTCTTTTTATAAACCTTGTTTTTTTCTCTTCTTTTCTGATAAGCCAGTACCGGATAAATATATTTGCTAAGGCAATAAATAAAGCACCCACTGCAAGTCCGATAAAATAAGCTGCAAAATTTTCCACCAGCGGCCAGCCCCAGATCGCGGGGAGGGGAAGCCACTGCACAGCTCCTAAAGCAACTGCAATACAGGAACCTGCGATAGCCCCGATCATGTTGATGGGAATCGTGATCAGCGGATTCCTGAGCATGAAGGGAAGGGCTCCTTCTGAAATTGCCAGAAATCCCAGCAAAAAAGGATGTACCTCCCACCACTCTTAAATCAGCAGGGAAAACTCTCCTCTTTACAACAAACCGGTCAAGCATGGTGGCAAGTCCAAGACCAATGGGAGGGATCACGATTGCCAGTACCCGGGGAGTCAGCGGAAAGACCTGGTCGGAAGCCAGACCAATGGCAATAGCTCCGGCAGCCTTGTTGACAGGACCTCCTAAATCAAAAGCGGTTGCCGCTGCAATGACTGCCGACAGCGTAAGCTGCCCAGTGCCGCTCATGCTTTTAATTCCATTTGCCATCATCAGATTTAATTGTCCAAATACAGGGTCAATCAAATACATATTTAACAGGAAAATAGCAAAAACACTGATACCGGGCACCAAAAACATGGGTTTCATAGCTGCAAAGTTTTTAGGAAGCTTGATTTTCTCATTTAAGAAACGGGAGATATAACCGGCGGCAATACCCAAAACCAGGCTCCCAGAAAACCGCTTGGAATTCCTCCATTGATCCCCCAGAAGGTATAATGCAGTCCGGCTGAAAACAGACCTCCTGCAAATCCTGACACCAATCCTAACCGGTCGGATATGGAGTACGCGGCAAACATTGCAAATACAGGATAAACAAATTTAAACAGCAGACTGCCAAAACCGTCCAGGTAATGAATGAATTGCGTAATTCCGCCTGATGTTTTATATAGTTCATCACCGATCTGTCCAGGATCCATGCCCAGGGCATAAACCCAGACAAGCTTTGCAATTCCCAGCATCAATCCTCCCGCAACCAGCATAGATCATATAGGAAATACCTGTCATAACAGCAGTGGTCAGCTCTTCTTTTACCGTCTTACGCTTACCGGCTCCGGAATTTTTTTGCAAAATCGTCTGACGTATTCCCTCCTTCAACAATTCCCTGGGGCCGGTCAAGAAGCGTCTGAATCAACTGCTTGCTGTTTTTAAGAGGCTCCGCAACTTTGACCTCCACATAAGGCTTTCCGGCAAACCTTTCTTTTTCCTTTACTTTTGTATCAACTGCGAATAATATTCCATCTGCCTTTTTGATCATTTCAGGCGTTATTCTGTCTTCTATGCCGTTTGCCCCCTGCTTTTCAACATGGATTCCGATTCCCATTTCCCCGGCTGCTTTATTTAACGCTTCAGCTGCCATATAGGTGTGGGCGATTCCAGTGGCGCATGAAGTTATGGCTAACACAAAAGTCTTTGCATCTGATTATCAGGACTTAAAGATGCCCAGCGGTCCCCGGACAAAGGGGTATCCAATGTCATTACCGCAAAACCTGCTTTTTTTTAACGGCTTCACTTTTCCCATGAGGTATTGCAAGCCCCCGCTCTATTCCAGTAGCGGAATGCTCCTCTCTTTGTAAAACACTGTCTAAATATAATTGTTTGTCATTCAGGTATCCCTGCCCCCATAAGGCCTCAGCCAAATGATTTAAAATATCCGTTTTATTTGTGAAATGCAGTCCAGTAAAAATTAATTCTGGCTGCGTCATACATTGCAGATTCATATATCCTCCTCCACACTCGGTGTATTGTTTTGAATCTTATGAAATTTAAAATTGTTAACATACTGATCAGTAATTGTTATCGATGGATAAATTATAACACTTTATACTATACTTTTTGATTCAAAAACTGTATAATTGTACAAATTGATAAAGGAGAGATTTTATGGGAATCTTGCAGACACATTTTACCTCCATGATCGAAAGCTTATCTCATTCAGAAAAACATGTATTCTATTATTTGGATGACCATCCGGAATTAATAGCCAGCAATACCTTGACAGAACTGGCGCAAATATTAAATACCTCCAATACCACTATCATCAGGATGACAAAGCGGCTGGGCCTGTCCGGCTTCGCGGAATTTAAATTTCTATTAGAGGGATTGTTGAAACAGACTCATGTGATCCAGGAAAAAAATCTTTTGAACCAATACAATCTCTTCTTCCAAAACCTGGTAAATATGATCGATATTTCAGACCTGGAATTTATGGCGGACAGGATCAATCATTCCAATATTCTTTATATCATCGGAGTCGGTTTAACCAAACCCATTGCCGAGTATACGGCAAAGCGTCTGATGCAGCTGAATAAATCGGTTATATACATTTATGAATCCCATATGATTGACTTACTCCCCAACCTTATCACATCAAAGGATACGGTTCTTTTTCTTTCCATGAGCGGCGAAACCAAAACCCTTGTTTCAGCAGCAGGCAAATTAAAATATACGGGAGCTGCCCTTTTGGCGATAACAAATAATGGGAACAGCAGCCTGGTAAAGAAAATGCATCGAAGCTTGTGCAGCGGTGTTCCCGTTAATATGTATAAAAATTATGATATTACTTCCCGGACATTTCTTATGATTCAGGCAGATTTGCTGATAGAATTGTATTTAAGAACCGTTGTATAGCCCGCTAAGAGATACGTCAGCAGACAAATCGATGCCAGGACGATAGTCCCCGCACCGATTTTCTTTGTTTATAAACTATTTTACTCACACCATTTTCAACACAAGTAAACCCGCCACTTCCACCGCACGTTCGATATCCGTTTGGTTCCCATCTGGAATCCGTGCGATAATCTGACGTGTTACCGGGCTCTCCACCTCGATATAGGTTCCGCTTGCCCATCAACATTCTCCGGGGGCTATCCTTCTTTTGATATGTTTCAGGAGCTCACACAGAAGAAGCAGCTTTTTGTCATGAGGCTGAAAAACAGCATAAATAATTATTATGACTTATTTTTATCATGTCTATGAGGTATGTAATCATATTCGACGGCTTTTAAGTAGTTGTTTCCTATCTGTCCCCATTCCCGGTTTGTCATGGTGGTTCTCCTCAGTCTTATCAAAATGTCTTATCAAAATGCCTTCTATAATTCTCCTGTCGATTTATTTATATTAATACTTTTTTTTAACTGTAATAAAGTTTCATTGCTAATGGCATGCTCCATTCTACATGCGTCACATGAGGCTGTTGCTGCTGGTACACCCAGTGATAAAAGCAAATTGTAAAATAGAACATAGCGCTCCTTAATAGCACAGGCAAGCTTAAATCCTTGTGGAGTAAAAGAAATATTGTGCGTATCATCCACATAAATATATTTTTCTTGCTTTAATAGTTGTATGGCGTGCGATACGCTGGGACGGCTTAACTCCATTTTCTTAGCGATATCTATGGCACGCACGTATCCTTGTTCTTCTTCAATGCTTAATATTGTTTTTAGATAATTCTCCTTTGAAATGCTGAGCTTCTCCGCTGGCATCAAGGTCACTTCCTTTCTGCTTTTCATGGTGGCCGGCATTCCAATAAATAGTTGCTTCTAGATTAAGTGTTTGTTTTAGATCGCCAGTCAACTTTTGTATAGCTATCTGCACATTTTCTAAATGAGGGCTTGCTTTCAAACATACTTGTATGAAAGCAAGCCGCTTTTCAGGGCCAAAATCGTATGTGGCTATTGATTCCACTCCGCTAAAAACATTGTCTTGTTTTAACACAAGCTCCGCTATTTGTTCAATCAGCTCTTTATCTGTACCTTTTCCAAGAAGCAAGGAAAGGTGCTCTTGAAAAGATGTAATTCCAGACCACATAATTACCGCTGCAATGAGTAATCCAGCCACGCCATCTAAAGGTAATGCGGTAAATGGTGCTAAGAGTAAAGATATAAGAGTCATCGCTGTTAATATAGCATCTGAAATATTGTCTTTAAACATTGTACGAAGCGTTGCTGATTGGATTACCCGATTTGCCATATATGTATACAGCCCTAATGCCAGCTTTATTATAATGGAAGCTGCTGGTATCCAAAGAAACCAAGATGGCATTATTGTGATTTGCGGTGTTAATATTCTTGCAATAGAGTGCTTGCCAAAAGACAAGGAAGCTGCCATTATTAAAAAAGATACAATGAATCCACTGATATACTCCATTCGTCCATAACCATTAGGGTATTTATCATCCGCTTCTTTGCCGCATAACTTAAAGCCAATAATGGCAACAACCGAAGCGGCACAATCAGTGAGATTGTTGAAAGCATCTGCAAGAATTGAAACGCTATTTCCAATAAGACCTATTGTACATTTTGCAGAAAAAAGGACAATATTTGCTGCAATTCCAATATATCCTGCACGCTGTCCAATTTGCTGCCGAGAGCTATATTTATTGTTTGGAAACACACTAAAAATCCTTTCTATAATGATGACTGTGGTGTCCATGCTGGCCATAAGGGCTGTGACTTCCACCGTGGTGCATATCATCATGTCCAGTATGATCGTTATGATTGCCTTCATGATGTTCATGCCCGTGCTGATTTTTTTGCAGCACTGCCATGATGCTGTTCATGCCAGGAGTTAATTAATTTTTCTAAGACCTCAATTAAATGCTTTTGTTCTTCAAGTGACAGCATAGAAAATAACTCTTGAGCTGTTTCATATTGTGCATTCGCATTTTCATCAATGACCATCTTCCCAAGTTCTGTAAGTCCAACATTAACATTACGCTTATTTCCTGCTTCTTTTTCACGGGTAATAAGCCCTCTTGATTCGAGTTTGCTTAAAAGCTCACTTAGTGAAGCAGCCCGTATCTGTAATACTTCAAGCAAATCCCGCTGCGCCATTTCACCTGTTTGCGAAAGTATTGAAAGAATACGCCACTGGCCCGGATGTATTCCGTTTTCCTGATGATGTCCCTGCTTAAAGCGTGGGAGCAACGCAAGAATAAAGAATAAAGCTTTTCAGATACAATATTTTTTTCAACAATTTGCTCATTTTCAAAATTTTTGTTATTCATGATATTCTCCTTTAAGTTTTAATATTAGGTACCTTACAATCAAGATAGCATAACAGAAAAGAAATGTCAATATATTTTTAGGTACCTAACAGTGTGTGGTTTTTCTCTGTCAAAAAAGCGTCTGTGTTTTTCAGTCACGAAGAACACAGACGCAGCGCACCTCAATGAAATTCCGGGAGGCATTAAGAGGGAGTTTAGGTGACTAAACGGCAGTGGGATTCTAACGCAGGGCATTTTTCCGGCCTGTTTAAGAAGCTATATGGGGTATCACCAAAAGAATACAGGCTGATGCATGGTATAAAGTAATTGATTAACTTCACTCCCAAAAATGGTGTGCTTATTTTTCTCACCTTTGAGCCATTTGGGTTCCGGTGTTAATTTCCTGTTCATTTATTAAAAAAAACATTGTAATATTCCCCATCCTTGTTTATTCTATGATAAGAAATAAATTTTACTCACAATCAGCAAAAAGGAAGGATTACGGTAATTTACATGCAAGAATGGATCATAAACACGATGAATCAATTTGGATATGCCGGTATTGCCCTATTAATAGCAATCGAAAATATATTTCCTCCTATTCCATCGGAAGTTATTCTCACTTTTGGCGGATTTATGACAACAAAAAGTAATCTGAATATTGGGCTGGTACTTCTTTCCGCCACCACAGGTTCAACTGCCGGAGCTATGGTTTTATATTACATCGGACGTCTGGTAACGCCGGAACGCTTAGGGTGGTTCATCGACAGATGGGGTTTTCTTCTCAAATTAAAGACACAAGATATAATAAAAGCGGAAAACTGGTTCAACCGGCACGGAAGCCTTACTGTTTTTTTTCTGCCGCTTCATCCCTATTGTCAGAAGTCTCATCTCTATCCCGGCCGGAATGGCAGAAATGAAAATAAGTAAATTTTTATTGTTTACTGTTTCGGGTACGGCAATCTGGAACGTTGTTCTTATTAATCTGGGGGCTTTTGCCGGAGAAAAATGGAGTATAATTGCTGATTACATCAACACGTATTCCTATGTTGTTTTTATCCTGCTGGCATTTGCAGCTGTGGGTATTATTATCTGGCTGCTGTACAAAAACTCACGTCAAACCAACCTCTAACCCAAGATCAGCCGGCCTGCAATCGCAGAAGCCAGCTAACAACGATCTGCCGTATGAAGTTTATATAGTATGAGGAGAAAAAAAGCTAAGAATTCTGCTGAACTGTTTAGAAATTTCAAGGAGGATCGCGGGGAGAGCCAAGGTTAATGTTCGTGTGTAAGGTCCGGATAAAATCAGGCCGCTGCATTTTTCCAATGCAACGGCCCTTATTTGTTATATTTCCAATATTGTCCAGCCAATGCCTGCATAAGGACTTTGGCTTTCAAACAGCTCCTATGATAAACTGAAAATAACCTCACGTTTTCCCGGCTTACCGGACATCATTTAATTTTTTTATAAGAACCTGAGCCATATGCATAAGAAAACCCAGTGTACGCAGGAAAAACACACACCCTGCAGTTACATATACCCAGGGAATGTTCAAAGCTTTAAGTAACCATAAAATCAGCATCACAACAGCCAAATCCCGCATATATCGTCCAAACAGAAAACCGACCTTTTCTTCCCTTAGGGACAGGAGCGTATCAGTACATATCAGCCACCGCCACCTGGGAGAAGAAAAAAACAAGGGAAAGAAACGAAAAAAGCAGAATTACATAAATCATGATATCAATCCACTCTCTTTTAGAAAATCATGGGCTACAGCAGCAGGTGTCTGCTGTAATTCATCTACCTTGTAGTTCAGTTCAATCATAACCTCATTTGTTAAATATGGCGCTAATTCTTCCATGATTCCGGCGACTTCCGGACATTTCTCCAATGCTTCCTCTCTGATAACAGGAATTGCATAATAGGGCGGGAAAAAGTTCTTATCATCTGCCAGCGTTTTTAAGCCGAATTTCTTTAAAAGTCCGTCAGTGGAAAAAGCATCAATGATATTTACCTCACCGGTTTCCAGAGCCGTATAGCGGGGAGAAGAGTCTAATGTAAGACGTTTTCCTATTTGGAAGCCATAGGCCTTCTGCAGTCCGGATAATCCATCCTCCCGGTTGGAGAATTCAAAAGTAGTACCGGATATCAGGTTTCCGCTTATTTTAGCAAGATCACTTATTTTTTTCTAAATGATTCTCTTCTGCCATTTTCTGAGTTACAGCCAATGCATAAGTATTATTAAAGCTCATCTGCTTAAGTACTTCCAGACCAAGCTGCTCCTTATACTCTTTCTTTACAGTCTGATACACCTGCTCCATATCGCTGATCGGCGGATGTTTGAGGATGTCTGTGTATGAAGTGCCGGTGTAGTCAACATAAAGATCAATATCTCCGGTCTGTATTGCAGAAAAGCACACCTGTGACCCGCCCAGGCTCAGCTTTCTGTTTACGGTGATATCGGTTCTGTCTTCTATTAAATCCGCTACCATACTGCTAAGAATCTCCTGCTCCGTAAAATCCTTGGAGCCGACTGAGAGTGTACGCACATCTCCTGATACACTGCCCACGGATGTGAAAAGGAATACAGCCGCAATAAACATGGCAGCCGCTCCCAGCATTGCCTTTTGGATTTTCCTGCTTTTTTTCTTAACGGAGGCGTCTCCCTTTTGAAGGCTGATGGGCGTTACCAGCTTTTCAGTCAGGCCAATCAGAAAGTCTACCATCAATGCCAATAAACAGGCAGGAATCGCGCCCGCCAGGATTTGATTGTTATTCACCGTCCGTATGCCGGAAAACACCAGGTATCCCAGGCCGCCCGCACCAATAAACGCTGCCATGGTCATAAGCCCTACCGCTGTTACGGAAGCGATCCGCACTCCTGCCATAATGACCGGAAGAGCGAGGGGAATCTGTACCTTTGTCAGCACCTGAAAGGGCGTCAAGCCAATCCCTTTGGCCGCCTCCAGCGTCTGGGGATTGATATTATCAATTCCTGTATAGGTATTCTTAATAATGGGAAGAAGAGAATAAAGAACGACTGCAACAATTGCAGGAATGACACCGATTCCCAATAACGGGATCATGAAGCCAAGCAGTGCCATACTGGGAATTGCCTGAATCACGTTTGCGATTGCTAAAATCGGTTTACTGGCTTTTGCCGCAAAGGAAATAAAAATTCCAAGGGGCACTCCTATCAATATGGCAAGACCCACCGATACGGCAGTCAGCTTCAGATGTTCGATCAATAATGAAAGGATCTGGGGATAATTGCTTATTATATAATTCCAAAAATTCATTCTGCCTCTCCTCCTTCATAGTCAAAATATTGCTGACTCATGGTCGTGACCAGACTGCTCCGGGTAATGAGCCCTTTAAGACGCCTTTGCTCATCCACCACCGGAACTGTTGACACCTGGTTTTCTGTCACTATTTTCAGCGCATCCAGTATGCATTGGTCCGGTAAAAGGGTAGGAAAGTCCTCGTACATAAATTGTTCCGCCAATTGGGTTCTGTCTTCTATACCTCTTAATTTGCTGGCCTTGACAATTCCGCTCAAACGCCGGCTTTCCCGATCCACTATGAGCAGGCTGTCGACCTTGTTTCTCCGCATCTTTTCGATGCATTTCAGAACAGATAAGTCTTTGGTCGCACTGACCGGCTGTTCGATCATAATGTCGGATACCTTGATGAATTCCGGTGAAGACCAGATCCTGTTTTTTCCTACGAAGCTTGAAACAAATTCATCCACAGGATTGTTCAGGATATTTTCCGGCGTATCATATTGCAGAATATCGCCATCCTTCATGATGCAGATCATATCCGCGATCTTAATGGCTTCATCCATATCATGGGTCACAAAGACAATCGTCTTCTTTAACTTGGCCTGCAGCTGCACCAGCTCATCCTGAAGATCTGATCTTGTTATGGGATCCAGGGCCGAAAATGGCTCATCCATCAGGATAATATTGGGATCCGTGGCAAAAGCCTGGCAACGCCGATCCGCTGCTGCTGCCCTCCGCTGAGCTCTGTCGGATATCGATTCAAAAACTCTTCACAATCAAGTCCTACCATCTGCATCAGCTTCCTTGTGTTGTCCTCAACGTCTTTGGACGACATCTTTTCAAGCTTTGGAATCAGTTCAATATTTTCCTTAACTGTCATGTGTGGAAACAGTCCAGTCTGCTGGATCACATATCCGATTTTCCGCCGCAGGGCCACTTCATCCATGCCGCCGATATTTTCACCATCAATGGAAATCGTACCTGATGTGGGCTTGATCAGCCGGTTGATCATTTTTAAGAGTGTTGTCTTACCGCAGCCGCTCTCACCAATAATAGCAACCAGAGTACCGCTATTTATCGTGAATGTAATTTGATTAAGAACCTGCTTTGTCTTATAACGCTTGGAAATACGTTCAAATTGTATCATATATCTCCCTCCTTTTTAGCAAAGTAACAACTTGATTATATTATAAAGTTGTCACTTTGTCAAATTTCAAAAAAAACGCCTGAGCCAATCTGGCTTCAAGCGCTGTGATAAAACTGCTATTCAGAAGTATATAAAAAGTCTCTTACTCTGTCAGGAGTATCATCCTGTGTTATAAAATATATGGTATCATTTTCCGAAAGAGCAACGTATGGTCCGGGGGATTTTATGACAGTGTCATTCCTGCTGACTGCAATCACAGTCGCCCCGGTCCGCTGCCAGAATTGGATTTCAGTTACCGTCTTATTCAAATGGGCACATTCACTGGTGATCCGTATCTCAAACGGCATAAATGGATTCATTGACCGGAAGTGAACCGAGGCCTCTATCATATCCTGCAGACAGTCATTTAAGTATTCCATTTCCTGTTTTTGACGGCTGACACTTTTTAAAAGATTTTCCTTAATGGTATCAATGGTCTGCCTTTTGCTGTTTTGCTGGATGT
Source organism: Clostridium sp. NkU-1 (assembly GCA_001312405.1). The sequence goes on along the minus strand of BBDR01000007.1, from coordinate 12,185 downwards.
ACTCTGCTGCTTTTCTCTGGGACTTGATGATGATCCCATTGCCCTTTTCAGAGGTTACGATTCCTAAATCGCTAAGTATACAGATCGCCCGCCGGGCAGTCTCCGGAGATACGCTGTACTGGCCGGCAAGAGAGGAACGGGCGTATATCTTCTCACCTACCTCATACTCCCCATTGGCGATCCGGGCCGCCACTTCCACAGCGATTTGCTGATAGCGCGGGATTGCTGTCTTATGCTTTAACTCTATATCCATGTAAATCACGTTTCCTTTGCCTATTATAGTGTAAAACAACACCAGTATAGCCTAAAACGTGATACAAAGCAAGGTGGAGTCCTGATCACTTTCCTTTTTCAACATAAGACAGATCATTCACCGTTTCAACTGTATATACGCCATCCTTGACAACCACTTTTGATACACTGGCATTTTTAAGCCCTGCTGCCGGCACCTCTGCATTTGCATCAACTGAAACAAGAAATGTTCCAATGCTTAATCCGTGAGAAACCACAAGAACATCAGCATTGCCTTGATCCATGGATTCCTTTACGATATCTCCAAATGCCGCCTGCAAACGGGTCTGGATTGCGGCAATATCTTCTGCAGGCCAATTGCCCTCTTTTTCTGCCTTATCCTTATCCAGTTGTGCCAGAGTATCTGCAAATGGTGCAACCGTGTCCATGAAGCTTCCGGCCTGCATGGAAGCCATCATATCCTCCAGTGTTATGCCCTGGGCTTCTGCAACTGCCTCCCACATTTCCTCATTTGGCATACCTTCATAAGTACCAAAGTTAAACTCTCTGAGCCTTTTGTCTTTATGTATTTCCAGGTCCTGGCCTTTTTCTTTCAGTACAATTTCTGCCGTCTCAATGGCTCGTCCGCTATCGCTTGTATACACTGCGTCAAATTCAACTCCCTCTGATTTTAAACCTCGTCCCAAAGCCCTTGCCACTTCTACACCGGCGGGTGTGAGTGGTGCATCAATCCAGCCCTGTGAGCGATCCGAAGTATTTAACATGGTCTTACCGTGACGTGTAATATAAAGTGTTACTGTATCAACCACTGCCGCAGGCTCTTCTTCCGATACTTTTTCTGTTTCAGTCTGTGTTGCTGTTACTGCCGTTTCCGGCTGCTTCACAGATGCTGTCTGGCAGCCGGTCAAAAACATGGTTCCAAGTAAAAGCGCTGATATATATCCGGTAATTTTTTTCATATATTATTCTCCTCATCCTTAATATTACATACTCCTCATGACCATTTCGCCGGAAAGCAGCCAGCCCGCCCCCTCTTGACAGACCTGGCGCATTTTCCCGGTTTCAGCAGGTCAGATCTTCCCCATTAGCAGCAATGACTTTCTTATACCAATAAAAGGATTTTTTCCTGGAGCGTTTTCCGGTTCCATTTCCTGAATCATCAAGGTCTACATAAATAAATCCATAGCGTTTACTCATCTCTCCGGTGGAAGCACTCACTAAATCAATACAGCCCCAAGGCGTATATCCCATTAAGTCCACACCATCGATTTCAACCGCATCTTTCATGACCTCAATATGGGATTTCAGGTATTCGATGCGGTAGTCGTCTTCTACATATCCATTTACATCGGCCACATCTTTCGCACCTAAACCATTTTCCACGATAAACAGTGGTTTTTCGTAACGGTCATATAAGGCATTTAAAGTGATGCGAAGTCCCAGAGGGTCGATCTGCCAGCCCCACCCGCTCACTTCCAGATAAGGATTTTTCAGGGAGGCAAACACATTGCCTTCTGTTGTTCCCACAGCAGTTGGATCCCCGCTGGCTACTCTGGATGAATAATAAGAAAAAGAAATGAAGTCAACCGGCGTTTCTTTCAATATTTTCAAATCGTCGTCTGTTATATCCAGCTTGATTTTCTCTCTTTCAAAGCGTTTCCAGGCATATTGAGGGTACTCACCTCTTGCCTGCACATCAACGAAGAAATATCCCTCTCTATCTCCTTCGAGTGCCGCCCATACATCCTGAGGCTTGCATGTGAAGGGATAATATTGTCCCGCCGCCAGCATACAGCCTACCTTGTTCTGAGGATCGATCTCATGAGCCATTTTTACTGCCAACGCACTGGCGACCAGTTCATGATGAGCTGCCTGGTACTGAATCCTGGTTCTGTCTTCCCCCTCCTCAAAATATAATCCTGCCGCCATAAAAGGGCCATGAAAAATCATGTTAATTTCATTAAAAGTAAGCCAATATTTGACCAGTCCTTTGTAGCGGGTAAATACGGTCTTACAGTAATTTACAAAAAAATCGATGACCTTTCTGTTTCTCCAGCCGCCATATTCTGTGATCAAGTGCATAGGACAGTCAAAATGCACCAAAGTAACAAGGGGTTCAATGCCGTACTTATGACATTCTTTAAAAATAGCTTCATAAAATTTCAGCCCTTCTTCATTGGGAATGTCATCGTCTCCGTTTGGAAATATTCTGCTCCATGCGATGGAAAGGCGATAAGTTTTAAACCCCATTTCCCCAAATAATTTAATATCATCAAGATAATGATGATACATATCAATGGATTTTTTTGCCGGATAGTAATGTTCCTCATCAAAATCAAACATTTTCATGTCTCCGGTAACAACAGCCCAGCGGTCTTTGCCATGGGGAACCACGTCCACATTGGCAAGGCCTCTGCCTCCCTCTGCATATCCTCCTTCACATTGGTTGGCAGCAGTTGCACCGCCCCATAAAAAATCCTTTCTAAATGCCATATGATAACTCCTTTCCTCTATCAGTTCCTGATCATGTTCTTCTGACATAAAAGATCATTGCCGGACAGCTGCTCTCTCAATTCCTATCAGGCAATCCTCTGTAGTGATCTTCTTTTCTTTCCACAAAATCATGCCGTCATGTTCACTTAAATTTGTAATCAATACCGGTGTCACTAATGAATATCCTTTTGATTGAATAAAATCCATATCAAACTCCAATAAGACCTGGCCTTTTTTTACTCTCTGTCCCTGCCCTGCCTTAGCGGTAAAACCTTCTCCATCCAATCTTGTGGTATCCATTCCAACGTGAATCAGGATCTCCAGACCATTGTCAGCCTTAATGCCCAAAGCATGTTTTGTATGGAAAAAAGCAGTGATCACACCATCTGCCGGAGAAATAATCACTCCTTTTGATGGATTTACCGCAATCCCCTTTCCCAATGTGCCGCTGGAAAATGCAGCATCTTCCAGATTTTCCAATGGGACAATTTCGCCTTCTACCGGAGAAAGAACCTCTATGGAAAGAATCTCCCCGGAACCATCTGGTGTACCTGCTGATTCATCGCTTTCCTTTATTTCCTCATCCGGCGTTTCCTTGTCTTTCCAGAAAAAGAACGTAAGCAAAAATCCTACCAGGGAAGAAACAATGATGCACACAAAACCATTAAACATTCCGCTTGCATCTCCTGTTGCATTGTTAATAAAATTTAAAACACCAAAGATTCCAAGACCTCCCATGGTATAGGACTTAGTTCCCATGGCAGTCATCACAGCGCCGCCCGCAGCACCGCCGATCATAGAGAAAATAAATGGCAGCTTTTTAGGAAGTGTAATACCATAAATGGCAGGCTCCGTTACTCCGCAGATGCCGGAAACCACAGCAGGGATACAAAGGGATTTTGTTTTTTCATCTTTGAGTTTAAAGTACATGGCCAGTACGCATGCAGTCTGTGCAAAGCTTGCGCCAAAGCTTCCATTTAATACATTGCTGTAGCCAAATTCAGACAACTGGATAATAGCCATGGGAATGACCGCCCAGTGCAGGCCGAAAATAACCAGAATCTGCCATATGAACCCCATCAGGATACCAAATAAAACAGGAGAAGCCGCAAATAGAGAGGCAAATCCTGTGCTCAAAAGACTTGTTGCAACAGATACCACAGGTCCTATGAGTAAAAATCCGGCAGCCATGGAGACAACCATCACGGCAAAGGGAACAAAAAAAAGTCTGGAGCATCTCAGGAATTACTTTTTTTGCTGTTTTCTGCACATAACCCGCAAACCACACCACAATAATAACCGGAACGACACTGCTTAAATAATTATTGGCTACCCAGGGAATCCCAAACGCTTTGAAGTAATAAGCGCTGTGTAAAATCGTTCCTTCAAATAAAACGCCTAACGGTTCCCCTCCCTGTATGGCAGATAACTGAATGCTGGGATAACATAAGGCCGCGCCAAGGGCCATACCTGTTAATTTACTTACATTAAACTTTGCCGCTGCAGTAAAGCCAATAATCAAAGGCATAAACTGAAAAACAGAATCACCGATGGCATTGAGCATCGCATAAGATCCGGACGAAGTAGAATAAAAGCCAAGAAATACAAAAAGTGCATTTAATCCTTTTATAACACCACCCGCTGACAGAACTCCAAGAAACGGCTGGAAGCAGCCGCTGATGATATCAATCAGCCGGTCAAACGCACTCTTTTTATATGTACTTTCTGCGCCGCCCCCTTCCGTGCTGATTCCAGCTGCCAGACAGACCTCTTCGTATACGGCAGGTACATGGTTCCCAATTACCACCTGGTATTGACCGCCGCTTTTCATAACCGTAACAACGCCTTCCATTTTCTTCAAAACTTCATCGTTTGCCTTGCTCTCATCCCTTAACTGAAAGCGAAGACGGGTAATGCAATGGGTCAAAGACGCAATATTTTCTTCCCCTCCTACTTCTTTGACGATTTTCTTTGCCAGTTCCTCATACTTTCCCACGGCAAATCTCCCCTTTCTAATTTGTTTTTATATTATCATCAAGGATCTTAATGATATGGATAGACAGGTATAATCCTTCCTGCTCTGTAAAACAGTAATGATAATGGTTCCAAAAAAAATCCCTGATCTTTTTCACACACTGAAACGTATCTTCGTAGCGTTCGCTTAAGTGGCCTTTCAGCATCTGACTCATATCGGCATCATTTAATTGTGAACCCTGGAAAATCCGTTGGGCCAGAAAACGCAAGTGGGTCACAAAACGGTAATAAGCATAGCTTTCCTCGTCATAATCAATTAAAAAATGATATTTTACTATATTTAAAATCTCGCCAATGAGCTTTGTTATCTTTCCTGCATTTTCCATGCCTGATTCCAATTCCGCATTGACAAAATGCATGGCAAGGGTTGCTGCTTCATGATCATCATACAAGGTATCATAGAGCTTATTAAATTCCGCCACCATCTCCCTGCTTAGGCGGAACTCATCCTGATACATTTTCCTGATATCCCAAAGCATTCTGTTTTCCAGATATGCCCCCAGCTTCCCGCGCTCAACCATACTGTTTAAATGGTCTGCAAGGGATATGACAAGAGAATTCTGCAAGGTACGGTTCAAATCCTTTTTGGCTTTCGTTACAAAACGGCCGGCCAATTCAAAAATCCCATCTGGTATTTCCGAAAATAATTGAGTATACTGCGCAAGCTGTGACCGGTCGTCTAAAATGAATATTTTATCAATCAATTCACGTGATATCTCCTCATTTTTATGTGCTGAATGAGCGATTCCTTTTCCCATGACAACCAATTCACGCTCCTGCCCGTCTAAGACCAGTGCGGCATTATTATTTAAAAATTTGACAATCTTCATCTCCCTGATCCTCCCCAAAAAGAAAACCCGCCTGATTCCAGGGATAAAAATCCCCGGAACCAAGCAGGTTTCGTATATGTTCACGCCATATTCACGATCCAACTGTGATTCCTGATATTAACAAGTTTTCATCTGTTCACCTTTTAGATTTGGATTTACTTTCTATCTGTGACCAACCCCTAACTGATGGATAAATACTAACATGCCGAAATTTTAAAAGTCAACATTTTTTTTGTTTTTTTTCTTAATTATTATATTATTTTTTTTCTAATTAATTTCATATTTTTATAAATATCATCATCATTATCACTATATATATTATCTTTTCAATATAATTTTTAGTGCTATATTACCAATTTCCAAGTATTGCAGCATTATGCAATTCCAGGATAAGCCAAGGCAAGTTTCTACACAGCTTATTACGATTAACACAAACCCAGTCAGCTTGAGTAAGCAGCTCCTGGAATCCCTATTGCCAGCTTTGTATATATGACAGATTCCCGCATAAATACTTTTTTGGTTTATTCTTTGACAGATCAGCCTAATTCTTATAATCTTACAAAAAAAACATAACTCCATCAAAAAAAATCCCGTCTTGGTTGACAAACGAAAAAGCGGTGCATATAATATTCTGTAATCTCTTTGCACTGCATTACATCCAACTATGGATGCGAGATCAACGGTACAAACTGAGCAGGCGATGAACCTTTTTACAAAGGTCATGGGGCCGGGCCGCTTACTATGCGGCAACAGATTGCAATTATTGCACATCTGTGGGACAGTAGTATGGTTTATGAGAGGCAGTCTTCTCATAAAAAGGCGTAACTTTTCGCGCCGTCCATCCGATTATGAAAACATTTTTGTTTTCATAATATGTTCCATAGGTGTGTTTTTTCATACCAAAATGGAACATAGACCCCGAAAATGAAGTGCCATAGAGCTATCAAACGAATGCCGAAAGGCTGAAACGGAGGTAACTTTTATGACAAACAACAAAGGTCACATGGCAGGTTTAACATCTGCCGAAGCAAAAGAATTGCAGGAGCAATACGGCAGGAACGAACTGACACCCCAGAAAAAGGAGAGCTTCTTTCGAAAGGTTGTTCACATTATCTGTGAGCCAATGTTTTTACTGCTGATTGTTGCTGCAATTATCTATTTCATTCTGGGTGAGCCCAGAGACGGTGCCGTCATGCTCATCTTTGTAGTGGGCATGATCAGCATTGATGTCATACAGGAATGGAAAACCGACAAAACGCTGAAAGCGCTGAAGGATCTGTCAGCCCCTCATGTGACAGTGATCCGCGACAATAAGGAACAGGTCATTGCCAGTGTTAACCTTGTACCCGGCGACCTGATGATGATCTGTGAGGGCATCAAAATTCCTGCAGACGGCATGATAGTAAAGTGTAACGACTTATGCGTCGATGAATCCTCTCTCACCGGCGAAGCAGAGTGCGTCTGGAAATTGCCTGCAGAAAACGCCGGTCCGGCGGACGAATACTGGCGCAGGGACTATTGCTATGCAGGCACCCTGGTCACCCAGGGGACAGCAACCGTTTGTGTGGATAAGATCGGCGCTGCCACGGAATACGGTAAAATCGGGGCAAATGTGGCCGCGGCGCCGGATGAGGATACCCCTCTGCAAAAGCAGACCCGCAGCCTTATTAAGCTTTGTGCCGGCATTGCTGCAGTGCTGTTTATCCTTGTGGGAATATTCACGTGGTTCAATATTCCGTACTATGACTTTCACGACCGGCTGATTGAAAGTATACTTTCCGGCATTACCCTTGCCATGGCCATGATACCCGAAGAATTTCCGGTTATTCTCATAGTTTTTCTTTCTATGGGTGCATGGCGCCTCGCAAAAAAACAGTCTTTGGTGCGTAAGCTGCCCTCTGTGGAAACATTGGGCGCGGTATCGGTACTTTGCGTTGATAAAACCGGAACCATTACCATGAATCAAATGGCAGTGCAGGATGTATGGACACTGGATGGTGATGATCATGCCTTATGTGAAACCATGGGACTTGGCTGTGAAACAGACGCTTATGACCCCATGGAAAAAGCCATGCTTTCCCACTGCAGCAAACTTGGCATCACCAGGGATCATCTTTTCAGCGGGGAACTGGTGGGCGAATACACCTTTACCAACGAGCAGAAAATGATGGGGCATGTCTGGCGCAGAAACGAAGAGCTGGTCATTGCAGCAAAAGGCTCTCCTGAGCGGATTCTGACCATCTGCAATCTCAGCGGTGAAGAAAGAGAAATCGTTGAACACAAAATCATGGAAATGTCCATGGAAGGCCTTCGAGTCATTGCAGTCGCTGCCGCAAAACTCCAATGTGAAGCAGAAATACCGGCTGAAATCACCGGCTGCTCCCTGATACTCTGCGGCTTAATCGGGCTTGCCGATCCTCCAAGGGAAAGTGTAAAAGCCGATATAGCCGTCTGCACCAGGGCCGGTATCCGTGTGGTGATGATAACAGGCGACAATGGCATTACCGCTTCTTCCATTGCAAAAAAAATCAATATGCCTGACAGCGGCCATATTATTACCGGTGATATGCTAAATGAAATGAGTGATGAGGCGCTTCGTGACAAGGTAAAGGATGTTTCGATTTTCTCCCGTGTCATGCCGGAACACAAAATGCGGATTGTTAAGGCATTTAAGGAAAACGGCGAAATCGTTGCCATGACAGGGGATGGGGTGAATGATGCCCCCGCACTGAAGTACGCCGATATTGGCATTGCCATGGGCAAGCGGGGCAGCGAGGTTTCCCGTGAAGCCGCGGGCCTGATTTTGATGGATGATAACTTTACCACCATTGTGGAGACTGTGAAGGATGGCAGACGCATCTATGACAACATCCGAAAAGCGGTCGGCTATGTATTTACCATCCACATCCCCATTGCATTTACATCCTTGCTTGCCCCTATGCTTGGCATCGCGCCCACTGCACTTTTGCTGCTGCCACTGCATGTTGTGCTGCTTGAGCTGTTGATTGATCCGACCTGCTCCATTGTACTGGAAAGGCAGCCGGCTGAAACGGATATTATGGAACGCAGGCCCCGTGATCCGAAAGAAAAGCTGCTTACTCCGGCCCTTCTTTTCAAAAGTATCCTGCAGGGACTGGTCATATTCGCCGTTTCATTTTGCACCTATTATACGATACTTGGCGGCAATGAAGTAAATGCACCTGCAGCCCGTGCAATGGGGCTTACCATTATCATGCTTTCCAATTTGTTCCTGGTACAGGTAAACAGCTCTGACCATGATTTTGCAGTCCAGTCTATAAAACGTCTTGCAGGAGACAAGGTGATGTGGGCGGCGAACTTTGGAACATTTTTAATGGTTGGGATCAGCCTGTATTCTCCATTAAATGGATTTTTAAAACTGGCTCCCCTGTCTGCTTCCATGCTTTTCACTGCTATAGGCATTGCTGCTTTCGCAGTATTCTGGTATGAAGCAGTGAAACTGGTAAAAAAATCTGATAAAAAATCAGGTTCCAAAGTCAGGCCATACGTGTTAAAATATACAATGCAAAGATAAAAACACAGTTCCGGTCGGTAGTCCGGACGCAGCGTCAGCTGTCAGTAACCTGCCTCCTTGGTTGTCCATTCTTTGTAAGGCATATAAATTAGGAGGATTTTATCATGAGAAAGACTGGTTCCAGGCTGACTGTATTTTTTGAGGAGCCCTTTTGGGTAGGCATCTGTGAGCGAGAATTTGAAGGCAGATATGAGGTTTGCAAAATCACTTTTGGAGCGGAACCCAAGGACTATGAAATCTACGATTTCATACTCAGAAACTACGACAGACTGCGGTTTAGTCCATCTCTGGAAGCATCATCAATGACTGAAAAGCGCATCAATCCCAAGAGAATGCGGAGGGAAATCGACAGACATCTGCAAAACACCGGGGTTGGAACAAAGGCGCAGCAGGCTTTGAAGCTTCAACAGGAGCAGTTAAAATCGGAACGCAAATTCCATTCCCGGGAACAGCGGGAAGCTGAGAAAGAGCGTCAATTTGAACTGCGGCAGGAAAAACGCAAGGAAAAGCACAGGGGGCATTGACCTCCCTGTGCTTTTTTTCTGCACTTCAGGACCACACTTACTTTAACAACTGATACCGTAAGCCATCATCCGTACTGTACCATATCAGCATTCCATGGCCTCTTTTGGGAATGCGCACATTTAAATTCCATTCTGGATATTGCTTGATGATCTGGATCCGGTCACCTGAAGCCAAAGCCACAAAGGAAATGTAATGCTCTTTATTCATAGGATGTCCACTGGTGATATACCAGTCATCTTCCAGCACCTGAACGGTCAGCCTTTCGCTTTCTTCCGCTTTTTTCAGGGTTTGGGCTGCCAGTTTCTTGCCGCAGCATGAAACTTCCGCATCTCCTGTGCAAAGCGTTATATTCTGGCATGTGGGACAAACAAAGTATTTCGTATTCTTCATATTACCTCCTGCTAAATTGTTGGGAGTCATATCGCCGGACAGTAAATTCATTGTATCAATTCCAAGAAGCCTGGAAAGCTCCGGAATAAGCGAAATATCAGGCAGGCCCAGGCCCCGTTCCCACTTGGAAATGGTTTTATCGCTAAGGTTCATTTTATCCGCAAGTTCCTTTTGCGTCATATTGTGTTCCTGGCGCAAGGTGCGGATTATGCTCCCTACTTTACTGTTTTCCATGCTTTACCTCCTTATCAGGAATCAAGAGCCAGGCTTTTGGTTCTTTTCCAGCCATAATTCCAGCAGTGTATTTACATCGTCAGAAAATTCACGATCCGTCTGTGTTTCCTTTTTTTCTATTTCTTCTATAATTTCAAAGGAAAATCCGGCTGCTCCGGACTCCTTCCATGCGTCCATCATACATATTTCAGGACATGAATCCGTTGAAACGGAAAATAGAAACCGGTTTTTTGCTCCCCGCATATCTTTCGTTGCCCGAAACCATACATCGTCCCTGCCGCTGCATTTTATACAATATACTCCCCCAACTGCTTTTCTATTATGATACTGCTCTTTCAGGGCTTTTCTTGAAGATTTATCCATTTTATTTTCACCATCTTTCTGACATTCCGTGTTTCTTCTCTACCTATCATTGTAGTTGTTTGCCATGAGCTTTTCAATCTACGCTCCGTAGAGTTTCATCGTGATATCCATATAGGAAAGAAAACAGCGTCATCCGAAAGATTTTTTTGCGTTTTTGCTAATATTTCTTCATTACGTAATTTGTCAAAATAACGTCCTTCCGCTCAACCTGCTGTTCTTTGAAAACCCTGTACCCACGGGATTCAAAAAACGGCTTTGCGGTTATGGAAGCATGTGTTGTTACCGTACCATCTGGAAAACCAGCTTCCAGCCTGTCACAAAGGAGGGTCGCAATCCCCTGCCCTGATAGTCCTTGTGGATATAGAGGCGGTCAAGATAACCCGTATCATCCATGTCCCCAAATCCCACGATCATGCCGTTTTTTACAGCCACAAGCGTATGATGCTCCTTTAAGGAGCGGTCCCAGACCTCCCGATCCATATCCTTTGATGCCCACGCATCAAGCTGCTCCTTTGTGTAGTCTCTGGAGCATATTACATGGACCGTATCATAAAACAATGCTGTTATTTCCTCAATATCCTTTGGATTATATTCTCTAATTGTCATTTACTCTCCCAATCTATACAGTTCTTTTGTTAGAATTTAAAAATCACAGCATTAAAAACACTGCCTTAAGCTTATGATTATTTTATCACATGTAAGTTTAGTCTGCCAGTTTCATCGGTCATTTGCCATATTAATAAGAAAAAAAAGAATGTATCCCAAAAGACATTTATTGACTTTTGGGATACATTCTTTTCTATACCTGTAACTACCTAAAAAACTGCATGAACTGTTGTGTGATTCCCTGTGTCATGACATCTGCCATCTCAAGGGCTTCTCTTTCAATGTCTGCAAATATATTGATGCCGTCTTCAAAATTCTGTGTCAGGATGTCATTCGCTTCTGTCTTTGTCATTGCCAAGTGATTATAGAGCATATCCTGCCAGTCATCGTCCGACCAATTGGGATTGATATCGGCGAGGAATGTTGCGATCTGATCTGCGTTATCGTACCAGCGTTTTTCCGCATCGGAAGCAGCATCAGCATTGCCTTCCTTCATCGCCATAACAAGTTCATTGGCGGTTGTAAGGTGGGTTGTCAGCAGCTCTGCAAATTTAGCGGCATTATCCTGCCCATAAAACGTAATCAATACTTCTTCGAAATCTTTAGGATTCTCCAGCAGACGATCTGTTACAAATTTCACATCCGGAAGGTCAAAAGCCACGCTCTCGATAACCATTCTCGTCCAGTATACATGCTGTAACCATAAAAGCCTCAGATAATTACTTAAGCTTTGTTCTGCCTCGGAGATACACATAATGACAGGAGGCTGGGGAATTGGCTGCGGCAATGGCTGAGGAGTTGGCTGGGGCCTGGGAATCGGCTGCGGCAACGGCTGGGGAGTTGGCTGCGGCTTGGCTGGGGTGTCGGCGTGGGGTGTGGCTGAGGTGTCGGCTGCGCTGGCTGGG